>NZ_WWEP01000034.1 GCF_009848495.1 Flavobacterium sp. MK4S-17
TTTATTAAAAATCAAATTCGTCTATATCTATATCAGTTGTATCTTTTATGACAGGTTTGTTACAATCAACACGTATTGAAAGATTCGCCGGCCTTTCAAACGGCTTTTGCGATATTTTATAGGTCATGTCATCATCAGCATAGCACTTTTTCATGTATAAGCCCCATATAGGTAATGCCATGGTGGCGCCCTGCCCGTAAAGCAGGCTTTTAAAATGTGCCGAACGGTCTTCATTACCTACCCAAACCCCGGTTGCAAGGTTAGGTACCATGCCCATAAACCAACCATCGGACTGGTTTTGTGTTGTACCTGTTTTTCCTGCAATTGGGTTAGTAATAGCATAAGGATAGCCCGTCATACGGTTATAGCCCGCACCGCCACTGCCGCCCCACTTAAGCCTGGCACCCGAACCACTTTCGGTAACGCCTTCGAGCAGTTTTACCACAGCATAGGCCACATCTTTACTAAGCACATCTTTAGAATACGGTTCCGGTTGGTATAGTACTACTCCATTTTTATCTTCTATCCTTAAAATAACCTGCGGTTTTATATAAACCCCCTGATTGGCAAAGGTACTGTAGGCCGCAACCATATCGCTAACGGTTATTTCGGCGGCACCCAGTGCTATGGCAGGCTGTTCCGGAATTTCCGAACTCACTCCAAGCTTTTTTGTCATATCTACCACTGCTTTGGGGCCAACACGATTTATAAGTATCGCTGATACAGTATTTATAGAATGGGCCAGAGCATATTTTAAAGTAACCATTCCGGCATACTTGCCATTAGAGTTTTGCGGATGCCAGTCGGCATCTATACCATACCTGCCTTTAGGCATACTGAATGGCGAATCAAGAATAGAATCACACGGTGAATAATGCAATTGCTCTATTGCCGTGGCATATACAAACGGTTTAAAGGTAGAACCCACCTGCCTTGCACCCTGTGCAACGTGGTCATACTGAAAATGCTTATGGTTAATACCGCCTACCCATGCTTTAATATGCCCGGTTTGCGGCTCCATAGACATAACACCTGTTTGCAGGAAATGCTTATAATATCTTATTGAATCCATCGGCGTCATGATAGTGTCCCTGTCACCTTTCCATGTAAACACCGTCATTTCAGTTTTTACGTTGAATGACTTTTTTATTTCCTCTTCTGTTTTGCCTTTAGAACTCATTATCCTCCAGCGTTCAGAGCTGCGCATTGCCCTGTCCAGTATTCGCTTTGTTTCGGCATCCGAAAGATTTATAAACGGTGCATTCTTATTTTTTTTCTGCTGTATGAAAAACTCTTCCTGTAGGTTCGCAAGGTGCTCATGCACTGCCTCCTCGGCATATTTTTGCATACGGGAGTCAATCGTTGTATATATTTTTAAACCATCACGGTATATATCATATTCGTTACCATCTTCTTTAGGATGTTCCTTTGCCCAGGTTTTCATAAAATCCCTTAAGTATTCCCTAAAATATGTGGCAATACCTTCATTATGGCTTTCCGGATTAAAGTTTAGTTTAACAGGGAGTTTTTCCAGTTTTTCCTTAACCTCAGGTTTAAGGAAACCATTTTTTTCCATTTGGCTTAAAACGGTATTTCTCCTGTCCAGTACTATTTTTTTCCTGGACTCACGTGCAGGGTTGTAGAGCGACGGGTTTTTCAGCATACCAACAATCACAGCGCTTTCTTCTACAGTAAGGTCTTTAGGCTCTTTACCAAAATATGTTTTTGCCGCAGAGCGTATTCCTACTGCCTGGTTAACAAAGTCGACTGTATTAAGGTACATTGCTATAATTTCCTGCTTGGTGTATTGCCTTTCCAGCCTTACCGCTATAACCCACTCTTTTGCTTTTTGCGCTATACGCTCAATCAGGTTTTTAGAACCCTCGCCATGAAAAAGGTTTTTGGCAAGCTGCTGTGTAATGGTACTGGCACCACCGCTGCCGCCAAAAGACATAACAGCACGCAGTGTACCGCGTGCATCTATACCCGAATGTTCATAATAGCGCTCGTCCTCAGTAGCTACCAATGCATTGACAAGGTGCGGGGGAAGGTCGGCAAACTTTACAGGTGTACGGTTTTCCAGATAAAATTTACCAATGGTTTCTCCATCGGCTGAGATAACTTCAGTTGCCACATTCGACTCCGGGTTCTCCAACTGGTCAAAAGTAGGCATATGCCCAAAAGCACCCCATGAAGCTAAAAGGAAAAACAGGACTATTGCAAGGAAACCTGCAATAAATATTTTCCAAAATGCTTTTATATATTTAGAAAAATCCTGGCTGTTATTTTTATTACCGTTATTTTTTGCCATAACTGCTTATTCTTTATTCTCAATCCTTAAACCTACTTCGGTTACCCCTTCCAATTCTTCAACACCCATTACTTTGCCTGACTGCCGCATGGCCTGCCTTATGCTTATTATATATTTACCCCGCTTTGGGAAACTTACATCTTCTTTGTACCAAAGCTTACTTTCCTTTACATCTGTAAAGCCCTGCCCCATTAAGGTACCATCAGGGTTTGCCATTTGGTATTCAAGTGTATCCACTTTAGTAATTTTTGTGCCGGGCTGCTGCATTTGCACTATCAGGAACAGGTTACTGTACGGATAATCATTGTTGTTCCTGATGTTAACAAACAGGTTATATTTAGATACCGTATCCTGTTGTTCAAATTCAAAGGATACTATACTGTCTTTGTGCCATTTGCCATTCAGCGGTTTGTATTCATCAAACACCCTGTTTTTATCGCAAGAACACAAACACAGTACCAATACCGGGAACCAAAAGCTACTTTTTAGCATTTTTCTCGTTAGACGGTTTTCTTTTCTTGTTGTTGTTATTACTCCTTTTCTTTTTCTTAGGCTTATCAAAACGCGTTAAGCTGTCCTGTCCTACAGTATTATGGTATTGCTTCTCCTCTGTTTCAGATACAACTTCCAATACATATTCCTCAAGGGAGGCAATACGCTTTTTTTGTTTGTTTAAGCTTACTATTTCTTTTACCTGGGCAGCCTCAATCATGTGCCAATGTGCCACATTATCAGTATAGGAAAACCACATCAGCCCTTTAAAAATATCTACCTTCTGGCAAACAGCATCGCCCTTTTCGGTATAAATTTTAGTATCAATATCCGGTAAGCCTTTCAGCGCATCAAGGTAGGTGTCAAGCTCATAGTTAAGGCAGCATTTAAGCTTGCCGCACTGCCCTGCCAGTTTTTGCGGGTTTAGCGAAAGCTGCTGGTATCGTGCCGCAGAAGTATTCACGCTCCTGAAATCGGTAAGCCATGTGGAGCAGCACAGTTCCCTGCCGCAGGAGCCAATACCGCCCAGGCGTGCGGCCTCCTGGCGAAAGCCCACCTGCTTCATCTCAATCCTTATACTGAATTCGCGCGCATAATCCTTAATAAGCTGGCGGAAGTCAACACGGTCATTTGCGGTATAGTAAAAAGTAGCCTTACTCCCGTCGCCCTGAAATTCAATGTCTGATATTTTCATTTCAAGGTTAAGGCGAATAGCCAGTTCTCGTGCTATAACCTTCATTGGTTCCTCGCGTTCGCGGGCTTCGCGCCACACATCAATATCCTTTTGTGATGCCTTGCGGTATATTTTTGGTACTTCGCCATCAGGGTTTACCCCTTTCTTTTTCATTTGCACCTTAACCAGTTCACCGGTAAGGCTTATTATACCTATATCATGTCCCGGTGCAGCCTCGGTGGCTACTATATCCCCAATGCTTAATGAAATATTTTCGGTATTCCTGTAAAACTCCTTGCGGCCGTTTTTAAAACGGACCTCAACACAGTCAAAAGGTGCCTGCCCACCCGGCAGGCTCATATTGGAAAGCCAGTCAAAAACAGTCAGCTTGTTGCAACTGTCTGTTCCGCAGGTCCCGTTATTTTTGCATCCCCTGGGTGTCCCGTCCTTGGATCCCGTAGAACAGTTTGTACATGCCATAATTTTAAATATATATAATGGTCGCGGTTTTTTCCGCTACTCTGTTGTAATAACGTTTTTGTGGGTAAAGATAGTATTTTTTATGTTACAGCCGAAAAACCCATTTGTCCCTGCGCAATACCTGCAGCACATTGCAAACGCGCATAAAATAAGTAGTTACATATACTGTTATTAAATGCAAAACCCCGGAAAATTCCGGGGTTTTAAATATTGTTCTTGTAAATTATTCATTAGTTTCAGGCAATTTGTATAACCTGTCGGAAAGGCGCACACGGAAAGGCACATTAATAGTAACCTTATCGCCTTTTTGGGCAGTGTCGCCCGGCTGGCCGTTAACCCGCATCCCATCAACCAGCAGTTCCTGCCTGCCGGTGGTAGGGCCTGCAATAAGTATACGGTCGCCTGTTTTTATACCATCATTATCAACAGTAAACTGGCCCACGCCCGCTTTTGTATAATAATGTTCTGCTTTGCCTATAAGTGTTTTCCTCTCGCGCTTGCGTATGCCTTTTTTAGGAGCCGAAGCCAGTGCAACCGCACCAACTGCATCACCCGATTTTTTGAATTTAAGTGCCGGCGATTTCCCTTTTTTAAACACCATATTGCCTTTCATAATACCTTTGCGCCTTGCTTTTTGCTCCTCTTCCGGCAGGTGGATAACATCCACGCAGTCGGTTGAGCAGCAGCCTTCCATAGCAGCGGCACACTCCTCACACTGTATGAACAACAGGTGGCATGCCTCATTGGCACAGTTGGTATGCGTATCGCACGGCTTGCCGCACTGGTGGCATTGCGAAATAATATCATCGGTTATGCGCTCGCCCAAACGGTGGTCAAACACAAAGTTTTTACCTATAAATTTGCTTTCCAGCCCTTCTGCTTTTACCTGACGGGTATATTCAATAATACCGCCCTCAAGCTGGTACACGTTTTTAAAACCTTTGTGCTTAAAGAAAGCCGAGGCTTTTTCGCAGCGGATACCTCCCGTGCAGTACATCAGCAGGTTTTTATCCTCTTTGTGGTCTTTTAGTTGTTCCTCTATAATCGGCAGCGACTCGCGGAACGTATCCACATCGGGCGTAATGGCACCTTTAAAATGCCCCACTTCGCTTTCATAATGGTTACGGAAGTCAACCACAATAGTATCCGGGTTGTCCAGCAGCGTGTTGAATTCCTTTGCCTTAAGGTGAACCCCTTTGTTGGTAACATCAAACGAGGCATCGTCCAGCCCGTCGGCTACAATTTTATTGCGCACCTTTATGGTTAGCTTCAGGAACGACATATCGTCCTGCTCCACCGCCACATTAAGGCGTATGCCTTTCATAAAAGGGTAGGTTTCTATATGGTCTTTAAACGCATAAAAATTATCGGCCGGCACCGAAAGCTGGGCATTAATACCCTCTTTGGCCACATAAATGCGCCCCAGTACTTCAAGCGGGTTCCAGGCAATAAATAATTCGTCGCGAAATTGTTTTGGGTCTTCAATTTGCGCATAGGCGTAGAAAGACAGCGTGAGGCGCTGCTTGCCGGACTGCTCTATAAGTTCGGCTCTTTCTTCTGCGCTTAAGGTGTTATACAGTTGCATGCTATAAACGTTAAGTGAGAAATTAATTCAGTATGTTGCGCAACCCCTATCGGCGGGATTGTGGTGCAAAGGTATAATTTTTTGGGAATAGGGCAATCTTATTAGGCTATGATGCTCAAAAATTAAACCCATCAATCTAATTTTATTAAGTTAACTAAATTTTTTAATCTGTCTAAAAGCTCGTCATATAGTACAAATTCAATATCTTTAAGACTTTCTCGTAAATTTTTGAAATGATTTAATTTCTTTGAGTTATTAAGCTCTTTAGTACTTCCTGCAACAATTATAGCTCGAGGGTTAATAATACTGACATCTAATCCCGAATCATGCTCCGTAGCTGTCTCTTCCTTAATTGATTTTGCATAATTAACACTATTTTCTCTCGCTTTTTGCAAATAATCTGATGCTTGGGCAATTGTTTTTGAAAGTTCTTTTGACCAATAATATGTTTTATGGCTATTATCAAATTGCAATAAAGGCATACCGCTCTTTTTAAGTTCATAGAAATCTATATAGCCATAGATATCTACAAGAACAAGATCTGGAAACTTTGTTATTCCTGTAGCTATATTTTTATAATCTAACTTATACGCATATCTATTATCGAATAGTGTTATATAACTATTAAAAAAAGTTTGCCATGCACTTTCTGCTGGATCATCTTTTAATAATTTTTCATAAATTTTTATTATCTCTTGCAAAGTAATTAATTGCGCATTTTTCTGCAAATCAACTATCATTCTTTTCACTATATCAGACCTTGTATACTTTTTTGTAGCCTCAACATAAAATTGACCAAATTTTTCAACATCATCAGCAGTCAATTTTTCAATTAATTTAGAATTAAGGTTTCTTAATATTAAATTTTTATTATTATTAGTTTCTTTATATTCTAAATCTACTTTAGGATAATTTTCTATTATGAAATTTGATGTTAAAATTGTTTTTGTATCATTACATGCTCTCTGCTCTTGATTTAAAGAAGTAATTAAATTTTCAAAATCTTCTAAACTAAAAACAATCTCACTTTTTTTATATTTCCCCTTCAAATAGAAATCATCAACAATAATTAAAGTGTCTATGGCTTGATTAATAAATTTATATTTAAAAAATGAATTAAGTGAACTCTCTGTGAATCCATAACCATAAGAACTTAAAATATTAGGAATTTCATTAAACCCCTTTAGAATAATGGTTTTGATACTATTACCTTCAAATGGATAATAAAAATTTTCTTCTATTTTAGTATATATTTCAATTTTATGCTTATCGACATCTTCTTTATGCTGTCTATAAGTAATAATTTTACCTTTTTTAAGTTCTTCAAATATTAATAATTTTTCCGTTTCTTTAACCTGTTTCATCATAATGTAAAATATATTCATTTTAAAGATATTAAAAAAACTTTAACATTTACATTTTAGTTTATAAGATTATTTTCTTACATTGCGCTCTCAAATAAAAGCAATATATTTACGAAAATAAAAGCACAAAATGAGTACAGATAAAGACGCTAAATTAAAAGCATTACAGCTAACGCTGGATAAACTGGATAAAGCCTACGGCAAGGGAACGGTAATGAAACTGGGCGACCAGGCGGTTGAGGAAGTGGAAGCCATACCTTCGGGCTCGCTGGGTGTAGACCTTGCACTGGGCGTAAACGGCTACCCGCGTGGCAGGATAATAGAAATTTTCGGCCCGGAATCATCGGGTAAAACCACGCTTACCCTGCACGCCATAGCCGAAGCGCAAAAGGGCGGGGGCATTGCCGCATTTATAGATGCAGAGCATGCTTTTGACCGTAATTATGCTGAAAAGCTGGGCGTTGACATAGAAAATCTTATTATATCGCAACCTGATAACGGTGAGCAGGCTCTGGAAATTGCCGAAAACCTTATCCGCAGCGGTGCCATAGATATTGTGGTTATTGACTCGGTTGCTGCACTTACGCCAAAAAGCGAAATTGAGGGCGAAATGGGCGACAGCAAAATGGGCCTCCATGCACGCTTAATGAGCCAGGCACTAAGAAAATTAACTGCTACTATAAGCAAAACAAACTGTACCGTATTTTTCATTAACCAGCTTAGGGAAAAAATAGGTGTTATGTTTGGTAATCCTGAAACTACAACAGGTGGTAACGCACTTAAATTTTACGCTTCGGTAAGGCTGGATATAAGGCGTTCGGCACAAATTAAGGACGGCGAAAATGTAATTGGTAACCGCACTAAGGTAAAAGTAGTTAAAAATAAGGTAGCACCTCCGTTTAAAACAGCCGAGTTCGACATTATGTATGGCGAAGGAGTTTCTAAAACCGGTGAAATACTTGACCTTGCCGTGGAGTTTGATATTATAAAGAAATCGGGCTCATGGTTCAGCTATGGCGAAACCAAGCTGGGGCAGGGCCGCGATGCGGTTAAATCGCTCATTAAAGACAACCCTGAACTGGCCGATGAGCTTGAATTAAAAATTAAAGATGCCATTAAGGAACATTCCGCATAAATTTAAACCCGATTCAATCGGGTTTTTTTATACACTGTGCGCAACCTTTTTACCACAGATGCATCTAATTAACAGGAAAAACAATTTGAATATGAAAAAGCTGTTGCTGCTGTTTATTACATTATCTTTATTTACATTCTCTTCATGCTCTTTAAATGACGACGACAGGTTGCAGTTCCATATGGAATTTGTGCCGGTAACCTCTGTTGAAATGCCTGAATATTTTGAAAGGGGAGGCACATATACTATTGATGTATACTACACGCGCCCCAATGACTGCCATTACTTTGAAGGCTTTGCCTATGAGGCTAACGGCAATGCGCGTACAGTAGCTGTGCAAACCATTGTTATAGAGGATGCAGAGTGCCAGCCATTGCCTACTGATGCACCTGAAAAGGCTTCGTTTGAGTTTTTATGCGCACCGCAGTATAATAACCAAACGTATGTTTTTAAATTTTATCAGGGTGCGGATGCGAATGGCAACCAGCAGTTCCTTGAAGTAGAAGTGCCGGTAGAACAGTAATAACCAGAATAAATGGAAGCCTTTGGGTTTAGATCAGATCATAAAGGATTGTCAGGCAGACAAAATAAAGGCACAGGAACAGTTATACCGGCTTTTGGCCCCGAAGCTGTTTGCTGCATGCCTTAAATATTCGCGCAATTATGCCGATGCCGAAGATAACCTGCAGGATGGCTTCCTGATTATTTTTAAGAAGATAGGCCAGTACCAGTTTAAGGGCTCTTTTGAAGGATGGGCGAAGCGGGTTATGGTAAACAATATATTGCAGAAGTACCGTTCGGAAAGCGTTTTTGAACTGGTTAATGAAAACTTCCCCGAAGAAGAGGAAGTGGAGATTGAGGCGGAATCCGTAAGCATGGATTTTCTTGTTTCTATTATTCAGGAACTGCCCGACAGGTACAGGATGGTTTTTAACCTATATGTAATTGACGGCTATTCGCATAAGGATATTGCCGATATGATGGGAATAACCACCGGCACATCAAAATCTAACCTTGCACGCGCAAGGATGATTTTAAAGGAAAAGATTGAAGCTCAGCAGGGCAAAAATATACATTCAGCAAATGAGTGAAAAAAAGAACATAGACAGGCTGTTCCAGGAAAAGTTTAAGGACTTTGAAGCTTTTCCGCAGGAACAGGTGTGGAATAATATTGAAGCTGAACTGCAAAAGAAAAAGAAACGCAGGGTTATACCACTATGGTTCAGGCTTTCGGGCGTTGCTGCTTTACTGCTGATTGGTTTAGCACTGTTAGGGCCGCTCTTTAAAAATGACACCGAAAACCCTGTAGTTACTGATGGGCCTGAAAGTAAAACGGAAAGCCCTACCAAAATTTCTCCCGTGCTTAAACCTTTGCCCGCAAATGGTTCTGTTACGGATAAAGGTGCTGCTGAGAAAACTGAAGACGCCATTATTTCACAGGAAAATAACAAAAATAATATTCCGAATGAAGGGCAGGATGTTAAGCAGGGTAATAATACCTATTCTTTATCCAAAAAGAATATTTTAGATAATGGTGGTACTAATGCCGTTGCAGAAGGCAGTAAGCATAAAACCAATAAAACGGTTCGTGAAAATACTTCCAATAATCAGGGCAGCCTTACACATACAAGCAACAGAGATGCTGTAGCTTACCAAAATGCAGCCAGTACTAAACCTGAAGATAAAACCGGTTTAGATAATACTTCTTCCGGCACAGGCAACACCGTTAATTCAAATGAAAAAGGTATTGCCAATACAGGTTCTGATCGTGATGCTGAAAGCAATACGCAAGCCGATGAGCTTATTAATAGCAGTGAAGAAAATAAGCTTTTTGCTGATAAAAGGTTTACTAAAAATACTATAGCGAAAACCGATATAGATACCACAACCGTTGTTGAGGAAAACGAGCTTGAAAAGCTATTGAATGAAAAGCTGAAAGGAGATAAAAAAGAAGGCAAAGAGGATTTGGCAGAGGCAATGAAAAAAGAAAAATGGGGTATACGTCCACAGTTGGCACCTGTTTTTTACAACTCGCTTTCCAATGGCTCACCCATAGACCCCAGCCTGGCAGGAAACTCCAAGAGCTTTGATAATGACTTAAGTTTTGGTGTAGGATTACAGTATGCACTTAACGACAGGGTTACACTGCGTTCCGGCATTAATACAGTTAACCTTAGTTATTCTACCGAAGGTATTGAATTTTATGCTTCGCTATCAAGGCAAACCAGCAATGTAACTGCTGCAAGGCCTGCCAATATTGTGGTACAAAATTCGGGTGCTGATAAGGAAACGCTTGTAGCCGACCAGTTGCCGGCACAAAAATTTAACGGCTCTATGATACAAAAAATGGGATATATAGAAGTTCCCCTGGAAATGTCTTATGCCCTTGTCAATAAAAAATTCGGCATAGAAGTTATAGGTGGTATCAGTACACTTTTCCTTAATGATAATAATGTTAGCGTAGTTTCAGCACAGGGTTATGGCTCTAACGTTGGTGAGGCCAGCAACCTTAATGATATACATTTTAGTACCAATGTCGGCCTCGGTTTTAAATACAGGTTCTGGAAGTCATTTCAGGCAAATTTTGAACCTATGTTTAAATACCAGGTCAATACCTTTAGTAGTGGTTCGGGTAACTTTAAGCCCTATTTTGTAGGCCTTTACTCGGGTATAAGTTTTAGTTTTTAGTTTAAGCTTTGGTTGGTTAGGCTTAAATTAGTCCGAAAGGACGTGAAAGCGCTTCAGCAGGGAGCGCTTTTATTTTTTAAGATACCTTAGCAGTTGGTGGTAAATGGTTTGCCGTACTTTGTCTTTAAGCTCCTGCTTATTGTCCAGTGTTAAGCCCTTTGTTTCCACAAACCTATGCACACAGGCACGCATACGACCCGGGCTGCCACTAAAAAAAGTATAGGAAAAGCGTTTTTTATTATCGGGAAATGTCATGGGTACTACAGGTATCTGGTGTTCTATAGCCAGGCGGAAAGCCCCGTCTTTAAACTCATCCAGTACAACATTTTCATCATCGGGCACTCCACCTTCCGGAAATATGCATATGCTGAGTCCCTGGTTAAGCCTTTCCTGTGCCCTTTTAAAAACTTCAAAACGGCTCTTAGAGCTGTTCCTGTCCACTAAAATGCAGGTGCGTTTATAAAAAAAACCAAATATGGGTATTTTGGCCAGTTCCTTTTTACCTACAAAAACAAACGGGTTTTTGGCAATAACCAGCATAAGCATTATATCTGTCATAGATGTATGGTTGGCTACCAGCATATAGCTTTTGCCTTTTTCAAAATCCTGCTCCCTTTTAATTTTATAGTGAAAGCCCATGCCTACCAGTATTATTTTTGCCCAAAACCTTGCCAGTACAAAAAACTGCGGATAGGTTTTCTCTGAAGATATAGTTAGCAGCAGTAAAGGCGAAAGCACTATAATAGGTACTCCCATCAGTATATAAAACCATATGCGCCACAGCAGCCAGAAAATAATCCTGAATATTTTCATAATGCCAAATGTAAGAATTAGCGGCCTATCTTTTTAGTAAAACCGCTACCTTTGCAAAAAATTACATTAACGCACATGGCTAAAATATTAACAGGGGTACAAAGTACAGGCACACCGCATTTGGGTAACCTTTTAGGCGCTATAATACCGGCTATTGAAATGGCTAACAAACCGGAAAATGAGTCTTTCCTTTTTATTGCCGACCTGCACTCTGCCACGCAGATAAAGGACGGAAAAACATTAAGGGAAAATACATATAGTGTAGCTGCTACCTGGCTTGCCTTTGGCCTTGATATTGACAAGGTAACTTTTTACCGCCAGAGCGATGTGCCGCAAACAGCTGAATTATCCTGGTATTTAAGCTGCTTTTTCCCTTTCCAGAGGCTAACACTTGCACATTCTTTTAAGGATAAGGCAGACAGGCTTGCCGATGTTAATGCAGGGCTTTTTACCTATCCTATGTTAATGGCGGCAGACATATTACTATATGATGCGGAGTTTGTGCCGGTAGGGAAAGACCAGTTGCAGCACCTTGAAATAACACGTGATGTAGCCTCGAGGTTTAACCACCAGATGGGCGATACTTTTGTACTGCCCGATGCTATTACCAGCGATGTTACCAAAATAGTTCCCGGTACAGATGGTGAGAAAATGAGTAAATCACGCAATAATTATATTAATATATTCCAGGATGACAAGCCGCTGCGCAAACAGGTAATGACCATAGAGACCGACAGCACACCGCTTGAGGAACCTAAAAACCCTGATACCTGCAATGTGTTTGCTATTTATAAATTGCTGGCTACGGAAGAACAAACCTCATTAATGAGGACGAACTATGAAGGTGGCAATTATGGATACGGGCATGCCAAGCAGGCGCTTTTTGAGCTTATAACCGATAAATTTAAAACAGAGCGCGAAAAGTACCGCCACTATATGGAAAACCCTGCCGAAGTGGATGTGCTTTTAAAGAAAGGCGCAGAAAAAGCTGCGGTTACAGCCAATACCGTTCTAAAAAGGGTAAGGGAAAAACTGGGCTATATGTAATAAGCCACACTGAAGGTTTTTATATTGCCTCAAACATTTTTCCGGGCAATGGCCGTATAACACCTTTCAGTTCCATGTTCAAAAGCAGCGATGAAACTTTAAATACGGGAATACCACATTCCAGTGCAATAATATCCATTTGCTCTTTTCCCTGCTTTAAGAGGTAATCATATATTTTTTGTTCTTCGGGCTCAAGGGTTACAAAAAGCTGTTTTTGTACTGTTTTGGTTTTCTTCTCCTGTATATCCCAGTTCATCATGTAAATTAGGTCGGCGGCACTTGTCAGCAGGTTTGCCTTTTGGGTTTTAATAAGGTTGTTGCAGCCCTGGCTGTATTTATCGCTCACCCTGCCCGGCACTGCAAAAACATCTCGGTTATAGTCATTGGCAAAATTAGCCGTAATCAGTGAGCCTCCCTTGTCGCTACTTTCTACTATTACAGTAGCCTCAGCTATACCTGCAACAATACGGTTACGCTTCACAAAATTTTCCTTATCAGGACTTGAGTAGCTCCAGAACTCTGTTAAGAAACCGCCATCCTGCTCCATCCTTGCCATGTATTTTTTATGCGGCTTAGGGTATATTTGGTTAAGCCCGTGTGCTACCACGCCTATGGTTTGCAGGTTATTCTCCATAGCAACACAATGGGCATGAATATCCACCCCATAGGCAAAACCACTTATGATTACCGGGTTTAACGGTGCAAGGTCTTCAATAAGCCTGCGGTAAAAATCAGAACCATAGGACGTCATTTGCCTTGTCCCTACTATGCTTACCGTTTTCTTTCCCTCCATATTTATATTGCCTGAGCCAAACAGCAACACAGGGCCGTCAATACAATGCTTTAACCTTTCAGGATATTCCCTTTCCTGAAAATACAATGGTTTGATGCCTGACTCCCTTATAAAATCCATCTCCTTTTGGGCAATAGTGAAAGCTTCCTTATTTTGAAGGTTTCTGTATAACACCTCACCCACTCCTTCTACCGCTAGAAGGCTGGCTTTTTTCGCTTTGAATATATTTTCCGCATTGCCAAAATGAGCAATCAGTTTTTTGGCAACAATATCGCCCACTCCCTCCACCTGCAATAAAGCAAGCGTATTAAACAATTCATTTTCAGTCATTAGCATAAAAAAAGCAGCTTACTTAATTTCTTGTTTTTTGTGAATAAAATTTGTGAATAAAATTTTGTTTTCACTATTGAATGGCTAATTTTGTTGTTATGATGATAGAAAAATACATATCGGCTTTATTATATCGCTATCAGTGTGTTACCATCCCCGGCTTTGGTGCATTCCTTGCAGAAACACAACCGGCCCGGCTGGATGCTGAAACACATACTTTCTATCCACCAAAAAAGCTCATTTCCTTCAATGCGAATTTAAAGAATAATGACGGGCTTTTAGCCAACCATATTGCCTTACAGGAAAAAATATCTTTTGATGAGGCTACTGCTGCTATTAATAAAAAAACCGCATTATGGCAGGCTGAATTAAAAAACGGTACTTTTTTATTGCTTAAAAATATAGGGCAGCTATCGCGCAATGCGGAAGGCAATATTGTTTTTGTGCCCGAAACACCTGTAAACTACCTTACCGATGCTTTTGGCCTTGCTTCATTTGTTTCGCCTGCCGTTAAGCGGGAGGAACTTAAAGCTGTTGCAGAAGCCATTGAAGAAAAAGCACCTGTTGTGTTTACTCCTGAAAGAAAAAGAAATTATTCCTACCTTAAATATGCTGCTATATTTGTTGTGGCGCTTACTGCAGGTGCAGCAGGGTTTAAGGTTTACCATGATAATGAAGTGGCAAGGCAAACCCTGCTAGTCGAAAAAGCGGTACAGGAAAAAGTACAAAACAGGATACAGCAGGCTACATTTTTTATTGATAACCCCATTCCTGCCGTTAAACTTACGGTAAAGGAGGAAACAAAAATACTGCCCTACCACATTATTGCAGGGGCTTTCCGCAGTGAAGAAAATGCCGGCAAAGCTGCGGCAAAACTCAAGGCAAAAGGCTTTACGCCGGAAAGGCTGGAAAAAAATAAATATGGGCTTTACCCCGTTTCCTATGGCAGTTATGCCACTTATGCAGAAGCACAGGATACTATGAGGAAAATTCACCGTACTTACGACCGTGAAGCATGGATTTTCATAAAAGAATAATAAAACAATCCCCGCCTTCGGGGATTTTTTGTTAACTGTAGTATCTTTGCCAAAAATTTACTATGCAGGCAAAATATCCTTCAGACTCAATGTGCATAATGACCGACCTTGTGCTGCCGGGAGAAACCAACCCGCTTAACAACCTTTTTGGCGGTGAGCTTTTAGCACGCATGGACCGTGCGGCAAGCATAGCTGCAAGAAGGCACTCCAGGAGGATTGTGGTTACGGCTTCGGTAAACCATGTGGCATTTAACCGCGCAATACCTTTAGGCAGCGTGGTTACTGTAGAGGCTAAGGTATCCAGAACCTTTAAAACCTCAATGGAAATTTTTATTGATGTGTGGACGGAAGACAGGGAATCAGGCACCAGGGCAAAGGCCAATGAAGCCATATATACTTTTGTAGCTGTTGATGAAACAGGAAGGCCGGTAGAAGTGCCTGCAATAGAACCGCAAACCGATTTGGAAAAACAACGCTTTGACGCTGCATTGCGAAGGAAACAACTGAGCCTGGTACTTGCCGGAAAAATGAGTCCGCATGATGCTACCGAACTTAAAGCATTATTTATATAGAATTTATAAAAAAACCGGGATAACCCGGTTTTTTTATATCTTAATTTACATTGTGGTAATCCACTGTTCAGGGTTAAGGTAGGTGGTGTTTTGCAATATCATGAACTTAATATAGGTTTTACCGGTATTAGGATTTGTAAACACCTTACCTATATTTTGGTTACGGCTCACCTTATCGCCTTCCCTTACACTAACAGAAGAAAGATTGTGGTAAACAGTAATATAATCACCGTGCTGTATCAATACCGATACTGTTCCTGATATAATCTGTACACTCATTACCTCCCCATCATAAATAGACCTTGCACTGGCTCCCGGCTTGGTGGTTATCTCTGTCCAGCTATGGTGAATTTCAAGCGTCCTGATAACCGGGTGTGGCTGTGTGCCATAATGCATAGAGATATAGCCATACTCCACCGGCCATGAAAGCCTGCCCTTATTCGCTTTAAAGTTATCGGCTATAATTTTACCTTCTTTGGTAAGCACAATTTTATTAGGCGCAGCGGTAGATGTGGCTTTGGTAGATTTAGTAGTACCTGTAGCCTTTTTATTGGCAGCGGCAATAGCCTCCTTGATCAATTTATCAATTTTGCGCTCAATATCACGCTCTTCAGCCTGCCTTTTCTTAATGTCAGAGGTTATTCTTTTCTTATCTTTCTGAATAGATTTTATAAGTTTTTCCTGCTCCTGTTTTTCCTGTTCAAGGCTTTCCCTTTCTTTTTCAGTTTCGGCAAGAAGCTGTACTTTTTCAGCCTTTTGGGCGTTAAGTGTATTACTTATTTTTTCAAGCTCGGCCATTTTACTTTTAATTTCCTCGCCCTGTATTTTCCTGAAGCTCGCATATTGTTTCATATACTGCATCCTTTTATAGGCCTGCAGGAAACTTTCGGAAGAGAGAATAAACATTATACGGCTTTGCTGCGAACGGTTTTTATATGCCTTTACAATCATGTTGGCATAATCTTCCTTAAGCACTTTAAGCTCCCTCTTAAGCTTGTTTATCTTAAGCTGGTTAAGGTAAATTTCATCCGTAAGTATCTTGGTTTGCTTTTGTGTATTGTTTATAAGCCTCTCGCTCAGTTTTATTTTGGCATTATTATCCGAAATTTTACTAAGTACTGACTTTTCCTTTTTATTTTCCCTGCTTAATAATTCCCTGAATTCCCTTATTTCCTTTTGAATCTGCGCTTTTCGCTGCTCCAGTTTTTTCTTTTGGTCAGTCTGCGCGTGCGCTGCCAAAATAAAGCCTGTCAAAAAAATGGCAAGGAATATTTTTTTCATGTTTGTAAGCAATTAGTCAATAAAAATCTGTTCAAAACCCTGCGGTATGCTAAAAGGAAATGAAAGGTCTTCGTCAAAGGTAATATTATTATAGGCAATATTAATTGTAACCTTATCTTTTTGTTGTGCCGTAATATTGATTTTGGCAGGCAGTATTGCTTTAGGATGCTCTGTATGCGCCGGGTATTTTATGTCGAGGCTTCTCGGCTCCGGCCCGCCCTGTGCAATAAGCTGCTGTTTTAACAGGTAATTTGCGCCTTCAAAAAAGAACTCTTTTATTATTCCATTCCTGTCTGACATAAGCTTATACTTATCCTTTTCTATAGACGGTTTGTAAATATCTTTATGCAAATCATAAATTGCCTCGCCTATAAGCATGTTCTGCATCTTATAAAAATCCAGTTCAGTACCCAGCCAGCGGCTCAACACCTCATAATCGCCCTCAAAGTAAGTACCGTTCAGCTTTTCATAATAACTTACTTTTTCAGGGGTTATATAACCTTTAGCCATTGTAATGCCTAAAAACCGAAGGCTTATAAGTATCTTCTCGTCTTTTTTTATCCTTATTTCGGCGGTAAGGCTTTGCGACTGCCTGCTATCGCTATACTTTACATCGGCTTTTATATATAACGTAGAAAAATTCTTGGCATTGTTATAATGCCCGTTTATAATTTCCTTGGCCGACCTGGCTTCATCTGCAGCCTGTTCCTCAACCACAACCTGTTTTGATTTGCATGCCGTCAAAAGGCTTAATACCATTATGGCCGCTATTATTTTTTTCATCTGCTTTTTTTCTGTTTCAGCAATTCATTTACACGGTTGGTGTGGGTATTCATTTTGGCTGTGTTGCCCAAGCCTTCATAAGATTTGGCAAGTTCGCGATTAAAAC
Source organism: Flavobacterium sp. MK4S-17 (assembly GCF_009848495.1). Classification (GTDB taxonomy): domain Bacteria; phylum Bacteroidota; class Bacteroidia; order Flavobacteriales; family Flavobacteriaceae; genus Flavobacterium. The sequence continues at coordinate 17,491 of NZ_WWEP01000034.1, forward strand.
CTGTTTCAAGTTCTATATCTTCCACTATAAAATCAATACCGCTTTCAAGGAAGTCCTTGCCTTTTTTATAATCATTCAGCCTGTTGGCGGCATAGCCTGCAAAATAATACAAGCGTGGCTGGGTAGGGTATAAATCTATATAGTAAGACGATTTTTTAAGCAGTTGATTAAAGTCTGTGCCTTCCTGATACGAATATAAAAGCAGTTCCACAGCTTCAATATCATCAGGAGTGGCACCAAGGCTTTTTTCAAGGTACTGCGCTGAAAGCGCATAGTCTTTTTTATTGAAAAAGAATTTTGCAACTTCTTTTGCCACATTCACCTCTTTATCCCCTTCAAAATAACCTATGGCTTTATCAAGGTCTGTCCTGTACTGAGGATTATTACTGGCATATATTAAAAACTCATTTAATATCCTGTGCTTTATTTTGCCGTCAATCTTCTGGCTTCCCAAAACCCTGAACATAGACTGTGCAGCCTTATCGCCATCATTATTATTAAGGTGGAACTTAAAAAGACTTACCTGTGCCCAGTCTGATTCCGGAATTTGCTTTTCCAGCATTTTTGCAACCTCCAGTGCTTTTTCTTCCTGGTTGCTGGCCGAATACAAATAAATCAGCTCAATATAATTCGATTCCTCTTTAGGATTTCTTTTAATGGCTTCTTCAAGGGTTTCTTTTTGCGGCTTCCTGTACTTGTCATTGGCCAATATCTGTAGCTTGTACATTTCCCGCTTTTCCGAACTGCCCGCAGTTTCTTCCAGTTCTTTTATAAGCTCAAGTGCCTTATCAAACTGACCGGTGTACATGTATAAAGAAACGAGGTCTTCCTGATAGTATTGCTTACGCCACTCGGTGAGTTTTAAAACAATTGGTATGCATTTATTAAAGTCCTGCTGTGCATAATAAGTATCATAAAGCCCCTGCCAGTACCAGCGGTTGGAGGGGTCAAGCTGTGTTGCCCTTAAAAATGCTTTTTCTGCTTCGGGATAGTTTTTTAAAGACAGGTAATTTTTGCCAAGTTCATTGTAAACTACCGGATTGTTAGGCTCCGCAGTGCGGCATTTTTGCAGTACTGCAATTGCCTTATCATAATTTTCAATCCCTTTTTGCTTTAGTGCCTCATAAAAATTATTTTCAAACTCATTGTTGGCAAGTGCAATTTCATCAGGCTCCTGCTGGGCATGCAAAACTGCAGGATACCAAAGGCACCCTGACAGCAGCAGTCCGCAAAAAAAGATTTTACTTTTCATTTAATTTATTCCATAGCCGAATAGTCGCCTATGCTTATACTGGTAAACTTACCGTTAAATACCGCATGGTTGCCAATCATTGCATTATCAAGGTTTGCATTCCTGATAGTGCTATTGGTTTGCACAAGGCTGTTTTTAATTGTGCTGTCCTCAACCTTTGTATTATTCCCCAACGATACATTAGGCCCAACTGTTGCATTTTTAAGCACTACATTTTCGCCAATATAACAAGGCGGTACAATTGTACTGTTTTCTATCTGTACATTGCCTGAAACCATATTTTCCCCATCTTGCTGTAAAAAGCCCAACATTCGGGAATTGGTTTCTACCGTTACATTTTTATTTCCGCAATCCATCCACTCGTCCACTTTACCGGGAACAAATTTCATGCCTTTTTGCTTCATGTTCTCCAGCCCGTCTGTAAGCTGGTATTCGCCGCCCTTTACAATATTATTATCTAACAGGTATTGCAGCTCGCTGCGAAGCGTTTCGCCGCTTTTAAAATAATATATACCAATTATGGCCAGGTCAGAAACAAACTCTTTTGGCTTTTCTACAAAATCAACAATCTCGTTCCTGTCATTAAGCTGTACCACACCAAACGCACTTGGGTCGTCAACCTGTTTTACCCATATTACACTGTCGGCTGTAGTATCTAACGTAAAATCAGCCCTGAAAAGTGTGTCGGCATAGGCAACAACTATCGGCCCGCTCATAGAATCCTTTGCGCTCATTATGGCATGGGCAGTACCCAATGGTTCCTCCTGGTAGTAAATTTTACCTTTTGCACCAAGCTTTTCGGCTATACCAATAAGGTCTTTAGCCACTTTATCGCCAAAATCCTTATGTATAATAAAAGCTATTTCTTCAATATCCTGATTGATTACCCCTGCAATATCTTCCACAAGCCTGTGTACAATAGGCTTGCCAGCTATAGGTATTAAGGGTTTTGGTACTGTAAGTGTGTGTGGGCGCAGGCGTGAGCCCCTCCCTGCCATTGGAACAATAATTTTCATAATTATATTTTAAGGTGTTTTTGGGTTTTTATTTTGTACCTGTACTGCCAAATCCTCCGGCACCACGGGTTGTTTCGCTTAGTGCCTCGGCCTCCTGCCACTCGGCACGTTCATGCCTGGCAATTACAAGCTGTGCAATCCTGTCTCCATTTTCAATAATATGTGCCTCATTGGAAAGATTAACCAGGATAACGCCAATTTCACCACGGTAATCAGCATCAACAGTCCCCGGGCTGTTAAGCACGGTAATGCCTTTTTTGGCAGCCAGCCCGCTGCGGGGGCGCACCTGTGCCTCAAAACCTATGGGCAACTCTATAAAAAGCCCGGTTTTAATAATTGCCCTCCCCAATGGGCTTAATGTTACAGGCTCTTCAAGGTTGGCACGTAAATCCATACCCGCCGATGCCATTGTTTCATATTCCGGCAGAGCGTGCTGTGATTTATTAATGATTTTAATTGTCATGCTGTATATTTATAAATCCAAATATCAAAATAGTATAAGTAATAACCAAGCCTTTAGTTTGAATTATTTGTTATGAGCGCTTTAAAATCCTGAGCAGTGTTTCCTTTTCCCAAAAGTAAATAAGCCAGCCGTAAAACGCTATTGCCGCCACGCCGAAAAAATAATTTTCCCTGAAATAATAAAAATAAACAAGCGACAGGACAATGGAAATACCAAGGTAGCTGCTTATTTTCTTCATATCATAAGGAATAGGATAATATTTATTCCCTAAGATATATGATATCAGCATCATGGTGCCGTATGCTGAGATAGTTGCCACGGCCGAGCCCATGTAACTCCATATGGGAATTAATGTAAAATTAAGCACTATGGTTACTACAGCCCCGGCTATGGAAATATAAGCGCCTATTTTAGTTTTATCGGAAAGTTTATACCATACCGAAAGGTTATGGTAAATGCCAAGGAAGAAGTTTGCTATTATTACCAAAGGCACTACCTTCATCCCTTCCCAATACGATTCGCGGCGCACCATTATTATTTTCAGTATATCTGAAAACACCACAACACCCAGTAATATAGCCGAACCGAATATCACAAAATATTTGGTGATTAAAGCATAGGTTTGCGGTGCATTTTCATTTTTGGCATGGCTGAAAAAGAACGGCTCTATACCAAGGCGGAATGCGGTTGCAAAAAGCGTCATAAACACTGCCAGCTTATAGCATGCGGAGTAAATACCTATTTCTGCTTTGGCAATACCTGCAGGCAGTAAATGCTCCAGGAAAATACGGTCAAATGTTTCATTAATAACAAATGCTATACCTGCTATAAGTACAGGTATGCTGTATTGCATCATTCTTTTCCACAGTTTTTTATCCAACTGCCAGGTGGTTTTAAAATAATCCGGAAGTAAAACCAAAAGTGTCAGCAGGCTGGCTATTACGTTGGAAATAAAAATATAGCCTATTTCATAGCCCGGCTGGTAAACCGAAACCCAAAAACCATCTGGTGCCTGTTTTGCCAAACGGGGGAGGAAGATAAGGAAGAATACATTAAAGAAAAGGTTTACAGCTACATTCCCTATTTTAAGCAGCGCATAAAACTTTGGTTTTCCCTGCGCCCTTAATCTTGCAAAAGGTATAATTACAAGGGCATCAAGCGCAAGTATCCAGATGTTATAAATAACATACTCTACACTGGTATTTAATGCCTCGGCAAAAAAGCTCCTGAAGAACAGCGCAACAATTAAAAAAGATAATGATGATACAAATAGTGAAACCATAGAGGTGCTAAGCACCTTATTTTTATCATCGCTATTGTAAAACCTGAAAAAGGCCGTTTCCATACCATAGGCCAGTATAACATTAAAAAATGCCATACAGGCAAATATCAGCGATATTTCACCATACTCTTCTTCAGGCAGCTGGTCGGTATAAAGCGGCGTTAACAGGAAACTGAAAATACGGGGCACCACCGTGGCAATGCCATAAATTGCAGTTTGTTTAAAAAGGCTTTTGTAAAGGCTCAAGGGTTAAGCGGTTATAATACACAAAAGTATAAATATAATTTTAAGGATATGTAAGCATTGATTTATAGTTTTATATTTGCCCGCAAAACCAATTTCATGAAATTTCTTTTACTATTCCTTTTACTTTTACCTGTAGCAGGGTTTACCCAAAATTATCCTGAAACAAAAAAAGAACCCCTTACACTTACACGCCACAACATTACTTACAATGATGATTATGCATGGCTTGAGGATATGCGCGGTGAGGAGGTAAATAACTGGGTTGATAGCCAGAATAAATTGTATAACTCCCACATTAACGGGCTTTCTGCCTCGGTATATCCGCTGCCTTTGCTTACCAAATATTCTAACCAGACCAGTTACCGCCTGCCCCATAAAAAAAGGACATATTATTATTCGCTGGTGCGCTATTATGGTAAAGAGGTGCAAACACCTTCACTTGCCTACCGTAAAAACATTAACGGTAACAATATAATGCTGGTTAACCCTAACTTTTTTTACAATGGCAAAACAGTAAATATTATTGATTACTCACCTTCCATCAACTCTGAAATACTTGCCTATAAATTGATGATTGACGGCAGTGACCAATATGAAATCCGTTTTACAACCATAAAAAGCGGTCGTAAGTATGATGATGTAATAAAAAATGCCAAGTTTGGCAATATTGCCTGGAAAGGCGATGAGGGCATATTTTATAAAAAAAACAGTAATACCAGCCAGTTTGCGCTCGATTCCACCTACCATGTATATTACCATAAATTAGGGACAGATGTAAAAAATGATGGATTGGTATTTGACGTTTCTGGTATCGAGGGGCAAGTGTCTACATTTACTTCTTATGACGGTACAAAGCTTTTTATAGGTGCCTTTGACAAAACCGAAAGTATTGCCGACTATTATTATGCCGACCTGACGAAAGAAAAATTTGAACTTGTTAAATTCCTGGATAATGCCAGGGTTAATTTTGATATGATTGGCTATTATGACAATAAATTTTACATTGACAGCAGGCAGTCCAACTGGGGCGATGTAGAATATTTTGACCTTGAAAACCCATCTATTAAAAAGGTGGTGGTACCACAATACCAAAATCAGCTTCTGGTAGGCTCCTACCTTTTTAAGGACAGGATTTTATGCAAATACAAAAATACCGATGGCAACTATTTTATGCTTTTTGACCGCAACGGTAAATTCATAAAAAAGATACAAACCCCTAAAGGAATGGATGTAGTGCTTAGCAGTTATGATTATGCAGATACGGAAGCCATATTTTATGTTACCTCGCATACCATACCCCCTATATTATTTACCTTAAATCTGGAAGATGGAGCCTACGACAGGTTTGTAAACCCAACCTATGCAAAAACAACAGCCCCCTTCCCTCCCGAATATTTTGTAACTAACACCACTACCTATACTTCAAGAGACGGTGTAGAAGTGCCCATTACCATTATCCATAAAAAAGACATAGTTCTCGATGGCACAAACCCTACTTTGCTTGAGGCTTATGGCGGATTTGGCACAGTAACACAACCAAGTTATGATGTGGGGCTTATTTACTTTTTAAGCAATGGTGGGGTATATGCTTATGCCGAAGTGAGGGGCGGCGGAGAAAAAGGACGCAAATGGCATACCGAAGGCACTGCCTTAAAAAAGATAAATACCATAAATGATTTTATAGATGCCGCGGAATTTTTAATCAGCCAAAAATATACCTCGCCTGACAGGCTGGGTATTACAGGCGGTTCGCAGGGAGGGCTGCTGGTAGGAGCAGCAATGGTTAAAAGGCCCGATTTATTTAAAGTAGCTATTCCAAAGGTTGGGGTATATGATATGGCAAAATTTAATAATTATACGGTGGCACGCTTTCACCTTGATGAGTATGGCGACCCTGATGTTGAAGAGGAATTTACCGCTATGATGGATTATTCACCCTACCACAATATAAAGGAAGATGTTAACTATCCTGCTACGTTGATTATAACATCTGATAACGATGACAGGGTACCCCCGGTACACTCCTATAAATTTGCAGCAAAGCTGCAAAACCGCGCTGCGCAAATCAATCCTGTATATTTAAAAACGCGCCGAAACGCAGGGCATTATGGTGTAACTACTAATAACGAAGAACACTTACAGGAAGAATCTGAAGTGTATTCTTTCCTGTTATATTATTTAAAGAAATAATATTAAGGTGTAAAATAAAAAAGGCTGCCTTTCGGCAGCCTTCTCATTTATGTTTGTTTGTTTATTCCTTAGTTATTCAAAGCTTCTGCACCGCCCACAATTTCAAGAATTTCTCCTGTAATGGCAGCCTGGCGTGCTTTGTTGTAAGTAAGCTTAAGCTGGTTCCTTAATGCGGTAGCATTGTCGGTAGCTTTGTGCATAGCCGTCATACGGGCACCATGCTCTGAAGCAAAAGAATCGCGTATGGCTTTGTAAAGCTGTGTTTTTAACGACAAAGGTATAAGGCTTTTTACTATCTCCTCTTTTGAGGGTTCAAAAATATAGTCGGTAGTAACATTTGCTTTTTCTTCAGCTTTTGCAGCCGGGGCCAAAGGCAGGAACTGTTCTGTCAGTACTATTTGCGTGGCAGCATTTTTAAAATGGTTATACACCAACTCTATCTTGTCATACTCACCTGCGGTAAACTTATCCATAAGCTCCTGTGCTATGGCAGCCACATTTTCAAAAGTAAGGTCATCAAAAACCTGGCTTTCATTAGCTACAATAGCAGCCGATTTCCTTAATGCATCGTTACCTTTTTTACCTATGGTCAATACATCAATCTTTTTGCCGGCATAAGCCTCCTGCAATACTTTAACCTGCTTTACAACATTACTGTTAAAAGCACCGCACAACCCCCTGTTTGATGTAATAACCACAAGAAGCACCTTATTAACCGGGCGCTGCTCGGCAAAAACACCTCCGTTGTCGCCATCAAGGGTAGCGCTAAGGTTTTGCAGTAGTTCGGTAAGCTTTTCAGAATAAGGCCTCATGGCTGTAATAGCATCCTGTGCCTTTTTAAGCTTGGCAGCAGAAACCATTTTCATCGCACTTGTAATTTGCATTGTGGATGAAACAGAAGCTATCCTGTTGCGTATTTCCTTTAAGTTTGCCATTTGTTTATTTAGTATTGAGCAGTGGGAATTAAGGTTTATCCTCTAAATCCCCACTACTAAAATATACTGTCTCAATTAATATTTTGCTGCAATTTCTGTAGCTGCTTTTTCAAGCACATCAGTCAGTTCATCCGAAAACTTACCGGCCTTAAGCGCATCAAGGGTATCCCTGTGCTTAGCGTTAAGGTACTCAAGGTAATCTTTTTCAAACTCCTTAACTTTATTTACAGGTACTTTCCTTAAAAGGTTTTTAGTACCGGCATATATAATAGCAACCTGGTCTTCTACCTTAAATGGGTCGTTAACTGCCTGTTTAAGTATCTCCACGTTCCTGCGTCCTTTTTCAATTACGTTAAGTGTAGCCGCATCAAGGTCAGAACCAAATTTGGCGAAAGCCTCAAGCTCACGGAACTGCGCCTGGTCAAGCTTAAGTGTACCTGCCACTTTTTTCATTGACTTGATTTGTGCATTACCACCCACACGCGATACTGATATACCTACGTTAATTGCAGGGCGTACACCCGAGTTGAATAAATCTGATTCAAGGAATATCTGTCCGTCAGTAATCGAGATTACGTTGGTAGGGATATATGCAGAAACGTCGCCGGCCTGTGTCTCAATAATAGGAAGTGCCGTTAATGAACCGCCGCCTTTTACAATTGGTTTAAGCGATTCCGGAAGGTCGTTCATGTTTTTAGCGATATCGTCATCGCCAATAATTTTAGCCGCACGCTCAAGAAGCCTTGAGTGAAGGTAGAAAACGTCTCCAGGGTAAGCCTCACGTCCCGGTGGCCTCCTTAACAATAGTGATACCTCACGGTATGCAACTGCCTGTTTGGAAAGGTCATCATAAATGATAAGTGCCGGGCGGCCCGTATCACGGAAGTACTCACCTATAGCAGCACCTGCCATTGGGGCATATACCTGCATTGGTGCAGGGTCTGAAGCATTAGCCGCAACAATAATAGTATAAGCCATAGCCCCTTTTTCTTCAAGGGTTTTGGCTATACCTGCCACTGTAGAAGCTTTTTGCCCAACAGCAACATATATACAGAATACAGGCTTACCTGCATCATAAAATTCTTTCTGGTTCAGGATGGTATCTATACAAACAGTTGTTTTACCAGTCTGGCGGTCGCCAATAACAAGCTCACGCTGTCCACGCCCTACAGGAATCATGGCATCAACTGCTTTTATACCTGTTTGTAAAGGCTCGGTTACCGGCTGGCGGAAAATTACACCCGGAGCTTTACGCTCAAGGGGCATTTCATAAAGGTCGCCACCTATAGGGCCTTTACCGTCAATAGGGTTACCAAGGGTATCTACCACACGGCCAAGCATTTGTTCACCAACTTTTAATGAAGCAATACGCTGAGTCCTTTTTACGGTAGAACCTTCTTTAATTCCTGTTGAAGGGCCAAGCAATACCACGCCCACATTGTCTTCCTCAAGGTTCAATACAATAGCCTCTAACCCGTTTTCAAACTCAACCAACTCACCATACTGTGCGTTAGAAAGTCCGTAAACACGGGCAATACCGTCACCTACATTAAGAACGGTCCCAACTTCCTCTAATGTAGCACCCGATTCAAAACCGGACAATTGTTTCTTTAATATTGCTGAAATTTCAGCTGGTTTAATTTCTGCCATCTGATTTTATAATTTAAACACTTTTGTGTGGTAAATACTTAATTACTCAATTCTCTTTTAAGCGTAAGCAGGCTGTGTGCCACCGAAGCGTTAAACTGCCTGTCGCCCACCCTTAATATAAACCCGCCTATTATAGCAGGGTCCACAATGTTTTTAAGGGTTATTTTTTTATCTGAAAACTCTTTTATTTTAGCCAGCACTTTGGTTTCAAGCTCGGGGGTAATAGGGAAAGCCGTAGTTACCGTAGCCGTACCAATACCATTCATTTCATCAAACTGTGCTTTATACTGTGCGGCTATATTGCCAAGCATTTCAAACCTTTTATTTTCAAGCAAAAGCCTGAAAAGCCCCTGCGTAACCGCATGGGTTCCTGCAAAAATTTCGTTCAGTGCCGACTCTTTTATCTCTGCCTTTACAATAGGGCTGGTAATAAAGTTAGCGAATTCTTTATTTTCTTCAACAGTTTTGGCAATAAGGGCCATATCCTCGCTTACCTGCTGTGCAGCTCCCGAAGTTTGTGCCATATCCAGTATTGCCCTGGCATATCGTATTGCAGCTCTTGAACCTGTCATAACGATGATTAGTTTAATTTAACGTCATCCAGCATTTTCTCAACCATAGCAGACTGAGCTTCTTTACCGGAAAGTTCGCTTTTTAATATTTTTTCAGCTATTTCAAGCGACAGGCCTGAAACCTGGTTTTTAAGCTCGGCCATGGCAGCATTTTTTTCGCTGTTTATTGTGGCTTTTGCCTGCTCGATAATTTTAGCACCTTCGGCCTGGGCTTCCGCTTTAGCATCGGCAATCATTTTTTCCTTGATTTCCCTTGCCTCTTTTATCATGGCATCCCTTTCAAGCCTTGCCTCCTGCAGTATCCTTTGGTTATCTGCCTGAAGGTTGTGTATTTCCTGGCGCGCTTCCTCAGCAGCCAGTAATGCTTTATTAATAGATTCTTCCCTACCCCTTACTGCGGCCAATATTGGAACCCACGCAAATTTCTTTAGCAGGAAAAAGAAAACTATAAATATTAATGTTGTCCAAAAAACTAAACTCTCTGGTGCAGTAAAATTCATATATTCAGATTTTTGATAGTTTACTTTAATAAAGCTTCCCGATGCCAACCGCACCGGGAAACTTTTGATTTAATTATTTTGCAATTAACGCAACAACAACTGCGAAAAGAGCAACACCTTCAATAAGTGCAGCAGCAATAATCATTGCAGTTTGGATTTTGTTTGCAACTTCCGGCTGACGAGCCATTGCATCCATGGCAGAACCACCAATTTTTCCAATACCAATACCTGCTCCGATTACAGCTAATCCGGCACCGATTCCAGCTAATACCATAATAGTAAATTTATATAGTTAATAATTAATAAAACTCAATTTTAATGATGATCTGCATGATCATGTTCCTGAACCGCTTGCCCGATAAACAACGCACTAAGCAATGTAAACACATAGGCCTGTAATGCGGCAACCAAAAGTTCCAGCACACTCATGAACAATACAAATGCTCCTGATACCGGTGCAATGGCAACCGTTTTAAATATATATATAAGCGATATAAGGCTAAGGATGATAATATGCCCGGCGGTAATGTTTGCAAAAAGACGTATCATTAACGCGAAAGGCTTTGTAAGCGTACCTATAATCTCTACCGGAATCATAATAGGGTAAAGCGCTACAGGCACAGGCGGTTTAAAAATGTGCGCCCAGTAATCTTTATTACCGCTAAAGCTGGTAACAAGATAAGTTATTAATGCAAGTACAAATGTAAAGTATATACTTCCTGTAAGGTTGGAACCGAATGGGAAAAACGGTATAAGGCCTATAAGGTTGTTTATCCAAATAAAGAAAAATATGGTAAGCAGGTACGGCATGTATTTGGCATACTTTTTCTCACCAATGTTAGGAATGGCAATATCATCCCTTACAAACACCACCAGCGGCTCAAGGAAACCGGCAAGCCCTTTAGGTGCCTGCGGGTTCTTTTTATACGAACGTGCCACAGCCGAGAAAAGAAGGAACAGCACGATAACCGACATTAGCATTGAAAACACAAACCTTGTAACAGAAAAGTTAAGCGGCCTTGCCTCAAAATTAAATGCAGAGCGGTCTTCTTCCTTCAGGCTCTCAAATTTATCAGCGTAATATATTACTTCGTTGTAACGAACAAATTTTTGACCGTCAGCCTCAACCACGTGGTGGCCACTGTTGTCATGGTGAAATTGTTTTGATGAAAAAACAACCAGTCCGTTATCTGTCCATAATATTACAGGAAGGCTGAATGATATAGGATGTCCGCCCCAGTCAAAAATATGAAAGTCATGCGAGTCGCCTATATGCGAGCCTATAAGTTCTGAAGCGTTAAATTCTTTATCCTCACCGTGCGTGCCATGGGCAGCATGCGCCGCATGTTCCTCATTATGGGCAACAGCGGTACTGTCGTTTTCAGTGTTTGCATAGGTGCTTACCGAAAAACCTATCAATAAAGCAGTTACGAGAGCTTGAAATGGCCTAATTGAAATCACTATAATTAATTTTAAGTGTCAAAAATTGATGTCCAAAAAATTTTTGCAAAGGTATATATTTAATTTACATTTAAAAATATCTAAATATATTTTTTAGAACGTATGCTGTTTTAAATAATTAATAATAAAAGAGCCGTTTATCTGCTGTTTATTAAACGTACTGCCGCTACGGCCTCGAAAGTGAGAAATAAAAAGTAGGGTATAAAAAAATTAAGCACATCGCCCACCGGGTCGGCAACATCTGCCTTCATGAGCGGCAGAAAGAACACTACCGAAAAAGCCATTTTAAGTATGCTGAGCGCCATGAACAAAAACCCTGTTTTATCGGGAAAATGCCTGTGAATAAGCCTGAGCAGTAAAAGAATAATAGCTGTGGCCACAAATAAAAATGCATGTATCTGCCAAAGTGGATAAAAAAACTGCCCTGCAATAAAATTTTCTGTAATTATAAAGTGGCAGGCAAATACCGTTATTGAAAATGCCAGGAAGGCTAAAAGCATTTTAAGCATTGCTGTCAGGATTTGTCACCCAGGTTTTTAACCTGCCTGATTACATTATAAAGGGCAATAAACACTGCAAGCAGGGAAAATATAATGGTAAAAAGCGAAGAGTCTTTTTTGCCAAACTGCCCGTCCAGCCATATTCCCAAAAAAACGCCTGCACAAATAATTACCCCCATTTGAAAAGGTATATTTATAAGTGCAATCCATTTTTTACTTTTATTATCAGGCTGTTTGGTGCTCATTTAATTTCAATGTTTCTGTGTTAGCATCTGTTTTCATGGCACAGGTGGCAGTAAACTCTGCACCCGGCTCTACCGAAAGCTTTCCGGTTATTACATCTCCCTTAATAAAAGCCTTTGCTTTAATAGTTAATAACTCATCTACTTCTATCCTGCCATTAAACCGGCCCTCAATATCGGCATTTTTACATATTATATCGCCGGTAACACTGCCACCGGGGCCAATAACAATTTTACCTTTTGTTGTAAAATTGCCTATAAGTTCCCCGTCCAGGCGAAAATCTCCCTGGGAAATAATATCTCCTTTAATGGTTGTACCTTCAACAATTCTATTTGTTTTACCTAATAAATCAGTATATGACTTTTGGGATTTTTCAAACATTTTTCCTTTTATTTTATCGATAGATATTGACTTAAGTTCTTTTTTATCTGTACTACCTTATAATCTTCAGCCGAAATTATTATAGGTGTTTCGGCAACTTTATATTTTTTATAGTCCTTTAATATACTCACCGCGTCTTCGGCTGCCAGCTTGCTGTTAAAGCCGTGTATTACCAAAAGGTTTTCGTTAAAGGTGTAAATATCGTTAGATAATGTTATACTGTTGTTAAGCCCTTCTTTAATAAACTTCAATATTTTATCGCTAAGCGGCTTAATTTTAGGATCATTCGGGCTGTCAAATTTAAATATTATCTTCCAGCTCATGGATGCCTGGCCAAAATCCAGCCTTTCCAGCATTGGTATATCCTTTTGCAGCATTACTTCGGCCTGCTTGCCTTCTGCGCTGTTAGGGTAGGTTAAGGCAACAAAATTCAGTGACTTTTTATATTCATCAACACCAAGAAGCCTTCCCGTTACATAGGCCTTAAGCAGTTCGAATTTAGAAACTATGTTTTCCCCTGTATAGCGGTTAATATAATTTTCCAGTTCGGCATATACTTGCCTTACCTTTCCATCCTCATATTGTTTATACAACGATGCATAAACTGCTTCGGGACTGGTTTGGTTTATGGTTTCTGACAAAGGGTTGCGAATAATCTCGGCATACCTGCTGTCGCTGTAATCCGTAAGTATTTTTTGTTTGTAAAACTCCGCCCGGGCAGGGTCTAAAATTTCATAAATTTTGTACAGGTTGTATAAAGACGGTAGCACAAGCCTTTCTTCAGGGTTATTTTGCAAAAGCTTTTCAAGCTTATCAGCCGCGCGCCTGTATTCTGCAAACTTTTCATTATAAATAATACCAAGTTGGTAATAGGCAAAATTCCTTTCTTTAGCCAGGCTGTCAAGCACTGTTTGAGATGTTGGCAGCTGCTTCAGGTAAAAATCAGACGAGTATCTTGGGTCTTCTGCTTCAGCATCTTTGACAGCAACCTCATCTTCTGCTTCCGTATCATTATCAGTATTAACATCTTTGCCCTGCTTGCGCTGCTCGGCCGACCATCGCCAGTTGTCTGAAAGCGGGCGCCCACCCCAGTTCTTTTTAAATTCCATTTTGCCATAGGCAACCGTTGAAGGGATGTAAAAATAAAATTTACCTCCGGCCGCTGTGTTTGTGCCACCGGGTACGCTTCCGATGCCCCTGTTTTTTGCCGACATCTGATCAAAAGCTTCCTGTTTTGACATACGGCCGGAAACACCCGCTTCCTGCGCCATACCTTTGTCGCCACGGCTCATCATCTGCCCGCCTTTGGCAGCTATGTTATTTGCTAATGGATTTGCCGACGCAGCAGCCATAGCTTCCTGCCTGCGTGCCTCTTTTTCCAGTCGCTCTTTTTCAAGCTCATCCTGCTTTTTAAGTTTTTCAATATATTTTTCGAAAAAAGCAACACGTTCGGCTTCGGGTAAAGAAGCTATGTGTAAAATACTGTCATTCGTGTTTGCAATAGCCTCATATTTTATTACATCGGCAAGATTGTCCCTTTTCTTTTTTATTAACTTGTATTCCCTGCCCCGTGCGTCAAGGTAAACAAGGGTACTGTCATAATAATTACCTGCACTTACATAGCGGGCATTTTCAAAATCCATTTCGGCAATATTCCTGTAGCTTGACGCCTTAAGGTACCTGTCCTTAGATTCTGCCCTTAATGATTTATTATAATAATACCTTGCCTTTTCATCATTATCCTGCTTATCATAAAACAATGCAACCTGGTGGTTTAAAACATCAAGGTAGGGCCTGTTTTCCCTGTCTTTAAGCAGGTCCCGGTATTTTTCCATAAAGGCAAGGGTATCGCCTTTTGCATAATCAAACTGTGCTGCCTGCCTTGCGTGTGCCTGAATGACATACCGTCTTGGCGACCTCCTTTTCATTTCAATTACCTGCTGAAAATAACTGTAGGCACTGTCCGGCTCATTCATTTTTTCATAAAGCTGACCGAGGATAAAACGGTAACGTGCTTTTTGTTCTTTGATTTCAGTATATTCAACTGCCTCTTTTAAGATTATGGCAGCACTGTCCAAATTTCCGGTTACTATGTAAGCCTGTGCCAATGTAGCATTGGCATCGGCTATAACCTGCTCGTCCATTTCGCTGCTTTTCTCTTTTAAAAGCTGCCTCATGTTTTTAATTGCAGTGCCCTCATTTTCAAGGCGCAGGTTGGTTTTTTCACGCCACACCTTGGCTTCATTAATTTTATCGCTTTGGGGGTGCTTATACAAAATGTAGTTAAATGCCTCCAGCGCAGGGATAAACCGGTTATCATAATACCTTGATTTTCCCAGCAAAAGATGGGCTTCATCCATTTGCGGGTTCTTTTCGGTGCCGCCTATATACATGGAGTGCTTTTGTATGGCTTTTGTAGCTTTGGTTTCGGCTCTTTCAAAATTAGGGTTCTTTTTATCTTCCGGCCCCCTTTCTTCTTCGGTAGCCTGCATCCTTTCTACGGGCAGTACTTCCCAAAAATTATCAGTATAGGTTGTGGCAATATCATTAAGCCCTGCCTGCAGGGCAAGGTCGCCATTATAAAGCACATTATACTCGGTGGTTACCGCGTGGAAATTACGGGTAATGAAAGTATTTTTTTTGGTGGAACAGGCTATTAAAAAACCAAGGATCCCTAGTGAAAGAAAATATTTATATATACTGGTTTTCAATGCAAAACATTTTTTTATCCTAACTTGTAAAATGCCCTTTTAGTATAAAGAGGGGTAAAAATACGTTTCTTTTTGTTAAGTGAAAGGGTTTTGCATAAAAAATAGGGAAATACAAAAAACCCCGCATGGGCGGGGTAATTTTATTGTACTGCAAAAAATTCTTCCAGTTCCCTTAGCGTTTCTGCCGAGGTTTGTATGTCTTTAACCACCTCACCCTTTTGTAAGGCTACTATCCTGTTGCTTACCTCTATGGTATGGGCAAGGTCATGGCTGGAAACTAATATGGTTACTTCCGGGTCATCGGCCAGTTCCTTTATAATTTTTTTAAGCCTGAACTGTGTGGTAGGGTCCAGGTTGGCAAAAGGCTCATCCAGTATAATTACTTCGGGGCTGCCTATAAGCGTGGCTATAATTCCCACTTTTTTCTGGTTCCCTTTAGAAAGGTCGCGAAGGTATTTCTTACGGTTTAGTATTTCACCATTAAAAAAATCTTCATGCTTTTTAAGCAGGGCATCAACGTCTGCTTTGTTTTGCCCTCTTAGCTCGCCTATAAAATAAAAGTACTCTTCAGGGGTAAGGTAGCCTATAAGGAATGTTTCATCCAGAAATGCCGAGGTAAACGGTTTCCAGGCCTCACTTTCATTAACCGGTATATTATTATTTTTTATCTGCCCTGCCGAGGGTTCAATCAAATCCAGCAGCAGGCTGAAAAAAGTGGTTTTACCTGCACCGTTATTACCTACAAGGCCAAAGCTTTCGCCTTTGGGTATGGTTAAACTGCCTATATTAAGTACGGTTGTTCCGTTATATGTTTTTCTTAAGTTGCTTACCTGTATCATAATTGTTGTGGTTTAATTTTTTTGTTTATAAGCTGCAAGGGTTTTGTACTTTTCCGCTTTATATACTTTTTCAATCCTGGTAAAAACCTTGTTCCTGAAAGCTAAGCCTAATATTCCGGCTGCTGCCACAAGGGCATAACCCATTATTTCATTTACAAAGTAATAGCCAAGCGCATAAAATAGTATGGGGAGTAAAAGTTTTGGCAGCGACAAAAGGAAAGTCTGTGTATTAAATGCCTTTTTATCTCCAAATGCCTGTTTACTGGAGGCAAGGTCTATAGGTGTTTTAATAAATGCCCCGCCCAGCAGCACAAGGTGGGAATTTACCCCTATATTATATATACCGCCTACTATAACCAACAGATAAATATCCAAGCCAAAATAAAGATAGAACGATGCCAGCAGGGTACTTAAGGCTGTACCAATAACAACCAGCCACCATTTTGCCGATATATATTCACGGTACTGAATGTTCTGGCTCATCATCAAAGGGTAATAGGCACTGTCCCAACTCGGCACAAACTGCCCGAATGTAAACAGGAAACCACCGGTAACAAATATTGCTGCAAACATTTTCCACATTGGGTTATCATATACCTCAAGAGACCCGGTAAAAAACAAAAGCCCGTAGAAAAGAAACATAAAACTCATAAACATGGTAGTTTTAGAGCGCTTGTTCCTTCTTATAAGCTTAATGTCATTTTTAAGGAATGTTCCCAGCGCGCCAAACTGATTAAGCCAGGTGTAATCTTCCGTTTTTGCCTCTTCCTGTTTGCCTTTTAAACCTGTATCCAGGTAAAGGTGATTTTTTAAGTACTTAAAGCATACTGCATAAAGTATGGCAAGCAGTATTAATGGTATTATAAAAAGATATTCTGTAGCATACATGCCATGGAAAAATGTCGATGTATATTTTGTTATGTCAAAAACTTCATAGTACTGCAACCCGCCAAAAACGGCAAGCATAACTATAAAAATAATAAACAGGTTATCTTTATCATTCAGTAGTATATTAAGGAAATTATTGCAGTACAATAGTGCCATCATCCCCAAGTGCCAAAAAACAACATTAACAACATCATACCCCTCTTTTATTAGTACCAGCGAAAATGGCACAAAGAAGAAAGCGTGCAGTAAATTAAAAAAAGAAACGGCTGTTTTACCCAGGGCAAAATTTACAATAGTGCTTCGTTTAATAGGAAGCGTAAGCAATGGCCTGATATTTATTACCGGTATTTTTTGCAGGAACAGCCTTATAACAATATCAACAACCAGGTAATAAAGTGCAAATTTGCTAACTATTACTAACGGGTCCTGATTAAGGCTTTCCTCAATTAAATAATAAGTACCGAAGCCGGCAAGAAAAAAAATGGCTGCAAAATAAATGGCCGCTACAATCATGATTATTTTCATGACCATGTTGCCGGTAAAAGATGAAGCACGGAAAAAGGATTTCCACTCCAAGGCTAAAAATTTCCTGAACATTGTATCTGGTTGTTTTGTTTATGAAATTAGTAGTAAAAATTTCCCGAAAGTTACAATTTTCAGGATGATTTTTCCAACCTGTACTCCGGGTAAGTATCTTCAAGCAGGCTTTCTGCTTTTGCAGGGACTATATATAGTATCACATAATCATATAGAATAAAAAGCACAAATACAACAGAAAACAATAATGTTACCCAGGGCGCCATCATATCTTCTGGTATGTGTATATACATTTGCAAAGGCCCGTTTAATGCAACGCCAAGGCCGCCAAAGCTGTATAGTATTTCTTCCAGCATCCAGCGTTTGCCTGTATTTTTATTTTTAGCTTTATACTTTTTATTCAGCAGATACATACGCCTTATGCTTATAATGAAAACCGGAAACAGCAGCCCGATGAATATAAGAGGAGAAAACTGTATAAGCTTATATACAGTAAAAGTTGCTACTATCGCTAACAGAATTTTTGGCAGGCGGAAAAAAGTTTTAACCTGTTTCCATATAAACCTGTTATACCTTTTGGTTAAAGCCGCTCTCCTTCGCTCCACTATATCAGAAAAGCCAAAAATGCCAAACTCTTTAAATGCCGCATCAAGTGCCTTTTCAAAGCTGATATCAGGATTTTGCTTCCACTGCTGCTCTATGGTGTTCGCAAGGTGGTCGGCAAGTTCAGTTTGCAGGTCATAATGTTCTACAAAGTGCCTTCGTGTAAAATCATACAATTGTTCTATCTGCGCTGCTGAAACTTTTTTTTCCATTACTTATACTGCAATTTATACTTATTGATCAATTTGATAAAAGTGTAATAAACAGCTATTAAAAAATAAAATATAAAAGCATAATAAACCGATAGCACTATTTCATTCTTAATTATGCGCTCAGGGTGTAGTACCATTACAATCCAATATAAAATGGCAACTGCAGAGGTAAGCAGCCTGTCTGACACAGAGTACTTTATTTTTGCTATACCATAATTATAAAAAAAGTGTATAAATATAGTTATAACTATAAGGCTGTATACTATCATAAATATATCTATAGCCTGCCGGGGCCCTTCATATTTAATCACTACTGCCAAACTGATGCTAAGCAGTAAAAATATAATAGTGAATAAAGGCGAAACCATAGTTTTGCCCAAATATTTAAAGCCTTTTTTCCTTGCGGCACACATAAAGTTATACTTTGATTTAAGAAGTTCCTTTTTATGCTGCAGCATGTATTCTTTAAAACAATCCAGAAAATCGCCCTCCATATCTTCTATTGCACTTGCCACATGGTCAGTCATTTCAATACGCACATCTACATATTCTATGCCTGAATTTTTAAGATACGTGTCAATAAATTTTAACTGTTCCAGGTTTAATTTATGCATAGTTTTTCTTTAAGTATTGTTGATTGGTTAGGTACACCGCATATACTCCCGTGTAGCAAAGTGCGATTATAAATAAGTTAGCCCATAAAAACCATTCTTCCTCTTTAAAAAATCTTCGCAGCTGCATAAACAGCACCGGGAAAAGAAAGTACAGCATGGTTTCTTTATAAAAGTGAATTAATGAAGGGCTAACTTTAATTTTAATAAGATGCCGCCCCAAAGAAGCCCAGTACAGTAATAGATATAATGCAATGGTAAAGACATCTACTATTACATAGCTAATATTTGACAATAAATAAAATATTGTAAAAACACTTAAAAAAGCCAATATGCCCCTTACGGTAATAAATTGTTTTAAAAAATAACTGCGGTAAAACCCGTCTTTTATTTTTTGCTGCTCTTTTACAGCAGTTAATAACTTAACTTTTTGATGAGAATTCATATACTCTTTAAGTGCTTCTTCAAAACCAACATCATCCTTTTCAAGCCTTTCTTCCAATGTGGCAGCAATGTGGTCAGTCATTTCATGGCATATATCCGCATAAAAAATGCCATCCCTATTTACATATTCCTGTATTTTGCTTATCTGTTTTTCAGTCAGTTTCATACTATTAATATTGCAGGTCTGGTTTTATATTTGGTGTAACAAGATTTTGCATATTACGTATAAACTCCTCAAGTTCAGCAAGGCGGTTTACTGTTTCTTTTTGTCCGCTTTCGGTAAGCTTATAATATTTTCGCAGTCTGTTATCTACTTTTTCCATTTCCACATCCAGCATGCCTTCTGCCTCCAGCTTGTGCAATGCAGGGTATAAAGCCCCTTCGGTTATATTAAGTTCCCCCTGCGTTATCTGTTTCACCTTTTGGGTAATTTCATAGCCGTACATCCTGCCGTTTTCCTCCAGCAGTTTCATAATTATAGTGTTAAGGCTGCCTTTATACAATTGAGAATTTTTCATTCCATAATTTTATCATTTCAAATATACATAATTTTCTTATGCATAATAGTTTTAGGTATATTTTTAATCACATAAACTTTATTTGCTTTCGGGGAATGTTTAATTTTGCCTAAATAACTATACGCATTTAAATGTCAACATTCCATACACTTAAAATAAAAGACGTAAGGCGCGAAACGCCGCAGGCTGTTTCGATAGCTTTTGAAATACCTGAAAACCTTAAAGAAGATTACAACTTTGTTGCAGGCCAGTATATTAATATAAAAACACAATATGAGGGCGAGGAGGTGCGTAAAGCCTATTCAATATGTTCGGCTCCCGGCAGTAACGAGCTTCGTGTTGCCATAAAGGCTGTAAAAAACGGCGGATTCTCTGTTTTTGCCAATGAAAAGCTTGCGCCAGGCGACACTATGGAAGTAGGCACGCCCGAAGGCAAATTTGTATTTGAACCTAAACCGGAAAGGCAGCGCAATTATGCCGCTTTTGCCGCAGGCAGTGGTATAACTCCCGTTTTATCTATCATACAATCGGTTTTACAAAGCGAGCCCGAAAGTACCTTTGTACTGGTTTATGGCAATAAAACACCTGAAGATACTATTTTCCATAATTTCCTTCATGACCTGCAGCAAAAATATGTAGGCCGTTTTTTTGTACACTTTGTATATAGCCAGGCAAAGGCAGATGATGCCCTTTTTGGCCGTATTGAACGCTCAACTGTAAATTTTGTAATAAAGAACAAGCATAAAGAAAAGGAGTTTTCTAAATTTTACCTGTGCGGGCCGGAAGAAATGATTACCACTGTAAATGATATTTTAAGGGAAAATAACATCCCGGAGAAAAATATTAAGTTCGAACTTTTCTCTACCCCTATTGCCGAAAAGAAAATTGAGGAAAACCTTGACGGGCAAACTAAAATTACTGTTTTGGTTGATGATGAGGAAACAACCTTTATAATGTCGCAGCAAATGACAATATTGGATGCGGCCTTAAAACAGGGGCTTGATGCGCCTTATTCCTGCCAGGGTGGTATTTGCAGCAGCTGCATGGCCCGCATAACAGGCGGTACTGCCGAAATGCGTAAAAACGCCATACTAACCGACAGCGAAATTGCAGAAGGACTAATATTAACCTGCCAGGCACACCCTACATCGCCCGAAATTTATGTGGATTATGATGATGTATAATAAATAATTTATGATAGTATTTTAATTGCCATTCCTGATACAGAGCTTCGGTTTAAATGAGGCCCCTCTAATCAAGAATGGCAATTTGATTTAAAAGCAAAATAGTTTTATCGTAATAAAACTTCTTCAACCTTATTCACTACAGCCTCCGGCTTAATAGTCGCCATAACATCCTCATATCCTTCTACTTCTTTATTGCCATAAACTGAAGTAGGCAATAACGGATATTTTTCACGGTCGGCAGTAAGCGCATTTTCCAATGGCTGGTTAAAAGGTGCAAACCCTGTATAAGGATGCGTTGCGCCCCAAAGCGTTACCACCTTAACACCCAGCATAGCTGCTATATGCGAATTACCGCTATCCATACTAAGCATTACATCAAGGTTACTTATAAATGCTATTTCCTGTTCAAAACTTATTTTGCCAGCCAGTACAATGCAGTTTTCTTTATCAGAAGCATAGCCTTGCAATAGTACCTGTTCATTTTTCCCTCCAAAAAGGAATAATGTATAACCGGGTTTTTCGGCCAGTTGATTTATTACTTGCTGCATCAGGTTTTGAGGATAAACCTTGCCTTTGTGCTGGGCAAAAGGCGCAATACCTATCCATTTGCCAATTTTTTGCCCTGTAATTTGCAATACCTCATCAGCAAGATGCTCCCTCTCGGGAAAAACAGGTACTGAAAGGTCAACAGGAAAATCAAGCTGCTTAAACACCTGGGCATGGCGCTGAGTTACCGGTGTAAGCGGCTTAAATATTTTATTATTAGTGCGTGTCAGTGCTTTTTTTTCCGACCGTGCTTTATTTGTAGTTGCCGTTTTTTTTCCTGACAGGGTAAATAATGCAGTTATTATTTTAGAACGAAGTACATTATGCAGGTCGGCAACAGCATCCGGCTTAAGGGAAGCCAGTTCCTTATATAACTTTAAAAGCCCTGCCAACCCTTTGTGCCTGCCCTCAGGTTCGGCAGCGAAAAAAGCTACATTGGGAATATTCTTAAAAAGCGGTTTAAAAAATGCTTTGGAAACTACTGTAACTTTTACACCGGGATATTTTAAAGTTAAAGCCCTCAGTACAGGTACAGTCATTGCGACATCGCCCATAGCTGAGAGCCTTATTACTATTATATGTTTTATGCCTGGCACGTGCCGGGAATTATTTTTTATTCTGGTATAAAACCGGGTTTAGTTCCTCGTCATTATACATTTTCATCTGTTTATACACCTTCATGTATTTATCCCCATTCTCTATATCGGCCAAAAGGTCGTCAATAGCAGTACAAAGGTCTTTCTTCTGTTCCAGCAGCACATCAAGTTTTTCCCTGCACTTGGCCTTATGTTCCGGCGATGCATCCTCTCGGTTTGCCTCCTCGTTCATATGGTAAATTTTAAGTGCAAGTATAGATAGCCTGTCTATGGCCCATGCCGGGCTTTCAGAATTTATCTTTGCATCGCCCTTTACCTCAACACCTGCATAACGCTGTAAAAAAAAGCTGTCTATATATTCCACCATATCGGTACGCTCCTGGTTAGAAGCATCAATCCTGCGTTTAAGGGCAAGGGCTTCAACCGGGTTTATTTCCGGATTTCTTATAATATCCTCAAGGTGCCACTGTACGGTATCAATCCAGTTTTTTGCATACAGCAAATGTTCTATCTTATCCTTATGGAAAGGATTGTTAATCGGCTGGTCTACATTGTCATACTGGTGGTAATCCCTTATACTTTGTTCAAAAATGGGAAATGCGGTACTAGAAAACATATTTCTTTATTTTATTTACAAATATAGTTTTAATACTTTTATCCTGCTAATACAAATAATATCCCCATGCATGTTCATTACATTTCGGAGCAAAACAGTATTTTAAATCATTTCCTTGCACAAATTCGTGATACTGAGGTTCAGACAGACAGTATGCGTTTCAGGAAAAACATTGAGCGGATTGGGGAAATAATGGCCTATGAGCTAAGTAAGGTTTTGGCATACAAACCTAAAGAGGTAAAAACACCGCTGGGTTTTAAATCAACCTATGTGCTGGAAGACAATGTGGTACTTTGCTCCATATTAAGGGCAGGGCTGGCACTGCACACCGGCTTTATGAATTTTTTTGATGATGCAGAAAACGGATTTGTTTCCGCATTTAGGCACCACCCGAATAATGATGATAATTTCGAGATTTTAGTAGAATACCAGGCTGCGCCTTCTTTTAATAACAAAACCCTGATAGTAATAGACCCTATGCTGGCTACAGGGCAGTCACTCGTTGCCGTACTGCAAAAGCTGCTGGTACAGGAAACACCAAAAGAACTGCACATAGCGGTGGTTATTGCCGCCCCCGAAGGTGTGGCATACCTGCAGGAACACCTGCCGGAAAACTGCCATTTATGGATTGCCACCCTTGATGAAAAGCTGAATGAGAAAAAATATATTGTACCGGGCCTTGGCGATGCGGGCGATTTGGCTTATGGCAGTAAACTATAGCTGTACTATAAATAAAAAAAGTGCTATAATTACTATGAGGCTTATCACTATTTCCCTAACCCATGTATTTTCCTGGCTTTCCAGGTAATTGGCTCCCATAATGGCAAGAGGGGCAAACGTAAAGGCAAGGAAGCTGTTGTTTTTATCAGCAGAAAGTACATAAATGCCCACTCCCAAAAGAAATGAAAACAATATTTTTTTATGGGACGACTGAAGATTTAGCGGCTTGCTGCTTATGGAAACAGTATAGGGGAAGCAGAAAAAAACAGCTACTGAAGAAAATATGGCAAGTGCTATGTTTTGATAAATGTTTTCAAAATAAGTAAAATCAAAACTTATCCTTATATTTTCCTGTAATTCATGCAGTATATTATGGCCCGCCATAAGCATTACCATGAAATATATTGAAACCACTGCAAAAAAAGCTATAAACGGTATTATCCAGTTCCTGTAGTCGCGCGATACGTGAAAAATGATGGATATAAAAACCAATACCAAATAAAGTATACTCCAAAAATGGAATATAGCCGATGCAAATATCCAGAAGGAGGCATCAAATATTTTCTCCTTTGGTGTTATAAGTGATTGCAATGATATCAGCCTGCGTAATGCCAGTAAAAGAAAAAAGTTGGATATAATTATATTTTGGTTTACAAGTATAGTGGGAAAAAGTATTAAAAACACCATAAAAATAAACATGGCATAAGTATTGGCTTTACTTAAAACATTTTTATGGGTAATGAAATTTACAAGGAATAATGAACCCGCCAGCAAGAGCAATAACCCTGATTTTTTGAGTATTTCAAGATAGTCTCCCGTCCAGGCAGTATCTTTAAGCAGGTATAAAAAATAAAATAAAATCAAAGTTACACCTATAATAACATAATTTATAGGTCTTGATTTTTTAAAAACACTTGCCAGCATGTGATTATTTTATACTTTTGTGGGTGTAAATATAATACTTGTTTAAAAATGAGAGCATTTTTTGAAGCTATAGGATACCTTTTTACAGATATACTTTTTGTGCCGCTTGACCTTATACGCGCACTTGAACTAAAAAACTGGTGGACGGCTAATATAATTACCTGGATATTTATAATTATATGCTGTGCAGCAACCTGGTACTGGATTAAGCAGCTTAAAATCTATAAAGAAAATAACGACGACGACCAGGATACTACAGCACATTCATTTTTATCATAGGTCGAAACCGATATCTTTTCTATAATAAATCTTATCAAAATTAAGCAGTGCTAAGTTTTGATAGGATTTTTTTATGGCTTCGCGAAAATCGTTCCCATATGATGTAACGGCAAGTACACGCCCGCCATTAGTAACCACCGAGCCATTCTGCAATTTTGTGCCTGCATGAAATACTATAGAGTCTTTAACCTCATCAAGCCCGCTTATAACCTTCCCTTTTTCATAATCTTCCGGATAGCCGCCGGAAACGGCCATTATAGTAGTAGCACTCCTCTCATCAATTACCAATTCCTTTTCTTCAAGCTTTCCTTCGGCCACTGCCATAAAAAGTGCTACAATATCTGATTTTATCCTTGGCATTACCACCTCCGTTTCAGGGTCGCCCATCCTCACGTTATATTCAATTACATAAGGATCATTACCCACTTTTATAAGCCCTATAAAGATAAATCCTTTATAATCTATATCATCCTGTTTTAGTCCGTTAACCGTAGGCTTAACAATACGTTCCTCGATTTTTTTTATGAATTCAGCGTCTGCGAAAGGAACCGGAGAAACAGCTCCCATACCTCCTGTATTAAGCCCTGTATCACCTTCCCCAATACGCTTGTAATCTTTCGCCATAGGCAGGAGTTTATAGCTGCTGCCATCTATAAGCACAAAGCAGCTTAGCTCTATACCATCTAAAAACTCCTCTATCACTACTTTTGTACTTGCCTGCCCAAACTTTTCATCTACCAGCATATTGCGCAATTCCTGTTTGGCCTCCTCAATATCGTTAAGTATCAATACGCCTTTTCCTGCAGCAAGCCCGTCTGCCTTAAGCACATACGGTGGTTTTAGGGTAGCCAGGAAATCACACCCCTGCTCAACAGTTTCTTTAGTAAAACTGCTGTAGGCTGCTGTAGGTATATTGTGCTTAATTAAAAACTTTTTGGCAAATTCCTTACTGCCTTCCAGCTGCGCCCCTGTTTTTGATGGGCCTATAACCGGAATTTTGGTAAGCTCTTCATCCGATTTAAAGAAGTCAGTAATCCCGTTCACTAATGGGTCTTCAGGCCCCACTATTACCATTTCAACAGCGTTTCCCAATACAAAACGTTTTACTTCTTCAAAATCAAGAGGGTTTATATTTACATTTTCTGC
This sequence comes from Flavobacterium sp. MK4S-17, assembly GCF_009848495.1. GTDB lineage: Bacteria > Bacteroidota > Bacteroidia > Flavobacteriales > Flavobacteriaceae > Flavobacterium. The sequence continues at coordinate 43,559 of NZ_WWEP01000034.1, forward strand.
AACAGCAGCTGTACCCGCGTTGCCGGGAGCCACATAAAGTTTTGTACAGTGAGGGCTTTGAAGCATTTTCCAGGCAAGTGCATGTTCCCTTCCGCCTGAGCCAAGCAGTAAAATTTTCATGTTGTGTTGTTGTTTGTGTTTAGTATGCTTTTTCTTCTCCTTTTAATGCGTTGTACACCGTTTGGAGAACGATTTTAATATCTAACAGTAACGACCAGTTTTCCAGGTAAAAAATATCATATTTAACCCTGTATATTATATCATGGTCTGTTTCAACCTCTCCCCTGAATCCTTTGGTTTGCGCCAAACCTGTAATTCCGGGTTTTATAAAATGCCTAACCATAAACTTATCAATCCGCCTGGCATACATTTCGGTATGGCTAACCATATGCGGCCTTGGGCCTACCACTGACATACTGCCGAACAGTACATTAAAAAACTGCGGCAGTTCATCTATACTGGTTTTCCTTATAAACTTACCAATTTTTGTAATTCGGGGGTCATTTTTTGAAACCTGGTTAATATGCGCTATATCATTAAGCCTCATAGACCTGAATTTATAACAATAAAACTCATGATAGTTTAAACCATTTCTTTTCTGCCTGAAAAACACTGGGCCTTTGGATTCAAGTTTAATTAATATTGCCAGTAAAGGGGTAAGCCATGATAAAATGCCAACTATAATAACCAGCGAAAAAATTATATCGAAAAGCCTTTTTATAATTTTATTTACCGTTTCATCTAAAGGAATATTACGCAAAGATATTATAGGTATGTAGCCGTAATAGTCATATATATAATTCCTGGCTATTATTTCCTTACTGTCAGGAAGGAATTTAAGTATTTTTAAATTGTTATCGGTAAAATCTACAAACCTGTTAATATCCCTGGTGCCAAGGCTTGACAAGGAACAGTATATCTCATCAATTTTATGGTTAATGGCAAAATCAAAACAATCGTCTATCTCTTCTTTTGAGTTAAGCGGATATACGCCTTCCAGCTTATAACCATAATCAGGATTTTCATTAAAAAATTCAATAAGCTGCTTTACACTTTTTCCACTCCCTACAACAACAACCCTCCTGTAGTTACCCCCAAAAACAACCCTGAACCTCCTTAAAGCGTAATACACAGATATTTTTGCTGTTGCTATAACAAGCATTGATAAGCCTACAAACTGTATTATCTGCGCCGAATCGGATATGGCAAGATAATAGCCTATGTAAGCAAAATTAAGTATCAGGAATACTATTAGCTGCCTTAAAACCTTTCCAAGAATCTGTATTACTTTAGTGTACCTGTAAACCTCATAAAAGCCGGTGTAATAACCAACTATTATCCAGGAAAAAGATATAAAGAGGTGATAGGATAATGTCTGGAAATTATCCCATAGCATAAAATGCGATAAGCTATTTATTACAACTAAGTCCAGTATGTAAGAAAACGGCCTTACATAACCTGAATATCGTCCTGTTTTTTTTCGCACTTAAAAAATATATTTTGAAAAATCTTTGTGCTCTTCCTTAAGCAATTCGTCTGAAGACAAAGATTTAAAATATTCATACGTTCTTTTCATTCCTTCACTCCGCGAAACCTTTGGCTCCCATCCTAAAATTTCTTTAGCTTTTGTTATGTCGGGCTGGCGTTGTAAAGGGTCGTTTACAGGCAGGGGTTTATAAATTACCTTTTGGCTGGTGCCGGTAAGCTTAATGATTTCATCAGCAAAATCCTTTATGGTAATTTCATCGGGGTTACCAATATTTACCGGTAACGAATAATCAGAATATAACAGCCTGTATATACCTTCCACCTGGTCATCTACATAACAGAATGAGCGGGTTTGCATTCCATCACCAAATATAGTTAAATCTTCCCCACGCAATGCCTGGCCTATAAATGCGGGTATAACCCTACCGTCATTCAGTCGCATACGCGGGCCATAAGTATTAAATATCCTTACAATCCTTGTTTCAACCCCATGAAAGGTATGGTATGCCATGGTAATTGATTCCTGAAACCTCTTAGCCTCATCATAAACCCCTCTTGGGCCTATGGTATTTACATTACCATAGTAATCTTCAGTTTGCGGATGTACTAAAGGGTCTCCATACACTTCGGAGGTGGATGCAATTAATATCCGTGCCTTTTTTACCCTTGCCAGGCCTAAAAGGTTATGAGTTCCTAACGAGCCTACCTTTAATGTTTGTATGGGTATTTTTAAATAGTCTATAGGGCTGGCCGGAGAGGCAAAGTGCAGAATATAGTCAAGCCTGCCGGGAATATGTACAAACTTTGTAACATCATGATGGTAAAACTCAAAATGCTCAAGCTTAAAAAGGTGCTCAATGTTTTTTAAATCTCCCGTAATCAGGTTATCCATTCCAATAACATGGTAGCCTTCCTTAATAAATTTATCGCAAAGGTGCGAGCCAAGAAAACCTGCAGCTCCGGTAATGAGTATCCTTTTCATATATAATTTTTGGCAATTGTTTTGACCGACAAAATAGCAAAATTACAACTTACTTAAATAAAAAAAGCATTATTTTTATAGTACTTATATTTAAATATTCGCTATATCTCTAATTCTGTTGCAAAAAAAGTAAAAAATTTAATTACATAAATTTATATTTGCAAACATTTCATTTATGAAGAGTGGAGATGTAAGCTAAAATTTAAATTTACCAAAACCGTTAAACGGTTTAATTATAATATGGTTAAAGATATTACCTTTATTACTGTAAATTATGCCCCTGAAGATACGGCTATTGGCCTTTATACTTCTCAACTGGCGGAGTTTCTTGTTACTAAAGGTTATAATGTTTCTGTAATTACTGCTTTTCCATATTATCCTAAATGGGAAATTCCTACTGAATATAAAGATAAGCCCCGTTTTTATACAGAAGATATTAATGGTGTAAAAATTTACAGGTACAAATTTTTTGTGCCTAAAAACCAGACTTTTTTTTACAGGATACTCCACATAATTTCCTTTAACTACGGCAACTATTTTAACCTGAATAAAATAAAGAAAGCCGACCTTATTTTTTGCAACATCCCCTTTACAACCAATGTTATGCTGGGCATGCTGCTTAAAAAAAGGCTTAAAGCAAAATTGTGGACTTCCATAAAAGATTTTGAATTTGATGCGGCTTATGAATCTGGCCTGCTTAAAGAAAATTTTGTTTCGAAGGCCTTTAAAAAAATGCTTTACAAAATTGAGAACTATTTATTTACAAAATCAGATATAATAAGTTCCATCAGCTATAATATGGTGGAAAGGATAAAGAAAAAAGCACCTCACACCAATCCTGTTTTTTTTCCTGACTGGGTGGATGTTGATTTTATCAATCCTGCAAAATATTCGCAGCATCCTTTTATTTCAGAAGAAAAATTCAGTATTTTATATTCTGGTAACATAGGGCAAAAGCAGAATTGGGATGTTTATATTACATTAGCAAAAAAACTTTCTGTTTATACAGATATAGAGTTTATTTTAGTGGGCGAAGGCGCATACAGGGATGAACTGCTGGAAAGGTTAAAAAAAGAAGGGCTTTTGGGATTTGTAAAGTATTTTGAACCCATACCTTATAAGGATTTACCAAACCTGCTGTGCAGTGCAAATGTGCATGTACTGTTTCAAAAATCGGATGTTATTGATTCAGTAATGCCATCAAAAATACTGGGTATGATGAGTAGTGCAAGGCCTTCTATAATTACCGGTGATTTACAGTCAGAAGTTGCCAAGCATATAAAACTATCCCAGGAAGAAGGGTATTATACAAATGAAGATATAGATACAATTGCTGATAAAATCCTGGAACTTAAAAATAATAGTGCTTTATGTACATCATTAGGTGAAAAAGCCAGGGAGTATATGATTAATAATTTTTCAAAAAAGATGATTTTAAATTCTTTTATTGAGAAAATTGAAAATTTATAATATGAAAAAGATTGTAGTTTTGGGCGGTGGCGGATTTATTGGTGGCCATTTAGCCAAGCGCTTAAAAAATGAAGGGAACTTTGTAAGGATATGCGATATTAAAGAACATGAATATTTTTCTCACGATGAAATTTGTAATGAATTTATAGTAGGAGATTTAACCAACCCTGTTACCGTTTCGCGCGTTATTGATGAAAATATTGATGAAGTATACCAGCTTGCTGCCGATATGGGCGGTGCGGGTTATATTTTTACCGGTGAGAATGATGCAAATGTAATGCACAATTCTGCCCTTATAAACCTTAATGTAGCTAAAGAAGCAATAACCAAAAAAGTAAAAAAGGTATTTTATTCCTCATCGGCTTGTATGTATCCTGAATACAACCAGCTAGACCCTTTAAACCCAAATTGCGAGGAAAGTTCTGCTTACCCTGCAAATCCTGACTCTGAATATGGTTGGGAAAAGCTGTTTTCAGAGCGTTTATTCCTTGCGTTTAACAGAAACTATAACCTTGATGTGCGTATTGCGCGTTTTCATAATATTTTTGGCCCACAGGGAACCTGGAAAGGCGGCAAGGAAAAGGCTCCGGCGGCTATGTGCCGTAAAGTAGCCGAAGCTGTCCCCGGAACAAGTATTGAAGTGTGGGGTGATGGTATGCAGACACGATCTTTTTTATATGTTGATGAATGTATAGAGGCTGTTTTACGCCTAATGGAATCAGACTTTTTAGGCCCTGTAAATATCGGGTCGGAAGAAATGGTTACCATTAACCAGCTTGCGCAAATGGCAATTGATATTTCCGGTAAAAATATTTCTATAAAAAATATTGAAGGGCAGGAGTTTTTTGATAAATACGGCTTTAAATGCCCAACAGGTGTTAGGGGAAGAAACTCTGACAACCGTTTATACAAAGAAAAAATCGGCTGGGCAGTTTCAGAACCATTATTGGAAGGAATGAAAAAAACATATGTGTGGATTGACCAAAAAGTTCATCAGGACGCTGCACCTGTAAACGGATAATTTCTTTCTGAAATATTATGATCGAAAGTCCGAAAGCCTTTTTAAGAAAAGTAAAAGACAATCATTTAATAATGAGTGGTTTTTATAAGGGCTTATCCGGACTTTCGCTTTTTATTTCCATCCCGTTAATGATAATGTACCTTGGCAAGGAAAATTATGGCCTTTGGGTTTTAGTCTTCACTTTGTTTCAATGGGTATTATTAATGGATTTTGGCATTCAGAGTTCCTTAAAAACAAAGGTTCCGCTTTTTTGGCACAATAAGCAATATGACCTTTTAAAAAGCTATATAAAATCTACTTATAAAATTTCCGGCTTAATTGCTGCAGGTATTTTTATATTTTTTGCAATACTTGTTTACTTAATTGATATAAAAGTCCTCTTCAGTATCAATTTTCACAGTCGTGCTTTTGTTAATAATCTTTTTCTTTTAAATATTTTCTTCTTTTGTGTTGTATTTGTAGCCAATACCCATAAATCTTTATATGTTGCATTTTTAAAAGGTAAATATTCTGAAGAATCGCTTGCTGTTAACCAATTTGGTTTTATGGTCCTGCTTTTGGGTAGTATTTACTTTTTTTCGGATTTAACTGTTGAGAATAAACTTATTCTTGTATCGGTTTTAAATGGTGGTTTTTGTTTTCTTGTAAATGCTTTTTACACGCTCAGGTTTTTTAAGATGGAAAAACTGGATTTAAAGACCGAAAAGAAACCGACTCTCAATTTTATAGCGGATATTTTAAAACTTGGCACAAAGTATATGATTATCCAACTGGGTATGATGTTCATGTTCTCTGTAGATAATTATTTAATTTCCAACAGCTTTGGCCCTAAAGATGTAGTAGCCTATGATACTGTAAACCGCATCTTTCAATTTCCCATAATGATTATTTTTGCTGCTATTTCGCCATTATGGTCAATGTTTACTGCCGACTATCTTAATAAAGACGATAAGGGGCTGTATAGGAGATTTAAACAATTTAATATTTATTTTATAGCTATACTTATATTTATTATAATCCTGGCCGTGCTATGCCCATATATAATGCCAATATGGATTTCTTCGGAAAAACTTATTATACCAAGATATATGATAACCCTTATAGCTGTTGTAACATCTTTAAGGATTTATCTTACCTTTTATACTTTTTTTCTTAACGGTATTGGTAAATTAAATAAGTATATAGCAATTTTATTAATAAGTGTAGCATTAAAAATTCCTTTAACATTTTATTTAATATATTTGGATTTCGGAATTAACAGTGTTGTTATTTCTACATTGCTGTTATTAGTACTATGGATAATTTTTTTACCCTACGAATGCTATTCCGTAATCAGGCGAATTAATAAATAAACTCTTTAAAGCTCTTTTAATTAAGACCAAAATTTACAATGCTTAACAAACTTTCTGTAATTATTCCTGCTTATAATGAAGGTAAAACCATTCATTTGATATTAAATAAACTTAAGGCTGTAAAGCTTTTAAATAATATTGAAAAAGAAATTATTATTATTAATGATTTTTCTAAAGATAATACGGAAGAGGCGATACATAACTATATATCTGAAAATCCAGGCCTGAATATTCAATATTACAAACACGAAATAAATAAAGGTAAAGGCGCGGCACTGCATACGGGTATTAAAAAAGCAACCGGAGATTATTTAATAATTCAGGATGCCGATTTGGAATATGACCCGGAAGAGTATAATTTATTGCTCAAGCCGGTTTTAGATGGTTTTGCCGATGTTGTTTTCGGCAGCAGGTTTATTGGCGGAAAACCGCACAGGATATCATTTTTTTGGCATACAATAGGAAATAAGTTTCTTACATTTTTAAGTAATATGTTTACTAATTTGAACCTTACTGATATGGAAACCTGCTACAAAATGTTTCGTACCGATATTATACAGGACATTCCATTAAGGGAACACAGGTTTGGCTTTGAGCCTGAGGTTACAGCCAAAATTTCTCGTGTTCCAAAAATAAGGATATATGAAGTGGGCATTTCCTATTATGGCAGGACCTATGAAGAAGGTAAAAAAATAGGCTGGAAAGATGGTTTCAGGGCCATATATTGTATAATTAAGTATGGATTATTTAAAATAAAATAATGAACAAAGCAGTAAAAGAAATTGATGTAGAAGGACACACAACATTATCAGTAATAGAAAATGCCGATAGGTTTAACAGGTGGATGTATAATATCATTTCTGCAAACTGCAGTGGCAAAATACTTGAAATTGGTAGTGGTATAGGTAATATCTCCCAATATTTTATACAGGATGGAAAAGATATTGTTTTAAGTGATTTAAGAGATAATTACTGCGATATATTGAAAAAAAAATTTAATAATCCGGTTGTAAAACTTGATTTGGTACACCCTGATTTTGATACTGAATATGCTTCTATCATAGGAACTTTTGATACTGTTTTTGCATTAAATGTGGTAGAGCATATTGAAGATGATAGTAAAGCCATAGCCAATTGCAAAAAACTACTTAAAAGTAACGGGACAATAGTGATATTAGTACCTGCCTACCAGGCTTTGTTTAATACTTTTGATGTTGAGCTTGAGCATTTCAGGAGGTATACTGCCAAGAGTTTAAAAGTCATAATTGAAGAAAATAAATTTAAGGTAAAAAAATTATTCTATTTTAACCTAATTGGCATTTTAGGATGGTTTTTAAGTGGCCGCATCCTAAAAAAGAAAACTATACCCGAGGGGCAAATGGGAATTTTTAATAAACTGGTGCCTGTTTTTAAATTAGCTGATTACCTTACATTTAAAAAATTTGGGTTATCCGTAATATGCGTTGCAGAAAAATAAAATTGTCATGGTAATTATACTTGTATGTTTCCTACTGACTACTTTAATATTTTATTCTTTCGGATATAAATTCCTATTGATTGCTGATAAAAAAAATTACGAATCCTATAATTTTTTTGATAGCTTTTTTATAGGGTTATGCACAGTTGGGGCTATTTTAAACATATGGTCATTATTATTACCTACAAACGGCACCGCCCTGATTTTATTAATAGTGGCTGCTGCACTTATTATAGTTTTTACCAAAAACATTAAGCAGCAAATTATAAACTTTAGGTTTGAATATAAAAAATTGTTTTTGCTGTTCCTGATTTTACTGTTGCCCATTATCCTGCTTTATTCCATACAGGAGCCTTTACATTTTGACACTTACCTTTATCATATAAATGCCATACAATGGGCAGAACAGTATCCTGTTATACCTGGACTGGTAAATATCCACGAAAGATTTGGGTTTAACTCCTCAATGTTTATTTTAAGTGCCGGCTTTCTTTTTAATGGTATTTTTAGCCAATACATATTTATTATTAATTCTCTTGCCATGCTTGTGTTTTGTACATGGCTTTTATGGCTAATTTCTACCCAAACAGTAAGCAGGTTAATTTCGCTGTTTTTAATTGTATTTCTATATTTATTTGCTCAGCAATATATCCCCTATATTTCATCCCCCAATTCTGATATTTTAGTTAATATCCTTATATCATATATCTTAATTAATTTATTGGTTAGCAGTACAAGTATAAAATCAAAAAGTATTATATACACTGTACTTCCCTTATACTGTATAACTTTAAAAATTTCAATAATACCTGTTATACTTATAAGCTTTTACTGTATTTACATTACAAACAAAAATTTATACAAAGCAATTTTAAAATCTCTGTTATATAGTAGTTTTTTTATCCTGCCCTGGATAATAAGAAACATTATTATAACAGGCTACATAATATACCCATTAAACGAAGTAGACCTTTTTTCTTTTGACTGGAAAATTCCTGTGGAAAAAGTGAAAATCATGAAAAACAGGATTTATGCCTGGGCGCGCGACTATACTCAAGATTATAGTTTAGTTATGGGTATGAGTTTTACAGAATGGTTTAAAATATGGTGGTCACGTGTTGACTTTATAAACAAAGTACTATTCGTTTTGTCTGCTATTTCGCCTTTAATAATAATCACGTCTTTAAAGAAGATAAAACTACAATTAATTGTCTTTTTTATAATTTCCTATATATGCTTTTTACTGTGGTTACAGGCTCCTGATTTCAGGTTTTCTTTCGGTTTTATTTTATTCCTCGGCTTGTTGTCACTTTTACTTATTGCACAACGGTTTAAAACAAAATATCAGCTAAAAAGCAATAGCATAGTTATTTTCACTATTATTTTATTACTGTCTTTACATGTACAGGCGTATCCGTACTATAGGGCGTTTTTTTATAATAATTTATATAGTCGCCTTTATAAACCAGTAGATATTTCAGCCATAAAGTTTAAAAAGAGTGTCCGCTTTAAAAAGAAAACATATATAACACCAAATAATAAAGAACAGGTAATTTACGGGTTTTATGCAGAAGCACCATGTTATGATCAGTTTCCATGTTCTCCAGAGCTTGATGATTTCAGGATGAGAGGTGATGATTTAAAAGATGGTTTTTTACCTGCTGATTAATATATAAAGTGCTTCTGGATTTAAGGAATTAAAGAATTTTAATTATAGTCAACTAAAGTTATGGTAGTCCTACTTTGTTTTTTCCTCTTTCAAATAGCTATTTTGAAAAGATTGCCAAATTACAGCTTTAAACAAAATATATTAATTGCCACGCTTCTTTTTAGTGCAGTAATAGTTTCCTTGGTTGAAGTTTTAAGCTTGTTTAATTCGTTAAATTTATATTCGGTCGCTACATTCTGGGCTGTATTTCTTCTGTTAACTTCAATATACCTTTTTAAAACATTTAGTAATATTAAGTCGGTAATTGCTAAAAAAGTAAGTACTATAAAGGGAATATATAATTCGCTTAATTTAATTAACAAAATATTGCTTTGGGTAATTATTGCCATGATGAGCCTGCTATTGTTTCAGGGTATAATATATCCCCCAAACAACTGGGATTCACTAAGCTACCATATGTCACGTATAATGTTTTGGTTGGGTAATGAATCTGTAAATCACTTTCCTACTTTTATACTAAGGCATTTATACCAGCCGCCATTGGCAGAGTATTATATATTAAACATAAATTTATTAAATGGTAATGATTACTTTGCCAACAGTGTGCAATGGCTATTTTTATTGCTTACAATATTAGCTTCATGGTCTGTTCTGGAATATTTTAAAGTAAGCTGGAATTATAAAATTTTAAATGCATTTTTAATAGTTACCATTCCATCGGTACTACTCCAGGCAAGCACAACAAAAAATGACATTGTTTGCAGCTTTTTCATAATAACATCAATTTATTTTTGTTTAAAAGCTTATTACATCCCTGCCTTCAGAAATTTTATTTTTTTAGGTATGTCAGCAGGCTTTGCCTTTTTTACAAAAGGTACAGGCTATATGTTTATGGCTCCGGTATTAATAATTTTTTCTACAGCTATAGTTATACAGGTTTTCAGTACCCATAATTTTAAGTCTATATATAAAGGCCTAGCTGCTATTATAATTATTATACTCATTAATGCAGGCCTGTATATTAGAAATTATAATATAAATCATAACATTTTGACTATTGATGAAATTGAGGGCAAAATGTATTCAAATGATAAAATGAATGCGAAGCTATTGCTTTCTAATATCATTAAAAACTCCGGGCTTCACCTGGGTTATCCCATCGGTGAAAAATCTGATGAATTTATCAGGGATTTACACAAAAAGCTAAATATAGATATTAACGATGGGGCTACTAATTATAATAATGCAAATTATCAATTGCCTGTTAATATTACTACACACGAGGATTTGGTGCCTAATCTTATACATTACATATTAACATTATTAAGTTGTATTGCATTACTCTGCTTTATGTTAAGATATAAAAAAAACAAACTAGCACTTTTATTTGGCCTTACTATACTGCTTCAAATAATCTTCTTTTGTGGCTATTTAAAATGGCAACCGTGGCATACCCGGCTGCATATACCAATTTTTATACTCAGTACCATATTAATAACTGTGGTTTCAATGCGCATTAAGTGGTACCGCTATATTGTGTTTGCAACCCTGCCCTTACTGGCATATGGTTTTTATTTTAACTGTTTTTACAATAATATAAGGCCAATTATTAAAAGCCCTTATACCCTTAATTTAAAACCAGGTACTAACCGGTATAAAAAATATTTTGCCAATCAGCTGCACCTCTATGATGATTATGTAAAAATAGCAGACATGATATATAATGATATGCCTGAAAAAATGGGCATAACATTAGGCGACTGGGAATATCCGTTGTTTACAAACTTTTATTATAATCATGTAAAATTAGTTACTTTGCAGGTAGATAATGTAACTAAAAAAATTCCTCAGGATATAAGCAATATTGACTGTATAGTTACAGGCTATAACAAAAGTTCAATTAATATTAACGATACAGTATATATAAACCAAACGCCTGAAAATAACCATATCTGGTATTATAAAAAATGAGAATCTCTATAAAAAAATATCTTCTTTACTCTTCAATTTTTGCCATTTTTACAGAGCTATTCTATTTTAAATTAGGTATTGACTGGAAATTACTATACTTAATAATCATTACAAATTTTGTATTGCTTATACGTTTAAAAAAACTTCAGTTCAACAAATATTTTTTTTTAATACTGGCAGGATTATTTATTCATGCTGTTATAGCCAATACTATAATCGGGGTTCCGTATAAATATATGCTTGCCCAGCTTATAGGCATTACTATATTGGGAACTTATTATTATAATTTTATTTCCTTATATAAAACTAGTGAACTAATTCCTGTATATTTAAAAATGTGCCTCTATGCGGCCATATTAGGCTATATAATGTATTTTCTCAGGATAAACCTTAACGATGGCCGCCTGCAAAGTATATTTACCGAACCTGCACACTATGTGGTAGTGGTTTTACCGGCATGCTACTACTATTTAAAGCAAAAGCAATACTGGCTTTTCCTGATTATATTTGGCACACTTATACTATCTAATTCATCTATAGGTTACATCGGCTGCGCGTTAATGTTTGTAATACCAAATCTTTCAGTAAAAAGAGTAGTTTCTTTACTGGCAGCAGTCCCCTTGGTAATAGGGATTCTATATTATATCTATCAGGAATATCCCTTTTTTAAAATGCGGGTAGAAGAAACGTATGAATCGCTCAACGTTATCAATACAGGAAAATTTGATGACCAGACAAACCTTAGTTCTTATGCCTTAATAAGCAATTTAAATGTAGCGCGTCATAATCTGGAAGACCATCCGCTGGGCAGTGGTATAGGAAGCCATGTTTATATGCACAATAATGTATACTATAGCGGCATTCGCCCGCCGGAGTATATAAGGATACAAAAAAAGCATCTTATAAACTCTGCTGATGCCAACTCCCTTTTTACACGGATGATTTCGGAAATGGGCTTATTAGGGCTTGCGCTAATTATATTTTTACTTGTAAAGGCATCCAAAGTATATTCCAGTAAGGAAATGGCTTTAGCTCAGGGTATTTTTATTTATTTCCTTTTAAAATTGTTTAGGGAAGGACATTATTTCCCGCCGGAGTTTTACTTTTTTATCTGGTTATTTTACTTTATATACCAGGAAAACAAAAATCAGGTAAAAGCCGAGGCAGCTTAATTATTATAATTCTCTTTATAAAAGGCATATGTTTCCTCGCAGCATTTTTGCCAACTAAACTTTTTTGACTGGCCAAAACCCTTCTCAATAATCTCTTTTCTGAAATCTTTATTGCTTAAATTCTCAATACCAGATTTAAAGTCATTAATTGATAAGGTGTCAAATAACAAAGCTGCATCCCCGGCTACTTCCGGTATGGAAGAGTTGTTTAAAGCCAGTACCGGGCAGCCTGCTTTCATAGCCTCGGCCACTGGTATGCCAAAACCTTCATAACTTGAAGGGTATATAAAAGCCTTAGCATTATTATAAAGAATATTAAGCTCTGAATTCTGGGCATTGGTTATTACAATTGTTCTTGCTAAAAGCGCTGCGCCTAAAACTTTCAATTCGTTTTCATTAAAGGGTGCACCAACTACAACAAACTGCAGGTTTGGTAATTGTTTCAGCAGGTTTGCAGCAAAATAAAAATTTTTATAATTAGCGCGGCTTCCTACAAATAATAAAAAGTCTCCTGTTATATTATTACTTTTTAAATAGGGTTCATATTTATTTAAATCATCTATTTTAAAATACTCCGGGCTTACTCCATTGTATATAACCTCAACCTTTTGATTTTTTTTAGGAGGACAAAAACGTAAAAGGTCTTTATAGGTATTTTTTGATATACATATTATACCATTTGAATTTTTAATAGAGCTATATTTAAGTTTATTATGAACAAATTGTTTTGCAAGGGAAGAGTAAAAATTATGGGTAAAATCATGAATTGTAGTAATTTCACAATATGCATTTTTTGCTTTTACAGGCCTGTAGTAGCTGGAGTGGTATAAAAAATATTCATTGGTTGTAAGCTTTACAGGAGACAGCCTTGATAAAATATTATTACTACTCTTTTCTGCAATTATACTTTCCGGCTTTATAGGCAGCTGTTTTCTATGAAAGTTATTCAGTGCAGCCTGCTGCTCAAAAAAAGCAATATCTTCATTTTTATTTAATAAAAACTTAGTGAGTTCAAACCAGTAATTAGATATACCGCCATTTTGTGATTTGGCGTAAATTATATTATCATAAATAATTTTCATGCTTAGCTTACTTTTAGCTCATTTATTCCTACAACATGGTTTATTTTGAGGAAGTACAAATAAAAAAAGAAGTCTTTCAACTTCTTTCTTTTTTATTTTACATTATCAAATAGCTTTGCCCGCAAGTTATCATTGCCTACAAAGGCCGGCGGATATTTATTATCATGGCTCACAATATAGCTTTTATCAGCATCATTCCATTTAAAAGATTCATCTGACATAAAGTATTCTGAATATTTAAAATCACGACCGTCAATAACTTTATCACCATTTTTTATACTGATGTTGGTAATCTTTACTTTTAACTGTTCTTTATTTGTACTTACAGTATAAGTAAGGTTTTCCAGAGCGATACCTTTAGGCATCTCAACTTTTAATAGTTGAGGTTCAGGAGAACCGTTAACTTTAAGGGTAACAGGATTTTCATACTTTACAGTACCATCAACCTCATAATAAAAAACCAGGCTGTCATTTTTTTCATAAATAGCATCAATCTCAACTACAAAGTTGTTTGGAGTTTCCTTGTTTGCCTCCACAGCTTCAGCATTTTTAGGTTTATCTCCACCGCAGGAAACCAAGCCAGCAATAAGAAATAGGAATAATACTTTTGACTTCATTTTTAGTACTTTTTTTTGAAGCAAATGTATCATAAAATTTAATATTTCAAAATAAATTAAGTGAATTTCAAATTCCCTGATTTTAAAAAAATATATCTTTGTTATTAAAATTAACCTTTAATAAAAAACAACTGGTTTTCAATTGTTTATGAAAAAAATTTTAGAGAAGCTGTTTTTATTTTTACTTCCGGCACTATTTACTTTTCCTTTATTTAAAGAAAATATATCAAGCATATTATTAATAGCAACTGGTTTAAACACTTTTTTGTATGCAGTGCTCACTAAAAATTATCAAAATATAAGCGGTAAAGTTATTTTTTTAACTATACCTTTTTGGATTATACTGCTGTTTTCATTGATTTACTACGATTCATCCCACTTTGGAAATTCATTAAACCACGGATTATTATTTTTATTTTTCCCTATAGTATTTTCATTAATACCCAAAACGTATTTTACTGCAGAAAAGCTTAATTTATATTTTTCAATACTAAAAATATCGTGTTTAATTATTGCCGGAGGATTTGTTATTCTATTCCTGATGAAATATGATTATAAGGACTTTTTTGTGTATAAATATGACATCCCCAAGTTCAGGGATTTTGTATATAATGAAATTACATTCTTTAAAATTCATCCTACTTATTATACATCTATAGTAGTATTTATCATTGCATTTTCAATGGATAAAATTTTATCCGAAAAAAAATACTCCGAACTTTTATACATATTGCCTTTAACCTTTATCACTTTTATGGTACTGTCTAAACTCAATATTATTTTTCTTGGGCTTTTGTTAATTTACATGCTTATATTTCGTAATAACTTTAGCTTTAGGACAAAAGTAGTAAGTGTCAGTACTCTTTTTATAGTAATAATAACACTTGCATTAACTGTTCCCGGAATAAAGCATAGATTCAGGGAAATATATACCAGTTATAATAACCCTCCCAAAGGCTTAGCTTATGATTCTACAAATATTCGAATAGCACTTATAAAGTGCAATTTGGAAGTGGCAAAAGAAAATTTTATTACCGGTATAGGGTTTTCAGACATTTTAAATACGCTACATGAATGCCAAAGCAGTAATTATGATGCAGGGTTTTATAAAAATAAAAAATACCTAACTCATAATTATTTTTTCTATATACTGATAACAACCGGTATATTCGGGCTGCTCGCCTTTATATATTATTGTTTTATAGTAGTAAGGAAATCTATTGCTATCAATCGTTTTCTTCTTTATGTCATGCTGGTTAATGTTTTTCTGGTTTGCCTCACCGAAGATTTTTTTTACCGGCATTACGGCCTGTTTTATTTCAGCCTTATTTTAATGACATTCATAGGTTGGTATCAGCAAAATAATACAACAGTAAATAAAAAAGCCTTGTAAATTACAAGGCTTTTTTATTTACTGTTGTTCTGTTTCCTTTAATTTCTCTCTTTTGTAAAATTTTATCAGGAATACAACCATAAAGTATAATAGTATAAATAGTATTGGTAAAATAAATTTCAATTTGCCATTAATACCTTTAGTATTTTTAATATTCAGCACTACACTGCTTTCTTTCACCAGGCTATCAATATTTATTAAACCTATTTTACTTTCAGCAACTGTTTGCAACAGTAATTGTTTGGTGGTAATAATATCATTAATTTCTGTGCTTTCATTAATATTTACAACAGCATTTTTATTTTGTGCCATCGATTTTGAATATTTTGAAATCAGAGAATCAATCTGGGTAATCATCTTGGTGGAATTTACAATCTTATTCTTCACATTTTGTATAGATGCTTCTTTAATCTTGGTGTAATATTCGCTCTGATTAATATATTTTAAAATAGGATCTATAAATTTATCCCTCCTGGCTGCTTTAGATGTAGTAATTTTAATTTTATGCATTGTATAATTAATGCTGGTTACTTCATCCTCAATAATTTTATTTATATCGCCATCTTCAGCCATTAACTTTATAAGTTCAAAGTTCTGTTCATCACCGCTAATAAAGCCGTAAATATCGTTAACAGGCTCTATTTCAATTTCTACAAGTAATGTTGAGTCCTTTATACCTATAGCTTTAAAAAACTCGTCATCATTCTCTTTAAGTTTTGAATTGAGCAGATTTACTTTAGAGTAAACATATTCAGTAATTCCAAAATTTGGAATTACCATCACTTCATGGTCATAAACTTTTATTTTTTTATCTAATAATAAGCCTAAACCGGCTCCTAATACAAATAATATAATTAAGGCTGCAATATTTTTTTTTATAAAAACAAGAACCCTGTACAACCAGTTAAGGAAGCCATTATATGCCTGCCCCGCCTTTTTAGAAATTTGAGAAAGATCAATCTCCTGGTCTTTAACATCATTCGGAGTATTTGCACTCATATTATTTTATATTTATATTATTTTAATAGGCTTTAAGCTTTGTGCCCAGTCATTAATTTTTATACCAAAATTATTTATAATCTTATTCTTATCTAAAACACTGTAAGCAGGCCTTTTTGCTGGCGTAGGATAAGATGATGCAGGTATAGGGTGTAAAGCTATATTAATTTCATTAATCTCAAATATTTTTTTTGCAAAATCATACCAGGAAGCCTTCCCTTCATTACTGAAATTATAAATTCCAAACTTTGAGTTATCATGCGTTATAATATGCAGAAGTACAAAGGCAAGGTCAATAGCGTTGGTAGGTGTCCCGGTTTGATCATTAACTACATTAATTTCATTTTTTTCATGAGCAAGCCTTAGCATTGTTTTCATAAAATTATTGCCAAAATCCGAATAAAGCCATGAAGTCCTTATTATATAATAATTCCTCATTTCCGCAGCTATTTTTATTTCGCCATCCAGTTTTGTTTTACCATATACATTTAACGGATTAGGAACATCCATTTCCTTGTACGGTGTGGTATTAAGCCCGTCAAAAACAAAATCTGTTGAAATATGAAGTAACACTGTATTGTGCTTTTTACAAATGGCGGCAATATTGCCTGCGCCAACAGCATTAACTGCATAGGCTTTATCCGCCTCTACCTCTGCCCTGTCAACAGCCGTATAGGCTGCTGTATTTATACAGTAATCCGGTTTAATCTTCTCAAATAACTTTTCAATTTGATCAATATTGGTAATATCAGCTTCTGTCCTCGCTGCATAATATATTATAAAACTATTGTAATTCCCTGCTACAGATTTAATTGCTTGGCCTAACTGTCCGTCAGCTCCTGTTACAAGTACTTTTACCATATTTTTAAGGCTTTGGAAAATTCAGGCTGATTTTTATCCTTTTCTGATATTATAAGCTGCTCTACAGGAATTTGCCAGTTTATGTTAAGCATTTGGTCACTAAATAATATTCCTGTTTCATGCTCCTTATTGTAATAATTGTCGCATTTATAAAAAACCGTGGCAGTATCACTTACTACCACAAATCCGTGGGCAAAGCCACGCGGTATAAAAAATTGTCTTTTATTGTCGCCTGATAGTATTACTGAGCTGTATTGCCCATATGTTTTTGATTCGGGACGGATATCAACTGCTACATCCAGTATTTCTCCATCCAAAACAGAAACCAGTTTAGCCTGTGCAAATTCTCCTGTTTGGTAATGAAGCCCCCGCAAAACACCCTTAGTTGAGTATGACCTGTTATCCTGAACAAAATGCACATCAATACCTGTTTCATTGTGGAATTGCCTTTCATTAAAGCTTTCCATAAAATAGCCCCTGTCATCATAAATAACTTTCGGCTCAATTAAAAGGCATCCTTCAAGATGGGTATGCATTATTTTCATAATACATTTATGTTTTTATAATTATTATATCGCTATTTAATATTAAATATTTGTTCCAGAATTTTTATTGTTATAAGGTAGGTAGGTTTTACACCCGTGGTACCAAGGCCTCCCGAAGCTAACGTACTACCCGTTTCCAACGGGTTATCAGAGGCATAATACGCATAACGCACCTTTACATCAGGATTGATGCTTTTTCTTATTTTAGATGCCGACTGTACCGCTTTCTGGTAATAAGCTCCCTCCATTTCAAGGCCTATAACTCCCCAGGTTGATTGGTTAAAGAATTTAAGCAAATCCTTATTTTGCAATGATGTACCCAAAACAGTAACCATTGGGCCACTGTAAACAGGTATTCCCTGTCCTTCAAACATTTCGGGCTTAAGCTCATTTTCAAAAGGATAATTATCGCCTGTACCCTCATTTATGTGTGCAGAAGGAATCATAATATCCCCCTTATTGCCTTCAAGTATACCGGCTTTACCCATAATAGAAACCGATTCTACATTAACAAATGTTTTTGTACCGCTTTCCTTGTAAGGCTTCAAGAGCTCATCAATTGTTTCATAAGCCTGCTCCCCAAAAGCATAGTCCATTACAATAATAACAGGTTTGTTATCATCCTTAAGGTTTGCTGTAGGAAAGGCACTTTTTGCAAAATCAATTTTTGCCGAATCAAAAATCTGCACATCAATATTGGTACCTGATGTATCAGGCATGGCAATCATGCCGTTTTTAAGTGCATATTCCTCAACCTTGTTGCGTATTTCGTTATTACCTGACTTGCTTAGGTCTTCATAAATAATAAAATCTGCTTTATCTTTATATTTTGCTTTATGCACATAGGGTGCATATATCGAGTTCATTACACTGTGCATATTGGCACTTATAATGTGTATTGGCCTTTGCAGTAAGCCGTTTTGTTTTAAA
This sequence comes from Flavobacterium sp. MK4S-17, assembly GCF_009848495.1. Taxonomy (GTDB): domain Bacteria; phylum Bacteroidota; class Bacteroidia; order Flavobacteriales; family Flavobacteriaceae; genus Flavobacterium. The sequence continues at coordinate 62,588 of NZ_WWEP01000034.1, forward strand.
ACAGCCTTTATATTATCAGCCCAAATTTCACCGTGAATATGGTGCCCGAGCCTCTCCCTTAATATAGGGCTAAAGGTAATGGCTCTTTTTGGCCCACCAAGTGCTTCTTCAATGGCCAGTTTGCCCAGCCAGTAAATTACATGCAGGAACCTGTCCGGCGCTTCCTGTGTGGCAAAAGCATCATAAATATCGGTTACCTCGGCAAATGTGCGCCCTAAGATATTAGATACGTGCGAAATTGCCTTTTCCCTCTCAACAAGGTTCAGCTTTTTGCCTTGCAGTATAACCTGCTCAAGCTTTATCCAGTCGCGGGTAAGTTCACCGCTGTCATCCACCAGCACCCTGTTTTTAATTTTATGCGATTCAATAAAAATAAAGGTAAGGTGGGTAAGTATATCATAAATATCCGAGCGGCCACGGGTAATTTCAACATTCATCTGCTCCTCATCAATACGGTAGCAGTTACGCCTTCTTTTAGGTGGTATTATAGCCTTAAAATGCGATTTTGAATATCCCTCGTCTGACGTAAGGTTTATAAAACGGCACTCTTCAATACCGATGGGCAAACGTTCAATAACATATAAAAGCCCGTTAAGTTCGGCTTTTTCTTCGGCTATAGAGCCGTATATTTCCGGGCGTAGTGACAGTAGTGCCTCCCTTAGCGTTTCTCCCGAAACACCCATTGGCTTGTAAAAGCCCCTGTTAAACAGGTGCCTCATTGTTATGTATAAACGCTCAATGGCAGCAGACGATTCCTGTGCCCTTGTGCGTGTTATATTTTTAATTCTCTGCATTTTTCTTCTTTTCTTTTACTCCCCGCAAATGTAGGATTTATTTTTTTAGTTAAATATAGTTAAGTCTTTTACGATTTTATCAGGTTTTCCTTTTCAAGTATTTCCGCTATCTTCCTGTCATTGCTAAGGCGTGGCAGTTTGTTTTGCCCGCCCAGTTTACCGATTGATTTCATATATCCCGCAAAGCCATTTTTTACCACAGGGGTTAACACAGCGGTGCGCAGAATGTTACCTGCAATTAGGTCGTCATAATATACATTCTGGGTACGCATGGCTTTATCCAGCCTTAATGCAAAATCAGTAATGTTTTCCGGTGCTTTGTCAAACTCTATAAACCACTCATGGTAAGGCAGCCCATTGGCCGGGTTAATCTGTGGTGCTACCGTAAATTCATTCACTACTACCCCTGTACCTTCCACTGCTTCCTTTAGTGCAAGTTCCACTTCCTTGCCAATTACATGCTCGCCAAATGCCGATATATAATGCTTTATCCTGCCCGAAACTATAACCCTGTATGGGCTTAACGATGTAAACTGTACCGTATCGCCTATATTGTAGGCCCACAGCCCTGCATTTGTAGAAATAATAAGTGCATAATTTACGCCCAGTTCCACTTCGCCAATAGTGTACCTTTTGGGGTTTTCAGCAAAAAATTCATCTGCTTTTATAAATTCATAGAATATGCCTGCATCCAGCAGCAACAGCATCCCCTTTTCCTTTTGCGAATCCTGGTAGGCAAAAAAGCCTTCTGAAGCAGGAAAAAGCTCAATACTGTCAACTTTGCGCCCAATCAGGCTTTCAAATTTAGCCCTATATGGCTCATAATTTACTCCGCCATAAATAAACAGGCTGAAATTTTTAAAGATGTCGCCAATTAGCTTTCCTTCTTTTTGCTGTAATTTCTCAAAATACATCTGTACCCATGAGGGTATGCCTGAAATTACAGTCATATCTTCCTTATAGGTTTCCTCAACTATAGCATCAACTTTGGTTTCCCAATCATCAATAGTATTAGTTTCCCAGCTTGGCATGCGGTTGCGCTGCAGGTAACCCGGAACATAATGCGCCACTATACCTGACAAACGCCCGAATTTCACCCCGTTTTTCTCGTCAAGCTCAGGGCTGCCCTGCAGGAATATCATTTTGCCGTCAACAAATCCGGCATTTCCTGTTTCGTGTATATAGCTTAATATGGCATTTCGTGCCGCCTTTATGTGGTAGGGCATTGAGTCCTGCGTAAGCGGTATATATTTAGCCCCGGAAGTAGTGCCTGATGTTTTTGCAAAATACAACGGCTTGCCGGGCCATAAAATATCCTCCTGCCCCTTAACTACCTTTTCAATATAGGGACGGAGTTCTTCGTAATCCCTTACGGGTACTTTCTCTGCAAAATCAGCAAAGGTTTTAATCCCATCAAAACCGTGGTCTTTCCCAAAGGCGGTGGCAGAAGCCCTCTCTACAAGTGAGCGGAAAACCTTTTGTTGGGTTTCTACAGGGTTTTTAGCCCACTTTTGGGTTTTGTTATAAATTATTGCGGCAAATAATTTTGCTACTAATGCTTTTAATGACATTAAACGTTTATTATTTTTCAAATTTATTTTTTAGTGCTCTTTCTGTAGATACGATCAGGTAAATACAGGAAATTACCAGTAGTGCAAGGCCTGTAGCCACCATAAAAGCATAGCTTGTATCAAGCATTGTAAGTATTGCGCCAATAATGCTAAGGGCTATTCCCGCCCAACACATTTTACGTGTTGAATACTGCTGCGCAAAATCCCATCTTTCCTGGGAGCTTTTTGATGCTTTAGTCCTGTATCCGTATAAATCGTTTATTTTTTTTGGCGGCCACCTGTATTGTATAAAAGATGCTGCCAATAATAGCAATCCGGATAACAGCGGCAGGTTAACAAGATATTCCATGCTATTCAAAATCTATGTATTGCGTTGGGTTTATAGGATAACCGTCTTTCCAAAGCTCAAAGTGCAGGTGTATGCCGGTGCTTTGCGTTCCTGTGGTTCCGGCCATGGCTATAACCTCCCCCGATTTTACAACATCTCCCTGTGACTTGGTTAAGGATGCAGCATGTTTATAAACCGATATAATACCATCGCTGTGGCGCACTATAATAACATTCCCGTTTGTTGGTGTCCAGTCGGCAAATAAAACTGTACCGGCTGCTATGGTTTTAATTGGCGTGTCCTTTGCCACGGCAACATCAACCGCATAATGTTTTTCCCTGGGGTTATACTGCTCTGTAATATGGCCCTTTACCGGGGCAAAAAGCACAAGGCTTACTTTGGGCTGCGCTTTTTCCAAAAGGTTATATTTATCCTCAAGCGCAACCTCCTCCCTCAATTTTAAATCCGCTTCCGAAGGGCTCAAATCCACCGACGAAGCATCCTGTTGCTGCCCAGCATAAATACTGTCCCTGCTAAGCCTTGTGGTTTCCAGGTCGCCTGTAAGTACTTTTTTTATTGAGGCAAGGTACGCCTGGTTTGCTTCCAGTTCCCTCTGTAAAGAGTCAGACTTTATTGCGTTATCTGTAGCTTCCCTTTTTAACTTTGTGGAAGCATAGCCGGGTATATATTCCCGCAAGGGTGTAAATGCTATAATATAGGTAGTAAGGGCAATCATGACTATACTTACCGTGGTAAGGCCCACAAAAACATTCATAAGGTTAAGCCTGAGTGAAAAAATCTCATCAAAAGTATCTTCGTTCAATATAACAAGGCGGTTCTTGTTAAACAGCTTCTTTTTGATAACCTGCCTTTTAAGCCTTTTCTTTGACATTGTAAATGTTTAGTTGACAAATATACTAATACTGCCATTATTATACTACCGTGTTACCTGTGCCCGACAGTTTAAATAGTATGCAATAATTTTTATTTAACGCAAACCATATACAAATAATTGCCGTAAATAATGCATGGTAATTTAATTTATAGTTACCTTTGCTTTCTGAAACTTATTTTACTAATTTAAATACAATCGTTATGTTTCAAAAATTCGGTACCTTCGAAATAATTTTGATTGTTGTTGTTATTTTACTTCTTTTCGGAGGTAAAAAGATTCCTGAAATGATGAAAGGCCTTGGCTCCGGGATTAAGGAATTTAAAAATGCCGCAAAGGATGACAACACCGCTACTTCAAAAAAGCAGACACAGGAAGATAATAAATTATAATAGTGTATTATGTAAAGCCTCTGTTATACAGAGGCTTTTTTATTACTAACCGATTATCATGCTGATATTACTAACCGATTATCATGCTGAGCCCTATCCTTTTACGGGCTTCGTCAACCTCAACCACCTTTACGGTAACATGCTGGTGCATTTTTACCACTTCGTTTACATCGCTTACAAAGCCTTCCTTTAACTGCGATATATGAACCAGCCCGCTTTCCTTAATGCCTATATCCACAAAGCAGCCAAAATTGGTAATGTTATTTACTATGCCCGGCAAAACCATACCTGCCCTTAAATCGGACATTGACTTTACATTAGGGTCAAATTCAAAAACCTTTGCCGACTTCCTTGGGTCAATACCCGGTTTTTCAAGTTCTTTCAGTATATCCTGCAGTGCAAGTCTGCCTACATCAGGAGTAACATAGTCATCAATGTTTATCTTGGCTATGGCCTCTTTATTGGAAATAAGCCCTGCGGGTTTTAGCCCAAGGCTTTTTGCCATTTTTTCAATTACAGGATAGGCTTCCGGGTGCACCGCGGTGTTATCCAAAGGGTTTACGGCATTGGGTATGCGTATAAAAGCAGCCGCCTGCTGGTAGGCCTTCTCCCCCAGTCTTGGTACATTTTTCAATTGCTTACGGTCTTCAAAAGGGCCGTTTTCACTGCGGTAGGAAATAATATTCTCTGCCAGCTTCTCCCCTATTCCTGATACATACCCCAGCAGGGATTTGCTTGCCGTATTAATATTTACACCAACAGAGTTTACGCAACGCATAACCACTGTGTCCAGTTCATCCTTTAGCATATTCTGGTCAACATCATGCTGGTACTGCCCTACCCCTATTGCCCTGGGTTCAATTTTTACCAGCTCAGCCAAAGGGTCGCTAAGCCTGCGACCTATTGATACCGTGCCACGCACCGTAACATCATAATTAGCGAATTCCTCCCTGGCAATTTTTGATGCCGAATATACCGAAGCCCCTGCCTCGCTTACTACAAATACCTGTACCGGCTTATCAAAAGCTATCTTTTTTATAAAGGCTTCGGTTTCCCGGCTGGCAGTACCGTTGCCTATGGAAATAGCCTCTATTTTATAGGCATTTACCATAGAACGTATTTTTTTCATGGCTATACCCTGCTCGTTTTGCGGCGGGTGCGGAAAAATGGTTTCATTATATAGCAGGTCGCCTTTTTCATCAAGGCAAACAATTTTACAGCCGGTTCGGTAACCGGGGTCAATAGCAAGTATTCGTTTTTCGCCCAGCGGAGGGGCAAGCAATAACTGCTGCAGGTTTGCTGCAAATACCTGTATGGCCACAGCATCAGCTTTGGCTTTGGCTTCCTGCAAAACCTCGTTGGAAAGGGCAGGGTAAAGCAGCCTTTTATAGCTGTCATCAATCGCTTTTTTAAGGTGTATTGCAGTTTCCCTGTTATTTTTTATAACCGAATTTTCTATAAAATCAATCGCTTCATCTGCATCAATCTCAACTTTTATTTTAATTATGCCCTCGTTTTCGGCACGCAGCATGGCCAAAAGGCGGTGGGAAGGAGCCTTGGTTAAGTTTTCGCTCCAGTCCAGGTACTGCTCAAATTTTTTTGCCTTTTCCGGGTCTGCGGCTTTTACTGCTTTGGTAGTAATGGCCGCTTTGCGGCCAAAAATTTTCCGCAGCGTTTTACGGATGTATGCATTTTCATTTATCCATTCAGCTACTATATCGCGTGCGCCCTGCAAAGCCTCATCCTCATTGGCTACCTTATCATTCAGGTATTTGGATGCTATAAAATCAATATCATCGGCATTTTGAGCCATTATTATTTTCGCCAGTGGCTCCAGCCCGTTTTCGCGTGCGGTGTCGGCCTTTGTTTTCCTGCGTTTTTTAAAGGGCAGGTAAAGGTCTTCCAGTTCATTAAGGCTAAAGCTGCGGTTTATTTTTTCCTCCAGCTCAGGCGACAGCGCATTTTGTTCCTCTATGCTTTTTATAATGGCTTCCTTACGTTTTACAATAGCCTCATAAGCCTGTGCAAGTTTTGCAATCTGCTCTATAACTACCTCATCCAGATTGCCGGTGCGGTCTTTACGGTAGCGCGCTATGAAAGGTATGGTACAATCTTCATTAAGAAGTTGAAGAGTATTATCGATACTTTTAACTGACGCCGAAACCTGTTCGGCTATATATTGGGTTTGAGTCATGCTTTGTAATTATAGTTTACAAAGATAATGGGATATTTTGGTACGGATATTAGAAAAATATTTTCTTTGTAAGTAAATTAATAATCATGACCAGGCAGAAAATACTTACTCAGCTCACACAATATCACGATGCAATAGATTATTTTGACTACAGTCACGTTATTGAATGGGCGCTTAACCTTGTTGAGCAAGGCAATATTCATGACGATATACTAATGCTTGCCTCATTTTCTGAACCTATTAACAAGTTTGAAATTAAACCCTATATTAACAGGGCCTTAAAAGCAGTAGGGTTAAATGAAAAAACTAACATTGATAACGGCGAAACCATTTTGGGTTGGTTATATGTTAATGAAATTTTAGAAAACAGGTCTATTAGAAAAAATCTTTCATTTTTAGAAAGTTTATATCTTACAAGTGGTTACGAAGTTAAATTCAATGCTTTTTATAGCTTATCATATGCATGGATGGATTTTGACTACGGACAAAGTTATAGTTACGAATATCGCGAAGTAACTATAGATACTATTGAGGATTTTATAAAAAAAGAGGCTAAACTTTACATTGAAAACTATATTAATCCCATATTATAAAAACTGATGTGAAGCTAAAAATCCGCTCTTTCAAGCGGATTTTTTATTACTTCACAATCCTGAATAGTACAGGATAAAAGTTTTTAATGGTGCCTTTATTGATGCGTATGGCTGTAATTATAGGGTAAATAAAATTAAGGATGCTTATACCCAACAGTCCCAACAGCATTTCATTAAACGGAATACTATAATGCATTATCTTGCCAAATACTGCCACAAGCAATATTCCGTAGGTTAGTATGGTATAAATTATTTGGAAATTAATAATGTTGCGGCCCTGCTGCTGTACCAAAAGTATTTTATCCCTCTTATTAAGCCATAGTATTAGTGGTAATATAATGTTACCTAACGGCACTACGCAAAAGCTTATAACTGAAAGATGCAGGAACATAAGGTAGCTTTTGTCTTCGGTTTTTCCATAATTAAGTATATCCTCTATATTTATACCTAATGCAGTACAAATACCATTTAACGAATTACCTCGTGGTTCGGTTTCATCCTTTTCTATGCGTTGCAGGGTACGCAGGTTTATGCCTGCGGTTTCAGCTACTGCCTCCTGTGTAAGCCCTTTTTGTTTCCTGATTTCCATAATTTTTTTACCAATAGTCTCCATACTTTTTTGTTTTAAGATTATAGGTACAAAATTACCCCTGCTGTACAGCTTATGATAGCGGTTTTGCTACGGCATTTTTACGGCATTTGTGCCTAAGTACTTTAAATAAAGGTATTTCAGGTAAAAAATTTAATCCTGCATAATTAATCGGAATCATTGGTAAAGTAAATCCTCAATAAAGATATCAGCATGGTATCTTATCCACCCTGTTTTGGTGGCGGCCGCCTTCAAATTCGGTATTTAAAAAAATATCTACCATATCAACCGCCTGCTGTATAGCCGTAAAACGGGCGGGGATGCTTATAATATTAGCATTATTATGCTGGCGCGCCAGCGCCGAAATTTCTTTTGTCCAGCAAAGCGCTGCTCGCACTTTCTGGTGCTTGTTAACAGTAATGGCAACACCGTTGCCGCTTCCGCATATTACAATACCAAAATCGGCGTTTCCGGTTTCAATATCCTTCGCCACAGGGTGAGCAAAATCAGGGTAGTCCACACTGTCAAAAGTGTCGGTTCCGTGATTGATAACCTCATGTCCTTTGTCCTCAAGGTATTTAACTATTGCTTTTTTATAATCCGGGCCTGCGTGGTCGTTGCCTATAGAAATTTTCATGATAGTAATGTTATGTTGTTGTGCCGGCAAAGGTAATGCAAAAGCAGCAAAAATGATTCTGCCTTGTGCGTGATGTTATTGCCTTATTTCCAGTTTTTTACCTATTAATGGCTTTATAATATAGCAATATAAATGTTAAAATACAGCAATGTTTATAAATTTTAAACTGTGTTAAAAATAAAGGGTTTACAAATTGACACTTATTGTTAATAATTACGCAACTAAAAAGTAAAATTTTTTGATGGAGGTAACAATTTTTTTACATACAGAAACAGGAATGAAATATGCAACAATTTTTTTGTTGAATTTGTTTTGAATTTATGAAACCTTTAACAAGGGTTATTAACAACTATTAACATTACTATTTATCAAATAAACCACTGCAATTTGCATAATTAACCAATGTTAATAACCTATACATTAAATACCTGATATAACTCAAAAACAAATGTTTACATTTATTTAACATTGTTAACTACATTGTATAAAATTGTATAAACAGAGATATGAAATTTATCTTTAAAAGTTATCCGCATTATTAACACGCCATAATCATCATCATAAATTTAAATTTTTAAAAAATCTTCTTTTTATGTTTTTAACAATGTTGAAAAACTTTATGGTGCTTAAACAATTTTGAGGTTATTTTCCTCCTGGAAATTACGTAGTATTTCCTGTACTGTTTCCAGGTCATTTTGGTGTACTTTCAGTTTTATGCCTCCCAGTGCCAGCGAGTACATAGGAGCTACCGATGTTATAGTTTCGTTTTCAAAGTAAAAACGCAGCCCCGTGCCTTCCAGCAGGTGCTTTAAAATTGTTATTTCATGCGGGTAATTAAATACGGCAGCAGTAACAAATTTTTCCATGTTTATACGCTTATAGTCATAAAGATAGCAAATTTACAGATGATGCAGTGTGTAAAGTTTATGTAAGAAAAGTTATTATTTATTTAAAATACAGATTTATTCAAGGAGTTATTCGTAATTTTCAGCGATATTATATTGAAAAATAGATTTATGAGTAAAAGAAACGGGAAACCGAAAGCGAAGAAAGACAAAGATTTTTCTAAAAAAATATTCAAGATACTTTCCAAAGACCCAAATAAATCCTTTAATTATAAGCAGATAGCGGCAGCATTAGAACTTACTGATACACAAAGCCGTAACGAAATAATTAAGGAACTGAAATACCTTGCCTCAAAGGAAAAGATTGAAGAAACAGACAGGGGTAAATACAGGGTTATAGCCAAAGCAGATTATGTGGAAGGTACTATTGATATGACCAGCCGTAAAACAGCTTATTTTGTTTCGAATGAGTTGGAGGATGATATTTTTATACCTACCGGAAATCTTAATAAGGCCCTGGATGGCGATAAGGTTAAAATATATATATATAACCGCAGGAGGGGGAGAAGGCCCGAAGGTGAAGTTGTTGAAATACTGGAAAGGGCTAAAACAGATTTTGTTGGCGTGATAGATATACAAAAGAATTTTGCTTTTGTATCTACAGCCAACCCTAAAATGTATACCGATATTTTTATCCCTAAGGATAAAATGGGCAATGCCCAGAACGGCGATGTGGTACTGGTTAAAATTGAAGACTGGCCGGCCAAAGCTGACAGCCCTTTTGGTGAAGTGCTGCGGGTGCTGGGCAGGCCCGGCGAGCATGATACCGAAATGCACGCCATACTCGCCGAATATGGACTTCCATATGATTTCCCGGTGGATGTTGAAGTATTTGCACAAAAGCTGGATACAAGCATTCAGGAAGATGAAATTGCAAGGCGCAGGGATATGAGGGATGTACTTACATTTACCATTGACCCCCGCGACGCTAAAGATTTTGACGATGCCTTATCTTTCAAGAAGCTGGAAAACGGCCATTATGAAATAGGGATACATATTGCCGATGTTTCGCATTATGTGCAGGAGGGCACCATACTGGATGAGGAAGCCTATAACAGGGCAACTTCCGTTTACTTGGTGGACAGGGTAGTGCCTATGCTTCCTGAAGTGCTTTCCAATTTTGCCTGTTCGCTAAGGCCACAGGAGGAAAAATATACTTTTTCGGCTGTATTTGAGCTGAATGACAAAGCAGATGTGGTAAACAAATGGTTTGGCCGCACCGTTATTTATTCTGACCAGCGTTTTGCTTATGAGGAAGCGCAGCATATTATAGAATCAAAAGGTAATTCAATACCTGCTGAAATATCATTAACAGGCAATGAATATACTGTGGGCAATGAACTGAAGGATGCAGTATTAAAATTAGATGAACTGGCAAAAATAATGCGCCGTAAAAGGCTTGCCAACGGTGCAATTTTTTTTGATAAGGTAGAGGTAAAATTTGTACTTAATGAGCAGGCAGAACCTGTGGGCGTGTATTTTAAGGAAGCGAAAGATTCCAACCACCTTATAGAAGAATTTATGCTTCTTGCCAACCGTAAGGTGGCAGAGTTTATAGGTAAGCAAAATAAAACCTTTGTGTATCGTATACATGAGGAACCGGATATGGATAAACTTATGAACCTGCAATCTGTAATATCCAAATTTGGCTACAGCCTTAATTTCAGGAATAAGGACAGTATATCAAAATCCCTTAATAATCTTATGAATGAGGTGCATGGCAAGAAAGAGCAAAACCTTGTTGATACGCTTACTATCCGCAGTATGAGCAAAGCACGCTACTCTACCCAGAATATAGGGCATTACGGGCTTGCTTTTGATTATTATTCTCACTTTACATCGCCTATCAGGCGTTATCCCGATGTAATGGCCCACCGCTTGCTGCAGCATTATCTTGATGGAGGAAAATCTGCCGACGAAGAAACGTATGAAGAAAAATGCGCCCATTCATCGGATATGGAATATATGGCAGCACAGGCTGAAAGGGACAGTATAAAATATATGCAGGTTAAATATATGATTGACCATCAGGATGAGGAATTCCTTGGGGTGATTTCCGGTGTTACTGAATGGGGTATATATGTGGAAATAGTTTCCAACAAATGCGAAGGTATGTGCCGAATCAGGGAAATTAAAGATGATTACTACACGTTTGATGAAAAGCAATATGCCCTTGTAGGCGAGGTAACGCACAATATATTACAGCTTGGAGACGAAGTATATGTAAAGGTTAAAAATGCCGACCTGGTTAAAAAACAGCTTGATTTTACCTTTTTAGGCAAAGCCGATAATAAAGAACAATAGTATTTAGTTAATGGTATAATTATTTAAAACTAAAATCAGAGTATTATGAAGAAAGTTTTTTTTATAGCTTTTGTGCTATTATGCCAGCTGTCCATTGCACAGGATGTTACCCAAAAACTTGGTGATTTCAGGGCTGTAAGGGTTTTTGACCAGATTGAGGTACTGATAGTAAAATCTAATGAAAACAGGATAGAAATAAAAGGTTCAAGGGCTCAGGATGTTGAAGTAGTACAAAAAAGCGATGAGCTTAAAATAAGGATGAAGTTTACCAAGCTTCTTCAGGGTGAAGATGTTAGCGTTACACTGTACTGCAATAAAGACCTTGAAAGGGTAGAGGCAAGTGAAGGTGCTTATGTATCTTCTGAAGATACTTTTAAGGCAGTAGCTTTTGAAATTAATGCCAAGGAAGCAGCACATATTAAACTTAACCTACAGGCAGGCAGGCTTAAATCAAAGGTATCTTCCGGTGCCGAAGTTATAGTAAATGGTAAAGCTGATAACCATACTGCAAAAGTTAATTCGGGTGGCTCATTAAAGGCTCAGGAGCTTGTTACAACACAAACCGAAATTAATATTAGTGCCGGTGGTGAAGCCAGTGTTTATGCAACTGAATTTGCAGATGCTAAAACTACTGCCGGGGGTACTATAAACATTTATGGCAATCCTGAACAGGTAAATAAAAAAACTGTAATAGGTGGTAATATAAACATAATCAAATAGCCTTTTTTATAATAAAAATATAAATGATAACTTGCAATTTCTTAACAGGAATTGATGATTGACGATATTTTTGCAGCTGTACCCATAGGTTTTATACTTAGTATAATGCCTGGTGCAGTTTTTTTTGTACTGTTGGAAACCAGTGTTATAAAAGGTTTTAAGGCTGCCCTTGCTTTTGACCTTGGCGCCATTTTATCGGATATTATATTTATACTTATTGCCTATTTCAGCAGTTACCAATTGCTTGAAAAAATTAAGGATGAGCCGGCATTGTTTATATTTGGTGGTATAATAATGCTTATGTATGGCATTATATCCTTATTTAAGCTTAGCCGTACCACAAAAAATGAAATTGTTGATGATGCCTCTAAAGATATTATCCGTAAAGATTATTTAAGCCTTTTTATTAAAGGTTTCCTGCTTAATTTTATAAATATAGGTGTATTGGGCTTTTGGCTGGCAATAGTAATTACATGGGGGCCGCAGCTTGATTTGGAACCTTCCAGGATATTTATATTTTTTACCGCTATTATTGTTACCTACATATTGCTGGATATCTGTAAAATAATGCTGGCTAAGCAGTTAAGAAGCAAACTGACGGTAAGGAATATAATGAAAATAAAAAAGGGTATAAGTATCATCCTTATAATTTTCGGTATAGCGTTACTTATACAGGGCTGGTTTCCAAAAGAAGGAAAGCTTGTACAATCGGCTATTGAAAAACTTGAAAATGAATAACTAAGTATAAAAGATAAAAATAAAAAAGCACCTTATTAAAGGTGCTTTTTTTTATGAGGCATCGAGCGGATTCGAACCGCTGTACGAGGTTTTGCAGACCTCTGCCTAGCCACTCGGCCACGATGCCCTGTTAAGTTAGGTTGGCAAATTTACATATATTTTGCAGTAACGCAAGAAAATTATTTGCAAAATTATTATTTCATATCATTCTCTTCATATTTTTGTTAGCGTTTTTTTAACTTTAATTTAACATGAGAAAGATAAAGCATTTAAAGCCAATATTAAATTTCATTATAGCAGGTTTAATAATAACCACATTTAGCAGGCTGGTACTTTTGTTTATTTTTCAGGACAGGATAAATGATACAGATAACTACTGGCATATATTTCCTATTGGGTTAAGGTTTGATATTATACTTTTATGCTATCTATCTTTTTTGCCTTTCCTGCTGTTTACTTTCCTGCCCGACAGGTTTATTAAGTGCATTACACCTTTTACAAATTTTTACTTTATCCTTTTACTCTCACTATTGCTATTAATGGAGCTTTCCAGCCCTGATTTTATCAGGCAGTATGATACAAGGCCCAACCGTTTGTTTCTTGATTACCTTATTTACCCTAAAGAAGTAGCAGGAACTTTATTTAAAAGTTATCTACCTTCTATAATTGCTACTATAGTTATAATGGCGGGCTTTATAGCTATGCTTGTAAAATTCAGGAAAAAGCTATTCAGGCCATTCCCGGTATATTATAAAACAAGGCTTTTAATGTTTCCTGTAGCCGGCTTTTTATTATTTTTTGGTGCCAGGTCAAGCCTTGTATCCAAAAGGCCTATAAACGCCAGTAATGCTGTTTTTTCATACGACCAGCTAACTAATTGTATAGGGTTAAACTCGTTATATACTGTTGCATTTGCTGCCTATTCCTTAAAGCATGAGGACAATGCAGCTAAAATGTATGGCAAAATGGATACGGAAGAGGCTTATGCCAGGGTAAAAAAATATATGACAGCCCTGCCGCAGGACTTTACCAATCCTGAACTGCCGCTGCTTCATATACAAAAACCAGATAGCATAGCCGATAAGAAATATAATATTGTAATTTTTTTACAGGAAAGCCTTGGTGCGGAATATGTAGGCTGCCTTGGCGGTTATCCTTTAACCCCTGAACTTGATACACTTGCAAAACAGGGGTTGCTTTTTACAAACCTGTATTGTACCGGTACGCGGAGTGTGAGGGGTATAGAGGCTGTGGTAACAGGTTTCCTGCCTTCACCTTCAGAAAGTGTTGTTAAGCTCAGTAAATCGCAATCAGGATTTTTTACACTGGCAGATTTAATGAAAAGCAAAGGCTATGAAACCAGCTTTATATATGGGGGTATGTCTAATTTTGATAATATGGCATCCTTTTTTAACGGTAACGGTTTCAGCAATATCATAGATGAAGAGGATTTTGAAGAGGACGGCAAAAAATATGCCCTTAAAGGCACATGGGGTTACAGTGATGAGGACCTTGCCGTTAAAGCCAATGATTACTTTAAAAAACAGGGGGATAAACCTTTCTTTTCTTTAATGTTTTCAACCTCAAACCATGAACCTTTCGAATTTCCCGATAACAGGATAAAGCTATATGAGCAGCCAAAAAAAACAGTTAAGAATGCCATGAAATATGCAGATTTTTCTATTGGTAAGTTTTTTGACCTTGCACGTAAGGAAGCATATTTTAAAAATACTATTTTCCTTGTTATAGCCGACCATAATACAAGAACTTACGGTAAAAACCTTGTGCCAATAAATAAGTTCCATATACCTGCGCTTGTAATAGGCCCGGGAATACCAAAGGGTGAAAAATATACCGGGCTGTGCAGCCAGATTGATATTCCGCCTACTTTGCTGGAGTTAGCGGATGTTGTAGCTGAAACCCCTATGCCGGGCCGTAATTTGTTTGATAAAAGAAAAAACTTAAAAGGGCGCGCCATAATGCAGTTTCACAACACCAATGCGTTCAGGGTAGGGGATAAGGTAGTTATCATGCAGCCCAATAAAAAGCCGCAGCAGTTCAGGATGAAAAATGATACTGTTTTAGTACCCGAAGCGGTTAACAAAGAACTGGCTAAAGATGCACTTGCCCATGTAATAGCAGCATCAGATTTATATAAAAAAGGAAAATACAGGCTGGATAATAAAAAAAGGAAGCAGTAACGCTTCCTTTTTTTATGTCCTGTATTCTTCAATCTGTACAGTTACAGCCTCTACATCGCCACCAATTGGCGGATTAAGCTTTGATACGGCAACCTGTATGCGCGATACGGCAGGTATCTCATCAAATATCCTTTTAATAATGCGCTCGGCCACATGCTCCAAAAGTTTGGCACGTATAGCCATTTCACCGGTTACAATACTGTTTAAATGCACATAATCAACAGTATCGGCAAGTTCATCACTATGTCTTGCTTTTCTCAGGTCGGTTTTTATTTCAAGGTCAACACTATAATCAGATCCTATCTTTGCTTCTTCTTCAAGGCAGCCGTGATAGGAAAAAGTACGTATGTTTTTTAATTTTATAATTCCCATAATGGTTGTTTGGATATTACTGTAAAATTAAGCAATAAATACGTTTTAGCCTGTTTTAATTAATATGAAATGGCATAATTTAATCTGCAACTTTTTAAATACCTTTGCACTTCATTTATTTACAGTAATATGTCTAACGAAGAGCGATCACTCAATTTCATTGAACTTATTATAGAAGAAGACCTGGCAAAAGGAATGCCTAAGGAAGCATTGCGCTTCCGTTTCCCGCCGGAGCCTAACGGTTACCTGCATATTGGGCATGCCAGTTCCATATGCCTTAATTTTGGGCTTGGGCTAAGGTATAATGCACCTGTAAACCTGCGTTTTGATGATACCAACCCTGCCAAGGAAGAACAGGAATATGTAGATGCCATTAAGCGCGATGTGGAATGGCTGGGCTTTCAATGGGATAAAGAACTGTATGCATCAGATTATTTCCAGGAATTATATGAATGGGCTATTGATTTTATAAAAAGGGGGCTTGCCTATGTTGACAGTCAGTCATCTGAAGAAATGGCAAAGCAGAAAGGAACCCCGACACAACCGGGAACCAACAGCCCTTACAGGGACAGGCCTGTTGAGGAAAACCTGGAGCTATTTGAAAAAATGAAGAATGGCGGGTTTCCGGAAGGAAGCCATGTACTGCGCGCAAAAATTAATATGGCATCATCCAACATGCTGATGCGCGACCCTATTATGTACAGGGTTTTACATAAACACCACCACCGTACCGGTGATAATTGGCATATATACCCAATGTATGACTGGGCACATGGCGAAAGCGATTACCTGGAGCAGGTTTCACACTCTTTATGTACCCTGGAGTTTGCCATGCACAGGGAATTGTATGACTGGTTTTTAGACCAGATATATGACAGCAGCCTTGTGCGCCCTAAACAGCGTGAATTTGCACGCAGGAACCTTAGCCATACTGTAGTAAGTAAAAGGAAGTTACTGCAATTGGTTCAGGAAGGGTATGTTTCAGGTTGGGATGACCCCCGAATGTCAACCATATCAGGTTTAAGGCGCAGGGGTTATACACCTGCATCAATCAGGAATTTTGCCGACACAATTGGTATTGCTAAAAGGACAAACCTAATTGATGTTTCACTTCTTGAATTTTGTGTAAGGGAAGACCTGAATAAAACCGCCCCGCGGGTTATGGCAGTGCTTGACCCTGTGAAATTGGTTATTGACAATTATCCTGAAGGTAAAGTTGAATGGCTTGATGCTGAAAATAATCCTGAAGATGAAGCGGCAGGTTTCAGGAAAGTGCCTTTTTCCAAAGAGTTATACATTGAAAGGGATGATTTTATGGAAAATGCCAACAGCAAATACTTCCGTTTAACTTTAGGTAAGGAAGTGCGCCTTAAAAATGCTTACATTATTAAAGGTGAGAGTGTTGTAAAGGACGCTGAAGGCAACATTACCGAAATTCATTGTACTTATGATGCTGACAGCCGCAGCGGAAGCGGCACCGAAGCAAGTATGCGTAAAATAAAAGGAACAATACACTGGGTATCTATTGAGCATGCCTTAGAAGCAGAAATTAGGGTGTATGACAGGCTGTTTACACATGAAAACCCTGACGGCGATAAGGATGTTGATTTTAAACAATATATCAATCCCGATTCATTGCAAATAATCAATGGATACCTTGAGCCAAGCCTTAAAGATGCAATAGCAGGGGAGAGGTTCCAGTTCCAGAGGCTGGGATATTTTTGTGTTGACCCTGACTCAACAGCCGGAAAACTTGTTTTTAATAAAACGGTTGGGCTGCGCGATACCTGGGCAAAGATTGAAAGTAAAGAATAGCAGTATAAATTTTAATAATGAAACCCCGGTATTATACCGGGGTTTTTCTATTATTGAGTTTACTGATATTATATATGTTTTCTATAATTCCAGGCTATTAATAATGGCTTGCATACAGGCTTTATATTATAATATTTTTTTGTAGGAATAAGTCAGCAGGGTTAATGGTTAAAAAATACATTAAATCAGCTTAAATTAGCTTTCACATACTTTAGCATCTATTAACTACACCTTAACATCTTACAAATGTTAAAACTGCTACCTTTATATAAGAAATAATATTAATAATTTAAATTTAAAGATTATGGCTGGTAAAACAGGAACTATAGCAGCTGTACTTGCAGGTGCAGCAGTTGGTGCAGTAATAGGTATTTTATTTGCTCCGGACGAAGGAACTAAAACAAGAAGAAAAATAAGGGAAGGCTACGATTCTAAAAAAGATGAGCTTAAAGATAAAATAAGCGAACTTACCGAACAGGTAAAAAGCAGGTTTGGCAATGCTAAAGCTGACCTTGAATCAGGATTAGACCATCTTGTAGCCAACGTTGAGGAAAAAAAAGATGATATTATAGCAACACTGGAAAGAAAGCTTGAAGAATTAAAATCATCTTCTGCTAAATCAGCATCAGCTAATAAATAAAATTTATATGGCATTTGAAGAAGTAAAAGAAAATGTGGATGAGCTTAAAAAGCAGGCTCAGGAACTTTTAGATACCAACATAAGGTATTATAAGCTTTGGGGGTTTAAGATATTTGCCAAAACCACGGCTTTAATGCTTAAAATGGTTTTACTGGCCATGATGCTGGTTATAGTTACCATTTTCTTTTCTATTGCCGCAGCTTTAGGTATTGGCTATGCGCTTGATAACTTTGTGTATGGTTTTTTAATAGTAGGGGCTATTTACCTTTTAATTGCCATAATAGTTTATTATGCGCAGGATAAAATTGTGGAAGGGCCGCTGCTGGCTAAATTTTCAAGGATTTTTTTAAAAAAGTATTAGGACATGAATTATAAAGAATATTCAACCTTCGACCAGATAAATAAAGACCTTGAAATAATGAAGGTTGAAAAAGACCTTGCCTACCAAAAGTTTTTAAGGGAACTGGATGAAACCAAAGAAAGCCTTGAAATGAAAAACCTTTTAGGCAAAACACCAAAAAAGATTTTAGGCATGCTTGGCATGCTTTCGGGCCCAATAAAAAGTGTAGTGCTTACCTATCTTTTTAAAAAGATATTTTAAATAAAAAAGCTGCCAACCGGCAGCTTTTTTATTATTCGCTTTTATCTTTTTTATCGTCATTCTCATCTTCATTATCAGGCTTGTTTTCGGTTCTTGGAATTTCAATTTCAGTAACCTTTTTATAGCCATCATTTTTTCTGCTTGCTTTTTTCATGGCTTCGCCTACCTGGTTAGAGGCAGTAAACGAAGCTACCATATTATTAAGCATTTCGCTTCCTGCCTGTGGTGAATTGGGAAGCAGTATCAGGTTAGAATTGGTATCAGAGCCTATGGCCTGTAAAGTATCATAATGCTGTGTTACAACTATAAGTGCTGAAGCCTCCTGGGAATTTATACCAACCCTGTTCAGTACATCCACGCTTTCTACAAGGCCGCGTGCAATCTCGCGCCTTTGGTCGGCAATACCCTGTCCCTGCAGCCTTTTGCTTTCAGCTTCTGCTTTAGCTTTAGCTACAATCCTAATCCTTTGTGCTTCAGCTTCATATTCCGCAGCCGATTTCTCCCTGTCGGCAGCATTAATACGGTTCATAGCATTTTTTACCTGTATATCAGGGTCAATATCAGTAATTAGGGTATTTATTATATCATAACCATAAGTGGTCATGGCATCGTTAAGCTCTCTTTTAACAGCTATGGCTATATCGTCTTTGCGCTCAAAAACATCATCAAGCTTAAGCTTAGGTACTTCGGCGCGTACAACATCAAATACATACGATGTTATCTGGTCGTGCGGATATTCCAGCTTATAAAAAGCCTCGAATACTTTTTCCTGTATTACCTTAAACTGAACCGAAACCTTCATTTTTACAAATACGTTTTCTTTGGTTTTGGTTTCAATTATAACATCAAGCTGTTGTATTTTAAGGTTTACACGTCCGGCAATCCTGTCTATAATAGGTATTTTTAAATGCAGGCCTGCATGGCGTATGCTTTGAAATTTACCAAAACGTTCTACAATAACAGCCGTTTGCTGCTTAACGGTAAAAAAGGATGAAAGAAAAATAATAAGTGCAAAAAACAGCAGCACATACAAGAAAATGTTTTCCATAATTATATAAATTTATATTGGTTAAGATACGATTATTAACGGATAAAAAATGCCTCCTTTATATTGGAGGCTTTTTTTATAAAATTGTTACAGCTTTTTTAATCCTGTTTACTGTTTCCTCTTTACCTATCAATGCCATTATATCAAAAAGGTGGGGGCCTTTTAAAGAGCCTACAAGGCTTAAACGTAAAGGCTGCATTACTTTACCCATACCAATGCCTTTTTCTTCAATCCATGCTTTTAATGTTGTTTCAAGGTTTTCGGATGTAAAATCCAGTGTATTATATAAAACATCGCTGGCTTCAGTTAAAAGTGCACCTGTATCTTCTTTCCAGTTTTTGGCCGCTTTTTCATCATAACTTTCGGGCGCAGTAAAAAAGAAATCGGATAAATCCCATAGTTCACTCACAAAATTAGCACGCTCCTTTACCAGCCTTACTACTTCAGCTACAAATCCTGCAGGTTTATTTATACCTTTTTCTAAAAGCGTATGGCTAAACTGCGTGGCTATTTCTGCATTATCCTGCCTTTGCAGGTACTGGTGGTTAAACCATTTATTTTTTTCAGGGTCAAATTTTGCCCCCGCCTTATGTACCTTTTCCAGTTCAAACAACTGTACCAGTTCATCCAGTGTAAAAAGTTCCTGGTCGGTGCCCGGGTTCCATCCTAAAAGTGCAAGGAAGTTAACCACAGCTTCCGGAAGGTAACCTTTTTCCCTGTAACCGGAAGATATTTCACCGGATTTAGGGTCTTTCCATTCCAAAGGGAATACTGGGAAGCCCAGTTTATCACCATCCCTTTTGGATAACTTACCATTACCTACAGGTTTTAGTATTAACGGCAGGTGGGCAAATTCAGGCGCTTCCCAACCAAAAGCCCTGTATAACAAAACGTGTAGTGGGAGGGAAGGCAGCCATTCCTCGCCACGTATCACGTGGGATGTTTCCATAAGATGGTCATCCACTATATTGGCTAGGTGGTAGGTAGGCATACCATCACTTTTAAATAATACCTTATCATCAAGCAGGTTAGTTTCAAACTTTACATCGCCGCGTATAATATCTTTTAGGAAAAGTGTTTCGCCAACAGGTATTTTAAAGCGTATAACAAAATCTTCTCCCGCTTCAATCCTCTTTTGTGTTTCTTCATTAGTAAGGCGTAGGGAATTATCCATTTTATCCCTGTTGGAATGGTTGTATATAAAAGTTTTACCCTGTGCTTCTTCCTCTTTGCGTAGCTCATCCAGTTTCTCGGCAGTATCAAAGGCATAATAAGCCCAACCGCTGTCAATTAACTGCTGCGCATAGTGCTTATATATATCTTTACGCTCACTTTGCCTGTAAGGCCCGTAATTACCTTCTTTTCCAATGCCCTCATCAAAAGGGATACCACACCAGTTTAATGCTTCCACTATATATTCTTCGGCTCCCGGCACATAACGGTTTTGGTCGGTATCTTCTATCCTTAAATAAAAAACACCATTATTTTTTTTGGCAAACAGGAAATTAAACAGGGCTGTCCTGACACCACCAATATGCAGTGGCCCTGTGGGGCTTGGTGCAAAACGCACACGGACTTGTTTTGGCATTGTTGATAATTTTTTGCTGCAAAGGTACAATTATAGTAAAACCTGAATCCAGTATTTGGCATAGTTATTTCTGTTTATAAGGGTAGTTTATTAATTATCAGTGTAAATAGTTTACAATTTTAAACATGATATAAACCTGTATTTGGCGTTTACAGTTATAATATAAATTGTAATTTTATCGGTTATTAACAATTGTGAGTATTTTGAATTCAAAAAACATTATATATCAAAAGCTTGAAAGCTTTACAAAGAAGTATTACACCAATGAGCTTATAAGGGGCAGTATATTTTTTTTAGGGCTGGGCCTGCTGTACTTTATATTTACACTGCTCGTGGAATATTTCCTTTGGCTTCCGTCAGTAGGAAGGACTTTGCTTTTCTGGATTTTTATTGCTGTAGAGGTTTTCCTGTTGCTTAGGTTTATACTCTTCCCGTTGTTTAAACTTTTCAAGCTGCAAAAAGGTATTGACTATAACCAGGCTTCTTCTATTATTGGCAGCCATTTTGCCGAGGTTAGCGATAAGCTTACCAATTTCCTTCAGTTATCAGGTCAGTCGCACCAGTCGGAATTATTAGCAGCATCAATAGAGCAGAAGGCAAACAGCCTTGAGCCTGTACCTTTTGCCAATGCAATTAATTTAAAGCGAAATTTAAAATATATACCTTATGCTATTGTCCCTATACTGCTGATTATAGTTTTTATGGCAAGTGGCAATTCTCAGGTTATTACACAAAGTTTCAGCAGGGTGGTTAATTACAACAAGCATTACACCCCGCCGGCACCATTTGAGTTTGTAGTGCTTAATAATTCGCTTACAGCGCAACAAGGCAGTGATTTTATATTGCAGGTTAAAACACAAGGAAATATTACTCCTGAAAATGCCATGATTAGTATAGGCAATGAAAATTATTATCTTGAAAATGTTAAGCCCGGTATTTTTGAATACAGGTTTGAAAAGCCAAATCAAGATATTGATTTTACTTTAAAGGCGAATGACGTGGACTCACAGCCGTACACGCTTTCTGTTGTTGCGGTGCCTACCATTGCCAATTTTGAAATAGCCTTAACTTATCCCGCATATGTTGGTAAAGCTCCTGAATTTATACGTGGAACAGGTAACGCTGTAGTGCCCGAGGGTACAAAAATAACATGGAAGATTAATGCTGTTGCCACTTCTAAAATGGAATGGAGTAGTAATGGCAATACCACAGTTTTTAATAAAAATGACAATACTTTCAGTTTAACTAAAAGTATTATGCAAAATACAGATTATCAAATATTTACTTCAAATGATAATGTTAAACGGTATGAAAAGCTGCAGTACCAGATTAATACTATAAAAGACCAGTACCCCACAATCAGTGTGGGCTCAGCACCCGACAGCCTGAAATTAAAACAGGATATATTGGTTGGCCAGGTTTCAGATGATTACGGGCTTACCAAACTGCAACTGGTTTATTATCCACAGGATAATCCCGATGCAGTAGCCAAATATAACCTTAATGTAAAAAAGCAGGCTTATGACAGGTTTTTTTACACTTTCCCTGAGGGTTTGCAATTAAAGCCTGGCATTGCTTATGAATATTACTTTGAAGTGTTTGATAACGATGCTGTGCATAACTACAAAAGCACACGCTCCTCAGTATTTTCCCACAGGGAGCTTACTGCTGATGAAAAGCAGGAAAATATATTACAGGAACAAAACAGTACTATAAACAGCCTTGAGAAGTCCATTAAAAATCAGGATAAGCAAATTAGCGAACTTGATAAACTCCAGCGCATGGGTAAGGAAAAGACCCAAATGGATTTTAAAGACCAGAAAAAGGTTCAGGATTTTATAAACAGGCAGAAAAGGCAGGATGAGATGATGAAAGAGTTTTCCAAAAAAATGAAGGAAAACCTTGAAGAGTTTAATCCGGAGAAAAAAGATGAGTTTAAGGAGGAACTGATGAAGCGCCTTGAAAAGAATGAAAAAGAAGCTGAAAACAATCAAAAGCTGCTGGATGAACTGAAGGACCTTACCAATAAGTTGAAAGAGGAAGAGTTGTTTGATAAGGTTGACAAGTTTAAACAAAACACCAAGAATAATGTAAAGAACCTTGAGCAGTTGGTTGAACTGACCAAGCGTTTTTATGTAGAGAAAAAAGCGGAGCAGCTTGCAGACAAGTTGAATAAACTGGGTGATAAGCAGGAAAAACTTTCAGACAGTAAAGATAATACTGCCCAAAAGCAGGAGGAAATAGATAAGGAATTTGATAAACTACAGGAAGAGTTAAGGGAGCTTGAAAAGCAAAATGAGGAACTGAAGAAGCCTATGGACATACCTTCTGATAAGCAGGAAGAGAAAAGTATAGAGCAGGATATGCAGCAGGCTAAGGAGGAATTGCAGAAACAAAACTCCGGCAAGGCCAAGCCAAAGCAAAAGTCTGCCGGCCAGAAAATGAAACAAATGGGTGGCAACATGATGCAGATGATGGCTAATGGTGATATGGAAATGCTTGAGGAAGATATAAAAATGCTGCGCCAGATTTTGGATAATCTTTTAGCCTATTCATTTTCCCAGGAAGATGTAATGAATCAGTTTAGAGGTTCAAGTACAAGAAATGCATCTTTTGCAAAGCATCTTAAAAAGCAGCAGGATTTAAAACAGCAGTTCCGCCATGTTGATGACAGCCTGTTTGCCATGTCGCTCCGTAACCCCAAGATTACCGAAGAAATAACAAAAGAGGTAGGTAATGTGCATTATTACATTGACAAATCCTTAGCCGATCTTGCTGAAAATCTTGTTTCCAGGGGAGTTTCCAACCAGCAATATGCTATAACATCATCTAATAAACTGGCCGATATGCTTAGCGACCTGCTAAATGGAATGCAGATGCAAATGCAGGCATCCGGAATGGGCAAGCCAAAACCAGGGCAAGGCCAGGGGCAGGAAATGCAGCTGCAGGATATTATACAGAAGCAGCAGGGACTTTCTGAAAAGATGAAAGAGGGTATGAAAGGTAAAGATGGCGAACCCAAGCCTGGCAAGGACGGCAGCAAGAAGGAAGGTGAGCAACAGGGCCAGGACGGAATGGGAGGAGAAGGCGATGCAGAAAAACTTCTGGAAATATACAAGGAGCAACAGCAGTTGCGGGAGGCTCTACAAAAGGCATTACAAAAAGAAGGAATGGGTGGCAATGGGCAGAATGCTCTCCGCCAAATGAAAGAAATTGAAAAGCAAATACTGAATAAAGGCTTTAAGAACGAAACCATGCAGCGCATGCTGAATTTAAAGCATGAGTTGCTTAAGCTTGATAAGGCCATACAACAGCAGGGCGAAGAAAACAAAAGGCAGTCTAAAACCAATAGTAAAGAGTTCAATTCTAATACAAAACAGATTCCTGAAGCTTTGAAAGAATATATGAATAGTGTTGAAATATTAAACAGACAAAGCTTACCTTTGCGCCCTAATTTTAACCAAAGGGTACAAACCTATTTTAGAAAGGATGATTAGTTTTAATTATGAAACAGACTTTTCAATAGAAAATGAAGCTGTTTATGAAGATTGGATAGCGCGCGTAATAGAATCGGAAGGTAAAACGGAAGGCGAGATAAACTATATATTTTGTGATGATGAATATTTGTTGCAAAAGAACATAGAGTTTTTAAACCATGATACGCTAACGGATATTATTAGCTTTGATTATACTATGGGAAACCTTATCAGTGGAGATGTATTTATTTCTATTGAGAGGGTTAAAGAAAATGCGTCTGAATATAATGTGGCTTTTGAAAATGAATTAAAGCGCGTTATGGTTCATGGTGTTTTGCATTATTGTGGTTATAAAGATAAGTCAGAAAAAGACGAAGCTTTAATGCGTACAAAAGAAGAAGAAAAAATTGAACTGTTCCACGTGGAACAGTAGTTTTAAAATTTAATAAATGGTGTTCCACGTGGAACATCTGATATAAAGTATGTTTAACGAAGTATATGATGTGATAGTTGTTGGAGCCGGCCATGCAGGAAGCGAGGCTGCGGCTGCGGCTGCTAATATGGGTTCGAAAACACTTCTGGTTACAATGAGCCTGCAAAATATTGCCCAAATGTCGTGCAATCCCGCAATGGGAGGCATCGCAAAAGGACAAATTGTTAGGGAAATAGATGCTTTAGGAGGATACAGCGGAATTGTTTCTGACAAAACAGCCATACAGTTCAGGATGCTGAATAAATCTAAAGGGCCCGCTATGTGGAGCCCGCGTTGCCAAAGCGACAGGATGCGTTTTGCAGAGGAGTGGCGATTAATGCTTGAAAGTACGCCCAATCTTGATTTTTACCAGGAAATGGTATCGGGAATTGTTATTGAAAATGGTAAGGCAACAGGAGTTAAAACTTCACTCGGCGTAGTAATAAAAGCAAAATCGGTTGTGCTGACCAATGGTACTTTTCTTAATGGCTTAATACACATTGGTGAGAAACAATTTGGAGGCGGAAGGGCAGGTGAGGGTGCTGCTTACGGTATTACCGAGGATTTGGTTAAGGCAGGTTTCGAATCAGGAAGAATGAAAACGGGAACTCCTCCCAGGGTTGACGGACGCTCTTTGGATTATTCTAAAATGATAGAGCAGCCCGGTGATGAAAACCCGGATAAGTTTTCTTATTCAGATATTACACAACCCTTGAAACAGCAAAGGTCATGCTTTATGACTTATACTTCAGATAAGGTACATGAGCTGCTTCGTGAAGGATTTGACCGTTCTCCTATGTTTAATGGCCGTATAAAAAGCCTTGGCCCCAGGTATTGCCCATCTATAGAGGATAAAATTAACCGATTTGCCGATAAAGACAGGCACCAGCTATTTGTAGAGCCGGAGGGCTGGAATACTGTTGAGGTATATGTAAACGGATTTTCCACTTCTTTACCGGAAGATGTACAGTTCAGGGCACTCCGTTCTGTTGCAGGTTTTGAGAATGTAAAGTTCTTCCGCCCCGGTTATGCTATAGAATATGATTATTTCCCCCCAACACAGTTAAAGCATACACTTGAAACTAAATTGGTGGATAATTTATATTTTGCCGGCCAGATAAATGGTACAACAGGATATGAAGAGGCTGCGGCCCAGGGTTTGATGGCGGGAATAAATGCCCACTTAAAAGTGCATGAAAAGGAACCGTTTATACTTAAACGTAATGAAGCCTATATTGGGGTTCTTATTGACGATTTGATTACCAAAGGGACTGAAGAACCTTACAGGATGTTTACTTCAAGGGCAGAATACAGGACATTGCTAAGGCAGGATAATGCAGATTTCAGGCTTACACCGCTTTCCTTTGATATTGGCCTTGCTAAGGAAGACAGGCTAAAAAGAATGGAAAAGAAGCGTGATGAAAGCGATGCATTTGTAAACTTTTTTAAAGAAACAAGTGTAACAGTAGCAGAAGCAAACCCAATACTGGAAGAAAAAGGATCATCACCCATATCGCAGCCTGATAAAATGTTCAAAGTGTTTTCAAGACCACAGATAGATTTGGATGATATCCTTAAATTTGAAAAGGTTAAGGAATATATAGCTGAGCATAATCTTGACCGTGAAGTAATAGAGCAGGCGGAAATTCAGGTTAAATATTCCGGCTATATAGAAAAGGAAAAGAATAATGCTGATAAGCTAAACCGCCTTGAAGATGTAAAAATCCCTGAAAACTTTGATTATGACAGGATAAAATCACTTTCCTTTGAAGCAAGGGAAAAAATGAAAAAGATACGCCCGGTTACTATATCACAGGCATCGCGCATTAGCGGTGTATCACCAAGTGATGTTTCGGTACTTTTAATACACATGGGACGATGAAAGTGTTTCACGTGGAACGAATTAATAAAGCCCTTATTTTTAAAGGACTTTTACTGTTTTTGTGCATGAATTTATTTTCAGCATGTATTACGCCCCGCCATACAGTACAAATTAATGATTATATACTGTTACCAAATGGTAAGGAAATATTAGGGAAGGAAAAAGGGCTTACAGCTTTTGTTTTTGAAAATAATCCACGCAAAATACCATTTCATCAATTTGTTGGTGATAAATATAACCTGCCAAACTATACTGATATTGAATACTGGGTAACGCTGGATAATATGCGCTTTAAAGTATTTGTTTATGAAAATGCTGAAATAAATAAATATTTTAATACTTCAGAATTTATGATAAGTAATATTGAACCCGATATGAATATAATAGGCTCCAAGGCACCATTTATAGCTTTATCAGTGATCAATACATATAACGAAGACTGCCTTGATGAAAAATCACTCTTTAGGAATATTACCCTAAAATATTTAAAACAATTAAAGGACGAATACATTAACTGATGGATTTTACCAATGCGCCTGTTTATATTAATGTAAAAGATTACTCGGTTTCAGGTGAAGAATTTATGCTTTTGCTGGATGATGAATTACAGCTTTTAAAAACACATCCACAACCGGATTTAAATATACTTGGCAAATATTATGAAAGTGAGGATTATATTTCGCATACTGACGGAAAGCGTTCCTTATTTGAAAAACTGTATCATGCCGTAAAACAAAAAGCTTTACGGGATAAAGTAAAACTGCTTAATGGGTTTAAGCCACAAAAAGGAAAGCTGCTTGATATTGGTGCCGGTACGGGTGATTTTTTAGTTGCTGCCAAAAGTGCTGGCTGGGTTTGCCAGGGGATTGAGCCCAATGAAAAAGCCAAATCAATTGCTATTAATAAAGGGATTACATTTATTGAAGCAATAAAAGATGTTGAAAATCAGTCTTTTGACGTTGTGACCATGTGGCACGTATTAGAGCATGTACCTGATGTTGAGCAACATATAGCCGAATTAAAGCGTATTTTAAAACCTGACGGGATTGTGGTGGTTGCTGTACCAAACTTTAAATCCTATGATGCGGGCTATTACGGCAGCTATTGGGCAGCTTATGATGTGCCCCGTCACCTATGGCATTTTTCTAAAACAGCAATAAGAAAGCTATTTGCAGTACAGGGAATGGAAGTAATAAAAATTGCTCCCATGAAATTTGACAGTTTTTATGTGAGCCTTTTATCAGAAAAATATAAAACAGGCAGAATGAATTTTTTTAAAGGGTTTTTAATTGGCATGCGGTCAAATAATAAAGCCAGGCGCAATTTTGAATATTCATCCCACATTTATATCATTAAAAACAGCTAAAAATTAAAATAAAGCTTTTTCTGCCATTATTTTCTTTTAAGCAGGCTCTTGGCTTGGCTTAAAAGTAATAATTCGTTTTACGGCTTAATTTTAAGCCTATTTTAATTTGTTTTATTTATTAATTTTTTCCAGACTATAACTAAAAATTATAATAACAGATTTGGCAGTAAATTGCTTATTGTGAAGTTTAATAACAATTGTTACTTTTATCGAAATTTTAAAATAACCTAATTCTATACAATGAAAAAATCTTTATTGATAATCGGTTTGGCCGTTACATTATTTTCATGCAACCAGGAACAATCTGCTACCGGATTTAAAACAGCCTATATTGATACTGTAAAATTAATGGAGGGCTACGAAGAGCTTAAAGACCTTGACGATAAGCGAAAAGTAAAAACCGAAGAAATGGGTAGGGAACTTGACGAAAGCGCACAGCAGTTAAGGCTTGATTATGCAAGCGCCCAAAACGAAGCAAAATCGAAAGGGCCGCAGTGGGCTCAGCTAAAGGCACAGGAGCTTCAAAAAAGGGAAAGGGAACTGGGCATGAGGCAGGAATCCATGATTAAGGAACTTCAGGACGAGTTTGGCGTAAAAAGGGATACCATATTGAACCAGATGAGAAGGCATATAAAAGACTATGGCAAGAAGAATGGCTATGATTACATTTATGGTACAGGCGATGCTGCCAGCGTTTTGTATGCAAAGGAATCTTATGATATTACAAAGGAAATACTTAAGGAGCTGAACAGCAATTATTCAGGATCGGCAAAAACTGAAACTACCGAAGCCAAAGAAGTAAAAGATACTGCTGCAGCCAAATAAAACAGCCGTTGGAACTATAAAAAAGCCCTGCAATTGCAGGGCTTTTTTTTATAACCAGTTGAGTAATAAAACAGCAGGTATAAAATAAATAGCTATAGTGCGGGCACCGTCATAATCCTTAGCAATGCGCTGGCCCAAAAGCAGCAGCAGTAATGTTATAGCAGATAAAACAGCAGCTATAAAAGCAAATTCGGTGCCGTCATTTACAAGTATTTCTATAATACCTATAACAGAGAATGCACCTGCCAGTACCTCCAGCACCAGCACTGTAAAAAGTGCCTGTGGCACCTGGTTGCTTATAAAGGTTTGCGAAAAGTGCCCTTTTAGCCACTCAAGGTTTCCTTTCCAGTCAATTACTTTGTCATAACCTGATTGTATAAAGGTTATGGCAAAAAAAAGCAGTGTAATAATTATTGCCGATGAAGTCATAACTTTATTTTTTATGAATTAAACGTGTCAGTTTTATCGAAAGGTCAGTAAGTATTATTTTAGCATTACCATTACGTTCAATATGGTATATTGCGTCTGAAAGTTCTTTAAAAATATCATTTATATTATTACCATTTACAAAAGGAGCAAAATTTTCCAGCTTAAAATTGGCAACAGTAGGTTCAAGATAAACCAGTTCTTTAGCGTTATAATTAAGTAACATAGCCTGGCGGAACATGGTGATACAAAAATCAAGGAATTGTTTTTGTGCTTCGCGGCCTATACCGGCTATTTGCTCACTCCATGCTATTAAGTCCTGTATTGCCGCAGCATTGCCTTTTGCCCTGAATGCTGCGCGAACCCATTGCACAAACCACGCTTCAAAAGGCAGGTCGTCATCCGTTTTTTTCAGGAGGTGCAAGGCCTTGTTATAATTGCCCTGTGCCTGGTGTGCTGTTTTTAAGGCAGTTGCTGCATCGGTATTTTCACGTGAAACTAAGGCATCTGCAATTACCTGCTCGCTTAGCGGGCCAAAATGCAAAACCTGGCAGCGTGATAATATAGTCTGTAAAATATCATCATCACTTTCTGCAATCAGCAAAAAAATAGTTTTTTGGGGAGGCTCTTCCAAAAGTTTAAGCAACTTATTAGCCGTTGCAGTATTCATCCTGTCAGCCATCCAGATTATCATAACCTTATGGCCGCCTTCATAAGCCTTTAAAGATAACGCCTTAACTATTTCATGCGCTTCGTCAACACCTATCTGCCCCTGTTTGTTTTGTATATCAATCTTTTTATACCAGTCAAACAGGCTGCCATAGGGAGTCTCTGTTATAAATTCCCTCCAGTATTTCAGGAAATTAGTACTAACCGGATGGTTTTTTACTTCAGTATTGGCTGCTACCGGGAATACAAAATGCAGGTCAGGGTGCGAAAAATTCTGGAATTTTAAATTGCAGGCTGTATTGCCTGCTTCATTTTCTCCATTGGTGTTACCGCAAAGTATATACTGGGCATAAGCAATGGCCATGGGCAGCGTGCCAGATCCTTCAGGGCCAACAAAAAGCTGTGCGTGCGGAATGCGTCCTGCGTCGGCACTGGTTGTTAAATGGTTTTTAATATGTTCCTGCCCTAAAATTTCAGAAAAATGCATAGGCAAATATAACAGAAATTAAACGATGTGGTGTAATTGGCATAGCCTGCTTAAGGGTTAATTTTCAACAGTCATTTAATAAAGTATTAACTAAAAAATATATATTTGCTTTTCCTGAATAAAAACAGCTAAAATTCACACTCATGAGAACACTTTCCGACATTGATTTTAAAGGTAAAAAAGCAATTATCCGTGTAGATTTCAACGTGCCGCTTGATGATAATTTCAACATAACTGATACTACCCGTATTGAAGCCGCTAAGCCTACTATTGATAAAATACTGAAAGATGGCGGTAGTGTTATTTTAATGAGCCATTTAGGAAGGCCGAAAGGTAAAGAGGAAAAATATTCCCTAAAGCATATTGTGAAAAAAACGTCTGAAATATTGGGGGTAGATGTGGAATTTGTTAATGACAGTATTGGCAGCGACGTTGAGAAAGCAGCTAAGGAGCTAAAGCCGGGTGAGGTTTTACTGTTGGAAAACCTGCGTTTTTATAAAGAAGAGGAAGCGGGAGACGAGGATTTTGCTAAAAAGCTGGCAGCTTTGGGCGATGTTTATGTTAATGATGCCTTTGGTACAGCACACCGTGCACATGCCTCGACAACTATAATTGCAAAATTTTTTCCCGAAAATAAAGTTTTTGGAACGCTTCTTGCAAAGGAGATAGACAGCATTAACAAAGTATTAGGAAACAGTGAAAAGCCTGTAACGGCAATTTTGGGGGGCAGCAAAGTGTCTTCTAAAATTACAGTTATAGAGAATATACTGGATAAGGTTGACCACCTGATAATTGGAGGGGGTATGACCTTTACATTTATTAAGGCTATGGGCGGAAAGATTGGTGATTCTATTTGTGAGGATGACAAACAGGCCCTTGCCCTTGAAATACTGGATAAGGCAAAAGCCAATAATGTACAGGTGCATTTACCTGTAGATGTGGTTGCTGCCGATGGTTTTAAAAATGATGCAAATACAAAAGTTGTTGATGTAAAACAAATTCCGAACGGTTGGCAGGGGCTTGATGCAGGCCCGGAGTCATTGGAAAACTTTAAAAAAGTTATTCTTGCGTCCAAAACAATTTTATGGAATGGCCCTTTAGGTGTATTTGAAATGGAAAATTTTGCCAAAGGTACTATTGCATTGGGCGGATATATTGCCGAAGCTACCCAAAACGGCGCGTTCTCTCTTGTGGGCGGGGGCGATTCGGTAGCGGCAGTAAAACAATTTGGTCTAGAGCCAAAAATGAGCTATGTTTCTACAGGTGGCGGTGCCATGCTGGAAATGCTTGAAGGTAAAACCCTTCCCGGCATTGCTGCCATTCAGGAATAGGGATGTTAAAATTTATACTATTAATCACTAAATAAAGTTACTATACATTGTTACTTTGCAATACGTTGTAATTTAACCGGTTAAAACGGAAATTATGAATAAAAAAAGAACATTGTCCTTACTATTTTCAATTTTTACAATTGCTGCATTTGCACAGGAAAGTGCCGATAGTGCTGTTGCAGCACCTCAGGTTAAACTCTCTTATCTGGATTCAGTCAAATCCTCTTTTGTACGCTACAGCAACCTTGCCTGTATAGACAGCCTTTGGATGAATGAGCTGGCTAACCAGGATTTATTTGAGGCAATGCAGGAGGATATTGAGAAAATAAATCCTGATGAAGAAGTGGACTATAGCCTTTCAACGCCGCTTTTGCAGGAAAGGCTTGCCAAAATGGATGCAAAATCACCGTTTCATATTGAATACAGCAAAGGGCTGGAAAACATTATAAAATCATATCTGAAAAACAGGCCGAGGTCTTACGAAAGGCTTATGGCTATTTCAGAATATTATTTTCCAATGTTTGAGGAATACCTTGCCAAGTATAACGTGCCAATGGAGATAAAATATCTTGCGGTAATAGAATCGGCACTTAACCCACGCGCCAAAAGCAGGGTAGGGGCAACAGGGCTATGGCAGTTTATGTATCCTACAGGCAAACAATTTAACCTTGAGGTAAATTCTTATGTTGATGAGCGTTGCGACCCTATTAAGGCTACCGAGGCGGCATGCCAGTATCTATCAAGCCTTTATAATATTTTTGGTGACTGGGATTTAGTGTTGGCGTCCTATAACGCAGGGCCGGGTAATGTTACCAAAGCCATACGCCGTTCTAACGGTTACCAGAACTACTGGAATATAAGGAACAAACTACCAAGGGAAACCCAGGGTTATGTACCTGCTTTCCTGGCTACTATGTATATTTATGAATATGCCAAAGAACACGGAATCAATGGCAGGAAAGCACCGCTTACATATTTTGAAACCGACACGGTTATGGTAAAAAGGCAAATGTCCTTTAACCAGATTGCCAGCCTTTTGGATGTTCCGGTAGAGCAATTACAATTCCTTAACCCTATTTATAAATTGGATGTAGTGCCTTATACTACTGAAAAGCCACACTATTTAAGGCTTCCTAAAGATAAAATAGGCTTGTTCACTTCAAATGAAAATGCTATTTATGCCTACATAGATTATGAAAGCAATCAGCGTGAAAAGCCACATTTTGTAAATCAAAGGCAGGAGGTTGTATCTGCTTCCGGCGATACCAAAACAATCACCAAAACCAAGACGTATGTTGTTAGGAGCGGGGATAATTTAGGTGAAATATCCAATAAATACGGAGTTTCGGTTGCAGAACTTAAAAGGTGGAACAGGCTTAGGGGCAATATGATTAAAGTAGGGCAAAGGCTAAAAATAGTTACAAGCACCGTAGTTGAAGTTCCCGCTAAGGAAGAAGCTATAGCTGCCAAAGAACCGAAAAAGGAAACTCCTAAAAAAGATGCAGCCAAAGAAAAAGATACTGTTACCGATAGTAAAACGGCTTTGGCGCAGGCAGATGAAAAGGAAAAACCGGAAGCTGGAGAAAATGAGGCAGGACAAAATAGTACTGAAGAAGAAGAAGAAGCGGCTGTGGTGGCAACTATTATTAAAGAGCCTAAAAAATCAAGGCCGACTTATGAGGAGGAACGCCTTTATATAGTGCAAAAGGGAGATTCTCTATTCAGTATAGCAAGGAAACACCCCGGTGTAACTGTTGAAAACCTTAAAAGCTGGAACAAAATAAAGGATGAGAGCATCCAGCCGGGCATGAAGCTTAAGGTAAAAGCTATTAATTAATATTAAATCCTGTATATGGGAAGAATAAAACAAATAATAAGTTTTGTTTTTGTTCTTTGTTTATTTGCCTGCGGGCGCAATAAACATCAGGATGAAATGTCTTCCAATGGAAATATAAATGAGGTTTCCATTTTTATAAGCGACGTTTTATGGAATGGCGAGGTGGGCGACAGCCTGCGTAAAAAACTGGCTGCACCTGTTGAGGGGCTGCCACAGGAGGAGCCATTGTTTACACTTAACCAGTACCATGAGCAGACTTTTGACGGAAGCCTGAAAAGGGGAAGGAATATTATTGTTATCGACCAGAAAGCAAAAAGGGAATATTCCTTTACGCGCAATAACTACTGCGCTCCACAAAATGTGGTAACCATTACCGGAAAGAGTATTGATGATATGCTGGAGCTTATTAATATGCATGCCGATGAGGTTATAAGAAAATTTAAGCAGACCGAAATAGAGGAAAACCAGCAACGTAACGAAAAGCTGGGGCTTTTGCCACAAACCCGCTTTAACGGGCAGTATGGTATCGAGATAAAAATACCTTCAACTTATGGTTATGCTGTTGAAAACGACAGTTTTTTATGGCTTAAAAAGGATATACCCAGCGGCAACACCAACATATTAATATACAGGGTGCCTTATACTGTTATTGAAAGAAACAAGACCATTTTAAGCAATATTATTGCCATGCGCGACTCTATAGGCAGCGCCTATATACACGGGCAGGAGCAGGGAACTTATATGGTAACGGAAGAAGCCTACTCTCCATACCTGTTTATGACAAGCTTTAAAGACAGGAGGGCTTTTGAAATGCGCGGAAACTGGGAAATGGAAAATGATTTTATGAACGGCCCATTTATCAATTATGCCATTCGGGACGATGCCAACAGCAGCTACCTGATTATTGAAGGCTTTATATACAGCCCATCCTCACCTAAAAGGGATTTAGTAATAGAACTGGAATCTATTATTAAATCAATCCGCTTTATATGAACCCGGAATTTAAAATAAAGCGTTTTAACGAGCTTTCCTTGCAGGAACTATACAAAGTATTGCAATTGCGTTCGGAAGTGTTTGTAGTGGAACAAAATTGCGTTTACCAGGATGTTGACGGTAAAGATGAAAAAGCCTTACACCTTTTAGGGATTTATGATAATGAAATTTTTGGCTACAGCCGCCTTTTTGCACCAGGCTATTATTTTGATGATGCCTCTATAGGCAGGGTAGCCATAGCTATGAAATTTAGAAACAGGAAGTGGGGGCACAGCCTTATACAGGCTGCAATACAAGGCATTTATAGTAATTTTGGCAAAGTCCCTATTACCATATCTGCACAGTTGTATTTAAAAAACTTTTACGAAAGCCACGGTTTTGTACAGCAGGGCGAAGTATATCCTGAAGATGGAATACCGCATATACAGATGCATAAAACCCCCTAAACCCCAGATTATATTACCTTAATCAGCTTTTGTTTTGGTTATTACAAGCTCTACACGCCTGTCATAATCCGAGCCTTTACCCAGGGGTTGTGTATTACCATAACCTTTATAAGTCATGCGTTTGGCGTTTATTTTTTTCAACACAAGGTACTTGTAAACAGTATATGCCCTGTTTTTTGAAAGTTCCCGTTTTTTAGTGTCCTTATCTATTGCTTCTTTCTGGAAGGAAGGCGTGCAGCACACATGGCCCTGTATTTCAAACTCAAGGTTTTTATAGCGGTGTAAAAGGCGTGCAATTTTGTCCAGTTCCATCCTCGATTTATAGGTAAGCTTGCTGCTCCCGCGCTCAAAAAGTATATTTTCAAGATAAATGCGGTCGCCCACCACATGGTCTTTTTTAAGCTGGTTGTACATGCCCGGCTCCATGGGCGGAGGCGGAACCGGCCTGAAATTTACAACTACGTCAACACGCCTGTTTTTGGAACGGGCTTCCGATATATTATCAATATCTTCTTCCAGCAAAATACGGCCTTTGCCCTCTATGGTAACTATAATTTTATTCTTTATGCCTTTATCTACCAAAAAGGATTTAATGGTATTTGCCCTGTTATTTGAAAGTTTAAAGTTATATTCATCTTTTCCCCTGTCATCACAATAGCCGAATATCTGTATGGCTTCAATTCGGGTAGTATCTATTGCCTGTACAAAGGTTAGAAGATTACTGCCCTGCTTTTCATCAAGATTGTATTTGTCATATTCAAAATAAATGGAATATACCGTTTCTTCCTGCGCATACAGTGTTACTATATTGGCTGTAAGGAGAAAGAATACAATATGCAGGAGCTTTTTCATTAAATGCTTTTTTCGGTTAATCTTCTATGCGGGTAAGGTTTAAATCTTCCGGCGGATGGATAACTATCGGGAATTTCTCAACTTTAACCGAACTGCTGTCCAGCCCGAAAGCCCTGCCTTCGGAAAGGCTTACTTTTTTGAGTACAAAATAGAGGTCGAGGATAATCCTTTCATACCAAGGCAATTCGTTTTCATAAGAAAGGAATTTTTCTATGATAACAAACTTAAAGTCGCCGATTACATTATTACGGTTTAATGATTCGTAACGGCTGGTTATATCTACCTCGCCATGTGCCACCATATCCTTTACCACTTTTTTAAACATAAGGTTAATTCGGGGTGCTACCCTAAAGCCAAGGTAAAAATCTATACGTATAACATCATCTTTCATTATTTCCCTAACGCGGTATTCCATCCTGTAAGGCTCATCTACCACATTTACATGAACAAACCAGTAAATATCGGCGCGTTTTGGCCTTTTTTGAAGTATAGAGTAAATAATTTTAGACTCCACTTCATCTGCAAATTGTGCATTTGTCATATACACCAGGTGGGTTGCATATTTGGGTATCGAGGTATCATTACTCAATTCCGAAAGCACAGTTTTGTAATTATCAATTTTTGCAAACTCGGTATATTCGCTGCGTATTTGTTTTGCGGTATACCAAACAGTCATTATAGCCCCTAAAACACCGGTTATAAGTACAGATACATAACCACCGTTATGAAACTTATCTATATTAGCCATAAAAAACGCACCTTCTATAACCAGGTAAACCGTAATTACCGTAAATATAATAACTGGATGATAGCGCCTTGTTGCCATAAACATACCCAGGAGTGAAGTTGTCATAAGCATACATATTACTATAGCAAGACCATAGGCAGCTTCCATTGCGCTGGATTCCCTGAAATATAAAACTATAGAGGTACATCCCAGGAACAGCATCCAGTTTACGGAAGGGATATATAACTGCCCTTTAAGTTCGGTAGGGTATTTAACGGAAACTTTTGGCCAGAAGTTAAGCCTCATTGCCTCGCTTATCATAGTAAATGAACCGCTGATTAATGCCTGTGAAGCAATTATTGCGGCTGAAGTGGCCACTGCAATTCCTATGGGCAGAAACCATTCAGGCATTATTAAATAAAATGGATTGGCGGGGTCAGCAACATTGCCGCTTATGTCTGTTAACGTACCACCCGAGTGCCCTAAAAGGTAGGCGCCCTGCCCAAAATAGTTAAGCACTAATGCACTTTTTACAAAAATCCAGCTTACCCTTATGTTTGCCCTGCCACAGTGGCCCATATCGCTGTATAAGGCTTCTGCACCGGTTGTACATAAAAATACAAAACCCAATACATAAAAGCCTTCGGAGTGCATTTCCAAAAGGTAGGTTATATAATACGGGTTCAGGGCTTTAAGTATTGAAAAGTTTGATGATATTTGTATTATGCCCAGTACGGCGAGCATGCCAAACCATATCAGCATCATGGGGCCAAAAAAACGCCCCAGGAATTTAGTACCGAAACGTTGAATGGAAAACAGGACAAAAAGAATGGCGACTACTATGCTGACAGTATCCAGGTTTTCGTTGTAAACCCTTAAACCCTCTATAGCAGAAGATACAGAAATGGGGGGTGTTATAAAACCATCAGCCATAAGGCAGCTTCCGCCTATGATTGCCGGAACAATCATCCATTTCTTTTTAAAGCGCTTTAACAGGGCATAAAGTGAAAATATACCTCCTTCGCCTTTGTTATCGGCTTTTAGGGTTATAAGCACATATTTAATGGTGGTTTGCAGTGTCAGTGTCCAAAAAATACAGGAAAGCGCACCCAGTATTATTTCTTCCCTTATGGTTTCGGTTTTACCTAAAATAGCCCTCATTACATAAAGCGGTGAGGTACCTATATCCCCGTAAATAATGCCCAAAGTAACAATAAGCCCTCCTAAGGTTACTTTGTTAAGGTGCTTGTGACTATTGCCCACGATAATTTAAATTAAACTGCAAATGTATATGATTTTACAAAAAAAGCATGTAACGCCTTAATATTTAACCATAAAAAAGCCCTGCTTGTAGTGTTGCAGGGCTTTCATTAAATTATTTTAAAAGTATTTTATTGTACTGTGCAGTATTATTTAAAATAGCTGCCGCCTTTTGTATTTCTGGGTTGCTTGTGGCATAGTACTTATACAATCCTTCCTTATACTGGTAGCGTTTAATAAGCTCATCTGTAATAAGCTGTTTAATTTCCTGCTTGTGCGCTATAAGCTCTTTTTCCTCGCTTTTTTGCAGGGCGGTTAAAAGCTGTTTGTATTCTGCAGCAATGCTTTCATCCACCTTTTCTTTTTTAGCTACTTCAAGGGTTGCTTTCAGTGCCTTTTCAGTTTCAGTATCAAATTCAAAGTTTTCTTTTTTAAGGAACTGCTTAAAGGCTTCATAATCAGTATCGGTAAGCTGGGGTATTGCCGTTCCCAGGTTGGGGTTTTTATAATAATAATTGGTGACATAATTAAATATGCCGTCATTCCTTACCAGCGCATCGGCTATGGCACTTTGTTTGGACTCCTCAAGCTCAATATCTGGAAAAATACCGCCCCCGTCATAAACAGTCCTGCCTTTGCGGGTTTTAAAGGCGTTATAATCTTTTTTATCAATACGGATGGCTTTTCCATCAGCATCTTTATGCGCATAATCCAAAGCCTGTATGCCACGCCCTGACGGAGTGTAGTATCGGGAAATGGTAACTTTTACCTGTGTGCCATAAGTTAGGTCTATAGGGCGTTGCACAAGCCCCTTGCCGAAACTCCTGCTGCCTACAATAACAGCCCTGTCTAAATCCTGCAGTGCCCCCGAAACAATTTCGGAAGCCGAGGCACTTTTACCGTCAACAAGTATGGCAAGCGGTATTTCGGTATCTACAGGGGCCTTTTGTGTCCTGTAGGTATTGTTATATTTTTCGTTTTTAGACTTTGTGGTAACTATAACCTCATTTTGCGGTACAAACAGGTTGCATATATTTACGGCTTCATTAAGAAGGCCGCCGGGATTACCGCGCAGGTCCAGTATAATATTTTTAGCACCCTGCTCTTTTAATTTTAAAAGAGCATCCTTTGTTTCGGCAGAAGCCTTAGAGTTAAACTGAGACAATACTATGTACCCTGTTTCCTTACTTACCATACTGAAAAAAGGTACTGCCTTTACGTCAACCTCAGTAAGTACCAGCTCAGTAGAGTAGGTTTTACCCTGCCTTATATATTTAATGGCTATTTTGGTGTTTTTGGAACCTTTAAGCAATTCGCCTGCATCTTCTTTAAACTCCGAAAGGTTTATATCGCCTATCTGTATTATTTCGTCCCCTGCTTTAAGCCCCGCTTTATCGGCAGGGTAATCTTTATATGGTTCTTTTATTATAAGCTTTCCGTCCTTGCGGGTAATTATTGCCCCAACTCCGGTATATTCGCCGGTGTTGTTTATTTTAAACTTTGCCACATCCTGTTCGTTAAAATAAACGGTATAGGGGTCAAGGTCGGCAAGCATGCTTTTTATGGCTTTGTCCATTAACTCCCCCGGGTTGGTTTCGTCAACATAATTTACGTTCACGGTTTTAAACAATGTGGTAAATATTTCAATCTGCTTTGCAATTTCAAAAAAATCGCTTTTAAAGCTTGTGCCTATAAGCAAAAAGCAAATTGCCACTGCCGGGATAACATATTTTTTCTTTAATCTGGTAAACATCATTTAATCAGTTTCTTTGTTTAGAGTGTATCCTGCGCCATGAAGAATACTTTACGAAAATAATGATAAAAACGTAAAGAAGCATAGTAATATTATAACTGATTGCAATAGAGGTTATAAACCTTCCTGCTCCAGGAATTTTTGAAAAAGCGCAACGGTTTTTATATTAACTTCCTGAAAAGAAAGCCTGTCCCTGCTTTGGTAAAAAAACATAAACGCATAAGGGGTTACAAGCTTATCGGTAAGCAGGTGTTTGTTAATCCGGTAGGATTCACGCAGAAGTCGCTTAAAGTAATTTCGGTCAACCGCATTTTTAAAATGCTTTTTAGAAACCGAAACCCCCATTTTTATAATAGTATCACTGTTATCTGCAAGCGGTACATATACAAGGCGCAAAGGGTATTTTGAAACCGATTTACCTTCAGCAAACATACGGCTGATGGTATTCCTGCTTTTCAGCTTTTCACTTTTTGGATATGTATAGCGGCGGTTTTCCATTTACGGCAAAGGTACATTTTTTTAAAAACTGGATAAAGCTGCATTATTGTCAGATTATTTTCTTAATATTGGTGTTTAAATAGCTTATAAAAATGGTATCACAAAGATTAGGTAAATATATAGAAGCAAAAAATATTAGCTATTATGCCTTTGAAAACAGCCTTGAAGCAAGCAGGGGCAGTATTTCCAAAGCGGTAAAAGAGGGTAAAAGCATTGGTTCCAACATGCTGGAAAAAATTCTTTTGCATTACCCTGACCTTAACCCGGAATGGCTGCTGACCGGAAGCGGGGAAATGCTTATAAGTAATACAAAAATAAAAAGTTACGGGCTAAAAACAGATTATGGCATAGAGAACCAGCAGATACCCCTTTATGATATTGAAGCTTTTGCAGGGCTGGTACCGCTTTTGGGCAATAACGAAGCTACCCGCCCTATTGATTATATTTCTATTCCCAACCTGCCAAAATGCGATGGTGCCGTTTATATTACAGGTGATAGTATGTATCCATTACTAAAGAGTGGCGATATTGTACTATACAAACAGGTGCAGGATGTAACTAATAATATTTTTTGGGGGGAAATGTACCTTTTAGGTGTAGATATGGGTGATGAAGAATATGTTACTGTAAAATATGTACATAAAGGCAGCCGTTATGATACAATAACATTGGTCAGCGAAAATAAATACTACCAGGATAAGGAAATTGAAATAGGCAGGATAAGGGCTTTGGCCATAGTTAAAGCAAGCGTGAGGATGAACGCAATGAAATAGGCCTGCCAATAAATTGACAGGCCGGTAACTAAGAAATCCCGTTTCAGTATTTAGTTTATTTCCCCTTTATTTCTTTTTGATAGAACAAAGTTATTACCTGATTAGAAAAAGGTTTATTAAAGCTTTTACAATCTTTTGTTAAAGTAGATTTTCCACAGTATAATTCTACAGTTTTTCCACACATCCACATTGGTTAAATTGCTATTCGATTTCATTTAATGTATTTAAATGCCTGATAATTAAAAGTTTAATTTTATTATAATTTATTTTTATCTGTTGGCATTGAACTTGTTGTTTATATAATACAAATCTAACCCAGCTAAAGAGAAGACTTTTTAGCGCCACTATATATACTTAAACAGATTTTTCATTCTATTTTTATCTGTTTAAAAACCTCTGATAAATTTATCAGAGGTTTTTTTATAAAAAAACCGCCAGTTGGCGGTTTAAAAATTGATTAAGGAGATAATTATTGTGCCTGGTAAACATTATTTTCCTTGTTTACGTCTGCCATAAGTTCTGAAGGGTCTATAACCATAACCTTAACAGCAGATTTAGGCTTGTCTATAGTAAACTCATAAGTTGTATGTGCCCAGTCCCATGATTTTAAAACATTTCTTTTAAGGTTGGGGTACGGATTACTTTTTTGATACCACATCATTTGCAGCGGTATGTAAAAACTTTCCTGCGTACCGTCTTCATAAACCGCTATTATATCTATAGGCATAGGCATGCGGCCCAGGCGCTCCAGTGTAATGGTAGCCTTTCCGTTTTCTTCTTTAATTTCCTTTATGCTATAATCAATAGTATTGGTAGTTTGTGCCCAGTCCATAAGGT
Organism: Flavobacterium sp. MK4S-17; assembly: GCF_009848495.1. Classification (GTDB taxonomy): domain Bacteria; phylum Bacteroidota; class Bacteroidia; order Flavobacteriales; family Flavobacteriaceae; genus Flavobacterium. The sequence continues at coordinate 104,420 of NZ_WWEP01000034.1, forward strand.
ACCAGTCAAGCTCGGCACCGGTAACTTTTTCCGCTGAACGCTTTATATCATTCGGTGTAGGATGCGTAAACTTAAAGTCATGGTAAAAACGCTTTAGTGTTTCCATCAATTTTTCCTGCCCGATTACATAGCCTAATTGCGCCAGGAATATCTCTCCTTTACTGTAGGCGGATATTCCGTACAGCATATTTTGGTCATATCTGTCGGCATGGGTGGTAAGCGGCTGTTCCTTTCCTGTTTTTACCATATAAAAATAGTTGGCATAAGCGTCAACAAAAGGGTGCACCTGTTCTTCTTTTTTATCATTAGGCATTACAGCTTCCATAGCAAGGTCAGATATAAAAGAAGTAAAGCCCTCGTCCATCCATTCGTGTTTTGATTCGTTGCTTGCTAAAATATGCTGAAACCAAGAGTGCGCAAACTCATGGGCAGTAACACCTACAAGGCTGCCATAGCTGCGGTTGCCTGTTATAAGTGTACACATAGCATATTCCATGCCGCCGTCGCCGCCCTGTATAACAGAATATTGCCTGTAAGGGTAAGGCCCTATATACTTATTGTAAAACTCCAGCAGCTCAACAGTTTTAGGCTGTAGTTTTTTCCAGTTTTCGTTATATTTTTTATTGTCTTTGTAAAAGAAGTGGAGCTCAACATTGTTTGGCCCCATAACCATATCATGTATATAATCCTTATCGGCACCCCATGCAAAATCATGTACCATTGGTGCTTTAAAATGCCAGGTAAGCGTTTTTGTTTTTCTGGGATATTTTACCTTAACGCCTTCATCCTGATATCCTTTGCCGATTTCATTTTTATTTTGCAGATAGCCTGTGCTTCCTATTGTATAATCCTTGTCAATTGTAATCTTTACATCAAAATTGCCCCACACGCCATGAAACTCACGCCCTATATAAGGGTCGGCATGCCATCCTTCAAAATCATACTCAGCCATTTTAGGGTACCACTGCGTCATGGAAAGTGCTACACCTTCTTCCGAGTTCCTGCCTGAACGGCGTACCTGTAACGGCACCTGCCCTTCAAAGTCAAGCGTAAATGTGGTAGATTGCCCCGGCAGTAATGGCTTGGCAAGGCTTACTTCAAGTACAGTACCTACGGTGTTATTGTTTACACTTGCACCATCCTGTTTTATATTACTGATATTCAGGTAGCCAATTTCATCCGGTTTGAGCGTGCTGATACGACTTTCTGTAATAGTATTGTTGCCGTTCTTAAAGCTTTTTACCATGCGCTTGTCAGGGTCGGCTATGGTTTTCAGGCGGGCATCCATCTCGCTGCCCGGCTGGAAAGCATTATTATATAAATGGTAAAACACCCTTTTTAAGGTATCCGGCGAGTTATTGGTATAAACCAGCTCCTGTTTACCGGTATAGCGGTAGTTTTTTACATCCATCGCCACTTCCATTTTATAATCAGCGTGTTGCTGCCAATAACCAGGATTGGGTTTATTTTGGGCAAAAAGCAAGGTGGTGGATAAAACGGCAATAAAAAATAATTTCTTCATGCTATAAAAATAATAATTTTTAAATGGCAAATAAAAACCCGCATACCCTACTTTGTAAAGGCTGCGGGTTTTATATATGCTTAAAGGCTGATTTTATTTAGCCCTCGACATTTTGTCGGCCATTATTATGGCATTATAGGCATTTACAATTTTACCTGTGCGCGATAATTCGCTAAAAGGCTTAAGTTCTTTATTGTTGCCACCTGCCGCTACATCAATCATTATAGGAAGGCCGGAAAGCATAATTATTTGTTTTACTTCCGAAGCTTTCAGGTTAGGATAGTAAGAACGGATAAGTGCAGCCACACCGGCAGCATTAGGCGAAGCCATTGACGTACCCTGTAGGAACTCATACTCATTATCTGGAGTTGTGGCATATATCTCAACTCCCGGGCTAAAGATGTCTACATCGCTTTTTCCGTAGTTGGAAAAACTGGCAATCATATCAGGCCCTATTTCATAATTAAGTGCGCCAATAGTTAAAAAGTTGTCTGATATTTCAGTCATGCTTAGTTGGTTGTCATTAGGATAACGAGGCATAACTTTATCGTCAGTATTAAGGTTAAATCCTTCGTTACCGGCTGCACATACAATCAGTACGTCTTTTTCGGCAGCATATTTTATTGCGTCATAAACCCAATCACTGTGTGTAGAGAAATATTTACCGAAACTTCCGTTTATAACTTTAGCACCATTATCAACAGCATAACGTATTCCCAGCGCCACATCTTTATCATACTCATCACCGTCCGGCACTGCGCGAACAGGCATAATCCAAACATTATTGCTGGCAACGCCGTCACCGCCAATACCATTATTCCTGCCCTGCGCTATTATACCTGCTACGTGTGTACCATGTTTTGCACCTTCTTTAACAGGCCCTGTAACATTGTTGTTACCATAACTCTTGTCATTTATATCCTCAGGATTATCGCCTACAATTTCACGGCCGTTAAATTTAAGGTTAAGGTGGTAATTAAGCTTGCTGTCATAGTGTTCTTTAGCTCGTTGAAGCTCGCTGTCCAGTTCTTCTTTAGAAATGGCACCCAATATTTGTATAAAATTATTTTTAACAGCATTCAGGTTAGGGTCTGCTGTAGTAAGGCCTTTAAGGTCTTCTACAGTATAATTATCTTTTTTAAGCTGCTCTTTAAGGGCTTTGTCAGCATTCATAAGGAACTCAATACGGCGTTTTCCTGCCATAGCCTGGCCGTACTCTTCATCATATTCAGCTTTGGCTCTTTTATATACATCCGAACCGTCATCGCCTTTTTTAAGTATGCGCACAAACTCCATGTTTTCATGTTCGGCATCACCTAAAAAATTCCATCCATGCACATCATCAATATAGCCATTGTTATCATCGTCTATACCGTTTCCGGCAATTTCCTTGCTGTTAGTCCATATAACACCTTGCAGGTCCGGGTGCTCAATATCTACACCTGAATCTACCACACCAACAATCACTTTAGTGCTTTTGCGGTCTTTTAAAAGCTCATAAGCCCTGTCAACACTCATACCCGGAATGGTATCCCTCAACAGGTCAAGGTGGCTCCAGCGCTCAAGCTGGTTTTCAGTAAGTTCTGCTTTTTTAGCCGTTAACGGCTTGGTAATGGCAAGAGGTTCTGCCTTTATACTTTTTGTGGCGCTGCAACCGGCAAGGAAAAGTGCCAGTGCGGCCGACAGGTAAATTGATCTGAATTTCATTGTAAAATATTTATTTTATAAAAAATAGGTCTAAAATTATTCGATTTGTTACATAAATCAGAAATATTAACATTACGTTAGTAAATCATTGCACGTATAAACATCTTTAAGCCTTACGCCTTTCTCAGTATGCTGAACGGTTATAATCTCATTATGCGCATCATGCTCAAGGAAAAGGTAATAGCCCTTGTCGGCTGCCATATTCATAAACTTTTCTTTTTCATCAAGTGTCAGCAAAGGGCGGGTGTCATAGCCCATAACATACGGCAGCGGTATATGCCCTGCTGTTGGTAAAAGGTCGGCCATGAATACAATGGTTTTACCCTTATAATTAATATGCGGAATCATTTGCTTTTCAGTATGCCCGTCAGCAAAAAAAATTCCGAAGCCCAATTCGCTTTGCTCAAGGAAATCATTTTCGGGTCGTGTAATAAAATGCAGTTGCCCGCTTTCCTGCATAGGCATAATATTTTCAGTCAGGAACGAAGCCTTTTCACGGGCATTTGGCTTGGTAGCCCATTCCCAGTGGCGTTCGTTTGTCCAGTATTTTGCATTTTTAAACGCTACCTCATAACCCGTGCGGTTTTTATTCCATTGAACACTGCCGCCACAATGGTCAAAATGCAGGTGTGTCATAAAAACATCGGTTATATCATCGCGGTGAAAGCCATATTTTGCAAGCGACTTATCAATAGAATGATCGCCCCAAAGGGAATAATACCCAAAAAATTTATCGGACTGTTTAGTTCCCATTCCAGTATCTATAAGTATAAGCCTGTTGCCGTCCTCAATTAGCAGGCACCTTGCGGCTATGTCAATTAGATTATTATTGTCGGCCGGATTGGTTCTGTTCCAAATGGTTTTGGGCACTACACCAAACATGGCACCGCCGTCAAGCTTAAAGTTACCGGCTTCAATAGGGTATAATTTCATCTTTTTGAAATTTAAAAGAGGTGCCAAGGTATAAAATTTAGGGCATATATAATAATATAAGGGCTGGCATAAGTATTGCTTATATAGGTATAATGCAAATAAAGATGCCTTTTATTGCAATCTCTAAAATTGTGGGTATCTTTGCAGTAAATTTAGATTTAAAGATAATTCATTATGATAAAAGTGTCTGATACAGCGAGAAAGAAAATCGTTAACCTCATGGAGGATGACGGTTTTGATGCTGCTACCGATTATGTGAGGGTAGGGGTAAAGAGCGGAGGTTGTTCAGGCTTGTCATACGAACTGAAATTTGACAAAGCGCTGGGCGAAAACGATAAATTATTTGAAGATAATAATATAAAAATTGCGGTTGATAAAAAAAGCTTTTTATACCTGGTGGGTACTACGCTGGAATATTCCGGCGGGCTTAACGGCAAAGGCTTTGTGTTTAACAACCCTAATGCCAGCAGGACATGCGGCTGCGGGGAAAGTTTTTCGCTATAAATTGAATGATTGTTGATTTAAAAATTAAAAGATTTTTACAACCATGACGAAAAACTTTACAGAATTTGAAGTTTACCAAAAAGCGATTTTGCTTGCAAAAGAAGTTTTTAGCTTAATGGAAAGTTCAAAATTTGAAAGAGAGTATGGTTTTAAAGATCAGATTAAAAGAGCGGTAGTTTCTATAAGTAACAATATTGCAGAAGGCTCTGAGTACAATAACAACAAGCAGTTTGTACGCTTTCTTAGTCATGCTAAAGGGAGTTGTGCGGAAGTAAGGAGTATGCTGTTGCTTGCTGTAGCACTAGATTTATGCAGTGACGATGATACAAAAAAAGCAACAATGTTAAGTTTAGAAATATCAAAGAATTTATCAAAATTTATAGAGTATTTAAAATCTAAGATTGAGAGAGATTTTTAAATCTAAAATTTTAAAATCTTTAAATAAAAAGGGATGAGTAAATATACAGAAGAAGAATTAAAAGTCGAACTTGAGAATAAAGAATACGCGTACGGCTTTTATACAGATATAGAATCAGATACCTTCCCGGTAGGGCTTAACGAGGACATTATCCGTGCGCTTTCTGCAAAAAAGGAAGAGCCGGAATGGATGACGGAATGGCGCCTTGAAGCTTTCAGGGCATGGGAACAGATGGTTGAGCCGGAATGGGCTAATATTCATTATGCAAAACCTGATTTTCAGGCTATTTCCTATTACTCTGCACCAAAAAAGAAACCGAAATATAACAGCCTTGATGAGGTTGACCCGGAACTTTTAGATACATTTAAAAAGCTGGGCATATCATTAGACGAGCAAAAAAAACTTGCGGGTGTTGCGGTTGATATTGTGATGGATTCTGTTTCGGTTGCAACAACCTTTAAAAAAACACTTGCTGAAAAAGGCATTATTTTCTGCTCTATATCCGAAGCGATTAAAGAGCACCCGGAACTGGTGCGTAAATACCTGGGTACTGTAGTGCCGCAAAAAGACAACTTTTATGCTGCCCTTAATTCTGCAGTGTTTAGTGACGGCTCCTTTTGCTATATCCCTAAAGGGGTGCGCTGCCCTATGGAGTTAAGTACTTATTTCCGTATCAACCAGGCAGGAACAGGACAGTTTGAACGTACACTGGTGGTAGCGGACGAAGGCAGCTATGTAAGCTACCTTGAAGGCTGTACGGCACCAAGCCGCGATGAGCACCAGCTGCATGCCGCAGTAGTAGAGCTTATAGCTCTTGATGATGCCGAAATTAAATACAGCACAGTGCAAAACTGGTTCCCCGGCAATAAAGAGGGTAAAGGCGGCGTGTATAACTTTGTAACCAAACGCGGACTTTGCGAAAAGAATGCTAAAATATCATGGACGCAAGTGGAAACCGGCTCTGCCATTACATGGAAGTATCCAAGCTGTGTGTTGAAAGGAGATAATTCGGTTGGGGAATTTTATTCCATTGCTGTAACCAATAATTTCCAACAGGCAGATACAGGTACTAAAATGATACACTTGGGAAAAAATACTAAAAGTACCATTATCTCTAAAGGTATATCGGCAGGGAAATCCCAAAACAGCTACCGCGGACTCGTTCAAATAGGCGGCCGCGCAGAAAATGCACGTAATTTCAGCCAGTGCGATTCGCTGCTTATGGGCAATAACTGTGGAGCACACACATTTCCTTACATAGAATCTAAAAATACCACGGCTAAAATAGAACACGAGGCAACCACAAGCAAAATTGGCGAAGACCAAGTGTTTTACTGCAACCAGCGCGGCATACCCACCGAAAAGGCCATTGCATTAATTGTAAACGGCTTTAGTAAGGAAGTATTGAATAAACTGCCTATGGAGTTTGCCGTTGAAGCGCAGAAGCTATTGGAAATAAGCCTTGAGGGAAGCGTAGGATAATCTTGAATTTAATATAAGCATAAACATGTTATCAATAAAAAATCTGCACGCAAGTGTTGAAGATAAAGAAATTTTAAAAGGTATAAACCTCGAAGTGAAAGCAGGTGAGGTACACGCCATAATGGGACCAAACGGTTCGGGTAAAAGTACACTTTCCTCGGTAATTGCGGGGAAAGAAGACTATGAGGTTACTGATGGGGAAATAGTGCTTGAAGGTGAAGATATTGGCGAACTGGCACCAGAGGAAAGGGCACATAAAGGTGTTTTCCTTTCTTTTCAGTATCCTGTTGAGATACCGGGCGTTTCTGTAACCAACTTTATGAAGACGGTCATTAACGAAAGCCGTAAGGCTAAAGGACTTGAAGAAATGCCGGCCAATGAAATGCTGAAATTAATACGTGAAAAAAGCGAATTGCTGGAAATTGACCGTAAATTCCTTTCACGGTCATTAAACGAAGGCTTTTCGGGTGGTGAAAAGAAACGTAACGAGATTTTCCAGATGGCAATGCTGGAACCAAAACTTGCCATTCTTGATGAAACGGATTCAGGGCTTGATATTGACGCCTTACGTATTGTTGCAAATGGTGTAAACAAGCTTCGCAGTAAAGACAATGCTGTTATTGTTATTACACATTACCAAAGGCTGCTGGATTATATTGTGCCGGATTATGTACACGTGCTTTACAATGGAAAAATTGTAAAATCCGGTGGCAAGGAACTCGCCTATGAACTTGAAGAAAAAGGCTACGACTGGATCAAAGCGCAAAATTAACAGAGTTAGAAAGTTAAAAGTTGCTAAGTTTTAAAGTCTTTATACGGGCTTTAAAACTTCCAACATTCAAACTTTAAAAACCATACAATGGATCTTAAAGAAAAATTATTATCTTCTTTCATGGCTTTTGAAGAGCGTGTTGATGTTCATTCAGACCTGCACGATGTACGCACACAGGCCATAAAGAATTTTGAAAATAAAGGCTTCCCCACCAAAAAAGAAGAAGCCTGGAAATATACATCGTTAAACAGCGTACTGAAAAATGATTTCAGTGTGTTTCCAAAACACGATAACGCCCTGGGTTATGCCGATGTAAAAAAATACTTCCTTCATGAAATAGATACTTATAAAATAGTATTTATTGATGGAAAATTCAGTTCTTTCCTGTCTTCCACAACACATGACGGGCTTGATGTATGCCTCATGTCGGCAGCACTTACAAAGCCTAAGTACAAAGCTGTTATTGACCAGTACTTTAATAGAATAGCCAACAGGGATGATAGCCTTACCTCCTTAAACACCGCCTTTGCATTTGAGGGAGCTTACATTAATATTCCTAATAATAAGGTAGCCGATAAGCCGGTTGAGATTATACACCTTTCTACAGGAAATGAGGCAGCACTCATGGTACAGCCGCGCAGCCTTATAATTGTTGGTAAAAATGCACAGGTACAGATTATTGAACGACACCAAAGCCTAAACAGCAACCCTGTACTTACCAATTCTGTTACCGAGATATTTACCGATGAGCGGGCAATGGCCGACTATTACAAGATACAGAACGATTCGCACAATGCAAACCTTATAGATAATACATATATAGCCCAGAAAAGGGATAGTATAGCTTCTGTACATACTTTTTCCTTTGGGGGCAATATAACCAGGAATAACCTTAATTTCTATCATCAGGGGGAGCATGTGGAAAGTACACTTAAGGGGATAACGATTATTGACGATAAGCAGCTTGTTGACCATCATACACTGGTAAACCATGCCGAGCCTAATTGCGTGAGCCACCAGAATTACAAGGGTATTTTTAACGGAAGTTCTACCGGAGTGTTTAACGGAAAGATTTATGTTGAAAAGGAAGCGCAGAAAACAGATGCCTTCCAGAATAATAATAATATAATACTTAGTGAAAAGGCTACGGTTAATGCTAAACCCCAGCTTGAAATTTTTGCTGATGATGTAAAATGCTCTCACGGCTGTACAATTGGGCAGCTTGACGAAAGTGCAATGTTTTACATGCAGTCGCGCGGCATCCCGCAAAAAGAGGCTAAAGCATTATTAATGTATGCGTTTTCTAATGAAGCGATTGAAAGTATTAAAATACCTGAACTTAAAAACAGGATAACAAAAATTATAGCTGCTAAATTGGGTGTAAACATCGGTTTTGACTTATAATATCCTAATATAAATAAAAGAAAAAAGCAGGCTTATTAAGCCTGCTTTTTTCTTTTATTTAGAATTAATAAAAATAATTTGCATATTTCGAAGGGTAACTATAGCTTTGCAATTTAGAATTAATCTAACTAACAATTGTAATGCGGGTTATTACCAAATCGCTTTTATATACTTTTTTATTCACTACTGTAGCACTATCGGCACAGGACACCGAAAATGACACCATAAAAACCAATCTGGAAGAGGTAGTTATAACGGGCCAGTTTGAACCGCAATCCATAAAAAAATCAGTTTTTAACGTTCGCGTTATTACGAGCGAAGACATTCAGCGCAGGGCGGCTAATAACCTTGCCGATGTATTAAACCAGTATTTAAATATTACGGTTAGGCCTAATGGCAGCGATGGCCGTTCTACAGTTTCTATGTTTGGGCTTGATGCCCAGTATTTTAAAATACTTTTAGATAACATACCCCTTGTAAGCGATACCGGACTTGGAAATAATATTGACCTTACACAGATTAATCTTGATGATGTTGAGCGTATAGAGATAATTGAAGGCTCCATGGGGGTTACACATGGTGCCAATGCAGTTACCGGGATACTAAATATCATAACCAAAAAAACCACTAAAAATAAATGGGAAATATCGGCAACTGCCCAAGAGGAAACTGTAGGTAAGGAGTTTGCATTTTTTGATAAAGGCAGGCACATACAATCCTTCAAAGTTTCCCATGGTACTGATAACTGGTATGCATCAGTAGGGGCCAACCGCAATGACTTTGCCGGGTTTTATGACAACATGAAAGGCAAAGAATATAAAGAAAATGATGGTTTGCGCGGCTTTAGCTGGCTGCCTAAGCAACAGTTTGCCACAAATGCCATAATTGGTTACAATAAGGGTATTTTCAGGTTGTTTTACAAATTTGATTATTATAACGAAAATATTGATTTTTATAACCCTATTGTAACGCCTGTTGACAATTATCCTTTCCCCGATACTTATAAATCGGAGGATAAGCGCATAATTACCGACAGGTACTACCACCATTTGAATTCATACGGGCATCTTTTTTCTAAGCTGGTATATAATGTTTCTGCATCGTATCAAAAGCAACGCAGGGATGAAGAAAAATATACTTACCAGATATTATCAGACACCGAAACTAACAATGACAGGCAAACGTACCAGTCTAAAGAAATTATTTACTCTACAGGTAACGTTACAAACTTTTTCAATACACAAAGGTTCGACCTTCAGGTAGGGTATGAAGCTGTGCATGAAAAAGGGTTTGCCTCGGCCAATTCAGGCACATTCAGGAATGAGGATGCCAATGCACAGGATGTAAACCAAACCCTTGAAAATTATGATGTTTATGCCTCGGCAGAAATTAAATGTACCGAAAGGTTTTCCATACGCCCGGGTTTCCGTTATTCGTTCCAGTCTAAATTCAGCGACCAGAATGCAATATCCGCAGGTTTCCGCTATCTGTTTAATTATGGGCTGGAGGCAAGGGCATCAGTGGGTAAATCCTACCGAACACCTAATTTTGATGAACTCTACACTTATTTTGTTGACAGCAACCATGACCTTAGGGGTAATGCCAGCCTAGTTCCCGAAACCAGCTTATCCTATGAGGCAAGTATAAAAAAATCAACCTTTTTTGACTCGGGGCTTAATCTTAGTAATAATCTCATTATTAGCTATATGGATGTGGACGACCGCATAAGCCAGGTGCTTGCTGCTACAGAGCCTAACCTGCAATACAGGTACCAGAATATTGATAAATATAAAATGTGGAATATTTCAACAAGCCACCAGCTTGCCTATAAAAATATAGAAGCAAAGGTAGGTGCTGCTTTGGTGGGTATTTCCCAAAAAATAGACTTGGCCGCTTCCAACGTGGTTTCCGATGACAGGTTTTTATACTCTTTCCAGCTAAATTCCAATATATCCTATAATGTACCATCATGGAATACTGTATTTTCTTTATACTATAAATATAACGGCCGCTTCCAGCAGTTCAGGGAGGAGCCGCTTGATAGTGGTGATGTAGGCTTTTTCCTCACGGAAATTGAAGCTTACAGCATGATGGACGCCTCAGTAAGAAAATCATTCTTTAAAAACAGGTTTGATGTTACATTGGGCTCCAGGAATTTATTTAATGTTAAAAACCTGCAAACCTCAGGTGCAGGCGCTTCAGGAGTACACAGCGCCGGCACATCGGCACTTCTTTTAGCCTATGGCAGGTCCTACTTTTTAAAACTTACATATAACCTCAATATTTAATTAATACAGATATGAAAAAACTATCAGTTTTATTTCTTTCATTCGCCGCACTTGTTTTTACAGGATGCAGCGAAGATGATGAAAAATCTTCAGGATCTTCCAATTCTGTCTCATTTGCAAACCCTTCACTTTATATAGCTGAGGGAAGCTCGCAGGTGCAGTTATTATTTTCTAAGGCAGTAAAAGGCGGAGGTACTATTACACTTAATTATACAACCACCAATGTAGCTTATGGAACCGATTTTACTACAATACCCGGAGCTGAAGGCAATGCAATTGAAATACCTTTTGAAGCCGGTGCAACCGAGGTAACTTTTACATTTAATAAATTACTTCCTGCCGGCGATGGCGAAACTAAAAATGTGAAATTTTCTATTACAGATGTTTCGGTTAATGCAGCTATAACAGGTAATTCCTCAATACAGGTAAACCTTAATGAAGCACCGTCGCTTGGTGCGGCTATTGCTGCTGAGGTAGGAGGTGCAAATCAGCCAAACCAGGTTTATGTTGACCTTACAAGCGGTATGATGAGAATGGCTGAAAGGGTATCATGGGATTTAGGCTTTTACAGCGGAGACCAGTTTAGGGTTGCTTTAAACAGCTCTTTAAGAATGTCTGCAAAGCAATTAAACACTACTGATATAAACGCGGTAGTTGCCCCGGATGAGAGCATGTTGATTGGCCAGGGCAATGGAGATGCCAGCCAGATAGACCACCCTGCCGGTGATATTAGCCAGACAGCTATTGCAGAGGTTTCTGATAACGATGCTGATAACAAGGTTTACCTTATTAATTTAGGTAATGGCCCTTCAGCATCAACACCATCTTCAGGCACCGAAGGTTCTTCTGCGGGCCCGCACAGGGGCTGGAAAAAAATCAGGATACTTAAAAGCGGCAGCGATTACAAGCTTCAGTATGCAGATATTAATGCTACAACCCACCAGGAAGTTATCCTTTCTAAAAACAATGCTTATAACTTTGTTTTCTTCAGTTTTACAGCAAATTCAACTGTACAGGTAGAACCTCAGGCAAACCAGTGGGATATTAATTTCACAACATTTACCAATGTTATAGAAATGCCGGGTGCGGCAATACCTTACTATTATCCTGATTTTATTGTAACAAATACTAAGGGAGGTGCAAGGTCTTACATGGTGCTGACAGAGGATTTTACATATGATAATTTCACACTTGCCAATGTAGATGACTCAAAATTTACAAACGACCAGCGTAATATAGGCTCTAACTGGAGGAGCACAAGTGTTATGGGCCCAGGCGGTATTCCTGTATCGCAGTTTGTATTGAAAACAGACCGTTTCTTTATAGTTAAAGACCCTATGGGTAATATATATAAGCTAAGAATGACGGGAGGAGCCAGCGAAAGCGGCGAGCGTGGCTTCCCTAAATTCCAGTATGCATTACTACAATAATATGATTTTTAGGATGCCGTAAGTTAGTTTTTGTTTTATTCAATAAATCCCGGTAGAGCATAACCTACCGGGATTTTTTATTCAGTTATACAATAAAAAAAGCCGCTAATCCAAGCGGCTTCTAATTTACTATGTTTTAAACTTAAAGGGAAGCAACTAAATCTCTCCACCCTTCAAGCTCAGGTATTCCCGGTTTCCTTTTACCAAAAAACTGTACAATAATTTCTCCCATTTCATTAAATACTTCAATAGCTGTAACCATTCCGTCTTCTGTAGGCTTGCGCACAATCCAGGTTTGGGCAATTTTATCCATATCAAGGTGAAGGTTAAAATCAGGGTCAAGCACATTAAACCAGTTATTGTGCCACATGGTTTTCCTTACAGTGCCTGTATGAATCTGGATATTACCCCTGTTGCCAACAAACACCATAATAGGCAGTTTTTGTTCGGCAGCATTTTCAAGCATTGTAACAATAGCATCTTTTTCTATTTTCTTAGTGTATTCACCCTCGGGGGCAAGGCGTAATGCCTGTGTGCGGGTAACACCGAATTTTTTCAGCATACCGAAAAATTCGTGAGTGTCTTTAAGGTTAACCCATGCCTCCTGAAAGCCTTTAACATCAATATCGCTGTCTGGTTTCTCATCAATGTTTAAAGGGACTGCAACCGTAGTTTCCTCAGTTGCCTGGTTGTCCGATTTATATTTTGCAACCAGCTCGTCAAAAGCAGTTTCATTACTGTCTTTCGTCAGGTATATTTTATGGATTGCCAAACCGTCCTTGCCAAAAAACTGAAGGCTTTTCCTGTCGCCATGTTCACCCTTTTCTGCTACGGCAAAAGCTTTGTCCCAGTGCATTAAAAATATCCGGAGGTCAATATCCTCACCTACAAAAAGAGAAGCAAATGGGCTGCTGAAATCAGGGTTTAAATAAACACCTTTACGCTCATGCACGCACTCATCATTACGTGTTAATGCCATAACCCTGCCCAGTTTCTCTACTTCCTGTAAAATTTCTGCAAATTCAGGCCTAAGGCGCGTTACAGTATCTCCGGCCTGTGTGGCCAAAAGTTCTGCTTCGCTCACACCAAGCTGGTCTGCGGCATTGCGTATGCGTATATGGGGATTTTCAGCTTTAAGGGCATCCCATTGTTCTTTAAGGTTTTTAGTGATAGTATTCATAATGCTAAATTTATGTTCCAAAAATTATTAAAGGGTTTTTATTTACAGGATTGGGGCATATAGTGCATGGAAAGTTGTATGCCTTGCTAATGGTTTCTTTTGTAAAAACCTTGTCAGGCACATCGTGCGCCACTATTTTACCTTTTTTAAGCAGCATTACCTTATCGGCAAATTGGGCTGCAAGGTTAAGGTCATGAAGTACCATTACAGCAGTGTTACCCCTTCCGGTAAAGTTTTTTATAGTATGCAGTATTCGGTGCTGGTGCAGTACGTCCAAGTTATTTAGCGGCTCGTCAAGAAATATAAGCTTATGTGCAATGTCATTATCAAGCTGTGCCAAAACCCGGGCAAGGTGCACGCGTTGTTTTTCACCGCCCGAAAGCAGGTTATAGTCGCGGTTTTCAAGCAGGGCAACATCCGTTTCCTGCATTGCCTTTGCCACCGCCTCACGGTCTTCCTTATGGGGTGCAGACTGAAAATAAGGATATCTTCCCATCATTACCACATCTTTAACCGTAAGCGGTATATCATGGCTGTTGCTTTGCGAAAACTTAGCCTTGTGGTGTGCCAGTTGCCTGCTGTCCCATTCTTCAAAAGTTTTATTTTTAAAGTAAATGGGCTCCTCATCTTTTCCTATTTCATTGGCAAGCATACTCAGCAGGGTTGATTTCCCCGCGCCATTAGGCCCTACAATAACAAGCAGTTCGCCATAATTAACAGAAACGTCTATGTTTTCCAGTATGGCAAACTTGCGGTGCGAATAGGATATTTTATGGGCTTCTAACATTTCCTTACATTGATTTTCTGCTCCGTATCAGGATTATTATAAATATGGGCGCACCCATAAATGCTGTTAATATACCGATTGGCACTTCCGAAGGGGGCGCAATAGTACGGCTCACTGTGTCGGCGGCAAGTAATAAGACACTTCCCAAAATAGCCGACATAGGTAAAATTACATTGTAGTTGGATTTAAATATAAGCCTTAATATATAGGGTACTATAAGCCCAACAAAGCCTATATTGCCTGCAAAAGCTACCGATGTACCTACCATAAGGGCAGTAAACAGTACAATTTGTTTTTTTATACGTTCTACAGGTATACCTAAGTGGCGCGCATCCCTTTCACCAAGCATCATTGCATTTAGGGCTTTACCGCGGTTTATCAGGAACATATAGGATACAATTACTATAGTGGCCAGTATGGCATTTTTTGTCCACGTGGCACCGCTAAGGCTGCCAAGGTTCCAGAAGGTAAGGTCGCGCAACTGCTCTTCTTTTGATATGTAAATTAAAAAGCCGGTTATTGCAAAGCCAAGCGCAGTAATAGCCACACCGGAAAGGAGCATTATAACCACGTTGGTTTTACCGTTGCTGGTAGATATCCTGTACACCATTATCATTGTTATCAGCGCGCCTATAAAAGCCATGATGCTTAATAAGGAATAATGGAATGCCTCCGGGATATATTGTTTAAATGAGCTGCCCAAAACTATGGTAAGTGCTGCAAATAAAGAGGCTCCCGAAGTTATACCTATCAGGTCCGGCGTTGCCAGTGGGTTTTTAAACATGCCCTGCAGGCAGGTTCCCGAAACGGCAAGCGCACTGCCAATAAGTATTGCCATGCTAATGCGGGGCAGCCTTAAATCCATAAGTACAAAACGGTCGCTTTCCGAAATTGTGCCGTCTGCGGCCCATATACCTTTAATGGTTTCGGCAAGGGAGTGTTTTTCAAAAACATATACACCCATATACAGCGAAACCACTGCCAGCACAGCCAACAGCAGTAAACTGAATAACAGGTATATTGAAAGTTTATTTTGCATTTTCCATTAGCTTTCCGTTAAGCTCTTCCACTGCCTGTCCTAAGCGTGGGCCAAAGCTTGAAAGCAAACCACCGTCCATTGAAATTATTTTTTTGTTTTTGCCTGCATTGGTTTTATCCATGCCCGGTATCTGCCATACGCCCTGCGGGCCTCCTAGGCTGCCAATACCTGAATCAAACATCAGGATAACATCAGGATTGCTTTGTATAAGCGCTTCAGGTGTTAGCGGCTTATAATCTTCAAAGCCTTTAACTGCATTTTCGGCACCTGCAAGGGTTATTACCTTATCCACCGGTGTGCCTGTACCGGAAACCATAAGTTGGTTAGCACCCCTTGCGTATATAAATAATACTTTAGGTTTTTTGTCCAGTGGTTTTACGTTACTAGCAAGCGCATCATCAATTTTTGCCTGTATTGGCTCATATTCTGCATTAAAAACAGATGCAACATCCTTAATAAGTTGTTTTGTGCCTTCAACAGAAATTTCCTGTGTGAAAATATGGTGTTTTACCCCCGATTGTTTAATTTTTTCCTCTAGTTCCGGGCTTATGTCTTTATCCGTCCCTAAAATAAGCGTAGGCTGTAATGCCATTATAGATTCTATTGAGATACTGCGTATGTGCCCTAAATCTTTAGCGGTTTCTTTAATGTTTTCAGGGTAGGTACTGGTAACATCTACACCCACAATTTCATCCTGATGGCCTGTTGCGCTCACTATCTCGGTAATTGCACTGTTCAGGGAAACTATTCTTTGTTTTTCAACAGCTGTAGAGTCGGCAGCGGTTACAGCGCCCTCATTTTTTTCAGTTTCTTTTTTGCATGAGGCAGTTGCTAAAACTACAATTGCAATAGCTAAAAACTTATGTATTTGTTTCATTTGACTTTGTTTGTTTTTAATTAATCTAAATTAGGGCAAATTTATTGTTTTTATTTAGAATGAAAAAAAATAACTTTAAAAATCCATCTTATTGCTCAATCTTAAATCTATACCAATTATTCTTTTATTACGGAAACAAGCCGTAACTTTGCGGTTAATGCAGTTGGCAATAAATTGCTTGCTGCTTGCTGATAACGATTAACTTAAGATTAGAAATGTTAGATATAAATGCCATACGGGCAGACTTCCCTATACTGAACCAGGCGGTTAACGGAAAACCTCTGGTATACTTTGATAATGCAGCCACATCCCAAAAGCCGCAGGTGGTAATTGATGCCATTGCGGAATATTATAAACAAATAAATTCCAACATCCACAGGGGGGTGCATGCCCTGAGCCAGATGGCTACGGACGCTTATGAAACCTCCCGCCAAAAAATACAGCAGCATATAAATGCAAAACACAGCCATGAAGTCCTGTTTACTACAGGCACAACACACGGTATTAACCTTGTGGCAAATGGTTTTTCGGCTTTTATAAAGCAGGGAGATGAGGTTATGGTTTCGGCTATGGAGCATCACTCCAATATTGTGCCGTGGCAAATGCTTTGCGAAAGGGTGGGTGCAAAGCTTGTTGTTATCCCTATGGACGATAAGGGGGAGCTTATACTGGAAGAGTATGAAAGGCTGCTTTCCGGCAAGACCAGAATAGTTGCAGTAAACCATATATCAAACTCATTAGGTACAATAAACCCCATAAAATATATTATAACCAAAGCTCATGAACATGGCGCAGCCGTATTTATAGACGGTGCGCAGGCAGCGCCGCACCTTAAGCCTGATGTGCAGGCTCTTGATTGTGATTTTTATGCCTTTTCAGGGCATAAAGCCTGTGGGCCAACCGGAAGTGGCGTGCTTTATGGTAAGGAAGAATGGTTAAATAAACTACCGCCTTATCAGGGTGGCGGTGAAATGATTAAGGAAGTGCGCTTTGAGAAAAGTACTTATGCAGACCTACCCCATAAATTTGAAGCAGGAACACCCAATATTGAAGGTGGTATAGTGCTGGGTACAGCTATAGATTATCTTAATGCTGCAGGGCTTAACCATATAATGGCCTATGAGCAGGAATTACTGCAATATGGCACACAAAAGCTGCTTGAAATAGAAGGGCTTAAAATTATAGGCACAGCAGCCCGGAAAGCCCCGGTTATTTCATTTAACGTAGGGGATATACATCCGTATGATATTGGAGCCATTGTAGATAAAATGGGCATAGCCGTGAGGACGGGACATCATTGCACGCAACCTGTAATGGACTTTTTTAATGTGCCGGGAACGGTGCGTGCTTCATTTTCATTTTATAACACTAAAGAGGAAATAGATGCCCTGGCTGAGGCTGTTAAAAAAGCACAGCGTATGCTTTCCTGATAAATTCAGTTAAAAAACACTAACTTTATAGTGCTATAAGGAATTTAAAATGAAAAACGTTGTAACGGTATTATTCGCTTTGCTCCTGTTATCGGGCTGCGCATCTACGGCACTTAAAAAGCAGGGCGATAAAATTTTCTTTGAATATGAAGCCTTAACCCGGGGTGCCTACAAAAAAGTAATTGTTAAGCACGATACTATTATAACTATTAATGAGAAGGCTCTGGACAAGGAAAGGGTTATAGATAAATTTGTAAACAAAAAACCTAAAAAAAGGAACTGGAATAAGATACTGGCGGAGCTTGAAAAGGTAAACCTTAATAAATTAAGCACACTTAAACCACCAAGCACCCGCAGCCATCATGATGGTGCATTAATTGCCAATTTAAAAGTAATAAAGCAGGATACTACTTACCAAAGCAGCAGTTTTGACCACGGCAATCCGCCTATGGAAATCAAAGGGCTGGTAAACAGGATTATTGAAGTGTCGGATTTAGAAAAATAAAATGGATATAAAAAATATACAGGAAGAGATAATAGACGAGTTCTCCATGTTTGATGACTGGGATGAACGCTACCAGTATGTTATTGACCTTGGTAAGTCATTACCGCTTGTTGATGAACAGTATAAAACAGATGATAATATAATTAAAGGCTGCCAAAGCAGGGTTTGGCTGCATGCTGAGCAAAAGGATGGTAATGTTGTTTTTACTGCTGACAGCGATGCAATTCTTACCAAAGGAATAATAGCAATACTGATACGGGTATTTTCGAACCAAAGGCCGGCAGACATACTTGAAGCCGATACGGCGTTTATTGACGAGATAGGGCTTAAGGAACATTTATCGCCTACCCGTGCCAATGGACTGGTTTCTATGATTAAACAGATAAAAATGTATGCCCTGGCATTCCAGGCAAAAAATTAAATGATATGGAAGAAGAAGTTATTATTGACACGGCCCAGCTTGGGGAAGAAATTGTAAAGGTGCTTAAAACTATATATGACCCTGAAATTCCGGTTGATATATATGAGTTAGGCCTTATTTATGATGTTATGGTTAACACTGACCATGAGGTTAAAATACTTATGACTTTAACTTCGCCTAACTGCCCGGTAGCTGAAAGCCTGCCACAGGAGGTTGAAGAAAAGATAACCAAAATAGCGAATGTAAAAGCTGCTGAGGTAGAAATAACATTTGACCCGCCGTGGAGCCGCGACCTAATGAGTGAGGAAGCAAAGCTTGAGCTTGGGATGCTTTAATAGGTAATTAGTATTGAATTGATGGAGAATATGGAAGAGCAGGAAATTGTAAACCGTGTTGCCAACAGCATACTTCAGGTTTTTGACCTTGAGGATTATTACCCTGAAGGAGAGCGGGTTTCAGTAGATATATCCCAATGGCTTTGGGAAGGTTTTGTGTTGCGTGAAAAAGACTTTAGGGAATCGCTTAAAAATCATGACTGGCAACAATATACAGATAAATATGTAGCTTTATACTGCAGTACCGATGCTATTGTACCTGCCTGGGCTTACATGCTTGTTACTGTTTATTTACAGCCTTACGCGAAATACACTTTACAGGGAACTGTAGAAGAACTTAATACACAATTATATTCCGGTATTTTAAATAAAATTGACTATGCGGAATTTACAGGCAAGCCTGTAATAATAAAAGGCTGCTCTAAAAAACCAGTGCCCCAGCAGGCTTATGCACTGGCAGTACAAAAGCTGATGCCAGTGGCTAAAAGCCTTATGTTTGGTGAAGCCTGCTCCTCGGTGCCTTTATATAAAAAGAAGATTTAATGTGGCATTTTATCCTGGATAATTATATTTGCAAAAACACAGTTATATGAAGAAAACATTACTTATTGTATTGTGCCTTACAGGTTTTTTAGCTGCGGCACAAAACCCTGCAGCAGCAGATAATGATACCATAGGCCCATGGACTAAAAAAGGAAATGCCTCCGTTTTATTTAACCAGTCAACTTTTGATAACTGGCTTGCCGGTGGTGAAAATAATATTTCGGGTAACCTGGGGCTAAACTATGATATTAACTATAAAAAAGACGACTGGACGTGGGATAATAAGTTTATAGCATCTTATGGCTTGGTGAAAACCAAAACCAGTGCCTTTGCCAAAAAAACGGATGACAGGCTGGAAATAAACTCGGTTTTAGGAAAACGTGCAACAGAAAGGTGGTATTATTCGGCATTCCTTAATTTTAAGACACAGTTTACAAAAGGTTATGTGTACAGCCGTGATGAAGAAGGGGCTGAAATAAGGGATGAATACACAAACTTCCTTTCACCGGGATACCTGCTTGTAGGGCCGGGTGTACTGTGGAAAAAAGATGATAATCTTAAATTTAACCTCTCGCCCGCCACCTCAAAATTTACTTTTGTTGACAAGGGTTTTACACTGCCAGATGAAGCTTATTTTGGCGTAGAGGAAGGAAAGTCATTAAGATATGAACTCGGTTTTAATGCTTCAGCATATTACAAGCTTGATATTATTGCCAATGTAACCTTTGAAAATATACTGAATCTGTATTCAAATTATCTTGAAGATGCACAAAATGTTGACCTTGACTACCAGTTAAATGTTGTTATGAAAATAAACCGTTACCTTACAACTAATTTATCATTCCAAACCATATATGATGATAACGCCTTTAAAGGCTTTCAGGTTAGGCAGGTATTTGGTGTAGCGGTTAATTATGGTTTTTAAACCTTGTTAGAAATACAGATAAAGAATAAAGAAGCCTGCATTTGCAGGCTTCTTTATTCTTTATCCTCACTAAGGTTATCTTTATAATCAGGATATAAAAAATTGTTATAAGGAAAACGTGTTATGTGTATTTCCCTTACTGCCTCATATACTTTTTCCCTGAACTCTTCCATATTTTCCTTATTTATGGCAGAAATGAAAAGGGCATTTTTTTCTCCCACATTTGCCATCCAGGTAGCTTTCCATTCCTCAAGCGTATTATGCCTTGGTGTTTTTTCGGTTACAAGGTCATCACTATCAATGGTAAGGGGTTTGTAGGCATCAATTTTATTAAATACCATTATAGTAGGTTTATTCATGCTGTCAATATCTTGGAGTATATTGTTAACCGAATGTATATGGTCTTCAAAATCAGGATGTGAAATATCTACCACATGCAATAAAAGGTCTGCTTCACGCACTTCATCAAGCGTACTTTTAAAAGACTCGATAAGTTGTGTGGGCAGCTTTCGTATAAACCCAACCGTATCTGACAATAAAAAGGGCAGGTTTTTTATAACCACTTTCCTAACGGTAGTGTCAAGTGTTGCAAAAAGCTTGTTTTCTACAAAAACCTCACTTTTGCTTATAACATTCATCAATGTCGATTTTCCAACATTGGTATAACCTACCAGTGCTACCCTTACCATCGCCCCACGATTGCTGCGCTGTACCGACATTTGGCGGTCAATGGTTTTTATCTTCTCCTTTAGCAGGGCAATACGGTCGCGCACAATACGCCTGTCGGTTTCAATTTCTGTTTCACCCGGCCCGCGCATACCTATACCACCACGCTGGCGTTCAAGGTGCGTCCACATGCCTGAAAGCCTTGGTAATAAATACTGGCACTGCGCCAGTTCTACCTGCGTGCGTGCATAAGAAGTTTCTGCCCTCTGGGCAAAAATATCAAGGATGAGGTTAGTCCTGTCCAGCACTTTGCATTCCAGTATGCGGTTCAGGTTTTTTTGTTGTGCGGGCGAAAGCTCATCATCAAAAATCACGGTTTTTACATCGTGCTCATTAATGTAAAGTTGAATTTCTTCAATTTTTCCTGTCCCTAAAAAAGTTTTAGGATTAGGGCGCTCCATTTTTTGTGAGAAACGCTTAACAACTTCTCCTCCCGCAGTATAGGTTAAAAATTCTAACTCGTCAAGATATTCCTGTAGCTTGTCTTCATTTTGTTCCTGTGTAATTACACCGGCAATTACAGTTTTCTCAAAATTTATCTTTTCTTTTTCAATCATAAAATTCCAAAAAGCAAAATTACGTATAAAACAATGTTTCTTAGGTTATTTTTAAATTTAATTCATTCTGTTTTCTTTTAGTGTTAAATTTTACCTATTTGTTATGTATTTATTATATTTTGTTAAATTTGGGGATTAAATTTAGCTAAACTATTAATTATGAAGAAAATTACATTAACGCTTTTAATGTCTTTCCTGGCTTTTTGCGGCGGCTATGCGCAGCTTCCCGAGGAAGGTTTTGAAGCCTGGCCACCTACGGATTGGCTCATACTTCAAAACAACGTGGGAACTACCAGATTCTGGAGGCAGAGTGTAGGAGACCAAAGTGGTCCTGAACCGCCTTATGAAGGAAACCATGCAGCATTCCTTGACAGATCGAATGTTAATCCTGCTTCAGGAACTCCTCAGGACTGGTTGGTTACAAAGGAATTCGAAATGCCTGAAAACCCCGAAATACATTTCTTTTCAAGGCTTACAGTGGGTGGTAATGATGGAGGTATATACCGCCTTATGATGATAGACCTTACTGAAAACCCGGGTGCAGATCCTAATGATTTTGCTAATTATGTACAACTGAAGGAATGGAATGAAATTGAACTTAACCCGATACAGACTCAATATATTGAAAAAATTGTAACCGAACCGGATATTCCTGCATCTGCTGTGGGGCATCAGGTTCGCATTGCATTTGTAATGGTTGCTAACAATGCTGACCGTTGGCTTGTAGATAATGTAAAGGTTGTTGAAAAATGTCTTGACCCTGAAAATCTTACAGCTTCAGGTATTGGCCTTGATGTTGCTACTTTAGGGTGGGACAATCCCGGCGGTGCTTCAAGCTTTGAAATAGAAGTGGTTGAGGCGGCACAGTTGCCAACAGGCATTGCAGATTATACAAGCAGCACCAACTCTTATCAGGTAACTACAGGGCTTACGCCGGATACAGATTACGCTTATTATGTAAGGGCGTTATGTACTAATGGAGGTGCTGACAACATAAGTGGCTGGGTTGGCCCGTTTGAGTTTAGCACGGTTGCTATAGGGGCTACGTGTGAAGCACCTATAGAAATTAATACAGTATCTTATTATACAGTTGGCAATACCAATAATTTTGATGATGATTACAGCGGATCAGCGGGTACAGGATGTACAGGAGGTACATATCTTAACGGTGATGATGTAGTGTATGCCTACAATGCAACCTTTACAGGTTCTATACTTATAAATATGAGGGATACCGGGCCTAATGCCGGTATATTTGTTTATAATGAGTGTGCTGATATTGGTAATACCTGTATTGCAGGCGGAACTGCCAGCCCTACTTCTCAGGCTAATTTTACAGTTCCTGTAACTGCGGGAGAAACATATTATATTGTAATTTCCACTTCAGGAACTACACAAACTACACCATATACTTTAACCATACAGCAGGTAAACTGTACACCTCCTGTTGGCCAGGCTACCAATAATATCCTGCCGACATCGGCTGAGCTTAACTGGACAAACCCAGGCAACGCCAGTTCATGGCAGGTTGTGGTTCAACCTGCCGGTTCAGGATTACCAACAGCTTCCAGTACACCTGAAACTGCAACAACTAATACTGCTTACCTTGCAGATAACCTTCCGCCGGCCACTAGCCTTGAGTATTACGTAAGGGCAGATTGTGCCGATGGTACGTTTAGTTCATGGGCAGGGCCATATACTTTCATGACTACCCAAGTTCCTGTTAATTTAGATTATACTGAAGATTTTGAAGGTGTTCACGGATGGTCATTAAACAATGGTACGCAAACCAACAAATGGGTAGTAGGTACGGCTGTTAATAATGGTGGTGCCAATTCACTGTATATATCTAACGATAACGGTGCTAATAACGCATATACTATTACATCTGCTTCAGTAGTGCAGGCATATAAGGATATACAGATACCGGCTACTGCAAACCAGCTTAAGCTTACGTTTGACTGGAAAGCAATGGGACAAGGAACCACAAATGACTACTTCAGGGTATGGATGGTACCTGTTAACTATAATCCTAATGCAGGTACACAAATTACTCCTAATGCCAGCAGGGTTGCTGTTGGAGGTAATTTTAACCAGAGCAATGATTTTGTTAATGCAGAATTTGTAATAAATATATTACCTGCATTCCAGGGCCAGGTAAGAAGGCTTGTATTTGAATGGAGGAATGACGCTACAGGAGGTACTCAGCCGCCTGCTGCTATAGATAATATTAACCTTTCACTTATAACGTGTCCTACACCAACAGGTGTTGCCATTGCAGCTAACAGTGCCACACTTACAGGAGCAACGTTTAACTGGGGCATACCTTCATGGGGTGCACCGGGCTATGATTATTATGTTACTACCGGCAACGAGGTTCCGGATGATACTACTATCCCAACCAACAATGCCGCTTTAACAACAAATACGGTAACACTAAACAACCTTAACCACTCTACAAATTATAATTTCTGGGTTAGGAGCAACTGTGGTGCTACAGATGGCAATAGTGAATGGATAGGGCCTGTAAACTTTAATACGTTACAAGTACCTGCAAACCTTGATTATGTTGAAGATTTTGAAGCTTCGCACGGATGGGCATTTATTAATGGCTCGCAAAACAATGAGCAGCCTAATAAATGGGTTATTGGCACAGCTGTAAATAATGGAGGTACTAAGTCATTATATATAACTAATGATAATGGTACTACCAATGCATATACAACTAACCAAACCTCAGTATCACATGCTTACCGTGATATACAATTCCCTAACAGTATTGATCAGTTAAGCCTTAAGTTTGACTGGAGGGCTCAAGGCCAGGGAACTACAAATGATTACTTTAGGGTATGGCTTGTACCGCAAAACTATAACCC
The DNA here is from genome assembly GCF_009848495.1 of Flavobacterium sp. MK4S-17. GTDB lineage: Bacteria > Bacteroidota > Bacteroidia > Flavobacteriales > Flavobacteriaceae > Flavobacterium. Next base: position 129,081 of record NZ_WWEP01000034.1, read on the forward strand.
TAACCCGGGTGCACAAATTACACCGGGTGGAGGCAGGATAGCTGTTGGGGGTAACTTTAACCAAAACGGTTCTTTTACAACGGCTGATTTTGTATTACCGTCTGCTGCTTACGGCGGCCAGGTAAGAAGGCTTGTATTTGAGTGGAGGAATGATGCTACAGGAGGTACTCAGCCGCCTGCCGCTATAGATAATCTTAATTTCTCTGTAATTACTTGTCCTGCACCTACAAACTTTGTGCTTACTACAGGCAGTGTTACTCAAACAGGGGCATCATTTACCTGGACAGGGCCTACCTCTGTAACACCTACTTATGATTATTATATATCAGCATTTGATGATACCCCGCCTACAGAAACAACTACGCCAACTAACACGGCACCTGTAACGGCTGCATCACTTGATTTAAATAACCTTAACTCATCAACAGTTTACTATATATGGGTGAGGAGTAATTGCGGTCCCGGCGATGAAAGTACCTGGACAGGGCCTGTAAGGTTTAATACACTACAAGTTCCTGCACCTCTTGATTATTCAGAGGATTTTGAAGGATTCCATGGCTGGACATTAATTAATGAAAGCGAAGCAAACCAATGGGTTGTGGGCAGTGCCACAAGTAATGGCACCGGCACTAAATCATTATATATAACAAATAACGGAGGTACAACAAATACCTATACTACAACTTCGGCTTCTGTAGTACATGCTTACAGGGATATACAAATGCCTGCAAATATTGAGCAGATGCTGTTAACTTTTGACTGGAAAGCTTTAGGTGAAAATAATACCGATTACCTGAGGGTATGGCTTGTTCCGGATAATTATAACCCTACGGCAGGAACACAGATAACACCAAACTCTACAAGAATTTTGCTTGGAGGCAATTATGGACTGTCTTCTGCATGGAAAACCAGCTCAGAAATTTATGATGTGCTGGCATACCAGGGCCAGGTAAGGAGGCTTGTATTTGAGTGGAGAAATAATAACACGGGAGGGGTAAACCCACCTGCTGCTGTAGATAATGTAAATGTAGAATTTATAACATGCCCTACACCTAAAAATCTTGCTGTAGGAACTGTAACGGCAAACTCTGCAGTAATAAACTGGACTGCACCTGTTACTGTAACGCCTACGTATGATTATTATGTTTCACCAATAATAACAAACGGGCCTACAGATACTACAACGCCTACAGGAAACGTACCAAATAATACAGTTACCATTACCGATTTCCCTAATAACTCCAGCAACCAGTATGTATGGATAAGGAGTAATTGCGGCAGTGATGATGAAAGCCCATGGATAGGGCCGGTTAACTTCAGCCTTCCGCAAACGCCTGCAGTACCAAACTTCAGTGATAATTTTGAGGGGCCTACTAACTGGACTATGAGCAACGGTAACCAAACCAATAAATGGGTTATAGGTACAGCAGTAAGTAGCAGTGCATCTACATCTTTATACATTTCTGATGACGATGGGGAAACTAACACTTATACGGTTACTTCAAGCTCTGTTACACATGCTTACAGGGATATTCAGCTGCCAAATATAGCATATGACCTTGGAGTAACATTCCAATGGAAAGCTGCCGGCCAGGGTACTACTGACAGGCTAAGGGTATGGATGGTTCCGGTTACTTTTAACCCTACTCCTGGTACACAGATAACAAACGGCGCTAACAGGACACTTGTAGGCGAATACAGTGACAGTGCAAACATCTGGAACAACGTGAGTGCTGTACTTTCTGAAACTGCCTATGTAGGCCAGGTAAGAAGGCTTGTGTTTGAGTGGAGAAACGATAACTCCGGAGGTACACAGCCACCGGCTGCCGTAGATAATATTAATGTTAAATTAATTACATGTCCTGCTGTAACCAACCTTGCAGTAAACGGTACTGAGTCTATCGGTACGGTAGAACTTTCATGGACACCTGTAGGTTCTGAAACGCAATGGGAAATAGTTATAGTAGAGCAGGGAGACCCGGCACCGGGCACTAACCCGGCAGGTGTTATTCCTGTGTCAGGCTCACCAAGTCATACAGTTTCATTACCGGCAGGTACTTTCTATGAGTTTTATGTAAGGCCGGTTTGTGCGCCTGATGATAAAGGTTTCTGGGCAGGGCCCGAGTTATTCTCAATATTCGCTCCGCCGGCTTGTGCCAAAGTGGACTTATATGATGAAGAACTTAACGTGGTAGCACCAGGAACAAACTTTAGTATATGCCCGGGTGAGGACGCATGTGTAGAGCTTACTGCTGATTTCCTTGAAACAGGAGCTACTACATCTTATGAAGTTGAAACGATTGATTATACTCCACAGTTCCCATTCTCAGGTGGTATAGAAATGAATATTAATGAAGATGACAGATGGTCTCCGGTATTTACACTACCGTCTGATTTTGATTTCTGTTTCTTTGGGCAAAAATATTCAACACTTCAGGTGGGCTCTAATGGCGTTATCGAGTTTGGCAGTAACTATTCTGCTACTGCTGCATGTCCATGGAATCTTACTGGCATGACAATTCCAAATACAAACTTCCCTATTAAGAAAGCTATATATGGGGTGTATCAGGATATAGACCCAAGGCCGGGAGAAAACCCAATTACAAACCCATCAATAAATTACCAGGTTTTAGGTACATATCCTTGTAGGGCATTTGTGGTGAACTATTCTGATATTGCACAATATTCAGGTACATGTCAAAGCAACCCTGCTATTGGCGGGCAAACATCACAAATAGTATTTTATGAAATAAGCAACATTATAGAGATATATGTGCAAAAACGTGTGCCATGTACAAGCTGGCCTTCAGGTGCTAATGGTGGCCAGGGCGTTATTGGTATTCAAAACGCCGCCGGAACTGTGGCTTATACCCCTGCGGGAAGGAATACTGGTCCCTGGACTGCTATTGAAGAAGCCTACAGGTTCACTCCTAACGGGCCGTCAAATGTTGAATTTGAGTGGCTTAAAGGGGGAGATTTCTTTAGTAATGATGAAACTATTGAAGTATGTGTTACTGATGTAACCGAGATGACTGCACGCGCTAAATATACTGGTTGTGGTTCAAATGTATCTATTATAGAAAGTAAGGTTACTATTACACCGGAAGAGCCTATTATTACTACAGTTCCTGCTAACTTAACAGAATGTGCACCTGCGGGAACCGACGTAACGTTTGATTTGATGGATGTAACAATAGGTATATTGCCGGATCCTGAAAATTATGAATTTACATTCTATGATACTCTGGATAAGGCTGAACTGGGCCAGTCACAAGACCAGTTGCCTACGAGTTATACTACCAATACGAATCAAACATTATATATAAGGACACAATTGGCAGGCAGAAGCTGTTATGTAACAGATGCATTCAGCCTTAATATAAGCCAGACTCCTGAGTTTGATTTAACAGGTGATGCAACTATCTGTCCTAATAGCTCTATTGTTCTTGAGGTAACACCAATTAATTTTGATCAGACATCACCGGATGTTTCATTCACTTGGACTAAAGATGGTGGCCCTGCGCTTCCTGATACAGGTTCTTCAATAACAGTAAACGAAGAGGGTATTTATGAAGTAACAGTTAACAATGCAGGATGTATTACAGCTAAAACAGTTACTATAGATGTTGTGGCAACACCTGCCCCAGACCAGCTTCCAGATGTAACAGCTTGTGAAAGCTTTACACTGCCTGTGCTTACCAATGGTACATATTATACTGCTACCGGCGGAGCCACAGGAGGCGGAACTGTGCTTAACGCAGGGGACCCTATAACAACTTCACAAACAATTTATATTTTCGCAGAAGGTGTTGACCCAATCTGTAGCAATGAAACTGAATTTGATGTAACTATTGTAACACAACCAGATGTTATTGTTCCTGATAACCAAGTGGTATGCGACAGCTATGAGCTGCCACCACTGGCAGAAGGCAATTATTATGATGCACCGGGTGGCGCAACAGGCGGAGGTAATATGCTTGCAGCCGGAGACCTGATTTCAACAGACATGACTATATATGTGTATGCTGATAATGGTGCGGCTGGCTGTACAGATGAGAAAAGCTTTACGGTATCTATAGCAGCACCTCCGGTTCCTGATAATCCGGGAGACCAGACAGCATGCTTTAGTTACTCACTACCGGCACTGGCTGCTAATAATTATTACTATACCGGTTCAGGCCAGACGGGTACTCAGCTTAATGCGGGAGATGTTATAGATACAAGCCAGACAATTTATGTTTGGGCAGAAACAGGAGCTACGCCAAATTGTACTGCGGAAGCCAGTTTTGATGTTACAATTATTCCTTCACAGAATGTAGTAACACCTGGCGATCAAACCGTGTGTGACAGTTATACTTTACCTGTACTTGCAGAAGGAAACTATTATACAGCTCCGGGAGGCCCTACAGGTGGTGGAACAATGCTTAATGCAGGCGACCCTATAACAACTACGCAAACAATTTATGTTTATGTAGTCATAGACCCTACACTACTGTGCCAGGGAGAAGCAAGCTTTACAGTAACTGTTGTTAACAGGCCAACAGCGCAGGTTGTGGCCGATGCAACAAGTTGCGACAGCTATACTTTACCTCCTTTAAATGCAGGTAACAGTTACTATACAGGTTCAGGGGCAACAGGTACTATGTTAAATCCTGGCGATCCTGTAACAGCTTCGCAAACTATATATGTATATGCAGGTTCGGCAGCGCCAAACTGTTTTGATGAAAGCAGTTTTGAGGTAACTATTTTAACCACCCCAACTGTTCAGACACCTGGTGACCAAACTGTATGTACAAGTTATACACTTCCTGCACTTGCACAAGGAAACTATTATACAGCACCGGGCGGCCCAACAGGCGGAGGAACCATGCTTAATGCAGGTGACCCTGTAACAGCTACACAAACTATATATGTATACGCTGCATCTGTTGCCAATGTTGTGCAATGTCCTGCCGAAGCCAGCTTTGATGTTACGGTGCTTCCGGCCCCGATTGCAGATGCGCCTGCTAATGTTGTGGAGTGTGATAGTTATTCGCTGCTTCCATTAACAGAAGGAAATTACTATACAGGGCCTGACGGTACCGGTAATATGCTAAGTGCCGGCAATGTAATTATAGACAGTCAGACACTATATGTATATGCCGATAATGGGGTATGTTCCGATGAAAATAGTTTCACGGTAACTATTACACCAACACCTACACTTTCAAGTATAAGTGAAGGCTGTGAAGGTGGAAGCTATATCCTTGGAGTTGTATTTGGTGTTGATGATGAAACCGACCAGGGCAATGCCGCTTATGCATGGAGCAGGACAGAAGGCGGGGCTGTTATCAGCACAGACCCAACCCTTACGGTA
>NZ_WWEP01000014.1 GCF_009848495.1 Flavobacterium sp. MK4S-17
GCAGATGGTACTGCATCTTGTGGGAGAGTATGTCGTCGCCTTTCTTTTAAAAGCCCTTCATTATTATGAAGGGCTTTTTGTTTTTTAGGTTGTATACAATCGAGAAAAAATATTGTTATTAACATAGTATTAGTAGTACAGATTTATAATTATATCTGCTTGTAAGTTTTTTCTATATTTTACTTACAAATTTTTTTCGTTATTTATTGTTTTTATTATTAATATTTTAATAATTACTTTATAATTTATAAAATATTAAGGATTTTATATATTTAACATATTTAAATTACAAAATTTAATATTTAACTCATGTGTATTTTAGTATTGAAATACAGTACATTAAAATATTTAAATTTTAAATAAAGTAAATTTATTCGTTCAAATACATTTGATAAATATTTAATAATCAATATGTTAATGTAAGTTTTTATATTTTTGCATAAATTTATGATGTAGGATAATCTCTCTGAGATTTAATGTGTGGTTAAAATTTATGAAAAAATTTACAAGCTTATTATTGTTAATAATTACAGTCAGTGTTAATGCTCAGCAATTGCCTGATTTTAATTTACAAGTTACTAAAACAGATGAAACCTGTTTAGGCAACGGAACACTTACTTTTACCGTATCAGATACCTTAGAAAATACTTCTTTACTTTATAAGGTTTATTTACTTCCTGATACATCCAATCCTATTTCTGTTCAGGAAAGTACTTACATTGGCGGTTTAAATTCCGGAGTTTACAGGGTTGTTGCCTTACAGGCATTAGGTAATCAGATGAATTCTCAGCAAAGGGATATTACCATTTTTGATAATATACAGGAATTTGCTTTTAATGTTAATTCATCTAATCTTAATTGCTCTCAGGGAGGTAATATTATAGTTGAAACACTTTCAGGGGTTGCAGCATCATTCGAAATTATCTCGGGGCCGGTTACAAGGCCGCTCCAAACCTCAAATGTTTTTGAAAATCTGCCTTCGGGTTCTTATAATGTAAGGGCATTTGATATTTGTGGTGTAGGTAAGGTAAAATCATATACATTATCTGTAGTTAATACTACGCTCAGCATATCAGATCCAATATATAAAGATAGTAGTACAGATGTGTGCGATACTTATCAAATAAGCAATAAAATTACACCTTCTTCAGGTACCATGACGTATCCTCTTAACGTGAAGCATACACTTGATGCTATGGATATATCGGGTAATCCAATTGTTTTTAACCAAACAATTACAGAGGGGCCTGAAGAATATGCAGAGGTAACTGTTACAGTGCCAAGGCTTGATGAAAGTTATACTTATGATATAGCTGTTACAGATAATTGTAATGCTCTTTATGAAAAAAATGGCAATGTTATAGATCCTGATATAAAGGTTTCAATTGCTCTTTTAGATGCAACTTGTGCTGAAAAATATCTTTCGGTAACACCTTCAAGGCATATGATGCCTTATACCGTTACCTTTATTGAACCTGCGGGTTTTGATGCTTCGCTTTACAATGACAATCCTAACGGGCCGTTTACAGATGATTCTGTTGTTTACGGAAGCGAGGAAAATCCGTTACCATTTGGGCATTATGTTGTTGAAGTAGTGGATGCCTGTGGCAGAAGGACTACTGAAGCTATTGACGTTGAATTTATAAAACCAACACCAACTTTAAAAGGTACAAATAATGGATGTTTTTCGGAATTTGGAAAAATAAGGGTTAGTGTACCTAATCAAAAGGTGGTTAGTGCAGAAGTTGTTGCTGCACCCTCAATATACGATAATAGCAATCCTGATGTTACCAGCAGGATTAATTCGTCAGGAGTTTTGGTTTTAGGGAATATGCCTTTAGGTATTTATACCATAAAATTTACAGATGATTGTGGTTTTGAATACCAGGAAGATGTAGAAGTGCCGGTATTTAAAGATAAAGGCTTTGATGCAGTAACATTGCCTTCATGCACATCAGGTTTTGGCGGAGTACGGGTTAAAGGCGGTAACGGAGATATTACAGCAATAGAAATAATTTCGGCTCCTTTGGCATACAGGCAGCAGCTAAACAGTAATTTGCCTTATGATGTTAGCAGTTACATTAACAATGAAGGGGATTTATATATGGCAGATTTGCCGGCCGGTAGTTACATTTTCCGTGCTACTGATATTTGCGGGATTGTTAAAGAGTTGGCTCCATTAAATGTTGAAGGATATATTGCACCTTTAAATAGTTTTGTTTTTACACCAAAGTGCGGCTCATTTTCTGTAAGGGTTACAGATAGCAGCAATGGTAAAGAAGGTGCCACTTACTGGCTTCAAAAATATAATGAGGCAAATAATACCTGGGGGCATCCTGTAAGCGGAAATGTTTATGAAGAGGGCAGCCTGCCCGGTACCTCTACAGGTATTAAGCTGACAAATAATGTAACTAAGAATAACCTAAATTTTGAAGGCAAATTCAGGATTGTGAAAAAATTTGAGACTTTTGCAACAGGTACCTCTCAAAATAATAACTGTATAAGTGTACTGGGAGATTTTACATATACCGATGGGCTTTCTATAGCAAGTGCCTATACAATGGCCTGCGAAGGCAACCCTAATGATGTATATCTTGAGGCGGTAGGCCACCCTATAGCCTACAGGATAATTAAAAAGAATGGCGTTCCTTTTTTAGTACAAAACGGTACTAATAAAATATTTGTGAACCTGGAGCCTGCCGAATATGTTTTTGAAGTGGAAGATGGTTGTGGTAATGTGGTAACCAAATGGTTTAATCTGTTAACGCTGCCTTCTATAGCTGATGCAACACAGCCAAACGATATGATTATTTGTGCTGAACCGGGAGCTTCTACCCAACAGGTTTTCCATTTAACCGAGCAGAATGCTGCAATTTTAGGCCCGTTGCATAGCGCAATGTACACTATAACCTACCACCTTACACAGCAGGATGCAGATTTAGGAGTAAATGCTTTAGACGAATATTATACTAATATATCTAATGGGCAAAGAATTTTCGCAAGGCTTGTAAACAATCATATTTCAATATGCCACGGCACAACATCTTTCAGGTTGTTTGTTGGGGAATATCAGGAGCCGAAGATAACAACTGAAGGTACTATTTGCGATGGCAACAAACTAAGGCTTACTGCCAACGCAGGTTATAGCAGCTATACATGGTCAACAGGCGAAAAAACAAGGAGTATATGGGTTTCAGATCCAGGTATATATACTGTAATTGTGGAAAAAGCGTATGGTAACATGATGTGTGATGGTTTTGCAGAAGTGGAAATAACTGAATCTGAAACGCCAACTATTGTGAAAATTGAAACTTCTGACTGGACAAGAGATCAAAACACTATAACAATTCATACATCAGGTAACGGTAAATACCTGTATTCAGTTGATGATATTAACTATCAGGAAAGCAATGTTTTTACCAATCTCGAATCAGGGTTATACCAGGTTTATGTAAAAGATGCAATGGGATGCGGCAAAGCGCACAAAGAAATTGCATTACTGCATTATCCTAATTTCTTTACACCTAATGGTGATGGCATACATGATAAATGGCAGATAAAATACTCTATAAAAGAACCAAACATGAAAATCGCCATTTTTGACCGTTATGGCAAACTTATAACTACTTTCGGCCCAACCAGTGAAGGTTGGGACGGTACTCTGAACGGCATCCAACTACCATCTACAGATTACTGGTTCGTGGTTACAAGAGAAGACGGAAGAGAATATAGAGGACATTTCTCGATGCTTCGTTAAAAACGGTTATAAACCCTTTCCAAAACAGGAAAGGGTTTTTTTATGAATTCATATCAAGGTCGCGTATGTAGTCTTCATATTCATAAAAAAAGCGTTCAAAGGCATCCATACTTAAATTAAAAAAGCGGAATATAGCAGCCCATGATGCTTTGTTGTATAGGCTTATGCCTGTTTTTTCTACCCATACCCGGCTGATTGTTTTGCCGCTTTCAAGGTAAAAATCACTTTCAAAAATCGCATCGGGTAAAAATTCATCAATCAGTATGTTTTTAAGCGATTCTATCTTTTCAAAATATATCTTTCTTTTATCATCCTCTTTTGGTTCTATGTCCAGCATTACCTGTGCTTTTTTATTATCAACATAAAATTTAAATGACACATCTTTTATTTTGGTGTCATACAAAAGCCATTTACGTGGGTAGGCTTCTGCAAATGACGTCCAGAAATCTTTTTTTATCTGTTGGGCTTCCGCTTTGCTAAACATAATTTATCGTTTTATAACTGCAGTATTTCTATTACCTTTATAGTTTGCTATGCAGTTTACCGAATTTATAAAATATATACCAAAAATAGTAAAAGTACAGTTGCCTGCCGTTTCGGCTCATTTAAAAATGGCACCTGTAGAAAGGCAGGCATCGCTGGAGCCCGATTATTATACCAAAAATAACCCCCGGGAATCAGCAGTAATGATGCTTTTTTACCCCCGCCAGGACGAAACCTGTTTAGTACTGATAAAAAGGAATTCGTATCCCGGTGTACATTCAGCGCAAATTTCCTTTCCCGGCGGTAAAGCGGAACCAGAGGACAAAGACTTTGCCGATACAGCCCTAAGGGAAATCTGGGAAGAGGTTGGCGTTGGCAGGCATGAAATTAATGTGGTTATGCCTTTTACAAAAATTTACATACCGCCCAGCAATTTTTTAGTTTACCCGTTTATGGGGCTATGCGGAAAGCAGCCTGAATTTATACCTGACCCTGCAGAAGTAAACGCTATAATAGAGCTGCCCCTGCAGGTTCTGCTTGATGATGCTACTGTTACTTCGGTTGAAATGAAAACATCCTATTCGCATAAAATAAGCGTACCGGCGTTTATATTTCAGGAAAATATTATTTGGGGGGCTACCGCCATGATTTTGAGCGAACTTAAAGAAACTTTAAAAACAGCGTTTAAATAGTAACGTTTACTTAAATTTGCAGCTTTGATATTAATGAAATATGGGTTTATTTAAAAGAAATCCTTTTGGGCATATATTATTCCTTAAGAAATGGCTTATACGGTTTTTTGGTGTTTTAACGCACCGCCGTTACAGGGGGTTTAATGAACTTAAAATTGAAGGTTCGGAAATTATACGTTCGCTGCCGGATACCAATGTTCTTTTTATATCTAACCACCAAACCTATTTTGCCGATGTGGTGGCAATGTTCCATGTTTTTAATGCCAGCCTTAAAGGGCGGGAGGACACCATTAAAAATATAGGATATATATGGCATCCCAAGCTCAATATATATTATGTGGCGGCAAAGGAAACCATGCGCGAGGGGCTTTTGCCCCGCATTCTTGCTTATGCAGGTGCAATAACTGTTGAACGCACCTGGCGTGCCAAAGGAAAGGATATACAGAGAGAAGTTAACCCTAACGATACTGAGAATATAAAAGTTGCGCTGGAAGATGGCTGGGTAATAACATTTCCGCAGGGAACCACAAAGCCATTTAAGCCTATAAGGAAGGGAACTGCACATATTATAAAGCAGCACAAGCCACTGGTTGTTCCTATTGTAATAGATGGTTTTCGCCGCTCATTTGATAAAAAGGGCTTGCGGGCAAAAAAGAAGGGCATATTGCAGTCGTTTATAGTGAAAGAGCCTTTGCAGATAGATTATGAAAACGAAACTATAGACCAGATTATCGAGAAAATTGAGTATGCCATAGAGCAGCACCCTTCATTCCTTAAAGTTATACCTACAGAAGTACTGGAAGTACAGGAGGAACTTAACAAGCAAAGAAAATGGGATTATTAAAATAAAAAAGAGGCATATGCCTCTTTTTTATTTTTTGTTATTGCCGAAAATAATTTAGTTTTGGCGGTACACAAACCAAAACAGCATGGCACAACCTGAAAAAGGCAGCAAAAAGCTCCTTACCGCCTGGGCATTTTATGACTGGGCCAACTCTGTTTACAGCCTGGTTATAGCTTCGGCAGTATTCCCCATTTTTTTTGATGCGCTTTTTAGTGACGGCCGCTCGCATATAGATGTTTTCGGCACATCTTTAAAAGGTACTGCTTTAATAAGTTTTACCACGGCATTGGCTTTTTTACTGGTGGCATTTATATCGCCACTGCTTTCGGGCATAGCCGATTATTCCGGTAACAAGAAAGTATTCCTTAAGCTGTTTTGCTACCTGGGTGCTGTTTCCTGTATCGGGCTTTACTGGTTTAACCTTGAAGATATATACTGGAGCCTTGTTTGTTACTTTTTCGGGCTGGTGGGTTTTTGGGGCAGCCTGGTTTTTTATAATTCCTACCTGCCTGATATAGCCTATCCTGAACAGCAGGATGCAGTAAGTGCGAAAGGATATTCTTTAGGTTACATAGGCAGTGTTATATTATTGATAGTTAACCTTGCCATGATAATGCAGCCGGGATGGTTTGGCATAACAGGAACAGAAGGCGAAGCAGCTATGACAGCCATGCGTATATCATTTGTAACTGTCGGTATTTGGTGGATTTTATTCAGCCAGTACACTTATTATTACCTGCCTAAAGGGAATAAAAAAAATAAGGTTACACGCGATGTTATGCTTAATGGTTTCAGGGAACTGAGAAAGGTGTGGGGCGAACTAAAACTTAATACTACCCTAAAAAGGTATTTAGGGGCATTTTTTGTATATAGTATGGCGGTGCAAACTATTATGCTGGTAGCCACCTATTTTGGAGCCGAAGAAATTGAATGGGGAGAGGGAAGCGGCAAGCAAATGGGGCTTATAATAAGTATATTGCTTATACAGCTTGTAGCTGTGGCTGGAGCTATAGTAACCTCAAGGCTTTCGGAAACGTATGGCAACATTAAAACACTTATCGGTATTAATATAATATGGGCAGTAATATGTATATGGGCTTTTTTTGTAGAACAGCCAGTAGAGTTTTACATAACAGCTGGTTTTGTAGGGCTTGTAATGGGAGGCATACAATCGTTGTCGCGCTCAACATATTCAAAATTCCTTCCTGAAACTACCGATACGGCTTCATTTTTCAGCTTTTATGATGTTACCGAAAAGATAGGTATTGTTATAGGTATGGTACTTTATGGTGCTATAGACCAAATTTTTGGAAGCATGCGTTATTCGGTTATCTTCCTTGCAGTGTTTTTTTTAGGAGGCATATTTTTACTTTCAAGGGTTTTAAAAAAATAATAGATATATAGATTTATTTCTTTTATATTTGGAACCGAAAACAAATAAGTTATGAAAAAAATTAATTTTTTAGCAGTTTTATTAGTGCTGTTTTCAGCTTTTAATTTCACATCGTGCGATACAGAACCGGTTGATCCTGTTTTAAAAGACGGCTTTGATGATGATGGCGGAGGTGTTACTTCGGGTGTATTTAAAGTTAATATAGATGGCGAAACACGTACTGCCACAGCTGCCACAGCTGTAGTACAATCTAACGTTATTACAATAGTAGGATTACTAAGTTCTTCCGGGGAAATGGTTAATATTGTACTTCCGGGTGTTGCTGTCGGGTCTTACACTAACGCGCAGATGAGTTACTTACCCGGTACCGGTGGTACACAAAACGCATATGCAAATGTAAATGACGATGTAGAAACAAACGGTAATGTTATAATAACAAACATTAATACTACTGCAAAAACCATATCGGGTACATTCAGGTTTACGGGTTATCCTATTGATACTGAATCAGGGCTGCCTATAATTGAATTTACAAATGGTACTTTTCAAAATGTTCCTTATACTGGTACAATACCGGGAACTAACCCCGGGCCAACACCAACCGATGAAGAATATTACAAAGCCAAGGTTAACGGAACAATGGTAAACTTTGACGAAATACAAATATTAGGTTCAGGAGGATACATGACCCTTATGGGGTTATCAGGCAATAACCTGGAAACAATACAGCTTAGGATAGATGAGACACTTGGGCCTGATACATATGCTATAACAGATGGTGTGCTGGTTGATGTTTCGGCAGACTATTCTACAAATGATACGTCTATCACTGCAACTGAAGGTACACTTACAATTATTAGTAAAGAAAACGGCTGGATAAAAGGTACCTTCTCATTTTCGGGAACTGACGAAAACGATGAAACAATACAAATAACAGAAGGTTCATTCAATATTGAATATGAGTGGTAATTCTGTTAAGTTATATGATTTAAAAATCCGCTAAATGCGGATTTTTTTATGGCATAATGATTGAAAGGAATAGTTAGTAAAATAGAAGAATAATTATTGTATTTATTGAATAACAGGTAAATAAGGCTACTGCGTTTTGTGTAGCAGCAATAATACCATGTTATTTAATGACAAAATGACTTAATAAATAACATGTCGAATCAGAAAATTTTAAATATTGACAGTCTGTCACTTCAGGAATTGGATACGGATGCAGAATTAATACCGTTAATGACTCCCGAAGATGAAGAAGAAATGAATAATGAAGTACTTCCAGAGGCACTGCCCATACTGCCTTTGCGCAACATGGTACTGTTTCCGGGAGTTGTTATACCTATTACCGCGGGCAGGGACAAATCTATCAAACTGATAAACGATGCCAACGCTAAAGGTAAGGTTATAGGTGTTGTGGCGCAAAAGGATGAAGCTGTGGAAGAGCCTGCTGCAGGAGATATTCATACCATTGGTACTGTAGCAAGGATATTAAGGGTGCTTAAAATGCCTGATGGTAATACTACGGTTATATTACAGGGTAAAAAACGCTTTGAGATTGACCAGGTAACTACTGAGCAGCCTTATTTAATGGCTACAATTAAAGAGGTTAATGAGGTAAAGCCTGAAGCCGATGATGTTGAATTTACCACAATAATAGACTCGATTAAAGACCTTGCCATACAAATAATAAAAGAGAGCCCTAATATTCCAACAGAAGCTACTTTTGCTATTAAGAATATTGAAAGCAATTCTTTCCTTGTAAATTTTGTTTCTTCCAATATGAACCTTACAGTTAAGGAAAAACAGGATTTGCTTGTTATAAATAATTTAAAGGACAGGGCGCTGGAAACATTGCGCTATATGAACCTTGAATTGCAAAAGCTGGAACTGAAAAACGATATACAAAGCAAAGTACGTTTTGACCTTGACCAGCAGCAGCGCGAATATTTCCTGCACCAGCAGATGAAAACCATTCAGGAGGAACTTGGTGGGGTATCGCATGACCAGGAAATTGAGGAGATGCGCCAAAAGGGAAAGAACAAAAAATGGATTGATAAAACCAAATCTCATTTTGAAAAGGAGCTTGCAAAATTGCAGCGCATGAATCCGCAGGTGGCGGAATATGCCATACAGCGCAACTATCTTGAGCTGATGCTGGACCTGCCATGGAATGAGTTTTCCAAAGATAATTTTGACCTTAAAAGAGCAGAGAAGGTACTGCACCGCGACCATTACGGGCTTGATGATGTTAAAAAACGCATCATAGAATATCTGGCGGTACTTAAACTGCGTAATGATATGAAATCGCCTATACTTTGCCTTTATGGGCCACCGGGCGTGGGTAAAACATCTATTGGTAAATCTGTTGCAGAGGCCTTAGGCAGGGAATACATACGCATTTCATTGGGCGGATTGCGTGATGAAGCTGAAATACGCGGGCACAGGAAAACATATATAGGCGCTATGCCGGGCAGGATTTTACAGAGTATAAAAAAGGCGGGAACCTCAAACCCTGTATTTGTACTGGATGAAATAGATAAATTATCTACCGGGCACAGCGGCGATCCTTCTTCTGCTTTACTCGAGGTACTTGACCCGGAACAGAATTCAGAATTTTACGATAACTTCCTTGAGTTAGGCTTCGATCTTTCCAAAGTTATGTTTATAGCAACCTCAAATAACATGAGCACCATACAGCCTGCCTTGAGGGACAGGATGGAAATTATAAACATGACAGGTTATACCATTGAGGAAAAAGTGGAAATAGCGAGAAAGCACCTTTTGCCAAAGCAGATTGAGGAGCACGGGTTAAAACCTAAGGATATTGCTATAGGAAGAAAACAGCTTGAAAAAATTATAATAGGATATACACGCGAATCAGGTGTGCGTGGGCTGGAAAAGCAAATTGCAAAAATGGTGCGCCACATTGCAAAATGCATTGCCATGGAGGAGGAGTATAATAATAAAATAACAGATGAAGATATTATAACCGTATTAGGTGCCCCTAAAATGGAGCGCGATAAATATGAAAATAATGAAGTGGCAGGTGTTGTAACAGGACTTGCCTGGACAAGTGTGGGCGGCGATATTCTTTTCATAGAATCCATACTCTCAAAAGGGAAAGGAAATATGAGCATGACCGGTAATTTAGGTAATGTAATGAAGGAGTCGGCAACCATTGCTTTGGAGTATATTAAAGCAAATGCAGAATTGTTAGGCATCAGCCCGGAGGTTATATCAAATTATAATGTGCACATTCACGTTCCTGAAGGCGCTACGCCTAAAGATGGCCCCAGTGCCGGTGTGGCTATGCTTACCTCGCTGGTATCATCTTTCACACAAAGAAGGGTTAAAAAGCACCTTGCCATGACAGGCGAAATTACATTAAGGGGCAGGGTATTGCCTGTGGGGGGTATCAAGGAAAAGATACTGGCTGCCAAAAGGGCTAACATTAAAGAAATTATACTGTGTGAGGAAAACAGGCGGGATGTTGAGGAAATAAATAAAGATTACCTTACAGGGCTTACCTTTCACTATGTAAAAGAAATGGGCGATGTTATAAAACACGCCATTACCGACCAGAAAGTAAAGAATGCAAAAACACTATAAGCATACTTCTCGTATATATTAAACGGCTAAATTTCTTAGCCGTTTTTTTATTTAAAAATAATATCTTCGCAACTGCGTTATACTATTCAGAAAACGTACTTTTACTAATGTTCAGGAATTCTTTACTTTATACCCTTTTTTTTTGCAGCGCATTCTCTTTTGGGCAAATAGGCGGTAAGCACACTTATCAGTTCCTGAACCTGGTTACTTCCCCAAGGCAGGCAGCGCTTGGCGGTAAAATAGTCACCCTTTATGATTATGATGTTAACCAGGGTATTTTTAATCCTGCTACCATAAATCCGGAAATGGACAATCACCTGTCAGTTAACTACGGCAGCTATTATGGAGAAGTATCTTATGGCACAGGCGCTTATGCCTATACATGGGACAGGCACGTGCAGACTTTTCATGTTGGTGTAAATTATGCTAATTACGGTACGTTTGAAGGCCGTGATGAAGCGGGGCTGCTTACTGGTGAATTTACCGGTAGTGAGGCAGCGTTGTCTTTCGGATATGCTTATAATATCCCCTGGACAGATATATATGTGGGGGCAAGTGCAAAGCTGATTTCTTCCACACTGGAAAGTTATAATTCTTTTGGTGGTGCTATTGATATTGGTGCAATTTATATTGACGATGTAAATGATATTAATATTGGTATTGCGCTAAGAAATATAGGCACACAGTTTACAACATATGCGGGAACACGGGAAACACTGCCTTTTGAAATAATAGCGGGTATATCGCAGGAGGTTGAAAACGTTCCTATCCGCTGGCATTTAACCCTTGAAAATTTACAGCAGTGGAATATTTCTTTTTCCAATCCCAACCGTGCCGAAGAAACACTTGACGGGGGCAGGGAAGAGGAAAAAGTTTCTTTTATAAATAATGCACTGCGCCATGTTATTGTGGGGGCAGAACTTTTTCCCGGCAAAAGCTTTAACCTTAGGGTAGGCTACAATTTCAGGAGGGGCGAAGAGCTACGGATAGAAGACAGGCGAAATTTTTCGGGCATATCGGCCGGGATGAGTTTACGATTTAATAAATTGCGCTTTGATTATTCCTATTCACGCTATACACTGGCTGCCAATACCAGCCTGTTTGGCTTAATGATTAATTTACAATAAGGTTTTGGATAAAAAAATTACCATTGCTATTGACGGTTTTTCTTCCACAGGGAAAAGTACACTTGCCCGGCAATTGGCAAAGCACCTGGGGTATGTGTATGTAGATACAGGAGCGATGTACCGGGCTGTTACTTATTATGCATTGCAAAATGGTTATATTATTGACGATCATTTTGACCGTGACGGACTGGTAAGGAAACTGCCTGAAATAAGCCTGCAATTTTTATTTAACCCTGATATTGGCAATGCAGAAATATACCTTAATGAGGTAAATGTTGAAAACGAAATCAGGACACTGGAAGTTTCAGGGTGGGTAAGCCGTGTTGCCGAAGTATCGGAAGTGCGCGCCAAGCTGGTAGAGCAGCAAAAGCATATGGGTGAAAATAAAGGTGTGGTTATGGATGGAAGGGATATAGGCACTGTGGTTTTTCCTAATGCCGAATTGAAGCTTTTTATGACTGCAAGCCCCGAAACAAGGGCGCAACGGCGTTTTGAGGAATTACAGGGAAAAGGGCAGGATGTAACTTATGATGCTGTGCTTAAAAATGTACAGGAGCGTGATTATATTGATACGCACCGCAAGGACTCTCCGCTTATAATGGCTGATGACGCTATTGAAATTGATAATTCTAACCTTTCAATAACCCAACAGTTTGAAAAGGTTGTTGATTTAGTGCAGAAGGTTAGTTAAACCTTAACTTTAACGCCGATTTTCCTTTTTAAATTAAATTTTATTAATAGATTTACCGGCGTTAACAAAATGTTAAATCAACTTCGTTTATATGGGTATTAAAGTACGCCTTATTGCCATGAGCTTCCTTCAGTTTTTTGTTTGGGGAGCATGGCTTATAACTATAGCAAATTACTGGTTTGGCACAAAGCAGTGGGACGGAACACAGTTTGGCCTTGTGTTTGGTACTATGGGTATAGCATCTATATTTATGCCAACCATAACCGGTATAATAGCCGACAGGTGGATAAATGCTGAAAAATTGTACGGCGTGCTTCACTTGGTTTATGCGGGGGTGTTGTTTTACCTCCCACAGGTAGGAAACCCATCTGATTTTATATATGTAATGCTGCTGGCTATGTGCTGTTATATGCCTACCATTGCACTAAGCAACTCAATATCCTATACCGCATTAAAACAAAACAGTCTTGATGTGGTAAAAGATTTTCCGCCTATAAGGGTTTGGGGCACTATAGGTTTTATTGTTGCCATGTGGATAACCAACCTTACGGGCAGCAAAGCCACAGAATTTCAGTTTTATATAGCCGGCGCAGCCGCAGTGCTGTTAGGTTTATATGCTTTTACCCTGCCAAAATGCGAACCGCAAAATACCAAAGCTAATGCCACTTTAGCTGAAGCATTGGGACTTGAAGCCTTTAAGCTTTTCGGTGTATATAAAATAGCCCTGTTCTTTATATTCTCCATGTTTTTAGGAGGGGCTTTACAGCTTACAAATGCTTATGGCGACGTGTTTCTTGATGAGTTTAAATTCTTTCCTAAGTATGCCGATTCATTTGTAGTGGAATACTCTACTATAATCATGTCGATATCGCAGGTTTCAGAAACACTCTTTATCCTTGCAATACCGTTTTTCCTGAAACGTTTTGGTATTAAAAATGTAATGCTTATCAGTATGCTTGCATGGGTTCTTCGTTTTGGGCTGTTTGCCTATGGCGACCCTGTAACAGGGCTTTGGATGATTATACTTTCATGTATAGTTTACGGTATGGCGTTTGATTTTTTCAATATATCAGGCTCTTTGTTTGTAGAAACAACCACTCCTGCAAAAATACGTTCATCGGCACAGGGGTTATTTATGATGATGACCAATGGTTTCGGTGCTGTATTAGGCAGCTTTACTTCAGGGTGGGCAATTGACAGGTTTTTTACAAAATCATTTACTAATACAAACGAACTGGCCGCTTTCCTTGAAACGGAACCAGCCAATAACCAGATGCTTGAATTTGTAAAAGGGCATGGTGTAGAGGTGGCTGCCAGCGGTACTTTTAATGCTCCCGTACTGATGAAGGACTGGCATAGTATATGGCTTGCCTTTGCAGCCTATGCACTTATTGTGGCAATAGCTTTTGCCATAATGTTTAAGCATAAGCATGACCCTAAAGTGGTTGAAAATGTAGCACATTAATATTCTTCATTTTAATAAAAATAAAAAGGCCCTGGATAACTGTTCAGGGCTTTTGTTTTTGGAATAATTATTGAATGTAATTATTTGTAAATCAAAAAAATGTTATACATTTGCACACCTTTTGGCAGGGTGGGTTTCCTTAAGGTTATAATCAATTTAATGTAAAACGCTTCTGTAGTTACCGCTGTATAAGAAACCCCGGCAGGTGCAGGATACAAATTTTAAGAATCAGACATGTCTGAACAAACAAAAACAAAAGAAGAATTCTTACAAGAGTTTAACTGGCACAACTTTGAAGAAGGTATTGATCCTGTAGATGAGAAAAACCTTCAGGAGTTTGAAGATTTAGTTGAAAAAACCTTTATTGATACCGATAGTGATGAGGTGGTTGAAGGTACTGTGGTAAGGATTACCGACAGGGATGCTATTGTGGATATCAACGCTAAATCTGAAGGCGTTATTTCTCTTAATGAATTCCGTTACAACCCTAACCTGAAAGTGGGCGACAAAGTAGAAGTACTTATAGATGTTCGCGAAGATAAATCAGGCCAGCTTGTACTTTCTCACAAAAAAGCACGTACAATTAAAGCTTGGGACAGGGTTATCAATGCTAATGAAACAGGTGAAATCGTTAACGGTTTCGTTAAATGCAGGACTAAAGGGGGTATGATCGTTGATGTTTTTGGTATCGAGGCTTTCCTTCCGGGTTCTCAGATAGATGTAAAACCTATCAGGGATTACGACCAATATGTAAATAAAACTATGGAATTTAAAGTGGTTAAAATTAACCATGAATTTAAAAACGTAGTAGTATCTCACAAAGCACTTATTGAAGCTGATATCGAGGTTCAGAAAAAAGAAATCATCGGGCAGCTTGAAAAAGGCCAGGTACTTGAAGGTGTTGTTAAAAACATTACTTCATACGGTGTATTCATCGACCTTGGAGGTGTTGACGGGCTTATCCACATAACTGACCTTTCATGGAGCCGTATTAACCACCCAAGTGAAGTACTTGAACTTGACCAGAAGCTTAACGTTGTTATCCTTGACTTTGATGACGAGAAAACACGTATCCAGCTTGGCCTTAAACAACTTCATCCGCACCCATGGGACGCACTTGATGCAAACCTGCAGGTAGGCGATAAAGTTAAAGGTAAAGTTGTTGTTATAGCAGATTACGGTGCATTTATTGAAGTTGCCGAAGGTGTTGAAGGCCTTATCCACGTAAGTGAGATGTCATGGTCTACACACTTAAGGAGTGCTCAGGATTTCGTGAAAGTAGGAGATGAGGTTGAAGCTGTAATCCTTACACTAGACCGCGAAGACCGTAAAATGTCTTTAGGTATTAAACAACTTACACAAGACCCTTGGACTGATATTACTTCTAAATATCCTGTAGGTTCTAAACACACAGGTATTGTAAGGAACTTTACTAACTTCGGTATATTTGTTGAGCTTGAAGAAGGTATTGATGGACTTATCTATATATCTGACCTATCTTGGACTAAGAAAATTAAGCACCCAAGTGAGTTTGTAAACGTAGGTGATAAACTTGATGTTGTAGTTCTTGAGCTTGATGTTGAAGGACGCAAACTTTCTCTTGGCCACAAACAGACCCAGGCTAACCCTTGGGATAAATATGAAGATTCTTTCGCTGTAGGTACTGTACACACAGGTGAAATTTCTGAAATTGTGGACAAAGGCGCAACTGTAGAGTTTAATGATGATATTGTTGCATTTATCCCTACAAGGCACCTTGAAAAAGAAGACGGAAAGAAACTTAAAAAAGGGGAATCTGCCGACTTTAAAGTAATTGAGTTCAACAAAGAGTTTAAAAGGGTAGTAGCTTCGCATACCGCTACTTTTAAAGATGAAGAAGATAAGAATGTAAAAGCTGCTGAAGCTAATACTTCTAACAATGCAGAGAAAACCACACTTGGTGATATTGATGCATTAGCTGAACTTAAAGAAAGAATGGAAAAAGGAGAAAAATAAATTTTCTTATCCTTCAATATAAAGCCCTCACATAGTGAGGGCTTTTTTATTATATTAGAACTTTGAGATTAAATAGTGCAAAAGTAAAAAGCTATATTAAATATTAACTCATTGGAAACAGAAAAGCCCTCACATTTGCGAGGGCTTTTTATTTTAGCTTTTCTTAAAATATTTCCAAGGCACTACCAGCATACCAAAACATTCACCATCTGCTTTACCTGTGTGCTTATGGTGCATTTTATGTGCCCGGCGCACCGCCTTTGCATACCGGTTGTTGGCATTCCTGAATATTTTAAACCTTTGGTGTATAAAAATATCATGCACAAAAAAGTAAGCTATACCGTAGGCCAGTATCCCCAAACCAATGGCAAGCCCAATTTGCAGTATATCATTTTTCCATAAAAGGAAAAAGCCGATACTTACCAGCGCATAAAAAATAAAAAAAGCATCGTTACGCTCAAACCAGGAATCATGATCTTTCCGGTGATGGTCCCTGTGCAGGCTCCATAAAAAACCATGCATTACATATTTATGGGTAAACCACGCCATAAATTCCATAATGCCGAAGGTTAATAAAAATACTATTATATATATCCACCACTCCATATTAAATAATATTAAAACGATAATTAAAATAGCATTGTGCCAGCAGGCCTAATTTTTCATAATCAGGAACCCTTATACGGGTTGATTTAATTTTTACAGGAGGCGTGTTTTTTAATTTTTGCAATAATTTTTTATAATATACATAAGCCGTATATACCCCAAATTTAGCTTCGGGTGGTAATTTAATGATACCTTTAAAGCCCTCGTTAAGATCGGCTTCAATTTCACTTATAATAGCTGCTTTCGTGGCATCATCAATTTCACTTAAATTCAGTGAGGGAAAATAATTCCTTTCCAATTCCTCAGTGTCGGCTTTCAGGTCGCGTAAAAAGTTTACTTTTTGGAATGCCGAACCCAGCCTCATGGCAGGCATTTTTAGTTCCTCATACTTTTTGTCATCGTTGCCTGTAAATACTTTAAGGCACATTAGCCCGACCACATCGGCCGAGCCGTAAATGTACTCATTATATTCCTGAACGGTATTATAAACACTTTTATGTAAGTCCATTTTCATACTTTTCATAAAAGCATCAATCAGGTTTTGGGGGATATTATATTTGTTTACGGTATGCTGGAAGGCATTCAGCACTGGGTTTAAACTTATTTTTTCTTTAAGGGCAGTTTTAAGGTCTTCTTCAAGGAGGGCAAAAAGTTTTTCTTTGTCATAGTCATGAAAAGTATCCACAATTTCATCTGCAAGGCGAACAAAACCATAAATATTGTAAATATCCTGGCGTATGCTTGGTGACAGCATTTTTACTGCAGATGAAAATGATGTGCTGTATGCACGGGTTATATTTTTACTGCACTGGCAGGAAATGAGGTCAAAAATTGCTTTCATACAGTAACTTGGTTTAAAGTTGGTTTAGGTTGCTTTGCGGTATATTTTTCTATCAGTCCCGCTGCCAGTTTTCCTGAGATTAGTGCTGGTGGCACACCAGGGCCGGGCACGGTAAGTTGTCCGGTAAAGTAAAGGTTGTTTACTTTTGCACTTTTAAGTTTAGGCCTTAAAAATGCTGTCTGAAATAAGGTGTTGGCAAGCCCGTAAGCATTGCCTTTATAGGAGTTGTACTCTTTTACAAAGTCATTTACGCAGAATGACTCTTTAAATAATATATGCTCTTTTACATCCTGATTTGTCAGCTTCTCAAGGCGGGTAATAATTTTTTCAAAATATTTTTCCCTTAATTCAGGTGTATCCTCAATACCCGGTGCCAGTGGTATAAGAAAAATAGCAGCCTCTTTTCCTTCAGGTGCTGCTTCTGCATCTGTTTTAGATGGGAAACTGGCATAAAATAAAGGTTCCTCAGGCCATTTAGGGTTATCATATATATCTTTTGCATGGATATCAAAATCAGTATCAAAAAACAATGTATGATGCTCAACATTATCCAGCTTTTTATCAATACCTACATAGAAAAGAAGTGAGGAAGGTGCAAATGTTTTTTTATCCCAGTATTTTTCGGAATAGGCCCTGTAGCTGCTATCCAACAGTGTTTCGGTATGGTGGTAATCAGCCCCGCTTACAACAGTATCGGCAGGTATAAACTCATTATTAATGGTAATGCCTGTTACCGAGCCATTTTCAACATTAATTTTTTGCACGGCAGCGTTGGTAACTATTTTTACACCAAGTTCGCGAGCCAGTTTTTCTATTCCTTGTATAACGCTGTACATGCCGCCTTCAGGATGCCACGTGCCAAGCCCAAAGTCGGCATAATTCATAAAACTGTAAAAAGAAGGCGTGTCCGATGGTTTTGCACCAAGGAATAATACAGGAAATTCTAATACCTGCACAAGTTTTTTATTGGTAAATTTTTTCCTTACATCTGATGAGATGTTGCCAACAAACTGATTCAGCTTTTTTATTGTTTTAAGTGTAACCAGTTCCAAAGGCGACTCACCCGGCCTGTACACAAGGTCTTTTATGGCTACATCATAATTTTCCTTTGCATCGCCAATAAATTTTTTTAGTGATTTTCCGCTGCCTTGCTCAATAGCTTCAAAAGTGCTTTCTATATCGTTAAGGTTGTCTTTAATGTCAACAAAACTGCTGTCTTCAAAATAAACCCTGTAGGCTGGTGACAGCTTTTTCAGGTTGTAGTAGTCTTCAGGCTTTTTACCAAAATCGGCAAAAAAGCGTTCAAAAACATCAGGCATCCAATACCATGTAGGGCCAATATCAAACGTAAAATTATTTTTATGAAGTTGCCTGGCCCTGCCGCCTATGGTTGCATTTTTTTCATATATAGTAACATTATGCCCCTGCTTTGCCAGGTAGCAAGATGCAGCCAAAGATGAAAAACCAGACCCTATTATGATTGTTTTTGTATCCATTGTTTAACAAAAATAGAAAAATAATAAACAAAAAAACCTAAACGTTTGTTAATTAAAAGATATCGGTAAAATCCTTAATACTACTATATATCCTGATTTTATTGTTTACTATACTTTTATTAAGATATTGCGAATTGTGCCCAAATATGTAAAGGTTCGTAGTTTCGTCTAAAAGTTCATTCTTTAAAGTGTTAATATAATCATTTATTTCTTCCATTCCCGGTTCAACGGTGCAATATGTTATAAATGTTATATCATCAAAATAATTTTTTACATCTTTCAGGTTGTCAATAGGTACACTTTCACCTAAATAAATGCAACGGAAACCATTTAGTGCTAATTCATAATTAAGGAACATCAGTCCTAATTCATGTATTTCATTTTCAGGTAAATACAATACAAATATCCTGTCGTTTTTGTAAGATGGCTGCAATAGCAGCTTTTCAATATTTGATGCGAGCTTTTGTTTTATAAGGAAACTTATAAAATGTTCATGAGCAGGAGTTATAGTATTGGTTTGCCATAAATAGCCTATTTCATCAAGGAGGGGAATAAAGAATTCGTAAAAAATTTCACGGAAAGACTTTTCCTGTAGTAAACTGTTATAGGTGTTGAGGAACAACGACTGGTCAAAATTCATCATGGCCAGTTTAAAGTTGTTTAATACATGGTTGTTAAGGCTTTTATTAGAAAGCACTTCCTTTACAAGTACAGGTATTTTTTCCTGCGGCATTTTTGCCAGTGCAGAAATTTTATATCCAAAAGAATTTAGTGTTGATATATTAAGTAATTTTTGGAGGCTGGCTACATCATAAAAACGTATGTTGGTGTCTGTGCGCATAGGTTCCAGTATTTTATATCTCTTTTCCCATATGCGTATTGTGTGCGCTTTGATGCCTGTAAGGTTTTCAAGGTCGCGTATATTGAAGGTGTTTTTTATATTGTTCATCTTTTTTTATAAATTATTAAACAAATTTAATTAATTTATTTTAAACTAATTACATATTAAATATTTTTTATGTATGTAATGTTACCAAAGGATTTTGGTATTGTTATAAATGCTAATGCCCTCATAACTAAAGTTTTTTTTACCGAAATAAAGTGTACATTTGCACCTTCAAAAAAATTGATATGGCATCTATCAGAAACATCGCTATTATTGCACACGTTGACCACGGAAAGACTACGCTGGTTGACAAGATTATGTACCATTGCCAGTTATTCCGTGAAAACGAAAACACAGGCGACCTTATATTGGATAACAATGATTTGGAGCGTGAAAGAGGTATTACCATTACTTCAAAAAACGTTTCGGTTACCTATAAAGGCACAAAAATTAATATTATAGATACTCCCGGGCACGCCGACTTTGGCGGTGAGGTTGAGCGTGTGCTAAACATGGCAGACGGTGTTTTGCTGCTTGTGGATGCTTTTGAAGGGCCCATGCCGCAAACACGTTTTGTACTGCAAAAAGCTATTGACCTTGGCCTGAAGCCATGCGTGGTTATAAATAAGGTAGATAAGGAAAACTGTACTCCTGAAGAAGTACATGAAAAAGTTTTTGACCTTATGTTTGAGCTTGGTGCTGAAGAATGGCAGCTTGATTTCCCAACTGTTTATGGTTCGGCGAAACAAAACTGGATGAGCACCGACTGGAAGCAAAAAACTGATAATATAGAGCCATTGCTTGACATGGTGCTGGAGCACATACCTGCACCAAAGGTATCTGAAGGTACACCGCAGATGCTTATTACATCACTTGACTTTTCCAGCTTTACCGGGCGTATTGCCATAGGCAGGCTGCAAAGGGGTGTTTTGCGCGAAGGCATGAATATTTCCCTTGTTAAGCGTGATGGTAAAATAATGAAAAGCAGGATAAAAGAGCTTCATACTTTTGAAGGGCTTGGCCGTAAAAAAGTAGATGAGGTTGTTGCCGGCGATATTTGTGCTCTTGTTGGGCTTGAAGGTTTTGAAATTGGTGACACCGTTGCCGATTTTGAAAACCCTGAAGCTTTGGCAACTATAGCAATTGACGAGCCTACAATGAGTATGCTTTTCACCATTAACGATTCACCATTCTTTGGTAAGGAAGGTAAGTTTGTTACTTCAAGGCACATAAAAGACAGGCTTACAAAAGAGCTTGAAAAAAACCTTGCATTGCGTGTAAATGAAACGGAAAGTGCTGATAAATTTATGGTATTTGGCCGTGGCGTACTTCACCTATCTGTACTTATTGAAACCATGAGGCGTGAAGGCTATGAATTACAGATTGGCCAGCCGCAGGTTATTATAAAAGAGATTGATGGTGTTAAATGCGAACCCGTGGAAGAGCTTACCATAGACCTTCCTGAAAACCTTTCGGGGCGTGCAGTGGAGTTTGTAACTATACGCAAAGGGGAGATGCTTAGCATGGAACCTAAAGGCGACCGAATGATTATTAAATTCCATATTCCTTCACGTGGTATAATCGGCTTGAGGAACCAGCTGCTAACAGCAACTGCCGGTGAGGCAATCATGTCGCACCGCTTTCTGGAATACCAGCCATTTAAAGGCGAAATACCGGGACGTATAAACGGTTCCCTTATTTCTATGGAAAATGGTAAGGCAATACCTTATTCTATTGACAAGCTGCAGGAGCGTGGTAAATTCTTTGTTGACCCTAACGAAGATATTTATGAAGGACAGGTTATTGGTGAAAACAGCCGTGGCGACGATATGGTTGTAAATGTTACCAAAACCAAGAAACTTACTAACGTACGCTCATCTGGCGCTGACGATAAGGCAAGGATTATTCCTGCCATTAAGTTTTCGCTTGAAGAAGCACTGGAATACATTCAGAAAGACGAATATGTAGAGGTTACACCAAAAAGCCTTCGCCTTCGTAAAATTTACCTGAATGAAAACGACAGAAAGCGTTTTAAAATAGCATAATGACAATAAAAAAAGCCCTGTATCAACAGGGCTTTTTTTATATTTTATACTTTAAATTGAAGCTTACCTTAAAAGGCTGAAATGCCCTTTCACTATCCTGCCGTTATCCAGTTCAACAACATACCAGTAGTCGGTAGCGGGCAGTTTAGTACCATCAAATGTGCCATCCCAACCTGTTCCGGTTGGGTCTATGTCAGCAAGTAGTTTGCCAAAGCGGTCAAATACCCTTATTTTGCTCTGCTGGTAAAAGAAAGGATTTATCCCTATAACTCTCCAGCTATCATTAATCCCGTCGCCATTGGGTGTAAAAAACTTAGGTATTAAGAGTACTGATATTTGTTGTTCAGCCACGCCGCACTCATCAGTATTATAAACATATACAGTGTGGATGCCGGGTGCAACATTTTCAAAAAGGTTGGACTCCTGCCACGGGCCGTTTGGCGCGTCAATGCTGTAAAGATAGGTGCTTACTGTATTGGCAGGTGCAGATGCATATATTGTAACCGTACTGTTATCCCGCAGGTCTCTTATTTCAACATCATCAATTATTGCAATATCCGAAGCTTTTACAGTTATTGTTTTTGTGCTGCTGCAGTTATTAGCATTGGTTATTGTTACTGTATAAATACCGGGTTCGTTCACCCAGATAGTTTGGCTTGTTTCGTTGGAGGGAGACCATAAGTAAGTATAGCCCGTTCCCTGCACGCCGGCATTTAGTGGTATATAATCTTTTGTACTAAGGCATACTATTGCTTCTTCCTCAGGCTGTACAGCGGGTGTTTCAAGGGCTGTTATAGTAAAAGTGGTCAGCGCATAACATTCCGGGTGATTTTTATGGTGCACCCGCGCATATATATCCTGTTGGTTTAAAGTAGTATTATTATAAGGGCTATTTAAAGGCCTTATATTATCGTTAGCATCTGCAGCAGATGCAAAATACCTTACCAAATAGTTATTACTGTTTTGTGTACCCAGTATATCAGCCGTATTTAAATCAAGGTTAAAAGCAGCGACTCCGTCATTATCATTATCACACTCGGCAAGGTTTTGCGCGGGGTTAGCAACAGGGTAAGGCACAATGGTAATATCAGCACTTGCAGTACTTACGTCTGTCATTTTTGTAACTGTGGCTACAACAGTATAGGTACCGGGAGTTGCATAGGTATGGGAAGGGGTATTGCTTACAGAGGTGGCACTGCCATCTCCAAAATCCCATACCACACTGTCAAAAGTACCATTTACATTTAGCTGAAACTGCGTAACATCACCAAAGCAGGTATTCTCGGCTTTAATGGAAGCCGAAAAGAGCGAAGTAATAAATGGCGGCAGCCCGAATATGGATCTCATTCCCGGGCCCAGTGGCACGGCCGCAATACGATAATCGCAAAGTGAACCATCTGCTTCGGGGTTCTCTATAACATCCAGTGCCGTGCCACCGTTTATGGAACGGTATATTTTTTTATTTGGCCCCAACTGTAAAGCTCCGGAATTGATGAAACCCGATGAAATGGCTACACCGGATGCCTCTATATTACTTGCAAGTAAATCGTATTGATAAACGCCTTCAATTCCTGTAAGGCCCCTGTCATAAGATACATAAAGCTTTTTAACTTCAGCAGAAAATTCAAGGCCGTAAGGAACTGTATTTTCACTCACAGTAACCATGTTGCTTATTATTCCTGTTGCATCATCAAAATCATAAAGGTAAACACCCCCGTTACTCTCTACCTGGCCTGTTAATGTACCTTTTTGGTTATGGGCTATTGCCAGTTTCTTGCCATCGGGCGAAGCCTTTAAGTAACCTATGGAATTTCTCCTGTAACCAGAAGTGGGTACCGTAGGGGCTATCTGTGTTATTACAGGTGTTGTATTAACGCCCGTAGCATCTATAAGAAAGGCATAAAACTTGTCTATAAAATGTGTAATAACCCAAAAGCCGGTTCCCGTACTATTTTTTACTGCAGTTATTTTTTCAGAACATTTGTATTTATCCTGTTGAATATCGGTAGGATCATAGGTAAGTAAATGCACATTTCGTGTAGTTACATCTCCAATGCTGCCATTACTTCCGGTAACTGAAAGGTCTACTATGGAATAATTAAGCCCGTTATTAAAGCCGTCGTCTTCATCAAAAGGCACACCTGTATTCCGATTGGGGTATGTAGCGGCATTGTCATGATGCGGCTCATCAACTGTTATAATATAATATATATCAGGGTTTCCCTTTTTTGGCACTATTATACCGGATTGGGTACTTGATGGGTCGCCCAGCAAACCTGTTCCTGCGTTATAGTTGGCATTGGGCATTATAACACTGTTTCTGTCCCATACATTGCGCCCGTCAGTATAAAAAAGCAGGTTACCATCTTTATCAGAAATAGAGCTGCAGCCTTCGTTAGTGTTCATTTCGCTGCCCTGTAACACTGCAACTGAACCATCAGGTAGAAACTGTAATCCTGCAAACTGGCCAAAAAACCAGTTGTTGGCTTCTCCCTGCGCAAACCCAACTGCGGTAATAAATAAAAAAATAATATATATCGGGATTTTTTTCATTTCATATGTACAACGCAAGTAAAAATAACTTATTATCTTATCATGGCAAAATGCCCTTTTATTATCCTGCCATTTTCCAATTGAAGTGTAAACCAATAATCGGTGGCAGGTAGTGAGGCACCATTAAAATTACCATCCCATCCTTTATCCCTTCCTTTAAAACCGTACAGTACCTTACCATACCTGTCAAATATGGTAACTCTTGCATCAGGTTTCAGCCTTAGGTAAGGTATAGTCCAGTAATCATTTGCCCCATCACCGTTAGGTGTAAAAAAGGTTGGATAGTTTAATATTACAGCATCCCTGCTGACAGTTTTACAACCCGTTTTTGCTTTTATATATACAGTGTATGGGCCGGGTTCCAAATTGCCGAAAAAAGAGGTGTCGGTATAAATATTTCCATCCAGTGAAAATTGATAATTTTCAGGGTCAGGCATTTCTACTGATATGGAATTATTATTATCAGTAAAATCCTTAATCCTTAAATCAAAATCAATGTCAGGCAATGGAATTATATTAAGTGTAAACGTTTTAATATCATGTCCGTAACAGCCGCTTATGTTTTCAAGCCGTGCCCATATGGTTTGTTGTGGTGATGTGTTGCGGTAAGGGCTGCTTAACGGATTTGTTTTATTCCGGGCATCGGTTACAGAGGCATAATAAGTAACCTGTGTATTGGGCATGCCATTGCGTACAGCATCATCATTTGATGCTATATCAAACAAACGGGTACCATTCTCATACAAATCGCAAAGTTCTAAATCCTGCGGTTGTCCTGCTGTTACAGGGTTAACAACTTCTATGGAAAAAGGCGCTATTGAAAAGCATCCCGTTAATGTATTGGTTAACCTCATAAACAGGTTTTGCCGTTGCGATGTATTAATGTAAGCAGCAGGATTTGTTATAGGATTAATACCCGTAAGGGCATCATTCTGAAAGTCATGGTAAGTAGCCACTACATTAGGCTGGCCTTGTAAAATCCTTGCCTCATCCGTGGTTAAATTAAATTCTACTTTTCCATCATCAACAGCGTCATCATCACAAGTTGACTGACTAAGTGCTTCTATGTTAGGTATGTTGAATAACGGTGCATCCTGGAAAACCGCAGTGCCTGTCCATTCCAATACAAAGTTACTTCCTCCTATGGGCCTGTCTATTACAAGAAAATACGTTTCATTATCCAGTACGTTAAGCCATTGTATATAATTATTGCCAAATGCGCCAGGCCCTTCAGAAACATCCGTTTCAGTACCGTTCATGCCTGTCCAGTTATTTGCAGCCCCCGAAGCTGCCGGATTGGTGGTAGAGCAGCGTATAGCACGGCCTATGCTGCCGCAAGTAACATTGGGCCCATATATAAAAAAGTCAAAATCTACATTAATGTCAGTATTTTTTGGTTTTAAAGTAAAGCCTAAAGTACCTCCTGTTTTTATGGATATTTTTAACCACAAGCTATTGTTTTCCTGGCTTTGGCAATCGTTTGTGTTTTGCAGTTCCTGCGTGCCGAAACCAACAGCGTTCAGTCCTTCATAAGCCATATTGCCGCACACGGTTATTGCATCGCGGCAATCACTCTGGGCGGTTATTTTAAGGCTGCAAATAAGCAGAAGAAATAGTAAAAAATTTTTAGGCATTAGGGTATAAAGTATTCTGTTAGCGGAGCAATGAAAAATGCCCCTTAATTGTTTTATTGTCTAATTCAATTACAAACCAGTAATCGGTTGCGGGCAGGGTACGCCCGTTAAGCGTGCCATCCCATCCTGCGGATGCGCCTGAAAAACCTGTTATGGTTTTGCCGAAACGATCAAAAATAGTAACTACAGCATCTGCCCTTGTCCTTAAATAAGGTATGGTCCAGTAATCATTTTTGCCATCTCCGTTAGGTGAAAAATAACGTGGATAATCCAACACAAAAACAATATCTGTATAAACAGGGAGGCAATTGTTATCATCTTTTATATAAACAGTGTACCTCCCTGCATTTAAACCGCTGAAAACAGGGCTTTCCTGGTAATTGATTCCATCCAGTGAATATACATACCTGCCCGGGCCTTCAGGAACAACTGTAATAGAATTGTTGCTGGTAAAATCATTAATAGTAAAGTCGGCATTGGTAGCCGGCCCGGAGGGTAATACTATATATGTTTTGCTGGCAGTGCAGGTATTACTATTTTTAAAGCTGGCAGTATAAGTTCCCGGTTGCCTCACCCTTAACGTTTGCGAATAGGTTACCGGGGTGGTGTCCCATTCATAGTCCTGGAATCCGTTTCCGGCATCCAGTATTATAAAGCTATCGGTACACAGGTAAACGGTTTCATTGGTAAACCCGCTGCCAAAGGTATCGGCAATAAGTTCCAGTTCGGCAATACCGTAACAATCGCCTGCATTGTAAATGCGCGCATATACAGTTTGGCTTCCTGCAACATTATTGGTAAAATTATCTGGTGTTGGTATTGCATTTTCACCTGCCAGTGCTTCCTCACGTGTAATATAATATTCAAGTTGAAGCCCTGCCGGCAGTCCTTGCAGTATTTCCGCGTTTTTTTGCGTAAGGTCAAAATTATAGAAACCATCATCATCGGTATCGCATTCCAGCAAAGGGGAAGGGTTGCTTAATCCATTAACTGCCGTTGATAAAGTTACCATGCCTACAGCACTGCACCCATACCTGTTTTCTATAACAGCAAATATTTGCTGGTTTGGAGTGGTGTTTTGGAAATTAATCAGGTTTGTTATAGCATCAGTCCCGGTATTAGCATCGCTCACGGTCCTGTAATACCTAACTGTAAAGTCTGGGTCGCCACCTGTTAGCAAAGGGGTTGCCAGCGAAAGGTTAAAGCGGGTTAATCCATCACTATCATCATCGCACTGCAATAAAACCTGGCTTGATGTAACAGGTGCCGCTACATATTCCACTGTTATCCTGCCTTTTATAAAGCAGGTTGAATTAACCTGTACTTCAACAGTATATACACCCGGTGAGTTTACCTCAAATTCAGAAGGTATTGCGCCTGCTGCCTGTGGTACACCATCTTTAAACCACTGGTATCCTAAAGCGCCAGTATAGGCAGCATTAAGCGTAAGCTTTTCACCGTTGCATAACGGGTTGTTTGCAGCAATAAGCCTGTCAGGGCCCAAATCGGTAGTAGCATTAAAGCTCCCGCCACCTAAAAATATTGCCGAGTCATAAAGATTATTACCCTGGTCGGCAACTACAAGCTTTATGTGGTATTGCGTACCTGCCACTACATCCGATTCCGCTTTTAATATAACGGTTTGCCCGTTAAAGTTTGTAGGATGGTTTGTGCCGTTAAATCCTCCAAAATATTGTGCATTGGCTTCCGGGCATACTCCAGCCCCACGTACTGTATTTACCCTTACCGGAATATTAGTTCCCGGTACTATAGCAAGGTTTTTATAAGTACTGCTTCCCGCTTCCTTTAAAAGAAAGGCAAACCCATCGGTATAATTACACTGGTTGGGCGAATTGATACTGGTTAAATACTGTTCTGACGAAAACATATAGTCAAAACTAATATGGTTGGTAAGCGGTATAAAATCAAACTCCAGTACGGTGGCGTTAATAGTATTATTAACATTAAGCGCATCTTCAAGGTCGTTATCACCGCCCCACGCAGTGCTGCCCTCGCTGAGCAGTGAATTATTGGGCCCGGGAGACGAAGACGCAAACCCTGTGCTCAGTATAATCCCGTTATCAAACGGGAAATTTGATGTTCCTTTTGTAAAGTAACCGTAACTGACACTGCCCGACGAGCCCGACCATCCGTTAATAGAAACATTGGAAACCTGTGCACATGTGCCGCCTACCAAAGCATCAACAAGCTGTTGTGCAGTATAATTATCATTAACCTGTATATATTGCGCAAAAGCAACAG
Organism: Flavobacterium sp. MK4S-17; assembly: GCF_009848495.1. Taxonomy (GTDB): domain Bacteria; phylum Bacteroidota; class Bacteroidia; order Flavobacteriales; family Flavobacteriaceae; genus Flavobacterium. The sequence goes on from NZ_WWEP01000014.1 coordinate 28,383, forward strand.
GTGTAAAAAGTAATGATAAAATAATATAAAAATAACGCCTTACATTCATAGCATCGGCAAAGATACTATAAATCCCGTTTTTTTAGTATGCGGTAAGACATTAATACAAAGAAAATTATCCAAAAAATTACTATAACGGTTTCATACCAATGGGTACCATAAAATTTTTGGTTAACTGTTCCTGCAACCTGGTTTTCAAGTGCTTTATACGCCTGAAACCTTGTAAACGGTTCTTTTACCAGGTTGCTCATGGCGTTAAGCGGGAAAAATTGCATTACAGTATCGGTAATTTCACCATCTTTTATAATTTTCCAACGTAATACTCCATAAATAATCCACTCTATTATAGCCCATAATATTACAAAACCAATGGCAAATGCCGAACGCTTTACCAGCATGCCCGCAAAAAGGCAGAAGGAGAAAAAGCCCAGCAGCTTTAGGAAATAAAAGAAAATATAACCTAAATTAGAGAATATTATTGACATTTCATTATAAGAGGAAAAACTCAGCCCCAGTATAAGCGACATAACAAACACAAAAAGTGCCGAGGCAAAGGCAAATACTGTTATTGTAAGGAATTTTGATTTAATAAATTCTTCCTTGCTAAGGCCGTCTATCAGGTTTTGCTTCAGCGTTCCATAAGTGTATTCATTCGCCATCATGGAAACCACTACCAATGCAAGGAAAAGTTTGAACAATGCTGCTATATAAGTATTAAAATGCCATATATAAGGGAAATTGAATATTCCCTGGTCGGCAAGGCGAAAATCAATACCTATAATTTTAAAATTGACAGAGGCAAGGAGTGCTATAAACGAAAGGAGCACAAAGTAACTGAGTATAAGTATTTTGCTGGCCCTGTTTTTCCACAGTTTTTGAAGTTCTATAGTAAGAAGACGTTTCATGTTAATGCTTGATTAATTGGTTTGTTTTGAGGTTAACTGAAGGAATTGCTCTTCAAGGCTGTATTTCCTTTTTACAAGATGACTAAGGCAAATGCCTTTTTCAAAAAGGTATTTGTTAAGTTCTCCTGCTTCTAAAGGCTGTGAAGGATAAAGCAGCAGTTTTCCATCCTGCTCCTCAATTTTTTCTGTGTAAGGGAATAATTGCAGTATTTCCCTAAGCTGCACACTATTTGGTGCCTGTAATTCAAAAAAGCCTTCGTTGGCTATCATGCCATTTACACTGCCGGTATATAGTACCACGCCCTTTTGCATTACAACTACATGGCTGCACACTTTTTCTACCTCATCCAGTAAGTGCGATGCCAGCAATATAGTTGTGCCGGTGGCAGCTATCTGCCGTATAATATCCCTTATCTGGCGTATGCCCTGCGGGTCTAAACCGTTGGTAGGTTCATCCAGTATAAGTATTTCGGGGTCATTAAGCAGGGCAGACGCAATGGCAAGGCGCTGCTTCATACCAAGTGAATAAGTCCTGAACTTGCTATCCTTCCTTTCAGAAAGCCCTACAAGCTCCAGTTTTTCATCAATTTTATTATAGGAAATACCTTTTATATTGCAAACCAGTTTCAGGTTTTGGTATGCAGTCATATAAGGGTAAAAGTTGGGGCGCTCTATTATTGCGCCTACTTTTTTAAGTGCCTGGTGTGTATCCATGCTGCCGCCAAACCAGGAATAAGAGCCGGAGGTTTTATTAACCACATTAAGTATAATACCTAAAGTTGTAGATTTTCCGCTGCCATTAGGCCCAAGTATGCCATAAACATTTCCTTTATTTATTTCGAACGAGGCATTTTTAACCGCATGGATTTTACCAAACCTTTTATCAAGGTTTTGTATAGTAAGAATGGTTTCCAAAATGTAATAATTAATGGTTGTTATATACTTGACGAGAAGTAGGCCTGTTTGTTACGCAAAAAGGCAAATATTATTGATAAGGCACCACAACCGGCTTGCCAACCTGAAAATCAGGAAGGGCAATATCCGTATTTTTAAAGGTATTGGTTTTAAATACATTATTGCCCTGGCCGGGTATATTGGGATAAAACGCAATTGATAGCTGAAAGCTATTAAAAACCAGGTAATCATTATACAATAATATCCCGATGCCTACTTTTGTGTACAAGTTGCTTTGGTATATAGGATGGTTGTGGTCGCCAATTACCCCCATAGTAAAGTTTATAAACGGGTTGATGCGGAAACCGCTTAAATTCCATGGAGAATAAGATTGTGTTTGCAGGGTTAGCAAAAGTTTCCTTGTGCCTAATACTTCCCGGCTGAAAAACCCCTGTATGCCATTATCGCCATTAAGATTTAACTGATCGGTAATTATCGGCATCCTGTTATCGCCAAACACCAACAGTGGTTTTATAAAATGGCGGAAACGCCATTCACCCCATTCCAGTATATTGGTAAAGTAAAGCATATCCAGCTTAAATACACTCTGGTATCTGTTGTTGTTGTAAAAAAACGAACCTACTTCAGCATTTGTGCTTAAATAACCCCATTTATAATAGTTACCGAAGCCATAGCGTGCGCCAAGATAAAAGCGATGCTCGTTATTTTTATCCTGTATGCCAAAAGTGGCAGAATATACCTTACCAATAGGTATATCTTCAACAATATCATAATTAAAAAGAAACTTATCCTGTACGAATTTTCGGGATGTGATACCCACACTTGTAAGATAAAGCCGCTGGTCGGAGTAGAAGTTTATTGAATCATAAACCGCAGAAGGAGATTCCTTATAAACCTGATTGTAAAACCTGCCTGTTGTTACAAGGTTGGTGGTACGGTCTTCTTCGGTAAAGCCTTTAAATATTTTAAATGAGTAGCCTGCCCAGTAGTCCTGTGCCTCGGTTTTATAGTTTTGCATAGCATAAACATTCTCATTGTCAGGCAACGAATCCCGCACCAGCTTTTCTTCAAAATAAACACCGCCTGCCCAACGCGTATAGGCAGAAAAAAACTGCCTTTGCAGGCTAAAACTTTTTTGCGAATTGTCACCCCGCCATATCTCATAATTTATTTCTCCGTCTATGTAGGTATTTACAATATTGGGGACGCGGTACCGGGCAAGGTAGGAAGTCTGGCCGGTGTTGAAGCGTTTATCAAACTCATTACGAAACTCGTGGCCCAAGCCAAAAAAATTGCGCTCGGTTATTTCAAAAGAAGTACCGGAGCCTGATGCCGAGCCGTTTGGTATAAGGCTCCAGGAATCCAAAACCCTGATATATAAATCAACCGAATCGTTGCTTGTACCAACAGGCAGCGGCTTTATGGCTACCCTCCTTATATATCTCTGGCTTCGTATTAAACGCTCTGACTCTTTTACAAGCAGGGAATCCAGCTTTTCATGCTTTTTAAACAGTAGCAGGTTCCTTATAGTCATCTGCTTGCTTTTTAAATGCACGCTGTTACCAAAGTTTTCGAGCCAGTTATCAGGTTTCTTTGTAGTGTCGTTTACAGAATAGCCAAAGGGGTCAAGGGTTTCAATGGTAATAGTGCGAATTACTTTACCTTCATATTTTTCATAGGTATTTTGCAGTTCGGGAGTCTTTTTCTTTATATGTTTTCTTTCCCGCGAAGGTTCTTTTGCCTTTACCGGCTTGAATATTAATTTATGCAGGAATTTGGTAAATTTTTTCTTTTTAGAGAATTTCTCTATTTTCCTGTACATTTTGTCCTGCTTTTCCTTAACGGAGTCTTTGCTGGCAGGGTTTACCTGCGCTACCATTGTGCCGGCTCCGAACAACAACATTACAATAAGCAGTTTTATTTTTAAGTACATTCTTTTACAGGTTCGCGTGCTAATGTAACTCTAAAAATACTTTTTTGGTTCAGCATTATCACCGCTTTAACAAAAAAAGAGGCCATTGGCCTCTTTTTTTGCTGATATATTGAATATTAGCTTTTTTGTTCTTTATTAAAATAAACGAGGTAATAATACATCTGTTTTTCCTCATCCCAGCCTTTTTCAACAAATTTTTCAGCGCTTTCAGGATTCACAAAATCCATTTTTATCTGAATATTGGTATCCAGCTGAATGACATTTTTCATTTTTTTACGCGCATCGGTAACAGCGGCATTCGCAATAGGGAATGTGGTAACATCTTCTATGCTGTATTTAGGTGCTTTTTCAACCTTATAGTTTTTAAACTCAGGTATAAGGTCGGGATTATCAAGTACTTCATTAAGAAATTTGCTTTCTTCAAACTCATCATTTTTAGCGAAGAAGTTAACCGAGCGGTTCATGAACATTACCTCTTCTTTTTTGTCTTCCGCAGGCAAAACCACATCTTTTGCAAAATCCTGTACAAACTTCATGTATTTTTTTGTCATGAAGTTTTCATCCTGGAAAGCATCAACCGAAAGGAAGTGTTCCAGCCAGTAGCGGGCATCATAACGGTTACTGTCAATAGTAAGTATCTTGTAGCCGTCTTCCTTTTTATAATTAAATATAAGGCAGCCTTTATCAAGCTTATTAAGATTAATACCCTGCTGTAAAAGTATTTCAAGGTTAGGCCCTTTTTCTTCAAACTGAAGGAAATCTGCTTTTATTTCACTTTTAAATATACCTATGGCATCTACAGGATTATTATCTATAGTTACATTGGTAAGGTAGGCAACATATACTTCGCCATTTTTAATGTGTGGATGATTTGACTGCTCAAAAAGGTGTTTGGTTATTTTTTTTGACACCTCATGTACACTGCCCGGATTGGTAAAAATCTCATTGGCAAAATTGTACATATCATTATAATCCAAATCTACATCATGTGCAAACTGGAAATAATTTTCTTCCTTATCACGAAAAGGCTTAAAAAAGTATTCCTTGATAAGCGGTAAAATTTCATCGTTTAAATTATACGGCTGTTCCGATAAAAATATAGCCTCATTACGGCTTTTATTGCCAACCCTGTGTATGGAAAGGCTTTCTATATGTGTGTTAAACAGGTTAATCATTTATAGTAATCGGCTATATGTTTTTTAATTCCAGTTGTTTTCGTCAAACCCTAAATCTTCAAAATTGTCGTCGTCCAGCATATCAAGGTCATCTTCATCATAATCATCATCAAAATCGCTGTACATATCATTATCATCGGCTGTAAATTCCTTATCAGGAGCAGTTACAGGCATAAGGCCGTGGCTGTACAAAAGGTCGGGGTATGACACGCCTGTTTCGGGTTCTTCAATAGCAGCAAGCTCCACAAAGAAAGTCCACATATTAAGGAAATCGTAAACATAAATTATCTTAGTACTTTGCTCGTCAAGAATACTGCTTAGCGGATAATCGGCCATGGTTTTTTCCTCTCCCGGCACATCGCCCGTATCAAAAAGTGGAATTTCGTCTTCCTGTACCCACTCGTCATTACATGTATAAAAAGAAGCTATTTCCATACCATCAAAGCCAAAAGCATTAACTATGGCATTGTGCAGGTCTTCCAGCGTATCGTTTTCATCAATTGCCAAATCCCTGAAAACATCTTCTTCTGCATCTAATATAACCCTGAATTTATATATCATATTTTAATGTTTTTTAGGTGCAGCAAAGGTACTCTATAAATTTAGAATAAGGGTTTTGTAAATTCCGTTTTTTTAAATATGGCGTTACTTCTGGTAAAACTCAACAGGCAGCCCATCAGGGTCGGATATAAAGGTAAATTCTTTTCCTGTAAACTCATCAACCCGTATCGGTTCTGCTTCTATATTATGTTTGCTAAGCCACTCAACAGCCTTGCTTATGCTGTCTACCTCAAATGCAATATGCCGTAAGCCTGCAGCTTCCGGAAGTGAAACACGGGCAGGCGGATTTGGAAATGAAAATAACTCAATAGTATAAACACCATGTATTGCCAAATCAAGCTTAAAGGAATCACGCTCTTTCCTGTAATGCTCTTTTATAATTGAAAAGCCCAATATCTGGGTATAAAACAGTTTAGATTTTTCATAATCAGAACAGATTATGGCTATGTGATGTACTTTATTGATTTTTAGCATTCACTAGTAATTAAAAAATCCTGTATCCTAATATTATGCCGACAGAACTTAGATTAGCTTCCCAGCCAATCTCATTTTCCAAAGGATTATCATTAAAGGCATATCTTACTTCAGCACTGTATCTTTTATAATTATAGCCTGCACCAATAACAAATGTAGAAGTTTGCCTTAAGTCAATCGTAACAGAATCGTAATAACTTAATTTCGAGTCATTAATGGCAAAAGACATAGCAAAAGCAATATCAAGAAATAATTTCGATTGATCATTTAAATACATATAATGCCGGGCACCAATAGGAAGTTGTATAAATGTATAATTCATTTCTAAGTCATATGGCCCAACGTTACCTTTATTTTTATACTGCTGAAAATTTGGATCGATAAATAAAGACCATTTATTTCGGTTATAAGGCAATACATACTCCAGTTCTGCCCCAAGCCTGAATATTGTTTTATCGCTAAACTCTAAACTTTTAAACAGTGCAAGCTCATTAGAAACTTTAAATGTTGCGAAATTTATACCGGGAGTAATTTTTAAATGCAGGCTGCCTTTGTTTTGCGTTGCAGTAAAATCCTTAAATAAATCATCATTAGTATTGTACTCTACAAAAATTTTCACCAAGTCATCTTTTTTATAGCTGATTTTTATAAATCTTTCTATGTTAGAAATCTTGTCCTTCATATTATTGTAAAGCTGTTCCTGGAAAGCATTGTTGTCTTTTTTTATACTACCGTTACTATTGTAAACTGTTTCGCCTTTAATCTTATACTTCCTGTATACTAATTGTTCAGGTTTACTATGATCACTCTTACTGAAAAAATATCTCATTAACTTACCATCTTCATATTGATATAAGTTAAGGCTGCCTTCAACTAAAACTTTAAGGAATAATGTTTCCTTTTTCCATTCCGGTTCGGGAGAACTCATAACAGTTACATTACTACTCGGTCGATCAATATCTACATTAAATCTTAAAAATTTGTGTGATTCTACGCTAAATTCTTTTACGGTTTTTATTGTATTAATCTTTGGTTCATCATTTTCGTTTAATTTATAGCTAAATTCTGTAGGTGTATTTTTCCATCCTGTATTCTTTATAAGGCATTCTGTTTTATTGCCGCTATTGTCAATAAAATACCCTGGCTGATATGTAATTTGTGAAATGGCTGTGAAACTTGTAAATAACAGTAATAGTAATAACTTTTTCATTTGTAGGTTAATTTGTTTTATTGGTAATTATGTTTAAAATTAAAATTGTATTGGTTTTAGTAGCATTGATTTATGTATTGATATATCTATGATTTTTGTTTGGCGGGCTAAAATAAAATTTTTATTTCAATTCATCCTGTTCATTCTACAATTGGGTAATTTTTTTTATTATTCGTTTACAGGTTACTGCAACTTTGTCCCAACAAAACCAATACAATTATGAAGCGGACAATTATTTTTCTAATATTATTCCTGGCTTATTCAGCAGCAGCAGCACAAACATTAATTTCGGGCAAGGTTACAGATGAAAAAGGCAATCCGCTGCCTGCAGCCAATATATACCTGGATGGTACCTATGATGGTACTACATCGGCAGAGGATGGCAGCTTTTCTTTCAAGGCAAGTGTAAAGGGGCAGCAGGTTCTGGTTATAAGTTTCCTCTCTTTTGAAGAGATAAGGCAGGATATAGTAATTGAAGAGTACCAGCCTAAAACATTTAAAATGCGGGAAAATGTAAATACCCTTGATGCCGTTGTAATATCGGCTGGTACTTTCCAGACAGGCGATAATACAAAAGTTACTGCATTAAAGCCGCTGGATATTGTAACAACTGCGGGCTCGGCTGGCGATATTATTGCCGCACTGCAAACATTACCCGGCACACAAACCGTAGGCGAAAGCGGCAGATTATTTGTTAGGGGAGGTGAGGCAGATGAAACACAAACCTTTATAGATGGCATACGGGTAGCACAGCCTTATGGGGCTGCGGCCAATAACATTCCAACACGTGGGCGCTTTTCTCCTTTTCTTTTTAAGGGAATGACATTTTCTACAGGTGGATATTCTGCAGAATATGGTGAGGCACTTTCCAGCGTTTTATTGCTTAATACTATAGATGAACCGGTGCAGGAGCAAACCGATATTTCATTAATGACTTTACGAACTAGGATTGGGGCTTGGCAATACACAAAAATGGGAAAAAAGTTCCCTTAGCTTTAATGCTGCATATATTAATCTTGAACCTTACCAGAAGGTAATACAGCAAAATGTTACATGGCATAAACCGTATCAATCATTATCTGGGGAAACAGTGTATCGTTATAAATTTGCCAATGGTTTGTTTAAGGCTTATGCAGCCTTTGACCATGCTGATTTTAGCCTTGATCAGGACGATATCAACCAGCCGGAACCTGTGCGCACAGCTATAACCAATAACAACTTATATGTAAATACTTCCTATAATGGCATATTGGGTAACCAATGGGCCATAACAACCGGAATGAGTTATGGTTACAGCCATAATGCTATCGGGCTTAACCGCAATGAAGTTACCAATGGAGAGCACAGCTCGCACCTTAAGCTGAAATTAAGAAAGAAAATTACAAACCGCTTTAAGCTTTCCTTCGGTGCAGATTATTTTCTAACTGATTTTAACGAAATGTACAAAGAGCCGCAAGAGTTTGAATTTAAAAGCGGTTACAATAATAATATTGCGGCAGCCTATGCCGAGGCAGATATATTTTTCTCTAAAAAACTGGCTTTAAAAGCAGGCGTACGCAGTTCCCACTCTGCTATGGTTGGTACTACTACTATAGAACCACGGGCTGCCTTTGCCTATAAATCAGGTTCAAACAGCCAGATTTCGCTGGCTTATGGTAATTTTTACCAAACTCCAGGGCAGGATTATCTTAAATATTACAATAACCCCAACTATGAAAAAACTGCCCATTATATTTTTAATTACCTGTACAACACCGATTCATACACATTAAGGGCTGAGGCATACTATAAAGATTACGGCAGCCTTGTAAAATATGATACAGGCACTGCACAATACAACTCTGATTTCAGTAATACAGGCATTGGCTATGCAAAAGGTATCGATGTTTTTTGGAGAGACAACAAATCGTTTAAAAATATGGAATACTGGGTATCTTATTCGTTTATTGACAGCGAGCGCGATTACCGGAATTATGAATATGGTGCTACGCCATCCTATATTGCTAAACATAATTTTTCTTTGGTTACAAAATACTGGATTCAAAGCCTTAGGTCTCAGTTGGGTGTAACCTATACCTATAATTCAGGAAGGCCGTACAATAACCCTAATGAGTCGGCTTTTATGAATGGAAAAACAAAAAGCTATAATAATCTTAGCCTTAGCTGGGCATGGCTGGTAAGCCAGCAAAAAATATTATACCTGTCCGTTTCAAATATTGCAGGCTCCGATAATATATTTGGCTACAACTATGCCAGCACTCCTGGCCCTGATGGTACTTTTGCGCGCCAGCCCATAACACAGGCTGCCGACCGTTTTGTTTTTATTGGCTTTTTCTGGACAATAAGCGACAACAAAAAAACAAACCAACTGCAAAATCTGTAATTTATGTATTTGGGTATTATAGGTTAGTTAACAAATACTGGCACAGTTACTGTATTATTGGCAGTGTGAAAAAGAAAAGTTTAATTTATTTATCAGCGGCTGTAGCTGTGCTATTGCTAACGTTCTCATGCCCCGGTTGTTCAGGTATTTCTAATGCTGTAACAAGTGTGGCTGACGCTATAACAAAACCTACTGCAAGAGAAGTTTATAAAAGGGAATTTAAGGAAAATATGATGCTGTATGAGGCATGGATAGAGGCATATAACAGTGCTTTAAAGGATAGCCTCAATATTTCGCTTCCTTATGGTGAAAAAGGTACATTTAATCCTTTAAAAGAAACAGCTTATAGTTATAACCTAAACCTGCAGGAAGGAGAGGTTTTGGTGACAGAAGTTATTAAAGATTCTTCTCAAAGGGTTTTTATAGACTTATTTCAGGATAATAAAAATGAAAAACGTTCGGAATTAAATCAGCACAGGCTTGAATTTGCAATACAATCATCAGGTATTTACAAATTAATGATTCAGCCTGAAATAGCTGCCAACAGTAATTTTTTTATAAGCATAACTAAAAAACCGCAATATAATTTTCCCGTAGCAGGAAAAAGTAACGGGGCTATAGGAAGTTTTTGGGGTATGGAGCGCGAAGGCGGCAAACGCCGCCACGAAGGCATTGATATTTTTGCACATAAAGGCACACCCGTAGTAGCGGCCACAAATGGAATTATAGGTTTTACGGGAGAAAGGGGCATAGGTGGAAAACAGGTTTGGCTTCGCGATGGTATTTTTGGCAAGTTCTTATACTATGCCCATTTGGACAGCATAAATGTACAATCCGGCTTGAGGGTAAAAATGGGCGATACGCTGGGATTTGTGGGAAATACAGGAAATGCAAAATTTACCCCGCCACACCTGCATTTTGGAATTTATAAAGCTACAGGTGCAGTTAATCCGCTGCCTTATGTTTATAAAGCTGAACAGATACTACCTGAAAATTATCCTGCTGATTTCAAAACTACCTTGCTAAAGGTTAAAAGAACTGCTAATTTAAGGCAGGGGCCTTCTCTCAACTACTCTGTATTAGGCAGGCTTAATAGTAACAATACAATAATATTACTTGGGCAGCATAAAGAGTGGCTGCATATAATTACACCACAAGGCAGTAAAGCATTTTTACATAAAAGCCTGGTTAATAATAAATAATGTATTTCCTTTACTTTAACCTTATTCAAAGTTGTATGGTTAGCAAGTATTCTTCCCTCCGTTTAATTAGTTTTATAAAATCATATTTCCGGCATTATTAGTGAAATATCATTTTTAACTCCCTGCTTTATAAGAGCCTTGATACTATAATTTTAAAATACTTTATCTTTTTTTACAGCTCATCCGTAAAAATCTACAGTTCGGTAAAACACTTTTTTAAAGGAGTTGTTTATGGTGCAACTTTGTTTCATCAAAATACAACAACCTAAAAATTAAATATTATGGTACGAGTTATTACAGCAGTAGTTATTTTTTTTGTGAGCACAATGCTTAACGCGCAATCCCAGTATGAAAGCGGAATGCAAAAAGCATTTTCATTATGGACTGAAGGCAAGCCCGCCGAAGCTTCGGCTATGTTTGAAAGGATAGGGGCAGCGGAGAAGGACAACTGGCTCCCACAATATTATGTGGCACTTGTTAATACCACGCAGGCATTTACAACTAAAGACAAAGAAAAAGTTAATGCGCTTTTAAGCAAAGCACAGCAAGCGCAGGAAAAAGCTGAAGCACTTTCTTCCGGCAACCCGGAGCTTATGGTAATGCAGGCAATGATACATACGGCATGGATTGCTTTTGACCCTATGACAAACGGAATGAAACTTTCGGGTACTGTAAACGGGCTTTATGCAAAAGCAATGCAAGTAGCCCCTGATAACCCGAGGGTAGTATTGAGTAAAGCTGAATTTGATATGGGTTCGGCGGCTTATTTTGGCACAGATACAAAACCGATGTGTGCTGAGGTTGAACGTGCTGTTGAACTTTTTGCTACCTTTAAACCTGAATCTCCCTTTCATCCTCAATGGGGGCTGGACAGGGCAAAGCAAGTACTTGAAAATTGTAAAAAATAATACGCTTTGAAAACTTATATCAGGGAAATATTCCGTTCGCTAATAGCAGGTACACTTTTGTTCCTGACAGTAGTACTGGTTTTTACAGTATTAGGCAAAATAAACTGGGAAACTTTTAGCCTGGCCGAATGGTATGCCGAATTCATGTTGTTTGCAATACCGATATTTTTGGCTAATTCACTGGTGTTTATAAAGCTGGACAGGGTATTCGGTACGGGAAATATGTCGTTAAAAAGAGTTGCCATAGGCTTTGTGGCTTCAGGCATGGTAACTATGATTTTAGTTTTTTTGCTGTTGCTGCTGCACTCACTTTTTATTGAAGGCAATACAATACAGGCTTTTTTTGCTGCGCACAGCCTTGGCAATTACAGGTTTACCTTATTGCTTACCCTTATTGTTAATACAATAGTCCATATATTTTACTTTTACAGGAGGTATCAGGAAAACCGTGTAAAAGCGCAAAAAATAGTGGCGGGTGTTGCTTCGGCACAGTTTGAATCGCTTAAAAACCAGATAGACCCTCACTTTCTTTTTAACAGCCTTAATGTGTTAAGCTCGCTGATAGAAGAAAATCCGGAAAGTGCACAGCGTTTTACAACGTCGCTTTCCAAAGTGTACCGTTATGTGCTGGAACAGCGGGATAAAGAACTGGTAAGCGTACAGGAGGAACTGGCTTTTGCTAAAACCTATATGAATCTGCTAAAAATGCGTTTTGAAAATAGTATTTCTTTTGAAATCCCACAGGATTTTAATAATCAGGAGGCCAGGGTAGTACCACTGTCTTTACAACTGCTCCTTGAAAATACTATAAAGCATAATGTTGTCAGCCAGCAACGCCCGCTTCATATAAGGATATTTGAAGAAAAAGGTTACCTGGTGGTACAAAATGACCTCCAGAAAAAAGAAGTGTTACAGGACAGGAAAGGTGTAGGGCTTCAAAATATAGTAAGCCGGTATGCAATATTAACCAGCAGGAATGTGCTGGTAGAACAAACAGAAAAACATTTTACAGTGAAATTACCAATTTTAACTAAACAAGTAAGTATAATGGAAACACAAATAAATACAGATAAAGAAAGTGCTTATTACAAAGCACAGAAAAAAGTGGAAGAAATAAAAGGTTTTTACGGTAACCTGACATCCTATGTAGTAGTGATTTTAGGGCTTATGGTACTTAACCTTTATACCAGCGCAGAGCATTTATGGTTTATTTATCCTGCTATTGGCTGGGGTGTAGGGGTTATAATACATGGAATGAGCGTGTTTAACTATATGCCGTTTGCCGGCCGGGACTGGGAGGAAAGAAAAATACGCGAGTACATGGAAAAAGAGAAAAATAATAAATGGGACTAGAGCATGGATTATAATAAAGTTGCCTATGACAGGGCCAGAAAAAAGGTAAAGGAAATCAAACATTTTTACATTAACCTTAGTCTTTACCTAACCATTATTCCTGTACTTGTGTTTATAAACCTCTATTTAACACCCGAAGCCTACTGGTTTCAGTTTCCAATGTTAGGTTGGGGCACCGGTGTGGCTGTACATGGTATGTCAGCACATAATTATATTCCTTTTTTAGGGAAAAACTGGGAAGAGAAAAAATTAAAGGAATTGATTGACAAGGAAATTCAGAAAAGAAATTACTTATGAAAGATAATACTACACAAAAAGCTTATAAAGAAGCAAGGAAAAAAGTGAAAGCTATAAGGGGTTTTTATTTTAACCTGTTAGTATATATTGCTGCTCATTTAGTATTTATATATTTTAATTTAATTTATAACCTTCAGTTTAATTGGTTCTGGTATTCTATACTATTATGGGGAATAGGAATGGCGGTGTATGGTATGATAGTATTTGACAGTATGCCATTTATGAAAAGAAACTGGGAAGAACAAAAATTAAGAGAGCTGATTGGTAATAAGGAAGAGAAAAAAGGAAACGATGCTGAAGGGCAATTGAATGAACAAATACTGTACAATCGCGCAAAAAAGAAAATCCATGCCTTAAGAAATTTTTACAGGCACCTTACAGCTTATATAGTGGTTATTATTCTTTTACTGGTACTACTGTGGGTAGGGTTTCAAAAAAAGCAGGACTTATTTATTTATATTGCTTATGGTGCTGCTTTTGGCTGGAGTATAGGATTGCTAATACATATTTTTAAGGTATTTGGAGTTTCATTCCTTATGGGTAAAAATTGGGAAGAACTAAAACTTATAGAGCTAATACAGGAAGAAAATAAAAAATAAGGTCATGAACAATAATACATTAAGGACAGTTGAGGAGCAGCTGCGTTATGACAGGGCAAGGAAAAAAGTAAAGTCTATAAAAGGCTTCTATATGCACTTTACAGCTTATTTGGTAGTAAACATCATATTATTGCTAATGCACTGGGAAGATATGAAACCGGGAGAAGAATTTTTTACCTTTCAGGCATTCAGTACAGCCATTTTTTGGGGAATAGGTGTTTTGTTTCATGCTTTGGGAACGTTCAGCAGTAATATTTTACTGGGTAATAACTGGGAAGAAAGGAAGATAAAGGAAATGATGGAAAGAAATCAGGGCAACCGTACTAAATGGGAGTAAAATAAGTAAGATGAATGTAATAATAATTGAAGACGAAAAACCGGCTGCAAGACTGCTGCAACGCAAACTGCTAAAACTGGGCATAAACGCAGAAACCATGCTTCACTCTGTAGAGGAAGCTATAAACTGGTTTTCAGGAAATGCGCACCCTGACCTTATTTTTTTGGATATACAGTTGTCTGACGGGCTTTCTTTTGAAATATTTGAAACGGTTACTATTAACAGTGCCATTATTTTTACTACGGCTTATGATGAGTATGCACTGAGGGCATTTAAGCTAAACAGTATAGACTATTTATTAAAGCCTATAGATGAAGATGACCTTGAAACAGCTGTAAATAAATACAGGGAATACCGGCCACAACCGCAAAACCTTTCTCTTGATTTTGAGCAGATAAAAAAGATGCTGGTAAACCCTTTGGAGAAAAGCTACAAAAAGCGTTTTGCCATAAAAATAGGACAGCACCTTAAAATGGTAAATGTTGATGATGCCGAATGTTTTTTCAGCGAAAATAAGGGGACTTACATACACACCAGGGATAATAAAGACTACCTGCTGGAAAGTACTTTGGAGCAGCTTGAAAACGAGCTTGACCCGGCAAAGTTTTACCGTGTTAGCCGGAAGCATATAGTGTGTATAAACACCATTAAGGATATAGTGGTTTATACCAATTCAAGGCTTAAGGTTATATTGCCAACTTATAATGCGGATGAAGTAATAGTGAGCCGGGAGCGGGTAAACGATTTCAGGGACTGGCTTGGCAGTTAAAACAAATCTCCTTTGAGGAGATTTGTTACATTTCTGCAAAAATAGTATTACAGGCGGTGCTTTGCATATTTTATATTTACAGATTACAATTCTGTGAATATGAAGTTTACATACAGCTATATCCTGCTATTTATCTACACACTTTGTTTCGGTCAGGAAAATTCACCCCGTGAAAAAATACTTATAGATGATGACTGGCATTTTGCCTTTGGGCATCCGTCTGATGTTGCCAAAGACTACAACCATGCGACAGGCTATTTTTCATACTTGGCAAAAACCGGTTATGGCGATGGCCCTGCTGCACCTGATTTTGATGACAGGGCCTGGAGGCAGTTAAATTTACCGCATGACTGGGCTGTAGAACAGCCCTTTAGCGAAGAAGCAAGTTTTAGCCATGGTTTTAAGGCATCGGGTAAAGGTTATCCTGAAAAGAGCATTGGCTGGTACCGCAAGACAATTACTATTCCCAAAAGTGATTTAGGCCGTAGGATTACGCTACAGTTTGATGGTGTGTTCCGTAATTCGAAAGTGTGGCTTAACGGCCACTATTTAGGTACTGAGGAAAGTGGTTATGATGCGTTTGAATATGATATTACCGAGTATATAAATTATGATGGCAATAATGTTATAGCTGTAAGGGTTGATGCCGGGATGGAGGAGGGATGGTTTTATGAAGGGGCAGGTATTTACCGCCATGTATATCTCTGCAAAACAAATAAACTGCATATAGCCACTAATGGTACATATGTGGTATCTGCGCTTAATGGTGATAATGCACAAGTAGCAGCCACCGTTTTTATTGAAAATCATAAAATCGATACTGCTGGTGAAGTTGAGGTTGTAAATACTATATATGATTCAGCAGGAAAAAAGATAGCTGCTGAAATTTCAAAGCATGTAGTTCCCGGATATTACAAGACTGTTGCATATAAAATGTCATTAAAAGTTTTTAAGCCAAAGCTTTGGGGTATTTATAACCCTGAATTATACAGGCTTGTTACAGTGCTTAAATATAAGGGCAATATTATCGATGAGTACCAAACAACTTTCGGTATAAGGACAATACATTTTGATGCTGAAAAAGGTTTTTTTCTGAATGGAAAACCTTTAAAACTAAAAGGCACAAACAACCACCAGGACCATGCAGGGGTAGGGACTGCATTGCCTGATGAATTGCAGTATTACAGGATTAGGAAACTTAAGGAGATGGGTAGTAATGCCTACAGGTGCTCGCACCATCCGCCTACGCCGGAGCTTCTTAAAGCCTGTGATGAACTTGGTATGCTGGTTATTGATGAAACAAGGCTGATGGGTGTAAATGAATATCATTTAGGCAGCCTGAAAAAGATGATTGAGCGTGACAGGAATCACCCAAGTGTAATATGCTGGTCTGTAGGGAATGAAGAATGGGCTATAGAAAATAGCATAACAGGAGAGCGGATAGCACAAACCATGGAGGCATTCACAAAAAGCCTCGACAGTACACGGCCTGTAACTGTAGGCATTAGCGGAGGTTTTAAAAGCGGTATATCATCGGTTGTTGAGGTGATGGGGTATAACTATCTGGGTAATGGCGATATAGATGCACACAGGGGTCAGTACAAACAGCAACCGGGCATGGGCACCGAAGAGGGTTCCACCTTTGCCACAAGGGGAGTATATTTTACAGATAATGAAAAACATTACCAAAGTACCTATGATAAAAAACCACGTCCCTCTTTTTACAGTATAGAAGAGGGATGGAATTTTTATGCGGCACGCCCTTACCTTGCGGGGATGTTTATATGGACAGGTTTTGATTACCGGGGCGAGCCGACTCCTTATGGCTGGCCTTCGGTTACTTCCTATTTTGGGATGATGGACGTTTGCGGGTTTGCAAAAGATAACGTGTATTATTTAAAATCATGGTGGGGAAAGGGAGATGTATTGCATATATTGCCCCACTGGAACTGGGAGGGAATGGAAGGCAGGAAAATAGATGTTTGGGTATATTCCAATTGTGATGAGGTGGAATTATTTTTAAACGGAAAAAGCTTGGGGAAAAAGAAAATGCAGGTTAACAGCCACCTGGAATGGAATGTGCCTTACAGCCCGGGCAAGTTAAGTGCTGTTGGGTATAAAAATGGAAAGAGAGCGCTGCAGGCGGAAAGGGTAACAACAGGCAGGGCAGATAAAATTAAATTGACCCCGCACAAAAATAAGTTATCCGGCAGTACTGATGTAGCTGTTATTACGGTGGAAGTAACAGATAACAAAGGCAGGCATGTGCCAACTGCCAGTAATGAAATACAATTTACTATAAAAGGCCCGGGTAAAATAATAGGTGTGGGTAATGGAAATCCTACTTCGCTGGAACCGGATAAATTTTTAGATAGCATAACGTTATATCCTATAAATGATTTAAAAGAGCAGCCTTTGGCTACAGCCGGACTTCCATCTTTACCGGATTTTAATTTAAAGGACTGGAGGGAGGCATTTAAAGACAGGGATTATAAAAACCTGCCACCGGCATTTGTATATGAGGGTATATTTACCTTAACAGGAAGTTTTAAAGATGCAGAAATAACGTATTACTATAAAAATTTAGGTACTGATAAGGCTGTTTTTATTAATGGGATAAGGGTAATGCCTGATGACAAAGATACTCTGAAATTTAAATTGCCCGCTCCTATTTTAAAAGAGGGTAACAATACGGTTGCTGTAATAGCGCCACCGATACATAAAGCACATGAATGGGATAAAATAAATACAGACCCGGGAGTGATACAGGTTATTAAAAAAGCCCCGCAGTGGAAAAGGAAATTATTTAACGGATATGCGCAGTTAATTATACAGGCAGATAAAAATAAAGGTAAGATTGAGATAACTGCAGAAGGTGCAAAGCTAAAAGGAACCACCTTGGTAATTCAATCTGCCGGAGGGGAATAAAAAAGAAACTGTTTTATAAACGATAGCTTTAGTTATTTAAAAACTAATATCCGGTTTATAAAACAGTTTCGGGAAATGCAGTATATCCTTAAAGGAACTTCAGGCTATTGGAAAATAGAAAGTATTTCTTTTTTCGCTTTACCTAATTTCTTTTCAAGGCGTCCCCACATTTCATCTTCTTTTCCTTCTTCATATGTTAAGTCGTCATCAGTAAGCTGTCCATATTCCTGTTTAAGCTTACCTTTAAACTCGTTCCAGTTTCCTCTTATTTCTTCTGAATTTGGCATGATTATATGTTTTTATTTGTTATAGTATAAAGTTACTATTGATAATCTAAAAATACTGCCAAAGCCATGCTAAGCTTATCACAATTATTTACTTAGTCTATGCAGTGTAAAAGTCATTGCGGTAAGGAGGAAAAATGCAACTACCTGATGTGCAAGCCCAAGCCATAAGGGCACCCTTAGTAATAATGTAAATACTCCAAGTATAAATTGAAGCGATACAATAATGACCAGGGCATTTAAACCTTGCTTTTGCTGAGTATCAAGGTTGTATTTTTTCCCTTTAAAAAACAGGAATACTATAAAAGCAACTACTACATAAGCCATAGTGCGGTGCACAAACTGCACGCCGCTTTGCCCCTCTGTTAATGCAAGCAGTAAAGAAGGCTTTTCTATAAAAATACTGTCATGCATAAATTGCCCGTCACTCATTAAAGGCCAGTGGTTGTGTATCAGCCCGGCGTTTAGCCCTGCAACAAAGCCACCATAAATAATTTGCAATAACAGGATTAAAAGTGTTATACGTGCCAGTTTTTTAAGCGGTGCAATAGCCGGTTTCCTCTCAGGGTAAATTAAATCAAGTGCTACCCAAAGCGTATAGGCAAAAGTTACAAAAGCAAAAGTTAAATGCAGTGAAAGCCTGAAATGGCTTACATCAGGATTATCCACGAGTCCGCTTTTTACCATGAACCAGCCGAAAAAACCCTGTAAGGCACCCATAGCTAAAAGTATGAGGCATTTTCCCACAGTTGCCTTATCCAGTTTTTTGCGTATTAGGAAATAAATAAACGGAATAATAAAAACTATCCCTATTACCCTGCCTATAAGGCGGTGGAACCATTCCCAGAAATAAATAAACTTATAATCTGAAAGCGTAAAATCGTTATGGATATTAATTTTTTGATACTCGGGGAATTTTTTGTATTCCTCAAAAGCATCCTGCCATTTTTCCTCGCTCATAGGAGGAAATGTATCTGTAACCAAATGCCAGTCGGTCATAGAAAGCCCGGAATTGGTAAGCCTTGTAATTCCGCCCACTACAACCATGATAAAAACCAGGGCACAGCCTGATAGCAGCCATAGTATTACCGGTTTATTTTGCTTCATTTTATTGTGTATTAGTTTGTTTTAAGCCCCATTTTTAAAGCCTTTTCCATCATAAAATCGTGGGCAGCATTATATTCATTAGGAATTTCACCTTCCAGTATAGCTTCTTTTATGGCTTCCTTAAGCACACCTATTTCCCTAGAGGGCTTAAGGTTAAATATTTCCATAATTTCTTCCCCGCTTATGGGTGGCTGGAAATTGCGCACATGGTCGCGCTCCTCAACTTCCACAATTTTTTGGCGTACAATTTTAAAGTTATTATGGTACTTTTTAAATTTTTGTGGATTTTTCGTGGTAATGTCAGCCTCGCATAAGGTCATTAAATCTTCAACATCTTCTCCGGCATCAAATATAAGCCTGCGCACAGCAGAATCAGTTACTATATCCTGTGCTAACACAATAGGGCGGGAGCTGAGCATAACCATTTTAGATACATATTTCATTTTATGGTTAAGGGGCATATGCAGCCTTTCAAAAAGTTTCTTAACCATTTTACCTCCCACAAATTCATGCCCGTGAAACGTCCAGCCTATTTTTTTATGGAACTTTTTTGTTGGTGCCTTACCAATATCATGTAACAATGCCGACCACCTAAGCCATACATCATCAGTATTTGGGGCAATATTATCAACCACTTCAAGGGTATGATAAAAATTATCTTTGTGGGTTTGGCCCTCTACTTCCTCAACACCCTTCAGGGCGGTAAGCTCTGGTAAAATAATTTGCAAAAGCCCCGTTTGGTGCAAAAGTTTAAATCCTGTTGATGGCTTTGGCGCCATCAATATTTTATTCAGTTCGTCAACAATTCGTTCACCGGAAATTATACTTATACGGTCTTTATTACGTCCTATTGCCTTTAACGATTCTTCCTCAATAGTAAAGTTAAGCTGTGTGGCAAAGCGTATGGCACGCATCATGCGCAGCGGGTCATCACTATAGGTTATATCCGGGTCTAAAGGCGTGCGTATAATACCTTTTTTAAGGTCGTCCATTCCGTTAAATGGATCTACCAGTTCGCCAAAATCTGCTTCATCAAGGGATAAGGCAAGGGCGTTAATGGTAAAATCACGGCGGTTTTGGTCATCTTCTAGTGTACCTGTTTCAACATGCGGCTTTCGGCTTTCCCATTGGTAGGATTCCTTACGCGCACCCACAAATTCAATATCGGTATCGTTATGGCGCAGCATGGCAGTACCGTAATTCTTAAAAACCTGAACTTTAGGCTTACCGGGCAGCAGGGAAGAAACTTTTTCTGCCAGTGCAATACCACTGCCAACGGCAACAATATCTATATCTTTTTTAAGGCCCCTGTTTAAAAGAAAATCGCGCACATAGCCGCCAATAACATAACTTTTTACATTAAGCGTTGCAGCAGCCTGGGAGGTTATTGTAAATATTTTATTATTTAATGCTTCTTTATATGAAGTTTTTGCTTTCATTAAGGTCGTATCACTTTTACCTGCAAATCGTTACCTATTTTAATAATAGTGGATGGTTTTGCGGCAATTTTATCGTGGTGCAAATTTACAATATAGTCAACTCCGTCCAAAATATGGTGGTCTATTTCTTTAAAAGAATTAGGTGTTGGCATGCCGCTTATATTAGCAGAAGTTGAAACCAGCGGTTTTTTCATGCGTTTCATGAGTTTGTAGCAAAAAGGTTCTTTCACTAAGCGTACGCCAAGTGTATTATCTGATGCAACTAAATTAGGAGCCACATTTTTAGGGTTATCCAGTATAAGCGTTGTAGGTTTATCGCTCAGCTCTATTATCTGCCAGGCAACTTCAGGTATTTCCCGGAAAACATTATGCATCATTCTGTCGCCATTCATCAGCACAATCATGCTTTTGGTTTCTTCACGTTGTTTCAGCTCATATATTTTTTTTACGGCTTCAGGGTTGGTGGCATCACAGCCTATACCCCAAACCGTGTCTGTAGGGTATAATATTATACCGCCATTTTTTATTACCTCAAATGCATTGTGCACTTCTTCGTTAATTGTATGTTCCATACTGTTTAAAACTTATTAAGTATTTCAGTAATTGTTTGTATTTCTTCCTGAGTAAGCACCGGGCTTATCGGCAGGCTCAGCACTTCATTATGCAGTTTTTCTGTAACAGGTAAAGACAGGGTGTTATACTCCCTATAAGCATCCTGCTTGTGGGGCGGAATTGGATAATGTACCTGTGTTTGTATTCCGTTATCTGTTAAGTATTGCTGTAGCCTGTCCCTTTCGGTACAGCGTATTACAAATAGGTGCCATACATGGCTTTCAGGTTTGGCGGGCCAAGCAGGTACTTTTATTTTAGGATTGATAATGTTGTTGATATAAAATTCAGCTATTTCCCTGCGCTTTTGGTTTTCGGCATCAAGATATTGTAGTTTTATATTTAAAACGGCTGCCTGTATTTCGTCCAGCCTTGAATTCAGCCCTTTGTATTTGTGCACATATTTGGTTTCCGACCCATAATTTGCCAGTGCCCTTAGTGTTTTTGCAAGCCTATCATCATCGGATGTAACCGCACCGCCATCGCCAAGGGCACCAAGATTTTTACCAGGATAAAAACTGAATGCAGCAGCATCGGCAAGGCTGCCTGTTTTCCTGCCATTCCATACGGCGCCAATAGCCTGGGCATTATCTTCTATAATTTTAAGATTATACTTTTGGGCAAGATTTTGTAACGCGTCCGAAAAAACAGCCTGCCCGTATAAATGCACTATCATAATAGCTTTTGTCCGTTGTGATATGCTTTCCTCAATTTTCGTGAGGTCAATATTAAAGGTAGTTTCATCAGGTTCGGCAAAAACAGGCTTCAGCCCGTTTTCTGTTATGGCAAGTACAGAAGCTATATAAGTATTGGCAGGCACTATAACTTCATCCCCTGGCTGCATTACACCCATTTCCATATAGGCACGCAAAATAAGCCGCAGTGCATCAAGGCCGTTGGCTGTTCCTATGGCATGCTTTACACCTATATAACCTGCAAGGTTCTGTTCAAAAAGTTTTGTTTCTTCACCCAGTAAATACCAGCCACTCCTAAAGGTTTCCAGCAGTTTCTGCTCAATTTCCTTTTGGTGCAGCATGTTTATTTTTTGCAGGTCGAGAAACTTTATCATTACAATTAATTATAAAGCAAAAATATTGAAAGTTTATATAACAGCAGTTAATAATATGCTTAGTATGCAACATTATTATTTTTGATACCTTTGCCTGCAAACGCTATTTATGAGATTAATACAGGTTACTGCATCAAGGGTTTGGCGCGGGCACGAGCAAAAGATAATTTATTTATATGAGGCTTTTCGCGATTTTGGCTATGTTGAAGACCAGTGGATTGTGTGTATAAAAGACTCCGAACTATATAATGTTGCCAAAAGCAAAAATATGCAGGTAATAGGACTGGAATATAATGGTGAATATGACCTTAAGTTTGCCAAAGCCTTAAAACAGGCAGCCGATGAAAACAGGGCTGATATTGTATTTATCCATAACAGCGAGTCGCACACAATAAGCGTCCTGTCGTCCATATTTTACGGACTTAAAATTCCTTTGGTATTGTGCCGTACTCTTATTAAAAGGGTGGATACCAACTTTCTTAGGAAGTGGAAATACAATTATAAAGAAATTAAGAAAATTATATGCGTATCAAACCCTGTAGTCGATGTACTGAAATATGCAGTTAAAGACCACAGTAAAATGTGCGTTGTGGGCAGTGTTACTGATATTCATAAATTCAAATATAAAGATGCAGGGATACTAAGGAAAGAATTTTCTATTCCTGACGATTATAAAATTATAGGCAATATAGCTGCCTTTACAGGATTTAAAGACCATGTAACCTGGGTTAATGCAGCAGCCGAACTGGTTAAGCGGGGTGTAAAGGCAAAATTTATACTGATTGGCGAAGGCGGGCTGGAGCAGCAGGTAAGACAGCAGGTAAAAGATTTAGGTATTGACAGCGAAGTAATTTTTGCGGGTTTCAGGAAGGATATACCGCAGGTTTTGCCCGAATTTGATTTATTCATGTTTACCTCCAACAATGAACCTACAGGCGGTGTACTGCTGGAAGCCTATGCCTGCCATGTGCCTATTGTGGCAGCTAATGCAGGCGGTATTCCCGAAGTGGTGGTTAATGGTGAAACAGGGCTTATGGCGCAGGTGGGCAACCCAATAGATTTTGCAGATAAGGTTCAGCAGTTACTGGGTGATGAGGGGTTACAGGATGAATTCAGGAAAAACGGATATGAATTCCTTAAAAATAACTTCACCAAAGAAGTGATTGCCAAAAAAATGTTTGACGAGCTTAATGAGGTATTGCAGGCTTCCAAAAAATAGTGTTTATGAATTTTTTTAAAAGAAAGTATTACCGCTTTTTGGTGAACTACCTTGAAAAAAGGGAAGCCGATGATGTAAAGTATCTTAAAATACTATATTACCTTAAAAATGAAAGGGAGCTTAACCTTGAGAATCCCAAGGAATTTACTGAAAAAATACAATGGCTCAAACTTTATAAATATACTGAGCAGTATAAGGAGTATGCAGATAAGTATGCCGTTAGGCAGTTGGTAGCCGAGAAAGCAGGCGATGACATACTAAATGAACTTTACGGTGTTTATAATTCAGTTGAGGAGATTGATATTGATACCCTGCCGCAGCAGTTTGTTTTAAAATGCACCCATGCATCGGGCACTAATATAATTGTAAAGGATAAAAGTAAACTGAACTGGCCAAAGGCCAAAGCCAAACTGCAACAGTGGATGCAGCTTAACCAGTATTACAAAAACCGCGAAAAGGTTTATAAAGATATAACTCCGCGTATTATTGCTGAAAAATATTTAAGTGAAGCTGACGAAGACCTGCTTATAGATTACAAGTTTTACTGCTTTAACGGAGTTCCTCATTATGTACTGGTAAAGCTCACCGAGAATGGGGATGAGAAAAAATGCTATTACACCATGGACTGGCAAAAGGTGCATCCTGAAAAAGAACCACGTAATTTCCTGAAAAGGGATATGCCTAAACCTGAAAATTTTGACGAAATGGTAAGGATTGCCAAAATACTTTCAGAAGGTTTTATTTTTATACGTGTGGATTTATATTCTTTACAGGGCAAAATTTATTTTGGCGAACTTACTTTTTTCCCTACCGGCGGTATTAAAAGGATAGCTGTAGAGTGGATGAATGAAAAGCTGGGCGATTTAATACAGCTTCCAGCCTGAGTTATTTTAAAAGCTGTTTGTACACATCATAATATTCCAAAGCGGCTTTATCCCAGCTGAAGTGTTTGGAGCGCGCTATCAGCTTTTCAACCATCACGGGTTCATTATTATAATGGTTTTCCAGGCCCTCTTTCAGCACGCCTGCCATGTACTCCGGTTCATAATTATACCAGTAGCTGGCAGCATCGCCGCCAATTTCCGGCAGGCATGTTTTATCAGAAAGGAAAACAGGTTTGCCAAAGCGCATGGCTTCAATAACCGGCAGGCCAAAACCTTCCCTTCTTGAAGGGAAAACAAAAGCTGTGCAGTGCTTGTAGTAGTACTGCTTTTCAGCCTCATTAACCTGTCCTGTAAGTGTTATACGCTCCTGTAAGCCTGAATGGTTAATAAGCTTTTTTAATTCTTCTCCCGCACCGGTATTATTTGCCCCTGAAATTACCAGGTCAAACTCCGGTAAAAACTCCATCATTTTTATAAGCTGGTTAAAATTTTTACGTGGCTGTATTACCCCTATGGTAAACAGGAAAGGGCGTTTTGGGACAAAATTTGGTGTAAAATTTTCAGCGAGGGTAATATCTGTAATAGGGTTACCATTATATATTACAAACTGCGGAACATTGGGAACATCATAAAATTTTTGCGTGGACAACTTTGTGTATTCCGAAATATATGTAATTGCGGTACTTCGGCTAAGCTTTTCCTGAAATATTTTATGCTCCGGCAGTTGCCTGTAGTTTTCAGTATCTTTAATATTAGGGTGGTCATGCACTGTAAGCAGATAAGGTACATTGCTGCCGTAGGGCTCAATTTTTGTGTTTTGGTTCAGGGCGTGCCAAAGGCTGTATTCTTTTCTTATTCTTAAGGCAGGATACCTTCTTAACGAATAATATTTTTTGTAGCTGAAGTAACTGCCAAACTGCTCTTTTAAAAAGCTGATATTTTTTGCATGCACCACAAATTCAAATTCAGGATTTTCAATTTTACTAAGGCTTTTCAGCAGGTTATAGTTAAATTGCCCAAACCCGAAATAAAGGTTTTTTACATGGTGAGCCTCTAAAAATATAGTTTTCATTAAAACAGCTTTCCTGCAATATTACGAATATTTTATGCGGCTGTAGGTATATTTGAACAAAATCGTAATTTTGCGTGATGAACCAAGTATTTGATAAGGATAACAGCCTGGACAGGGGAAAAATAAAAGAGGCAATAGCTGATTTTACCCATACAGGTGAAGTTTTGGTGAAAGGCAAAAGAAACGTGATAAAGCTTTTTACTATTAACGGGCAGGTTATAAACGTAAAATCTTTCCGCATGCCCAACCTTATTAATAAAATTGTGTACAGGTTTTTCAGGAAATCAAAAGCAAGGCGTTCATTTGAGTTTGCAAAAAGGCTGCTGGAAAATAATATAGGAACACCTAAACCTATTGCCTATTTTGAAAATTATGACGCTGTAGGCCTAACCGATAGCTATTATGTATGCGAACACCTTTATCCTGACCTAACCTACAGGGAACTGGTTGCTGACCCTGACTACCCTGAGCATGAAATAATTTTGAGGCAGTTTACACAGTTTTCGTTCAGGCTGCATGAAAAAGGCATAGAGTTTAAAGATCACTCTCCCGGTAATACACTTATAGTTAAAAGAGGGGAGGGCATATATGATTTTTACCTGGTTGACCTTAACAGGATGGAATTTCATGCCGCTATGAGTTTTGACCAGCGCATGGAAAACCTAAAAAGGCTTACGCCAAAAAAGGAAATGGTTGCCGTTATGAGCAATGAATATGCTAAATTGTATGGAAGGGCGGAAGCAGAGGTTTTTGAAAAATTATGGCAAAAAACCACAGCCTTTCAGGAAAAATTCAGGAGGAAGAAAAGGTTAAAAAGTAAATTGGGAATAGGCAAAAAGAAATAGTATGAAAGCATCGGTTATAATGAGTACCTATAATGCTGAGGAATGGCTTGCAAAAGTTATCTGGGGATTTAGCGTGCAGACAGAAAAGGATTTTGAAATTATTATTGCTGATGACGGCTCCGGGCCTAAAACTAAAGAGTTATTGGACAGGCTCCGTACACAAATAAGCATGCCGCTTGTTCATGTCTGGCAGGAGGATAATGGTTTTCAAAAATCGCAGATACTCAATAAAGCTATTATAGCTTCTAAAACCAATTACCTTATTTTTACAGACGGCGACTGTATACCCCGCAATGATTTTATTGAAACACACCTTAAATTCAGGCAGGAAGGCTATTTTCTTTCAGGGGGGTATTTTAAACTGCCCATGAATATATCTCAGGCTATTACCAAAGAGGATATTTTTGCCCAGCGGTGTTTTGATGTAAAGTGGCTTAAAGGGATGGGAATGAAATCATCTAAAACAGCCAAGCTTTCTGCTACCGGCCTGTGGGCAAAATTCCTGAATTTTATAACACCAACCAAAGCTACCTGGAACGGGCACAATGCTTCGGGCTGGAAGTCTGACCTGGTGGCGATAAATGGTTTTAACCAGGAAATGCAGTATGGCGGGCAGGACAGGGAACTTGGAGAAAGGCTTTTTAACAAAGGGCTTAAATCAAAACAGATACGCTATAGCGCAGTTTGCGTGCATTTAGACCATGCCCGGGGATATGTAAATGAAGCAACCTGGAAAAAAAATTATGCAATAAGGGCCAATACAAGAAAAAACAAGGTAATTAAAACTCCGGTTGGGATAGATTCCAATTAATTTTCTCTTATATATTTTTCAAGTGCCGGCATTATAAGTCCCGGTGTAAATTCCTGGTACAGCCGAATAGCATGTGTCTTCATCTCCTTTGGAGATTTTTCCCCATACAGTTCCGGTTTATAGTCTTTTAAATGTACCGAAACATTTGTTGTTCCGTTTTCAAAGGAATTCCACGCTTCTTTCTTAATCCATGTAGAAAAAATGGTAAAGGTGGGTATGTTTAGTGCTTTTGCCATATTTACAGCACCACCCTCATTACCAATAAGGGCACGGCAATGATATAGTACAGAAAGAAATTCCCTGATAGTACCGGGAGCAATATCCATACGTATTTTTTCGCGTGTGGTTTCATTGCAAAGGTTGTATATGGTTTCAGCATCCTTGCTTTGGGCCGGTATATAATTAAATACCAGCCAGGCATCGCTATTAGCAGCAATCCTGTCAAGCAATGCTGCCATATAGTTAAAGGGATAAGTTTTATTGTCGCCGCTTCCCAGTACGCTTATCATGTATATTTTACTGCCTGCAATACCTTTTTCTGCTAAAAGTTGCCGCCCTGACGCTATCTCCTGTGGGGTTATATATATTTTTGGTTTGCTCTCAAGCAGTACTTCGGGATGGAGTGCTTTAAGTAAAAGTAAACGGTTATCAAGCGCAAGCCCTGCATTGGTGGCAGGTGTTTTTAACTCCTTTACGGTATCTGTATAAATAAAACTTGTATAAGGTTTATAAAAGCTAATCTTTTTTTGCGCTCCAGAAAACAAAGTAATCAAATTACTTTCCAAAACGCCATAAGCATCTATAACCACGTCATACTTTTTCCTGCGTAGCTGCATCAGGAATTTAAAAAATGCCCATTTACTATCCCTCAGTTCCTGGTTAAAAAGAATAATAGAATCAATATTCGGGTTATTTTCTGCAACAGGTTTAGTAAAAGGGTAAATTAGGTAATCAACCTGGCTTACGGGGTACATCTTTTTCAGGTTATTGCAAATAATGCTGCTGGCAAGTACATCGCCTATCATTTTTTGCTGTATAACCAATATTTTTACCCCGTCTTTCAGGTAATACATTTCTTTGAGGTACACATACCTCATATAAACGTGGTAGCCAAGTATGCGCGCTATTTCAAAGCCTCTCCTGCCATTTAAAAAGCCGAGCCCTAAAATATAATATTTAAAAAAGCGGAAGGCTGGCCTTATGGTCAGGTGGTAAAAGTTGGGCTTTATACTTTTTGCGTATAATTCTTTGGCTTTTAGCCTTGAATACTGCAGCCTTTTGTTTAAAAAATCTTCAGTGCTTTTAAAGGAAAAGTGCTTTATGCCTTCCTGAAGGCTGCCTGTCCTGCCGTTTACTGAAAGTGTTTCGTGTACCAGTTTATCTGTATAACGGCATTTTGATTTCCTGAAAAGGCGTATGGTTTTGTCCTTATTAAAGTTGTTGTTTACAAAAGGCTTTCCTTTATAATAAAATATCCGTTTAACACAAAAGGCAACTTCAACAGGATTATTGTTAACCACCTGCCTTATTTCATCTATACCGTTTTGTGTAACCCTCTCATCGGCATCAAAAAAACATACCCAGTCATTACTTGCAAGGCTAAGTGTATAGTTTCGCTGCGAGGAAAAGTCATCAAACTTCCGTTGGTAAAATTTCACATGCGGAAATTCAGCCTTAATAATTCTAGGTGTTGCATCTGTGCTATAAGAGTCAACTACAATAATTTCATCAGCAAAAGCCATGTTTTGCAGATAGTCCCTTATGTTGTGCTCCTCATTGTAAACAATGGCGAGTGCAGATATTTTAGTTTGGTTTTCGCTCATTGCAAGGTGTTAAACCGCTACATCATATTCGCGTAAGGCATTGTTAAGCGAAGTTTTTAAATCGGTGGAAGGCTTGCGCTTGCCAATAATAAGCGCACACGGAACCTGGTATTCGCCTGCTGCAAATTTTTTAGTATAGCTTCCCGGTATAACAACACTGCGTGCAGGCACCACACCTTTTAGCTCAACTGGTTCGCTGCCTGTTACATCTATTATTTTTGTGGAAGCCGTTAAGCATACATTTGCACCAAGCACGGCTTCGGTTTCTACCCTTACCCCTTCAACAACTATGCAGCGTGAGCCTATAAAAGCACCATCCTCAATAATTACAGGAGCAGCCTGTAAAGGCTCAAGCACTCCGCCTATGCCCACACCACCGCTAAGGTGTACATTTTTACCTATCTGCGCGCAGCTACCTACAGTAGCCCAGGTATCAACCATGGTGCCTTCATCTACATAAGCGCCTATATTTACATAGCTGGGCATTAGTATAACACCCGAAGATATATAGGCTCCGTGCCTTGCCACAGCATTGGGTACAACGCGTATGCCCTTTTCGGCATAATTGCGTTTTAGGGGCATTTTATCATGATACTCAAAAATACCGGCTTCAAGGGTTTCCATTTTTTGTATGGGGAAATACATAACCACAGCTTTTTTTACCCATTCATTAACCTGCCAGCCATTTTGTACGGGTTCGGCTACACGCAGCTTGCCTGCATCAAGCATTTCAATAACTTCGCGAATGGCTTTTATAGTGTCCTGGCTTTGCAGTAAGGAGCGGTCGTTCCATGCCTGCTCTATAATGGTTTGTAAAGTGTTCATTGCAAATAAGTGGTTTTGGCAAAGATAGTAATATGTATATATTACGGTTATTAAAAATACATATTTATAAGCAGTTTTTAGTAACGGGAACAATTAATTACCTTTACGGTATAAGGCTTAAATTATGAAAGATAATTTTTCGGCACAGGCAAAAGGCTACTCTCAGTTCCGGCCGAGATATCCTGAAGAAATGGTAAATTATATTTTGCAATTTGTTGAGGAAAGAAACAGTGCGCTTGATGTGGCTACAGGTAACGGACAGTTGGCGGCTAAATTATCCGGCCATTTTAATAACGTTCATGCTACAGATATTAGCAGCAGCCAGCTGGATAATGCTGTTGTAAAAGATAATATTTATTATAGCCGGCAAAGTGCAGAAAACACTGATTTTGAAGACAACAGTTTCAATTTAATAACAGTGGGGCAGGCAATACACTGGTTTGATTTTGAGCAATTTTATAAAGAAATAAAACGTATAGGGAAACCGAAGAGTATTATTGCCGTTTTAGGATATGGGCTTTTTAAATCCAATCCGGGTACCGAAAAAATAATAAGCAGGTTTTACCATGATATTGTTGGCCCTTATTGGGACAATGAGCGGAGGTATATTGATGAAAATTATACCACTATTCCTTTTCCTTTTGAAGAAATATATACTGACAAGGCATTTGCCAACCATTTAATGTGGACTTTTGAGCAGCTTGAGGGTTATCTTGAAACGTGGTCGGCAGTGCAGCATTATATAAAGAAAAATGGACACAATCCGCTGCTCCTGATTAAAGATGAATTGCAGGAATCATGGGAAAATGGAGATAAACAGGTAGTTTTTCCCTTACTTTTGCGGATGGGGAAAATTAAATAACTTAAAATGAGGATACTTGCCATTGATTACGGACTTAAAAGAACCGGTATAGCTGTTACAGATGAAATGCAGCTTATAGCATCGGGTTTAACTACAGTAGCATCAGAAACAGTATTAGATTTTTTAAGCGATTATTTTAAAAAGGAAAGGGTGGGGCTTGTATTACTGGGCGAGCCTAAGCAGATGAATAATGAACCTTCGCAAAGCGCAGAGCTTATTGAAGTTTTCCTTCAAAAATTTAAAGA
This sequence comes from Flavobacterium sp. MK4S-17, assembly GCF_009848495.1. GTDB lineage: Bacteria > Bacteroidota > Bacteroidia > Flavobacteriales > Flavobacteriaceae > Flavobacterium. The sequence goes on from NZ_WWEP01000014.1 coordinate 59,426, forward strand.
TGCTTTTCCTGATATGCAAGTAGAAAGGGTGGATGAACGCTTTACTAGTAAAATGGCATTTCAGGCCATGATTGATATTGGCTTAAAGAAAAAGCAAAGGCAAAATAAAGCACTGATTGATGAAATTTCGGCAACAATTATGCTGCAGGATTATTTATCGCGAAAAAAAAGCTTCTGATATTTTTTATATCATTAAAAATGCCACTTCATGATTAATATCATTGCGTATTAAGATAAGTTTTAGAAAGTGTAAAGTACCTTTGTATTTTAAACTTAAATCATGTGTGCAGATATAAAAAATGAACCTGATGTAATACTCATTGGCGCGGGTATTATGAGTGCAACCCTGGGTATGTTTTTAAAAGAACTTATGCCTGAGGTTAAGATAAATATATATGAAAGGCTGGACAGGGCAGCTGCTGAAAGCTCGGATGCATGGAATAATGCCGGTACCGGGCACTCGGCTTTTTGTGAGCTGAATTACACGCCTGAACTTCCCAATGGCGAAATTGATACAGCAAAGGCTTTGAAAATTGCCAATTCTTTTGAAGAATCAAAGCAGTTTTGGACTTACCTTGTTGAAAAAGGCAGGATAACAAACCCAAAGGAGTTTGTAAACAGTATTCCGCACATGAGTTTTGTATGGGGTAAAAATAATGTTGATTACCTTAAAAAGCGTTATGATGCTTTACAGCAATTCCCCTTGTTTGAAGGTATGGAATATAGCGAAGACAAGGCTGAGATAAAACAGTGGGCACCCCTTATAATGGAAGGCAGGGAAGGTAAAGAGCCTGTTGCCGCCACACGCATGCAAATAGGCACAGACGTTAACTTTGGCGAACTTACACGCGATATGCTTGAATGGCTTACAGCACAGGAAGGCGTTAATGTTTATTTTGGGCATGAGGTTAAAAAACTACGCCGTTCAAAAGGCAGGAAAGGGCAGTGGAAACTTAAAATTAAAGACCTTGACACAGGTGATAAGCATAAAGTATATTCTAAATTTGTTTTTATAGGTGCAGGAGGCGGTTCATTGCCTTTGCTTGAAAAAGCCGATATACCCGAAGGGGAAGGCTATGGCGGCTTTCCTGTTAGCGGGCAGTGGCTCCGGTGCACCAATGAGGAAGTTATACAAAAGCACCATGCTAAAGTATATGGAAAGGCTTCTGTAGGAGCGCCGCCCATGTCGGTTCCGCACATTGATACCAGGATGATAAATGGTAAAAAGGAACTGCTTTTTGGGCCTTATGCAGGTTTCAGTACTAAATTTCTTAAACATGGCTCCTATTTTGACTTACCCTTATCTATCAAAGCTAATAATATTGGGCCTATGCTTGCCGCAGGGTACCACAACCTTTCCCTTACAAAATACCTGATTGAACAGGTAACACAGTCAAGGGAAGACAGGCTGGAAGCCCTTAAAGAATATTTACCCGATGCTAAAATGGAGGACTGGGAACTGGAAACGGCAGGGCAGCGTGTACAGGTAATTAAAAAAGACCCAAAAGAGGGGGGTAAGCTTGAGTTTGGTACTGAAGTTATTACCAGTGCCGATGGTTCGCTTGCAGCATTGCTGGGTGCATCGCCGGGAGCAAGTACTGCGGTTTCAATAATGCTGGACCTTATGGGACGTTGTTTCCCTGAAAAAATGCAGTCGGCTGAATGGCAGGAAAAATTAAGCGGCATGATACCGTCATTCGGAAAGCTTTTAAATGATAATCCCCAACTGCTTTATAAGGTAAGGCAGCACGCCGATGAGATGCTTGATTTGCATTCATTGCAGTTAGCTTAATTAATAAAAACACTTATTGCCATTCAGGTGAGCGCAGTATCTGCTCTCTCTCAATGGCAATTTTGTTTGTATATTGCAAACTTAAGTTTGTATATAATGTTTTATAACCTGCATACCCATACTGCAACACATGACAGCAATATTCTGGGAGTTGTAAACCGTTACCCAACAGAGGATGTTGATGTACCTTTTTTTTCTACCGGGATACACCCGTGGTATATTGAACAGGATAAAACTGAAAAACATCTTGCTGTAATTGAAGAACGCCTTTTAATGGATAACTGCCTTGCTATAGGCGAATGCGGGCTCGATAAACGCATTGAAATTCCATTAAGTATACAAATACCTGTTTTCGAAAAACAACTGCTATTGGCAAAAAAATATCAAAAACCTGTAATTTTGCACATTGTTGCTGCTTTTCAGGAACTGGTGGAAATAAAAAAGAGTGTAGTGCCGGGTGTACCTTTGGTAATTCACGGATTTTCTAAAAATATACAAACGGCACAGCAATTGCTGGATAATGGCTTTTACCTGTCCTTTGGTAAATATTTATTAAGGAACCCGGAATTGTCTGGTGTATTGGCAAAAGTACCGCAGGAGCGTTTTTTTCTTGAAACTGATACAATTGAAGAAGGCATACAGCAGGTTTATGAAAAAGCGGCTTTGGCACGCAATATTGATATAGAAGATTTAAAACATAGTATAAGCACAAATTTTAAAACCGTTTTTAAAAATGGCAGAATGGACTGAAAGGGCTGAACTTTTATTTAAGGAACAGGGATTGCAAAATTTAAAAAACTCCCATGTGCTCATTGTGGGCATGGGAGGCGTAGGCTCTTTTGCTGCCGAGTTTATTGCAAGGGCAGGAGTGGGGAAAATGACTATTGTAGATGGTGATGTTGTTGATATTACCAATATAAACAGGCAGTTGCCCGCTTTGCACTCTACAGTTGGCAAACCAAAAGTTGATATAGTGGGCGACAGGCTTATGGATATTAACCCGGAACTTAAACTGATAAAGCTGAAGGAGTTTCTTTCGCCGGAAAGGGCTTATGAACTGGTAACAGAAGATTATGATTATGTAATGGACTGTATTGACAGTATTACACCCAAGCTTAACCTTATTATGGCTTCAAGGCGTAAAAAGATTAAGATTATAAGCAATATGGGAGCCGGCGGTAAATATGAAGCCTCTAAAGTAAAAGTGGCTGATATCAGTAAAACGGAATACTGCCCGTTGGCAAAAACTATACGCAAGCGTTTAAGGAAGGAAGGAATATCCAAAGGGGTAAAAGTGGTTTACTCTGTTGAAGCGCCGGATGAAACCAGCTTAAAGATGACTGACGGCACCAACTTCAAAAAGTCTTTTTACGGAACCAATAGCTGGATGCCGGCACTATTTGGGCTGCATGCCGCCGAAACTGTAGTGAAATATCTTTTAAAGAAATAGCCGCTATTAGGGAGTTTCCCGGTTTTCGGGCATATTTCCGTTTTCGGATGAAGGGCGGGGGCGGTTTATAGGATAGGCAGGCGGAGCAGTTGTTTTGGCTGTACTCCCTGCTGTGTTATTAATAGATTGCCCAGCCTCATTTAAAACAGGCGCAGGCTTGCCAATGGGAATGTAAATATCGGTAACCCATTGTGATGGCTTTTTTGTTTGCTGCATGCCTGTACTGTAAACTTCAACATAGCTTCCGGAAGTATTTTCAGGCAGGTTATTTTTCCTAATATGTGCATATGCTGCGTTCCAAGCCTCTTTGAGATGAGAATAATCGCCCTTTAGGGTAGTCTTCAGCGCATTAAAGCTTTCCAGTTTGCCACCTTCAAACTCACTGCCCGGTGAGGTGAAAATTTCCTCTTTAATAGGCACACATACGGCAAACTTTGTAAAACCTTTTATAGAATCATGCTTTTTATAAAGGATAAACGGCGCGCCGTTTGTAGCAATTTTATTCTCTTTTACAAAATTGAGCAGCTTAGGGAACAGGTTAAATATCTTTCTGTTTAATCCTTCAACAGTAATAGAATCGGTATGCCCCAAATAAAAGACAGCATTTTTCTTTACCATACCCTTTACATCAATGGTATATGTGCTCAATTCATTTACCAGATAGTCATTCAGGTTGTCCAGGCTGTTCTGTAATCCTGTTTCAGTCTGGTTTTTAATATCACCATTTAAAACGGAATAAGCTTTTTCAATGAATGACAGCCTGCCTTTTACCCTTACCGTAACTTTTGTACCATTAAGAGTGTCTTTAAATTTCCAGAAAATATCTGAATCAAGCCCATTGTTATGCGCTTTTTGAATTATGGAATCATTACCTACTGTTTTTATGGTATGAAGTTTTCCTTCAGTATCTGCCGACTTCCAGGTAAGCTGTGTTTTGCCTGCATTTTCTGAAAAAGTATAAACCGTTGTTGTATCTGTTTCGGGGAATAACGCCACACTTTCCCAGTTCCTATAGTCGTTTACAAAATTATAAAGTACATTTTTTGGAGCTTTAATATACTGTTCCCTTACTATGTTATATTTGCCGTCCTGTGTGGCTATAAATACAGTTAATGCAACGGCTGCAAGCAGCAATAGCAGGAATATATACTTTACAATTTTCATGCAGGCTGGGTTTAATGGTAGCGTAAAATTATAAATATTTCCTGTAAGTTACTAAAAAATAAAAAGCCCCCTGCGGGGCTTAACTTTTATTTAGTGGTCGCAATCCAAAAAGTTTTCGGGAAAGGGCGACAGGCTCACTTTATCAACCAGTATGTATATGTCTTCTTCCCTTGTAAAAACTTCAATTTCATCACTTAACTGTAAGGGGTTTAATGTTTTCCTGTGTGTGGTAATATTATACTGCTGGAGTTTATCAGTAACATGGTAATTAAAAGAAATAACTTCATTATAATCATTCCTGAACTGTATTTTCCACCTGTACTGGTTGCCGCGTTTCTTTTCTTCTTTCAGCCTGAAGGATATTTTTGAGTAACAGCTTGTTTTCTGCCACTCTTCCCAGCCGTTTTTTGTTTGTGCCCCGGCACAAACCATACCTGAAAAAAATAAAAGTATAAATAACTTGTGCATATTATTGGGCTTTAAAAAATGTTATGTAATAATCAGGTGTAGCCTGGTATATAAGCATTGAGGTTTCTTCACCCGGTTTCAGCGTGTCAGAAATTTTAAAGTATTCCTTAGATGGCTGCCCATCTTCAGGAATTGTTATATAATCAGCCTGCTTAACCTCTTTCAGCTTATCACTAAAGGGCAGCTCTGTAACAGCATAAGTAACTTTTACCGGCTTATCGCTATCAGCTTTAAGAGTAATTTTTTTCTCATACATTACATGTTCCGGCCACTGCTTAACAGCATATTCCATTTTATAGGAAACCCCATTACCTGCCTCAATCCACTGGCCGTATTTATCTGCAATTTTTTTATCTACAACAGGAGCCGTTCCGGGACTGTTTAGTTTGCCCGGCAGTTCTTTAGGATTTTCCTGCGGCGCAAGCTGTGTGCGGCCTAAATCAAAATAATTAAGTATTTGTAGCCCGCGCTTAAACGGGATAGCTATAGTGTCTGTATCTACCACACCTTTAGGTCCATGCTTTTTAATTACAAACTTGTTAATACCTTCTTTAAGCGGAACTCGTGCATAGCTAATGGTTGCGGGCAGGGTTTGCCAGTTGCGGGTATCTGCCTTTTCGGTTAAGGCTCCGGCAGCATCTGCAGCAAATTTTATGAGTTCGCCTGCATCATTACCCAAAAGTTCTTTTCCTAATGCGCCCAAACCGGCACTTGCAGCCTTTTTAGCAGCAAAGCGCGTAACAATTTCCACTGTTTCCCTCAGCATCCTGTCCCGGAGGCATTGCCTGGCAATAGGGTAAAAATCCTGCACAAGTTCAAAATTCTCACTATAGCTGTCATTCACAAGTTCGGCACTGCTGTAGTAGCTTTCCCTTTGCCTGTATTTAGGTATGGCAATGGCATTAACGTTACCTATGTCAGTACCAAAAGGTATAGGGATAATGATTTCCTGCAATATATCGCCGTCCATATAGGAGCCGTAAAAAATACCACCCCCGCCTGATGCCGTAATTACAATCTGGTCTTTGGCGGGGCCCATGCCGTTTTCCCAAAATATGATTGCCTCGCCCTGCGGACGGTTTCCTTCGGGAATAATCATGCCAAATTCTTTTGCGTAAGCATTGTATTCCTCTTTAAATCCCATAGCCCAGGCAGTGCGCAATACATCTTTTTTTAATTGTTGGGGTATGGTGACACCAAAATACTCACCTTTATTTTTGCTGTATATTTCCTTTGCATTCCTATAGGCAATAAAGGCATTATTAATATCGCCCACCGACTCGTAAATTATGCCCTGCAGTATATGAGAAAAGGCATCTTCACTGTAACGGTTTTTATTTTCCTTATATTTTTCATTAAGCTCGTACAGTTTTATATTTATCCTTTTGGCTTCTACAAGTGCCTCATTGGGCTGGCCTAAAAGAAAGTAATTGAGTGCCTTATAATAATGTATGGTAACCTTTTCAAAATCCTCACCTTTATAAGTAGTGGCCATTGGGTTGGTTAGCTTGGCAGCTACGGCCTGCCCTGCCTTGGTTTTTATCCTGTCATCTATCATTATATAGGCCTGTTCCAGTAACTTGTTACTTTCCTCATAGTTGCCTAACAGATGTTCGGTTTTACCTTTTTCCAGTAGATACAAAAGCCTGTTCCTGTCCTTTTTCAGGAATTTATTTTTTTCTATACTGGAAACGGCTTTTTTAAAGTTGCCGTTATACAGGTCGGTTTCAATTTCAGTAGTTTTATAATTGTATGTACCGCATGACTGAAATATGACCAATAGCAATAACAGCACAACTTTGCCAATAACCGCAAAGGTGTTTGTAGTTGTTTTCATATATGGACAGGAAGGTTAGCTGTTACAGTTTTTTACCAATGTATTTCTTGATTTTTTTATCGCCTATCCAAACTTTATCATTTGTTTGTATGTTGGTAAGCTCAAGGTCAATCTGGTAATAAATTGTTTTTTCTTTTGAATATTGGTCAACTATCGAGTTAACAGTACCCTGCAGCATAAAATCGGCACCGTTTTCAAGCCCGAATTTTTTCATTGTGGATTGAGATGCATTATTTTGCTGGTCGGCACGTTCTGCCCTTATTTCTTCACGCATGCCACCGGCCTGAACAAGTTTCATCCTGCCAGAATTAATGATAGCCTTTTCTATATCTTTAGAAAAAGTTTCGGTTGCAATATGCTCGTGTGATTTATTGGTAATCATACCAACAATAATAACCGGCTTTTTACCACCGTTTTCAGCAGCATAAGTGCTATACCAGGAGTGCTCCATTAACTCGGCTGTAATTTCCTCTGCAGTAAGCCTTGAATCAGTATCGTTCCAGCGTCCGCTAAGGTCTATTACAGTGTTTTCATTCACTCGCTGTACATTGTGTGATGAGCATGCAGATAGTGTTGCTGTAGCAATAGCAAGGGCTGCAAACAGTGGTAATGTTTTTGTTTTCATGTTCGTTATTGATTAATGTTTAATTATTGATTCAAGTTAAAATTATAACTTTAATTTCACATTTACAAAGAGCATGCCAATTAACAGGAGTAACATTACTAAAAAGAAAAATACCCCTTACTAAGGGGTATTCATGCTAAACCAACTACTCAAATTAATAATATGGGATTACTAATCTGTAGCTATAAAAAAAGCAAACTACACCCTGCAAATATGAGGGACTTATAAAAACAAAAAAATACCCAATACTGAGTATTTTCATTCAAAGTATTATATGGTAACAAATTAAAAATCATATTTTTTCTCCATTGCATAGCGCAATAGCTCGCTTTTGCCTTGTAGGTTAAGCTTTCTTAATATATTTTTCCTGTGGGTATCAACTGTAGTTTTTCCTATAAAAAGCTCCTCGGCTATTTCCAAAGATGTTTTACCGAGCCCTATCAGTTTTACAATTTCCATTTCGCGTTTACTTAATGGTATATCATCACTCCCGTTTTTGGGGCTATCTGACCGTTTTATTGAAGCATCAAAATATGTTTCGCCGTTCATTACCGCCCTTATGGCCTCAAGTACAATTTTTAATGAAGCATTTTTCATTATATAACCCGATGCGCCGGCATCCACCATTTGTGCTATAGCCTCATCCTGTTCAAACATGCTGAAGGCAATAACTTTACATCCCGGATATTCGGCTGTTATATACCTTGTAGCGGTAATACCGTCCATTTTAGGCATTCGTATATCTGTAAGCACAATATCCGGTTTTTGTGTTTTTACAATTTCCAGCAGGTGTTCCCCGTCATTGGCTTCGCCCACAACTTTAATATCATTTTCATATTCAAGGAAAACCTTTATACCGTCTATAAGCGACTGGTGGTCTTCGGCTATTACTAAATTTATCATACCGGTAAATCTATTATAATGGTTGTACCCTGTCCGGGTGTTGAATCTACTGTAAAAGTTCCTTCCATTTGCTCCACTTTGCGCATAATTGTGTTTATACCCATACCATCTGCCTTACGGAGTTTTGAAACAGGGAAACCAACTCCGTTATCTTCAATAATAATATTTATATTATCATCATGGTGTGTCAACTGTACCGAAGCTTCTGTAGCCTGCGAGTGTTTTATAATATTTGTGGCAAGTTCCTGAACCATCCTAAAGATAGTAATTTCCAGTGCATTTTCCAGCCTTTCATTAAACCCAAAAGATATAAAATCCATTTTAAGCTTGCCGGGTACTGATATTTTTTCTGCCAGTTTTTTAAGTGCGGGTATTAAACCTTCATTAGCAAAAACCCCTGCATTTTTTGCGTGTGCAATGCGCCTTACCCTTTGGTAAGCCTCAGCAATTAAATCATCTGTTTTTTGGTACAGGCCCTCGTTTTCCGTAATATCGTTTTTCCTCATCCTTAAATGCTCAAAATTAAGTTTTAATGTTGCCAGCATACTGCCCAGGTTATCATGAAGGTCATTAGCTATACGCTGCCTTTCTTTTTCCTGGCCTTCCAGCATAATGTCTATACTGCTCAATTCATATTCCTTTAAAGCCTTTTCCAGTTTCTGCTGCTCTATAAGTTTTTCCTGGTGCAGTATTTTTTCCTTACGCCTGGAGTTTTTTACTAAAAGGAAGCCTATAACCACACTGGCAATAAGCAGCCCAAAAAAAGTATACAGCAATACTTTGCCTATTTTTATATTTCCTTTTAATATTTCGTTTTCAAGCTCTTTTTCCTTGGTGCGGTATTTGGTTTCTATATTGTTTAAGGCTATGTTTTGTTCGGTAACATTAATGCTGTCAGCCAGTTGTTTTACTGCCAGCAGGCTTTCATAGGCATTTTTATAATCATTTTTTGCTGCATAATTCTTATACAGCCCTTCATAGATTATTTGTTTAGATTTAAGGAAAAGGTTTGAAATTGGCAGGCTGTCTGCCGTTTTTAGTAAATCTATAGCCTTGTCATATTCTTTTTTATGGTAATAGGATGAAGCGCGGTTAAGGTAATTATGGTAAAGGTATTCCGGGTCATTACCGCTTTCGCGGATAATTGCCAAATCTTTTTCAAGATAATACAGCCCTGAATCCGGCTGGTGCAGGCTTTCATTATACAGGTTGGCAATGTTATTATAAATAGCCGACTTTATTACTTTATTATCAGTCCTGTTGATATAATTTAATGCCTTATGGTAGTATTTCAGGCTCAGGTCATAATCCTGCTCATCCAGCATAAACATAGCAAGGTTGCCGTAGCCACGCGCCAGTTTAACAGGATTGTCCAATTTTTCTACATAAGCCACATACTCTTTAATGTATTTAGAGTAATTTATTGTGTTGTTTTCCTGCGCCTGGAGCAGATAAGCTATTTTTAGGTTCAAATCCATAGCACGGTTAAGGCTGTCTGCCTCTTTAAACAATTTACGTGCTATAAGGAATTGTTGAAAGGCAAGGTCTTCATTACTGTTATTATATAAAATATTCCCTTTAAGATAACAGTACAGGGCTTTTTCTGGTTTGTTTAAAGCCGTTGTATCTATGTTGTTGAGTTTTTCCTGTGCCTCATCATAATTTTCTGCCTTTAACTCATTTTCAATAGTTAATAATTGCGGGAAATACTGGGAATAAACAGTGCCTGCCAATAGAATACAGGCAGGCACTAAAAGTTTTTTAATAATAACTGATAGCATTTATATTATATGGGCCTTAAAGTTCCTAAACCAAATTTTCTCGGAGCCAGTCCCGGCCCTTTTATACAATCAATAAAATCTTTTAAATCTGTTCCTGTAAAACTAATATCATCATGATATTGCTTAATCATATCCTCAAGGTCAAATTCATCATCATGCATAACCATTACCAATATGTCGCTATTTAGTTTTAAGTCTTCTCTTGTAGTAGGCCTGTTTATTTCTGTAATATCTGTAGAGGTACTGGAAAAATCAATATCCGTTACTTTCAGGCTTATATTTCTTAAATCAGGGTATAGCGTTAAGTTCGGATCAGGTTCAACACCACTCATACTCATTTCAATTACTAAAAAATCTGGCCCGCCAATTTTAGTAAAATTGTAAATGTTTTTAAAGTCTGGCACACATTCCGGTACATTAGGTAATACTGTATGGTATGTTGCTTTTTTACTGTATAAAGAATAGCCGCCTATTCCTGAATAGATAATTTCAAACATATTTGTTGGTTTTAATAGTTAATAATTACAAAATTGAGGAGATTAATATAAAAAAAAATCCCCATCAGTGGGGATTTTAAGAAATAAAATTTTAAGAAAGTATTAACAATTATTCTTTCAGGTATTTTTTTACAACAAAAAGCAATCCTATAAAAATAAGGAAGGCAACCAATATCCAGTAACTGCCTTTATAGTATTTTTTATGAAGTTTAAGGTCTTTACGGTAAACATATATCATTACACCAATAAATACAATAATAAAGCATAGTGCGAAAATAATCTGGCCCTGGGTAAACATGTTGAAATCTTTTTGCAAAGCTACAACATGCGCCTGTATTTTTATAATAATTTTAAACCAACCAAATTATTAATACCATGAAAAAGCAACTTGAAGCAGTAAAGGAGTTTCATTCCTCTTTTGGGCTTGGTATAAGCGAAGTGCCTAAGGCAGATTTAGGAGAAGCAATAAACCTGCTGCGCTATAACCTGATGAAAGAAGAAAATGAAGAATACCTCGAGGCTGTACAAAACAATGATATTGTAGAGATTGCAGATGCCCTGGGCGATATGCTGTATATTTTATGCGGTACTATAATTGAACATGGTCTTCAGCACAAAATAGAAGAGGTTTTTGATGAAATACAAAGAAGCAATATGAGCAAGCTTGGGCACGACGGCAAACCAATATACAGGGAGGATGGAAAAGTAATGAAAGGCCCCAACTACTTTAAGCCTGATTTTACCAAAATACTGGAATATTAAAAAAGCCGCTGTATTTACAGCGGCTTTTTTTACACCTTTACAGTCCAGCCAAAACTATCTTCAGCCAGCTTATATTGTATATTGGTAAGTTTTTCCTTAAGTTCCAAAGCTATGGAGTGTTCCTGCTCCGGCAGTTCATAATACTCGTCCTGATAGCTAAAACCTACTATAGGGTTTACAACTGCAGCCGTGCCTGCACCAAAAATTTCCTTTAATGAACCATTAGTGGCTGCTTCAATCAGTTCACTAACCAAAACAGGGCGAACCTCTACATTTATATTTTCACTCTTCGCCAGTTCAATAAGGCTTTTGCGGGTAACACCGTCCAGTATCCTTTCACTTGTTGGAGCAGTGTATAAAGTATCATTAATCCTGAAAAATACATTCATTGTACCTGCTTCCTCCAGCTTGGTGTGCGTGGCATCATCAGTCCATATAATTTGCTGGAACCCTTTTTCATTGGCCAGCCTTGTAGGGTAAAATTGTGCCGAATAATTACCGGCTGCCTTTGCAGCACCTATACCTCCATTAGCGGCACGGCTGTAGTGCTCGGCTATTATAACTTTTACAGTGCCGGAATAATAAGCTTTTGCAGGAGATAAAATAATCATAAACCTGTAGTGCATAGAAGGGGCTGCCACCACGCCTGAACCTATGGCAATCATAAACGGCCTGATGTAAAGGGAGTTGCCTTTGCCTTTTTTAACCCATGCCTTTTCAAGCTCCAACAGCTTTTTCATGCCTCCCATAAAAACTCCTTCAGGAACAGCGGGCATTGCCAGCCTGTTGGCAGACTTGTTGAATCGCTCAAAATTCTGGTCGGGCCTGAAAAGCCACACATCATCATTATCATCTTTGTAGGCTTTCATGCCTTCAAAAATGGCTTGCCCATAATGAAAAACTTTGGCGGAAGGATCTATAGGGAAAGGCTCATAAGGCTTGATAACTGGTTTTTCCCATTCCCCGTTTTTATAATCACAAACCAGCATATGGTCGGTAAAAATGTTGCCGAAGGTTAAGTTTTCAAAATCTACAGTATCAATTTTAGAAAATCCGGCACGGGTAATGGCAATATCGGTAGTATCGTTATTCATTAAGTAAGGTTAGTTAAGTTGTGTATACTGCAAATCTACAAAAAAATATATGCCTTGCCTGTTTGTTAAATATAAGTTTTTTATGTATAATGTATATGGGAATTATATAATTATCAATAAAGTATATAAAATTACGCTTTTCTGTATAAATTTGCCTGTAAATTAATCTGAAATACCTCATGAAAAAAACTTTTATAGTGGCAGCTTCGCTGTTGGTTTTAACAGCCTGCCAGAAAAATAAGGAAACAGAAGTAAAATCTGAAGAAACTATTATTGAAACTCCTACAGATACTGTAACTGTTGATACAGATACTATTGCTGCGGTTGAAACTGATGGAGTGGAAAATGCTCAGCTGGCAGGTGCTGATGAGGAAGTGAAAAACGTAAAGGAGAAAATAGAAGTAAAACAGCCTAAAGAGCTTAAAGTTGAGTATGCTGCCTTTGGCGATAAGATTATTGCACAAAATGCCCTTAGCAAAGAGGAGATGCTTAAAAAATATAAAAACCTTAAACCGGGTGACACCATTAATGTAAAATTCAAGTCAACCGTACAGGATGTTTGCCAGAAAAAAGGCTGCTGGATGAAACTTGAGCTTCCAAACGGTAAGGATTCTTTTGTAAGATTTAAGGATTATGGATTCTTCGTGCCTTTAAATGCAGCTACCCATGAGGCCGTAGTAAGCGGTAAGGCATTTATTAATGAAATTTCTGTAGCCGAACTTAAACATTATGCCAAAGATGGCGGGAAGCCTCAGGAGGAAATAGATAAAATTACTCAGCCTAAAGTAACCTACGCTTTCCAGGCAGATGGTGTTTTAATCAGCAAATAATTAATGAAGGTTTTAGTATATATATTTATTGCCTCTGCATTGTTTTTATCCTGTGGCAGTAAGAATGAAAATAATAAAGAGGAAGCCAAAACAGGGCAGGAGCAGCCGGCAAACCATGCAGACGGTGAAAGCGATGGGCTGGTAATGTATGAAATGTCAGAAATGGCAGCCCTTATGGAGCAAATGTATGTAGATAATATGAGGCTTAAGGAAAGGATAACCAATGGCGATACTATCGGTAATTTTCCTTCTCATTTTTTAAAGATACATGCCTCAGCAATGACTGATGAAAGTGAAAACGACGCTTTTTTTAAAGAACAGGCGGCAAAATTTATAAAGGCGCAGGAGTTAATTTATAAAGACTCTATAAATGCATCCAAACATTTTAATGATGCCGTATCATCATGCGTTAAGTGCCATGAGGTTAAATGCACCGGGCCAATACCGCGCATTAAAAAATTATACATAAAATAATTTGAAAAGGGAAATTATATACACGCAGGATGGCTCTGTAACAATATACCTGCCGGAAATGAAGGAAACCTATCATTCTAAATTCGGGGCAGTACAGGAAGCTTATCATGTATTTATAAAAAACGGGCTGGCCTTAACAAAAGGGCAGCCCGTTTCAATTTTGGAAATAGGATTCGGTACAGGACTTAACGCCTTTATTACTTACCTTGAAACAAAAAAAGCAGGGCAGCAGGTTTATTATGAAGGTATTGAGGCTTACCCTGTACCAATGGATGAAGTACCACTCCTGAATTATGCAGGGCAGACAGGTGCCGAAGACGAAAAAGAAGTTTTTAATTTAATGCATTATACCGACTGGGACAGAGAAACTGCAATTAGTGATAAATTTATATTAAAAAAACGCAAACTGCTGTTTCAGGATATAAAAGAGCATAATAAGTATGACCTGATTTATTTTGATGCTTTTGGCTACCACGCACAGCCCGAATTATGGGATACTGTTATTTTTAAGGCAATGCATACTGCTTTAAAAACAAACGGAATATTAGTTACTTATGCCTGCCGTACGGTAATAAAAAAAGCAATGCAGGAGGCAGGGTTAACAGTTGAAAAATTACCCGGCCCACTGGGTAAAAGGGAAATGCTGCGGGCTGTTAAGCTTTAAAATTTTGTTAAAAAATTATCATAATAAAAAGTTTAACAATTCTGAGTGATACTATTTTTTATAAATGAAACGTTTTTTTAGTTAAATTTACATATTCGTTCTTACCACCTACTAACAATTAATAATTTTTGGAAAATGCCAAGACCCATGTTTAGTTATACAAAAAGAATTTTGGAGAGCGTGAGCTTTGATACCAATTTATTTTGTAAAGAACTGGAAAAAGCAATAAAGATATTATTGCCTTATGAGGTTGAACAACTTATAGACTGGCTGAATAATTATATTACTGAAAAGCCGGAACTAAAAGCGTGTCTTATTTATGTAGAAAAGCAATAAATAAAAAGAAAGGAGCCTTAAGGCTCCTTTTTTATTTTTTATGCAGCGGGCTGGTTATCTCCACATTCTGAAAGGTAATGGCGCCCCGCACCACGCCTGCTATAGTGCTTCGAAGTGCTTCAATTATGTGCAGTTTTAGTTCTTTTTTAGAATAGATAAGGCTCACTTCGCGCGATGGGCGCGGTTCTTTAAAATGCCTGAGCTTTTCTGTGGCTTTACCGTTCATGTCCAGAGTATGGAGGTAGGGCAGCAGTGTCATGCCCAAACCTTCATCGGCAAGTTTTACAAGTGTTTCAAAACTTCCGCTTTCAATCTGGAAAGGTGTATCGGTACCAAGGCTGTTGGCACGGCAAATATTCAATACATTGTTCCTGAAACAGTGCCCGTCCTGTAATAACAAAATGTTATTAAGGTTTTCTTCAAGGTCTTCAACCTCAAATTCCTTCTTTTTATAGGCGGGATTATTTTCCGGTACATACGCCACAAAAGGTTCATAATACAAAACAATCTCTTTTATAGATTCCTCACTAAGGGGTGTTGCGGCAATGGCGGCATCAAGCTGGCCGTTTTTAAGCATCCTTATTATTTCTTCGGTAGTATGCTCTTCTATAATAAGGTTTACCTTAGGGTATTTGTTTATAAAATTGGTCATGAACATGGGCAGGAGTGTAGGCATTATAGTGGGTATTATCCCTACTTTAAACTCTCCGCCTATGTAACCTTTCTGCTGGTCAACTATATCCTGTATCCTGCCAGATTCATTGACAATATTTTTGGCCTGCAAAACTATTTTTTGCCCTACTTCTGTAAGCTGTATAGGTTTTTTACCGCGGTCAAAAATTTGTACATCAAGTTCTTCCTCAAGCTTTTGTATCTGCATGCTTAAAGTGGGCTGTGTAACAAAACATTTTTCGGCGGCAAGGGTGAAATTTTTATGTTCGGCAACTGCCAGTACATAATGAAGCTGGGTAATAGTCATGAAATAGATTTTTATGATAAAATTATAAAAACGATTGATATAAGCTATGGCTAAAATAAATAATTTTACGTAAATTTATAATGCAAAACTTACAACAATCAACGTATTATGAAAACTAAAAAACAAGAAAAAAAGACTTCAGACAAGGAAGTTAATGTATTGGGTTTACCCGTTAAGGAAACAGAAGTAATAGCTGCAGAGCTTAATATATTGTTATCAAACTTTCAGGTTTATTATCAAAATTTAAGAGGCATACACTGGAATATAAGGGGTAAACGCTTTTTTGACCTTCATGTTAAATTTGAAGAATTATATAATGATGCCCAGCTTAAAATTGACATGGTTGCCGAAAGGGTGCTTACATTAGGCGGAACGCCGCTGCACACATTTGAAGATTATATTGCCAACAACAGGCTGGAGGTTGGTAAAAATGTTTCTAAAGATGAAGAAGCGGTACATTTAATTATTGAGTCATTAAGCAATCTTCTTAAGATAGAAAGGGTTATACTGGATGAATCAGATAAAATTAATGATGAGGGTACCAACTCCATGATGAGCGATTTTATTACCGAGCAGGAAAAAACGGTATGGATGATGAAAGCCTGGAGCGAGGAAAGCATATAATGCAATAACATTTTTATAACAGCAGCATTATAAGATATAGGCAGAAAATTTATATCTTCGCACTCATGAGGTTTTTGGTAAGCATAGTGCTGTTAATGTTTGTTACCTTCCTTACCACGCCCACAATTGTGAGTATGGTAGAGGATGAAGCAGATATATCTGTATTTTACAGCTTTACCGAAGAAGAAATCCATAAGGAAATGCACGAAATAAAAGCAGGCCCCAGTGAATTTCAGTTTACCTTTTTACTTTTAATAAAAAACAAGACACTTATAAATTCTAAATATCTCCAGAGGCATGATAATGTTTTTGGAGATATTTTTTTACCTCCTCCTGAACAGGTATAATACATGCACAGCCCATAGTGGGTTTTGTTTAAACGCGCAGCGTTTAATAATTAATGTATTATATTTTTCGGTATGACAAAAAAGACAAATCTTTTTGCGAACCTAAAGGCCGACTTTGCTTCGGGGCTTGTGGTTTTCTTGGTAGCACTGCCTTTGTGCCTTGGTATTGCACTTGCTTCCGGCGCACCACCATTATCGGGTATTATTGCCGGTATAGTAGGTGGTATTGTAGTAGGCTCATTAAGTAACTCTCACATAAGTGTTTCCGGCCCTGCTGCTGGCTTAACTGCCATTGTGCTAACAGCAATTTCAACACTGGGGTCGTTTGAGCTTTTTCTGCTTACAGTATTGCTTGCCGGTGCTATGCAGTTGGTTTTAGGCTTTATCAGGGCTGGCAGTATCTCAAATTATTTCCCAAGTAATGTTATAGAAGGTATGCTGGCAGGTATAGGTGTTATTATTATCCTGAAACAGATACCCCACGCTGTGGGCTATGATAGCGACTTTGAAGGTGACCAGGCTTTTATGGAAGCTGATGGCGGTAATACCTTTAGCTCGCTCCTTGGCGCCATGGATTACTTACAGTTAGGTGCTGTAATTATAACAGTTGTATCCCTGCTGATATTAATATTTTGGGATAAAGTGCCTTTTTTAAAGAGGCTTAAACTTATACCGGGTGCACTAGTAGCAGTAGTAGCCGGAGTTGCCATAAACGAAGCCTTTAAGGCAGCGGGAAGTACCTATACAGTAAGCGGCGAACACCTAGTAAAGCTGCCGGTGCCACAATCGCTTGAAGATTTGAAAAATATAATTGTAATGCCTGATTTTTCGGGTTTTGGCAATACTCAGGTATGGATAACAGCCATTACCATTACAATAGTAGCATCAATAGAAACACTTTTGTGTATAGAGGCTTCTGACCGGATGGATGTTCAAAAACGCTACACCAATACAAACCTTGAGCTTAAGGCGCAGGGCATAGGTAACATCATCAGTTCACTTTTGGGTGGCCTTCCCATGACATCGGTAGTAGTACGTTCGTCAGCCAATGCAAGTGCAGGGGCAAAATCTAAAATGTCAACCATTATACATGGGGTACTTCTGCTTATTTGTGTGCTTGCCATACCTGTGTTGCTTAACCGTATCCCACTGGCTACACTTGCAGCAGTACTTTTAGTAGTGGGTTATAAGCTGGCAAGCCCTGCCAAGGTAAAACATTTTTGGAATAAGGGAATTTACCAGTTTGTCCCTTTTATAGCTACGTTGCTGGCTGCAGTATTAACTGACCTTTTAAAAGGTGTTGCCCTGGGAATGGTAATCAGTATTGTATTTATACTGAGGGGTAATTTAAAAAGGGCTTATAATTTCCGGAAAGAAGAATATAAGGAAGGTGATGTTATACATATAGACCTTGCCCAGGAAGTTTCTTTCCTTAACAAGGCAGCTATAAAAACCACATTAAATGAAATGCCTGAAAACTCTAAAGTGGTTATTGATGCTTCGGATACAGTATATATAGCCCAGGATGTATTGGATTTAATAGAAGAATTTGCCACTGTAAAGGCAAAAGAAGATAATATTGAAGTAACGCTTATAGGCTTTAAAACTGCCTATGAGCTTGAAAATGCCGATAATAATAATGTGTTTGTAACACATAACAATGAAAACGGCAGCAACAGGAAGGAAAAGCAGGATATTTATTAATTGCAAAACTTTAGTTTTTTACATAAAGACAAAATACAGGATTTATGAACTTAGATTTCTATAAAAAAATAATTGAAAATAATAAAGCGTGGTCTAACTCCAAACTTGCCGAAGACCCCGAGTATTTTAAAATGCTTGCAGAAGGGCAGTCGCCGCCTTTATTATGGATTGGCTGCTCAGATAGCCGTGTTCCGGCCAATGAAATTATTGGCGCTCAGCCGGGAGAGGTTTTCGTGCACAGGAATATAGCGAATATGGTTATACATTCGGATATGAATATGCTAAGCGTGCTGGATTATGCAGTAAATATTTTAAAGGTAAAGCACGTTATTGTATGCGGGCATTATGGGTGCGGAGGTGTTAAGGCAGCTATGGGAAACCAGTCAATAGGTATTATTGATAACTGGATAAGGCACATAAAAGATATTTACAGGCACCACAGGCAATACCTTGACTCCATAATTAATGAAAACGACAGGTTTAATGCCTTTGTAGAAATTAATGTAAAAGAACAGGTGTATGACCTTGCCAAAACATCTATAGTACAGGCTGCCTGGAAAAACGGGCAGGAATTATACCTGCATGGCTGGGTATATGGCCTTGATACGGGTATAGTGAAAGACCTTGAGGTTAACCTTAAGGATAATGCCGACCTTGATAAGGTTGACCGCCTTACAATATAAAAAAAAGCCCCGCAATTGCGGGGCTTTTTTTATTCATTATCAAGATTTTCATTAAATACTGACGGTAGCAACTGCGGAATAAATTTAATAAGCAAGGGTAATAAAAGGCTTCCCCCCGGCAGAATAAATATAGTGAGTGAGGGCACAGTTTTACATATTTCCAGTAATTGCTTTTTCACTTTTTTCTTTTCATCCTTATCAAGCGTACGGTGGGTAGAGTGGGTTAGTAGCACCATAAGTTCACCGTTGTTGGAAAGTTCCTTTATTAATCTTTTACGGTTCCTGTTTATAAGCAGCATAACATATTGCGATGCATGGTCATAAAAATGCCGTACAGGGTTGGAGTAATTAAAATAAGGTATTTCCTTTTTGTATCTTTTAATAAAAACATCAAAGGAAGCTATACTTTCAGCCACTTCGTCGTCAGGAATTGCAAGTTGTGCGGCAAGGCGGTACAAAAAGTCAATTTCATCTTTTTCTGCTTTGCTGTCATTCCATATAGCCATACCTGCAATATCCAGCAGGTATATTTTTTCAAGATAATTTTTAAAATAACTTAGCTCCAGTTTGTTTAACCCTTGCGTATTAACTGCCGAGAATTTTGTATAGCGCACGGAAGACTCAAAAAGTTTTATCAGCAGCTTATCGTATTCCGATTTCGCCTTTTTGGTTTTAAGTGCAAGCGATACTATGCTGACTGCCGTTTCCTCCAGCTTTTTTATATACTTTTCAGGTATTTCATTTTCCAGCAGATAGTGGCGGAAAGCCAGTGCATCCATAAACAACAGGGCATTGGTAAGTATATGCGAAAAATTACGCCCTATAATGTTATCATTTGTCCTTATCCTTTCATCTAAAATATTTTCCAGTTCATGGCTTGGGGGTGATGCCGGCAGTACTTTTTTTAGAAGTGCAAAACCTTCAGGAGTCATTTCCCTGTAAAAGCCGATTGCCTTTTTAATAAAATCGTGTACTGACTCTTCTTCCGTAACATGCCTGTAAAGGTCAAATAAAGTTCCTAAAAGCGCAGCCTTTGTGGTTTCTTCGGCAGTCCAGCCTGTAGTTTCTTTACTGTTTAAATGTTCAATGCTTACAGCATGCCCGTATATAAAACCGGTATCCCTTATTTGCCTGTAAAAATTGTGTATGCTTTTTTCCGGCGCCTTTTTAGTAAGCCGGTTAAAAAATTTATCAATCCATCCGCTGGCCGAAGGGTTTATCATAACAACTGGTTAGCAGTGCAAAATTAATATTTTTATTTGTTTCCGTTTCAACTTCAACAAGAGTTAAAATATAATATGCTTTTGGTTAAATTACTATAGAAGAAGAAGCTGCCTGCTAAATTTGTAAGAAATAGTATTATAATTTATGACTTTAAAATCGGGTTATCCTTTCTGGCTCATTAAAGACGGGCTTCCATATACCTTCCCAAAACTTGACCATGATGTAGAAACAGAAGTGGCAATAATTGGCGCAGGTATTTCCGGTGCATTAGTACGCTATTATTTGGTTGAGGCAGGCATACCCTGTGTAACTGTTGATGCCAGGACTATAGGTTTGGGCAGTACAAGTGCCAGCACATCCCTGCTGCAATATGAAATTGACATCCCTTTATACAGGCTAAGGAAAATGATTGGCAGGCAAGAGGCAGACAGGGCTTATAACCTGTGCGGACGTGCCATAGATGTACTTGCAGAAATAGCAGGTAAACTGGGTATGAAAGAGTTTGAGCAAAAAGACAGTTTGTTTTATGCCGCCAGAAAAAAGGATGAAGATTGGCTTAAGGAAGAGTACAAAGCCCGAAAAGAGGCAGGATTTAAGGTAAAATACCTCACTGCAAAGGAAGCTAAGGAACGTTATGGATTTGATTGCTATGGTGCTATACTTTCTACACACGGGGCGCAAACCAATGCCTATATGTATGCGCACTATTTGCTTCAGCACAAAAAGAGAGGGACAGAACTGAACATTTTTGACCGTACACCTGTGGAAAATATCAGGCATACTAAAAATGGGGTAACATTAAAAACTGAAACAGGTTATACTATAAAAGCAAAGAAACTAATATATGCAACGGGTTATGAGGTTGTTGATTTTATTGATAAGGATATAGTGAAACTGCTTTCTACTTATGCAGTGGTAAGCGAGCAGTATAATGAAAGGAAATTCTGGAAGGACGATGTACTGATATGGAATACCGCTGAACCTTATCTCTACATGCGTACCACGCCGGATAACAGGGTTTTGGTTGGGGGAAGGGATGTAGAGTTCAGCAACCCGGCAAAGCGCGATAAGTTGATGAAGCGTAAAACCAAACTACTTACAGCCGATGCCAATAAACTTTTCCCGCATCTTGATTTTAAACCGGAGTTTAGCTGGACAGGTACTTTTGGGGCAACAAAAGACGGATTGCCTTATATTGGGCCGTATGGAAAATTACCAAACAGCTATTTTGCGCTCGGTTTTGGTGGAAACGGTATAACATTCAGCCTTATAGCTGCCGAAATTATAAGGGATATGCTTTTAGGGAAAGAAAATGAAGACGCGGGGCTTTTTACTTTCAACAGGTAAAAATATTCTTAATAAAGTTTAATATTTCCATAACATTTATTGTGATTATCATAACACCCCCACAAACTCCATTATAGTAATTTCGTTTAATAAACAAAATTTAAACTTAACCTATTATGAGAAAGACATCATTATTCAGTAAAATGCTTTTAGGGGCGGCAGTAGTTACCATGTCATTTGGTATGACTTCATGCAAGGAAAATAAAGAAGACGACCCTAAGGAAGTGGCAGAAGAGCAAAATGAGGAAACATTTGACAACAACGACGAGATGGAAGATGATTCCGAATATCTTGTAACAGCTTCTGCTATTGACATGAAAGAAATTGAACTTGGCAAACTGGCACAGCAAAAAAGTACTAATGCAGATGTAAAAGCATACGGCCAAATGATGGTTGATGCCCATACAAAAGCATCAGAAACTACTAAGTCGCTGGCACAAAAGAAAAATGTTTCACTACCGTCATCACTATCTGAAGATGCACAGGAAGCCTATAATGACCTTAACGATGAATCAGCAATGGATTTCAATAAAAAATATGCTGACATGATGGTTGACGTACATGAAAAAGCTATCGACAAAATGGAAAAGGCATCTGAAAAAGCTAACGATGAAGAAATAAGGATGTGGGCCGCTAATATGCTGCCTGATTTAAGGAAGCATCTTGAAGAGGCAAAATCGCTTAAAGAGAAGATGGATAACATGGAATAACCTTTGGTTATAAAACTATAATTGCTATGAGAAATTTATTATATATTGTTGCTGTAATACTTATTATTATTTGGGCCTTGGGTAGTTTTGCCTACCATGTGGGCAGTGCACTTATCCATCTTTTACTGGTTGTTGCTGTAATTGCAATAGTGGTAAATATATTTAAAAACAGAAAGCCTTAAGATTAAGTTATTACCGCAATAAAGAAAACCCACTGTAAACTTAATACAGTGGGTTTTTTATTTAAGTGTTTTTATCAGCCTGTTAAAAAGGGTATGCATTTTCTGCTATAACCTTGGAAGCAATAGTTTCCCTTAAAGCTACTACATTTGGCATATTGGTATATTTTGTAAACCTTTTTAGCCCCATAAGCATCATGCGCTGCTCATCGCCTTCAGCAAACGAAGCAATACCTTCTTTTCCTTTGGTATTTACCAGGTCAACGGCATGGTATAAATAAAGCTGCGCCATGGCAATTTGTTCTTTTACATTTTCAGCACCTTTATTTTTGGCAAGCTTCTCAGTCCTTAATATTGCCGACTCTGCCATATATATTTCTATTAATATATCGGCCGCAGCCATAAGCAATTGCTGGTGCTGGTCAAGGTCAGGGCCATATTTTTGCACCGCGCTTCCCGCTACCATGAGGAATGCCTTTTTAAGTTTTGCGATAATTTCCTTTTCCTCTGCAAAAAGTTCGCTATAGTCAGGCGTGTCAAACGATGGAATACCCATAAGCTCCTCTGCAACCTTCATGGCAGGGCCAAGTAAATCCACATGCCCTTTCATGGCTTTTTTAATAAGCATGCCGACTGAAAGCATACGGTTAATTTCATTCGTGCCTTCATAAATACGGGCAATCCTTGCATCTCTCCAGGCGCTTTCCATCGGGGTGTCCTCACTAAAGCCCATACCGCCAAATATCTGGATACCTTCGTCAGAACAGTTTTGTATATCTTCCGATACAGCTACTTTAAGTATAGAACATTCAATGGCAAACTCCTCAACACCTTTAAGTTCGGCATCCTGGTGGCTTTCTCCTGCAGCTACACGCGCTTCAATCCTGTCCTGTATGCTTTTGGCCGCCCTGTAACTGGCACTTTCGCCGGCATAGCAGCTTGCTGCCATTTCCGCCAGTTTAGAGCGTATGGCTCCAAAGTTGGCAATAGGTGTTTGGAACTGTACCCTTTCATTAGCATATTTCACTGAACCTGAAATTGTCCTTCTTTGTGCATCAAGGCAGGCCGCAGCCAGCTTAATACGCCCAACATTAAGCGCATTCATGGCAATTTTAAAACCATTACCACGCTCGCTCAGCATATTTTCCACAGGTACTTTGGTTTCATTAAAAAATACCTGCCTTGTAGATGAGGCACGTATGCCCAGTTTGTGCTCTTCTTCGCCAAGGCTGATACCATTGGAAGGATCATTCTCTACTATAAAGCCTGTAATATTTTTATCATCCTCTATACGGGCAAATACTATAAAGAGGTTACAGAAACCCGCATTGGAAATCCACATTTTTTGTCCTGTAATTTTATAATGCGTGCCATCTTCAGAAAGTACCGCTTTGGTCTTACCTGAATTGGCATCACTTCCTGCTCCCGGCTCTGTAAGGCAATAAGCACCAAACCATTCGCCAGTAGCAAGTTTGGGTACATATTTCTTTTTTTGTTCTTCGGTTCCATATAGCGTAATTGGCATAGTACCTATACCTGTATGCGCACCAAAGGCAGTGGAAAAAGAACCTGTAGCCCCCGAAATATAATCGCATACCAGCATAGTACTTACAAAGCCCATTCCAAGTCCGCCATACTCTTCGGGCACGGCTACGCCTAAAAAGCCCATTTCGCCGGCTTTGCGCATGCACTCTTCAGTAAATGCATAATCTTTCTTTTCAAAACGCTCTTTATTAGGCCAAAGCTCACGATCCACAAACTCTTTTACAGAGTTGCGCATCATTATTTGCTCTTCCGAAAAATCTTCGGGAGTAAAAACATCCTTGCATTTTGTTTCTTTTACAAGGAATTGGCCACCTCTTGTTATATCGCTCATATCAGCCCCCTAACCCCCAACGGGGGATTATACCTATTAGGGGTCAATAGGATTTTAGTTATACATTAAATTTAACTTCTCTTTGCTTAATCTAGAAAATCTCATAAATTCCTGCTGCTCCCTGGCCGGTACCTACACACATGGTTACCATGCCATACTTATTGCCACGGCGTTTAGCCTCGTCAAATAACTGAACCGATAACTTTGCCCCTGTGCATCCTAAAGGATGCCCTAAAGCAATTGCACCGCCATTAACATTCAGTATATCGGTATTAATACCCAATTCGCGTACTACAGCCAAAGATTGTGAGGCAAACGCTTCATTGAGTTCTATAAGCTGGATATCGTCCAGCTTCATGTTTGCCATATTCAGGGCTTTAGGAATAGCCTTAACAGGGCCTATCCCCATTATCCTCGGTTCTACACCGGCAGCGGCATAGCTAACCAGCCTTGCAACAGGCTCAAGGTTAAGTTCTTTTACCATTTCCTCGCTCATTACCAAAACAAAAGCCGCACCATCACTCATTTGCGATGATGTCCCTGCGGTCACGCTGCCATCAGCAGCAAAAACGGGTTTAAGCCTGCCTAATGCCTCAAGCGATGTATCTGCCCTGGGGCCTTCATCTTTGGTTACCGTATAGCTTCTTGTTGCTTTTTTGCCGTTACCATCTACATAAGTTTCCTCAACAGTTATTGGTACTATCTGGTTTTCAAATTTACCTTCTGCCTGTGCCTTTAACGCTTTTTGGTGCGACTCGTAACCAAACCTGTCCTGGTCTTCACGGCTCACATTATATTTTTTTGCTACTGCCTCGGCAGTAAGCCCCATGCCCCAGTAATAATCTTCATGCCCGTTTTTTGCAGCCTGGTAATCAGGTACCGGTTTATAACCGCCCATAGGGATATAACTCATGCTTTCCGCACCACCTGCAATAATACAGTCAGCCATACCATTTTGGATTTTAGCTGTAGCTATAGCAATAGTTTCCAAACCGGAAGCACAATAACGGTTTACCGTTACACCGGGTACATCTTCAATCTTTAGCCCCATAAGCGATATTAGCCTTGCAAAGTTTAAGCCCTGCTCAGCCTCCGGCATTGCATTACCCACAATAACATCATCAATCCTGGTTTTGTCCAGTTGGGGTATATCTTTTAATAAATACTGTATAGTTTCTGCGGCAAGCTCGTCAGGCCTTTTAAACCTGAACACACCTTTAGGTGCTTTGCCCACGGCTGTCCTGTATGCTTTTACTATATATGCTGTTTTCATTTTTTTTGTAAATTTTAGGTATTAGTTCCTAAGCGGTTTACCCTTAGTTAGCATGTGTTGTATTCTCTCTAAAGTTTTACGCTCCCCACATAAGGAAAGGAAAGCCTCACGCTCAAGGTCAAGCAGGTATTGTTCGGTAACAAGGGTAGGCTCACTCAAATCGCCCCCTGCCATAACATAAGCAAGCTTATTGGCAATTTTTTTATCGTGCTCACTTATGTAGTTTCCTGCCTGCATGCTGTCGGTTCCCACAAGGAACATACCCAGTGCCTGCTTACCAAGCACTTTAATATCTTTGCGTTTAACAGGTTGCGTATAGCCGGCTTCTGCCATAAGTTTAGCATATTTTTTCGCTTCTGCTATCTGCCTGTCCTTATTAACCACTACTATATCTTTTCCTTTTTGAAGTATGCCTAAATCATAGGCTTCATAAGCAGATGTTGAAACTTTTGCAGTACCGATGGTAAGGAAATACTCGCGTAATACATTTAATTCCACATCATCCTTATGCCATGTGTCCGCAGCACGTAAAGCCATTTCCTTGCTTCCGCCACCGCCCGGTATAACGCCTACACCAAACTCTACAAGGCCAATATAGGTTTCAGCAGCGGCTACTACCTTATCGGCATGCATACTCATTTCGCAGCCACCGCCCAGTGTCATTCCATGTGGTGCGACCACAACAGGTATAGAAGAATAGCGGACACGCATCATGGTATCCTGGAACATTTTAATAGCCATATTAAGCTCATCATATTCCTGTTCTACCGCCATCATGAATATCATACCGATATTTGCACCCACTGAAAAGTTTGCAGCCTGGTTTCCAATTACCAAACCATCATATTCTTTTTCTGCCAGGTCTATAGCCTTGTTTATGCCCTGAAGCACGCCACCACCTATAGTGTTCATTTTGGAACGAAACTCAACATTAAGTATGCCGTCGCCTAAATCTTCAATAACGGCATCACTGTTGCTCCATACTTTTCTGCTTTCGCGTATATTGTTAAGTATGATAAAGGCATCCTGGCCCGGTATTTTTTTCTGTAACTTTGAGGCTATATCATAATAGTAGGTATTACCTTCCTTAATTGTATAGAAAGTGCTGTTACCCGAAGCAAGCATATCTTTAACCCACTGTGCAGGTTCAAAGCCTTCTGCTTTCATTATTTCGATACCCTTTTCAACGCCAACGGCATCCCATATTTCAAATGGCCCATTTTCCCAGCCGAAACCGGCTTTCATGGCATCGTCTATTTTGTATAAATCATCTGTAATTTCAGGGATACGGTTTGAAACATAAGCAAACATGCCTGCAAAATTTTTACGGTAAAATTCGCCGGCTTTATCAGTGCCCTTTACCAAAACCTTAAAGCGGTCTATTGGCTTATCAATAGTTTTGGTTAGTTCCAGTGTAGCAAAAGATGCTTTTTTCTGAGGCCTGTATTCTAAAGTATCAAGGTCAAGTGCTAAAATATCCTTATCTACTTTTTTATAAAAGCCTTGCCCGGTTTTACTGCCAAGCCATTTATTTTCCATCATCTTGTTGATGAAATCGGGAACTTTAAACAGTTCATGCACTTCATCATCAGGGCAATTATCATAAATGCCATTGGCAACATGTACAAGGGTGTCTAGCCCTACAACATCAACTGTACGGAAAGTAGCCGATTTCGGCCTGCCGATTACAGGGCCTGTAAGTTTATCTACTTCCTCAATAGTCAGCCCCATTTCCTTTACCTGGTGGAAAAGGCTCATAATACCGTAAATACCTATTCGGTTTCCTATAAAGGCCGGGGTATCTTTGGCTATTACCGAAGTCTTTCCTAAAAACTTCTCGCCGTAACCATTGAGGAAATCCAGTACTTCCTGCGAAGTTTTTGGCCCGGGTATAATTTCAAAAAGTTTTAAGTAGCGTGGGGGGTTAAAGAAGTGTGTACCGCAAAAATGTTTCTGGAAATCCTCGCTCCGGCCTTCACTCATAAAATGTATCGGTATGCCCGAAGTATTGGATGTAATCAAGGTTCCCGGCCTGCGGTATTTTTCAATTTGCTCAAATACTTTTTGTTTTATATCCAGCCTTTCCACAACCACCTCAATTACCCAGTCGGCATCAGCAATTTTAGGCAAATCATCTTCAGTGTTGCCTGTTACTATCCTCGATGCAAATTTTTGGTGGTAAATAGGGGAGGGCTTGGATTTTAAAGCATTGTCAAGATGATCATTAACTATGCGGTTGCGCACAGCCTTATCCTGTAATGTAAGCCCTTTTTTCTTTTCGGCGTCCGTAAGTTCTTTTGGTACTATGTCCAGCAGCAGGACTTCAACACCTATATTGGCAAAATGGCAGGCAATTGCCGAACCCATTATGCCGGAGCCGACAACGGCTGCCTTTTTAATAGTGCGTTTCATTATTTTAAGTTTTTTGCTTGTTGTTAACAATGGCATTAAGCCATCTATGTTGTTGCTATTTTATTTTTGTTGTTTCAGTTTCCTGTTTCCCTTCGCTGTAAACCTGTTTTTCGGCAATAAGGTTGTTTATAACTTCTGCCACTTCAATAAAATGATCCAGTTTTTCCTGCGAAACATGCTGCTTTACCACTTCGTTAAACTTAAGTACGGTTTCTTTGGATAAATCCCTCTTTTCACGCCCCAGCTTAGTAAGGTGTATTATAACACCCCTGCCGTCAATAGGATTTTTTTTACGTACTATAAGCCCTTTCTCCTCCATTGATTTCAATGTGCGTGTAAGGCTGGTGGGCTCCATTCCCATTTGCGGCCCCAGCGCAGTTGACGAAATACCTTTTTCCTTATCTATGGATAGCAGCGCAAAACCTATTGACATTGTTGCCCCGTATTTTGAGGCTTCCTCATTATACATGCGGGCAACTGCCTGCCATGTGGCTCTTAATATATAGTCTATTGTTTTTTCTTTCATCGCCTGGTTATTTCAAATATACAAAAAAATAGTATGCACGCATATTAAATTTAAATAATTTTTTGACTCATAAAAAGTTATTTCTTTATTTAAAGAAAATCACTGGTATATAACCATACAAGTTACTAAAAAAAACAATATTGTTGCAGATGTTATTTTTGTATGTAGAGTGTTGACAGGTAGTATTATATAATTTTTATAGCAAGTTTCGGATTTTTTTGTTTAAATAATATCCTCAATTTAGCATTATGGAAAAAGCTAACGATATAATAAACTATGATAGGATAGCAAAAGCTATTACATATATAAGAAATAACTTTAAATACCAGCCCAAGGTAAAAGATATTGCAAATGAGGTAAATTTGAGTGCTTATCATTTTCAAAGAATATTTACTGATTGGGCAGGGGTAAGCCCGAAAAGTTTTTTGCAATACACTAGTATTGAGTATGCCAAGCAGATATTAAAGAATAGCGAGGCTACCCTTTTTGATGCTGCTTTTGAAACAGGATTATCTGGTACAGGAAGGCTGCATGACCTTTTTATTAAAATTGAGGGAATGACTCCAGCAGAGTATAAAAACGGAGGCAAAAACCTTATTATTAACTTTAGTTTTAACACTTCTCCTTTTGGTAATATAATTATCGCTTCAACACAAAAGGGTATTTGTTATATGGGTTTTTATGAAAACGAGGAAGAGGCATTAATTAATTTAACAAGCCAGTTCCCGAATGCTTCTTTTATTCCAGGGCATGATACTATGCAGGAAAGAGCTTTGCAAATTTTTAAATCTAAAAAACATTCAAATCTTGATGAAATAAAGCTCCACTTAAAAGGTACAGACTTTCAATTAAAAGTGTGGCAATCTCTTTTAAAAATACCGACTGGTAATCTTGCAAATTATCAGGTTATTGCAGGACATATAGGGAAATTAAGTTCTTCTCGTGCTGTTGGCAATGCAATAGAGAAAAACCCTGTTGCTTACCTCATTCCGTGCCATAGGGTAATAAGGGTAAACGGGGAAGTAGGCGGTTACATGTGGGGCAACGAAAGAAAAGGTGCAATTATAGGATGGGAAGCTGCGCAATTAGATAGTTACAAATAGCAAGTATCGGGTTTTTACAGAAAACATTAACTGTAATCTTTGCAACAACAATTTTAAAAATAACAGTTATGCAAAGATTTAATTCTAAAACAGTTTTAATTACAGGAGGAACTAATGGTATTGGCTATGCTACAGCAGAAGAATTTATTATAAGAGGTGCTAAAGTAATAATTACAGGCAGGAAGCACGACACGGTTAATAATGCCATAAAAAAATTAGGGCGCAATGCACATGGTATTATTTCTGATGCGGGAAATATACAGGATATTATGCAATTGGCAACAGAAGTGAAGAAATATGCTGATAGTATTGATGTGCTTTTTGTTAATGCAGGGTACGGAAAATTCGCGGCAATAGAAGATACAGATGAAGAGTTATTTGATGAACTTTTTAACATGCTGGTTAAAGGAACATATTTTACGGTTCAGCAGATATTACCATTAATTAATAAGCAAAGCAGCATAATACTAAATACAAGTTTTGTAACAAAGTTTGGTATGCCTAATTTTTCCATATATACAGCCGCAAAATCAGCGGTTGGGTCGTTTATCAAATCTTTTGCAGCAGAATGTACCGATAAGCAGATAAGGGTAAATGGCATAAGCCCCGGTTATATACAAACTAATATTTTTAACAATACCGGGTTAAATGCTGAAGAGATAGATAGTACCATAAAAAATGTTATTCCTACATTACCATATAAACGATTTGGTTTGCCTAAAGAAATTGCATCAACTGTGCTTTTTCTTGCCTCGAAAGAATCCTCTTATATTCATGGTGCGGAGATAGCCGTAGACGGTGGCTTATCAATAACTAAATAAAAAAAGGAGGGGCTATATAGCCTCTCCTTTTTTATAAGATTAAAAGCAAAGATATATTAAGCATTGCCATATATCCTATCGTAAAGCTTTTGGTATTTTTCTTTTATGGCTTTGCGTTTCAGTTTAAGGGTAGGGGTCATTTCCCCGCCATCTACCGACCATATTTCGGGTGTAATCTCAAATCTTTTAACCTGTTCCCAATGGCCGAATTTTTTATTGATACCATCAACTTCGCGCTGTATCCTTTCTTTTATCTTTTCATTGCCTGCAATATCTTCATTGTTGTTAACAGTAATACCTTTACGGGAAGCCCATTGCTTTACAAATTCAAAATCAGGTTGAATAAATGCAGCCGGCATTTTTTCACCATCTCCAATTACCATTATCTGTTCAATAAAGCGCGACTGCTTCATGGCATTTTCAATAAGCTGCGGAGCAATGTATTTACCGCCTGATGTTTTAAACATTTCTTTTTTACGGTCGGTAATTTTAAGGAAGCCTTCTTTATCAATTTCTCCCATATCTCCTGTATGGAAGTAACCATCTGTCATTACCTCATTTGTTTTCTCCTCGTCCTTAAAATAGCCCATCATAACATTAGGGCCTTTGCATAATATTTCCCCGTCTTCGGCTATTTTTACTTCAACACCACGAAGCGGTTTTCCTACAGTCCCTATTTTAAAGCCTTTGTTGCGTTCGTCATTAACAGCAATAACAGGCGAGGTTTCCGTAAGGCCATATCCTTCCATTACCGGAATTTCAGCCGCTGCAAAAACTCTTGCAAGCCTCGGTTGTATGGCTGCGCTGCCTGAAACCATTAATCCCAGCCTGCCGCCAAGACCAGCTTTCCATTTGCTGAAAATAAGTTTGCGTGCCAGCCACAGCTTAAAGCCATACCACGGTCCATTGGCACCGTAAGGCTCATATTCAAGGCCCACTTCCACTGCCCAGAAAAACAGTTTTTTCTTTATACCTGTAAGGTCAGACCCCTTAGCTATAATTTTATCATATACTTTTTCCAGTAGCCTCGGTACTGCGGTTATAACATCCGGGGTTGCTTCCTTAATATTATCGCTTACCTTTTCAATAGATTCGGCAAAGTATATAGAAACACCATAATACTGGTATAGGTATAATATCATCCTTTCATAAATATGGCAAACAGGCAAAAAGCTTAATGCCCTGTTTTTGCCCGGCTCAAAAGGAACCCTTTCTGCACTCATCAATACATCCGATACGATGTTTTTATGGGAAAGCATTACGCCTTTAGGCCTGCCCGTAGTACCTGATGTATAAATAATGGTTGCCAGTTCATCTTCGGTAATACTGTTTTTCATGGCATCTACTTCGGCCTGATTGCTTTCATCCCTGCCCAGTTCCAGTATTTCATTCCAGTTTTTACAGCCGCTTACTTCATTAAAGGAATAAATTTCCTTTAGCTTGGGCATAGCATGCCTTAAAGAAGAAATTTTATTAAATAAATCCTCATCCGAAACAATACAATAGGTTGCCTCGCAGTGGTTCAGTATATACTCATGGTCTTCATCGGATATGGTAGGATAAACAGGAACATTTTGTGCCCCCGTTTGTAGTATGCCTATATCGGTAATATTCCATTCAGTACGGTTATTGGAAGAGATAACGGCAATTTTATCATTCTTTTTTACGCCAAGGCGTAAAAGGCCACGTGAAAAAGCATTAGCCTTTTCAATATACTCCTTGGTTGAAGTTTTAACCCAGTCATTACCATATTTAGTAACCAGCGCATCAGGCAGGTTATATTTTTCAAGTTGGTAATATGGAAAATCAAAGAGGCGGGAGATGTTACTCATATTTTCTTAAAATTAGCTTTATGCAAATTAGGAAAATATATTTTATGGCGCAATACATTTACATATATATAGAATTTTAATCTTTGTGATAACAGTTTTAAAATTATTGAATAAAAAAACCGCCATATGGCGGTTTTTTTCTATCTTTTCTCAATCCATTTACGTGCATTTACAAATGCTTCGTGCCAGGGTGAAACTTCATCATTGCGCCCATCTGGGTAGTAAGCCCAGTTCCACTGAAACATGGAGCGTTCAATATGGGGCATCATTACCAAATGGCGGCCATCATTACTGGCCATCATGGCAATATCAAAGTGGCTGCCGTTAGGGTTGGCAGGGTAGCCGTTATAGGCATACTTGGCTACAATATTATACTGGTTTTCTTTATATGGCAGGTTAAATTTCCCTTCGCCATGGCTTATCCATACACCCAGTGTACTACCGGATAGCGAGCCAAGCATTACCGAATTATTCTCGCCAACGGTAACCGATGTAAAGCCGCTTTCATGCTTATGGCTGTCATTGTGCAGCATGCGTGGCTTTTCTTTGTGGTCAGGATTAATCAGCCCCAGTTCTATAAACAACTGGCACCCGTTACAAATGCCTACAGAAAGTGTGTCTTCTCTCTTAAAGAAATTTTCCAATGCAGTGCGTGCTTTTTCATTATATAAAAATGCACCTGCCCAGCCCTTAGCCGAACCCAATACATCACTGTTAGAGAAACCACCTACAGCACCTATAAATTGTATATCTTCAAGTGTTTCACGCCCGCTGATAAGGTCGGTCATGTGTACATCCTTAACATCAAATCCTGCTAAATACATGGCATTTGCCATTTCACGTTCGGAGTTGCTTCCCTTCTCGCGGATGATGGCCGCCTTTGGGCGTGGCTTATTGGCATCAATAATTGCTTTTTTTCCGTTAAAATGCTCCGGGAATTTGTATTGCAAAGGCTGTGTTTTATAATTTACATAGCGTTCTTTTGCTTTTTGTACACCGCTCTGCTTCTGGTCAAGCAGGTAAGAGGTTTTAAACCAGGTATCACGGGTTTCGGCAACATCAAAAGTAAGGTTGGTTTCACCATTTATAATGGTAATTGTATTGCCTTCTTTTGCCTGGCCTATTTTTGCAAAACTTATTCCTTTGGAATTTAAAGTTTCTTCAATTGCTGTATCAGCTTGTATAACAAGCGCAATATTTTCGGCAAATAAGGCTTTTACAGTGTCTGCTTCCCCCAGTGCTGTAAGGTCATATTCAGCACCAAGGTTCACTTCTGCAAAACTCATTTCAAGCAGGGTGGTTATTAAACCGCCGCTTCCTATATCATGTCCTGCTGCAATTTTTCCTGATTTAATTAAATCCTGTATGGTATTAAAAGCGGTTTTAAATTTAGCTGAATCAGTAACAGTAGGCACTTCTTTGCCTACTTTATTAAGTACCTGCGCGAATGACGAACCACCAAGTTTAAAGCCGTCATTGCTAAGGTTAATGTAGTATATATTGCCACCGTTGCGTTTCAGCACAGGCTCAACAACTTTACTAATGTCGCTGCAGTTACCGGCAGCCGATATAATAACCGTGCCCGGGGCAATAACATCGCCATCAGGATATTTCTGCTTCATGGAAAGCGAGTCTTTACCTGTTGGTATATTAATGCCTAATTCAATGGCAAATTCAGAGCATCCCTGTACCGCTTCATATAAACGGGCATCCTCTCCTTCGTTTTTACATGCCCACATCCAGTTAGCTGAAAGTGAAACGCTTTTCAATCCATCTTTTAGCGGGGCAAATACAATATTACTTAACGCTTCACCAATAGAGTTACGGCTTCCGGCCACCGGGTTAACAAGGCCCGAAACAGGCGAATGGCCTATTGATGTAGCCACTCCCTCTTTACCCGCAAAATCCAGGGCCATAACCCCCACATTGTTTAAAGGTAGTTGTAAAGGGCCTGCACATTGCTGCTTGGCAACACGGCCGCCCACGCAGCGGTCAACTTTATTGGTAAGCCAGTCTTTACAGGCTACAGCTTCCAGTTGCAGTACCTGGTTAAGATATTCATGTATATTTTCCTGTGAATATTGCAAATCGCCGTAATTTGGTACAACACTTTTATCAGACATTATAGTCTTTGGCGATGCGCCAAACATATCGGCAAGGTCAAAATCCATTGGTTTTGCGCCTGTAGCAGCCGATTCAAAAACAAATTTATGGTCGCCCGTAACATCACCTACTGTGTACATTGGCGCGCGCTCCCGTTCGGCAATGCGCTGCAGGGTTTCAATATCTTTTTGCCCAATTACAAGCCCCATGCGCTCCTGGCTTTCATTCCCTATTACTTCCTTTGCAGAAAGGGTAGGGTCACCCACCGGAAGTTTATCCAGATCTATTTTACCGCCGGTTTCTTCCACAAGTTCGCTAAGGCAATTTAAATGCCCACCCGCACCATGGTCGTGAATGGAAACTATAGGGTTTTCATCGCTTTCTACCAGGCCACGCACAGCGTTGGCTGCCCGTTTTTGCATTTCAGGGTTGCTGCGCTGTATGGCGTTAAGCTCTATACCGCTGCTAAACTCTCCTGTATCGGCAGAAGAAACAGCAGCACCACCCATACCGATACGGTAATTTTCTCCACCCAGTATCACTACTTTGTCACCGGGCTGGGGTTTTTTCTTTACGGCCTGGCTTTCTTTGCCATAGCCGATACCGCCTGCAAGCATTATCACTTTGTCAAAGCCTAACCTGCGGGCTTCTTCTTCATGCTCGAAGGTAAGCACCGAGCCTGTAATTAATGGCTGCCCGAATTTATTTCCAAAATCAGATGCGCCGTTAGATGCTTTTATTAATATATCCATTGGCGTCTGGTACAGCCACTTGCGCTCAGCCATACCTTTTTCCCATGGACGAGTTTCTTCAAGCCGAGAATAGGATGTCATATACACGGCTGTACCTGCAAGCGGGAGTGAACCCTGGCCGCCTGCCAGCCTGTCGCGTATTTCGCCTCCTGAACCCGTTGCAGCACCATTAAACGGTTCAACAGTAGTAGGGAAGTTGTGTGTTTCCGCTTTTAATGAAATTACCGAATCAAAATCCTTTACCTCATAAAAATCGGGTTTATCAGCACTTTTGGGCGCAAACTGCTGCACCTTAGGGCCTTTTACAAAAGCTATATTGTCTTTATAAGCCGAAACAATATCATTAGGGTTTTCCTGCGATGTTTTTTTTATGAGTTTAAAAAGTGAAGCCGGTTTTTCCTCGCCATCTATAACAAATGTACCGTTGAATATCTTATGACGGCAATGTTCTGAATTTACCTGGCTGAACCCAAACACTTCACTATCGGTAAGATTCCTGCCTAATTTATTGCTTAGCTCCCGCAGATAATCAATTTCCTCACTGCTGAGTGCCAACCCTTCTTTTTCATTATAAGCAGCAATATCGGTTACCTCCAGTATGGCTTCGGGCTGTATATTTATAGTAAAAATATCCTGGTCAAGCCCATTGAATTTTTGCGACAGCATAGGGTCAAAGCCTGTTTCATCCTCACTCACCTTTTTAAATTCTTCTATGCGTATAATGCCTTTTATACCCATATTCTGGGTAATTTCAACGGCATTGGTACTCCATGGTGTAATCATTGCGGGGCGGGGCCCAACAAAAAAATCCGTAAGTACGGATTTTTCAATTTTATGTGCGTTGCCAAAAAGCCAGTTTAATTTTGCAGTATCTTCAGCAGAAATTTCGTTTTGCGACTGTACTGCAAAAACCGTATTGGAATGGTTTCCGAAGAAATGAATCATTGTATGTTGTAGTTATGTTGTTGAAACTGCAAAAATAGGTATTATTTAGTGATTTGAAAATAGCAAAAAGCTGAAAAGTAGGCTTTATAACTATAAGCTGATTAATTATTTTTAAGCTTTGCTGCAAAAAAGCGTTTCATGGAATAACCAAACAGTAAACCGCCTAATAACCATATAGGTATGCCTACTGCAAAATTACGCCATCCTATTTCTTCATCTTCAATAGCAGGTAATAGTATTTCCATCAGGATAAACATAATAGTACCCCAGGTTAGCCCTTCTTTTATCCAGCCTTTTTTATTGTAAGGGTTTTGTGGCAGGCTAATCCCTGCATCTCTATATCTTGCAGGCTGCTTTTTTAACCATGCATTTTTTAGCTGTTTCCTGAACCAGCCCCACACAGGAAACGTAACCGCAAGTATAATGAATGAAAATATATTGGTAAAACATGGAATAACATTACTGCATGTAGGGCAGTACAGTCCAAACCAGTTTTTAAAAGCCGTATTGTTTTGTACTGACCATATCCTCCCGTCATGTATAGTGTTGCAATGGGGGCATGGTATAAAGCTTCTTTCATATAAGGGCTTGTCGGTACTTATTTCTATTAATGAAATTTTCGGGACGCGCTGCCCTAAAACCAATTCGTTAAATGCAAGCCCCGGGTTAATTATCCAGTGCAGCATTGCAATATTTTTCCAGTTTAATACCTTGTATTTTTCTTTATCAAACTCCATATATTTCCTTTAGTGGCCTAATGATACAAAAAATATTTTAAGTATATTCACCTTTTATTTTCTTGTCATTACAATTTCAAGGCTTTTGTATTCGGGCTTGCCATTTTTTGTGTCAAACATTTCCATCCTGCGGGTATTGTCATCTACAAAAGTATATACTTCCCTGAACTGAACCGTTTGCCCTGTCATTGGGTCAACTGTCTCACCTTTAAGGCTAAACGATTTTTTTTCGGCATCATAAGGGCCTTTTACAACCATCATACCCGTTCCGGAATTATCAATAAATGTTGAAGTAATTTCCTTTGATTTGTTGTTGTAGGCAACAGTGCTTTTTCCTATCCAGTCCATACCCATCATTTTTCCTGTAAAAGTCATTTCCTGGTAGCGTCCGCCCATTATCATTTTTACATCGGCAGTTGCTTTGTCAACTTGTGGTTCGGCACCGGGCTCCATCCAAAACGTCATGGTAACATCCCATTTTCCGGTTTCTTCGGCAAGCATTTTATGTACATCACCCGGTGTGGCATAAGCCTCCCATGCTTTTTGCATAGCTACCGAGTCCATCGGCTGTTCAGGTGCAGGTTCCTGCTGTACAACCGTATCTTTTTCAACTTCTACTGTTGCTTCCTCTACTTTTACTTCTTTTTTGCAGGATGTAATAGCCATTGCCATAATGGCAAGGCTGATGTAAATTTTTTTCATAATTGTTCAGTTAATGATGTTTGTTAACGTAAAAGTATGAAAAAAACCATTTGGAAAACCCTTTATTCGTTTAAGTGCTGATAGGCTCCGGCATCAGGGTTTGCTGTCCTGCTTACATTGTTAAGGTCAGCAGGAACCTGCGCTGCAACCGCAGTGCTGCCTATGCCTATTGCTGCAGAAGTATTCAATATATTAAGGTTATTTCTTTGCGGATTTACAAAATCAGCAGTATTTGCAATAGAACTTTCTGCTATCAGTACACTATTATAATTCACAATGCCGCCACCGTTAAACTGGTACAGCGGGTGGTTTGCAAACCTGTTGTTAAAGTCAACAAACTTTATAAGGCTGTTGCTAAAGGTGCAGTTAAATGTAACTTCTGGTGTATCAGCACCTGCATTTTCCAACGAGATGCCCAGGCTGGAAGAACCATACATAATACAATTTTCAAATGTGGCATTCAGGCTGCTTAACTTTAATACTTCACCGTCAAGCTGATAATCGTTTACCAGCAGCGGTACCTGGCTGGGGTGGTTAAAGTAATTGGCAAAAGTACAGTGCTTAAAACTGTAGTTTCCGCCCAAAGTACATGCTACCGAAGCCTGCCCGGCAATATTTGCTGCCAAATTTGTAGCGGTTATATCTGCATTTACACCCAGTATTCCAAAATTCCTGTGGTTATAAATTTGTGAATTATTAATGCTGAGCTTTGGTTTTGTAACTTCATCGCCGATTGGAGCTGAAGCAAGAATACCAATTTCAGCGTTTTTAAGCGTAAGGTGGTTTATAGCATTATCCTCTGCCGACATTAGTAAAACCCCAAACCATTGGCCGGGAATATTTGCAAAGCCCGGTTCCAGCCTGTCGCCTTCAAAAATTACTTCATTTTCTGCTGTCTCCGGGTCACTGGAAGTGGTACCGTTTATTTCCAGCTTAGCCCCGGGGCGCACCATCAGCCCGGAGTTGGCATGAAAATGCACACGTGCCCCTGGGTCTATAACCAGTGTTTCTCCGTTGGGCACAGTAGCAAAACCATATATAATATAAGGTTTGGTATTGTTCCAGTGGTATTCATCACCATTATTAACATCACTATGGTCAAGATTAAAGCCATATATATAAACAGCCTCGCTATCAGGGTTGGTTTCGCTGTCATAGCGCACGCCCTCATATAAGCCCTCATCATTCCGTTGCGGGTATAAAAAATAGGCATCCTGTATCAATGTTACCAGGTGCACCTCCTGCACACCGTTTGTACTGGAAAACTCAATTTCATCTGTATATAAAAAATCATCAGGATTGGCTTCCGCAACATCTACAGTAGTTTCAATAAATATAAACATGCTGTCTTTGGCAAGCAGCTCTACATCTGTAAACGATGTACCGCTCATGCCATCTACCATAAGGCGGTATTTAGAGTCCGGCTTTTTAAGCCTTATGCTTGGTATGGCTATATCTTTTTTACTTCGGTTATATACCTTTAGCATATAGGTACTGGAACCTATGTTTGTAAACACAGTATCTAAATAAACAGTATCCCTTGAAAACTCAAGGTTACCACTGCTTGGCTCAAATTCAAAATCGTTGCGGCAGGAGGTTAATGATACAATTAAACCAGCAAAAAATAATAACAGGCAGTGGCGCATCGGTTAACAATTTTTGGTAAAAGTAGCTATTAATTTGTAATATTAAAATGTGTAACGGCGTATTGCCTGTTTTAGTCTGTAACGCTTTCGCAAAAGGCAGTCTTTTCGTACTTTTGGGTTTCTTAAAAAAACATGTATGGAGTTTAACAGGGAAAAAGCACTTAAAATGTGCAATGATTACAGCAGGAATACATTAATGCAAACCCTTGATATTACCTATACCGATGCTGGAGAGGGATTTCTTGAGGCAAAAATGCCGGTTAATGCCAAAGTACACCAGCCTATGGGTTTACTGCATGGCGGTGCCACCGTTGCCCTTGCTGAAAGTGTGGGCAGTGCGGCATCGTTACTGTTTATAAATACAGATTTGCAGGAGGTGAGGGGTATAGAAATTTCTGCAAACCACCTTCGCAGCAAAAGGGATGGGGAAGTTACAGCCACCGCAAGGATAATACACCAGGGAAGAAGCCTGCATTTATGGGAAATAAAGGTTACCGATGAGCAGGGCAGGCTAATTTCGCTTTGTAAAATAACTAATATGATTTTGCCCAGGAAGAAACATTAAAAGTTAATGACAGATATATTTTTAAAGATAAAAGAGCAATTAGGGTTTAAAAGGCCGTTTGCTGTTTACAGCAAGCCGAGTAATGATGTACTTACAGGTATCTTTCAAAAAGAAGAAGGCTTTTATGAAGCTGATTATTGCACCGAAGGTTTTGTTTTTGTACCTTTTAATCAGGGAAAAACAATTTTTATACCTAAAAGCAAAAGCGATATAATTATTACCAAGATTAAAGATGGAGGTGTTGTACCTACGCAATCTATGGCAATGACGATTGACAGCGACGCAAAGGAACTGTTTGAACAGCTTGTACAAAAAAGCGTTAATGCCATAAGAAATGGGGAATTTGAAAAACTGGTTACTTCCCGTACCGAAGCCGTTAATTACAATAACGACATTATTGGTACTTTCAGCAGGCTGTTATATACTTATCCTAATGCTTTCCGTTACTGCTTTTACAGCCCTGAAAGCGGATTATGGATGGGCGCAACCCCGGAACAGCTGCTGAAAATTAAAAACAATACACTGCATACTGTAGCTTTGGCCGGCACCCAGTTATATATGGAAGACGCTAATGCAGTTTGGGAAGAAAAAGAAAAAGCGGAACAGCAGTTTGTAACGGATTATATTTTAAAATCGCTTGAGGGACATACACAACATATACAGGCAACAGCACCTTACACTTTCAGGGCCGGAAACCTGCTCCACATAAAAACCGATATTTCGGCTCAATTAACTGACGGGCCAAACCAGGAAGCAATTATAAATATTTTGCATCCTACTCCTGCCGTATGTGGGCTGCCAAAACAACAGGCAAGGCAATTTATAATAGATAATGAGGGGTATAACAGGGAATATTATTCCGGTTACCTTGGTGAAATTAATTATGACTTTACTACCGGCAGCACTGTAACCGACCTTTTTGTAAACCTGCGCAGCATGAAGCTTACCAATAATGAGGCACATTTATTTATAGGCTGTGGGATAACAAAAGACAGCGAGCCTGAAAAAGAGTTTTATGAAACCGTAAACAAGAGCCTTACCATGAGGCGTATTTTATAACTGCCATACTGTTTAAACTTTGTAACTTTGCGGTAACTGAATAAAAACAAAATGAAATTAGATATACTGGCTTTTGGCTCGCACCCTGATGATGTAGAACTTAGCTGTGGTGCAACCATAGCGAAAGAGATTAGCCTTGGCAAAAAAATAGGTATTATAGACCTGACAAGGGGAGAGCTTGGTACACGCGGCTCGGCAGAAATAAGAGACGAGGAAGCGGCAGCAGCAGCAAATATACTTGGAGTTTCTATAAGGGAAAACCTGCATTTTAGGGACGGTTTTTTTATAAATGATGAACAGCACCAGCTTGAGGTAATAAAAATTATCAGGAAATACCGTCCGGATATGGTGCTTTGCAACGCTATAGACGACCGCCATATAGACCACGGCAAAGGCAGCAGGCTGGTTTCTGATGCCTGTTTCCTTTCAGGATTGCGAAAAATTGAAACAGAATTAGAGGGGGTAAATCAGGAAGCCTGGCGCCCTAAAGTAGTATATCACTACATTCAATGGAAAAACATTGAGCCTGATTTTGTAGTGGATGTAACAGGCTTTATGGATAAAAAAGTAGAATCATTAATGGCATACAGGTCTCAGTTTTATGACCCGAAAAGCAATGAACCGGTTACACCTATAGCCACAAAAAATTTTAAGGACAGTATTTTATACCGTGCGCAGGATTTAGGCAGGCTTATAAATAGCGAGTATGCAGAGGGTTATACTGCCGAACGCTATGTGGCGGTAAACAGCATAAGCGATTTAGTGTAAAAAGTTGCTTTTTTACTTGCATAAAAGCGTAATTGAAATTATATTTGCACTCGCAAAATAAATGGTGATTGTAGCTCAGTTGGTTAGAGCGTCGGATTGTGGTTCCGAAGGTCGTGGGTTCGAGACCCATCATTCACCCTTAAAAAAGCCCTTTGAATTTTCAAAGGGCTTTTTGTTTTAAGCCAAGAGGGAACATAAAATTTGCATGTATAAATTATAATTTATCAAATGTTAAAATTTATATCTTTATCCTAATTTAAAAGATAATAATATGCAGGTTGATTATACCGAACTTGAAAGTAAATTTGATTGTGCCTGCCAGGAAGCAGTTGATAGCCTGGCGACGGAGTATAAATCAAAATACGAATCGGGCGGGCCTGGAAAACTGGAAGCTTTTCTTGAGCTGATACAGGTGGAGTTTGAAAAGGTAGAGAATAATTTTATATCGGAAAATAAGATAAAAAAAGATTCTGAAGCTTTAAAACGCATAAGGGCTATCGCTAAAAATTATGCTAAAAGATGTGTTACCGATTACAGTAAATTAAAAAAGTAGGTATCACAATTTTGTGGAAATTTAAAAAAAGGTGTAGATTATTTCTACACCTTTTTTGTGTAATCATATCAAAATACTGAGCAAATACCCATTATAAAGCTGTTGGCACATGCATTGTTTTAAATATTGTGGATTAAACAATATGCACAACAATAAATTAGTGAACAGCTATGAAGAGTAATACAATTAACCCCAAAAATTTATATGCACAGGAAGGCACTATAAATGATGACCAGCGTAACCTTGCTGAATTTAT
Source organism: Flavobacterium sp. MK4S-17 (assembly GCF_009848495.1). Lineage (GTDB taxonomy): Bacteria > Bacteroidota > Bacteroidia > Flavobacteriales > Flavobacteriaceae > Flavobacterium. The sequence continues at coordinate 101,829 of NZ_WWEP01000014.1, forward strand.
TTCCGGTATTTTTAATGAATCTTTCAAAAAAACATTTTCAATCAGCCAGTATCCCTCTACGGGATTTTTAGTTTTAGCAGCTACTTTTATAATACTAATTGCAGGTGCTTTCATGGCTTTTGAATTTCAGCCTGACTTCTATAAGTTAAATGTTGAAAGATTAAATTCATCAGGCGGAAAAATTCTGTTGGGAATTGGGCTCTCACTGCTTGCATTTAAATTTTTATTCTTTATATACAGCCTGATTTTATATTTCAGGTATAAGCCTGTAGCGTCAGTTTCAAATGATTTGCTGCCCACCTGTACTGTTATTGTACCTGCTTATAATGAGGGCAGGCAGGTGTGGGACACATTAATGAGCCTTGCTGAAAGCGATTATCCACAGGAGAAACTGCAATTACTCGCCATAGATGATGGCAGTAAAGATGATACCTGGTACTGGATGCAAAAAGCAAAGCAAACGCTGGGCGACCGTTTGTCAATTTACAAGCAGCCGGAAAATAAAGGTAAACGCCATGCTTTATATCGCGGGTTTAATTTGGGTACCGGTGAGATTTTTGTAACTGTTGACAGTGATTCTGTAGTAAAACAAGATACGTTAAGAAATTTGGTAAGCCCATTTGTTGTTAATGAAAAGTGCGGTGCGGTAGCCGGAAATGTTCATGTTTTAAACAAGAGCAACGGCATATTACCCAAAATGCTGAATGTAAGTTTTGTTTTAAGTTTTGAGTTTATACGCTCGGTAGAAAGTGCCTTAGGCTCGGTATTTTGTACGCCGGGGGCCTTATCTGCCTATAGGAGCGAAGCAGTTTTTAACTGCCTGCCGGAATGGATAAACCAGACTTTTATGGGACAGCCTTCGGATATTGGGGAAGACCGTGCCATGACAAATATGATACTAAAACAAGGATACCACGTGCAGTTCCAGAGAAATGCTTATGTACTTACAAATGTACCTGTTCAGTATAAAGGGCTTTATAAAATGTTTATCAGGTGGGGAAGGAGTAACGTGCGCGAAAATATAATGATGGGTAAATTTATATTTAAAAATTTTAGGAAAGAGTCAAAATTTGGGACAAGGCTGTTATTTTTAAACCAATGGATTAAAATAGTAATGGCTTACCCTGTTATATTGCTAATGCTGCTATTTATATTTACACACCCGTTATTATTTTTAAGTTCGACGTTTTTAAGTATATTAATACTTTCCAGTTTCCCGGTTTTCTTTTATGCTAAAAGGTATAATGATATTCCTAACTCATTTTGGGCTTACTCCTACAGTATATTATATACATTCGGCTTGTTCTGGATAACACCCTATGCTATTGCAACAGCAGGTAAAAAAGGATGGCTAACACGCGATTTACCCGCAGCAGCATAAATAACTTTAATTCTGTTACTACTATATAAAAATGCCTTTTTGCAATTTGCAAAAGGCATTTTTTTATACTACTATGTTCAGCCTGCATATGTTGTTATATAGTGTTGAAAGTAAGTTATTTGTCTCAAATTGATACTCTTTTTGTCTTAAATTGCATGTTTTTATTCAGGGCCGATACTTAACTTTATAACATGAAAAACTTAAAATATACAATCAGCATTGCAGCAAGCCCTAAAAAGGTATGGGATACCATGACAGGGAAAGAAACTTATAAAGACTGGACGAATGCCGCATGGCCGGGCTCTGATTTTAAGGGTGAATGGAAACAGGGTGAAAACCTTAAATTTACAGGAAACGATGGCAGTGGTACATTAGCTACGGTAACCATTTTTGATCCTTACAGTAAAATATTACTAACCCATATTGCTCTTTTACAGCCCGGAAGTATAGAAGATACGGAAAGCGAGTGGGCTAAAAAGTGGACAGGCAGTTTAGAGTGCTATAATTTTACAGAAAAGGGCGGTACAACTGAACTAACCATCGATATGAAAGTTAATGAAGATTGGGAAGCCATGTTCAATGAGGACTGGCCCAAAGCCCTAGCCCGCCTGAAACAAATTTGTGAAGCCTGATTGCTGGCCTGTTGTAACAGGTGTTTAAAATAAAAAACCGGAAAGGACATAAATCTGTTCTTTCCGGTTCTGTGGAGTCGCCGAGAATCGAACTCGGGTCCAAACAAGCAATTAAAGGGCTTTCTACACGCTTAGTTTCCGCTTATTTTTTCGATAGCATGCCAGGCCGGAAACTGCCACATGCTACTTAGCTCCTAAAGTCTCGGTACAGCCTCGGAGCAGGGCTGTCCCCAGGTTTATTTTTACGGTCCTTCTATTCGAAACGCCATAAACCAGGGCTTTTCAGAAGGATCCCGCCTCCCTGCCTTGCAGGGACGTGGCTTTATCTTACTATAATTCAGAATTAAGCAGCAAGAGCGTAGTTATTTTCGCCGTTTAAATGTTCGAAGCAATGATGTTCGGGAACCGCTTCACTTCCCGGCGTGCTTACCGTTCAATTCGACCTGCTGTCAAAACCAATCGACCCCGGTTTGCATAAAGCAAGGTTGCAAAAATAATACCATTATTTGTTTCCTGCAAGCCATAATTAAATGGGTGTTTACATTTGATAAGGCTGTTTATTTATATATATTTGAAACCGTAAATTTTAATCAGGAATTTGACAGGTTATTAAAATATATATCAAAGTTTTAAAAATATCTAAATAATAACGGTGTTATTAATTATAAAGTAATGAAATTCGGAATTATAAGAGAAAGGAAATCCCCACCGGATAAAAGGGTAGTTTTCAGCCCTGAAAAGCTTAAAGAACTTGTAAAGCTGTATCCTCAGGCCACAGTTAAGGTTGAACCGTCAGATATAAGGGTTTTTAATGAGGAGGAATACAGGGGCGCAGGAATTGAAATCAGCAGTGATTTAAGTGATTGTGATGTACTGCTGGGGGTTAAGGAAGTTCCGGTTGACGCGCTTATACCAAATAAAAAATATTTTTTCTTTTCGCACACTATTAAAAAGCAGCCTTACAATCAAAAGCTCCTTCAGGCTGTGCTTGATAAAAATATTGACCTGTATGACCATGAAACCATTGTGGATGCCAGCAACAGACGACTGATAGGTTTTGGCCGCTATGCCGGTAATGTGGGTGCTTATAATGGATTCAGGGCGTTTGGGATGAAGTATGGATTATTTGATTTGCCTAAAGCGGAAACCCTGGCCGATAAACAGGCGCTTATAGCAAAGCTAAGAAAACAGGTTTTACCCCCCATTAAGATTATGCTTACCGGAAAAGGCAAAGTGGGTATGGGAGTTAAAGAAATTTTGGATGCAATAAAAATAAAAGAAGTACCTGTTGAAGATTTCCTGAATAAAACCTATACCAACCCGGTGTATGTTCAGCTTGACGTGCTTGATTATAATAAGCGCGAAGACGGCAAAATTTTGGATAATAATGATTTTTATACTAATCCGGATGCTTATGTTTCAGATTTTGAAAGATTTACCAAAGCAGCCGATATTTACATGGCCGGGCATTTTTATGGCAATGGTGCACCTGCAATACTCACACGAGAAATGCTTAAGGCAAAAGATAACCGTATAAAGGTAGTGGCCGATATATCATGCGATGTTAACGGGCCTGTTGCCAGTACTGTACGCGCTTCAACCATTGCACAGCCTTTTTACGGCTACAACCCACATGACGGTGAAGAGGTGGATATGTTTCATCCTGCCGCAATAGCAGTAATGGCTGTGGATAACCTGCCGTGCGAATTGCCAAAAGATGCCAGCGAAGGATTTGGCAAAATGTTCCTGGAACATGTTATTCCCGCTTTTTTTGACGGGGATAAAGAAGGGATACTGAAACGCGCTCAAATCACCGAGCAGGGCAGGCTTACCGAACGGTTTAAATACTTAAAAGGATATGTCAATGAAAATCATTTGACGCATTAAAATAAAAACCTGCAACTATTGCAGGTTTTTTTAATTACTCGATATATTAAGAATTTTAAATCCCCAGTAATTGGGATTTTATTATTTAGGTAATTTCTTTTAATTGCTAAACAGGTAATTATACTTATTGTTGTATTCTTAAATTATTGTTAATTTACACTCCAATTACTTACATTTAAACTTAACAATTTTAATATGGCAAATTTTACAAAATCAGATTTATACTTTGATGATTACAACAATTACGCTGATAGTGGAGACAATCCGAATTATATTGGTATAAGAGATAGAATTCAAGTAGATAAGACTGAGGTATATGAGGTTGTATATTTTTGTAACAGTTTTTTAGAAAAATATCAATGGCCTTACACAAAATTTTATTTCCAAAAAGTTGAACGTATTATTAGAAAACATACTGCAAGCAAAATTGTAATGAGAACTAAATTAGAGGAGTTTGTTTGTAATAACCAAAATATTCAATTGTAAGGTTTTACTATGCTGGATTTCTTTAAAAATATTGGTAGTGATACTTCAGATTATGTAAAAACAAGGTTTACAAATCCATTTTTACTGTCGCTACTGGGAGTTTGGATTATACGAAACTTTGACTTTATATATGCCTTTTTTAATTTCGCTGAAGGCGTAACACTAACACAAAGAATAGATTACTTTCACAGATATTTTAATAGTAAAAATTTATTTTTTGAACTTTTAATTAATGTTTTATGGACAACATTAATTCTAATATTATCATATTTATTATTACTTGGTTCTCGATGGCTTACTAATCAATATACTAAAGCTTTAAATGAATTAAATAAAAATACTGCAAGAGGTTCAGTTGTTTCAAAAGAGGAACATGAAATTTTAGAAAAACATCTGAAAAAAGTAAAAACAGAGAGAGATCAGCTTAAAACTGAAGCTAGATTTCATGACGATATAGTAAAAGATAAAAATCAATCCATCGAGAAACTATCTACTGAAGTCAATCGTTCACAAAACAATTACGCAGCTTTACAACTACTTCAAGATAAATTAAATATTGAAAAGAAAAATTTAACAACAGAGAATGAGAAACTAAATGAGGATATTAAAATTGTTAAAAAAGATTTACAAACCTCTGAACGAAATTATAATGAAACTAAAAATTTATTAGATATTACCATAACTAATATTAATAAGTATCTCGATTTTGGCCATGTCGACGACGATGATTTAACCAAACTTAAATTTTTAACTTATTTATCACCTTTCAAAACTATTATATTTTCAAAATTATTGTATGAAGAGATTAAGGGGCTTAGCGAAAGTGAACGTATTAACTTTGAAATTATGCTAAGAGAATTAGCAGAACAGAATTTACTAGTTTCTTTTTATAGAATAGGAGAATATATTAATAATGATAATATAAGTAATACTGAAATTGAGTCAAAAGATTTGGATTATTATGAGAGTCTTGATTTAATTACTGAAGAGATTTTTTACCCTAGATCCTCTACAGATAATAATGAATTAGATAAGTACATGCTCACTGGTAAGGGTGAATTACTCTTCAAAGTACTCACTGCAATTTTAAATAATAAGGAATGATTAAAAAATATAGTATAGGTAGATTTTTAAAATCATTAAATCATTGGAAATTGCTTTTAAGTGGCTTATTTGTAGTCTTATTGTTTCTGATTATATCAGTATATTTTGATTTATTTAATGAAAAATATGTAAATAAAACTATCCAGCTTTTTCCCGCTATTATAGCTTTAATAGCATTGGCAATAAGTATTTCCCTCTACGATAAATTTGGTATGAAAAAATACATCTATGAAAAGAAGATTAAGGTGGCTTTAGAATTACTGGAGTTTATCAAAACTGAGTTAACAATTTATGTAACATTATGTACTGATAAAGGTTTTCGTGAATTAAATGTAGTATCAATTAGTAGAGATGCGTTAAAAAGAAAAGATTTGAGTTTACTTCTGGATAACACGTTGGTATTTTCTTATAAAGAATTTAAACACGTTCAAGATAAAATTGATGATTTACAATATAGTGTGTATTTGGAACGTAATATATCTGATAAGTTATACTTCATAACTACCTTCAGAAACATAGAAAAATTCCGGTCGTTTAAGATGAATAACTCTAACTTTACAATTGCTGAATTTAAATGTAATATTGAAGACAATTCATTTATAATACATTCTACAAATAATATAACCTTGAGGCAGTATATTGAAAGTTACCTTGATGTAATCCAAGAAATTGAAAGCTGGCTCGAATCTCAAACTAAAATTAAAGGGTTATTGAACTTTAATTAATGATTGTTTTACTCATATCTATCCGCAAAATGTTGCTTTTTGTTACGATTTGTAGCGGTAAATATAGTGAATTGGTTTTAATTAAATTCCATGTAAAATAATAAAGCCCTGAAATACAGGGCTTTTGTGATGTGATCGCGCCAGGATTCGAACCTGGGACCGCCTGCTTAGAAGGCAGGTGCTCTATCCAGCTGAGCTACGCGACCCTGAATCCTTGGGTTCTCAAATACATTATGTTGTCGGGGTGGCAGGATTCGAACCTGCGACCTCCTGGTCCCAAACCAGGCGCGATGACCGGGCTACGCTACACCCCG
>NZ_WWEP01000020.1 GCF_009848495.1 Flavobacterium sp. MK4S-17
ACGCCTGCTGCTGCACAATCGCAGTTTGAAATTAATAAAGATTCCCTTAAGCCAACCATCAGCCATTCTTCGGAAATAAACCTGAGCCCTAAACCGAGGACACCTGAACCGGAATTACCTGCTGACGATGATACCGAAACCGGTGATGAGAGTTTTGTAATTGAAAAGTTTGAGGAAGAAGACATAGTAGAAGAAAACCTTGCAGCAAAGCTTGTAAAGGATTTTGGTGAGTTTGACCCTACCCTTGAGCTTTCCAACTACCAGTTGCCCTCTATCGAATTATTAAAAGATTATTCTTCGGGAGGAATTACCATTAATCAGGAAGAACTTGAGGAAAACAAAAACCGCATTGTAGAAACCCTGCGGAATTATAAAATTGACATAGCCCAGATTAAAGCTACTGTAGGCCCAACAGTTACACTATATGAAATAGTGCCTGAAGCAGGTATCAGGATTTCTAAAATTAAAAGCCTTGAAGATGATATAGCACTGTCGCTTTCGGCATTGGGAATACGTATAATTGCCCCTATACCGGGCAAAGGAACCATTGGTATTGAAGTACCTAACAAAACTCCAACTATGGTTTCCATGAAAAGCGTTATTGCGTCGCCAAAATTCCAAACGGCAGAAATGGAACTGCCTGTGGCTTTAGGTAAAACCATTAGTAATGAAACCTTTGTGGTTGACCTCGCAAAAATGCCGCACCTTCTTATGGCTGGTGCAACCGGGCAGGGTAAATCGGTAGGGCTTAATGCAGTGCTTACATCGCTGCTTTATAAAAAACATCCTGCAGAGGTTAAATTTGTACTTGTTGACCCTAAAAAAGTGGAACTTACCCTTTTTAATAAAATTGAAAGGCATTACCTGGCCAAACTGCCGGACTCAGAAGACGCTATTATAACTGATAATACAAAAGTTATAAATACCCTGAATTCCTTATGCGTTGAAATGGATAACCGTTACAACCTTTTAAAAGATGCAATGGTAAGGAATATTAAGGAATATAACGAAAAATTCCGCCAAAGGAAATTAAACCCCGAAAACGGCCATCGTTTCCTGCCTTACATTGTTTTGGTTGTAGATGAATTTGCCGACCTTATAATGACTGCCGGCAAGGAGGTTGAAACCCCGATAGCAAGGCTTGCGCAGCTTGCCCGTGCTATAGGCATACACCTTATTATTGCAACGCAGCGGCCTTCGGTAAACGTTATTACCGGTATTATTAAGGCAAACTTCCCGGCACGTATAGCTTTTAGGGTTACCTCTAAAATTGACTCCCGCACCATTTTAGACAGCCAGGGTGCCGACCAGCTTATAGGCCGTGGTGACTTATTGTACACGCAGGGCAATGACCTTACACGGGTGCAATGCGCTTTTGTTGACACACCGGAAGTTGAAAAAATTACTGAATTTATAGGATCGCAAAAAGCGTATCCTGATGCTTACCTGCTGCCGGAATATGTTGGCGAGGAAAGTGGCATTAATCTTGATATGGATATAAGCGAGAGAGATTCGATGTTCAGGGAAGCGGCAGAAGTTATAGTATCGGCCCAGCAGGGTTCGGCCTCACTTTTGCAGCGTAAGTTAAAACTGGGCTACAACCGTGCCGGCAGGCTTATAGACCAGCTTGAAGCAGCAGGTATTGTAGGGCCTTTTGAAGGCAGTAAAGCCCGTAATGTACTTATACCCGACCTTGTTTCGCTTGAGCAATTTTTTAAAAATGAAGAAAACAATTTTTAACATGTCAAGTATTTTTAAAGCTTTTTTAGCCTGCCTTGTTTTTGTAACCGCCACAGCGCAAAATTCGCAAAAAGCAAAAAGCCTGCTAAACCAGGTAACTGCTAAAATTAAGGGTTATGACAATATAGAGCTTGACTTTAAATATTCCGTTAGTAACCCAAGCCAAAACCTAAATCAGGAAAGCAAAGGCAATGTTACTTTAAAGGATAACTTATATGTGCTTAACATAATGGGCATAACACGCATATATGACGGCAAAAAGGTTTATAATATTGTACCGGAGGATGAAGAAATAACCATTTCATCTTTTGACGAGCAGAATACCGATGAGCTTACACCTGCTAAAATGTTTACATTTTTTAATTCAGGTTATCAGTATATGTGGGATATTACACAAAATATAAGAGGGCGTAAAATCCAATACATAAAACTTAAGCCGCTTGATGCTAAAAATACTACCAAAGAAGTGCTTTTGGGTATTGATATACAAACAAAGCATATATACAATTTGATAAAAACAGACAAGGATGGTACTAAAACTACGTTTACCATAAATTCTTTTAAGGCAAACCAGCCATTGTCAAAAAATCATTTTACCTTTACCGAGAGTAAATACCCCAATTATTACATTAATAGATTAGACTGATTTCGGGTGAAAATTTTAGACCGTTATATTCTTACCTCTTTCCTTAAAACCTTTGGCTCGGTATTTATTATCCTGTTTTTTATATTCATCTTGCAGGGTATATGGCTTTTTATTGCTGAACTGGCCGGTAAAGACCTTGATGCATGGCTTGTAACAAAATTTCTTTTGTTCTATTCGCCAAAAATTATCCCGCTGGTATTGCCGCTCTCTACCCTACTCGCCTCTATCATGACCTTTGGTAACTTTGCCGAAAACTATGAATTTGCCGCTATGAAGTCTTCCGGTATTTCATTAAAGAGGGCAATGCGGGCGTTAATAGTATTTATATTCGGGTTAAGCATTACCGCATTTTTCTTTGCCAATAATGTAATACCCAAAGCTGAGTATAAGTTCATTAACCTTAGAAAAAGCATAATACAAAGAAAGCCTGCCATGGCCATTGTAGAAGGGCAGTTTAATTCTATAGGCAATTTTAATATTAAAGTTGATAAAAAAACAGGTGAAAACGGCGAAAAACTTGAAGGCGTAACTATACATAAACGTGCGCCCGGCGCAGTAAACGCTACCATAATACGCTCAAAAACAGGCCTGCTTAAAAGCAGCGAATCCTCAAACCTGTTGCAGCTTGAGCTTTTTGACGGGTATTACTATGAAGAAGTAAATACAAAAAACCATGCCGAACGCCAAAAACAGCCTTTTGCAAAAAGCAGTTTTTCCAGGCAGGTTATGAACATAGACCTTTCAAAACTCAACTCTAATGATATGGATGAGGATGAAGTGGTTCATACCAATAATATGCTTAACATTAGTGAGCTAAACTATACAATTGACTCCCTTGAAAACAACTATGACAAGGAAGCCAAAAGTATTGTTGACAATATAGTACAGCGCACTAATGTTGTGATTGCACCAAGGCTGAAAGTAAAAAAAACAAATGATACTGTTACTACAGTACAACAGGAAGCAAATAAAGATACAGTTCCACAAGAGCTGTTGAGCCTCTTAAAAAACAATTCGGATAAAGCACAAATATTAAATGTAGCTTCCAATAACACTACCGGTTCAGATTTTACCATAACATCCGGTAAAAATGAGCTTAACTCAAAAATAAAGAATATAAATAACCACTGGCTGGCGTTTTACGATAAATTTGTTATAGCCTATGCCTGCCTGTTAATGTTTTTTATAGGTGCACCGCTGGGAGCAATTATCCGCAAGGGCGGGCTTGGACTGCCTATTGTTTTTGCCGTACTTATATTCATTATTTTTCATTTTATAAATACATTCGGTAAAAAACTGGCACAGGAAAACGGTATAACACCGTTTTTAGGAGCCTGGATGTCATCATTTATACTGAGCCCCTTGGCAGTGCTGCTTACTTACAGGGCAACTAATGATATAGGATTATTCAGTATGGATAATATACTATTTCCAATCCAGAAATTTTTTCAGAAAATTTTTAAACCTAAACCAAAAGAACAGGAATAATGTCTGTCGATAAAATACAACTCAACACAATTGAAGAAGCCATTGAAGATATCCGCCAGGGAAAAATAATTATAGTGGTTGATGATGAAGACAGGGAAAATGAAGGTGATTTTCTTGCCGCTGCCGAAAAGGTAACCCCTGAAATGATAAACTTTATGGCTACGCACGGTAAAGGCTTAATATGCACTCCCCTTACCGAAAAACGCTGTAAAGAACTGGAATTGCACGCCATGGTTACCAATAATACCGATACTATGGAAACTGCTTTTACTGTTTCGGTAGATTTAAGGGGCAATGGTGTAACTACAGGCATATCTGCACAGGACAGGTCAAAAACGGTAGAGGCTTTAATAAACCCGGATACAAAATCTTATGATTTAAGCCGCCCCGGGCATATATTTCCGCTGATTGCTAAAGAAGGAGGAGTATTGCGGAGGACGGGCCATACAGAAGCCGCTATAGATTTTGCAAGGCTTGCAGGCTTTAAGCCCGCAGGTGTAATTTGCGAAATAATGAATGAAAACGGAACAATGGCAAGGCTGCCTGAACTATATGAGGTAGCTAAAAAATTTAACCTGAAACTGGTTTCAATAGAGGATCTTGTAGCATACAGGATGCAGCATGACAGCCTTATACATAAAAAAGAAGATTTTGAGATAGAAACCCGTTTCGGCACTTTCCGCTTGCGTGCCTATGTGCAGACAACAAATAAACAAATACATATTGCACTTACTAAAGGCAGCTGGAATATGGGTGAGCCTGTACTTACAAGAATTAATTCTACACAGGTTAATAATGATATTTTAGGCACATTAACCAATGATGCTGATAAAAAGCTGGACAGCATGTTCCAAAGAATGAATAAAGAAGGTAAAGGCGCTATTTTATTCATTAACCAGGAAATCCCTCCAATGGATTTATTAAACCGTATAAAAGAACTTAAAGAACTTCAGGGTAAGGGCATTTATAAAGCACCACAGGTAAAAATGGATGTGAAAGATTTTGGTATTGGAGCCCAGATATTACATGATATTGATATTTCAAAAATACGGTTGCTTAGCAACTCTGAACAGACAAAACGTGTAGGAATGATTGGATATGGACTGGAAATAACAGAATACGTTAACTTTTAGCCATTGTAAATTTATGGTAATGAAACCTTTACTAAAACAACGAAAACAAAACAAAAAAAAGTTTTTGAAAAAAGGAAAAGGTTACTATATTTGCAACCGCAATCAGCAGTGATAGCAGCATATTGGAGAAATGGCAGAGCGGTCGAATGCGGCGGTCTTGAAAACCGTTGACTGTAACAGGTCCGGGGGTTCGAATCCCTCTTTCTCCGCAAAAAACCCCGTAATCGTTTGATTTACGGGGTTTTATTTTTTTAGTTGACAATATCGTTGACAATACTGTTTAATATATAGTAGAAACTTTGATATTAAACTTTTGTTTTTTGTTGATTCAATAAATACTCAACAAGTGAAGGAAAACGAGAACTATTAGCTTTAGCACTTTTTTTCTAAATAATCTTCTATTTTATCTAGTGTATCAAATTGAGTGTCTTTTACACTAAGCAAGTCATCAAATGTTTTTTTTCTCTCATTTACTAACTGCAAATTATTTAAGTCTAAAACCGTTATTAGGTGAACAACCGCTTGAAATTTTAATTGTAGAGATGAAATCAGCAATAGGTTAATTAGGATAAATGACTATTAAATATAGGTTAATTAGGGTAAATGACTATTAATTATAATGTTAATAGTAATATCATTATCACCAAAGCAACTGGAATCGTTGAGGAAACAATAAGTGATCTAATCCAATTTCTTTTTATATCATTTGGATAGGTGGTTTTAATAGACCTCATAATTATATAAACTAAAGGTAGGGTTAGTAAATATCCTAAGGGCTTATATTTTCCCCCTAAATCTAATGGCTCTGTAGATATAAATATTTTGTAGAATCTCCCGAAAATTCCTAACCATAAGAATAATATTACTAGCGCTATCATCGCCTTTGCATTTCTAGCAGAATCAAAATCTGATTGCCATAATTTAAAAAATTTATAATAGCTTGTATAATAGTATTTAATTATTTTTTTCATTCTCTCAAGTCTATAATTGCACCATCTTTATTTCCCGTTGCCGCTTCAACTTGCTTATCTATGTAACCTCCTATACTTGTAGCTTCCCCAGCAACCAAATACGAAACCCCCATAGTTGCTAAATCTGTCAAGAAGTATGCTCCAGCTATTGTTGTTCCTACTCCCCGGAACTCATATTGCTAATCCAGACAAATCTACATTAATTACATCAGAAGTCTTAACATTTTTATTCTCAACAACAGAATATGTGGTTAAGCCTCTTGTTAATACTTATAAATAAGTACCAACATTTCTAGGTTCATTAACTTTACCTAATTGTTAAATTCTCTAATATTTAGCATCCTTATTATGCCATCTGCTTTGAAAAATATTTGAAACACCTATAATCTTAGTTTGGTGCCAAAATTCATTCATCAAATGTGTTTCACCTTTATCCATTATGGAGTGTCATTTTTATATAACCTGCCTATTGCGTGTTGAGTTGCACCTTAAAGGTTTTCAATTTAAGAATACTAAAGAAGAATAATCATTGTGTGCTGCAATATCGGTTTAAATCCTTCTTCTCCACCACCAGTTTTTACGATGGTTATTACATCTTAAGTAAATCTTAAGCAAGTATCTACAACAGCCGTGCTAAATGTACGTTAATTTGTTAAAACGATTTTATCATGAAGACATTGCTGATTTTATTTATTGCTTTACTCCCTTTACAGTGGGAAACTGATTTTGACACTGCCCTTAAAACCGCGCGCGAAAAAAATAAACTAATACTCCTTAGCTTTTCCGGTTCAGACTGGTGTGCACCCTGCATACAAACAAAAAGGGAGTATTTTGAAAGCGAAAGCTTCATTAAAATGGCAAAAGAAAATCTAGTTCTTGTCAACGTTGACTTCCCGCGCAGGAAAAAGAACCAGCTATCAGCAGAACAAACCAGGAAAAATGAAGCACTTGCAGAAAAATACAATAAGGAAGGAAACTTTCCTTATACACTTCTTTTAGATGCCAACGGTAAAGTGATTAAATCATGGAAAGGAAAGCCGGATGCGCCTGTTGAAGAATGGGTGGGCGAAGTTAAAAAGATATGTGCATCCTATAAAAAATAAGGTTATGCAGGACTTTTCACAGTCATTAAAGTTAATGGGTAATAATTTCACTATTACTGTAGTTGCCTCTTCTGAATCGGAGGGCAAAATGCATATTGAAACTGCCATTAATGAAATAAGGCGGATTGAAGCTATGCTAACCACCTATAGCAGTGAGAGCGAAACCAGCCTTATTAATGAAAATGCCGGTATAAAACCTGTAAAAGTAAGCCCGGAAGTATATGCCCTGATAGAGCGCAGCATTGCCATATCAAAAATTACCCAGGGTGCCTTTGATATTACCTATGGAGGAATTGATAAGAGCCTTTGGAATTTTGATTGCACCATGACTATACTTCCCTCAAAAGAGGAAGCACTTAAAAGTGTGCATCTTATTAATTACCAAAATATTATACTAAACCCTGAGGAATGCTCTGTGTTTTTAAAGGAAAAAGGAATGCGTATAGGCTTTGGTGGTATAGGGAAAGGGTATGGTGCTGAAATGGCAAAAAAGCTTTTGGTGCAGCAAAATGTAAGTAGTGGTATCATTAATGCCAGCGGCGACCTTACTGCCTGGGGAATGCAGCCATCCGGAAACCCATGGCGAATAGGGATCTCTGACCCCGACCAACCACAACAGGTATTTTCATACCTGAATATTTCTGGCAAAGCTGTGGCTACATCGGGCAACTATGAAAAGTTTGTGGTAATAGGAGGTAAAAAATATTCGCACACTATAAATCCCAAAACAGGCCTGCCTATAGCTGGAATAAAAAGTGTAACCGTAATAAGTGATAGTGCAGAATTTGCCGATGCCATGGCAACGCCAATTGCTGTAATGGGTATTAAAGCGGGCCTTAACCTTGTTAACCAGATTCCGGGCCTGCATTGCATTATAATTGATGACCACAATAATTTATATACCTCCCAAGAGATTAACCTTAAATAACCCTGTTTATGAAACGATTTTTTTTACTGACAATCCTTTGCAGCTTTTTATTTTCATGTGCTGAGGTTAAGGAATACCAGAAAAACAAAATTAATGATGCCGAAATGGCACTGTCCAACCGTACAATTGAGAAGACTGAACTCAATTTCCAGTCCTACCGTGAGGGTTCCTCAGGAGCCAATGCAGGAAAAAGCGGCGGCGGCTGTGGCTGTAACTAACTAATTTTTACTGAATATGAAACGTATATTTATAACAGGGCTTGCATTGCTTGGGCTCATGAAAGCCTATTCGCAGGCAGAAAAGGCGCAGGACAGTACAGCTTATAAAGCCAGGAAGCTAAAAATAGAAGAAATAAACCTGGTGTCAAGCTATTATTCTCAGGATGGTAATAATGCTGCGGTTATGGGTGGAACAGGCTCTGAACACCTAACGGATATATCAAATATTATTGACCTGAACCTGGTTAAATATGGCTCAAACGGAATTAAGCATAACTTTAATGTTGAGGTTGGTGTAGACCACTATACATCTGCATCATCTGACCGTATTGACCTTCATGCAAATTCTTCAGCATCTTCAGCTGATACAAGGGTTTATCCTTCTCTTAACTATGTAAGGGAAAACCAGGAAAAAGGAAGGACAATAGGTATTGGCATATCTTCCTCTACCGAATATGATTACCAGTCATTTGGAGGCAACATAAGCTTTGCCCAGAAAACAAAAGACAGGAATGGGGAATTTACCGCCCGTTTCCAAACTTACCTCGACCAGATAAAAATGATTGCTCCTGTAGAACTTAGGGGCAACCCTGATACTGAAAGTTCGGGCAGCAGCTCACGAAATACGTTTGTTGGTTCATTAAGCTACTCTCAGGTCATTAACCAAAACTTTCAGTTGCTGTTTCAGGCAGATGTTGTTTCGCAGCAGGGCTACCTGGCACTGCCTTTCCACAGGGTATATTTTGCCGATGGCAGTGTACACCAGGAAAAGCTTCCTGATAACAGGCTGAAAATACCACTTGCTGTACGTGGAAGCTATTTTATTGGTGACAATATAATTGTGCGGGGGTATTATCGGTTTTATACTGATGACTGGGGCATTACATCGCACACTGCCAATATTGAAGTGCCTATAAAAATATCGCCATTCTTTTCCGTTAGCCCTTTTTACAGATATTATAACCAGACTGCTGCAAAGTATTTTAATGGCTATAAAATGCACAGCCTGCCCGGTGAGTTCTATACCAGTAATTACGACCTTTCAAAATTTGACAGCAATTTTGTGGGGTTAGGCTTGCATATAGCCCCGGTTAACGGCTTATTTGGTGTAGAACGTCTCACCATGCTGGAAATAAGGTATGGGCACTATATGCGTTCTACAAATTTAAATTCAGATATTATAAGCATAAACCTTAAATTTAAATAAAGGTTTTAGTAACTTTATTTGAAATAAGCAATTGATGAAAATCCTGATTATAGAGGATGAAGCCGGTATTACCAAATTCCTGCAGCAAGGGCTGCAGGAAGAAGGTTATACAGTTATTACTGCCGAAAACGGGACTAATGGCATTAAATTGGCCCAAGCTGAAAAGCCTGACCTGATATTGCTGGACTGGATGCTCCCCGGTATTAACGGGTTGCAGGTTTGTAAAAACTTTAGGAAAAGCAGTATAGATACACCTGTAATATTCCTTACTGCAAAAGATACCATTCAGGAAACTATTGAGGGATTACGCGCCGGTGCAAATGATTATATAAAGAAACCTTTTAGTTTTGAGGAACTACTGGAACGTATAAGAGTACAGTTACGTAAAAGCCCTGTTATTGAAGAAGTAATTCTTGGAAATTTTAAAATTATACCTGCAGCTTACAAAATTACCAAACACGGCCACGAAATCAACCTTACCCAAAGAGAATTTGAACTTCTAGCATTTCTTTTAAAAAACAGGGGAAAAGTATGCACCCGAAAAGATATAATCAGTGATGTTTGGAATATACATTTTGATTATGACACTGGCGTTATTGATGTATTTATAAACGCCATACGCAAAAAGTTAAATCTGAGTAAGGAAGAGGACTTTATTAAAACCGTGCGCGGCGTAGGATACCTTATTGAAAGTTAATGAATAATATCTCTTTTAAAAATCGTATTGCACTATATTTCAGCATCAGTACTGCATTATTGGTTTTGGTTGTATTTGTGGTTATTTACTATATTGTAAAGTCGGAAGTGTACCAAGACCTTGATAACGACCTTGATACTGAAGTAAAAGTGCTTTTAGACGAGATTGCTATAGATTCTTCTGGATTTCAAATAGCAGATGAGGAGTGGGAAGAAAAAGAGCATAAAACATTAGACATAAATCCGATTTTTATACAGTTTATTGACACCGGAGGCAACATTTTCGCTAAGTCGCCTAACCTTAAAGATGCTTCATTATATTTTAAAAAATCGAATAATAAAGCCGGACAGCACTACAACAGTTTTCTGAATGGTGCGGCAGTAAGGCAATACCACATTGCTGTTCCCTATAAAAATAGCACTGTAGGATATATAGTTGTTGCAACCCCAATGGAAGATGCAGGGCTGTTACTAAAAAACCTCCAGAATATACTTGTTATTGCCTATCCTACCCTATTAGCTATTCTATTTTCAATTGCAAGGCTGCTTGCAGGAAAAAGTATAAAACCCATACAACATATCACAAATGCCAGCGCAAAAATTACGAGGGAAAATCTTAGCAGCCGGATTCCCCTGCCCTATTATAAGGATGAGTTATTTACACTATCAAAAACAATCAATGCTTTACTACAACGCATAGAAGATGCTGTATCGCGCGAAAAACAGTTTACATCTGATGCTTCACACGAACTGCGTACTCCGCTTGCTGTAATTAAAGGTACACTTGAAGTACTTTTAAGAAAGCCCAGGAGCGGTGAGGAATATGTAGAAAAAATAAAATTCTGCCTTACAGAAGTAAACCGAATTAATGCAATTGTAGACCAGTTGCTTTTACTGGCACGCTTTGAAAGCCAGAAACAATTAATAAAAAACGAGCCTTTAAATATTAACGCATTATTATATGATATTACTGCAAGATATTCACAAATTATCACAGATAAAAGCATCAATGTTGAATACCATCTTAAAGATGAGGTTTACATTCATTCTGATGAATACTTATTTTCGATAATATTAGATAATATAATTAGCAATGCGGTTAAATATACACCTTCCGGAAATAGTATTACACTAACGTTGGAGCAGGCTGATAATAAGGTCACCATTATAGTAGCAGATAGCGGCATCGGCATACCGCAAGAAGACTTGGTGAAGATTTTTAATCCGTTTTTCCGTTCCGGCACAGCAAAGTATGGTAATACCGCGGGTACAGGTATTGGCCTTTCAATTGTAAAGCGCCTTTGTGAATTATTACAAATAAATATAACTATTATTAGTAAAATTGGCTCGGGAACTACTGTGACACTTAGTTTAGGGCAGTAGTTTTAAGGTATATATTAAATATAGGTAAGTATATACAGGTTTACACCATGAAAATATGTAAAAAGGTTTATAAATCATAAACTGAATATAGGCAATAACATACTGACTTAAAAGTTGATACCAAACATAATTAACCAAACCCTACATATTAATATCACTTCGTGGTTTATTTCCAATATTTCCTCCTGACAATTTAATTGCTGTATAAAGAGGAAGTAATGCAGTTATTATAAATAGTAATAATACCTTAAATAATGAGTAGATTTTATTTTCATTCTTTATTTATTTAGCTGCGCCAATATACATTTTTTCGGCTTTAAAAAAGTCTATCTGTTGCTAATATACAGTTGTATATATATGATATTTTTTCAAGGATTGCAAAAGTCGCAGTACTCCGGTTCTTCTTTTATAATACCCCGTGGATACCACCTATTTTCACAACATTGGCATTTCTGGCAACAGTAAATATGGTATAATGTAGATTTTGTAGGGTGCCCGCAACGGCTGCAGGGAAGCCCGGGCCTGGCTGAAGTCATTCCAAAACCCGGACAGGAACATTCAGGGCACTCATTAGCTATCTTTTCTATCAGTTTATCGGCAGCCTGCCCAATCACAAGCATACGGCTGGGGTTATGCATCGCTCTCATGTCTGTTTCAATAAAGGCACATCCTCCTTTACCCTTAAGAAAATCATAAGCTTTGTAAAGCGTATCATAATCTGTTATACCTTTTACCATATCGGTATAATCATATTGGCTTTTTTTGAGTATTACGGCATGGGAGGGAAATTTACATAACTCCAGAAACCTGACAAGTTCGGGATGATTATTTATGGTTGCAGCATTAAAGTTAGTTTCCAGTGATATTACCCGTGTGGTAATTTCCAGGTTATTTTTAGTATCTATCAGCATCAGCATCTCTTCATCTGCCGAAGCAAAGAAAATATTGGGATGTGAACCAAAGGATCCCTCACTGGAAAGGGCAAGGTCAAAACCCTCTTCCTCCATCCCCCTTTTACATTTCTCCCTCAGCACTGTAAGTGCATCGCCCGGCCGTTCCCGTTCCCCGGAAAAAGTTCCAAGCATATCGGTATCAAAAGAAGATGCCACCATGCACTTCACATTAAGGGCTTTCTCCAGTTTGGGTGCCAGTACAGCTTCTTTGCCATGTTTTGTAACAATAAGAAGTTTCCTGTTTTTAAATAACCCTGACATTTACTCGATGCTTATGACCGAATGGATGTGCAATTGTTTTCCGACAGGAATTTCTGAAATGAAATCGGAGAATTTCCTTTTTGTTTCCACTAACTGTTCCTTGCGTTGCAGGGATTTTTTATCCTCTTTACCCTGCCTGATTTCACTGCTGAAATTTTCCCTGCTGTGAAACTGTATTTTAAATTCCAGCAGGTTTGTAATTATCTCTTTTGCCTCTGCCGGGGTAAACGTCCCGTCAATCAGTACAAATTTTTGTGGTGCTTTTTCGTTTTGCATTTTATATTGTTTTTATTGTTAATTTTTAGGACATCATATTTAACAGTAATGCACAAGCCAACAATTAAAAGTGCCGGTGCTGCCATTTTAATCATCACAATTATATAGTGGTCAGGAATAATTTGCTGAATAAGATGCATATAAGCTTTTTAGTTGATTACAAAACTAAGTAGCAGTACTCATAAGTTTTTATTTATATTTGATATAGTTATTATTAAATAATTTTATGAATTATACGCTTAACCAATTACAAATTTTCCTCAAGATTGCACAAACCTTAAGCATTACAAAAGCAGCAGAGGAACTCCATTTAACCCAGCCGGCGGTTTCCATACAGCTTAAAAACTTTCAGGCACAGTTTGACATGCCCCTTACCGAGGTAGTGGGAAGGAAAATTTATATTACTGACTTTGGAAAGGAAATTGCAGTTTCTGCCGAAAGAATAATTGAACAGGTATATGCCATTAACTATAAAACTGCCGCTTATAAAGGACTGCTGACAGGAAGCATAAAAATTTCTGTTGTTTCTACAGGTAAATATGTAATGCCTTACTTTCTTACCGATTTCCTTAAGCTGCATCCGGAAGTAGAACTTGTTATGGATGTTACCAACAAGCGGGATGTGGTTGAGAGCCTTGGCAGGAACGAGGTCGACTTCTCCCTGGTATCGGTGCTGCCACCAAAACTGGAAACAGAAAAAATGGAACTGCTTAAAAATAAACTTTACCTGGTGGGTAACACCGAGAGTACATTTCCTTTGGAAAATACAACTGAAATATTTAATGAACTCCCGCTTATATTCAGGGAAGATGGCTCGGGTACACTGCAAACAATGATGAATTATCTGGAAAGGAATGATATCCGCTTTATGAAAAAGATGGAACTGAAATCCAACGAAGCGGTTAAACAGGCTGTACTTTCGGGAATGGGCTATTCTATAATGCCCCTGATTGGTATTAAAAATGAATTGCTAAACAATGAAATGCAGATTATTCCTGTAAAAGGGCTGCCTATTACAACACAATGGACACTTATATGGATGAAAGGTAAAAACCATTCACCTGCTGCGGCGGCTTATCTTGATTTTTTAAAACACGACAGGCAACGCATTACAAGCGAAAAGTTTGGGTGGTATGAACAGTTTTAACAAAATTAAAAAGATAGTTATCATAAAATAATTTTATGAACTTCATTACAAACATAAATAAAAATATATGTATTAGTTTTTAAAACTTTGTGCCATAATTAAATATACTGATTATGGTTTTAAAAACAATCGAAAAAAGCCTCTACAATGCAGGCAAAGAAAAATCCGGCACACCAATAATTTCAAAAATAACGACGCCGTTATTTTGGCTGCTGTTTCTTATTAGTGCATCCACCCTTGTTTACTACCTAATACAGCAACCTGTATGGAAATGGCAGGATGTAGTTCACATTAATGCTTTTACCCTTTTGTTATGGTGCGTTGTTACTTTATTCAGTGCCATCGTCAGTACCTTTGCGCAAAATTATCTTTTAGGATTTAAAAATCAGGGCAGCTTTTCTGTTATGAGCCTTGGTTTTGCATTTTCTGTAATGCTTTTTATCGCTTCAAACCATTTTCTTTTATTAATCATTTCATGGCTTTGTATGGGCTTTTTCATGTCAAGGCTAATAGGCAGCGATACCAGTTGGGGTGAAGCAAGGCAGGCAGGCAGGTATGCACTCAGGTTTTTTATCGGCGGTACATTACTTCTCAGCCTTGGCCTTTTAATTATCTACCTATATACGCAGGAGCATGCAATCAGTGGTGCAATGCCAAAAATTACCTCTATTCCTGATTATGCCTTGTGGTCGTCGGGCCTGCTGATTTTTATAGCAGCCATTATACAGTCCGCCCTCTACCCTTTCCACCGATGGCTGTTAAGCGCAATGACAGCACCTACTCCCGCTTCTGCACTTATGCATGCCGGTTTTGTAAACGGCGCAGGAATAGTAATGTCCGTGCTTGCACCGCTGTTCTTTGCCTCAAATATGCTTTCCCTCCTTTTTATTGTGGGAGGCATAACGGCAATAACTGCGCAGTTTGCAAAGCTCCTCCAGGTAAATATAAAGCAGAAACTGGCCTGCTCTACCATAGCACAAATGGGCTTCATGATTATGCAGTGCGGCCTTGGCTTTTTTAATGCTGCAGTGGCCCACCTTATCCTGCATGGGTTTTACAAGGCTTATTTATTCTTTTCTTCGGGTGAAGAAATAGAAAGAGGGATTCCTAAAAAACAGTTACCTGCAAAAATCTCACCGCTTCAGGCATGTTATGTGTTAATTACGGGATTGGCAGGCGCGTTTTTATTCAGTTTGCTTACCCATAAAACCACAATTACTGACAGCAGTATTTTCCTGACCCTTGTTGTGGCTATTTCTGTTAGCCAGGCTTCCTATAATATTGTCAGGGAATCCAGCCTTTCAAGATGGCAGCAGCTTACTTTGCCTTTACTGTTGCTCGTTTCAGGAATTTCCATGTATGCAATGGTATATAACGGTGTAACTGTTTTAATGTCGGAAATGGCTATGACAGCAGTTCCTCAGCCTATTGGTGCTGTCCACATCATTTTCGGTTTGGTTTTCATTGCAGGATTTTTTGTAATGAAACTGGGGCTTTACCGTAAAATACCCTGGCTGTATACACAACTACTTAATGCAACACAACCTTACACAAAAACAGTTTTAACCTTCAAAAAAAACTAATATGAACAGGGAAAACCTTACAAACTCAATTGATAGAGCAGCAAAAAGTATCAGGACAACATGGCCTTTATATTCCTTTGTTACCTCCAACCCTTTGGCAGGATATGAAACTATGAGTTTTTTAGAGGCAGTTATTAAAAGTAAGGGCTTATCAGGCGGCGACCTCCTGCCTGGCCCTGCAATACTGCAAAAGGCATTGAACGAAGGCGAAATTGATAAAAAAATATTATCCCGATTGCTTACCGCAAGTGGTATAGGCCATTCAGCAGAAGATACACTTGAATTAATGGCAGAGGATGAAAAATACAGCTATAACGAAAATGCGGTTTTAGACAGGATTGTTTCCAAATGGCTGACGGCTTTTATGGACGAAGGTATTGCAGAATGGGAAATGCCTTTCAAAGCGGAGGGATTTTATAAAGCATGGCGAAAGCTGGCGGTGTACGATAGCGAAACGGGCTTGCCGAAAAACATTAAGATGCCGAAAAGTGCCTTAGAGGCAATAGCCCACGCTCTTGCTGACTATCCGGAGGAGGAATATCAGGAAATCATGGAATACCATTTTGCTGCCTTACCGGGCTGGGCGGGATATATTAAATTCAGGATAGAAAATAATTCGCCTTGGCAAAACCACTACCCTGTATCGCTTGAAGATTATCTGGCTGTGCGGCTGTGGACAGCAATAGGCACAGGTGCCACGATAAAACCGCCGAAAAAAGATATGGCTACAATTAAAGCCATGTACAAAATCAGGTATATTTGGCTGCAGGCGTGGGAAAATTCATGGCAGGATAGGCTAATAAATAAATTAGCTCCGAAAAATAATGCTCCAAACACAAAAAAAGCACTGGCTGTTGCCCAAATGGTTTTTTGTATTGATACCCGCTCTGAAGTTATCAGGAGGCATATAGAATCAACAGGCAATTATGAAACCTACGGATATGCCGGTTTCTTCGGGATAGCGATGGATTACATGAATCCCACCACAGGAATTACCAGTAAATCGTGCCCTCCTATACTAAACTCATCATACACCGCAAAAGAGGTTCCTGCCAAAAATGGTATTAATGATTTCCTAAAGTACCAAAACAATAAAAAAAGGAACCTGTTTAAAAAGTACTTTCTTAAAAGGATGAAAAACCTGCTTCCATCTGCTTTCGGTTTTGTTGAAGCATCAGGATTAGCTTATGGGGCACTGTTACTTTTTAAAAGCTTATTCAGGGGTGCCAACACAAAAACTAATAATAATGGAAACCTGTTAGAAAAATGCTGTACACCTTCATTGCTGCCAACTGCCAGCCAGGCATATAACAATATCTCTTTAGAGGAAAAAACAATAATTGTAAAAACCGCCTTTGATTTAATGGGCTGGAAGGAGTTTTCACCTTTGGTGTTGTTTGTAGGCCATGGGAGCCACTCTTCCAATAACCCTTTTGCATCCAGCCTTGATTGCGGGGCATGTGCAGCAAGCCCAGGCAGGCACAACGCACGGATGCTTGCAGAGTTGGCGAATTTACCTGAGGTAAGGAAAAATTTAAAGGAGATATATAGTATTACAGTACCGGATAATACGCTTTTTATAGCGGGTGAACACAATACAACTACAGACGAAATTACGCTTTTTGATGCATCTTTACCTACTGAGCACAGCAAGCAGCTACTTAAGCTTAAAGACGATTTAAAAACAGCCCAAAGAACAGCAATAGCAGAAAGGCTTGGCAAGGGCGAAAGAAGCAATAACAGGGCTTTGCGTAAAGCAAGGGATTGGTCGGAAACAAGGCCGGAATGGGGATTAGCTAAAAATGCCGGTTTTATTATCGGCCCCCGATTGCTGACCAAGCATATAAACCTTGAAAGCCAATGTTTCCTGCACTCTTACAACTGGGAATCAGACCCTGATGCTACAGCCCTGGAAGCAATAATGCAGGGGCCAATGGTAGTAACACAATGGATTAACAATCATTATTACTTTGCAACTGTTGATAATGAAAAATTTGGAGGAGGAAGTAAAATAAGCCACAATATAACAGGCACATTCGGGGTGGTACAAGGTAACGCCGGAGACCTTAAAAGCGGATTACCGTTACAGTCTGTAAACAGTTCTGACAGTGAAATTTACCATAAGCCGTTGCGACTTTCGGTAATAATACAAACTCCCCTTAAGTCCGTTAAAAAAGTTTTGGAAAAGAATGAGAACCTGAAAACCCTTATTAATAATGAGTGGATAAGTTTACTTGTAATGGATCCTACTAAGGAAAACAGGATTGTGAAATATAAGGAAGGTAATATAGTAACGAACTCTGAAGCCGTTAATCATAACTATACATTTCAAAGTGCCTGAGCAGGGTGAAAAAATACTCTTATAATAAATTATTCCTGCCCAGCTAATTGAAGCCCAGAGTGCCGTTCTAAACATGTTCGGTACTCTGCTTTTTAATCTTCAAACTTTACGCGCAGTACCTTAGTGCTGCTCTTCATTAGATTCAGTACTGATAAACATTTCATTCGACTCCTCTGAAATAACTTTAAGAAAACGGTCATAGTGCTTTAGCACATCGCTTATTAATTCTTTTTTCGTAAAGTACTGTACATCATATCCTTCCCTTGTATCTCCAAAGTAAGCTACAGGATAATAGGTTTTACGGCTGCCATACTC
Organism: Flavobacterium sp. MK4S-17; assembly: GCF_009848495.1. Classification (GTDB taxonomy): domain Bacteria; phylum Bacteroidota; class Bacteroidia; order Flavobacteriales; family Flavobacteriaceae; genus Flavobacterium. The sequence goes on from NZ_WWEP01000020.1 coordinate 18,390, forward strand.
CGGCAAATTTTCATCTTCAACAAGATATTCCGAAACTTTCTTTACCTGTACTTTTACTCCATAAAGGAAATTGTTTACAACATCATGCGCTATTTCAAGTTCAATTCCATACGGATTTTCGGTTTTCCTTATATCCACCTGTATGCTGTTATTTAAAAATTCCTGTTGCAATTCTGTAAAAGCAGGGGTTACATAAGTAGTTATAAATTCTTCAACCGAAGCTTTATTTTTAGGGGATATTATTTTTTTCAGGCGCTCTTTCCATAAGCTTCCTGACCAGGGGATAGTTGCTACCGAGAAATTTTGCTGGTAGTACCTGTAATCTATAAATAGCCCCTGTAACAAAGCGGCAACTATAAAAAGCATAATTACGGCAAAGGGAAGCGCAGTAATCAGTGTCATGGTTTGCAGTGCTTTAAGCCCGCCCGCCTTTAAAAGCATTAAAGCAAGCGCAGCGAGCAATATTCCCCAGAATATTTTTTGCCAGGTTGGCGAAGAAGTCGAGTTCTTGGTGGCTATGCTATCCATAACAAGTATACCTGAATCTGCCGAAGTCATGAAAAAGATAATCACAATCATAATTACTACCGCGCTTGTTACAGAGGGAAGCGGAAGATATTCCAAAAAGCTAAACATCAGTGCTTCCGGGTTATTTACAAGGCTGCTGAGTGCCCCATCGGCAATATGAAAATCCGTCCATATGGCACTGTTACCAAATACCGACATCCATATAAAGTTAAATAATGTAGGTAAAATAAGCACAGCAGCAATAAAAGACTTTATACTTCGCCCTTTGGATATACGCGCAATAAAAAGCCCTACAAAAGGCGCCCAGGAGATCCACCATGCCCAATATAAAATAGTCCAGTTGTAAAACCACGGAAGCGATTTCTCATCATACACGTGGGTATTAAATGTTATGCTGAAAAAGTTGTTTATATAGTTACCAAGCCCGTCGGTAAAGCTTCCTATTATGTAAACGGTGGGGCCGGCCAGTAGAACAAACAGCATGAGAAGTACTGCTGCTGTTATATTTATATTGCTTAATACCTTTATGCCTTTGCTAACCCCTGATATGGCAGAAATGATTGCCAGCGTAACTAACACTGCTACAATAATTACCTGATAGGTAAAACTTGTTTCAGGCACTACGTTTAAAGCTTCAAGCCCGGAGTTGATTTGCACAACACCAAAACCAAGGGTTGTTGTAATACCAAAAAAAGTGCTGCATAAAGCAAAAACATCAATAGCCTTACCCCATCCCCCATTTATTTTATCTTTAAGCAGCGGATATAAACAACTGCGCAATGACAATGGCAAACGGTACCTGTAGGCAAAATAGGCTAAAGAAAGCCCTACCAGCCCATATACGGCCCATGCATGTATTCCCCAGTGGAAAAATGTATATAGTTGCGCATTTTTTGCCTGGTTGATATAATGGTTTCCTGCAAAAGCCTCATCGGCATAGTGTGACATGGGTTCGGCTACTGCAAAATACATAAGCCCGATTCCCATACCGGCCGCAAAAAGCATTGATATCCATGAAAAAAAGGAATATTCCGGCTGGCTGTCGTTACTGCCAAGCTTAATATTGCCATACTTACTGAACATGAGGTATATCAGGAAAATTACAAAAATTGTTACTGACCATACATACACCCAGTTAAGATTTACAAATATGAAATCCTTCGCAATGTTTAGTACGCTCTCAGCCATTGAAGGAAATAAAACAGTAAAAAGGCATATACCAATTATAAATATCATCCCGGGCAGGATAATACCCCTGTCAAAAGTTGTCAGGTTTTTAATTTTGGACATAAAGTAAGATTTATCGCAAAATACGATTAAATAGATATAAGTCCTAATTTGTATCGGCCTTAAGCAGCCTTACTACCGACATAGTTACTCTTTCATAGTTATTTCTTGTAATAAGCCATTCCACATCCTGCTACTCTTATTAATAGCACTGTATCAAAGTCCAAAAAAAGCCCCTTAAAAAGGGGCTTTATAAAAACTGATTATTTTTTTACAAATTTTGTATGTATCCCATCGGCAGACTTTAAAATATATATTCCTGCGCTAACTTCACTTACATTTATAGTGTTGCTGCCCGGTTTAAGGGTTTCCCGAAGGATAATCTTTCCTGCTAAATCAATCACCATAACTTCTGAAGCATCATTAACATGTATAAATAAATTATCGGTTACAGGATTTGGATATATTTTCCATCCCTTCTGTTCAAAACCTTCAGTGCTTAAATTAGTTATTGCTACACAATCTGATGTTGATGAACATCCGTTTTGCGAAATTACAACTGCATACGATCCGTTTTGGGAAGCAGTAAAAGATACACCTGTAGCACCATCTATAGGTTGGTTATCGGAGCAGTTTATCCATTGGTAGGTAGCCGGAGAAGCAGAAGCTGTAATTGTATTGCCCTGCACAGTTACATCAGTAGTAACAGTATTCACCGTAACAGTCATTGTGGTTGCAATAGCACATTGCCCGCTACTGGGTGTAAAGGTATAGGTAGTTGTAGCATTGTAATTTGCAGCGGGGCTCCATGTACCTGTAATCCCGTTATTGGAAACAGTTGGCAGTGTAAATGAACCATCATTACATATACCTGATATTTGTGTAAACGCGGGTACAACAGGAGTTGTTACATCTACCGAAATGGTATTGCTGCTTACCGCACCTGCGGCAGCACAGGTTGCGCTGCTGGTCATCACTACAGAAATACTATCTTCATTAGCTAAACTTGTTGTTGTATATACAGGGCTGTTGGTTCCCACATTATTGCCATTTCGTTTCCACTGGTACTGCGGTGTTGCACCGCCATTAACAGGCGCTGCGGTAAAAGTTATTTCTTCACCCGCGCATAGTTGTGTGGTTGAAGCAGTTATGGAAACCGAAGCAGTACAAGGTTCGATAACTCCGTAAACGCAAATGGAGAAACCTTCAATTGAAACTGCCTGGTACACATTAAACACCCTTATATAATATTCCTGGCCCTGTATAAGGTTAGCAACCGTTGCTGTTTCGCTGGTATTTAAACCATAATTGTTAATACAGGCAATTGGAGTACCATTACACCCTCCCTGGAATACCTGGTAACCAAGATCACGCCCCGAAATTGGCCCTATATATATATTTGCGCTGTTTCCTTCAGCAATAAACCTGAACCAGACATCCTGCCCTGCCTGCGGGGCGCAGGAAACAGCAGGCCCATCTAATTTAGCACCCGAAAACGTAGCACTAACCTGAGAACAGCTTGCCGTTTGGTACAATAACTTTGCATTTTCGCAGGTATCATTGGCAGGCTTTGGATATTTTGTTATGCAAAAAGATATGTTATTAGTAGAATATCCGCTCATAGTATGGAAGAACCTAACGTAATAGGTTTGCCCTATAATATAATTGTTGCTTATATGGTATTCTGATGTATTATTGCCATTATTGTCAACACAGGCTACCATTGTGCCGTTACAGCTTCCTTCATAAACCTGGAAACCGGGATTAAATGAACTTACCGGATTCAGGTAAATACTGTAGGTTTCTTCTGTAGCAACAAATTTATACCAAATGTCCTGTGTTACAGTACCTGATGTGCATGAAGTTGCAGAACCATCATTATCTGAGCCCATAAATGTGCCGGGAACATAAGTACAGGCAGTATCTGGAAATACTTCGGTGGCATTGGCGCAAAGGTCATTGGCAGGGGTTGGATACTTCCTGACACAAAGCTGGAAATTACGGGTTTGAAGGCTGTGCGAAGCGTTAAACACGCGGATGTAATATTCCTGCCCTACAATAAAATTATTATTGAAATACCTTTCTTCATAACTCGCA
>NZ_WWEP01000026.1 GCF_009848495.1 Flavobacterium sp. MK4S-17
GTAGGTTTTGCCGTCCTGGTCATTGCCCGGGTCCTCATCACACAGTATCATCGGGTCAAGGTCTGCCGGGTTGGGCGATGGCTCTACCCTAAGGGTGATGACAAACGGTACGGCGCTGCTGCAGCCGGTTACGGTGTTTACCGCCCTTACATAGATGTTCTGCTGGTATTCCAGCACGTTGGTATAGCTGCCCGGGTTGGTTATCGGCAACTGGCCGTCCTGGGCGTTTTCGTAGGTTTCATGGAAGGTTACCTGAAGGTTCACCGCATTGTTGATAAGGTCATCCAGCATGGCATTCAGGTCAAACTCGCCAAAGCCGCTGTCATCGGGTGCGCATACCGTGGTAAGGGCAGGGTCTACCGGCTGAAGTACCGGTACGGGCTCTACGCGGATGTCCATCAGCACTACCCTGTAGCAGCCGGTGCTTTCATTGGTTACCCTTACAAAAAGGGTTTCAACCGTGGACTGGTTCTGGTAGGCTTCAGGGTTGCCTATTTCGCCTATGCCCAGCTGTGCATCGTTATAGTCATGGTGGAAGGTTACCTCCATGCCGTCGGCTCCTCCTGTTATGGCATCTATGCGCTGGGTAAGGTCAAATTCCTCACGCTCATCGCCCGGGTTGTCGGTATCACACTGGGTGATCGGTGCCGGGTTGCTCACCACCGGCAGCGGGTTTACTATCAGTTCCAGCTCCACCACGTCAAAACAGCCGGTGGCATTGCTGGTTACCCTGATGTAAATGGTTTCCCCGGTGCTGCTGTAGCTACCCGGGTTGCCTATAGCCCCAAGGTTGTCCTCGGCATCGGTTTGGCTTTGGTGGTAGCTCACTGTATACTGTGCAGGGCTTAAGCTGCCCAGTACCCCGCTTTCACGGCTGGTAAGGTTAAATATGCCTATGCCGTCGGTATCGTCGGGGCCGTTGTCGCAAAGGGCATACGGCTGTGCAGGGGCTGTGGCCACAGGGGCCGGTACTACTATAAGCTGCAACTCGACAATATCAAAGCATTCGGTCAGGTTGGACTGTACCCTGAGGTAAATGGTCTGCACACCGTTGGTGGTGCTGGCCTCTACATTGCTGTAGCTGCCCGGGTTGGTGATCCGGTTATTTACGGCATCATAGAAGGCATCGTCATAGGTTTCGTAAGCCGTAAGGGTTACATTGCCCAGGCTGGTGCTTATCTGGTTCATTACCGGCACAAGGTTGAAGGTGGCTACCTGGTTCAGGTCGCGGTCGCATTCCTCAAGCGGGGCTTGTGCCGGGGCAACAGGGCCCGGGATTACCAACAGCTGTAACGGGGTTACTATGCTGCACCCGGTGGTGGTGTTGCGTACCCTTATGTAAATTACCCTGTCCCCGGTTATATAGTTCTGGGGAAGCGGGGTGCCGGTACCGTTAAGGGCATCGGCCTGGTTGTCGTAATAAGTTACTTCATAGCCGGGCGCCCCAAGGGTAACAAGGCTGTCCATAGTGGAAAGGTCGAATTCGCCCTGGCCGGGTACTTCCTCGCAGGCATAGTACGGGTCCATGCTCTGGTCGATTACCGGAAGCGGGTGTACCGTAAGCTGTACCGGGATAACGGTAAGGCAGCCCTCAAGGTTTTCGGCAACGGCCCATATCTGGGCACTGGCGCTGTCGTAGGCACTTTCGGTAGTGATAAAGTTACCGTTGCCCAACTGGGCATCGGCAAGGTCTTCGTAATAGTGTACGCTTACGCCTGCAGCTCCGTTGATGATGTCAGGGGTAAGGGTGGTAAGGTCAAATTCCTCACGGCCGTCCGGTGAGCTGTTGTTGTCGCAAAGCTCATAAGGGGCCAGGGTTACCTCAGCCGGCCTCGGGTCTACAATAACATCTACCGTGGCTATGGAGTAGCAGTCGGTCTGCCCGGACTGGGCCACTACCCTTATGTAAACGGTCTGGGTGTCGGGCTGGGTATTGGACCATGCCGTAAAGCCCGTAATATTGTTCCCGTTGCCCTGCTGGGCATCGGTAAGGTCTTCGTAATAGGTTATGTCATACCCTGCCATACCTGCGGTTACTTCGGCACCTGCAGGGCCAAGGTTGAATACCGTCTGGCCGTTGAAGTCGTCATCGCATTCGTGGATTGGCGTGGCGGCAACAAGCACCGGGGCGTTCTCGATGGTTACCGTAAAGCTTTCTTCATCGGTACAGTTCGGGGTGGTGCCGGTCTGCGCATACACGTAAAGGGCCTGGGTGGTGGTGATGATATCGCCTGCCGATAACAGGGTGCCTGTGGCACCCGGGCCGGTGTAGTAGTCGCCCGAAGCCAATGCAGGAAGCGTATAGCTCTCGCAAGCTACCTGGTTGCCAGGGGTTACCGCTACAGGTACAGGGAGTATCGTTACCGTAAACATGCTCTCATCAGTGCAGTTCGGCGTAGTACCCGTCTCAGCATAAATGTAAATGTCCTGGGT
>NZ_WWEP01000015.1 GCF_009848495.1 Flavobacterium sp. MK4S-17
GGGCTCGAACCCAGGACCCCAACATTAAAAGTGTTGTGCTCTACCAACTGAGCTATCGAGTCAAAAAGCATTCCCTGAATGCGGGTGCAAATATACGGATGTATAATTAATTATTCAAAGCGATTTTATTATAAATTTGAGTTTTTTTTGATTAAATTATTTAATGCCTTAATATTTAAGACCTTATTAAATGCAGAAAATTATTCTTACAGGCTACATGGCATCAGGTAAAACCACTATTGGTAAATTACTTAGCCAGGCCAGCGGCCTTGATTATATTGACCTTGATGAATATATTGAAAGGAAGACAGGAAACACTATACAGGAACTGTTTAGGTTAGGGGAGATAAAATTCAGGAAACTGGAACACGAAAGCCTTAAGGAAATAATGGATACAAGAAATAGTTTTATTTTAAGCCTGGGTGGCGGTACACCATGTTATGCCAATAACCATGAGTTTTTAAAGCAGGACGATATACTATCCGTTTACCTTAAAACCGGGATTGATGAAATTATTAGCCGCATTAATATACAGAAAGATAATATAAGGCCTATGCTGGATAATTTAAAAGGTGAAGAGTTGAGGGAATTTGTAGCCAAGCACCTTTTTGACCGCAGTTATTTTTATATGCAGGCTAAGCATGTAGTTGCAACAGATAATAAAACACCGGAGCAGGTAGTAAACCAGATAATGAGCCTGTTTTAACTTAAATATGCATATTCTTCATTTTCCTCAAATATAACCTGTATATGCTCCTGTAAGGAGGTAGATAGCGATAAGCCCTTAAAATCAGCCTTAACAGGATATTGCTTGTGGTTACGGTCTATAAGTACGGCAGTTTTAAATTTTTTAAGCGGTACTTCAAGAAAATGCTTTACGCCATAAATCAGCGTAGTGCCGGAGTTTAGAACATCATCAGTTAAAACAAGTGCCTTATTAATGTAGTCTTCTGCCGGTAGCGATGTATGTACTTTATCAAGCGGTTGCGCTTTATTTATTTTTACTTCGCAAAGTATTATTTTAAGAGGGGATATTTTTTCCAGTTCGGCAGCTATTTTTTTACCGAAAGTATAGCCGTTATTTGAAATTCCTGCTACAACTACTTCAGTTTCATCTGAAAAAGTTTCATAAATCTGGAAAGCAATGCGCCTTATTTTATGTTCTATTTCTTGTTGTGTCAGGATAATATTTTTCATTATGTGTTATTTTTTCTCAAAGATAAAAAACAGTTCCCTGCCTTCTCTTGGTTTTATAGAATTATATGCAGTTTCTAATGTTTTAATAGTAAATAGTGGAGAAAATATTTCAATATATTCTTCACGGCTGCCTCCAAAAGGCGGGCCGTCTAACGTTAATGGAAACTGAAAAAAAAGCCCGGCCAGTTTAGCACCTGGGTTTAAAATGCTGTACATTTTTTCGGCATACTTTTTCCGTAATTCAGGATTAAGTGCACAAAAAAAAGTTTGTTCCAATACAAGGTCAAATTTATCTTCAATTTCAAAGAAATCGCCATGTATTAAATGGTTTTTCGCAATTTTTGGTATTCTATGCTTTATATTTTCCAAAGGTTGCCCTGCTATATCGGCAACAAAGCTGTTCTTAAATCCCTGGTTATATAAATATTCAAATTCATATCCGTTGCCTGCACCGGGAATAAGTATCTTCAGGTTTTTATCAGCCAGTTGGTCAATATATTGCTGTAATGGAGGGGTAATGTAGCCTACATCCCAACCGGTACTGTTGCTTTTATACCTATTTTCCCAGTAATTTTTATTCAGTGTCTTCATCAAAAAAAGTGTCAAGGTCAGGAGTATAATCGTCCAGGTCGCGGCGGTCTTTCTTGGTTGGGCGGCCTGTACCTTTTGCCCTGTAATGTTCTTTAGATAATTTAAGTAATTCAAGGTGCTGAAAAGCCTCAGCCGGAGTTTCATCTTTACGGTAAACATCTACCAGTTTTGGCCCTACACGGTTGGTAGGTATATCAAGAACACTGAGTATGTAATTAATCTGGTCCCGGCGAACGGTTATTTTATCGTTGGGGAAAACTTCCCTTGATGGTTTTGCCTGCTGCCCGTTTATGGTTATGTGCCCTTTTTTGCACGCTTCTGTAGCTATATTCCTTGTTTTATAGTAGCGCACACACCATAAATATTTATCAATCCTCATACTATTTCCTAAAAATCGTTGTTATAATGCCATACAAAAATAAAGGAAAATTGTATCTTGCGCCATTAAAAAAATTGAAAATGAATAAAGCAATAAAGGCTGTAAGCCTTCTAATACTTATCTCTGTTTTTTATGCCTGTAAAAAGGACGACGGCTATAACATAGTGCCACCACGCGATTATGGTGAGCAATATGCTGCCGAGTTGCCGCTTATTGAAGAATACCTGAAAACACATTACATAGAAAGCGTAAGCACGGATTTTGATATCAGCCTGAAAGAAATTCCCGAAGGGGGTACCCAGGTTTCTATATGGGACCAGGAGGAATACCGGTTACAGTTTAAAATGGTAAAAAGTAATGATGTAGATTATAAAGTATACTATTTAGTGCTTAACGAAGGAGTGGGAGATGCCCCTACCAGGGGGGATAATGTTATAACTGCCTACCGCGGTACTATACTGGACGGAACACAGTTTGACTACAGGCCATTTCCTGACAGCTACTCCTCATTAGCAATATCTATTGAAGGGTGGCAGGAAATTATACCGCTTTTCAGGGCAGGGCTTCATGATGATTCACCAAGCCCCGACCCCGCTACTTTTACCGATTATGGTGCCGGTGTAATGTTCCTTCCTTCAGGGCTGGCCTATTTTAATTCTTCACCCAATTCGGTTATTGGTGCTTATGAAAGCTTAATCTTTACATTTAAATTATATGCTGTTGAATATACTGACCTTGATGGTGATGGCATTTTAAATAAAGATGAAACCGAGCCTGGGATAGATATAAAAGATTATGATACAGATGGCGATGGTACACCTAACTATTTAGATGCTGATGATGATAATGACGGACATTCAACAAAAAATGAAATAACCAACCAGGCAACAGGTGAGCGTTATAGCTTTGATGAAATACCTACCTGTGAAGGAGGAACCTTAAAAAGGCATCTGGATCCTGCCTGCCATGAATAGTAAACAATATTAAATATGACTAGTCCTAAAATAGGTTGACTATTTTTGATTAGACAAATTTGAAAAAAGTTCAGATATTTTCAAGATGTCTGAACTTTTTCT
>NZ_WWEP01000016.1 GCF_009848495.1 Flavobacterium sp. MK4S-17
CCAGTTGGTCTACTACTACGGTATTGTTTTTTACCAATTTATAAGTAACCAAAATAATATCCTTAAAATAATAAAACTCGGCATTGGGTGCCTGCATTAAAAACTGGTTTACTTTGCGCATTTTTAAGGTAAAGGTAGTATTATCCTGTTGGTACTGCCAGGTGCCTGTAAACTTATCCAATACATTATTAGTGTCCCTAAAATAATCACCTTTGTTAATGTCATTACTGGTTGAAATATCTTCAAGGGTTTTATATTGCAGTACAGGCGGTGTTTGCGCCTGCAGGTATTGAAATGCCGAGCATACAAAAAATAGCAGAATATATCTTTTCATAATATAATAATTTAACAATTAGTATAGGTAAGGTTATTGTTTTGGTCGAGCCCCACTTTTTTCCAGTTGGAAAAATTATAATCACACTGGTACAGTTCATAAACTTCGGAAGTTGAAAGCCCTGAAGCTTTAAAAAAACTTAAAAACCCTTTAACCTGTTCGCTTGGGGTTGAATCCTTAGGAACTCTATCGCTAAAAATACTATTGTAGAGTCTATAAAATGCTTCAGATTTAATGGTATTAATAGCATTTATAAAACTGGCCTTATTCTTTATTTTAAGGGCAAATGTTCCTTTATTACTGGTTACATACATGGTTAATTTTTCAAGCGATACAGTTGAGTCTTCTACTAATGTACCAAAAGCAATTAAATCATCAAGGGAAAATACGGCAAAGTTTTTAATTTCGGCATTATTTAAGTGGCAGTGCATAAAGCCGGTAATAACAGCAGCCCTTGCCGGGTCGAATGCCAAATCAATATAGCTGCCATTTTCATCAAGTCCGCCAAATTGTTTTTCGGAATAAGCAGGTTCATTATCGTACATTGTATACCCGCTTTCAACAGTGTTAAAAGCGTCCAGCCGCATCTCCTTCATTTTATTTATAAATTCTGTATCGTCGGATTTTTCTTTTAAATCTTCACAAGGCTTTGGTTTTGGGTTAAACACAATAGGTATGGTGTGGTCATTGTCATCGCCAAAACTGTCCGAAGGTTCTTGGTTTTCATCATTTCCATCATCATTTCCATCATTACCGGAGGAGCCTGTTCCCGTTCCACTGCCGTTGCCACTACCACCGCCGTTGTTGTTGCCTATGTCGTTATCGCCATCACCAGGCGGGTCAATATTGCCAAAGGGGTCATCCCCGCCACCACTGCCACCGCCGCCGCCAAGGTCTTCCTGGCAGGATACTGCGGCAATAACATAGGTGTATCCGGTTGGCGGGCTGGGGCATGTACAGTGTACTCCGTTTAATATGCTTAAGGTACTGTGCACATTATGGCAGCACATTTCATATTCTATCTGAATATCAAAACAATTATTGGAATTGCCTTTTGCCAAAATAGTATTGGCTAAGTTAGTACCATTATCTAAATTTTGTACCTGCATGCCTTTGGAAGCATCAATAAATATACCATCCTGCAATAAGGCTTTTTCTGTTTCGGATAGGTTGTAGGTAACTATTTTGGCAGAGTAGGTGTTATCCTGCTGTAACGTCAGCACCAGATTTTCAACATAGTTAGTTTCATTGTCCCTGTAAATAGGTAGCGTATAAGAAGTGCTGTTGCCTTTTGTTATTTCTACAATTTCATCAGTATATACCTTAAATTCATTATTAACTGCAACAGTTCGCTGGTAATAATTGTCTTTAAGGTTGTTTTTTAGAAGATTTATCTTTCCAAACGCTTTAGGGGCTTTTTTCATGAACTCAGCTTCGGTTAGCTTTTTAATTCTGAAATTTTTTTGGTTTGATTGTTGTATAAATTCTTCCTCGGCCTGGCAGCCGATAAGAATAAAAATAATTATGCAGATAGCATATTTAATATTTTTTATACTCATTTATACTTAATATTTAAATTATGTTATATTCGTACACTGCTAATTTAACATATTATTTTATAACTCCAAATTAAGTTACAATTTTTTATCGAATAAAAGATTTTTATCAATGAAACTTTTACTTGTTTTTTTTCTTTTAATAAGCAATGTACCGGAGATGGATAATGTCCGCAAATATTATGTAGAAGCAGCTACATCCAAAGAAAGTGCAGCTTATTTTTATGAACTTTTTGAGGGTATTGATACCGGCCATGAAAACGGGACTTTAGTTGCGTATAAAGCCGCCTCGGTAGTGCTTATGGCTAAATATGAGCGGAACCTTTTTACCAAAACAAAATACTTTAACAGGGGTACCGATATGCTGGATGCTGCAATTAAAAAACATCCTGATAATTATGAAGCAAGGCTTATACGCCTTAACATACAGGATAATGTGCCCTGGATAACAGGATACACTTCAGAAATAAAAGAGGATAAGGCCTTCTTGATTAAAAACTACATTAATCAGCCCGAAGGGCTTAAAACATTTACAAAAAAATACGTGAAGCAATCTTCTGCCTTTACCGATAAGGAAAAAAAAGCATTTAATTAAAAAAATGCCCTTAATTGCACATTGCCGGTATGTATGGTTTTACTTGTTTCGCTTTTCCTGCCCTGGTAGTTAATATTAATATCCAGGAACTGGGTAAGGTTTTTTTGCAGGAGCAGCCGCCATGTTAGGTTTTGCCCCGCCTGAAGCCCTTCCAGCATCTGGTAGGCAGCAGGAGAAAGCTGGTTGCCGGTAAAATCATTTTTATAATAGGAAAACTCGCCACTTGCCGTAAACTGTTTTTCTGAGGCATAGTTAAATGAAGTTCCCAAACGCTGCTGGTATAAAGTTTCACCTTCCCCAATGCGGTTCTCCTTGCTGCGGTATTCATAAAACAAATCCCAGCTTGCATTGCGGGAAAATATATAGGAAACTTTGGGCCCTGCCAAAAAGCCTTCTATCTCAAAATTTTTACTTCCGTAATTTTCCGAATAGGTAGATGAATTGATGGTTTGACCATTAATATTGAGCAGCCATGTTTTTTGTATAAGATGGGCATACTGCAATTGATGCGAACTATTGTTGTTTTCCTGCGAGCCGACTGTTAATAATGATTTTGCCCTGTTTTTTACATAAGTATAGGTAACCGAATGGTCCTGCTTTCCGCGGTTGTAAAAAAGACTGTTGCGTATGCTGGAATTAAGCCCCAATAGGTTCTGTTCACTTCCGGAAAAAGGATTGAGGTCAAAATTATCATTGTTTCGTTTTATTTTCCGGTCTATTATAAATGAGGACTGGTTATAAAAATGGGAAAGGAATTTTTTAAACCCCTTTTCATTTTGCCATTGTACAGGGTTTAAAATAACCGATTGCGAAAATTTATTCTGGTGTGTCCGCACAAAAACCTGGTTAGGTAAAAATACCCTTATATATGTAGCCTGGTCAGGAAAAGGTGCAATTTCAAATTCCTGGAGTTCCTGTATGCCGTTATTGTTATAATCGTTCCACGTATAAATGCCTTGCCCCGGCTCTACTTCAAGATAGGTAAATTCCTGTTGCGCTATTGTGCCTGAGGAAGTTTCGTAAGCAGAAGTTACCTGCACTAATTGATCCCAATATCTGTCATTATACAAAAGCCTTGAGTTTAGTGAAGGTTCATCCTGCAAAGAACGGTCTTCATACTTCAGCCTGCGATAGTTTACAAAAAGGCTCAGGTCGCTTTTATCGGTTTGCAGCAGCCTTGATTTAAGATAATAGGAACGGGAAGTGTTCACTTTTTGCAGCAGTCCGCCAACCACACTATCGTTGGCACGCTGTAAATAACCCAGTTCAACATATACTTTTGTACTGTCGCCCCTTCCCAAAAAAGTACCTATTTCATTGAAACGCTGGCTAAGTGCTGAAAATTCTCCGGTTGCCTTTATCGTTTCCCGGTTGTCTTCAATCCGTGATGTTGCGCCCACCCAGTTCCTGCCGAAGTGGTACTTTGCTATAGCTTCATTTCGTATAAATGTTGAGGTTGAATATTCACTGTCACTTTCAAGCCAGCTGCCCCTGTCCTGTATGGTAACATCGTTAAGTTTTAGCCTCCCGTTTACAACATGCCTTATCCCTGAAAAAAGATGGGAAAAGTCCAGTTGTTCAAGTTGGTAGCCTACTTCGCCATTTTGTTGCAGCTTTGCGGCTATGCCTGTAGTTAAGTAGCTTTGGCTCGCTTCATTGGTTAATATGCCATTAAGGTTCCAGTCACGGTTAAATTCTATATTAAACAAACGCTCAATAGTGCGGAAATCCTTCTGCACAAACTGGTAATCTGCAAAAGCATCAAGCTGCCATGTTCCTGTATAAAGCCTTTGCCGTGCATCTATTTTTCCTGCAAAGCCTTTGTTATTTTCGTCATCTATAGGAGAAAATAAATTGAGGTCATTATTGCTTACACCCGCTTCAAAATCAATATAGGTTTTTTCACCGGGATTATATTTACCCATTACTGTGGCTATCTGGATTTTTTGTGGTGAAGTAAGCCGTGTTACAGGCTCATAATTACCCTGCGGAATACCATTTTGTGGTGGTACATATTCATAAATCCGCCCTACTGCCGCTGCGTTCGAAATTATGTAGTTGCCCTGGTTATTACCCAAAAGTGTAAAACGTACATTATATAATTCTTCCTCAGGATTGTTAGAGTACTCAAAAGCTTCTACACCGTTAATAACCACTTTTCGGTACAGTATCTTGTTTTCTGAATACGTATCCGGGTATGCAGAAGGAGCAGTCATAAGCGCATTATCATCGCCGGCCTCCTTTAATATGCTGACCTGTTCCTGCGAAAGGTTTTGCTGCAGTGGCTGGTTTTTTACGTCATTTTCTGAGTAAACATAGCCGCCAATACTCCATTTTTCAGCATCATGCGTTATACCGCCGTAGGTAACAAAACGGGTATAGTTCCGTTCAGAATACTGGTATTCTACATTAATGCGCATTTCAGAAGTTATAGGGAAAAGCGATGTGAAAATAATTTCTCCGGCATTATAATCTATAGTATAGTCATTATTTTCGCCCCGTTCCAGTAATATTCCGTTTACAAAAACCCGTTCGGAACCGGATATGACCAATACATATAATTCATTATTTGGCCCGCGCAATTTGTAAGGCCCCTGGTTGCCTTCCTGCCCTGTAAAGGTACTCCTTGCATACTGGCCGCGTACCAGGGCGCCTGCTGCAAATACAGATGTTTTGGCGTCCTCATCCCCAAACGCAAACGCTGTGGATAGCCCCTGCACCTTTTTGCTGAAATTAAGAAACCGCGAAGTCCTGTTTTCCAGGAATAGGTCGCCGGCACGGATGTTCCAGTTATCACTGAACATTTCAATAAAAATCTGGTCGAATTCATCCAGTTTTTGGGAATATCCGCCTTCCTGCAAAGGGATATTGCTGTCCTGTATGGAGGCTCGCAGGCTTACTTTTTCAGATATTTTTCCTGTAATCTGCAAATCCAGGTTTGAGTTAACCACCGCATTTTGGTTATTACCCACGGTGACGCCGCGGGTAATGCTGCCCGAAGTGGTAAGCCCGTCAAAAGGGCGAAAGGTGCTAACCGGATCCTGCTTTAAGGCATAGCGGGTTCCGCTCACGGCATCATTGGCTACAACACGGCTGTCATCATAAATGCTGTATCGCTTGGTAAGGTAGTCTGGGTAAGTAAGGTAATTTACAGTCAGTGAATCCTGAGCACGATAACCGTTTCTAAAAACAAGTATTGCTTTTGCATAGTCAATTTTATATAAACTTGTGTTTATAGCAGTACCGTTGCTGTCTTTTAGCTCAAAAAAGGCGTTGTTTATACTTACGCTGTCAATTTGCAGAGTGTCGCGCTCCACAAATATTTTACGGCTTTTATAAGGCGTGGTTATTTCCTGCCCGTAAACAGCGGAAACACAACACAAAAGCAACAGTAAAACATTCTTTTTCAGCATCACTACACTATAACTCCAAAATGGCAAAAGTAGTGTATTCTGTTGTAATTAGTTAAGTAACAATGAGTGCAATTATGATAGGTTACGGCGGAGTAATTAACTACTCAAGTATTTTAGAAATTATTAATTCGATGTCGGTCTTCCCGTCTTCTATATTGAAAGCTGCTGATTGCCATTCTTCTTTTGTCATTTCATCAAACACTGTAAAGTTATTTTTAGCTTTAAAATTTACTTTTAAAGGTAGAACATGTAATTTTATTTGTTCTTTAATATCATTGAAATCCTCTATTTTAAACTCTTCAGGTAGTTTAGTGTCTCCTAATATTCTTTGCATTGCATCTCTAGAATAATAATTTTCAATCTCTCTTTTTCGTAAGATTATTACTTCTCCTCCCATATCTTCAATCTTTTTTATTAAATCTTTTTTATTAGCTAGTTTATTCTCATAATCAACAGCGCCTTTATCAGAGTCAAGTATGAAAAGAAATTTTCTGCCTATTTTTCTGCACAATTTAGCATTGACAAAAAACTCAACTTGGTCTCCCCCACATGGTATAAATAAAATATCATCAGGGACATGATTATTAATTTTCTCCAACGCAATATTCCAAAACTTTACGTCTCCACTTCCCTCAACAAATATAATTTTTCGATAATTATCATTTAATAAGTTGTAATTGGGTCTAATACCAAGTTCTTTAATAACAAGATCAAGAATTTCATCTTCATTCTCAAAATTCAAATAATTTGATATCTCATTTTCTTTTTTTACAACGATTATATTGGAATTTTTTGTAGCACCTGCAAAAATGGGTGAGTGAGTTGTTATAAAAAACTGACTCTCATCAGATAATGCTATTATGGAATCTAATAAATCATTTTGAAGCTCTGGATGCAAAAAAGTTTCAGGTTCTTCAATGCCAAAAATTTGATATTTTTTGGATGATTTTAAACTAGCTAAATACTCGAAATAGGCTACCATTAATAATCTTTTGAATCCTGTTCCTTTATTTCCAATAGGGATTTCATAATTTTCGGCACTAAACTTTAACGATAAATCAAATTTTACGAGATTATTCCAATTACAACTAACATTTGGCTTTATTAATTCTAAATCAGGAACATTTTTTTGCATCAAATTCGTGATAATTTTAAATTCATTTTCTAAATCCGATTGCACATTTTTTTCTAATTTCTCAGTTAATTCAAAATTATCATCCAGTGATTTTGTTGCTATAGGTTTAAATTGGCTTTGAAAACTAGTTGAACCAATGTTTAAATCTTGTTCTGCATCAAAAAGGGAGAATTCAGGAATATCGAAAAAATCATATTGCTTTCTTAAATTTTTTATATATTCATCTGCTGGATATTCTTTCTTTACTCTTCCTGTTTCTTGAGTATGTTCATCTATCGCTTCAATTTTTGACAAATTTGTAACACCCCTTCCGGACTTAGAAAACTCCAGTTCTAACTCTTGCATTTGTTTGTTTATATCACTTTCCTTAATACCCCAAAGATTGCCTATAGTATCACTTGCTATATCATGACATATATAATTAATATCTTTTATTACTCTACCATTATTTGGATTAAAATGAAAGATTTTTCTAATGCAAATTTTGCCTTCAGAGTCTAGAGCTAAACGATGTATTTCATGTTGTGGAGTAAAGCGAATTATTATTTCTGTTTTTTCATCTTTCTCTTTACCTTTAAACACATCATTTGATGCGAATTTTTCATTAAAAAAAGCATCTAGTGCTTTAAGTATAGTTGATTTGCCTGAATCATTTTTTCCTACAAATGAATTTATGTCTCCTGCTTTTAGATTTTTTAACTTTTTTATCCCTCTAAAATTTTTAATCGAAATATCATGAATTTTCATAATTGTATATAATTTGATAAATTCAAAGTTAAATATTTATTAATATAATTATGTAAGTGAAAGGGATTTATTATGGGTGTAGAATATTAAGCAACTATAAGGTTAAATATAGTAGCTACGATGATAATGCTGATTTGATGGGAACATGATTAAATAATATTATGAATTGTAATTTTCATATACATAATTACCGCCTCTAATAAAACATGAATCATGGATTTCAATAAATGATAACTTTTACTTACCTTTTTCGTTTAACTCGCCTTAGTTACTACCTGCATGGTTTCGCGGCTCACCTGCTTTAAAAGCACTTCCTTGTTTTTAGCAACAGCATCTATAGATTTATCATTAAAATGCCTTATGGTATATAATGAAACATCTTCATTATAAGTAACCTTAAACTTTTTGGAAAGCAGGCTTTTAAGCTCATTAAAATTGCCAAACTTATCATCTGCGCAAACCGAAAAACTGATAGCGGAATTCTGTATAAGGTGCACCTTCATTTTATATTTATGCAGCAGTGCAAAAATGTCGCTTATATTCTCCTCCATTATAAAAGAAAAATCAAGTGACGAAAGCGATATAAGCAACTGGTTTTTCTTTACAATATAGCAGGGGGTATGCGGCTCAAGGTCGACTCCTTTACTCACGCTGGTTCCCGGTAAAAGCGGGTTGATAAACGATTTTACATATAATGGTATCTCCTTGCGTTGCAGCGGCTGCAGGGTTTTCGGGTGGATAACCGTAGCCCCGTAAAAAGCGAGTTCAATAGCTTCGCGGTAGGAAATCTGGTTCAGCAGTATGGCATTTTCAAAGTAGCGTGGGTCGGCATTCAGCACGCCCGGCACATCTTTCCATATTGTAACGCTTTCGGCATTAAGGCAGTAGGCAAATATGGCCGCGGTATAGTCGGAACCTTCCCTGCCCAGTGTAGTAGTAAAGTTATTCTCGTCCGAACCTAAAAAGCCCTGTGTTATATTCAGGTTTTTACGCTTTATATTTTTTGATATGTTTTGTTGCGTCTGCTCCCAGTTTACTATTGCATCACGGTAAGTATTGTCGGTCTTAATGTACTCCCTCACATCAACCCAATGGTTATGCAGCCCTTTATAATTAAAATAGTGGCTTACTATAGTAGTGGAAATTATTTCGCCCATGCTCACCACCTGGTCATACACAAAATTATAATTAGGTGATTTATTATTTTTAAGGAAGCCCTCGAGGTCGGTAAATAGTTTGCTTACGGCATTAAAAGCAGGGTGGTTTTCCTCATCAAAAAGGTCAAGCAGTATCTGGTTATGGTATTTTTTAACTTCCTGAACCGAAGCCTGAAGTTCCGGCGACCTGTCAAAATAATTTTTAATTACAACCTCAAGCGCATTGGTTGTTTTTCCCATAGCCGAGATAACCAGCAGCACATCATTATGGCCTGTTTGCTGTAATACATTATAAACATTTTTAATGCCATCGGCATCTTTAACCGATGCCCCGCCGAATTTAAATACTTTCATCCGAATTTATTTTAATGCCTGTATATCAAGTGTAAAATTTGCAATGCCTTCTTCGTCCATCTGCACTGTTAGCCAGTCCTGTAATATAACTGCACCGGAACGTTCGTAAAACCGTATGGCATTATGGTTCCAGTTAAGCACTACCCATTCCACACGGCGCACGCCCTGCTCCCTGGCAAAGTTAATTACTTCTTTATAAAGAGCCCTGCCTGCACCTGTGCCACGCTTTTCAGCTTTTACAATCAGGTCTTCCAGGTGTATTGTTTTCCCTTTCCAGGTGCTGTAGCGATAGTAAAATAAAGCCATGCCTATAATTTCACCATTGGTTTCGGCAACAAATGTTTTAAAAAGCGGGCTTTTGCCAAAGCCATCCTTAACAAGCTCATCAACCGTAACCACTACGGCTTCGGGTTCTTTTTCAAAAGCAGCCAGTTCCTTAATCAGTTCCAGTACGGCAGGCATATCTTGTTTAGTGCCCTCGCGAATAATCATACACAAAATTTAAGGCAAAAATACATTGTATTCCTTTATGCAATAATAAATTATTTAGTTATCACAAAAATTGTGATATTTGTGCCCGCAACTCAACTACAACGATATAGTAATGGAAGAACGCAACAAAACATTAGGCGAATTTATTATTGAAAAACAGGAGGATTTTAAATATTCCTCGGGTGAATTATCAAGGCTTATAAACTCCATAAGGCTTGCAGCCAAGGTGGTAAATTATAAGGTAAACAAAGCAGGGCTTGTAGATATTATTGGTGCTTTTGGCGAGCAGAATGTGCAGGGGGAAGACCAGCAGAAACTGGATGTATATGCCAACGAGGTGTTTATGCAGACGCTGATTAACCGTGAAATTGTTTGCGGAATAGCTTCTGAGGAGAATGATGATTTCATTACGATACAAGGGCAGGACGGCTGCCATAACAACAAATATGTGGTACTTATCGATCCGCTGGACGGTTCTTCCAATATAGATGTAAATGTATCGGTAGGCACAATATTTTCCGTTTACCGCAGGGTAACACCCGTAGGCACACCTGTAACTTTGGAAGATTTCCTTCAGCCCGGTGTAAACCAGGTAGCGGCAGGCTATGTTATCTATGGTACATCTACCATGATTGTATATACTACAGGAAATGGTGTTAACGGGTTTACTTTAAACCCGGCTATAGGCACATTTTACCTTTCGCACCCTAACCTTACTTTTCCGAAAGACGGCAACATATATTCTATAAACGAAGGAAACTATGTACACTTTCCGCAGGGTGTAAAAGATTATATTAAATACTGCCAGCTTGAGGAGGGAGAAAGGCCTTATACATCAAGGTATATTGGCAGCCTTGTTTCTGATATACACAGGAACATGGTAAAAGGCGGTATTTATATATACCCTACCAGTTCCAAAGCACCTAAAGGGAAACTACGCCTTTTGTATGAATGTAACCCAATGGCATTTATAGCAGAGCAGGCGGGAGGCAAAGCTTCGGATGGTTTTAGCCGTATTATGGAAATACAGCCTACAGAACTGCACCAAAGGGTACCATTTTTTTGTGGGAGTTATAATATGGTGGAAAAAGCAGAAGAGTTTATGCGTAAAGCAGCAGATAAATAAAAAAAGCCCCAAATTTGGGGCTTTTTTTATTTGTTCATGTGCTGCATTTCATATACAAACGTATCCGAATCTGCGCCCATTACCAATAGCGACAATGCTTTGTCCACAATGTAATGTACGTTGCCCGGTGTAAAACCTAAAGCCAGCGCAAAGCGTGTAAGAATTTCTTTTTGCTTTGGCCCAAGTATGTGGTCGGCATAAACCATCCTTGATAGGTCGTAAAGGCGTTCCAGCCTTTGTACATATAAATACGGAGGGTTTATAGGATACTTTAATGGATTGGCTAAAATTTCAGCATACTCATCATCTGAAATTTCAAGCTGCTTGGCAAGCTTGTCAAGAAAAAGCTTTTCTTCAGTAGTAATATGCCCGTTTTCCATGGCAACCCTTACAATAGCCGAAAAGTGTCCTTTGTTCCTTGCCTTAAAACCGCTGTCAAATAAATCTGAAATCGACATAATTGGATTTATTAAAAAATTTCGGCAAATATAAATCTATATTTTATGTAAGTAAATGTTTTTATAAGATTTTTAATGTGTGTGCATTACATGCCATACCTTTGCCCGAAAAAGTATAAATTTGCTCGGTAAATATACGTTATGAGCGAATTTTGGTTTTACTTTAATCTGGGCCTGAAGCATGTGCTTGATATTAATGCTTATGACCATGTGCTGTTTATGATAGCACTTGTGGTACCCTTTACTTTTAAAAACTGGAAAGATGTATTATTGCTGGTTACGCTTTTCACTATTGGCCATACAATGGCATTAATCCTTTCGGTATATAATGTGGTAGGTGTAAAGGCAAGCCTTGTAGAGTTTTTAATACCCGTAACCATATTGCTTACGGCCATTTATAATTTGGCAGGGGCAGGAAAGCCTGCCGGTAAAAATATTACGGTTTCAGCAGTGGTAACCTTGTTTTTTGGGCTAATACACGGGCTGGGTTTTGCCAATTATTTTAAAATGATTATCAAAGGCAATGCCGAAGGCAAGCTGCTGCCATTGCTTGAATTTGCACTGGGTATTGAAGCATCGCATATTATAGTTGTAACTGCCGTGCTTTTGCTGGCCCTGCTTGTGCAGCACCTTCTTAAATTTTCACGCCGCGACTGGATGCTTGTTGCCTCGGCTTTTGTAATAGGTGTGGCACTGCCTATGGTTATAGAAAGCGAAATATGGCAGTAGTATTGCGTGGGGTGAATATAAAGAGGTAAATTTACGTTACTATATTAATGGAAGATAAAAAACTAAATAAATATGATAAGGCTTACCTGCGAATAGCAAGGGAATGGAGCCAGTTATCCTACTGCCAGCGTAAAAAAGTTGGCGCAATTATTGTAAAAGACAGAATGATAATTTCCGATGGCTATAACGGGACACCGTCGGGGTTTGAAAACTGTTGCGAGGACGCAGCCGGCATAACCAAATGGTACGTGCTGCATGCTGAAGCCAATGCAATATTAAAAGTGGCCCGTTCAACGCAATCCTGCGAAGGCGCAACCCTGTATATTACCATGTCGCCCTGTAAAGACTGTAGTAAGCTCATTCACCAGTCAGGCATTACAAGGGTGGTGTACCAGTCCGGCTATAAAGATGAGTCGGGTATAGATTTTCTTATGAAAGCGGGCGTACAGGTGGAGTGCATTCCGGATTTGGACTAAATGTAGAATGAAAAAAAATAAAATCCTGTTGCCGTTTATATTCTCCCTGTTTCTTGCAGCAGGGCTTTTGCTGGGAAGCTTCCTTAACTTTCCCACAGAGCGCAGGGGTATGATATCAGGCTCCAATAAAAGCAAACTTAACAAGCTGATAGACTTTATAGAAAGTGAATATGTTGATGAGGTTGATACCGATTCTATTGTTGACCTTACTGTGAACAGCATACTTGAAAAACTTGACCCTCATTCGGTTTATATAGCAAAAAATGAAATGGAAGAAGTTGCCCAAAGCATGAAGGGCGATTTTGTGGGTATAGGTGTAAACTTTTATATGTACAAGGATTCTGTTGCTGTAATAAAGCCTATTCCCGGCGGGCCGTCTGATAAGGCAGGCATAAAGCCCGGCGACCGGATATTGTTTGCCGACAATTACCAGTTATATGGCAAAAAGCTGCCTAATGACAGCCTTTTTTCTAAACTTAAGGGTAAGGAAGGCTCTAAAATAACTTTAACTATATATAGAAAAAGCGAAAACAAAAAGTTTAAGGTTAACCTGCGCAGGGATGTGGTGCCCATTAAAAGCGTTGACGCTGCTGTAATGGTTACCAATACACTTGGCTTTATAAAAATAAACCGCTTTGCCGAAACTACCTATGATGAGTTTCATAAAGCCCTTACGGAATTAAAGCAGCAGGGAATGAAAGAACTTATTATAGATGTTAGGGATAATGGCGGGGGCTATCTTGAAAAGGCGGTTGATATAGCTGATGATTTACTTAAGGATGATAAACTAATTGTTAAAACCGTAAACAAAAAAGGACGTGAAGATATAACCTATGCTACAGATAAAGGAAGTTTTGAAGAAGGCAGGGTTTACATACTTATAAATGAAAACAGTGCTTCGGCCAGTGAAATACTTGCAGGTGCCGTGCAGGATAATGACAGGGGCACCATTGTAGGGCGGCGTTCCTTTGGTAAGGGGCTTGTGCAAAGAGAAATGCCTTTGGGCGATGGCAGTGCGGTAAGGCTTACGGTTGCGCGCTATTATACCCCTTCCGGGCGTTCTATACAGCGCAGTTATGCCAATGGTGGCGAAGCTTATTTTAATGAATTCCAAAAGAGATATGAAAGTGGCGAGCTTTATGCTGCCGACAGTATAAAAGTAGCTGATACACTTAAGTTTAAAACAGTAGGCGGCAGGGTTGTGTATGGCGGTGGCGGTATTGTTCCGGATGTTTTTGTGCCTCTTGAGGGTAAACATGGGGATGAGGCTATAACACTGGTAATGCAAAGCGGTGTGGTAAGCTACTTTGTATTTGAGCAGTTAGACGGTAAACGTAAAAGCTTTGAAGGGCTATCTGCTGAAAAGATTGCGGACAAAATAACCGGTACAGATGAATATTATAATGCATTTGCCTACTATCTTGCCAATAACGGGCTTTCGTTACACCTTGCAAAACATAAGGATAAAATAAAAAGGTATCTCGCCGCTGAGTTTGTAAGGCAACTGGTAAATGAAAAGAAATATTACCAGATGATACTTAAGGAAGATAATATGGTTAATGCCATATTAAATAGTAACAATAAAAATAAAAAGAATGAAAACACTAGTAAATAAACCCTTATTTTTCCTCTTTGCCTTGTTCTGTATTACCACTACAGTTATGGCACAACAAGGAAAAACGGTAAAGACAGCCACTATAAAAACAGCTATTTCCTGCGACCATTGTAAAGTGTGCGAAACATGCGGGCAACTGTTTAACCAAAAATTGCTGCGCGAAAAAGGAATTCAAATGGTGGAGCTGAATGAGGAAGCTATGACTATTAAGGTTGTATATAATAGCAAAAAAACTGACCTGACTGCCATAAAGCAAGCTATAAGCAAACTTGGTTATGATGCAGATGAGGTAAAAGCTGATCCTGCAGCTTACAAAAAATTGGATGGTTGCTGCAAAGCCTGACAGGTTTCAGCTAAATAGTTTATAGTTGCATATATAGTATTATAGTTTAGGACGGGTGCTGTCGTGATGCTGACTTTGTTTACCATCATTCCATAACGTTAAAATATCAGTAGCTACTGCTGCGCCGCTTCCTGCCGCAATGGCAAGCTGGCTCCTGTGCCCTGCAAGTGTACCTGCCACATAAATGCCTTCAGCCACTAAATGGTCTTCATTGCTAAGTTGTATTCGGTTTTTTTCAGGCATTGCCTTTTTGTGCGGTATTATATATTCGGTTAGCCCTTCAATGGCAAATGTATTGGCAGAACCTATGCCCACTACTATAACATTGGCAGTATAATTATTTTTATTGGTGGTTATGGTAAAGTTGCCTGCGTTTCCTTCTACTTTTAGCACTTTTTCATTCGGCAGTTGCGTTACTTCCGGGTAAAGCTCCTGTAGTTGCTGTAGGCTGTTTTCCATAAGGTCTTTACCTAATGTGCCGGCAGGTATGCCATAGGCATTATTAAAAAGTGCATCCTGTAACGAAGATGCCTTTTGGTGGGTAAGTATGCCTATTTTTTTGTCATTAGCATAGGGTTTTTGCAATGCTGACCCTAAAACAAGTGCACAGGAAACCCCCGATACACCACCGCCTATAATCAAAACATCAAACATGGTTACAGGTTCCTGGTTTTTTCATCAATACTTTTAGCCATCCTGAATATAAGCAGTATGCAAACGGCGCATAAAGAGGCTATTATCCCTATAAGTGCTATAAGGCTGTTGCCTTTAAGCAGGTTGTTAAAGTCCAGTAATGTAACGTTAAAGACGATTAAGCCTACGGCGATTACCATAAGCGCGTAAATAAAAAATTTCATTTTTCAGAATTTTTAGTAAAAATAAATGACATAGTCATTTCAAAAGGTAAAATTAATAAATCTAATGCTAAAGAAACAATTGTTTAACATTGGCAGCGAATAATTTAACAGCGATTGCAAGCAGTATAACACCAAAAACTTTGCGGATAACGCCAAGGCCGTTCACGCCCAGTATCCGTTCTATTTTTGATGATGATTTTAGCACGGCATATACCACAATAACGTTAATTACAATAGCTGTTATTATATTTATTTTTTCATATTCTGCCCTAAGTGAAAGAATGGTAGTCATGGTTCCGGCGCCTGCTATAAGCGGAAAGGCTATGGGTACTATAGATGCGGTGCTGGGGTTGTCATCTTTATAAAGGCGTATGCCCAGTATCATTTCCAGTGCAAGGAAAAAAAGTACAAATGAGCCTGCCACGGCAAACGAGCTGGCATCAATACCAATAAGCTTTAAAATTTCCTCTCCCACAAACAGGAAGGCAATCATGATAATCATTGCCACAACTGATGCTTTTTCCGATTGTATGTGGCCCAGCTTGTTGCGCAGGTCAACAATAATAGGCACACTGCCCACTATATCTATAACAGCAAAAAGCACCATGCTAACGGTAAAAACCTCTTTCCAGTCAAAAATCATAATACATTGATAATTAAGGACTGCAAAAGTATTGTATAAATTAATGCCAAGGGTAAATTATCCGTTAATTTTTAGCAGGATTTTAGTTACACCTTTTGTGTGTTAAGTTTAGTTATATTTGCCGCATGTTTCAATTAGGGAAAACCATAGTTTCTGAAGATATCCTTGAAAAGGAATTTGTATGCAACCTTTCGGCCTGCAAAGGTGCCTGCTGTATAGATGGCGATGCCGGCGCCCCGCTTACTAAAGAGGAAACCCTTATACTTGAAGAAATTTATCCTAAGGTGAAGCCATTTTTGCGCAAAGAAGGCATAGCTGCCATAGAGGGGCAGGGAACATGGGTAACAGGTACTGACGGCGACCTTGAAACCCCGCTTATAGATAATAAGGACTGCGCTTATGTTATTTTTGATGGCAAAACCGCCCTTTGCGGTATTGAACAGGCTTATAACCAGGGCCTGGTGAATTGGAAAAAACCTGTTTCCTGCCATTTATACCCTATACGCGTAAAAGATTTTACCGAGTTTGCCGCAGTTAATTATGATCGCTGGGATATTTGCAGCGATGCCTGCGCTTTGGGCAAAGAGCTGGAAGTGCCGGTATATAAATTTGTGCGCGAAGCACTCATCCGCAGGTTTGGGCAGGACTGGTATAACGAACTTGAAAAAGTTGCTGCGGAACTTAAAGATAATCCTTCTCCAAAAAGGCGTTAAACTGCTGTTTTTATTAGTGTTTACTGCTAAAAAATCTTTAAATTTACATTTTATAAGTTACTGATTTTTAATTTGTTGTGTTTTTATTTAATGTTGCTGTAATTTTAAGGTGTTGTTAAAAACTCTTGCCGATTGTGAATAAGTTTGGCTTTCATTTTTTACAGTAAATGCCAATCTTTGTATCTCTCGATAAGGAAATAATCATTTTCTATAATACCATAAAAGTCAAAATAATATGTCTGCATCAGAACCAATTTTACAGGAAAACAAAAACAGGTTTGTAATTTTCCCCATAAAGCACCACGATATTTGGGAGTGGTACAAAAAAATGGAAGCGAGTTTCTGGACGGCAGAAGAAATTGACCTTCACCAGGACCTTACGGACTGGAACAATAAACTGAATGAGGACGAAAAATATTTTATAAAACACATACTTGCCTTTTTTGCGGCTTCGGATGGTATTGTAAATGAAAACCTTGCCGAAAATTTTGTAAATGAAGTGCAGTATCCGGAAGCGAAGTTTTTTTACGGCTTCCAGATAATGATGGAAAATATACACAGCGAAACCTATTCGCTGCTTATAGATACCTATGTAAAGGATGATGCAGAAAAAGATAAACTGTTTCATGCCATTGAAGTGTTTCCTGCTATTAAAAAGAAAGCAGACTGGGCATTACGCTGGATAGAATCTGACTCATTTGCCGAAAGGCTTATTGCGTTTGCCGCTGTTGAAGGGATTTTCTTTTCGGGCGCGTTCTGCTCTATTTTCTGGCTTAAAAAACGCGGCTTAATGCCGGGGCTTACTTTTTCCAATGAGCTGATATCAAGGGACGAGGGTGTGCATTGCGATTTTGCCGTTCACCTGCACAACCACCACCTGGTAAATAAAGTGCCAAAGGACAGGATAAAAGAAATTATTATAGATGCCCTTAATATTGAAAGGGAGTTTATTACCGAATCGTTGCCTGTAAGCCTTATTGGCATGAATGCTGTATTAATGACACAGTACCTTGAATTTGTAACCGACAGGCTTTTGGTAGAGCTGGGCTGCGAAAGGCAGTTTAATGTGGGTAACCCATTTGATTTTATGGATATGATATCGCTTCAGGGTAAAACCAACTTCTTTGAAAAAAGGGTGTCAGAGTACCAAAAAGCGGGTGTGCTTAATAAAGACGGCGATTCGCAGAAAATCAGTTTCGACGCTGATTTTTAAAAGCAGAAAGAAATCCAATTATATAGGGTGCCAAAGGCACCTGCCAATTACTAACCTTTAAAATGTTGCCATATGTATGTAGTAAAAAGAGACGGACGGAGAGAGCCGGTAATGTTCGATAAAATTACCGACAGAGTAAGGATATTATGCTATGAATTAAGTGATCTTGTAGATCCTGTAAAAGTAGCAATGCGCGTTATAGAAGGGCTTTATGACGGGGTTAGCACATCAGAACTGGATAACCTTGCTGCTGAAACAGCAGCTTCTATGACAGTTACGCACCCTGACTATGCACAGCTGGCAGCACGTATTGCAGTATCTAACCTGCATAAAAATACTAAAAAGTCTTTCTCGGAAACCATGTCGGATATGTACCATTACGTAAATCCGCGCACAGGGAAAGAATCGCCGTTGCTTTCGGATGAGGTATATGAAGCAATTATGGCAAATGCTGAAATGCTTGATTCCAGCATTATATACAACAGGGACTTTAACTATGATTACTTCGGGTTTAAAACCCTTGAACGTTCCTACCTTTTAAAAATAAACGGTAAAATAGTGGAAAGGCCACAGCACATGCTTATGCGTGTATCTGTAGGTATCCATCTGGATGATATTGACGCAGCCATAGAAACCTATGAGCTGATGTCTAAAAAATTCTTTACCCACGCTACGCCTACATTATTTAATGCAGGTACGCCAAAACCGCAAATGTCTTCCTGCTTCCTGCTAACCATGAAGGATGACAGTATAGACGGTATTTATGATACGCTTAAAAATACTGCAAAAATATCACAGTCAGCCGGGGGTATAGGGCTTTCAATACATAATGTAAGGGCAACCGGTTCCTACATTCGCGGTACAAACGGTACATCAAACGGTATTGTGCCAATGCTGCGTGTATTTAATGATACTGCCCGTTATGTTGACCAAGGCGGCGGTAAGCGTAAAGGAAGCTTTGCCGTGTACATTGAGCCATGGCATGCCGATATTTTTGACTTCCTTGACCTGAAAAAAAATCATGGTAAAGAGGAAATGCGTGCCCGTGATTTATTTTATGCCATGTGGATGCCCGACCTTTTCATGAAACGTGTAGAGCAGGATGGGCAGTGGACACTTATGTGCCCTAACGAATGCCCGGGGCTGTATGATGTATATGGAGATGAATTTGAGGCAATGTATGAAAAATATGAGGCAGAAAACAGGGGGCGCAAAACCATAAAAGCACGTGAGCTTTGGGAAAAAATCCTGGAATCTCAAATTGAAACAGGAACTCCGTATATGCTGTATAAAGATGCAGCCAACAGGAAATCAAACCAAAAGAATTTAGGGGTTATACGTTCATCTAATCTTTGTACTGAAATTATGGAGTACACCAGCGAAGATGAAATTGCGGTATGTAACCTTGCATCTATATCCTTGCCAATGTTTGTGGAAGAAGGAGTGTTTAACCACGAATATTTATACCAGGTTACCAAGCGTATTACCCGTAACCTTAATAAGGTTATAGACCGTAATTACTATCCGGTTAAGGAGGCTGAAAACAGCAACATGCGCCACCGCCCGGTTGGGCTGGGTGTGCAGGGGCTTGCCGATGCATTTATATTAATGCGCATGCCTTTTACCAGCGATGAGGCCAAACAACTGAATCAGGAAATATTTGAAACCATATATTTTGCGGCAGTAACCGCCAGTATGGAACTGGCTAAGGAAGAAGGGCCTTACTCAACGTTTAAAGGTTCGCCTATATCGCAGGGAGAATTCCAGTATAATTTGTGGGGGCTTAAGGACGAAGACTTAAGCGGCCGTTGGGACTGGGCTTCTTTAAGGAAAGAGGTTATGGAAAATGGCGTAAGGAACTCTTTATTGCTTGCCCCAATGCCTACAGCATCTACATCCCAAATATTAGGCAACAATGAAGCGTTTGAACCTTATACATCTAACATTTATACCAGGAGGGTACTTTCAGGGGAATTTATCGTAGTAAATAAACACCTGTTGCGTGACTTGGTTGACCTTGGTATATGGAATGATGAACTGAAGCAGGAAATAATGAGGGCAAACGGCTCTATACAGGATATTGATGCCATTCCACAGGATATTAAGGAACTGTATAAAACAGTATGGGAAATGAGTATGAAGGACATTATTGATATGTCCCGCCAGAGGGGATACTTTATTGACCAGTCGCAGTCGCTAAACCTGTTCATGGAGAATGCCAATTTTGCAAAACTGACCTCAATGCATTTTTATGCATGGAAATCGGGGCTTAAAACCGGTATGTATTACCTTAGGACAAAAAGTGCTGTTGACGCCATTAAATTTACCCTTAATAATGATAAAAAAGCAGAAAAAGTACCGGCAGAGGCAGCAGTTGCAGCCGAAACGCAAAGCCAGGGTATGGAAGTAAGCGAGTTTCAGGCAATGCTGGAGCGCAGCCGTAATGCTTCAGGCCCAGAGGATTGTGAAATGTGCGGTTCTTAATTAAATTGTTATGGAAACTATTTTTCAGATAAGACATGTGAACGGAAGTAATATTGATTTTTTTTCTGATAAAGAAAAACTAATTGAAATCATTCATGGAAGAAGCGATATTGGATTTAGGAGGGAGATTATACTAATCGGAACTACTTTTGAATTAGGAGGTTCAGAATACAAAATTGATAGTATTGAAATAGAATTTAATTATATTTTAGATCAAAGTGGTAACAGGTTGAACGATATAGATTATTCTAAAGCAGAAGTTACAGTTGTTGTTTTCGTTGAGTATAATTGATTTTTTAGATTTATAAATGTAAAACACTATAAGGAGTAGGTAACTACTCCTTATTCAGTTAAACCTTTTGCTTTACAGTTATGGCTGAGTATTACGATATATACTGTTATGTGGAAGAAGAGATGCTTGCCCTCGCAGTAACACTTTCCTAATTATTTAATTGATTAAAAAACTCTTATGAACAAATAGTAAGGCGGAAGCTATAGAAAACACCAAGAACTCTTTAAACAAAAACATAAGGAATGATGCAATGGGAACAGCTCCTGTCTTTAAAAAGGCAGGGCGATACAAGTAAGCGCCTGCGTAAGGAACAGGATGATACCCGCCTTGGATTTGAGGTAGATTATGACCGTGTGATATTCTCATCGGCATTCAGGAGCCTGCAGGATAAAACGCAGGTAATACCCCTTTCCAAGACCGACTTTGTGCATACCCGCCTTACACACAGCCTTGAGGTATCAGTGGTGGGGCGTTCGCTGGGCAGGCTGGTAGGTAAAAAAATTATTGAAAAGCATCCATACCTGCATGATGTCCATGGCTATCACATGAATGATTTCGGGGCTATTGTGGCCGCCGCCGCCCTTGCACATGATATTGGCAACCCACCTTTTGGGCACTCGGGTGAAAAGGCTATAGGTGAGTATTTTAAAACCGGTAACGGGCAGCAATACAAAGTCCTGCTTACCGATAAGGAATGGCAGGATATTACCGACTTTGAAGGCAATGCCAACGGTTTTAACCTGCTTACAGCCAGCAGGCCGGGTACTGAAGGCGGACTGCGCCTTTCTTATGCCACATTAGGGGCATTTATGAAATATCCTAAAGAATCGCTCCCCAAGAAACCAACTTCCAATATAGCCGATAAGAAATATGGTTTTTTTCAGTGTGATAAGGAATTTTTTATTGATATAGCTGTCGAATTAGGGCTTATAAAAAATAAAACAGGGAATGATATAGGTTTTGAGCGCCATCCGCTGGCGTACCTTGTAGAAGCGGCGGATGATATATGCTACACTATAATTGATTTTGAGGACGGCATCAACCTCGGGCTAATTCAGGAGGAATATGCATTGGAATACCTAATAAAGCTGGTTAAGGATAAAGTACAGGTTGATAAGTACAAAAGCCTTACCACAAAAGAAGACCGGATAAGCTACCTGCGTGCCCTTGCCATAAGCAGCCTTATAAGCGATGCTGTTAATGTTTTCCTGGAAAATGAAGAACTCATACTTGCAGGGAAATATCCTTATGCGCTAACTTCTCAGGGAAAATACACCGCGCAGATGGAAGACATAATAAAACTGAGCGTAAATAATATTTACCGCAGCCGGGAGGTTGTGGAAAAAGAAGTAATTGGCTACCGTATAATCAATACCCTGCTTGATACCTTTTGTACGGCTTATAACAATAAGGCAGAAGGAAGAGAAAGCAATTATGATTTGCTGGTGCTAAAATTGCTGCCTGAGCGTTTTGCAGCAGAGAAAATGAGTGTGTATGACAGGTTGCTGCACATTTGCCATTTTGTATCTACGCTAACCGACGGGAAAGCTGTGCTGCTTTATAACACTATTACAGGAGCTAAATAAACGCTAAAAAATGTAACTGAGCCCAAGCCCTAGCATTTGCTTTAGCTGTACTTTTGGCCCCACCTGAACCACTTCGCCGCCACGCTCCTCGGTGGCTTTAATGTCGTCGTCATAAATAAGATGTGCGCCAATGTTTGCTTTTACATATTCATTTACGGTCATGTCAAGCTGAAACTGCCAGTCAATATCTATATTCCCGAAATTATTAATGTAGTCGGTATAAAAGGTTATCCTGTGGTCAAGGGATATATTTTTAAAAATCTGGCGCTTTATATTATTGGTTACCAATATACCCAATTCTGTCCTCGACATTTTTCCACGGCGCACCAGGTTGCCTTCCTCATCATATACAGCACCGTCAACTCCAAAAGCTCCTTTATCGGCAAGCATGCGGTTTAAAACAAGGGTGGTTTTATCTGTAAGTGGCGAAAAATAGGCGTTAAGCCCCAAGTCTTTACGAATGTATTCCGAACCAACACCTAAAAAGATGTAGGCAGGGGCAAAAGGCCCTGAAATCTCCTCTGTAGTGTTAGGATAGGAATAACCATTTGAAAACTGTGTATTAAAACTAAACTTGGCACTGTAATACCAGTTGGAAACAGTATCGCGCCTGTATCCAAATGTAGATATAAGTTGTATCTGGTCATCCGTTTTGCGCAGTTCCTGCCCTTCCTGGCTGTTCAGTCCATATTTTAGCATTAATTCATTATCCCAGTTCTGAAGGCTTTTGTGATAATTTCGTACAAAACTTGCTTTGGCAAGCCCCGAAACAGAGTTATTACCACCCACACTCCAGTTAACAAAAGCAATTTCCGAAATGTCAAGCCCTACTTTATTTATCTTTTCCCAATAGCTTATAGAATCGGGTAGTGTGGTTACTATTACCTGTGCGGTAAGGTTTTGGTAAAAAGGTATAAGTAAAAGGCTTATCAGTAAGGCTTTAATTTTCATTTTTGAGTGTGAATTGAGATGCGATGCAAAAATCGGTATTTTTAGTAAACAGAAAAAATATCCGATAAGCTTTTAACGTCAATACCACAGTAATGTTGTAATTGTGTTATTGTTCCTTGCTCTATAAAACTATCCGGCACACCTAACAGCTTTATTTTTACGGTATATCCATTTGTTGCGGCAAATGCGGAAATGCTGCTGCCAAAGCCGCCTTTAACAGTACCGTCTTCAACTGTAATAACAGATTTATATTTTTTAAAGATATGATGCAGTGCAGTTTCATCCAATGGCTTGATAAAACCAAAATGGTAATGGGAGAATGAATTGCGGTTATTTATTGTGTCAAGAGCTTTTATAACGTTGTTGCCTATAGTGCCGGTAGATAGTACAGCTATCTCACCACCTTCTGTTAATTGTATTGCCTTGCCAATTGAAATTTCAGTAAAAGGCTTTTTCCAGTTTACCGTTTCACCCCTTCCACGCGGGTAGCGTATGGCTATTGGGTGCTGCAGCCCAAGCTGTGCCGTATAAAGTATATTACGCAGTTCTCCTTCATGTAAAGGTGCATAAATAATAAGGTTAGGAATGCAGTTAAGGTAGGCAATATCAAAAACGCCATGATGGGTAGCACCATCTTCACCTACCAAGCCTGCCCTGTCCATGCAAAAAATAACCGGAAGGTTTTGCAGTGCCACATCGTGTATTACCTGGTCATAAGCGCGCTGCAGGAAAGTTGAGTAAATATTGCAATATACAATCATGCCCTGGGTAGCCATGCCTGCTGCCAGTGTAACAGCATGCTGTTCTGCAATGCCAACATCAAAAGCCCTGCCGGGAAAAGCATCCATCATAAACTTCATTGAGCTGCCCGAAGGCATGGCAGGAGTAATACCTACTATTTTTTTATTGGCTTTTGCAAGTTCTACCAGTGTAAGCCCAAAAACATCCTGATACTTTGGGGGCATATTTTCATCATTCGCCGCAACCAGTTCCCCTGTCAGGCGGTCAAATTTTCCCGGAGCATGATATTTAACCTGGTTTTCTTCAGCCTGTTTCAGCCCTTTTCCTTTTGTAGTGATAATATGTAAAAACTTAGGGCCTTTTTTTTGTTTCAGCCTTTCCAGCTCCTTAATAAGTGCAGGCAGATTATGCCCGTCAACGGGGCCGCTGTAATCAAAATTCAGCGATTTTATCATATTATTCTGCCTTGGGTTTTTTCCCTCCTTAACCTGCGTAAGATAGTTTTTAAGCGCACCTACGCTTGGGTCTATCCCTATAGCATTGTCATTGAGAATAACCAAAAGGTTAGCATCGGTAACACCTGCATGGTTTAGCCCTTCAAACGCCATTCCTGATGCTATGGAGGCATCACCAATTACAGCTATATGGTTTTTTTCAGTCTCTCCGTTTAGTTTAGAAGCTATCGCCATGCCCAATGCTGCGGAAATAGAAGTAGAGGAATGCCCGGTGCCAAAAGTGTCATATTCGCTTTCACTACGTTTGGGGAACCCGCTTATACCTTTCCATTGTCGGTTAGTATCAAACCTGCCGCGCCTGCCGGTTACTATTTTATGCCCGTAAGCCTGGTGGCCAACATCCCAAACCAGTAAATCCTTTGGTGTATTAAAAACATAATGCAGTGCAATGGTAAGCTCAACCACACCAAGACTTGCTCCCAAATGCCCTTCTTTAACTGAAACAATGTCAATAATAAACTCACGCAACTCTGTAGCCAGTTGCGGTAACTGTTCAGGTTTCAGTTTGCGGAGGTCTTCCGGGCTTTGTATCTGGGAAAGAAGCGTAGCTGCCATTGTATATTTATTAAACACAAATTTACAATATAGTTTGCTACTTTTGAAAAGTCAAAATAACAGTGTATGGAAAACATATTTACCCACGAATATTACATGAAAAAAGCACTGCAGGAAGCACAGGCCGCTTTTGATAAGGGTGAAATACCCGTGGGCGCTGTAGTGGTTATTGATAACAGGGTAATTGCAAAAACACATAACCTTACCGAGTTATTGAATGATGTTACGGCACATGCCGAAATGCAGGCTATAACTTCGGCGGCTAACTTCCTGGGAGGTAAGTATCTCACTAACTGCACACTTTATGTAACGCTGGAGCCCTGCCAAATGTGTGCAGGAGCATTATACTGGAGCCAGATTCCGCATATTGTTTTCGGTGCGGCAGATGAGCAGCGGGGCTACAGGGCAATGGGCGCGAAGCTTCACCCTAAAACGCAGGTAACAAACGGGGTAATGGCAGAAGAGTGCGGCCTTCTGGTAAAAGAGTTTTTCAGGAAAAGGAGGGGGTAAATTTATATGGACGTTATCCTTTATTTTTAATAAATTAATCCTAAATTTATTACAATATAAATATGCTTTTTGCAGTTATACCGCAAAGGCAAAGTCCTGAACTAACTAAATTACTAACGCAACCTGTACCTGTTATGAAAAGCCTGAAAATCTTTTTACTGGCAGCAGTAATCCTGCTGTTTAATTCCTGCTCTAAAGGGTCAAGGGAAGAATTTGAATCTGATTTTTCCTTATACAGGGAATATATTACAGGCTTCTCTTCAGGTATAGTTTCAACAGCGGCAGATATAAAAGTGGGGCTGGCTTTTTCAAAGAAAGAATGGCAGCCAAACAGTGAACTGGATAAGGATATATTCAGTATTTCGCCATCGGCAGAAGGCAGGGTGATTATACTGCCCGATAACAGTATTGTTTTCCGCCCTGAAAAAAAACTGGAGCAGGATACAGAATACAGGGTTACACTCCATCTTTCTAAAATTATTGAAGTGCCTGATAACCTTAAGGATTTTAAGTTTATTGTAAAAACATTGAAACAGGATTTTTTAGTTACCACTACCGCTTTGCAATCCTATAACAGGGACTGGCAATTTCTTAATGGGGTACTTAAAAGCAGCGACCGGCTTGATGCAAAAACGGCAGCAAAACTGGTAACAGCCGAACAGGAAGGCAGGAAGCTGCCGGTAAGGTTTAACCCGGCGCCAGCCGCGGGTACAGAATTCCCTTTTGTAATAGACAGTATAAAGCGTAATGCTCAAAACAGCAGGGTGCTAATAAAATGGAATGGAAGGCCCTTCGATATTGAGCAGCAAGGCTCTACTGAATTTGAAATACCGGGTAAAGATAATTTTAAAGTTATAGGTATAGATGTTGCTCCCGGCGATAACCAGAAAATGTTAATCAATTTTTCGGACCCGTTAAGAAAAGACCAGGATTTTTCAGGCTTGGTGGCTGTCGGGAATATTGAAGGACTTAAATATACAGTAGATGGTAATTTACTTATTGTATATCTCCCCGAGCCACTTAACGGCAATTTTTTGACAGAAGTTTTTCAGGGTATAGAAAGTGAAGAAGGCTTTAAAGCAAAAAGCACCTTTACAACAAAAGTTTTATTTGAGCAGTTAAAACCGGAAGTGAAATTTTTAAAGAGCGGTACTATATTGCCTGCCTCAAGCAACCTGAAAATTAATTTCCAGGCGGTAAACCTTAGTGCTGTTGATGTAAGGGTATACCGCATTTTTGCTAATAATGTAATGCAGTTTTTACAGGACCAGGAGCTGGACGGAGCCTACGGACTGCGTAAAGTAGCCATGCCTGTAGCTAAAAAGAAACTGGTACTAAATACAGATAAGCTGATTAATTACGGCAAATGGAATTCCTATGCGTTGGATTTATCATCGCTTATTACCCCTGAGCCGGGGGCTATTTACAGGGTGGAAATGATGGTGAAAAGGTCATATTCATTGTACGGCTGTGAGGGTGCTGTTGCAGAGGAAGATGAGGAAGAAGAAGATGACAGCGAATTTTACTCAGGTTTTGAAGATGAGTATTATTATGATTATTACGACTATGATTATGACTGGAGGGAACGCGAAGACCCGTGCAGCAAATCCTATTACTATAACAAGAAAGTAGCAACCAATGTGCTGGCAAGCGATTTAGGCGTTATAGCAAAAAGGGGTGATAACAATACATACTTTTTTGCAGTAAACAGTATTACCACTACACAACCTGTTGCAGGAGCAGCCATTGATATTTACAGCTACCAGCAGCAAAAACTCGCTTCCGTAACTACGGGGGGCGAGGGCACTGTTGACTTTGTACTTGATAAGCCTGCCTTTTTTGCAGTAGTTAAAAAAGATAACAATACCACTTATGTAAAACTGGGAGATGGCAATTCGCAGTCACTAAGCAATTTTAATATTGACGGTGCAAAACTTCAAAAAGGGCTGAAAGGGTATATTTATGGGGAAAGGGGTGTATGGCGTCCCGGTGATACTTTATTCCTGGGTTTTGTGCTTAATGACAAAGCATCAAAACTGCCCGCCTCACACCCAATTAAATTAAAGCTAAATGATCCTCATGGTAAAACCGTTTATGAAGCGGTGCAAACCTACAACCCGAGGAACCACTATAAATTTATTGCTGCTACACAGCCAACTGCACCCACAGGTAACTGGGAGGCAATTATATCTGTCGGTGGTGCTAAATTCTATAAGAGTATTAAAATTGAAACCATAAAACCCAACAGGCTTAAAATTAAAAACAGCCTGGCAGGCAAAACTATTTCAGCATCACAAAAAAACACGGGCACTGTACAGGTACAATGGCTGCATGGTGCTATAGCAAAAGGGCTTAAGGTAGAAATGCAGGCGAAGTTTTTAAAACAGAAAACCGAATTCAAAGGTTTACAGGATTATATTTTTGACGACCCTGCACAGGATTACAGGACAGAGGAAGTAAACATATTTTCAGGTACAACAAATGAAGATGGTGAAGCTGCTTTTACACTGCAGCCACAGTTGCAGTCGCGTGCGCCGGGAATGCTGAAGGCAGCCATAATTACAAAAGCTTATG
The DNA here is from genome assembly GCF_009848495.1 of Flavobacterium sp. MK4S-17. Taxonomy (GTDB): domain Bacteria; phylum Bacteroidota; class Bacteroidia; order Flavobacteriales; family Flavobacteriaceae; genus Flavobacterium. The sequence goes on from NZ_WWEP01000016.1 coordinate 28,165, forward strand.
AAAAAGGAGGTGATGTCAGTACTGATGTTATCAGTACAGCGTATTCACCGTATACGGTTTATGCAGGGTTAAAAATTCCGGAGCCCAATAAATATGGTATGCTGGAAACAGATAAAGATAACCGCTTTGAGGTTATTTCGGTTAATGAAAACGGTAAGGCTGTTTCAGGAAGAAAACTTATGGTAAAAGCATATAAAGTGGACTGGCGCTGGTGGTGGGATGCTACGCACGATAATATGTCGTCTTACAGTTCAGCCTTGTCGAATGTAGCATATTATTCGCAGGAGGTAGTGACCAATGCTTCAGGTAAGGCATCATTTACCTTTAAGGTAGATAAAAATGACTGGGGGCGTTATCTTGTAAGGGTAACGGATATGGAAAGCGGCCATTCGGCAGGTGAAACTGTAGTTATCGACTGGCCTTACTGGTCAGGACGCTCAAGGAACGGCAGTGGCGAGGAAGCGGCAATGCTTGTTTTCAGTACTGATAAGAAGAAATATGCAGTCGGTGAAAAAATCCTGGTATCGTTTCCTTCCGGCGAAGGGGGCAGGGCTTTGATTTCACTTGAAAATGGCTCGCAGGTTGTACAAACGCTATGGGCACCTACCAAAAAAGGCGAAACCCAGGTAGAAATTCCTGTTACGGCAAAAATGGCCCCTAACGTATATATATACATAACATTACTGCAGCCCCACGCTTCAACAGCAAATGATTCACCTATAAGGCTATACGGTATTATACCCATAGAAGTGGTGGATAAAAATACCATACTGCAACCACAGATTTCAATGCCTGAAGTGCTGAAGCCCGAACAAAGGGCTGTTATAAAAATAAGTGAAAAAACAGGCAGGCCAATGACCTATACCCTGGCGGTTGTAGATGACGGGCTTTTGGACTTAACCCGCTTTAAAACACCGAATGTTTGGGACAGCTTTTATGCAAAAGAAGCATTAGGCGTAAAAACATGGGATATTTATGATGATGTTATAGGTGCTTATGGAGGTACTGTAAACCAGATTTTCAGCATAGGGGGCGACGCAGATTTAGGAGGCGGGCAGGCTAAAAAAGCCAACCGCTTTAAGCCGGTTGTCATGTATTTAGGGCCTTATACATTGGGCAAAGGGCAAACAAGGCTCCACGAGATTAAGCTTCCTAAATATGTAGGCTCTGTACGCACAATGGTTGTGGCTGCCAATGCCGACCTTAGTGCCTACGGCAGCGCAGAAAAAACAACGCCTGTACGCAGCCCGCTTATGCTGCTGGCATCATTACCCCGAAAAGTAACACCTGGAGAAAAGGTAACATTGCCTGTTACGCTGTTTGCCATGGAAAACCATGTTAAGAATGTAACCCTGCAGGTAAAAACAACAGGCGATATTAAAGTGGAAGGCCCGGCAAAGCAAACAGCAGGATTTACAAGGCCGGATGAAAAAGTAGTTTATTTTGACCTTGCCGTGGGTAATAAAACAGGTATTGGCAAAGTGAGCATTACCGCAGTTTCCGGCAAGGAAAAAGCATCGTATGATGTGGAGCTGGATATTGTGAACCCTAACCCCGTAACACAAAACTTTAAGGAACTGGTTTTAGAGCCGGGCAAATCGGCTGCTTTAAACTGGGCTGCCTTTGGTGTGCCGGGCAGCAATAAGGCTAAACTGGAGGTTTCATCCTTCCCGTCTATAGATTTTAACCGCAGGCTGGATTACCTGATACAATATCCGCATGGCTGCCTTGAGCAGGTTACATCGGGTGCCTTCCCGCAATTATACCTTACCGATATTGCCGATATTGACCAATCGCGCAAACAGAAGATACAGCGCAATGTAACGGCAGCTATACAAAAACTGTCGCAGTACCAGGTTTCGGGAGGCGGTTTTACCTACTGGCCGGGCAACAATGCCAGTCCTGACGACTGGGGCTCCAGCTATGCAGGGCACTTTTTTATTGAAGCTGAGAAAAGAGGATATGTATTACCGCCAAATGCGAAAAGGCAATGGCTTGCCTATCAGCAAAAGCAGGCAAGGAACTGGCGTTATAATGAAGCCTATCATAATGATTTTGCACAGGCATACAGGCTGTACACCCTTGCGCTTGCCGGTGCGCCCGACCTTTCTTCCATGAACAGGCTACGGGAAACGGTTGGTATTTCCAATGATTCCAAATTAAGACTTGCTGCGGCTTATGCATTGGCAGGGCAAAAAAATACAGGTATGGCACTACTTAATAAAAGCAGTCTTGATGTAAACAACAACCCTTATTATTACTATTACGGTTCACCGGAGCGCAACAGGGCAATGGCTTTAGAAACACTGATTATTTTAGGGCAAAAGGAACGCGCGTTCAGGCTGGCTGTACAGCTTGCTGAAAGAATGTCTTCAAGGGAGTGGATGAGCACCCAGACTACTGCTTACTGCCTTTATGCCATGTCTAAATTTGCAAAGGCAAATGGGGGTAAAGGTATAGATATTGGCTTTATCCAGAATGGCAAACAACAGGATATAAAAACAGAAAAAACATTTGCAGACAGGGCTTTGCAGGTTTCTCAGGATAACAGTGTTGAGGTTAAAAACAACAGTGAGTCTACAATATATGTAAAAGTGGTTTACAGTGGAATACTGCCTGTGGGCAAAGAGCAGGAAGAGCAACGCGGGCTTTCTACAGTCATAACCTTTAAGGACAGGGGTGGTGCAGTTATAAACCCTGTTTCATTGCCGCAGGGCACTGAGTTTGTTGCGGAAGTAACAGTGGTGAACCAAAGAGGGGAGTTTGTAGATAATATTGCATTGACACAAATAATTCCTTCGGGGTGGGAAATAGTTAATACCCGCTTTACTGATTTTGGAAGCTTTGCTGAAAACAAAGCCGATTATATAGACATAAGGGACGACAGGACTAATTTTTATTTTCCACTAAAAGCGCATGAGGGAAAAACATTCAGGATATTGCTTAATGCTTCCTATCCGGGCAGTTATTACCTGCCGGGCGTGCAGTGCGAAGCCATGTATGATAACAGCTTCCTTTCAAGAACAGAAGGGCAATGGGTAAAAGTGGTGAAATGAAAATAGAAAAATCATATAGTAATGATAGCGGTATTTTGACAGATATTACTAAAAAGTCAAAAGCATACTGGGGGTATCCTGAGGATTTATTAGATAAATGGTCAGACCAATTAACTATTACAAAAGCTTATATAGAAAGCAATAATGTTTTTAAGATGGTGCTTGATAATAAGGTTATAGGTTATTACTCTTTTTTTTATGAAAGCAACACCACTATAAGGTTAGATAATTTATTTTTACTTCCCGATTTTATAGGAAAAGGATTTGGAAAAATTCTGATGGATGATTTTTTAAAGCGCATAAAAACTGAAGGAACAGTAAATGTTATCCTTGAATCAGACCCTGGTGCTGAAAAGTTTTATAAAAAGTTTGGATTTGTAACTAAAGGATTACAAAAGACCACTGTAAAAAACAGGTTTTTACCAATTATGGAACTTAAGATGGACACGCTGTAATGATGAAAAGAAGTGTATTCACCTTTATGAAAACAAGGTTTATTAACTTCTTATGCAATATATGGAGATATATAAAGCGAAATAAAATAAAATCGGTTATCATACCCGCATTGCTGGTATGGTATTATTTCAGCCTGCCACGTGTATTATTCAGTGAGCCGTATAGTACGGTTATAGAAAGTGAAGGAGGCGAATTGCTGGGTGCTCGTATTGCCCGCGACGGGCAGTGGCGCTTTCCCGCGCAGGACAGCGTACCCTATAAATTCAGGCAATGTATAATACATTTTGAAGACCAGTATTTTTACAGCCACCCCGGCTTTAACCCCATAGCAATTTTTAATGCCATGCGGCAAAACTTTAAAGCGGGCAGGGTGGTGCGTGGCGGCAGCACACTAACCCAACAGGTAATACGCCTATCCCGCGAAGGCAAAAAACGAAGCTACTTTGAAAAGCTGATAGAACTTATACTTGCTACCCGGCTGGAGCTAAGATATTCTAAAGACAATATTTTAGGATTGTATGCTGCCCATGCGCCTTTTGGCGGCAATGTGGTTGGGCTGGAAATGGCTTCATGGCGTTATTTTGGTGTACAGCCGCACCAGCTTTCCTGGGCAGAAACCGCCACACTTGCTGTACTGCCTAATGCCCCTGCACTAATATACCCGGGAAAAAACCAACAGCAATTGCTGGAAAAAAGGAACAGGCTTTTGAAAAAGCTATATGAGGAAAAGGTTATTGATAAACTCACCTACGAACTTTCCGTTTTGGAGCGGCTGCCACAAAAGCCCTATCCTTTACCGCAAGCAGCACAGCATTTATTACAATTTGCGGCTAAGAAAAAGGAAGGAAGCCGTATAAAAACAACAGTAAAGTCAGCCCTGCAAAGCAGGGTAAACCAAATTGCTGCACGTTATTATAATGAATACCGCCAAACAGAGGTGCATAACCTGGCTATACTGGTGGTAGATGTAAAAACACGTAATATATTGGCTTATGTGGGTAACTCACCCACAGACAACTACCATCAAAAAGATGTAGATATAATACCCGCGCCCCGCAGTACAGGAAGTATTTTAAAGCCGTTGCTTTTTGCCTCGATGCTCGACGCCGGGGAACTGCTGCCTAATACACTGGTGGCTGATGTACCTACACAAATTGCAGGCTACAGCCCAAAAAACTATGAACTGACTTATGATGGTGCCGTGCCGGCACAAAAAGCATTGTCAAGGTCATTAAATATTCCGGCAGTACTAATGCTTAAAGATTTTGGTATCTATCGTTTTTATGAACAATTACAGCACTTTAAATTAAGGGATATAAACAGGCACCCCAACCATTACGGATTGTCTTTAATATTAGGAGGTGCTGAATCCAATCTTTGGGATTTATGCAGGACATATGCGGGGCTTACGTCAACCCTTAATTATTTTACTTCCACCCAGGCGAAATACAGGGATAATGAATTTACCGAACTGAACTGGGACAGCAGCGGAAAGCCTGATTTTGGCAAGGAAACTTTTAATAAGCCGCAAATTGGTGCAGGTGCAATATGGCTTACTTATAACGCTATGAAAGAGGTTAACCGCCCTGAAGGCGATGAAGCCTGGCGGTTTTATGATTCTTCACTGGAAATAGCCTGGAAAACAGGAACAAGTTTTGGCAGCCGCGATGCCTGGGCTATTGGCACAAGCCCACGTTATGTAGTAGGCGTATGGGTTGGCAATGCCTCGGGAGAAGGCAGGCCTTCTATTACCGGGGTGGGGAGTGCTGCCCCTATATTGTTTGATGTATTTAACCTGTTGCCGAAGCAAAAGTGGTTTTCGCTTCCCTATAATGATATGGCAGAAGCTGATGTTTGCAGTAAAAGCGGCCATATAGCAGGCGAGCATTGCCCTAAAGTAAAGCAATGGATTCCTTTAAACGGCACTAAAACAGCAGTATGCCCTTATCACAAGCTAGTGCATCTGGATATTTCAGGGCAGTATAGGGTAAACAGCAGTTGCGAAAATATAGATAATATGATAACCCGTTCGTGGTTTGTACTCCCGCCTGTTATGGAGTGGTATTACAAAAGCGGGCATATTGACTATGCGCCCCTGCCTCCTTACAGGAGCGACTGCATGGGGGTTTCGGGCAGTTATATCGATTTTATATATCCCAAGGAAAACGGAAAAATATACCTCACCAAAGATTTTAGCGGTACTGTACAGCCGGTGGTTTTTAAAGCTGCGCACACATTGAAAAACGGTAGGTTGTTTTGGTATCTGGATGGTGAATACCTTGGCGAAACACAAACGTTTCATGAAATGCCGGTTAAAGCAAAAACAGGTAAATATTACCTGACGATAACTGATGAGGCAGGAAACGAAGCAAAGAGGAAGATAGAAATTATAAACCCATAGTTTATATTTTGTTGAAGTATAAGCAGTGATAAAAAGCCTTATTTTTGACAGAATATAATTTTATGTTTCAGTCAAGAAAAGATACTGTTTATGTTGTATTGGCCGGTATATTTATTACCAATGCCATTGTAGCGGAACTTACAGGCGGCAAACTTATAAACGTAGGGCCTTATGTAATGAGCATAGGTATATTGCCATGGCCGGTGGTATTTGTAACTACCGACCTTATTAATGAATATTTTGGCAGAAACGGTGTAAGGAAGTTGTCATTTATAACCGCAGGGCTGATAGCCTATTGCTTTTTTGTACTGTGGATTGCTATGGGTGTGCCTGCTGCAAAAGGGCTCCCAACGGTTAATGATGAACAGTTTAATGCAGTTTTTGGGCAAAGCATGTGGATTATTGTAGGCAGTATAACAGCATTCCTTATTTCGCAATTAATTGATATTACCCTGTTTCATTATTTTAAGAAGCGCACAGGTAATAAAATGATATGGCTTAGGGCAACGGGTTCAACAGTAATATCGCAGTTTTTTGACAGTTTTATAGTTCTGGGCATTGCATTTTACCTGACAGGAAAAATTGATACAGAAACTTATATAGCCTCCGGGCTTACGGGTTATTTTGTAAAACTGGTTATAGCCATCGCTTTAACTCCGTTAATTTATGCCGGACATTCATTAATTGACAGATATATAGACAAGGATAAAAAACATAATTATGGAAGATAAAATACGCTGTGCATGGTGTAAGGGCGATGCCCTGTATGAAAAATACCATGATGAGGAGTGGGGTAAGCCCGTTTACGATGATGACACACTGTTTGAATTCCTGTTGCTGGAAACATTCCAGGCAGGGCTGAGCTGGATAACGATATTACGCAAGCGTGAAAGCTTCAGGAAGGCATTTGATAATTTTGATTATAAAAAGATAGCCCAATATAAAGAGAATAAGGTAGAGGAACTTTTGCAGGATGCAGGTATTATACGTAACAGGCTGAAAGTTTTAGCAGCAGTTACCAATGCGCAGGCTTTTATGAAGGTGCAGGATGAATTCGGCAGTTTTTCTAAGTATTTCTGGAATTTTACTGACGGGAAGCCTATAGATAATAAATTCACTTCACTTAAAGAGGTACCTGCCACAACCCCGTTATCGGATGCTATAAGCAAGGATATGAAAAAACGCGGATTTAAGTTTGTGGGTTCAACGGTTATTTATGCGAACATGCAGGCAACAGGCATGGTTAATGACCATATACTGGATTGCTGGACACGGAAATAGAATTTACTCAGGTTTTAGAATTGATTTTCATTTATGATGGTATAAAAAATCCCGCCAATAGCAGGATTTTTTATATTCTGAATTCTAATTTCTATATTAATAACGGTAGTATTCCGGCTTAAATGGCCCTTCAACTTCCACGCCAATATATTTAGCCTGGCCTTCGCTAAGTGTTTCTAGTTCCACGCCCAGTTTGGCAAGGTGTAGTGAAGCTACTTTTTCATCAAGGTGTTTAGGCAGCATATACACTTTGTTCTCGTAGTTGTCGCTGTTAGTCCAAAGTTCAATTTGTGCCAGTGTCTGGTTTGTAAATGAGTTACTCATTACAAAACTTGGGTGCCCGGTAGCACAGCCAAGGTTTACAAGGCGGCCTTCGGCAAGCACTATAATATCTGTACCGTTAATGGTATATTTGTCAACCTGTGGTTTAATTTCCACTTTACTGCTGCCATAGTTTTTGTTTAACCATGCCATATCAATTTCATTATCAAAGTGGCCAATGTTGCAAACAATGGTCTTATCTTTCATGGCCTCAAAGTGGCGTCCTACAACAATATCCCTGTTTCCGGTAGTTGTTATAACAATATCTGCATTGCCTACCACAGTATCAAGTTTCTTAACTTCATAACCGTCCATAGCAGCCTGTAGGGCACATATAGGGTCAATCTCGGTAACTGTAACTATTGAACCTGCACCACGGAAAGAAGCGGCAGTACCTTTACCTACATCACCATAACCACAAACCACAACCCTTTTACCGGCAAGCATTACATCGGTAGCACGGCGTATAGCATCTACGGCACTTTCTTTACAACCATATTTGTTATCAAATTTTGATTTGGTTACAGAGTCGTTCACATTGATTGCAGGCATAACAAGCGTGCCGTTTTTCATCCTTTCGTAAAGGCGGTGCACACCTGTGGTTGTTTCTTCAGATAAACCTTTAATTCCGGCAGCCAGTTCAGGGTAACGATCAAATACCATATTGGTAAGGTCGCCGCCGTCATCAAGAATCATATTAAGCGGCTTACGGTCTTCACCAAAGAAAAGTGTCTGTTCAATACACCAGTCAAACTCTTCTTCGTTCATTCCCTTCCATGCATATACAGGTATCCCGGCAGCGGCAATTGCAGCGGCAGCATGGTCCTGTGTTGAAAATATGTTGCATGAACTCCAGGTAACTTCTGCACCAAGGGCAACAAGTGTTTCTATAAGTACTGCGGTCTGTATTGTCATGTGCAGGCATCCGGCTATGCGTGCGCCTTTAAGCGGTTGCTGTGCGCCATACTCCTCACGAAGAGCCATCAGGCCCGGCATTTCAGCTTCAGCCAGTTCAATTTCTTTCCTTCCCCATTCCGCAAGCGAAATATCTTTTACTTTATACGCCACATACGGCAGTGTTTTTGTACTCATTGAATATTGTATATTTGTATTAGCAAAAATTTTTGCAAAGTTAAGCAATTACTTTAAACCCAAACAGTTTTTACAGTATTTTACCATTTGTTTGAGTTAATAATTGGTTGACTTACAGTTAATTTTAAACCCGAAAATAGTTAATGCCCTTATATAAAACATATACTGCCGCAGGTGATACACAGGTGCTTGTATGGAAGATAACCGAAACTTTAGAGGAACTTTCGCTGGGCACGGTGCTTAAGGATGTGTGTAGTGCAAGGCTGCATGATATGAAATCGGAACAGCACAGGAAGGGCTTTCTGAGTGTGCGCAAGCTTTTGGAACATGCGGGTTATACCGACCTTGATATGTATTATGGCATTGACGGTAAACCGCACCTTAAAGACGGCAAAAACATTTCAATTACACACTCCTATAATTTTTCAGCCATAATAATAAGCGGGAAGAATGCAGGTATAGATATGGAAATGCAGCGCGAAAAAATTATTACCATTGCCAATAAATTCTGCGTATCAGAATTCAGCTATCTAAACCCTATGCATCTGGAAACTTATATGCGGTACCTTACGGTTATATGGGGAGTTAAGGAGGCACTTTTCAAAATGATTTCATTGCCCGGTATAAGCTTTAAGCAGCATATAAATGTTTTCCCTTTTTCACTAACGGATGAGAATGGAAAAGCCAAGGTTACATTTAACGGCATGAACCGCAAATACATATTTTTCTTTAAAGAGGTAGAAGGATTTACCCTTGTTTACAGTTTTGAAGAAGCCGAAGCCCTAAACCATTGAAATGCACGAAATTTTTGACTTTCTGTTCAGCCAGTATAAAGGCTACAGCACTTTACATATAATACTCGAGGCTGTTGCTGCAACACTGGGAGTATTCAGCGTTGTGTATTCAAAAAGGAATAATATACTTGTATATCCTACAGGCATTATAAGTACGGCTATTTATACCTATCTTTTATTTAAGTGGAACCTGTATGGCGATATGATTATTAATGCCTACTATTTTATAATGAGCATATATGGCTGGCTGCTGTGGAGCAAAAAGGATGCGGACAGCGAGGTGCTTAAAATATCGGCCATGCATCATAAAGATTATATAAATTCCATTATAATATTTGTTATATCGGTTATTTTTGTTTCCGGGGTATATGTATATTCCAATATGTTTAGTTACTGGTGGGCCTATGTAGATACATTTATTACAGGGCTTTTTTTTGTAGGTATGTGGCTTTTGGCAAAGCGAAAAATAGAAAACTGGATTTTTCTTATTGCTGGTGATATTATTGCTATACCGTTATTTTTTTATAAAGGCTACACGCTTTCCAGTATATTATATGTATTTTTAACAATTATTGCCATTTACGGATATTTAGCATGGAAGAAAATATTACACAGCAGCGCACAAACGCAATAAAGGTTACCCTATATACTAATTTCGATATTACTTGGGGCAGCAGCGGGCTTGCTGAAAAAAAATCCAGGGAAATTATTTACTCTAAGGGAGACCTTTCTGCTGTACCGCCACTTAAAGGCCCTGTGAAAAACGAAATTATAGTATTGGCAGGAGAAAGTACCGAGGGCAGCCCTCTTTCCCGCTTGCAGCAATATCTTGAAAAAAAGGCAAAACCGTTTATATATATTACTGTTGACAAAGGCAATTTAGGCGATGAAGTAAACAAAATTACAGATGAGCTTGAAAAGGCGCTTGATATGGGCTTTACTGCTAAAGATTTTGTACAGGTATATAACCGGAACATAACCTTTGAAAAAATAAGGAAGCAGCTTTTAATTTTTAAAAACGGCATAAGCAAAATTGAATTAAAAAAGCCTGCCGTAATTAATGATGGTATCCATTTGCTTACAAAAGAAACTGCCAGGCAACTTGCCGGTTTTTATGACAGTAAAAAGAACGGGCTGAAAATTCAGAAGTTTGTTCCTGCTTCGGGCGCGGCAACACGCATGTTTAAATTCCTTAATGAATTTATGCAGGATTATGACCCGGATAATGATACGCTGAATGCTTATATTAACCGTAAAAATGATAATGCCTTAAGTGTTTTTATAGTGGGGCTTGATAAATTTCCTTTTTACAGGGCAGTGATGGAACAGCTTAAAAAAAATCCTGAATATGGGAACTGGGATAAAAGTACCCGGATTTATAATTTTATAAAAACCATGCTTACCGATGCGGAGTTTGATTATGCCAACAAGCCGAAAGGAATATTGCCGTTTCACCAGTACCCTGATTTTACGGCAACCCCCATTTATGAGCATTTGCATGAAAGTGTTACTTATGCTAATTCTAAGGATGAGGCCCATGTGCATTTTACCATATCCGAGGAGCATTTAAATGGGTTTCTTGATGCTATAAACGATGTTAAAGATAAGGTAGAGAAAGATTCAGGCAAAAATATAAATTTTGGTTTTTCTTACCAGCATAAAAGGACAGATACGCTTGCGGTTGATATGAACAATGTACCTTTTAGGGATGATGATGGCAATCTGCTTTTCCGTCCCGGCGGGCATGGTGCATTGATAGAGAACCTTAATAATCTGGAATCGGATATTGTTTTTATCAAGAATATTGATAACGTCAGCTACAATAATACCGATATAATCACCCTGTATAAAAAAGCATTGGGCGGATTGCTTATCGAGCTGCAGGAAAAAATATTTGACTGCCTAAAAAAAATAGATGCAGGAAATATAAACGAAGAGGAAATTGAATTGATGCTGGCATTTGCAAAGCAAAACCTCTCTGTTCATATTCCCAGGGATGTTGCTAAATATACCTATGATAATAAAATTGAGTACCTGAAAGATGTTCTTAACAGGCCCATACGGGTATGCGGCATGGTTAAAAATGAAGGAGAACCGGGTGGCGGCCCTTTTTGGGTGGAAGAAGATAATGGTGCTGTTTCATTACAAATTGTTGAAAGTTCGCAGGTTGACCATGAAAACAAGGCGCAGGCAGCTATTTTTTCAAAGGCTACGCATTTCAACCCTGTTGACATAGTATGCGGGCTTAAAAATTTTAAGGATGAATATTTTGACCTTACAAGCCTGGTTGACCCGGGTACAGGTTTTATTGTATATAAAAACCGCTTGGGTACAGATGTAAAATCCTATGAGCTGCCGGGATTGTGGAATGGTGCAATGGCAGGCTGGATAACGGTTTTTGCCGAGGTGCCGCTTGAAACATTCAGCCCCGTTAAAACAGTAAATGATTTGTTGAAGCCTGCACACCAGCAATAGCAGCAAAGCTAAATGGATAAAGAAATAATTATACAGGAATTAAGTTATAAGGCTGTAAGGAGTAGTGGTGCGGGCGGGCAAAATGTAAACAAGGTTGCCTCTAAGGTAATCCTTAGCTTTAATCTTGAAGCTTCGCAGGCTTTAACCGAAGAAGAGAAAGCACTGGCAGAAGCAAGCCTTGGTTCCCGGCTAACCAATGATAAAAATTTAATACTGCAGTGCGATGAGGACAGGAGCCAGCTTCGCAACAGGGATATTGTAACACGCAGGTTTTTACAGTTAATTGAAAATGCCATTATACCTAAAAAGAAAAGAAAACCCACTAAAGTACCGCGCGCTGTAATTCAAAAACGTATTGACAACAAACGCCGCCAGGCCGAAAAGAAACAGTCCAGGAAAAAACCGGGTTTTTAATCCGTACATTTATTTATTATCCGCAGGAATTAAAAATCTTTTTTCTACATTTGCGGCGTCTCAAAGGGGTGCCTTTACGGGCTGAGATCATACCCAAAGAACCTGGGCAGGTAATGCTGCCAAGGGAAAAGGCAACTTAGCCGGAGTGCACGCCGGTAGTGCCAAAATCATAATATTAACATAAGAATAATTGCCCCTTTTATTCGTAAAACTTTTTTACGAATGAAAACTTTATTCATTTCTTGTGCGGGAAAAAACAAAAAATATTTCCGCAAAATTTCTGTAACACCATTTTTAATGATGGCCGCGGGCTTAATGGCCGGAACGGCTTATGGACAACAGCCAGCAGAGCAGGATACACTGGTTCCTGCCGATTATAAACTGGACGAGGTGCTGGTTCAGGGTGTACGTGCCAGCGCGCAAACCCCCGTTACCTTTAGCAACATAACCAAAGAGGAGCTTGCCCCCAGGAATTTAGGGCAGGATGTGCCCATACTGCTAAACTACCTGCCTTCGGTAGTAACTACTACCGATGCCGGTAATGGTTTTGGCTACACCTATATACGTGTTAGGGGAGCCGATGCTTCCCGTATTAATGTAACCTTAAATGGCGTGCCGTATAATGATGCAGAATCGCAGGGAACATTTTGGGTAAATATGGGGGATATAGCCTCTTCTGTAGAAAATATACAGTTGCAACGGGGTGTGGGTACTTCTACCAACGGGGCGGGGGCTTTTGGTGCCAGCCTTAACCTCCTTACAGATGCATACAGTAAAGAGGCTAATGCCGAAATATCCAATTCCTACGGGAGTTTTAATTCAAGAAAACATACTGTAAAATTCAGTACAGGGCTTATCAATGACCACTTTGAGGTTGCTGGAAGGCTTTCCAATATCGCATCAGATGGTTATATAGACCGTGCCTCTGTTGACCTGAAGTCTTATTTCCTTCAGGGTACTTATGTGGGCAAAACTACATTGGTAAAAGCGTTGGTTTTTGGCGGTACGGAAGTTACCTACCAGGCATGGAACGGTATTGATGCCGAAACGCTGCGCACCAACAGGCGTTTTAACTCATCGGGCATTTATACTGATGAAGCAGGCAATATAAAATATTATGATGACGAAACCGATAATTACAAGCAGGACCATTTCCAATTGCATTGGAATGAAAGGCTTTCAGGTAACTGGAATACAAATCTTGCTCTGCATTACACCATTGGTAAAGGTTATTACGAAAACTACAGGGATGATACGCCAGTTGCAGGTTATCCCGGTATTATAGCTACAGGCATGGTGGATTATTACGGGGAAACTTTACCGGGTACCGACCTTATTACACGTAAATGGCTGGATAATGATTTTTATGGAACTACATTTTCTGCCAACTATACGGATACGGCTCTTAATTTTACCTTTGGGGGTGCGTGGAATAAATATGAAGGCGACCACTTTGGTAATATTATATGGGCACAAAATTCAGGTTCTGTAAGGCCGGATGACCGCTATTATGATAATGATGCCGTTAAAACCGATTTTAATATTTATGCCAAGGCTAATTATAAACTGCTGGATAACCTTAGCCTTTTTGGCGATATGCAGTACCGCAGGGTAAATTATGAGGCATCTAATGTGCTGGAGGAAACAGCTGAACCTGTTCCGGTAGATGATACCTTTAATTTTTATAATCCCAAAGCAGGTTTAACGTTTACAGTTAATGATAAAAACTCACTGTATTTTTCTTATGCGAGGGGTAATAAGGAACCGCGCCGTACAGATTATGAAAGTGGAAGCACAAAACCGGAAAGCCTTAATGATTTTGAGCTTGGATGGCGCTTCAGGTCAGGGAGGAATATGCTTAATGTAAATGGTTATTATATGCGTTATAAGGACCAGTTGGTACTAACTGGTGAATTGAACGATGTAGGCGCTGCGGTTTATACCAATAGCGGCGATAGCTACAGGGCTGGGCTTGAAATAGACGCAACACTTTACATAACTGACCGGATAGTGTTGCGGCCTAATATTGCTTTAAGTGCCAATAAAAACCTTGATTTTTACACTGAAGGCGAAGCGGGTCCGCAAAGTGTGGGCGATACAGAAATTGCCTTTTCGCCAAATGTAATAGCGGGTAACCAGCTTATAGTTGTTCCTGTGAAAGACCTGCAAGTAGCTTTATTAAGCAAATTTGTAGGCGAGCAATATATGGATAACCTGGAATCGGACAACGCCAGGCTTGAAAGTTACTATGTGAGCGACCTTAATATTTCTTATGAACTTAAAATGGATTCTTTTGTAAAATCTATTGTATTTAGCGGGCTGGTAAATAATATTTTTGATGTTGAATATGTATCCAATGGGGCCATGTATGGCGACCCCTATTATTTCCCGCAGGCAGGTATAAATTTCCTTGCGGGAGCTACCATTAAATTTTAGTTCTTGTTATACTAATTAAAAAAACTCCTGCTTTTTAAAGCAGGAGTTTTTTTAATTATAAACCCTTATCATTGTCTGGTTAATTACCTCAACGCGGTAGGATTTAAGCGGATAACGCTTTCCTTCGGCCTGCCCTGTAAAAAGGCTGTATTCCGCTTCGTCACACGGGCATATTGCCATAATGCCTTCTTTGTCAAGCCGTGAGCATGAGCTAAGCTCCTGGTTGGGGCAGCTTGCCTCCCAGGCTGCATAGCCGCTGCCTGTATTTAATATAATAACATCGTTAATCCCTACGCCAAGCTGGTCTACATACACTGCATTTCCCGTATATAGCAAATCGGTATATTTTGGCAGTTCCATATTAATGTTTGCACTAAAATTGTAGTCGGGCAGGTAAGGGTTCCTCATCCTGTTATCATCGTTGCTGCAAGCCGAAAATATAGAGGCTAAAACCAGCAATATCAGGTACTTTTTCATATTTGTAAATTTTTGTTTAATAATTAGGCAGCAAATTTAATTTAATTAACTTTGGCATACGCTATTATGCATATTTAAAAAAACGTATTAACTAAAAAACATTATATTTGCATAAAAGAAATCCCGCCATTAATGGGATTTTTTCTATTTATATAAACGATGAAGTTATGAGTACAGTATCTTACTACACAGCAGAAGGATTAAAAAAATTAAGGGACGAGCTGGAACAGCTTAAAAATATAGAAAGGCCTAAAGCGTCGCAAGCCATAGCGGAAGCACGTGATAAAGGGGATTTGTCTGAAAATGCAGAATATGACGCAGCCAAAGAAGCGCAGGGGCTTCTTGAGCTTAAAATTGCAAAGCTTGAGGAAGTGCTGGCCAATGCACGTATAATTGATGAATCGCAACTTGACGTTTCAAAAGCACTGGTGCTTTCTACTGTAAAAATTAAGAACCAGGCCAACGGCATGGAAATGAAATATACATTGGTTGCCGAAAGCGAAGCCGACCTTAAGGCTGGTAAAATTTCGGTTACATCACCTATTGGCAAAGGGCTTTTGGGTAAGTCTGTTGGCGAAACAGCCGAGATTAATGTGCCTAATGGTACGCTTAAATTTGAAATACTTGAAATAACAAGGGAATAAATAACAAACCATGAGCTCTATATTCACAAAAATAATTAACGGCGAAATTCCGGCCTATAAAATTGCTGAGGATGAAAATTACCTTGCTTTTTTGGATGTAAACCCAAATGCCCAAGGGCATACGCTATGCATACCAAAAAAGGAGATAAACAAGCTGTTTGATATGGAAGAGGAGCATTACCTTGGCCTGATGAAATTTTCCCGTAAGGTGGCAAAAGCCATAGAAAAAACTGTACCATGCAAAAGGGTAGGCGTTGCTGTGGTAGGGCTGGAAGTACCGCATGTGCATGTACACCTTATACCGCTAAACAGTATGGATGATATGCGCTTTATTGATAAGGTAAGGATGGAAAAAGAGGAGTTTGAAGCACTTGCAAAGCAGATAGCAGGTAATCTTTAATGATAATTTAAAAGAGAAACATACCGGTAATTGTAATAATTTTATATACTTGCACCGGATTTAAATAAATTGACTATAATGAAAAATAAATTATTTGCACTTGGTTTTGCCGCGTTGTTCATGGTGTCGTGCTCAGATGATGATAATGAGGCTGTAATACGCAAAAGTGAACTGACAAGGACGTGGTATCCTGCTTCCTACAAAGTAGGCAATACAGTTACACCGCATGACCACCAGGCGGGCTGCAACAGGGACAATATCAGCTTTGATGAGGAAGGCTCATTTATGCAGGTAGAATATGCTGAAGGCTGCGCAGTAACAACCAGTACAGGTGAGTATAGCGTTAGTGGAAACAGGATAACTATAAATATAGGTGAACAAACTACTGTTGGTACAATAAAAGAGCTTACAGAAAATAAACTTGTAGTAGTTACAAAATATGATTTTGACGGTGATGGCGATGAGGAAACCGTAAGGGAAACTTACGCAAGCGCACCATAATTTATTAAATATCTTACAGAAAAGGCTGCCAAATGGCAGCCTTTTTTATAGCTTTTTAAAACTGGCCTGCATCACGGTGCCTTTGCCTACTTCCGATTGCAATACCTTTATTTTACCCTTGTGGTATTCTTCTACAATACGCTTGGTTAATGAAAGGCCAAGCCCCCAGCCACGTTTTTTGGTAGTATAACCAGGTTCAAAAACCTTTTTAAACTGTGTTTTGGGTATGCCTTTGCCTGAGTCGCACACTTTAATTTTTATATATTTTTCCCGTTCTTCAATTAATATATCCAGCCTGCCTTTGCCCTTCATGGCATCTATGGCATTTTTAACAAGGTTTTCAATCGTCCAGCTATGCAGCTCGGGGTTTAGCAGAACTTTTACCGGGTGGCCGGGTGCACTAAATGAAAAATTTACCTGGCTCGACGCCCTTGCCTTAAGGTATTCAAATGACTTTTCCGTATCGGCTACAATATCCCTTTCCTCAAGCAATGGTTCAGATCCTATTTTTGAAAAACGTTCGGCTATGGTTTGCAGCCGGTTTACATCTTTTTCAATTTCGACAACAGTGGTTTCGTCCACATTGTCGGCTTTCATAATTTCAATCCATCCTAAAAGGGAGGAAAGCGGTGTGCCTATCTGGTGCGCGGTTTCCTTTGCCATACCGGCCCAAAGGCGGTTTTGGGCACTCATTTTATTGGCCCTGAAATATATCAATACCACAATGCCGAACAATACAATAATCAGCAATAATGCTACAGGATAATATTTAAGCAGGTTAAGCATGGTAGAGTTTCCATAGTACACATACTGCAGCTTTCCGGGTATATATTCTATCTCTATGCTGTTATTGGAGGATTTAAATTCACCCAGCAGCTTATAAGCGGCTACTGAGTCTTTAACAATGGTGCCATCAATTATTTCGCTGGAAATATTCCTGGAGTTTATTATCATCCCCTTTTCATCAGTCTGTATAATGGGTATGGTATTGTTATTTTCGGTAATACTGGTAATAACATTCAGGCTTTTATCTTCCTCAGGGCTTAGCAAAGCTTCTGTAGCATGCGACCACAATTCCATTTTCATACGCTCTTCGTCTTTAAAAGTCTGGAATAAATAATAAGTATTCCATACAATAAGGACAACAATAAGGAATGACGCAACAATAATAAACCAGCGGGTAAATGTCCTTTTATCGTAAAACTGCATAAAGTAAATTTGAGGTTTAAAGATAGTAAAAAGTTAGGCTTTCCCTATTGGCAGGGATAGGGCAATAACGCCTTAAAGCTATACTTAGTATTATTTATCAACACAACAGGTTAAATTTATGCAGGGCGTTTTTAAGTACAGCTATAAAAATTATCTTTGTAAAAAACATAACTGTAATGCTTAGTATTGACCCAAAAGAAATACCAACGGCAAAACTGCAGGGATACCTGCAGGGCGCAGTAGGGCCCAGGCCTATAGCTTTTGCCAGCACGCTGGACAGGAATAATGTGCCTAACCTTTCGCCTTTCAGTTTTTTTAATGTGTTTAGTGCAAACCCTCCCATACTGGTATTCAGCCCTTCCAGAAGAGTTCGTGATAATACAATAAAGCATACGCTGATAAATGTAGAGCTAAACCGGGAAGTGGTTATAAATGTTGTTAACTATAGCATAGTGCAGCAGGCTTCTTTATCCAGCACAGAGTATGGAGATGGTGTCAATGAGTTTGTGAAATCAGGGCTTACTATGCTGCCTTCAGATGTTGTAAAACCATTCAGGGTTAAGGAATCGCCGGTGCAGTTTGAATGTAAGGTTAAAGACATTATTTCACTTGGGGACAATGGCGGTGCCGGTAACCTTGTAATATGCGAGGTGGTTAAAATTCATGTGGATGAAGCCGTGCTTGATGAAAATGGTGCTGTTGACCAGGTTAAAATTGATTTGGTTTCGCGTATGGGCGGCAATTGGTACAGCCGTGCCAACCAGGGGCTTTTTGAGGTTGAAAAGCCACTTACAACTCTTGGTATAGGTGTAGATGCAATACCTGATTTTGTAAAAGAGTGTGGTGTATTTAACGGTAATGACTTAGGCAAGCTGGGTAATGTGGAAACACTGCCGGGCGAGGAAGAAATAAATAGTTTTGTTAGGCAGGATTTTGACATTAAGGCGGTACTAAGTGCAGATGATGATGAAAAAAAATACCGCAGGGCAAAACAATATCTGGATGATAATGAGGTAGCAAAAGCCTGGAAAGTGCTTTTAGCGAAAAGGGATGTTTAAATAATTATTAATGATAGCTGCCGCAAGGCAGAAAATAAACAATTTTATATGGAAGTTTCAGGAAGAATAAAGATGATTGATGAAACTAAATCCTTTGGCAGCAACGGGTTTAGAAAAAGGGAAGTGGTAGTTACTACAGATGAGCAATACCCACAGCATATATTGATAGAGTTTACACAGGATAAATGCGACCTTTTAAATAATTACAGGCCGGGTGAGCCTGTGAAAATATCCATTAACCTTAGAGGGAGGGAATGGGTAAACCCACAGGGTGAAACCAAGTACTTCAATTCGATACAGGGATGGAGGATTGAAAAGCTGCAGCCCGAAGCACCGCAGCAGGGCTATCAGGCTGCGCCACCCGCTGCATACGATTCTTTTGAGCCGGCGAATAATTACAAAGAGGAAGACCACGACGACCTTCCTTTTTAAACAGCAAAGAAATAAAAGCCTGAATATTTATTCAGGCTTTTATTTTGTAATTACTACAGATACATCCGCTTTAAGGGCAGCACATTCCCATCTTCGTTCCCAGCCTGAAAGGCTGTCATTTCTTGTCAGCGTAATATATTTGTCCAGCCCGTTGCAAAGGCAGTCTAACAAAAATTCCTTTTTAAGGCTCCTGCCGTTAACCTTTTTAAGGCCGATAAAAAACCTTTCGGGATTTTGTAAATTAAGTTCAAAAAGGCTGATGGTTAATTTTCCTTTTTTCTTCCTGTCAAGGTTAATAATAAGCTTCTCATGTGCTATGCGTTCTCCCGGTGTATTGTCCGCATTCGCTTTATAAACAACCAGTTCCAGTTGCGTATCTTTAAAACTTTGGCTGTTTTCATTATAGGAGCCTGCTTCGTTAACATAAAAAGTTACTGATTCGAGGTAGCCTTCCGGTAGTTTTTCTATAAGTGTAATTATCTCTTCGGCGCCCCTCATATCTTCAGGATAATAGCATTGTCCCCTCAGTTTAAGTGTTTTTTTGGAAGTTCTCCTGTTGTTTTTCAGTATTAACTCTTCCATTTGTATGGTATCCTTTTCCATATCGGTAACCTGCGCAAAAGCAATATTGCAAACCATGAGGAAGAATAGAAACAGTGTTTTCATTGTAATGATATGTATTGCCGCAAAGGTATTTCTTTGCTATTATATTTACATAATCATTATTAGGATTATAGCAAATTAATAGTCTCTGGTAAGTACTTTTACTTCCAGTTTTAAGCCGGAGTTAAATTTGTATGATGTTAATTCCTTATTCTTAGCTTTATCATCCAGGTAATATGCCATTGCTGTTCCGGGTTTATAAGTATCAGGAACATAATACATACATAAAGGGCATAAAGAAAGGGTTGTCCTTTTTAAGGAAATAAAAAAAAGATTGCTTTTAGTGTTAAAATTTGAAAGGTCTATTTTTTTTGTAATCTGGCTTTTGGAACTTTCTTCAAATACTAATAATATAGGCATATCATTAACTTTTTTTCCTAAGGTATACTCGTTATTGCCTTCATAAATTGTTAATTCATATACAGTTTTATACACTTTATTATTTTCTCTAAAGCCCTCAGCTATTGAATCAGATGTACTTATGAAATGAAGTGCCATTTCCATTAATGACCCCATGGGGACATTTATTGAATAATAAACAGGTTTATTTTTAGAATATATTGGATCATAAATATGTGAAGTTTTATTATTACCAAATTTTATCTTCTTGATTTTTGGCTTTTTACTTAAATCTTCCTTAATTATAACCTCATCCATTAATATAGTATCCTGTGAATAAAGGAAACTGTAAGTAAAGAATATTAGTATAATATGAATTATTTTTGTCATTCTGCTAAAGAGCTTTAAGCTACTAATTTAAATACTTATGAAAGTAAAGATTAAAGTTGTTCTTTATTTTTATTAGCAATATAATTATTTAACAAATGTATTTTTTATCCCGGGAACTTTATTTTCCTCCTGTATCGTATGCTTCACCTGAAGGCATTGTGGCAATAGGCGGTGACTTATCTGTCGAAAGGCTTATGCTGGCTTATAGAAATGGTATATTCCCGTGGTTTGAAGATGATGAGCCAATATTATGGTGGAGCCCGCCGCAGCGTATGGTTTTGTTTTTTCATGAGCTCAGAATTTCTAAAAGCATGCGTAATATACTTAACAGGGGTATGTTTAAAATAACTTTCAACACTGCTTTTAAAGATGTTATAGCTAATTGCCGCACAGTAAAACGTGAAGGCCAGCAGGGAACCTGGATAACTGGCGAAATGCAGGATGCTTATGTAAAGCTGCATGAGCTGGGGTTTGCAAAATCGGTTGAGGTGTGGCAGGACGGTGTTTTGGTGGGCGGCTTATATGGTGTTGACCTGGGCCATGTTTTTTGCGGCGAAAGTATGTTTTCCAAAGTGTCAAACGCATCTAAGGTTGCATTTATAGCTTTGGCGTTAAAATTGCAGCAGGAAAATTACCGCCTGCTGGACTGCCAGGTTTATAACGACCACTTGGCAAGCCTTGGTGCGGAGGAAATAAGCAGGGAGGAATTTTTAAAGATACTAACTACATAAAACAACACTTGCGGTTCCTTTTTTTGAATTAACTTTGCCCCGATGAAAAACCTGAGAAATTTAGCTGCAGCATTTTTACTTTTTTGCCTTTATTGCCTTGCAATAAACGGGGCTGAAAGCAGTGCAGCCTTTTCTGCCGGAAGTGATACAGGTAAATCAGCCGGGAGTGAAAAGGTTAAAGGTTGCCGCGATAATGCCAAATTTGCATGGCAAAGGCAGGAAACATCATCATTTGTAAGCAATGGTGCCGATACTAATGCCCCGTCCTATACAATAACGCCATGGTATAGCTTTTTTACCGGGTATAGCAACAGGTTTTTTTATAAAAATAAAAATGCCCTGCCGGCTTTTGCGCTATTTTCATTGCCTAAAGGGCTTTCTTGTACCGACATTATTTTTCCTTTTCATTATTTCTGGTAATTCCATTTGTTTTTATAGTCCTAATTAAATCCGTACACCTTAGTGTGCCGGATATTGCTTATTTATAATACTTAAAACAAAAATGGATACACAATCAATAATTATAGGTGCCGTTATATTGGCACTATGCATATTGCCTTTAGCGGCAGGTCATATCAGCAAGAAGAAAAAAGATAATAAAATTATAAATGCATTAAGGAAATTTGCATCACTGCATTCCTGCGGAATATCAGTTTATGATATCTGGCTAAATTCCATTATAGGTGCAGATGAAAACAGGCGTGCTGTATTTTTTATTAAGGCGCAAGAAGGGCGTCAAGAAGGGCGTACAGAAACTATGCAGCATTTGTGGTTGGAAGATGTGCTGGAATGCAGGGTGCAGGTTAAAAGAAATGGTACTGCTATTGAAAAGATAGACCTTGTTATCAGCAGGAAGGACACTACCGAGGTAAGGCTGGAATTTTATAATGTTAAAACTTCAATACAGCTTGGGGATGAATTGCAGCTTGCCCATAAATGGGAAACTTTCATCAGGCAAGGTATTCTCCAAAAGGCCTAACCAATAAAAAAGCCCGCTAATTGCGGGCTTTCTATATTCTTTTTTACGTCTTAAGCTTCAAACGGAAGTATAGAAACGTATGATTTGTTGTCTCCTTTTTTCTGGAATTTCACAACACCGTCAACTTTAGCATGCAAAGTATGGTCTTTACCCATGTAAACATTTTCACCAGGGTTGTGTTTAGAACCTCTTTGCCTAACTATTATGTTACCGGCAATAGCAGCCTGGCCGCCAAAAATCTTAACGCCTAAACGTTTCGACTCTGATTCCCTACCGTTTTTAGAACTACCGACACCTTTCTTGTGAGCCATGATGTTTTAGTTTTTAATTGTTAATATTATTCTGCAGTTTCAGCTTCCGCTTTTTTAGAAGTTTTCTTTTTTGCTCCCGGAGCAGTTATGCCCGAAATCTGGATTTGGGTTAAAGACTGGCGGTGGCCGTTTTTAACTTTGTATCCTTTTCTTCTTTTCTTTTTGAAAACAATTACTTTGTCTCCTTTTAAGTGCTGCAGCACTTTGGCTTCTACAGAAGCACCATCTATAGCCGGGGCGCCAAGTGTAACGCTTCCGTTATCATCAAGTAATAGAACTTTTGCAAATGTAACTGCATCTCCTTCTTTACCTTCTAAACGGTGAACGAATACCTTTTGGTCTTTGCTAACTTTAAATTGCTGCCCTGCTATCTCTACGATTGCGTACATAACAATATGGTTTATTAAAAATTTTGAGTTGGCAAATATACAACTAATTCTTTATCAGTCAACAGTAAAAGATAAAAATATTGTTTTGTTTTGCGCTGATAACAAACGATTTAAAAAAATTTAGATTTTTTGTAACAAATTCCCGAAATTGCGTACTTATTATGAAAATTCTATAACTTTTAAATTTATGAGAAAATCTTTAATGGCTTTGGGTTCACTTCTCATGCTAGGCGGTACGGCTTCGGCCCAGAAGGTAGCATTTGAAGAATATGATTTGAACAACGGGCTTCACGTTATCCTTCACCAGGACAAATCGGCCCCGGTAATCATTACTTCGGTAATGTATCACGTAGGTTCTAAAGACGAGAATCCTGAAAGGACAGGCTTTGCGCATTTTTTTGAACACCTGCTGTTTGAAGGTACAGAAAATATAAAGCGTGGTGAATGGTTTAAAATAGTTACTGCAAACGGCGGTAACAATAACGCCAATACTTCGGACGACAGGACGTATTACTATGAGGTTTTCCCTTCAAACAACCTTGAGCTTGCCATATGGATGGAGAGTGAAAGGCTTATGCACCCTGTAATTAACCAGATTGGTGTTGATACGCAAAATGAGGTTGTAAAAGAGGAAAAAAGGCTTCGTGTAGATAATCAGCCTTACGGTAACCTTATTGCACAGGTTAAAAAGAACATGTTTAAAGTTCACCCTTACCGCTGGACTACAATAGGCTCTATGGAGCATCTTGATGCTGCAACCCTGGATGAGTTTAAAGCGTTCAACAAAAAATTCTACATTCCTAACAATGCTGTACTTGTAGTAGCAGGCGATATTGATATTCCGCAGGCTAAGCAGTGGATAGAAAAATATTTTTCACCTATACCTAAAGGTACTCCTGTTACAAGGAAAACTTTTGAGGAGGCACCTATTACACAGCCTATAAAAGCTACTTATGAAGATCCTAACATACAGTTGCCAATGGTTGTTTCTGCATACAGGACACCATCTATGAAAACTAAAGATGCAAGGGTTCTTGACATGATTTCTACAATACTTAGCGATGGTAAAAGCTCAAGGATGTACAAAAAAATTGTAGATGACAAGAAAATGGCTATGCAGATGGGAGCTTTTAACTACAGCCAGGAAGATTACGGCATGTATATAGTTTATGGCATACCTATGCCTGGGCATACTGCAGAAGAGCTAATTAAAGAAGCAGATGAGGAAATAGTGAAACTTCAAAAAGAGCTTATTTCTGAAAAAGAGTTCCAAAAGCTTAAAAATATCTACGAAAACCAGTACGTTAACAGCAATGCAAGCGTAGAAGGTATTGCAAGCAACCTTGCAACTTACTACCTTTTATATGGCGATGTTAACCTTATAAATACAGAGATAGATATTTACCGTTCTATCACCAGGGAAGACATTAGGGAAGTGGCTAAAAAATACCTTAACCCTAACCAAAGGTTAATACTTGATTATGTACCAGCTAAAGATAAAGCACAAAACTAAGCACAAATTATCACCATGAAAAAAGTAATATATTTATTGGCCGGTCTGTTTTTAACGGTTTCTACTATGCAGGCACAGGAAAGGCCTATGCCCAAACCGGGGCCGGCACCAAAAGTTAATATAAAAAAGCCACAAACCTTTTCGCTTAAAAACGGCCTTAAGGTACTTGTGGTAGAAAATGATAAACTACCCCGCGTTTCTTATACGCTAACCCTTGATAACGCACCTTATGCTGAAGGCAATAAAAAAGGTGTATCAGACATGCTTAGCGCATTAATGGGCAGCGGAACTAAAAACATGCCTAAAGATGCCTTTAACGAAGAGGTAGACTTTTTAGGCGCAAATATAAATTTTTGGGCTAGCGGTGCATCTGCAAACGGCTTATCTAAATATTCTGACAGGATATTGGAGTTAATGGCTGACGGTGCTTTAAACCCTGTATTTACCCAGGCGGAATTTGACAAGGAAAAGGCAAAAATGGTTGAAGCCCTTAAGTCGGAAGAAAAAAGTGTTCCTTCGGTAGCACAAAGGGTAACAAGCGTACTTGCTTATGGTAAAAACCATCCTGATGGCGAATATGTGTCTGAACAGACATTAAATAATGTTACACTTAACGATGTTAAGGAAAACTACAATACTTACTTTGTACCGGGCAAGGCTTACCTTGTGGTAGTGGGAGACGTTAAATTTAAAGATGTAGAGAAAAAGGTTAAAAAACTATTCGGTTCATGGAAGCCTGAAGTTGCGCCTAATGTTTCTTACAGCGACCCTAAAAATGTACAATATGCACAGATAAACTTTGTGGATATGCCAAATGCGGTACAGTCTGAAATTTCGGTTATCAACACTGTTAACCTTAAAATGACTGACAAGGATTACTTTGCTGCATTATTAGCCAACCAGATTTTAGGCGGCGGGGGCGAAGGAAGGCTTTTCCTTAACCTTCGTGAAGCTCATGGCTGGACATATGGTGCTTATTCTTCTGTAGGCGCGGGTAAATATGTAAATGATTTCTCTGCTTCAACTTCTGTAAGGAATGCAGTAACTGACAGTGCTATTGTTGAAATATTTAACGAGCTTAAAAAAATAAGGACAGACCTTGTTTCTGAAGAAGAACTTAAAAATGCAAAAGCTAAATACATTGGCAACTTTGTAATGCAGATGGAAAAACCTGCAACTATTGCACGTTATGCTTTGCTTACAGAAACACAAAATCTGCCTGCGGATTTTTATGAAAACTATATTAAAAACATCAACGCAGTAACTCCACAGGATATTAAGGAAGCTGCTAATAAATATTTCCTTGCCAACAATGCAAGGGTAGTAGTTGTTGGTAAGGCCTCTGATGTTTTGGC
Source organism: Flavobacterium sp. MK4S-17 (assembly GCF_009848495.1). Classification (GTDB taxonomy): domain Bacteria; phylum Bacteroidota; class Bacteroidia; order Flavobacteriales; family Flavobacteriaceae; genus Flavobacterium. Next base: position 54,282 of record NZ_WWEP01000016.1, read on the forward strand.
AGGGCTTGAAAGCACAAAAATACCTGTATTTTATTTTGATAAATATGGTAACCCTACAGAAAAACCACAGGCTAACAAAGCTGTTCCTGCCGGTGTAACTGTTAAATCGGTTCTAGATAACTATATCAACGCCATTGGTGGTGAAAAAGCGTTAAGCGCTGTAAAATCACTTTCAGTTACTACTTCAGGAAGTATTCAGGGTATGACGCTTGAACTGAACAGGAAAGTAACTAATGACAACAAGCTTGCTGAAACTATGAGCGTTATGGGGCAGCAGATAAAAAGGGTATTTAACGGTACTTCAGGCTATCAGACTGCACAAGGGCAGAAGATGGATCTTGAAGCTGATGAAGTTGCTGAAATTAAAACCTATGGCTATCCGTTCCCGGAATTAAAATTAAGGAATGACTCAAACCTTAAAATTACGGGTATAGAAAACATGAATGGCAGTGATGCTTACGCAATTACTGATGGTGAAAAAACAATGTATTACGATGTTAAGTCTGGACTTAAAGTTGCATCTTCTGAAACAGTTGAAGGGCCTGCCGGACAAATGACTATGGTAACACCATACAGTGATTACCGTGAGGTTAAAGGTGTTAAAATACCTTACAAATCATCTATCAATATTGGTATGGAGGTAGAGCTTAATGTTACTGATGTAAAAGTTAACGAAGGAGTATCTGCTGCAGATTTCCAGTAAGAGATAACTATAAAAGAAAAAAGGCTGCCATTGGCAGCCTTTTTTATTACAATATATTGCCGCTACTTTCTGGCTGAAAAATATACCCCTGCAAGTATTGTGGCAGCACCAATAATTTGTGTTGCGCTTAAATGCTCATTATCCATCAGTCCCCACCCAAAAGCAACTACAGGTATTAAATAGGTAACTGAGGAAGCAAATATAGGTGATGATATATGGATAAGGCGGAAAAAAATAATATTGGCTACACCTGTGCCTATTACCCCAAGTATTGCTATGTAAAGCATGGAATTTTGCGTTTGTGCCGAACCGGCTACATCACTAAATCCTGAAAAGAATAATACAGCCAGTGCCGGTAGCAGCATAACAGCAAAATTTCCTGCACTTATGCTGAGCGGGGAAAGGTCTGAAAGGTGTTTTTTTACAAGATTTATATTAATGGCATAGCTTACAGCCGCGGCAACAACCAGCAGGGTATAGTAATAATTTTGGCCAGGGTTGTTCATTGCGCCATTATAGATTAGTAAAATACAGCCTGCAAGCCCTATAAGTACGCCCAAAAGCTGCCTTCGCTGAAACTGTAGTTCAAACACAAGCGCGCCTATTAAAAGTGTATTAAGAGGTGTAAGCGAATTTAAAATGGCACTGACAGAGCTGTGTATTTCAGTTTGCGCAAATGAAAAGAGATAAACAGGCATAAATGTGCCAAACAATGCAGTAACAGCAATATACTTCCATTTGGCGTGCGGTATTCGGGCAAGATTTTTAAACCCTATTATAAAAAGGAACAAGGCGCAGAAAATAATGCGCAGTGAGCCAAGCTGAAATGGTGTTAAACCAACAAGCCCCCTTTTAATAAGTATAAAGGAACTGCCCCATATTAATGATAAGGCTGCCAGTAAATACCATTTTTGCGGATTGTTCTGCATGGTGTGTTTTTTGGTTCAAAAATCCAATAATAAAATAATATAACAAACGTTTTTTTATAAATTTGTAATCAATTATCTGTAAACATAATAACTCCATTTTACAATGAACATAATAAAGAAACTTTCATTTTTTGCACTGGCATGCCTTTTACTTACAGGCTGTAAAGACAATTCTAAAGACGGTACTATAGAGGAAACAGAAAACGGTACTGTAACTGACAGCACCATGGTTAAGGAAACGGCTGCTAACCTTGAAACAACATCTTTTAAAATAGATGGCATGACCTGCCCTATGGGATGTGCCGCCACTATTGAAAAGAAGCTTGCCGGCCTTGATGGCGTTCAGGAGGCAAAAGTAGATTTTGATACCAAAACAGCTACTATTTCTTTTGATGCAGGAAGGCAGACGCCTGAAACTCTTGTAGAAACTGTAGAGAAAATAGCAGATGGTGCCTACAAGGTACATGACGTTAAATCATCAGGAGATAAGGCTTATTATAAGGTTGACCAAGAAAAAGAAAAAAAAGGCAAAACTTCCAAAGAGGAAAAAGATAATAAAACATCAAAAAGCTCAAAAGGTTCCTGTTGTGCCGATAAAGCCAAAGCAGGCAAAAAAGGTGGATGCTGCGCGGGTGAAGGTAAAAAATCATGCTCATCTGAAAGCAAAGGAGGGAAAATATAAATCCCTTATCATACATAAAACAAAAAGCAGCCCTTATAAAGGCTGCTTTTTGTTTTCATACTAGTATGTTTATTTCCACCTTATGGTTTCCATAATATTTTGTATATCATCTTTTATATAGCTTGCTGCGGGCAAAATGGAATCAAAATTAGGCTTGGCGTAAAAATACATGGAGCCTGATAAAAAATGTTTTGTACTGTCGGTAACATAAAACTGTGCATTAGTTGCAGCATCACCACCCACCTGGTAAAACATTCCATATACTTTTTTATCCGGATTAATAAAGGGCTGTTCCTTTATTTCACTGGCTTTTATAACATGTTTATAAGTAAGTTTCTGGGCATCGCGCAGTAAACGTTCAATATTGTTATCCACATTATTATAGCTAAGGTAAATAGTAGCCTTCATTTTAGGATACTGTATAACCAAATCACAATTATCTTTTTCACTCACTTTTGCCAGGGAGTTGTAAGCAAAGGAAAAGGGGCAGTCTTTGTTATACAGTACATACTTGCCTAAAGGATAGTCCAGCCTTAGGTAGCCTTTAGGCTTTGGCACAGTTTCATCGCCGCATCCTGCTGCTGCAAAAGCAAAAGCAAAAGCTGCTGCAATGCCTGTAAGTCTTTTTACTATTATCGTCATTTATACCAGTGTAACCTTAATTTGTTTTATACGCCTTTTATCAACTGATTCGACGGTAAAGATATTGTCTTTGAAGTTAATTTTTTGTCCCTTTTTAGGAAAATTACCCGATATTTCCAGTAGGAAGCCAGCCAGTGTTTCTGCTTCACCCTTTGCATTTTCAAAATCTTCCTCCTCAATATCTGTTATCCTGTAAAAATCCTTCAGGCTTATTTTTCCGTCAAAAAGGTAGGTGCTGTCATCAATTTTTGAAAATATTATATCTTCATCATCAAACTCATCGCTTATATCGCCTACAATTTCCTCCAGTATGTCTTCCAGCGATATAATGCCCGATGTGCCGCCATACTCATCCACAACAATAGCAAGGTGGTTTTTCATCGACTGAAATTCTTTAAGCAAATTATCCAGCTTTTTATTTTCAGGTACAAAAAAAGGTTCCCTTAGTAAGCTTTGCCATTCAAAATCTTCTTTATCAATATGCGGTATCAGGTCTTTTATAAACAAAACACCTTCTACCTGGTCTATATTATCCCTATATACAGGTATGCGTGAAAAGCCTTTCTCTACAATCTGTGGGAATATCTCTTTAAAGGTTGCTTCAATATCAAGTGCAAAAATATCAATGCGGGGGCTCATCACCTGTCTTGCATCTGTATTGCCAAAACTCACAATGCCCTCAAGTATTTTTTGTTCTTCCATTGTGGCATCGCCATAATCTGTAAGTTCCAGTGCCTGCGATAGCTGGTCAACCGAAAAACTGCTTTTCTGGACATTAAACTTTTTATGGAGTGCCAGTATTATTTCGCGCATTGGTATGCTTAAAGGTGAAAGCAGCTTATTGAGTATATAGAGCGGATAGGCAATTTTTTTGGAAAACCTTTTTTTATTCCGGTTGGCATATACTTTAGGCACAACTTCGCCAAACAGCAATATTGCAAAAGTTATGATAAGCACTTCGAGCCCGAATTTTAAATAGGAGGAAACCCCCGGGAAAAAATTATAGCTCAACCGGAAGAATAGTATTATAATGGCAATGTTTATAAAAGTATTGGTGATAACAATGGTTGCCAGTAATTTTTTTGGCTTATCCAGCATGGATGTTATAAGCTTTCCTTTTTTGGGAGCCTCATTATTAATCTCATCCACATCTTCCGGATTAAGCGAAAAAACGGCAACCTCGGTACCCGATATAAAAGCAGAACATAACAGCAGGATGATAATTCCGGTAAAACCTATAATAAGGTTATAATCTGGTATAAAACTCGAGGGGTCGGGGTCCAAAGCTTTTGGTATTAGTTAAACAATCAAAATGGCAGGTCGTCATCTTCTGTTGACGGCACATTTTGCATATCATAATTATTTTGCCTTGCAGGCTCACTCGCTGTATTATTATAGCCCTGCCTGTTGGCAGCAGTATTAGGTGTTGCGCCGGCGGCGTTATCCATTTCTTTTTTAGTGGTTAAAAAAGTAAATTCAGTAACCTGTATTTCTGTAGTATATTTGGTAGTGCCGTCTTCAGCCTGCCACTGGCGCGACTTAATACGTCCTTCTACATAAATTTTGTCCCCTTTGCTTAGGTACTTTTCACATATTTCGGCAGCTTTGTTCCTAACAACAAGGTTGTGCCATTCGGTTGAGGTTATTTTTTCATTGGTTTGCTTATTGATGTAAACCTCATTGGTAGCCAATGGAAACCGCCCGATGCAATTGCCTCCTTCAAAGTAGTGCATTTTTACATCGTCGCCCAAATGCCCTATAAGCATTACTTTATTTAACGTTCCGTTCATGGCTTTTGTTTAATTTGTGTTTACTCAAAAATAAGAAAATTAATAATCACTCCCAATTCTGTTCAATAAAATTATAAAGTACTATAGGGAACGGGTATGCCTTTATAGTTTCAATATCCATAGCTTCCGGTAAAACAGTATCGACAGTTATTTCCCAAAACCTTATATTGAGGTGCTGATGCGATAATTTATGTATCATTGGCCCGGTAGTCACAAGCCTTATACTTACAGGTCTAATATGCGGGGGTAAAAAATCCTGTATCAGCTTGATGGTTTCAGCTATGGTAGTTTCGGCCTCGGTTTCAAGCAGCGGGAACTCATAAAGGTTATGCCATATACCTTTGCCTGTGCGTTTTTGTATAATGCTGTTGTTATTTTTGTCCTTTATTATAAGATAATTAAAATACCGTGAGGTTACTTTTGTTTTTTTTAGCTTAACCGGCAGCATATTTACTTTGCCGGTTTGGTAGGCAACACACCCGGCATTAAGTACACAGGAAGCACAATCAGGATTTTTAGGGATGCATTGCAAAGCTCCAAATTCCATCATTGCCTGGTTAAAATCCGATGCACTTCCGGGTGGCATTTGAGAAGCTGCAAGTGCTGTAAACTGCTTTTTTGCACTGCCTGAAGAAATATCGGTTTCTATGCCAAAGTAGCGCGAAAGCACCCTGTAAACATTACCGTCAACCACAGGCACGGCTTCACCGTAACATATTGACGCTATGGCGGCCGCTGTATATTCGCCTACTCCTTTAAGCTTTAATAGCCCGTTATAATTTTCAGGGAATACCCCGTTATGGCTAAAAGCAACATATTTTGCAGTTTCGTGCAGGTTTCGAGCACGCGAATAGTATCCCAGTCCCTGCCATAATTTCAGCACCTGCTCTTGGGGAGCTTCAGCAAGATGCTGTACTGTGGGGAAAGCTTCAGTAAACTTTAAAAAATAAGGCAGTCCCTGTGCCACACGTGTTTGCTGCAACATGATTTCCGACAGCCATATATGGTACGGCTGCGTTGTTTTGCGCCAGGGCAAATCACGCTTATTTTGTAAATACCATTGTATTAATTGTTTAGAAAAATTCATTATTTAAAAGGAGTTCGGCAAAAGTAAAAGTTTATGTTATTAAATTTTAATGTCTTAACCTTGAATTATTGTTTTTTTAATTCTTATATTTGCACACTTAAAAAAAATTACACACAAAATAAATTTATAAAGAAAATGACGAAAGCAGACATCGTAGCGAAAATCTCGGAGAAACTTGGTCTTGAAAAAGGAGATGTGCAGGCAACAGTTGAGTCTTTTATGGAAGAAGTTAAGAATTCCCTTGAAACAGGAGATAATGTTTACCTGAGAGGATTTGGCAGCTTTATTATTAAAACACGTGCCGAAAAGACAGGAAGGAACATTTCTAAAAACACTACGATAAAAATACCTGCCCACAACATCCCGGCTTTTAAACCTGCTAAAATTTTTGTTGACGGGGTAAAAACTAATACAGAGGCGAAAGTAAACTAATTATTAACCACCAAAACACTTAGAATATGCCAAGTGGTAAAAAAAGAAAAAGACATAAGGTAGCTACTCACAAACGTAAAAAAAGAGCGAGAGCTAACCGTCACAAAAAGAAAAAGTAGTGTAAAACTACTTTTTCTTTTTTAAGAATTTAAGTTCATTGAAATTTGGTTTTCAGTTTATGGTTTAAAAGGCTTATATACATTAGCCTGCCTGATAACGGGAAACCACCGGGTACACAATACCTGTAAATTATTGTTTAATCCATCTATACTTTGGCTGGTGCTGTAGCGGTTTTGCTGCTGTAGCGTAAGCCCGGCAAATGGTATGGATAAAAATGTACAGCGTGAATAAGGAATTGATTATTCGATCAGGTTCTGAAGCCGTAGATTTTGCCTTGTTAAAAGATGGAAAACTAATAGAATTACATAAAGAAAAGGAAGACAGGAACAAGTTTTCGGTTGGCGATATATTTATTGCCAAAATAAGGAAACCAGTTGCAGGTTTAAATGCAGCCTTTGTAAATGTTGGCTTTGAGAAAGATGCTTTTTTGCATTACCATGATTTGGGGCCAAACCTTCCTTCCTTAATGAAATTCATTAAACTTGTAAGCGCAGGTAAATTAAAAGATTATTCACTTAAAAATTTTCCTTTTGAAGCTGAGATTGACAAAAACGGCGTAATAACCGATGTGCTTAGTGCCAACCAGTCAATACTCGTTCAGGTGGTAAAGGAGCCTATATCTACCAAGGGGCCAAGGATAAGCTCAGAGCTTTCACTGGCGGGCAGGTATGTGGTGCTTGTTCCTTTTTCCGACAGGATTTCTATTTCCCAGAAAATAGAATCAAAAGAAGAAAAAGAGCGCCTGAAACGCCTTGTACAGTCTATAAGGCCAAAAGGGTTCGGCGTAATTGTGAGAACAGTAGCCGAAGGTAAAAAAGTGGCAGAACTGGATAAAGACCTTCAGAATTTGCTCGACAAATGGTCGGCAATGTGCAAAAGGATACCCAGTGCCCATCATCCCTCAAAAATATTGGGAGAGGTAAATAAAGTGTCATCCATTTTAAGGGATGTTTTTAACGACACTTTCACCGGGATTTATGCAGATGATGAAGACTTGTTTTACCAAACTAAGGACTATCTGCAGGAGATAGCTCCCCATAAAGCGAATATCGTAAAGCTATACCAAAACAAAGAGCTTCCGCTTTTTGAAAAATACAGTATAGAGCGGCAAATAAAAACTTCTTTCGGCAAAACCGTATCAATGAGTAAGGGTGCTTATCTTATTATAGAGCATACCGAAGCATTGCATGTTATAGATGTTAACAGCGGTAACCGCTCTAATAAAGCACAGAGCCAGGAAGATACAGCTCTTGAAGTAAACCTTATAGCGGCTGCTGAAATTGCAAGGCAGCTAAGGCTTAGGGATATGGGAGGCATTATAGTAGTTGATTTTATTGATATGTCTAACCCTGACAACAGGAAGAAGCTGTATGATTTTCTTAAAGAGGAAATGAGCGACGATAAAGCAAAACACAAGATCCTGCCACCGAGTAAATTTGGACTTATCCAGATTACACGGCAACGCGTTCGGCCTGAGGTTAATATTAAAACCAGGGAAGAAGACCCTAACAGGGAAAACGGGGAAATAGAAGCCCCTATACTGGTTATAGACCGTATAACAGCCGATCTTGAAAGAATTATTAAAAGCCATAAGAAGATAGTGCTCAACGCACACCCTTTTGTGGCGGCATACCTTACCAAAGGTTTTCCATCCATACGTTCAAAATGGTTTTTTGAGCATAAAAAATGGATAAAGATTATACCACGTGACGCTTACACGTATTTAGAGTACCGTTTTTTTGACAGCAAAGGAAACGCTATCACAGAATAACAAAAACCGCCACTGCAATTGCAGTGGCGG
>NZ_WWEP01000036.1 GCF_009848495.1 Flavobacterium sp. MK4S-17
TCAGTTGGTAGAGCACAACACTTTTAATGTTGGGGTCCTGGGTTCGAGCCCCAGTCGGGTCACAAAAAGTTAAGCCGCTTATGCACGCTTAACTTTTTTTATTTGCGGCCACGTGGAGGAATTGGTAGACTCGCCATCTTGAGGGGGTGGTGCCCACAAGGCGTAAGGGTTCGACTCCCTTCGTGGTCACATATTTAATAATAAATAGTATTAAAAAACATGAAAAGCTCAGTATTTGAGCTTTTCATGTTTTTTCCGCATAGTATCATCATGCCATTTCATACCGAAAAAGTAACCCCTATTTTAACCCCTATGTATTTTTTAGCATAAATCTAACCCCTATTGTAACCCCTTTTTTGTAACTCTAAAACTGGCCGCTAATCAAATAATGAAAGTTCGTGACTTGGTCATTAAGGTTGGGCCAAAAAGAAAAAACAGCGGATAGGAATCAACTCGTGATATGTTTTTATTTAGTTGTTATACAGCCCTTAGATTTGGGGATGCAATGCAACTTACAAAAAAGCAAATCATTAGGGTTTTTAGGATTTTTCGCAATTGATAAGGGACTATGGAGACAAGGAGGCAAAGGTTATCCAAAATACTGTAGGTAATATCTTTAGTGGTCAGGTGGTTGGCGAAACGGCAAAAAGCCTTTCGGAACGCTTTGGTAAAGTGTTGCAGAAACGCCAAAGTTTGACCATTAACCGCAATGATAAATCTACGTCTATCTCTACACAGTTAGACAGCCTTATTCCGGCTTCCAAAATCTCAACATTGACACAGGGTATGTTCGTCGGTTCTGTATCAGATAATTTTGATGAACGCATCGAACAGAAGATTTCCAACGCTGAAATCGTAGTAGATAACGAAAAGGTAGCAGCTCAAACCAAAGCCTATCAGCAGATACCGCAAATCCTATCTTTTGTAAATGATCAGGGCGAGGATAAGATGAAACAGGAAATTGTGGGTAACTACAAACAGATAAAATCAGATATACTGAACATTGGCAAAAATGAATTAGAGCGTATCAAAAACGATCCTGATTTACAGCATTTGATACCGCAAGGATAGTTTTAAATGATAATAGCGTTGATAAGTATATAGATTAACCGAATATTGAATAAATTTGCCATTCAATGATGAAACAATGGAGGAAACGATCGCCCCAGACTACAACCCTAAATTTATGTTGAAAGCAATTGAGCTTTCAGAAATTGCATACGAAAGTGGTAAAGGGCTTCCTATTGGTTGCGTGATTGTTAGAAATGGCAAAATTATCGGAGAGGGACATAATGAAATATTTGAGCGGGTCAATCCTACATCACACGGCGAAATGGTTGCTATTGAAAGGGCTTGCAGGAACATCAATAATCTTCAATTGTCTGAATGTCAAATGTACACTACGCTAGAGCCCTGCCCTATGTGTTTAGGTGCTATTTATTGGGCAAAAATCAATAAAGTGTATTACGCAAATACAAATGCGGATGCTTCTAAAGTTGGATTTGATGACACATTTATATTTGATGAATTGCGAAAAAATGCCAACGAACGTAAGATTAATTTCTTATACGTTCCCGATAAAAGTGCAATGACCGTTTTGGAAGAATGGAAATCCAAAGACTTAACATCTGCCCAGCCTTGGAATGATAAGTAATCGTAATCAATCTTGATAATCCAATCTGAAGATCATAGCAGTTTTGCTAATGCCATAATCCCTTCTTCCAAATCCTTTTCAGAAAGCGAGCCATAACCCAATCTAATACCGTTTATACACTCATCAAAGCTATATGTGTCGGGCGTAATGATTTTAATGCCCTTATTTTCTAGTTTCTTGGAAATCTGTAACCAATCCATTTTCTTATTAGGAACGACCCAAAATGCCAAACCGCCTTCCGGAATGGTATATGTAGCTTTGTCTTTAAGGTGTTTTTTTAGCAGGTTAGTTGCCAAATATCTTTTGGCTCTATAGTAATTTGTTGCTTTTTTGATATGTCTTTTAATTATGCCGTCTTTAATCAGTTGCAAAACAGCCTGTTCCATGATGCTGTCGCCCTGTACATCAATAATTTTTCGTAAACTGCCTACCTTTTCAATCAAAGTGATGTCGTTGCTTGCCAAATAGCCGATACGTAGAGCAGGTGCAACCACTTTGCTCATTGTTCCAATGTAAACGTAGTTTTTTAGTTCTGTAAAGCTCGACAAAGGCAATACCGGGCGATACCCGAAATGAAACTCATTATCGTAATCATCTTCAATAATCGTGAAACCATATTTGTTAGAAAGTTTTATCAGTTCCAGTCTTCTTTTTAGGCTCAATGTTACTGTAGTTGGATATTGATGATGAGGTGTAACATAAATTGCCTTTATTTTTTTACCGGATTTTAGATAAGTTATCACATCGTCGATCAGCAATCCGTCCTTGTCCACACTTACAGGTAACAGTTTTGCCCCTGCATATTCAAATGCTTTCCATGCGGGTTTGTATCCCGGGTTCTCTATCATCACATAATCCCCTTTGGTAAACAGACATTGAGCGGTCAGATACATGGCCATTTGACTCCCCCGAGTGATACAGATATTTTGATCGTTTACCTGCATCCCTCTTTGATGATTGAGCATTTGAACAATGGCTTTTCGAAATTCGAAATCACCAAATTCATTGCCATAACCCATCATCTGCCATTTTGCTTTTTGGTTGAAAATTTGACGGTAAGCCCTTGCCAGTTCCGTAATAGGTGCAATTTTACTGTCTGGATGCCCGTCGTCAAACTGTAAATAATAATGCTTACTCTTTATACTATCTGAGCTCGCAGGTATGTGCTGGTTATATTGCACTTCTTTAAAACCGGGTAATGTATCGGCAACAAACGTACCCCGCCTTTCTGTGGAAACCAGCCAGCCTTCAATCAGCAAGACATTAAGGGCTTCTACAACCGTGTTCCGATTGACTTTTAAAAGTTGGGCAAGATTTCTGCTCCCTGGTAAAGCGTCGCCGGTCTTTAGCCTACCCGAGTGGATATCTTTTATAAGGGCATCGGCAATTTGCAGATAAATGGCTTTATCTGATTTTTCATCTAACTGTATTTCAAACTTCCAATCTCGTAACATCTGGACTATCTGTTTTTATAAAAACTGTATCACTATGACAGTCCAAAGATACGATACTTTTGTAGTGCAATAATGCAACAGAACTATAAAAAATCAGTTATGTCAAAATTAGAAACAGCAGAAGCCGTAAAGAAATCAATCCACGTTGAGCAAAAGCAATTTAGCTCAAAAGATTTTCATCAGACCTTTGCCAGGCCAACCTACGTAAAGCCTTCTCACGTTATTCACAAGAACGTTGAAAATGCAGGTGTACACAACCAGTTTTCGGAGGAAAGAAAACACCCGGTGTTCTTCGTTGACCTGCCGAGTAAAAATGTAAGTATGACCATTGGTGGTTTATTGCCCGGACAAAAAACACACCTGCACCGCCACACCTATGAAACTGTTTTGTATGTACTCGAAGGTAAGGGCTGGACAAAAGTAGAAGATGAAATCGTAGAATGGGAAGCGGGTGATGCAGTTTATATTCCGTCCTGGGCATGGCATCAGCACCAGAATTTGAGCGACAGCGAACCGGCCAAATACATCGCTTGCGAAAATGCTCCGCAGCTTCAAAACCTTGGCGTAGCGTTACGTGAGGAAGAGGGCAGAGATTTTTAACCTTTAAAATAAGATTACAAAATGAATAACGTACCATTTAAAGGTGTGATTGCCTATCCGATTACACCCTTTGACGACAATGAGCAGATAGATATTCCCTTATTCAAAAAACAAGTGGAACGATTGGTCGCCACCGGTGCCCACGGTATTGCCCCGCTTGGAAGTACAGGTGTAATGCCTTACCTGAATGATACCGAAAAAGAGGCCATCACCGAGGCAACGATGCAACAGGTGGCAGGAAGAGTACCGACATTGGTAGGCGTTTCAAACCTTACAACCGAGCGAACCGTTTATCACGCAAAATTTGCTGAAAAAGCAGGTGCTACAGCCGTAATGATCATCCCGATGAGTTATTGGAAACTAACCGATGATGAAATTGTGAAACACTATGATACAGTAGCCTCCAAAATTGCTATTCCTATTATGGCTTACAACAATCCGGCTACAGGTGGTGTGGATATGTCACCTGCATTGATGAAGCGTTTACTGGAAATCCCGAACGTAACGATGATAAAGGAAAGTACAGGCGATATCCAGCGAATGCACTACCTGAGAAAGGAATTGGGCGAAGAGGTCGCATTTTTCAACGGCTCCAATCCGCTGGCATTAGCCGCATTTTCTGCCGGAGCAAGAGGCTGGTGTACAGCTGCTCCCAATCTGATACCCGAGCTGAATTTGGCACTCTATGATGCCATACAGGAAAATGATCTGAAGAAAGCGAGAACCGTATTCTACAAACAAGTTGATCTGTTGAAATTCATTGTAGCCAAAGGGTTGCCACGTTCCATTAAAGCAGGTCTGGATTTGTTGGGTGTAGGCGGTGGAGACTTTAAAAGTCCCATTCAACCACTTAATCAAAATGAAATAGCGGAATTGGATCGCATCCTTTCCACCATAGAAAACGAAGTTTATCAAAGTTAAATCGCTAAAAACAAAGCAAAATGACAAAAGCAATTTTTTATCACGCAGGTTGCCCTGTATGTGTAAGTGCAGAACAGGATATTTTAAGTTTCATTCCAGAGAACCAGGTAGAAGTAATTCATTTGGGAGAAGATAAAGTTAAAGTAAAGGATGCAGAAGTGGCAGGTGTACAATCCGTTCCGGCATTGGTACTATCTAACGGAAATGTATTACACATCAACTTTGGAGCTTCTATCGAAGATTTAAAGTAAAAAAGATTAAGTCTGAAGGAAAATCTTTCAGGCTAATCTTGATTCAAGTCAATTAATTTCTTATATACAAATTATAAATGAATTACGAAATCAAAAAAGCCAATCTTGAAGACTTGGACACAGCATCGGAGCTGTTCAACCTTTATCGCATTTTTTATCGCCAAGCAGACGATTTAGAAAAATGTAAACAATTTATCAAAGAACGATTAGACAACGACCAATCGAATATTTTTGTCGTGTACGCAGACGGCAAAGCGGTGGGGTTTGTCCAGTTGTACAAACTCTATCATTACATTAAATTACAAAAACAGTGGTTGTTGAGCGATTTGTTTGTGCATCCTGGTTACAGGGGACACGGGCTTTCGGTAGCATTAATAGACAGAGCAAAGCAATGGTGTGATGAAACAGGAGCCTGCGGATTGATGCTTGAAACCGAAAAGACAAACGACATCGGTAACAAACTCTATCCTCGCTGCGGTTTTGAGTATGACGGCAACCACAATTATTACTATTGGTGGAAGTAACGGACAAGGTGGACTAAATTGGTTCGCCTTGTTATAAAAATGGTCAGGTGGTCGAGTGGTTAGACAAGGGTATGCTACACCTTTCAAAGTAGTTCAAATCCATTCCCGACCTCAAATATTCCAAGAACACATCCACATATGAAAGAAGAAATCTTGCGAAATATGGCAGTTATACAGGAACGGATAAACAAAGCCTGTATAAACAGCAACAGAAGTCCTGATGAAGTAAAATTGCTATTGGCAACCAAAACCGTATCTGCTGAACGTATAAAGGTTGCATTAAAAGCAGGACAAACGCTTATAGCTGAAAACAAAGTTCAGGAATTGAAAGAAAAATACGAAGTCCTAAAAGAAATTCCACATACCAATCATTTCATCGGGCATTTGCAAACCAATAAAATCAAAGATATTCTAAAGTACGGTGTCTCCTGCATCCAGTCGCTTGATCGCTTGGAGTTAGCAGAAAAACTGCACCAACGCTTAGGGTTTGAAAGCAAGACATTAGAAGTTTTGATACAGGTAAATACGTCTTTTGAAGAAAGTAAATTTGGAGTTAGCCCCGATGATGCCATTGAATTGGTTCAGCAGGTTGCCCAATTGAACAGACTAAAAATAAAAGGATTAATGACCATTGGTTTATTTAGTGCCGAAACCGAGAAAGTAAGGCTATGTTTTAAATTATTAAAAAGTATTCAACAGAAAATTATTGCTTTAAATATTCCCGAAGTAGAAATGAAAGAATTATCTATGGGAATGAGCGGAGATTTGGAAACAGCCATAGAAGAGGGAGCAACGATTATAAGAGTAGGTACGGCTATTTTCGGGAAGCGGATTTATCCGGACAGTTATTATTGGAATGAACAAAAATATAAACAATGAATGTACATTATTTTCAACACGTACCATTTGAAGGCTTAGGATATATTGAAACTTGGTTAAAAGAGCATCGTTATAACATTTCAGCTACAAAATTTTTTGAAGCAGATTTTCTATTGCCTGAGATTTCAGAGATAGATGCATTGATTGTAATGGGTGGTCCGATGAGCGTGTATGATGAAATACTATTTCCTTGGTTGAGACACGAAAAAGCATTTATAAAATTGTGTATCCAATCAGGTAAAAAGGTCTTAGGAATTTGTTTAGGTGCTCAATTGATTGCTGAGTGTTTGGAAGCAAAAGTGGTTTTGGCAAAAAACAAAGAAATCGGTTGGTTTCCTGTTATTCCTACGGAAGAATGTAAGAAAATTGCTTGGCTCTATAGACTGTTCAAATATAATCCTGTCGTATTCCATTGGCACGGAGACCAATTTGAAATTCCTCAAAACAGCTGTTTAAATTTACTGTATTCAGAGGCAAATGTTAACCAAGCATTTTACTACAATCAAAATATTATCGGTTTACAATTTCATTTGGAAGTAACCGTAGAAAACTTGATACTAATGATTGAAAACGGGAAAGAAGAACTTTTTCATAACTCTCCTTATATACAAAGTAAAAATGAATTATTGACCAACAACAATCATATTCTCCAATGTAATGGATTGATGGACAAAATTCTTTCAAATTGGCTAATAGCTTAAATCAACCCTTTAGCAATTCTCCCCAACTGTTTCAGTTTGTTATCTATCTGTTCCGACCAGCGTTGTCCGTAGCTCATCCGCATACAGTTAGTAAACTGGTTTTGCAATGAAAACATCCTGCCCGGAGCAATACTTATTTTTTGACGGATAGCCAGATCATACAATTCCGTAGTATCAATTCTTTTGTCCAGTTCCACCCAAAGCATAAATCCACCTTGCGGTTGGCTTATTTTGCTTCCTTCTGGAAAATACTCGGCAACTGCTCTGGCAAATTGCAGGCTATTGGCGTGCAACTCACTTCTTAATTTCCGAAGATGATGTTCATACCTGCCTTTTTCAAGGAAATTAGCTATAGTTTCCTGTGTTATAGTGGTAGAGGAAACAGTATGAATGAGCTTCTGATGAACGATTTTATCTTTAAACTTTCCCGGAGCTAACCAGCCCACACGATACCCCGGAGCTAATGTTTTGGATACAGAACCACTCCAAAGAACCAAACCTTCCTCATCAAATACTTTACAAGGTTTAGGGCGGCTGTTCCCGTAATATACATCGCCATACAAGTCATCTTCTATGAGCGGAATACCTCGTTCCGAAAGCATTTTCACCACTTCCATTTTATTCTCATCGGGCATACAGCTTCCCAACGGATTGTTGAAATTAGAAACCAGAATACATACTTTTATTTTGGACAGGACTTTTTTTAGAGCATCAGGCTCAATTCCGGTAACAGGATGAGTTGGTAATTCAAGAACTTTTAATCCCAAACTTTTTGCCAGTTGCAATATGCCGAAATAAACAGGACTTTCAACAGCAATCGTATCGCCTTTTTGTGTAAGTGCCATCAACCCGAATGAAATGGCATTCATCGCTCCGGCAGTTGTAACAATGTCGTCTTCATTCAAATTTCCATTCCAGGTATAAGTCAATCTGGCAATGTCCCTGCGTAATTTTCGGTTTCCCTGAATTTCTTCGTATTCCGTACCACTTCCTTGAAGGTTACGCATAGCATTGACCAACTCTTTGTTGAGTTTGGCGATAGGCAATAATTCGTTTTCGGGAACGCCAAGAGAAAATCTGGTAACATCTTTATTGCTTAACGTTGAATATACTTTGGAAATCAGTGTTTCTACGCCTATTGGTGCAGTTCCCCCGGAAGGTTTACTGACTGAAGGAACCGATAAATAAGCAGGTTGGTAACTGACATAGTAGCCGGACTGTGGCCGGGAAATAATCAGTCCTTTTGCTTCCAGTTCAAGATAAGCCTGTACAGCCGTTGTCATACTCACACCATATTCACGGTGCAACATACGCAGTGAGGGTACCTTATCTCCTGTTTTCAGTGTGCCGTTTCTTATTTTTTCTTCTAACGCACAAGCGATTTTTTGGTATAGGCTTTCTTTCATCTTTTTTAACTGTACTCTGCAAATTTACTAAAATTGTATCTGTACTTGTATCTTTTTTATGCGTTATTTTGCTTTGTAATTTATCAGTTTACTATGGGCAATCATAAAAATTGGCTGGCATTTGCTGCTCTGGCTGTCGTTTGTTTAGTTTGGGGAACCACTTATTTTGCTATTCGCATTGGGGTAGAAACCTTTCCGCCCTTTTTGTTTGCAGCGGTAAGACAAGTCATTGCCGGAGGTATATTATTGCTGGTGCTTCAACTCACTGGCAACCTGAAACTAAGCAAAAGGGATTTTGTGCAACAGTCCGTTCCTGGCGTTTTAATGGTAGCTTTAGGAAACGGTGTTATCGGCTGGTGCGAACGTTATATTTCGAGCGGACTGGCAGCATTGATTTTGTCGCTCATTCCGGTTTTTGTGGTAGTAATCAGTTATTTGTTCGGGTTTGACAGAAGAAAACCTCATTGGCTAATCGTTACAGGCTTGGTATTAGGTTGTTTAGGAATAACGTTTATTTTCAAGGATAACCTGAAAGATCTTGCCAATCCTGAATATTTTATGGGGATGCTGATAGCTTTCGGGGCTTGTTTGGCCTGGGCTTCGGGGAGCGTATATGCTAAATACAAAATCCCCAACAGCAAGAATGTATTGCAAAATGCAGCTTTACAACTTTTTTCCGGAGGTATTGCCCTCTTTGCCTTCAGCGCTTTTTTAGATGATTATATCGAATTGAAAACCGTTACATCGTCCAGTATCTGGGCATTGGTTTACCTGATTATAGTAGGTTCCATCATTGCGTATTCCTCTTTTGTGTACGCCCTGAAACATTTGCCGATAGGCATTTCATCCCTGTATGCTTATATCAATCCGTTCATTGCGATTATGCTCGGATTTCTCTTCCTGAATGAAAAACTAACCGGTATCACCTTATGGGCATTGGTCGCTACTTTGGGCGGAGTGTATTGTGTCAATATAGGTTATCAGAAAATGGCTAAGAAATGAGAATAGAGCGAACCATCATAGCAGATATTCTGACTGTAGAAATGATATATAGCGAAGCAAGAGCCTATCAATTTCAGCAAACCGGATACGGTTGGCCGGTTTTCAGTAAGTCATTTATTGAAAAGGAAATTATAGAAAAAAGACACTTTAAAGTCTTAGATGAGGATGATGAAATGGCAGGTGTATTTTCCATAGTAAAAGCCGAGCCTATTATTTGGAATGACAAAGACGGAAAGCAAGCCATTTATTTACACCGTATGGCAATACGCAACCAGTACAGAGGGAACAATATTGCAAAAGAGGTAGTGAACTGGGCGATGACCGAAGCGTGGAAACACAAGAAAAAATTTATACGAGTTGATACCTGGGCAAACAATGATGCATTGACCGACTATTACCGAAAATTAGGATTGGAATGGGTAGGTAAAAAACAGTTACCACCGACAAGCGATTTACCGGAACACTATAACAATATAGAGGTCAATTTATTCGAAGATAAGATTATGAAAGCGATAAACATTGAAAGTTACCGTCTCGAATGGAAATCCTATTTTGAGCAATTCAACCGGGCGTGGATTGAAAAATATTTTGTGTTGGAAGATATTGACAAATATGTTCTTTCCAATCCCGAAGAAGCTATTTTAAAAGGTGGTGGGAAAATCTTGTTCGCTGTTTATGACGGTAAAGTGATCGGAACTGTCGCTTTGAAAAAAACGGATGATGAAACAATGGAACTGACCAAAATGGCGGTGAATGAAAATTATCAGGGCATCGGAGCAGGAAAAATGCTGTGTCAAGCTGCTATTGATAAAGCAAAAGATTTGAGCGTAAAAAGACTGGTACTATACACCCAAACCGTATTGAAACCAGCATTGGGTATTTATAAAAAATTAGGCTTTATCGAAGTTCCTATTGAACTGGGAAAATACAAACGAGCAGACACTAAAATGGAAATGATTTTAAACGATAATCTTCAAAACAACCAATATCCGACTGGAAAATACAAAGAGCCGGAAGTAATCACCGAAGAAATATGTATATCATTCATTGATATGATTGCTTCATTCCCTGCAAATCTAAAATCAACACTAATGAGTTTGAACGATAAAAAATTAGATACACCCTACAGGAATGGAAGTTGGACTGTCAGGCAGGTTGTTCATCATTTAGCGGACAGTAATATCAATTGTTTTGCCCGCATCAAATTTGCATTGACGGAAGATAATCCGATTATCAAACCGTTTGCAGAAGAAAAATGGGCGGAGTTACCGGACGCGAAACATATATCCATTTTGCCGTCATTAAACATTTTGGAAGGTATTCACGAACGTTCGGCAATACTTTTAAAAGGTTTAGGGAAAAAAGATTGGAACAGAACTTTCTTTCATCCGGATTTGAATAAAAGTCAAACAGTTGCTGAGGCTATAGCAAAATACAGTTGGCATTGCAATCACCATTTGGTACAAATCAAAAATCTGAAAAAACAAATGCAATGGAAATAAGCAATCAGGTAATTGAAATAAAAACGGGCTTTGAAAATATGGATATTAATGCCGTCCATCAGTTTTTGAGTAAGGAAAGTTATTGGGCAAAAGGTATTCCAATGGAAACGGTAAGTGTTGCATTGAAAAATTCGTTTTGCATAGGATTATTTAAGGATAAAAAACAGATTGGTTTTGCCCGTTTGGTAACGGATTACACCATTTTTGGTTACATGGCAGGTGTTTATATTTTGAAAGAGTACAGAGGGGAAGGATTGTCTAAAATGATGATGAAATACATTATGGAATTGGATTTTGTGCAAGGGCTAAGAAGGACATTACTGGCAACATTCGATGCCCATTCCCTTTACCATCAGTTTGGATTTAAATCTCCTGAAAACCCGGAGCGATTGATGGAAATAAAAAGAAATAATCTTTATAAATACGCTTAGACTATGAACGATGAAAGAAAGCACAACTATTGGAAAGTTTCGGACGTTCCAAAATAATGCAATTATTCGGTGCGGAAGTAACAGGCTTATCAGTCGGATATTTTGAAATCACAGTTCCCAAACAGGATTTTATGGCTCGTCCTGCAGGAATGTTCAATGGTAGTACCATTGCTTCATTGGTAGATGTATCTTCGGGCTATGCCGGAGCATCAGCAAAACCTTAAGACAGTTATTTTACAACGGTTGAGCTAAAAGTAAATTACCTGAGTCCTGCCATTGGTGAACAACTTGTGGCTAAAGCTCAGGTTATCAAAAACGGAAAAGTATTGACGGTAGTTCGTTCAGACGTATTTGCGGTTAGTGCCGAAGGAAAAGAACTCATTGCAGCCACATCATTGGTTACATTAATGCAGTTATCCAAAAAAATCACCCGACAAACAAATAGATTAAATCGGATATGGAAATCACTAATATTAAATCTTTTTTGGAATATTACGAAAAAATCAGGCAACGTACCAACCGCCTTATTGTCGTTATTCCACCGGAATATATGGATTGGGCATACAAGCCCGGAAAGTTTACCATTGCTGACCAAATACGACACATTGCAGCTATTGAGCGGAATATGTTTGCCGAAACCATTTCAGGAAATCCCTGTACTTACAATGGGTGTGGGAAAGAACTCGCAGACGGGTACGATAATGTAATCCATTATTTTAACGAGAAACACGAAGAAGCGTTAGCGATTTTCAAAAGTCTGAGCAATAAAGATTTGCAACGTAAATGCCTGACACCCGGTAATGCTCCAATTACAGTCTGGAAGTGGCTTCGGGCAATGACCGAACACGAAATTCACCACAGGGCACAGCTTTATATTTACCTGAACTTGTTGGACGTAAAAACACCGCCCATGTTTGGGTTGAGTTCAGAAGAAGTTATTCAAAACAGCCAATCAAAATAAACGGATATGAATATAGACTTTGCAAAAGAATGGCTCAACGCCTGGAACAGCCACGATTTAGATAAGATAATGAAGCATTACAGCGAAAATATAGATTTTGTTTCTCCACTTATTCAACAAATGGGAATAAATACAGCAGGCACAATTTCTAACAAAACTGATTTAAAGGAATACTTTTCCAAAGCCCTGCAAAAATATCCCGACCTGCATTTTGAATTATATCACGAACTCAAAGGAGCCCATTCAATCGTTTTGTTCTACCGAAGTGTCAATAATTCTTTTTCGGCAGAATATATGGAATTGAACAATGAAGGAAAAGTAAGTAAAGTCAGGGCACATTATAAGTTTGAAAAATAATGAAAAAATTATTCGTTATTACCGGTGGCCCCGGAGTAGGAAAAACAACTTTGTTGAATGCTCTGTCAGCAAATGGATATAAAACTATTCCGGAAGCTGCCAGAGGCATTATTCGTGAAGAAACAAAAACAAATGGAGATGCGTTGCCGTGGAAAAACAAACAGTTTTATACGGATAAAATGATAGCAGCTTCCATTTTAGATTACAACAGAGCAACAGCAAGCCAGTCAAATGAAGTTTGCTTTTTCGACCGAGGTATTTTGGATGCCGTTTGTTATGCGGATATGATTGGCTATGTACTTTCAACGGAAACTATGGAAAAAGTGTTGAATTGCCCATATAATAGTAAGGTATTTATCCTGCCACCCTGGAAAGAAATTTATCAAACAGATAATGAACGAAAACAGGATTGGCAGGAGGCAGAACACACTTATTTCCAAATGAAAAGTACTTATGAAAAGTACGGTTATGAAGTCATAAACGTGCCGATAGGTAATATCAATGAAAGAAAAGAATTTGTATTAACCCATATAAAATAGAGAAATGGACAGCTATTTAGGAAGTATCAAAAAGCAATTCCTGTATTACAAAATGCTTGGAGAAAAAGCAATGGAACAATTACAGGAAGAAAAATTATTCTGGCAGTATAGCGAGGAAAGCAACAGTATTGCCATTCTTGTCAATCATATTGCAGGAAATATGTTATCACGATTTACGGATTTCCTGACCACAGACGGGTAAAAGCCCTGGCAAAACCGTGATGCGGAGTTTACCAACCCGTTTCAGAATAAAGCTGAATTAATGGCGCATTGGAATAAAGGTTGGGACTGCCTGATAAATGCTTTAAACCAACTTACGGAGGCAGATTTAGAGAAAATAATTTATATCCGAAATGACGGTCATACGGTTACCGAAGCGATTAACAGGCAATTGGCTCATTATCCTTATCATATCGGACAAATGGTTTTTATAGCCAAAATGCTGAAAAATGAAGACTGGCATACTTTATCCATTGCCCGTAACAAATCGGCAGATTATAATAACCAAAAATTTTCGCAAGAGAAAGACAGACGACACTATACCGATGATTTATAAAGAACTCCATTATGATTATAAGTAAACAAAATAGCACTCATTATCAATGGGGCAACCATGTAATACAGTTTTCCGCTTATGGTGTAATAAGACAGCTTTCCGATGGAACGATACCGCTGCAAGGATTGATTGCTTATTTTTAGCATTTGGAGTAGGTCCTGATTGTCCAATAATTCTTCCCCATCAATACTGTTACGCTTCTTTTGCAAATCATTTATATGGTCACTAAGGATATTGAAACGCTCCATGATACGTTCCATCCACGCCACAAATTCAATTTTGTCGATATTCATAATGGTACGCTTTTAATTATTGTCTGATTTCAGCTTTCTACCTTTCTTGATATAGCTTTTGCCTTTTTCCATCAGCTCCTGTACAAATCCGTCACAGCTTTGAATAGCATTGGCGTTCAACATATTTTTGATTGTTCCTATGGTGTAGAAATACTGTCCGTAGATTTTCGAATATGTTATTTCACCTTTGGTACGCATACGCCATAAGGTTTTCTCGCTAATGTGCAGGTATTGACATACCTCATGGTTATTAAGCCATAGATCGTCATAGTTTTTGTCTTCTTGTTTTTGAGATAGTCGGCAATGGCATTTATACGGCTGTTGAGCTGTTGCCAGGCCTCTTCTTCGATAGTTATTATTTTCATTGCACAGCTTTTAAATGTTCACTATGCAAAATTGTAAAAGCTGGTAGAGTTTGTCTGCCAAGCCTTGCCAATTGGTTTGGCAGTTTTTTGAAATTTTTAATATACACGTAAAACGGTTAGTTAATAAAGTTTTGCAGAGATTAGGGAAGTTTAGATTGGAATTTTGCCAATTGGTAGATATGGGCAAAAAAAATAGCAGTACGGTTCAGGTACTGCTTTTAATTATTCTTCATAAATAATCTAAACGTCTTTGTCCATATATTCTTCGAGCGATACTCTAAGCTGATCTAAAAATACAGTACGGGAACCTGCCCTTGTTTTCATACGATGAAATGAATGGTGGAGGTCGTTTAATGATACATTAAAAACTACCTGAGCAATCATGCTTAGTTTCCTTATTCCTATTTTTCCATGTGAAACTGCCCTTGATGCATACACCGCATATATAAGTTCTATAAGTGCATTTTTACTACTTGTCCAAAAGATGTCTTTCGTTGTTTTTTTTATCTTTAAAAATAGCATCCTCAATCGATTCGATTTTAAGATGCAAATAATTTAGGAGTAGATCGTTGGCTATTATACGTGCAACTTTATAATCGTAATAAGTTGAAAAGTGGAGGTCAATTTCAAAAACAAAACTGTTCATTGAAAGTGAGTGAAGTTAGCACCATTACCAAATCGTTACCTACAGTGATGCGCCCTAACGTAATCTACTCTATATGAACTTGCTTAGAGTTTTCTGATGTTTTTTTAAAAAAAAGACTGATCTCTCTTTCTGTTAACTTGCTCAAACCATTTGTGAACCTATATGTACTGATACAGTAATTACATCATCATTAATAAAACTTGATTTAATATTAATTGAATCAGTTTTATAGTAGCTTTCAAAGTTTATAAAATCAGGGTATAAAGTTTCTAATTCGCTTTTATTCTCTAATTTTAGAGCCTCAAAAAAACGTTTTGTAAATAGTTCAGATTCCTCTTCATTTTTAGAATTTTGGCAAGATATAAACACTAAACTTACTACTAAATACATCACACTTTTTTTCATGATAATAATTTTTTAGTTCATTTTTTTTATTAAAAATATTAATTTTTAATAAAAAAATAACTTTTAAATATAAATAAAAACTATTTAATTATTAAACTCAAGCCATTGAATATTAAGATGTCTTAATTATATCATATCTTTGCCCTGAAACAACACAAATACAACTTCATGAGTTCTGATACCAGCAAACGCTATAGCCTTAGGGGTGTTTCTGCCGCTAAGGAAGATGTGCACAATGCCATTAAAAATATAGACAAGGGGCTGTTCCCTAAAGCATTCTGTAAAATTGTACCCGATTACCTTACAGGCGATAATGACTACTGCCTGATTATGCATGCCGACGGTGCAGGCACAAAATCATCATTAGCTTATATGTACTGGAAAGAAACGGGCGATATATCGGTATGGAAAGGTATAGCACAGGACGCTCTGATTATGAATATAGATGACCTGCTATGTGTGGGCGCCACAGATAACATAATGCTTTCCAGCACTATAGGGAGAAACAAAAACCTTGTGCCGGGCGAAGTTATTTCTGCTATAATTAACGGTACGGAAGAACTGATTGAAGAGTTGAAAGGATTTGGCGTTACCATACATTCCACAGGGGGCGAAACTGCCGATGTGGGCGACCTGGTGCGCACCATAATAGTAGATTCCACCGTTACAGCGCGGATGAAGCGCACAGATGTAATTGACAATGCCAATATCAGCCCCGGCGATGTAATTGTAGGGCTGGCTTCCTTTGGGCAGGCTACTTATGAAAAAGAGTATAATGGCGGTATGGGCAGTAACGGTTTAACCTCGGCACGGCATGATGTATTCAGCAACTACCTTGCGCAACAATACCCTGAAAGTTTTGATGCCTCGGTGCCTGCCGGACTGGTTTATTCAGGAAATATAAAACTGACCGATACCGTAGAGGGCAGCCCTTTAGATGCCGGAAAACTTGTACTCTCCCCTACCCGAACCTATGCACCCGTAATTAAAAAAATACTTGAAAAATATACGGCAAAAGATATTCACGGCATGGTGCATTGCAGTGGTGGGGCACAAACTAAAGTACTTCACTTTGTAGAGGATGTACACGTTATAAAAGACAATCTTTTCCCGGTTCCCCCGCTGTTTAAATTAATACAGGAGCAAAGCGGCACCGACTGGAAAGAAATGTATCAGGTTTTTAACTGCGGCCACAGGATGGAGCTATATGTTCCCGAAAATATCGCCCAGGATATTATTACCATATCAAAATCATTCGATATTGATGCCCGGATTGTTGGGCGTGTTGAGCCTTCAGATAGTAAAAAACTTACCATTACAAGCCAGTACGGTACTTTTGAATATTAATAAAATCCGCTTTTAGCGGATTTTTTATTTTACCATAAATATATTATGCCGATTATACAACCCGATGAATTGCGAAACCTTTATAAGCAGGAAGCAGATTTTATAATTATACATGCCGGAAACGGAGAAAAGGCCAGGGCGAATTATAAACATCAACACCTTGATAAAGCCTTTTATATGGATTTGGAAACCCAGCTCGCCGCACCCAAAATAAACCCAGCAAATGGCGGCAGGCATCCGTTACCTGCCACAGAGGATTTTTCTAAACTCTTAACCCAATATGGGGTTCAAAAAAACAGCCATGTAATACTTTATGATGAGCATAATGGCGCAAATGCTGCGGCAAGGCTATGGTGGATGCTAAAAGCGGCAGGGATAGTGAATGTACAGGTAGTAAACGGTGGTTTTCAGCAAGCCGTAAAGCATGGTGTGCCTGTTAATAATATAATTGTAAATCCTGAAGAAGCCAATCAGTTTATATTTAATGACTGGGCATTGCCTATAGCCGATATGCAGGAAGTGGAAATAGCTGTAAAAAGCAATGAGCAGCTTATAATTGACGTTAGGGACAGTGAACGTTTTCTGGGCCTGAAAGAACCACTGGATTTAGTTGCGGGGCACATTCCAAACGCCATCAACATTCCTTTTAAAAGCAACCTTGATTTAGATGGTAATTTTTTACCCGATAAGGAATTAAAGAAAAAATATGAAGAAGCGATAAAAAATATAAAACCGGAAAATTGTATAGTTCATTGCGGGTCGGGTGTTACTGCCTGCCATACTTTGCTGGCTATGGCCAGTGCCGGTATGCCTCTTCCAAAATTATATACAGGTTCCTGGAGCGAATGGTCAAGAAATAATAAGCCTATTATAACCAAAATGTGAGTTCATGAAAAATCCCCTATAATAAGGGGATTTTACTTTATTGGCATTTTTGGGGGCAAAAGCCAAATAAAAAGCATTAATAAACTTACTTTTACAAAAGTATAACATTTATTTTATTAATTGTTATAATACAGACACTTTATCCTTATAAAATTTAACATAAATAAAAAAGCTCCCTTAAGGGAGCTTTAATGCAATATAAAATAGTTAACTGCTATTTATATAGCAGCAACATGCTTAGTTAATTTCGATTTAAGGTTTGAAGCCTTATTAGCATGGATTATATTTTTCTTTGCTAATTTATCAATCATAGAGATAACTGAAGATAATTTCTCTGAAGCGTCATTTTTATCAGTTGACATACGTATAGCTTTAATAGCGTTACGTGTAGTTTTATGCTGATACTTGTTCAACACTCTCTTCTTTTCGTTACTCCTTATCCTTTTTAATGCTGACTTGTGATTTGCCATTGTTTTAAAATATCTTATTACTTAAAATTGTAGTCCATAGGGGAATCGAACCCCTGTTACCAGAATGAAAATCTGGCGTCCTAACCCCTAGACGAATGGACCATTATGTCAAAAAAAACTTTCGTAGCCCGTAAGGGAATCGAACCCTTCTTACCAGAATGAAAATCTGGCGTCCTAACCGATAGACGAACGGGCCGTCTTGCTTCTGTAATGCGGATGCAAAAATACAACTATTTTTTATTCGCACAATAGCAGAAACAAAATTTTTCAACTTTTTTTAGTATGCCTTTGCAAACAGTACCCTGCCTTTAGACGGAGCACCTGTAAGCACACAGTTTCCTGCCTCCTCTGCCCTGTTTAAAGGTATGCAGCGTATGGTGGCTTTTGTAAGTTCCTTAATTTTTTCTTCTGTTTCAGGTGTACCGTCCCAGTGGGCTGAAACAAAGCCGGTTTTGTTTTCAAGCACATCTTTAAACTCCTCAAAACTATTTACCTCTGTTATATGGCTGTCCCTGTACTGTAAAGCTTTTTCAAAAAGTGATTTTTGCATTTCTTCCAATACATCCTGTATGTAAGTAACTACATCAGCAGCTATAATCGTCTGCTTGGTAAGGTTATCCCTCCTTGCCACTTCAAAAGTGCCGTTAGCAAGGTCGTTAGGCCCTATGGCCACGCGAACAGGAACACCTTTAAGCTCATATTCATTAAATTTCCAGCCGGGCTTATGGGTAGTCCTGTCGTCAAACTTAACCGAAATACCAAGTTTCCTGAGCCTGCCCATTAACTGCTTCGCTTCCTCGGAAATTGCGGCAAGCTGTTCATCCCCTTTGTAAATAGGTACAATTACAACCTGTATAGGTGCCAGGTTAGGCGGCAGTACCAACCCATTATCATCGCTATGCGTCATAACCAGGGCACCCATTAATCGTGTGGATACTCCCCAAGATGTTGCCCATACATAGTCCTGCTTTCCTTCCTGGTTGGCAAACTTAACATCAAAAGCCTTTGCAAAGTTCTGCCCTAAAAAATGAGACGTACCTGCCTGCAAGGCTTTACCGTCCTGCATAAGCGCTTCAATACAATAAGTTTCCTCAGCACCTGCAAAACGTTCATTCGCAGTTTTTACACCTTTTATTACGGGTATAGCCATAAAGTTCTCGGCAAAATCGGCATATACATCCATCATTTGCTCTGCTTCCGCTACCGCTTCTTCTTTGGTGGCGTGGGCAGTGTGCCCTTCCTGCCATAAAAACTCCGCAGTCCTTAAAAACAGCCTTGTTCTCATTTCCCAGCGCACTACGTTTGCCCACTGGTTAACAAGAATAGGCAAATCACGGTAGGACTGAATCCATTTCCTGTAAGTATCCCATATAATAGTTTCTGATGTTGGGCGCACAATTAGTTCTTCCTCAAGTTTTGCATCCGGATCTACCTCTATGCTTTTGCCGTCCTCACCTGTTTTTAGCCTGTAGTGGGTAACCACTGCACATTCTTTGGCAAAGCCATCCACGTGGCTGGCTTCCTTGCTAAAATATGATTTGGGTATAAATAGCGGGAAATAGGCATTTTGATGGCCTGTTTCCTTAAACATCCTGTCCAGTTCGGCCTGCATTTTTTCCCATATTGCATAGCCATAAGGTTTTATTACCATACAGCCCCTTACGCCTGAATTCTCGGCAAGGTCTGCTTTTACAACCAGTTCATTATACCATTTTGAATAATCTTCGGCCCGTGTGGTTAAATTCTTGCTCATTTTATTTAGATTGGCACAAATATTGTTTTATTTTATAAGAAATAGTTTGGCAAAACTAACTATTTTCAACAGTTCAACAATAAAAAAAATGCAGAGATATGAAAACTGATTACTTCAACCTACGGCAAATTTCCCTTTATACAATTTTAGGGATGCTTGGCCTTACTATAACGTCATGCAGCTCATACCGCAATACCTCATCATATGATACAGATGGCATTTATGGCTCGGTACCACATGATAATAATGGCGAACCGGTATATACTTATAACGATGGACAGGTTCAGCAATACAGGGATGGCGAAGTGTCCGGCCAGAATATGAATTACAAAGCTTATTTCAATTCTCTGCAAAACCAATATCCGGCAACTGCCTTTACCGATGTTGAAGAATACAGTTCCTACGATAATGATACAATAGCAAATGAAGGCCAAAGCTATAGTGTGTATAATTCCTATCCTGCATGGGGCCAGGAATCTGATAATGTAACCGTAAACCTTTATGGCAACTATGGGTACGGCGGCTGGAACAACTGGTACAATCCTTACTGGGGTTGGGGTTGGAATAACTGGTACAGCCCGGGATGGAGCATCGGATGGTATGGCGGCGGCTGGGGATGGGGCCTTGGCTGGAACAATTGGTACAACCCGTATTGGGGTTGGGGATGGAACAACTGGTACCATCCATACCACTCCAATTATTATAACAGGTATAATTATAATTACGGGTCAAGATCTACAGCTTACTATAACGGAACCCGGGATTCTTACTACAATGGCAGGAGGTCATCAAACTCGGCACGCTACAACAGCGGCAGGGCAGTAACTAACGGCAGGAGGTTTAACAACACCTCTAACACCGTAAGGACAAGGGGAAATGTGCAGTATAATAATGGCACACGCAACAGCAGCAGCAATTCCCGCGACATCTATAATAATTCTTCAAGAAACAATAACAATAGTTCCCGCAGTATATACAATAACTCATCCAGAAGCAGGAGCACCCCAACCCGTAGCAGCGGTACTGTAAGCCCTTCACGCAGCAGTGGCGGCTTTGGCGGCGGAAGGTCCGGCGGAGGTTCACGCGGTGGCGGTGGCTCAAGAGGCGGTGGCGGTGGCCGCAGGGGTTAAAACATACTAAGTCCCATGTTTTTAAAAAACAGGCATGGGATTTTATTTTATAAAATAAAAAGCAGTTATGAAAAAATATTTATTGTTTGCCTTTTTTATTCTCTCAGCGGTTTCTTTGTATGCGCAAAGAGATGAAAATACTGCCGCCGATGCAGTGCGCTATGCTATTGACAACATGAATGGTACAGCACGGTTCCGTTCTATGAGCGGGGCGTTTGGTGCTGTTGGTGGAGATGTTTCCTCTATGACGGTTAACCCGGCAGGATCAGCAATTTACAATTTCAACTCCGGCACAGGTTCCTTAACCAGCTATAATATCAGCAACAATTCTAATTATTTTGGTACTAAATCAAAAGAAAATGACAATGCTTTTGAGCTAAACCAACTGGGTGCGGTTTTCGTTTTTAACAACACCAATCCCGATTCGTTTATGCAAAAGTTTACACTTGGTTTTAATTACGACAATACCAATAATTTTGACAACAGTATATTTTCTAAAGGCGTTAACCCTACAAACTCCATTAATAACTACTTTTTAAGTTATGCCAATGGTTTTGACGGTGTGCAGGCTCCGAGTGTAAGTACCTTGGAAAATTCCTATTTTGAAGATTTACCTTTTGGTTACCAGCAGGCATACTTAGGTTATTATGGATTTGTTATTAACCCTAATACCGACCCTGCAGGGCTTCCGTATGTTGCCAATGGGCCCAATGGCGGGAATTATTACCAGGAAAATTATCTTCAAACCTCAGGCTATAATGGTAAGGTCGCATTAAGCTTTGCCACCCAGCTAAAACAACGCCTGTATTTAGGTGCCAATATTAATGTGCATTTTACAGATTATATACAAACAACAAGCATTTTTGAAGATACCAATAATCCAAATGTAACAGGACTGCAGTCAATAAGGTTCAATACCGAAAAATATACGTATGGTGGCGGCGTTTCATTTAACCTTGGGGCAATATATAAAGTAACCGAGCAGTTTCGTGCCGGCGTGGCTTATGAGTCGCCAACCTGGCTTACCCTGCAAAATGAGGTTACCCAGAGCTTAAGGTCATACTGCCCGGAATGCAGCACCAACAATGATACTTTTATTGTTAACCCGCAGGTAACAATGGTATCTGATGATTATACTATTAAAACCCCATCTAAATGGACAGGAAGCCTTGCCTATATTTTTGGCAGGAGCGGCCTTTTGAGCGTTGATGCATCTATTAAGGATTACAGTAAAACAGAATACAAAAGTTCACGCTATAACGGACTTAATGACCAACTGTCTGATCAATTGGGTTATGCCGCCGAAGTGCGTGTAGGTGGCGAAGTACGCATAAAAAATGTAAGCCTAAGGGGCGGTTACCGCTTTGAGCAAAGCCCTTATGAAAACGGCCGTACCATGGGCGACCTTTGGGGCCTTTCGGGTGGGCTTGGTTTTTCTTTCGGGGGCTCAAGGCTGGATCTGGCCTATTCCTATTTTCAACGTAAAATGGAAGTACCTGTTGTATCCGCCGGCTTTACAGATGCAGCAAGGGTAAAGAGTGATAACAATAATGTTACCCTTTCCTATACTTTAGACCTGTAATTTTTTCATCTTACTTATATATCCGGTAAAACCATTTCTTTTAAGGAAGTGGCTTTACCTTTTTACATGCCCCTAAATTTTAACGGGTATATACCCATGCCTGTAAATAAAAAGCGTAATTTTGCACTCCAATTTTTTCAGTTATATGAGAACCAAGTCGTTAAAGAAGAATAAAATCAATGTTATAACCCTGGGCTGTTCTAAAAACGTGTATGACAGCGAAGTGCTTATGGGGCAGCTAAAAGCCAGCGGCAAAGATGTGGCACACGAAGCACCCGCCCATGAGGAAGGGAATATTATAGTAATAAACACCTGCGGTTTTATTGATAATGCAAAGGAAGAATCGGTTAACATGATACTGAATTATGTTGATAAAAAGGAACAGGGAATTGTAGATAAGGTTTTTGTAACTGGCTGCCTTTCTGAAAGGTACAAGCCTGACCTGCAAAAAGAAATACCCAATGTTGACCAGTATTTCGGTACAACCGAACTGCCATTGCTTTTAAAAGCCCTGGGTGCTGATTACAGGCACGAACTTTTGGGTGAACGCCTTACTACTACCCCAAAAAATTATGCTTACCTTAAAATTGCCGAAGGTTGCGACAGGCCCTGCAGCTTTTGCGCCATACCGCTTATGCGTGGCAAGCATGTGAGCCAGCCTATTGAAAAGCTGGTTAAAGAGGCCGAAGGGCTTGCTAAAAACGGAGTTAAGGAATTAATTTTAATTGCCCAGGACCTTACCTATTACGGCCTTGACTTATACAAAAAACGCAATCTTGCTGAATTACTGGAAAATCTTGTAAAGGTTGAAGGCATTGAGTGGATTCGCCTGCATTATGCATTTCCTTCCGGTTTCCCTATGGATGTACTGGAATTAATGGAACGTGAGCCTAAAATTTGTAACTATATAGATATACCGTTGCAGCACATTTCGGACAACATACTTAAATCAATGCGCCGTGGTACAACGTATGAAAAAACTACCAATTTGTTAAAGCAGTTCCGTAAGGCAGTGCCCGGAATGGCCATAAGGACTACACTGATAGTAGGTTACCCCGGCGAAACCGAGGAAGATTTCCAGATACTTAAAAACTGGGTGGAGGAAATGCGATTTGAGCGTTTAGGCTGCTTTACCTATTCGCATGAGGAAAACACACATGCCTACCTTCTTGAAGATGACGTGCCAGCCGAAGTGAAACAACAGCGTGCTAATGAAATCATGGAAATCCAGTCGCAAATTTCATGGGAGCTTAACCAGGAAAAAATCGGCCAGGTATTCCGTTGTATAATAGACCGTAAAGAAGGTAATTATTTTGTTGGCCGGACAGAGTTTGACAGCCCCGATGTTGATAATGAGGTTTTAATTGATGCCTCTGTAACTTACTTAAAAACAGGTGATTTTGCAGCCATAAAAATAACAGATGCCACAGAGTTTGACCTTTACGGCATTCCGGCAAACGCTTAACAAAACGATTTTGCTTTTCATTTAAAAAAGCCATAAGTTTGGTATATTAATATGCGTCACATGAAAAAAAGTTTTTTATATATAGCAGTAGCTTTGTTTGCACTTGCATTTTCAATACCTGCGGTAGCGCAGGTTAGCAGGTCAATCGGCAGGGAACAATACAAACGCTCCAAAAGCAAAAATGAAAAGGTTGATTTTGTAGAGCAAACCGTTTTATATTTAAAAAAGGAATTAACCCTTGATGATTTCCAGTTTGCAGCCGTTAGGGAAATCATAGAAGAACAAAGGAGTGCTTTTACTGCATTAGGCGAGGCAAAAGATATGCACCCGAACGAGAAGCGCGATAAGGCAAGGGAAATTTATGATAAAATAGACCAGCGCATACTTCCCATACTTTCAAGGCAACAGACTGAAAAGTATCTGGAAATGAAAGAAAAACGTAAGTTATAGTACCAAAAGCGCATGCTGCCTTAAAACAGTAATGGGCTTACTGAACCAAAAAAGCTCGAAGTCCTCAAATTGGTTTTCAAAATCCTGCTTTGCCTTTGCATAAGTAATTATATTTTCATTACCCACATAAGCTAAATCCAGAAAGCCACTTAGCCAATTTGCTTTTTCTTTATCAAGTTGAATACTGTAAGTTTCTTTCCTGTCATGAAATGTAAATGATGCCATTTCAAAACTGCGCCCTTTTTTGCTTTTGATATAATATTCGGTAATTGGCTTTCCGCCTGTCCATACAAGTTTAGCCGAAGGTTTTATGGCAAAGCCTGCATCTTCCTGCAATATATTATAAATATAGTCGTGGTGTATTTTGGTTTTAGGCACTTTAAAATCAAACCAGTCCTGCAGGGGATAATCAAAGCAGATGCCGTGCATGTAATTAAACAGTGACTTTTTTAAGCCATAACTGAACTTATCGTGATTTGCTCCTGTACTATCGGTAAAAAGTATGTCGTTATTTGCAAATGTTCCTGCAATATCACTGTCTTTAACCACCCCGAATTTTTCCGGTTGCATCCCAACAGGGCTATGTGCTGTCATGGCAAACTGGTGCCAGAAGCCCGATTGCAATATACCCAGTTCAAACATTTGCCGCACCATTTCCAGTGAGTCTATAGTTTCCTGAATGGTTTGTGTAGGATAACCATACATTAAGTAGGCATGTACCATAATCCCGGCATCGGTAAAATTGCGGGTTACACGCGCTACCTGTGCCACTGTTACACCTTTTTGTATCAGTTCCAGCAATCTGTCTGATGCTACCTCCAGCCCGCCCGAAACCGCCACACAGCCCGATGCTTTTAAAAGCCTGCATAAATCGGCTGTAAAGCTTTTTTCAAAACGTATGTTTGTCCACCATGTTACCGCAAGGCCACGCCTCAAAATTTCGAGGGCAAGCTCGCGCATAAGTGCCGGTGGTGCTGCCTCATCTACAAAATGGAATCCCGTTTGCCCCGTTTGTACCATAAGCTGCTCCATACGGTCAGCCAGCAGTTTTGCAGCAACAGGCTCGTATATTTTAATATAGTCTAATGAAATGTCGCAAAAGGTGCATTTGCCCCAATAACAGCCATGCGCCATTGTAAGCTTATTCCATCGCCCGTCGCTCCACATACGGTGCATAGGGTTTACAACCTCAATAACAGATATATAATTATTTAAGGGTAGCCCTGTATAATCAGGCGTACCTGTTTCTGACTGCTTGTAATCCCAGCATCCTGAATTATCTATATATTTCAGGGTGCCATCTATCAGTGTAAAAGTGCGCTTAAGCGTATCGGCTCCTCTCCTGCCTTCAATATGTTCAACAAGGCACTCTATCGGTGCCTCGCCGTCATCAAGGGTAATAAAATCAAAAAATTCCATTACCCGCGCATCGGCAAGGGAACGCAGCTCAGTATTTGGGAAACCACCGCCCATGGCAGTTTTAACCCCCGAGAAGTTTTGCTTTATGTATTGCGCACTGCGGAAAGCGGAATATAAGTTACCCGGAAAAGGCACAGAAAAACAAACCAATGCGGGCTGCTCCTTTTCCACATAATCATGCAGCAGCCTTAAAAGCAATTCATCTATATATGTGCAGGGTTGCTGAAGTGCTGCATACAACTCATCAAAACTGTTGGCAGAACGGCCCAGCCTTTCGGCATAGCGGCTAAAGCCAAAATGAGGGTCTATACACTCTACTATAAAATCTGATATATCTTCCAGGTATAGTGTTGCCAAATGCTTGGCTTTATCCTGTGTACCCATAGAGCCGAAAGCCCAGTCCAGTTCATCAAGCTGCTCAAAGCGCGATGCTTCCGGCAGGAAATCTTCCTGACATATAAGATGTGAAAGCGTTGGATTGTTTCCCTGAAGGAATAAAATAACCGCATCAATTGTTTTTATGTACTCGTTTTTAAGAGAATATATGCGCTTTGCATTAGCTGACATTTGTTTTTCAGCAGATGCGTCAATTATCCCAAACATATCTGTTAAGCCCTGTTTTGAAAACAGCTTTAAAATAACCTCAATACCCAAATCAGCCTGAACGGCCGATATACCTTTGGTGTTTAAAAAACCTTTTAAATAAGCCGTTGCCGGGTAAGGGGTATTAAGCTGTGTAAAAGGCGGGGTTATTAAAAATAGTTTGGCTTTCAAATCAATGG
Source organism: Flavobacterium sp. MK4S-17 (assembly GCF_009848495.1). Classification (GTDB taxonomy): domain Bacteria; phylum Bacteroidota; class Bacteroidia; order Flavobacteriales; family Flavobacteriaceae; genus Flavobacterium. The sequence continues at coordinate 26,731 of NZ_WWEP01000036.1, forward strand.
GTTTAAGTGTGCAAAAGTAGCTGATATTTAGCTATATTTATAATACATATAAAGCCTACAATGAAAAAAGTTGTTTTATTATTTATTATACTCTCCACTTATATTGGATTTGCACAGAAAACCAGCAATATGTTTTTTGAACTTAGTTTTGTTATGGAAACGGCACAATTTAAAAAAGCAGAGATTTACCTTTTATGCAGTAAAGGCGCAGTCAGCGTCTGGGAATGTAATTACAGTTCCGAAAAAATATCACCCATACATACAAAGGTAAAATTGCAGGGCAACTATAAATATATTGTTGGCCCTCCCGGGTTTTTAGCCACTATATGCATAACAAAACCCCATAAAAATAGCTTCGGGCTAGAAATAACTGAAAATTATTTTATACGGCTGGATGATACCATAGAAATAAACAATAACTCTGTTACTGCCGATTTAGGCACAATAGAACTTAATTACAGCTATCCGTTTATTTACGTGCAAAATTTAAACGGTAAATTAGTGCCAAAGCGAAATTTATCTCCAAAAAGCTGGGACAGGAACCTGCTCAGTGAAATGCTAAAATGGACGCGTGTGAAGAAGGCCGAATAACCTTTACATTTTAAAGCTATTTCGCTAACTTTACAGGAAAATATAACGCAATGCCATCAGACTGTATCAGCTATCAAAACTCAGGATATTTTACACCCTTAATTGTTGATTACCTTAATCAAAAAGAGAACCTGAAAGAGCTGTATAACCGTTTCCCTTCTATAGAAAACTTTAAAGAGCAGATAAAAGAGAAGCAGCAAAATTATAACTCTGGTTTCCGTAGTATACTTTCAGGCGTATTACAGGAACAATATAAAAACACTGACACCTCTGCCCTTACACAAAAAAACATTAGTCTTTTAAAGGATGAAAATACTTTTACCATAACCACCGGGCACCAGCTTAACCTTTTTACAGGGCCTTTATATTTTTTATACAAAATTGTTTCCACTATCAATTTAACGGAGCAGCTAAAAATTCAATACCCTGATTATAATTTTGTACCTGTTTACTGGATGGCTACGGAAGACCATGACTTTGAGGAAATAAATTATTTTAATTTCAGGGATAAAAAAATAAAATGGGCAAAGGAAAGCTCCGGGCCTGTAGGCAGGCTCAACACAAATGGGCTGGATGCCGTGCTTACTGCTTTTACTAAAGAAATGGGCGCAGGCGACAATGCGAAAACGCTTACTGCCCTTTTTGAAAAAGCCTATATAGAACATACAAATCTTGCTGATGCCACCCGTTATCTCGCGAATGCACTTTTTAGCGAAAAAGGGCTGGTAATTATTGATGCTGACAATAAAGAACTTAAAAAACTTTTTTTACCGCATATAAAAGAAGAGTTGCTGCACCAAACATCACATACCAAAGTAGCGGAAACGGCATCTTTACTAAAAGAATATAATATACAGGTTAACCCAAGGGAAATAAACCTTTTTTATATTGAAGACAATCTCAGGGAACGTATTATTTTACAGGATGGTACTTATTATGTAAACAATACACAACTCCAATTTACCCAGGAGGAAATACTGGATTTGGCAGAAAGCAATCCTGAACGATTTAGCCCTAATGTAATAATGAGGCCGCTGTACCAGGAAGTAATATTATCCAACCTTTGCTATATTGGTGGGGGCGGAGAAATAGCTTACTGGCTGGAACTAAAATCCTACTTTGATGCAGCCAAAGTTACATTTCCTATATTATTATTACGTAATTCTGTTTTACTGGCTACAAAAAAGCAGGCCGAAAAACTGGATAAACTGAATTTAACCTGGAATGATATTTTCAGCAGGCAACAGGAATTGCTAAACCAAAAAATCAAGGAATATTCCAAATTTGAACTTGATTTTTCGGAACAGAAAGACTTTTTAAAAAATCAATTTGAAAAGTTAGCCGCAACTGCACAAGAAACCGATGCTTCCTTTTACGGTGCCGTTATGGCACAGCAGACAAAACAGCTTAAAGGACTTGACAATCTTGAAAAGAAGTTAACCCGTGCAGAAAAACGTATACATGCCGATAAACTGGCCCGTATAGCCGAATTGCAAAACCAACTTTTCCCGGGGCAGGGGCTACAGGAGCGAAAGGTAAATTTTTCTGAATTTTATCTGGAATTTGATGGTGCATTGCTGGAAAGGCTATTTACAGAACTTAAACCGCTTCAACAGGAATTTAATGTAATAGTACTTTAATGCGCAAAACAGTAATAATTATTTAAAATTATTAATTTAAAAACCCCTACTTTTGCACCAAATTTAAAAACGACTATGGCAACAAACAGGACATTTACAATGATTAAGCCGGATGCTGTTGAAAAAGGGCACATTGGCGGTATTTTATCAATGATTACCGAAGCCGGTTTCAGGGTAGTATCATTAAAGTTAACACAACTTACAGTAGCAGATGCCCAGGCATTTTATGCTGTGCATAAAGAAAGGCCTTTCTTTGGTGAACTTGTTGAATTTATGACAAGAGGCCCAATAGTAGCTGCTATACTTGAAAAGGAAAATGCAGTTGAGGATTTCAGGAAATTAATAGGAGCTACAAATCCTGCCGATGCTGCCGAAGGTACAATCCGTAAAAAATATGCTACATCTGTAGGAGAAAATGCTGTTCACGGTTCTGACAGTGATGAAAATGCCGCTATTGAAGGTGCTTTCCACTTTGCAGGCAGGGAGCAGTTTTAATAAAATCTCGCAAGTATAAAAAAAGAGCCGCTTAAAAAGCGGCTCTTTTTTTATCGTAATATTACATCTTTAACTACTTCCCTGCCTAATTCTTCATTAATCATTTTTATTATCTTTTCCCTTCCATAGCTTAACTCTTCCCGCAATACGGCCGAAGTAAGCTCTACATATAAAATATCATTTTTAAGCAGTATTTCGCGTGTGTAATTATTTACTCCATTACCCATTAGGTTTTTCCACGCTTCACGCACATCAATTTTATCCATGCCCTTTTGCAGGTTATTTACCTGTATAAACTCTTTAAGCACATCGCTGATTGACGTATTATCGTTTAAACGCTTTGCCATTACTTTATACTGAAAGGTTGCGGTTTTTTATAATGATATTCAATATCCTGCTCATTCCTTAACACAAGCTGCTCTTTATCAAGCTTTACTATTTGCTCTTTCCACTTTGCATAATCTGTAGTATAGCTTATATAAGTTTTATCATCCTGCTGGAGTATAACTATATTTTCAGAAAGCCCATTTACTTTATAAGAACCATCAAACTGAGGCATTACCTTCTTTCTGATTCCCTTTTTATCTTTAAGCTCAAAATAATCAATCACAGGGTTTACTTTATACTCTTTTTCTGAGCCATCAGGCATTACAGCCTCTTCAATTTCCCAATAACCATTTAAATAATCGAGATTTTTTTCGTCAATCTTATGGCTGCATGAAATGCAGACTAAAGCTATGAATACTGCAACAACTCTCATCAAATTACTATTTAAAAAAAGAATCTACAAACTCATATTTATTAAAAACTTGTAAATCTTCTATACCCTCACCAACACCAATATATTTTACAGGAATTTGAAACTGGTCTGAAATGCCTATAACAACGCCGCCTTTTGCAGTACCGTCAAGCTTTGTAACCGCTAATGAAGTAACTTCTGTAGCTGCAGTAAAGTGCTTGGCCTGCTCAAATGCATTTTGCCCTGTAGAGCCGTCCAAAACCAATAAAACATCATGAGGCGCATCACCCACCACTTTTTGCATTACCCTTTTTACTTTAGTAAGCTCATTCATCAGGTTTACTTTGTTATGCAATCTTCCTGCGGTATCAATAATAACAATATCTGCATCCTGCTTAACTGCCGACTGTAATGTATCAAAAGCCACCGATGCAGGGTCACTACCCATTTGCTGCTTTACTATGGGCACATTAACCCTGTCAGCCCAAATCTGTAACTGGTCTATAGCTGCTGCCCTAAAGGTATCTGCTGCACCAAGCACCACTTTATGCCCGGCTTTTTTAAACTGGTGCGCAAGCTTGCCTATGGTTGTGGTTTTACCTACACCGTTAACGCCAACCACCATTATTACATACGGTTTTTTATTGGCCGGAACCTCAAAATCTGTTGCTTCACCAATATTGGTTTCAGAAAGCAGCCCGGCTATTTCCTCCCTTAAAATCTGGTTAAGCTCATCGGTGCCTAAGTACTTATCTTTGGCTACACGCTCTTCAATCCTTTCAATAATTTTAAGCGTTGTATTAACCCCCACATCAGATGAAACAAGTACTTCTTCAAGGTTATCAAGCACCTCATCATCAACCTTTGATTTTCCTGCAACAGCTTTAGATAGTTTAGAAAAAAAGGAGGTTTTTGTTTTTTCAAGGCCCTTATCCAGGGTTTCTTTCTTTTCGGAAGAAAATATCTTTTTAAAAAAATTCATAGATGTAATAAGTCGTTTTTTCCGATGGTAAATATAGAAAATAAAAAAGCTACTTTCTGTACAAGAAAGCAGCTTTTCTATATATTATGTAACTGGATGTTATTTCTTTTTAAGAAAATTATCCACATCTTCAGGAGGCATAACGCTCTCAACAAAAGTATAGGCACCTGTTTTAGGAGACTTTACCATCTTGATAGCTTTAGTTAACCTTTTTGAAGATGTTTGTAACGTTGCTACGGTTTTCTTTGCCATGACTCAATAAATTATTTAATTTCTTTATGAACAGTCACTCTCTTCAAAATCGGATTAAACTTTTTAATCTCTAATCTGTCCGGAGTATTTTTTTTGTTTTTTGTAGTGATATACCTTGAAGTTCCCGGTAATCCGGTAGCTTTGTGTTCGGTACATTCTAAAATTACCTGGATTCTGTTACCTTTCTTTGCCATCTTAATTATATATTACTTTAAGGAAAGGATTATTTTATAAACCCTTTTGCTTTAGCTTCTTTCAAAACTGCAGCAATTCCGTTTTTGTTAATTGTCTTGATAGTAGAAGCGGCTACCCTAAGAGTTATCCACCTGTCTTCTTCAGGAAGATAAAAACGCTTCTTCACTAAGTTTACACTAAACTTTCTTTTAGTCTTGTTCATTGCGTGGGAAACGTTATTTCCAACCATCGCTTTCTTACCTGTAAGGGCACAAACTCTTGACATTATTTCTCGCTTTTTATATCGTTATTTCAAAAAATCAGGGTGCAAAGTAACAAAAAATAAATCTATTACACAAACACATACAATCAGTTTTTTACAATTTCCTGATAAATTTTTTCCAATGCCTTGTTTGCTGCCCTATCGATAACTTTTTCACGAGGCTGCCCAAAATTAAATTCCTCACTACTAACTCCTTTTGGGGTTGCAATAGCTATAAAAACAGTCCCCACCCCGGCATCGGAATCGCCTTTTGCAGGCCCTGCATTGCCTGTGGTTGCTACCGCATAATCCGCTTTAAAAATTTTTCTTGCATTTTGCGCCATAGCCTCGGCAACCTCAGCACTTACAACACTATATTTTTTTATGATATCTTCAGGCACATCAAGCACTTCGCTTTTAGACTTTGTGGCATAAGTTACCATACCGCCATTAAAGTATACAGATGAGCCCGGAATACTTGTTATTAACTGCGCTATTTTACCTCCCGTACAGCTCTCTGCAACAGCTATAGTATTATTACGTTTGGCCAGTTCCCTGCCTATAACTACTTCAATCGTTTCATCTTCATCGTAGCCTACAATTATGTCAGCAATAAGTAATTTTAGCTTTTCGATTTCTGCATTAATGCTGCTTTTTAAAAAATCCTCATCTATCCCTCTTGCCGTTAAACGGAGCCTCACCCTGCCCGGGCTGGGCAGGTAGGCCAGTCTTATAAATTCCGGCAGGTTATCTTCCCATTCTTCAATACGCTCTGCCACAACACTCTCTCCCTGCCCATAAGTAAGCAATGTCTTATGTACAATATACGGCCTTTTAAATTTCGATATAAGGCGCAGCAGCACTTCTTTTTCCATTATATCCTTCATCTCATAAGGCACGCCGGGAAGCGATATAAAAACTGTATTTTCCTTTTCCATCCACATTCCCGGGGCAGTACCCACACGGTTAAAAAGCACTGTACATTTTGAAGGAACAAGTGCCTGGTCCTTATTCATTTGTGAAACGGGGCGCTGCAATACTTTTTCAATAAGCTGGGTTACGTGTTCAAGCACCTCATTATCTACAATTAACTCATCCTCAAAGTAATCGCAAAAGGTTTTCTTGGTAATATCGTCTTTAGTAGGCCCAAGCCCTCCGGTAATCACAACAACGTCCACCCGGTTCTGCAAAGCCGCCAGCGTATTGCTGATATGTTCCCTGTCGTCGCTTATGGAAAGCATTTCATGTACTCCAATACCAATTTTATCAAGTGATTTTGCAATATAAGATGAATTGGTATCAACTATCTGGCCGATAAGTATCTCATCGCCAACGGTAACTATAGCAGCCTTCATAACAACTATAAATTAAAATCTTTTTTTAGTTCCTTTACCGTAAGGTTAATATATCCCTTAAGGCTTTTCACCACATCCTTAATTTCCTTTTTCTTTCCTTCGGCCCTTGTCCAGTTTTCAATGGTTACTACATCTTCATAAGCCATATCCATTCCCATAAGGTCCAGCGTTGGTTTTATTTTATGGGCTGCATGGTACACCCTGCTGTAATCCTTTTCCTTAAGCCCCTCTTTAATATTATGCATTTCTGCAGGTACTTCTTCTGTAAAAAGCACCACTATCTGCTTTGCAAATTCTGCATCATTATCAGAAATTGCATATACTTTGGATAAATTATAATTTATAGCCATTACTTTACCTGTATCCTGAATAATTTTTTGTTTTGTATAAAGCCTTCAAGCACATCTCCGGAATTAACTTTTGCTACCCCTTTAGGCGTTCCTGTAAACAATATATCTCCAGTCCTTAATGTAAAATATTTTGAAGCATACGCTATCAGCTCATCTATTTTCCAAAGCATATGGGCCGTATTGCCTTGCTGTACTACATTCTCATTATTGGTAAGGTGAAAATCAATAGCATCAAGTGATTCAAATTCTGACTTTGATATAAAGTCACCCACAACAGCAGAACCGTCAAAAGCCTTGGCTTTTTCCCAGGGTAAGCCTTTAGCCTTTAATTGTGATTGCAGGTCGCGCGCAGTAAAATCAATACCAAGCCCAATTTCATCATAGTATTTATGGGCAAACCTGGCATCAATATACTTACCAACTTTATTGATTTTTACCAGTACCTCAACCTCATGGTGCACATCATTGCTAAACTCAGGAATGACAAAAGGAAACTGTTTTTGCAGTAAAGCCGTATCCGGTTTCATAAAAATTACCGGTTCTTCCGGCCTTTCATTTTGCAGTTCATTTATATGGTCGGCATAATTCCTGCCTATACAAATAATTTTCATAACTAACTTTAAACCAGTTTGTTGTTCAGTTTTCTTAGCTTAATTGCTGTAAGCACCTTTTTTGTGTACAGCGGGAAATCTGCATTTTGCATCCATCCATAGTAACCCGGTTCCTGCTCCAGCACCTTTTCCACCTTGGCATTTTTAAATTTACCAAAGGTAAAAACCTCCTCGCCGTCCTCATCAAGCGCAATAAAACCTGCAAAATCAACTGCTTTTTTACGTGTGGTATATTCCGAAAGGAATTTTACATCATTTTGCAGGTCATCGTAACGGTCAAGCTGCGATTTTAATATCTCATAAGTTGCATTGGTATCTGCTTCTGCACTGTGGGCGTTATTAAGAACCTGCCCGCAGTAAAATTTATAAGCTGCACTAAGTGTGCGTTCCTCTTTTTTATGGAATATAGTCTGCACATCTACCGAAACCCTGTTTTTCATATCAAAATCAAGCCCCGCGCGCAACATTTCTTCTGCAAGTAAAGGAATATCAAACCTGTCAGAATTATAGCCCGCCAAATCAGAATCCTTTATCATGTTATATATCTGGTGGGAAAGTTCTTTAAAAGTAGGCTCATTTGCCACTTTTTCATCAGTTATACCATGAAAGGCAGTGGTTTGGGGTGGTATTGGCCTTTCCGGGTTTACCAGCCATGTCCTGCCCTCTTTATTCCCGTTTGGGTAAACTTTTAATATTGATATTTCTACTATCCTGTCTTTGCAAATATCAGTCCCCGTAGTCTCAAGGTCAAAAAAGCATATGGGCCTGTTAAGTTTTAATTCCATCTTGTATTATGTATATACCACAAATATAGCCTATGGATATTTTAAAAAGAAAAAGTAAACCTATTATTTACCTTTTTAAAATTGGCTATTTTTATTCACACTTCCATATAAATCCTGAAACAGGATATATATTTTGCTTATAATCAAAATGCCACCATTCATTATCATAGGGTTTAAATCCTGCTTTTACCATAATGCTGCGCAATATTTTCCTGTTCTTTTTTGCTTCAGTTGTAATACCATCGGCTGTATAATGTGATAATTCCGAAAAATCATCAAAGGCATTGCCCATATCAAGCAGTTGCCCGTTTTCATCGGCAAGCGCAAGGTCTACCGCAGCACCCCTGTTATGGTTGGAGCCCTTTCCGGGTTTGGCCACATAGCGTGGGTTATTCACTATATCATACATTTTTTTCTGAAAGCCGTAAGGGCGGTAACAATCATAAATGACAAGCCTTAATTTTTTAGTTTGTGCAAGGCTGTTTGCCTTTTCCAGAGCCAAAGCAACTTCCGGCCTTAAAAAACAACGTGCGCACGGGTATATTTTTACATGCATGAAATTGGCAGTATCCGCATAAGCCATACTGTTAATCATGCCCGAAGTTTTAAAGTTAATTTCTGTCCATAAAGAATCATTATATTCTATAGGAATATCGCGGTTAAAACGTTTATTTCCCTTTTCGGAAACAAAAACAGAAACCAGAATAATCAGTAATGCAGAAATAAATTTCATAAGATATTTTATACTTTAAAGATACAAAATAAAAAGAGCCCCTACACGGAGCTCTTTTTTGAAATTATATGTCCCTGTTACTATCCCAGGCTTCAAGGTAATCGGCTACCCGTTTTACAAACGAGCCTCCCAGCGCACCATCTACCACACGGTGGTCATAACTGTGCGACAGGAACATTTTTTGGCGTATACCTATAAAATCTCCTTCCGGCGTTTCAATAACAGCAGGTACTTTACGTATGGCACCCAAAGCAAGTATACCTACCTGTGGCTGGTTTATAATTGGCGTACCAAACACACTGCCAAAAGTACCTACATTGGTAACGGTATAAGTGCCACCCTGTGTATCATCCGGCTTTAGTTTGCCCATCTTGGCACGATTACCCAAATCATTAACTGCCTTAGCCATACCTACAAGGTTAAGCTGGTCGGCATTTTTAATTACCGGCACTATAAGGTTACCATTAGGCAATGCCGCTGCCATACCAAGATTTATGTTCTTTTTCTTTACAATATATTCCCCTTCTACCGATATATTCATTAATGGGAAATCTTTCAGAGCCTTGGCTACAGCCTCCATAAATATTGGGGTAAAAGTAAGTTTTTCACCTTCACGTTTTTCAAACATGTTTTTTACCTTATCCCTCCATTTTACTATATTGGTTACATCAACCTCTATGAACGACTGAACGTGTGCCGATGTCTGAACCGATTCCACCATATACTTTGAAATCAGTTTACGCATACGATCCATTTCCACTATTTCATCCTGCCCGTTTACAGATACAGGAGCAGCTTTTGGTGCCTCCTGCTGCGGTGCACGTTGCGGCTGAACAGCCTGTGGCTGCGCCGGAGCTTCAGGTTGTGGCTGGCTTCCACGGTTTTTAATATAATCCAGTATATCGTTTTTAGTTACCCTGCCATCTTTTCCTGTACCGGTTATGCTTTCCAGTTCTGAAAGCGAAATACCTTCCTCCTTCGCTATATTTTTAACAAGTGGCGAATAAAACCTGTCCGAATCAGAAAAATCAACACTTGCTGGCGTAGCTGTTTCTTTAGCCGTATCAACCGTTTTTTCAACAGCCTGCACATTGGCTGCAGTAGTTTCTTCTTTAGGCGCATCAACAGCAGCACCGCCTTCGGTTTCAATATAAGCAATAGTCTGGCCCACCTGTACAACATCATTAACCTGAAAAAGTATTTCGGTTAAAACCCCCGAAACTTCCGAAGGCACTTCTGAATCTACTTTGTCTGTAGCAATTTCAAGTACGGCTTCATCTGCCTCAATAGTATCGCCAACATTTTTAAGCCAGTTTGTAATGGTTGCCTCTGCAACACTTTCACCCATCTTGGGTAATTTAAGTTCAAATTTTGCCATATTGTTAACCTAAAGGTAAAATTAGTATTTATGCTTGCGAAATTAATAAAAAAATCGACTTATAAATTTTTCATTCTTAATTATTCAAACGTTTGCAATGCTTTTTACAATAAAATAACTTCTCCCCTGTCGTTACTATTATTGCTGCCTATTATATAATTACAGCCTCCGGGCTTTATTTTAAATGTATATCCGTCATTGGCGTGCTGTTCCATAATAGCGATTATATCGCAGTAATCAAGAAGGGCACTGTCAAAAACCACTTCAATTTTTGGACTGCCGGCTTCTTTATGTGAAAATAACATATTTTGGCGGTATTCACCAAGCCGTATAACTTTCTTTTGAGAAATTTCTTCAAGCTTTTCCTTCAGCATTTCATCTGCAGAAAAAAGCAGGTACTCATCCGGTACTATCCCGGGCACTTTTTTATTTTTCTTTACCAGGGCAAAAAAAAGAGCCCCTGATTTCATGAAAACATCAAAAAAAGGAGAACTACGAAAATGCTTTTTATAAAAAAACTGCATAGCCTGCCGGAAACGTGACATATATTCCCCATCCCTTACAGTACTCTCCCCTTTGTAATGAATTATGGAACTGCCTGAAAAGTAATAATTATCGCGCCCTTCCTTTAAAACAGTATAGGATAAATCAATATCATCGCTGTACATAAAGCATCCTTCATCAAAACCGCCTACCGAAAGATATAAATCCCTTTCCATAAACATAAACGCACCCGCAAGAATATCCACTTTGCCTGAATTGTTTTTTTTAAGGTGGCAGGCATAATATTTATTAAAAAATTGCGACTGGGAAAACATTTTACCCAGCCCGGCTATCTTTGTAAAAGCCACCCATGGTGTAGGCACTCCCCTTTTGCTTTCAGGCAGGAAATGACCTCCGCCATCAATCATTTTTATACCTGTAATACCCGGGGTTTGCTGTTGCCCGGCAAATTCCATTACTTTAGCAAAGGTATCTTCTGCAATAACAGTATCAGGATTAAGTATGCATATATATTTTCCCTTTGCAGCCTGTACACCTATATTGTTACCTTTGGGGAATCCTGCATTATAGTTGTTTTCTATTAAGGTAACACCGGGAAAATTTTCCCTTACCATAGCACAGCTATCATCAGCCGAATTATTGTCAACCACAATAATTTCCCCGTCAATTCCCTGTAAGGCTTTTTGTACGCTACGCAGGCACTGTTCTAAAAAATAGCGCACATTATAATTAAGTATTATTACCGATAGCTGCATACGGCAAAGATAAACCAATTGCAGATAGTGAAAAACAAAAAAGCGCCATCAGGCGCTTTTTCGAACTAACTAACTCAAATCAATTATGAAATATCTATTAACCTCTTTGGTTTTGGTAATGCTTCCTCTTTTTTAGGAAGGGTTATTTTTAAAATCCCATCCTGGTAGGCAGCATTAATCTCGTCTTCATTTACAGTTTCAGGAAGCGTGAACGACCTTTTAAATGATGAATAGCTAAATTCCCTTCTTGTAAATTTGCCCTCTTCCTCATTCTTTTCTGTTTTAATTTCCGAGGAAATAGTTAGCAGGTCGTTATCAACTTCAATATTAAAATCTTCTTTCTTCATTCCGGGAGCCATAAGCTCAACGGTAAAAAACTGGTCTGTTTCTTTAATGTTTACCGGTGGCACTACCCTGCTGTTGGAAAGTGCTGAACCGCCCATCCAGTCTTTAAACAATTCATCCATTACTGACGGAAATAAAGAGTTAGGGTTTGTTTGGTTTCTTTTTACTAAGTTCATAATGCTTTATAATTTAAGTTAAACTTGAGATATTGTTTTTATTCTACGCTTTAGACAAGACAAAACTCATTCCAATACAACGAATAAGACAATTTGGCACTTTTAACTGACTTTTTGTCGTTATAAACATAAATTTTTAGTTAGACGGAATAGAATTACTTTTGCATAAAATCAAAAACCTGTGAATTACCTTTCAGTAGAAAACATATCAAAATCTTTCGGTGAGCGCACACTGTTTGAAAACATATCCTTTGGCATCAATAAAGACCAGAAAATAGCCTTTGTTGCCAAAAACGGAACCGGTAAAACAAGTATCCTGAAAATACTGACCGGCGAAGACCAGCCTGACACGGGACAGGTGGTTATACGTAAAGAAATTAAAATGGCGTTCCTGCCGCAGGAACCCAACTTACAGCCTGAACTTACCGTTGAGGAGAGCATTTTTGCTTCAGACAACGAAATACTAAAAGTAATAGAGCAGTATGAAAAGGCACTGGAAAATCCTGAAGAGGAGGAGGCTTACCAGAAAGCGTTTGAGCGTATGGAACTGCATAATGCATGGGATTTTGAAACCCAGTATAAACAGATATTATTCCGTTTAAAGCTTGATGACCTTAAACTGAAAGTAAAAAATCTTTCCGGTGGGCAAAAAAAACGCCTTGCACTGGCTATTATACTTATCAATAAGCCCGACCTGTTGATTCTTGATGAGCCCACTAACCATCTTGACCTTGAAATGATTGAATGGCTGGAAAATTATTTTGCAAAAGAGAACATGACGCTCTTTATGGTAACACACGACAGGTATTTCCTGGAAAGGGTTTGCAATGAGATAATTGAGCTTGACAATGGCAGGCTTTACCAGTATAAAGGAAATTACTCCTACTACCTTACCAAAAAAGAGGAGCGCATAGCGGCTGAAAATGCAAGTGTGGAAAAAGCAAAAAACCTATATGTAAAAGAGCTTGACTGGATGCGCCGCCAGCCCAAAGCCCGTACTACAAAATCAAAATCAAGGCAGGACGATTTTTATGTAATAAAAGAAAAAGCCCACAGCCGCCGAAAAGAGCACCAGGTAGAACTTGAAATAAACATGGAACGGATGGGCAGTAAAATTGTTGAACTGCATAATGTTTCCAAAAGGTTTAGTGACAAAGTTATACTAAACAACTTCAATTATAACTTTAAAAAAGGTGAGCGTGTTGGTATTATCGGTAAAAACGGTACGGGTAAAACAACTTTCCTAAATATACTGACACAGTCAATAGCACCTGATAACGGCAAGGTAATAATAGGCGACACCATAAAACTGGGTTATTATACCCAAAGCGGCATTAACCCCAAACCCGAACAAAAGGTTATTGATATTATAAAGGAATATGGCGAATACATCCCACTGGCAAAAGGGCGCACAATATCTGCTTCGCAATTGCTTGAACGCTTTTTGTTTGACCGGAAAAAACAATATGATTTTGTAGAAAAATTAAGCGGCGGTGAATTGAAACGCCTGTACCTGTGTACTGTTTTAATACAAAACCCCAATTTTCTTATCCTGGATGAGCCTACCAATGACCTTGATATTGTAACGCTTAACGTGCTTGAAAACTTCCTGCTGGATTATCCGGGCTGCCTACTCGTGGTATCGCACGACAGGTATTTTATGGATAAAATTACCGACCACCTTTTTGTTTTCAGGGGCGAGGGCGAGGTGGAGGATTTTCCCGGAAATTACAGCGATTTCAGGTCTTATGAAGACAGTGCTGAACCTGTTAAGGAAGAACCGAAGGCAGCTACCGACAAAAAATCATGGAGGCAGGGCAACGCTAAAGCAGGGCTAACCTTTAATGAGCAGAAAGAATACCAGAAACTTGAAAAGGAAATACAGGAACTTGAAAAACAAAAGCTGGCTATTGAACAACTTTTTTCTGAAGGCAGTGTAAGTGAAGATGAAATAAATACAAAAGCCGGGGAATTGCAGGAAATACTGAACCGTATAGACGAGAAAACAGAACGCTGGTTTGAACTGAGTGCCAAAATAGAAGAATAATGAAAAAGCAAAGCTACATAAACTACCTGTGGAACTCTGTAAACGAGCATAGCATCCACTCCCCTTTTATGTTTGGCTTTGCCAACAAGGCATTTTATTCCCCTGCGCCTTCATTTAGCAGACGGGAATATAAAGACCTTAATATAAACGTGAGTTACCGGCAGGCAGAATTACTATATAAAATTACCTGCCGTTTAAGGCCTGCCAAACTACTTGTACTAGGTAATGAGGCAGAAAGCGTAACAAAACTTTTGCGCTATGCCGCTGAAAAGAATAATATACAATTATGGTTCTTTTCCACGCTTGCGCCTGTACCGGGAGGTATAGACATGGCTTATATTTCCGTTGAAGATGAAAAAGATACTACTGCACTGCTGGAACAGGTAATAAAAGAAAAAAACAATACTACATTTTGTATTGCCGGCAATATACATGCGTCAGGGAAAACAGAAAAAACCTGGAAAGCAATTAAAAACCATAAACAGGTAACTGTAACGGCTGATGCTTACTTTGCAGGCTTTGTCTTTTTCAGGCCGGGACAGGCAAAACAGCATTTTATGATACGGAGCAAACGCTCATTTTTTTTAGATGCCATTTTAGGCCTTCGCAACCTGTATGGCCTTTTGGGCTAATTGTTACGTAATGCTTTGGCAAGTTCTGCCTTAGTCATTTTAGAGCGTCCTTCAATCCCCACCTTTTTAGCTTCCTCATACAAATCCTGTTTGGTGCGGTCTTCATATTTTTTTGCTTTACCTCCCCTGTGTTCGGCGTTTTTACTGTTGGCTATCCTTGCAGATTTTTCTTTGCTGTAGCCTTTGTCTCTAAGGGCTTCATACTGGTCTTTATCTTTAACCTGCGGCCCCGGGCTTTTTCTTCTTGGCATAATAATTAGTTATTAAGTTACATTTAAAGTTACCAAACTATTAATTACCATACAGTTAAGCATCAGTTAAAAAAGAAAAGTGTGCCTAATGGCACACTTTTCAGGAAATTGCAAATTAACCTTTATTTAATTTATTAATATTATTTATTCCGCAGCTTCTTTAGCTTCTTCATTTTCATTTCCTTTAGCTGTCATACGCTCCCATTTAAATTTAGGTGCAAATTCAAGTTTAAGGGCTGCAATCTTCCTGTTGTCCTCAGCACTTAATCCTTCTTTTTCAACAGTATTTTTCCTTGCGTCAAGAGCTTCATAATAAGCTTTTATCTTATCGAAATCCTCACGGGAGTAGTTATCTTTATTAGCATTAAAAGTATCTACAAACCTTTGGTAAACACTAAGGATGTTATCCTTGTTAACCCATGTAAAATCCATATCGTTGCCAACTCCGTTTCCTTCGCCAAAATAAGCTACCCATAATGTACTGTCATTATTGTTAGCATTTGCCATGCTTTCAGAAGTTTCATTTTTCACTTCATCATATTTGGCTTTTTTGTCGTCTATCCTTTTTTGTGCATTCTCCCTGTCCTTAACATTATCAAGCGCAGCCTGGGCTTCGTTAAGCCTTGTTTCATACTGTGCCTCAATAGCAGCCCAGTTAGCAGATTTTTCTGCATCATCAAGACGGTCTACAGAGTCAACAAAAGACTCATAACGGTCAACACTTTTTTCTGCAGCCATTTCGGCCTCATTTTTACATGATGTAAAACTTACCGCAACTAATGCTGCACCTAATACTAAATTGATTCTTTTCATGGTTGTTTTGTATTTTATGTTACTTTTCATAAGCTAAAATTACACCACCTTTCACCACATATCAAAGTTTAACTTAAATTATTAAGAATAATTTAGTATAGTTATAGATTTTATTAAGAATTTTAAGAAATCCTTAACTAAGAGATAGTGTTATTTGCTGATAAAAAAGCGCTCTTTTACATCTTTATGGGAAGCGTCTGTACCATAAAAATCAATATGGGAAACTTTAGTGCCCAGCTTGTTGCAGTATAAAAACATTTTACGAAGTACTATAGGTTTTCCGTTTACGGTTACACTTACATAAGGTTTGCCATTACTGTGCAGTTTAAGCAATAATGTTTTTTCAGGATAGGCTGCAAGGGAAAATTCAAAAACATTTTGCCCCTTATTTTTAAAGTTGATGCCATATGCCATTTTACGCTGAATGGAAGTTAAAGGTTCTTTTACCCCACCATCTTCATAATTTATGCGGTAAATAGTTACAGGCTCATTAGCATCAAGTTTTTTATAGCCTGAAAAATTAGCATCATATACAAAAGTGTTATGGTTATTGCTATGCTGAATATAAAACAGCCGTCCATCGGCATTGGGTGGAACCGGGTAGCCTTCCTGCCCTGCAGCAGCCTGAACGCCCAATGCAACAATAAAAAGAATAAACATTTTCATATACAGTAAGTTGGAATTATATAAATGTATATAAAAAAATTATTGCCTTGTGTAAATTGCAGGGTATTATTTGATGAAAGGCTTAGTATTTCCTTTAACTAAAAAAAATATGTACTTTTAAGCCTCAAATTACTATAATGGCACAGGCAATAATTAATATTAAAGGCATAACAAGGGATTTCCCCCTCGGCGAAGAAACCATAAAAGTACTTAAAGGTATAGACCTTATTATAAATAAAGGCGAATATGTAGCCCTTATGGGGCCTTCGGGTTCAGGTAAAAGTACACTTATGAATATACTTGGCTGCCTTGATACCCCTACTTCAGGTTCTTATATATTAAACAACAAGGATGTAAGCCAAATGACCGATGATGAGCTTGCTGAAATACGCAACAGGGAAATAGGCTTTGTGTTCCAGACCTTTAACCTGCTGCCCCGCACTACGGCACTTGATAATGTTGCACTACCCATGGTATATGCAGGGTATAAAAAACCCGAAAGGGAAAGCCGTGCTACAGAGGTTTTAAACCAGGTAGGGCTGGCCGACAGGATGGACCACAAGCCAAACCAGCTATCAGGAGGGCAGCGCCAAAGGGTAGCGGTAGCGCGCGCACTGGTTAACCACCCGTCAATAATACTTGCAGATGAGCCTACGGGTAACCTTGACAGTAAAACATCGGTTGAAATAATGAATCTTTTTAACCAGATACATGCTGCGGGAAATACCGTTATACTTGTTACGCACGAAGAGGACATTGCTGCCCATGCCCACCGCATAATAAGGCTTCGGGATGGTATAATAGAGAGTGACAATTCAAACCGCGATATACATAATTAATTATATCAGGATATAGTACTGCATTACACTAACAAATGAAAGTATATACAAAAACAGGGGATAAAGGAACAACCGCACTTTTTGGAGGCACACGCGTGCCAAAGCACCATATACGCATTGAAAGCTATGGTACAATAGACGAACTGAACAGCCACATAGGGCTGGTAAGGGACCAGGAAATAAACCCGATGTATAAAAAAGTACTGGAGCGCATACAGGACCGTTTGTTTACAGCAGGTGCCATATTGGCAACAGACCCTGAAAAATCGGTTTTAAAAAATGGGAAAGAACGTTTAAACATACCTAAAATTTCAGTACAGGATATAGAACTGCTTGAAAATGAAATTGACAGGATGGATGAAGCATTGCCACCCATGACGCATTTTGTGCTACCGGGAGGCCACACTACCGTGTCATACTGTCATATAACACGTTGCGTTTGCCGCCGCGCAGAGCGTTTAGCTGTGCATTTGCACGAAATTGAACCTACAGATGAAATGGTTTTAACCTACCTTAACCGCCTTTCTGACTACCTTTTTGTACTGGCACGAAAGTTGTCGCATGACCTGCAGGCCGATGAGGTGAAGTGGATTCCTGAAAAGTATTAACGTCAGCCTGAAGCGTTCTTTTAAATTTTTATAAAATAAAGAAAGTTTTACTTGACTTTTTCAGTAGAAAATTTATTTTTGCATAAAATTAAATCGTTTAACAGATGTATTGGACATTAGAACTGGCATCCTATTTAAGTGATGCTCCGTGGCCGGCTACTAAAGATGAGTTGATTGACTATGCCATCAGGACCGGTGCTCCTCTTGAGGTGGTAGAAAATCTTCAATCCATAGAGGACGAAGGTGAGATTTACGAATCGATGGAAGAAATATGGCCTGATTATCCTACAGACGAAGATTACCTTTGGAATGAGGATGAATACTAGGTAAAAAATAAATAATCAATTGAAAAGTCTCTTTCACGAGGCTTTTTTTTTGGTTAAATTTGTAACCTATTTCAAATAAATACAAGTAATTATATATAATAATGAGTTTATTAAACAGTATTTTAAAGGCCTTTGTGGGTGATAAGTCGCAAAAGGATATAAAGGCCATACAGCCTATAATAAATAAAATCAAAACGTATGAAGATGCGCTTGCATCTTTATCGCATGATGAATTAAGGGCTAAAACAATATACTTCAAGGATAAAATCCGTGAAGCAAGGGCAGAAAAGGATGCTAAAATAGCATCATACCTTCAGGAAGTGGAAACCATTCAGGATATTGATGCGCGTGAAGATATTTATGCCTCTATAGATGCCCTTGAGAAAGAGGCCTATGAAATTTCTGAAAAAGTATTGATGGATATATTGCCTGAAGCATTTGCTGTGGTTAAGGAAACTGCACGCCGCTTTAAGGAAAATACATCTATTGCGGTTACTGCAACCCCTAAGGACAGGGAGTTTTCGGCTACCAAGCCTTATGTAGTGCTGGAAGGCGATAATGCTGTGTGGGCCAATTCATGGAATGCTGCCGGTAAGGAAATAACCTGGGACATGATACATTATGATGTTCAGTTAATTGGTGGTGTGGTACTACATCAGGGTAAAATTGCCGAGATGCAGACGGGTGAGGGTAAAACACTTGTGGCCACCCTGCCATTGTATCTTAATGCACTTACAGGAAACGGGGTTCACCTTGTAACGGTTAACGACTACCTTGCCAGAAGGGACAGCACATGGAAAGCACCTTTATTTGAATTCCATGGGCTAACAGTTGACTGTATAGACAACCACCAGCCAAACTCTGAAGGCAGGCGAAAAGCTTATGCAGCAGATATTACTTATGGTACCAATAATGAGTTTGGTTTTGATTACCTTAGGGATAACATGGCACACTCCCCTGATGATTTGGTACAGCGCAGGCATAATTTTGCCATAGTGGATGAGGTTGACTCAGTACTTATTGATGATGCCCGTACACCACTTATTATTTCAGGCCCCGTGCCGCAGGGCGACCGCCATGAATTTAACGAGCTTAAACCAAAGGTAGATAACCTTGTAAACCTGCAAAGGACATTGCTTAACGGTGTTTTGGCAGAAGCCAAAAAACTTATTAAGGAAGGCAATACCAAAGATGGGGGCTTCCTTTTATTAAGGGTGCACCGCGGGTTGCCAAAAAACAAGGCACTTATCAAATTCCTTAGTGAAGAAGGTGTTAAGCAACTGCTTCAAAAAACCGAAAACCATTACATGCAGGACAACAACCGTGAAATGCATAAGGTTGACGAAGCTTTATATTTTGTGATTGAAGAAAAGAACAACCAGGTAGAGCTTACCGATAATGGTATTAAATTCCTTTCAAAAGATACTGATAACGACTTTTTTGTATTACCCGATATAGGTACAGAAATTGCAAATATTGAAAGGCAAAACCTGGAAAAAGAAGAAGAAGCTGAACGCAAGGAAGAGCTTTTCAGGGATTTTTCTGTAAAAAGCGAACGCATACATACCCTTACCCAGCTTTTAAAGGCCTATACCCTGTTTGAAAAGGATGTTGAGTATGTTATCATGGATAACAAAATCATGATAGTTGATGAGCAGACAGGCCGTATTATGGACGGAAGGCGTTATTCTGACGGGCTTCACCAGGCTATTGAGGCTAAGGAAAATGTAAAGATTGAAGCAGCAACACAAACATTTGCCACCATTACCCTGCAAAACTATTTCAGGATGTACAGGAAGCTTGCCGGTATGACAGGTACTGCCGTTACCGAAGCAGGCGAGTTTTGGGAAATATACAAACTTGATGTTGTAGAGATACCTACCAACAAGCCAATTGCCAGAAAGGACAAAGAAGACCTTATATACAGGACAATGCGCGAAAAATTCAATGCAGTTATTGAAGATGTTTCGCAGCTTTCGGCAGCCGGCAGGCCGGTACTTATCGGTACTACTTCGGTAGAGATATCTGAACTTTTAAGCCGTATGCTTAAAATGAGGAATGTGCCACATAATGTACTGAATGCAAAACTTCACAAAAAAGAAGCGGAAATTGTAGCCGAGGCGGGAAAACCGGGAGTTGTTACCATAGCAACCAACATGGCGGGCCGTGGTACCGATATTAAGCTTACTCCGGAAGTTAAAGCCGCCGGCGGACTTGCCATTGTAGGTACAGAACGCCATGACTCAAGGCGTGTTGACCGCCAGCTTCGTGGCCGTGCAGGGCGCCAGGGAGATCCGGGAAGCTCGCAGTTTTATGTATCACTGGAAGATAACCTTATGAGGCTTTTCGGCTCTGACAGGGTAGCAAAAATAATGGACCGCATGGGGCTTAAAGAGGGTGAGGTTATCCAGCATTCCATGATGACGAAATCTATAGAGCGTGCCCAGAAAAAAGTTGAGGAAAATAACTTTGGTGTGCGTAAAAGGCTGCTGGAATATGATGATGTAATGAACTCCCAGCGCGAGGTAGTTTACAAACGCAGGAAGCACGCACTACATGGCGAACGCCTTAAAGTGGATATTGCCAACATGATGTATGACACATCTGAAGTTATAGTAGAAACAAACAAAGCGGCTAACGATTACAAAAACTTTGAGTTTGAGCTTATACGTTATTTCTCTATCAGTTCACCGGTAAGCGAAAGTGATTTTAATAAACTTACCGAAAGGGAACTTACAGGTAAAGTATATAAAGCTGTGCTTGAAGCCTATCAGGCCAAAAATGAGCGTGATGCCAATGAGGCTTTCCCGGTAATTAAAAACGTGTATGAAAACAATAACGGGCAGTATGAACGTATTGTGGTTCCGTTTACCGATGGGGTTAAATCGCTTAATGTGGTAACTAACCTTGAAAAGGCTTATGAAACACAAGGTAAATCGCTTGTAGCGGATTTTGAGAAAAATATCACGCTTGCCATTATTGACGAAACATGGAAAAAACACCTTCGCAAAATGGATGAACTGAAGCAATCTGTACAGCTTGCGGTGCATGAGCAAAAAGACCCGCTTTTAATTTATAAGTTTGAAGCATTTAACCTGTTCAAGAAAACAGTTGACAGCATTAATAAGGAGGTTATCTCCTTCCTGTTTAAAGGCGACCTGCCATCGCACAATCCTAATAACATACAGGAAGCAAGGCAGCAGCAACAGGAAAGTTATACTGAGAGCAAGGAAGAAGTTTTAAATACTGATGAAATGGCAGCAAAAGCCAGGGAGGTATCACAAAACCAAAGCCGCCCGCAGGTTACGGAAACTATTGTAAGGGAAACGCCAAAAATCAACCGTAATGATACGGTTACCATTAAACACGTTATGAGCGGCAAAACCGAAACAATGAAATTTAAAAAAGCAGAAAGCCTTTTAGCCACGGGAGAATGGATTATCTCTAACGACTAAATGCTTTAACAATATGCCCCGGAAACCCGGGGCTTTTTTATAATTGATAACTCACAAATAACACAGGCCCGCATCTTCAATAAAGTATAGTTTAGTAACTTTGACGCAACCGCTATTTTTCTTATTATGGACAGGAGAAAATTTTTCAGGAACGGCTCCCTATTTACATTAGGGGCTACTGTACTAAATCCTTTTAAAACTACAGCAGGGGTAATTGAGGTTAATGACTCCCTTAAAAATAAAAAAGCAAAAAACATCATATTCCTTGTAAGCGACGGTATGAGTTCAGGCACATTAAATATGACCGACCTTTACCTTAACCGTAAAACAGGGAAAGGCTCCAACTGGCTGCAACTTTACCAGGATCAGCGCATAAGCCGTGCTTTGATGGATACCGCTTCGGCAAGCTCTATAGTTACCGACTCTTCTGCAGCAAGTTCTTCATGGGGCGGCGGGGTACGTGTAAAAAACGGTGTTTTAAACATTGGGCCAAATGGTGAGAAACACTTGCCAATATGGCAAAAATTTAAGCGTGCAGGCAAAATGGCCGGCTGCGTTACTACTGTACCCATAACCCATGCCACTCCTGCCGGTTTTTGTGTAAATAACGACAGCCGCAATGCCATGGCTGAAATTGCAGAAGATTACTTAAAACTTGGTTTTGATATTATGATGGGCGGTGGTAATAATTATTTTGCTGCCGATAAACGCAAAGACAAAAAAGATATATATGCCGCATATAAAGCCAAAGGCTGGGAAGTGGTAAGGAACCGTAAGGAAATGCTTTCAGCAGGAGCTGATAAAAAAGTGCTTGGTGTTTTTGCAGACGAAGGCATGCCTTACAGTATTGACAGAAAAAGCAGTAAAGAGTTGACAGATAATACCCCTACCCTTGCAGAAATGGCACAAAAAGCCATTAACCACATGAAAGACAGCAAAAATGGTTTTGTATTGCAGGTGGAAGCAGGAAAAGTGGACTGGGGCGCACATGCCAATGATATAGCTGCCCTGTTATATGACCAGATTGCATTTGACGAGGCTGTGAAAGTTGCCATTGATTTTGCCGAAAAAGATGGTGAGACCCTAGTTATTATTACAACCGACCATGGTAATGCAAATCCCGGAGTAATATACGGCAAGCGTGCCAACGAAAACTTTGACAGCATACAGAATTATACCCAAACAAATGAGTGGATACTGAATGAAATAAAACCAAGCTCAACCGTTGGGCAGGTGCGCGATATAATAAATTATGCCAATGCGCGTACTATATCAGATGATGAGGCTAAACACCTACTTACCTATTACACCGGAGATATGGAGAAAGAAGGCGGGTTATATAATTATAAAAAGCTGCCCTTTAAAGCTTTTGCCGAAATGCAGCAAAAATATAATTCCGTTGGCTGGATTAGTATGGACCACTCTGCCGATTACGTTGAACTGGCAATGTTTGGCCCTGGCAGCACACTGTTAAAGCCTTTTGTAAAAAACACCGACCTGCATTATTTAATGCTTCAGGCGGCAGAGGTTGAGAATAAATTTTAAATATTTTAATATGTTTAAAGCAAGAGCCTGAATATGTTTCAGGCTTTTTTTATATTGTAGCAAATTTATTACAAATGAGAAAAGTAGTACTAATACTTGTTTTACTGCTTGTAGTTTCCTGCAACAAAAAAAGCAAAGAAACAAAGGCTTTAAGTTTCGAAGAACAACTGGAGCAATTGCCTGATAGTATAAAGGTGGAGAATATTATTGTATATAATTCCTTTAAATACCAGATACTTGCCCACAAAAACGGGAAGTATGACAGTACCGCGATTATAAATAAAGTATATAAACCACACCGGGAACTTTGGGATAACTGTTATGCCATGATATTTGGCGAAGAAAATGCCTCAAAATTTAATACCGGTGTAGGTATGGCCGACTGGAATAAAACACTTTATCCCGAACAAAAACAGGAATTTGAGAAAAGGGCAAAAGTAATGCTGTCTTTAAATTTGGATTCACTTTTTATAGTAAACCTGAAACGCTTCAACCAAATGGTTCCCCATAATCCATCTGCAAAAATCAGTATAGCTTTTGTGCCTTTTTATGGAATTGGTTTTGGAGGCTGTTCTGCGAATGAGTTTGTGTATGAGCTTAACAACCCTGAATTTGATATTAAATATACGATAGAAAAAGGTATTCCGCACGAACTGAACCACCTTGCCTATGAACCCTATCGCGAAGCTGACCCGGCTGCGGGGACCTCATTAGCACAGGTAATTGATGAGGGGTTTGCCTGCTATTTTACTTATATTTTCTTTAAGGGCCAAATTACAAAATGGGAAGCGGTGGAAAACATGACCAAGGCGGACTGGAACTGGTACCTGCAGCATGAAAAAGAAATTTTTAATAAAGTTAAAGGATATTTTACTGAAAGCGGAATGAACCCGCTTACTTCCTATAAACAGGATTTATTCCCCGATGCACCCCGTTCCTTAAATTACTGGCTGGGCTACAGGATTATTGAAAGATACGTGCAAAAACACGGCAAAGATTCCTGGAAAGATATTTATACTACTCCTATTAAACAAGTTTATCAAAAAAGCGGTTATGAAGAATATATTAATAGCATTTAGTATTTTTTGCTTAATTGGCTGTAAAAAAGATATACCCATTGAAGGCGATTTAATTCATAACGGCGATATTATCTTTCAAACTTCTATTTCATCGCAAAGCAAAGCAATACAATTAGCAACCCATTCTAAATATTCACACTGTGGTATCATTTATAAGATAAATGGGAGTTGGTTTGTATATGAAGCAATACAGCCGGTACAAACAACACCTTTAAAAGAATGGATAGCCAGGGGTAAAAATAATGAGTATGTAATTAAGCGATTAAAAAATACAAGCTTACTAACTCCTGATGTTTTAAACAAAATGAAAAAATCAGGAGAAGAGTTTAACAGAAAAGATTACGACATTTATTTTGAATGGAATAATGACCGCATATACTGTTCAGAACTTGTATGGAAAATTTATAAAGAAGGTGCTAATATAGAAATTGGCAAATTACAGCATTTAAAAGATTTTGATTTATCTCACCCAGTAGTTAAACAAAAAATGACTGAACGCTACGGCAATAAGCTCCCACTAAACGAAAAAGTAATTTCACCTTCCTCTATTTATGATAGTGATTTATTATATACTGTATTAAAAAATTAAAAGCAAAAATTATTAGTCATAACCTCCTTCTTTGCTAGTTCAAAATCGTTTACTATTTCATGGAGTATTTCTGCTGCTGGCTTAATGCTGTGTATCAGCCCTGCTATTTGGCCTATTTCCAGTTCCCCTTCCTCAAGGTCGCCTTCAAACATCCCTTTTTTAGCCCGGGCACGGCCTAACAGGGATTTTAAATCTTCAACTGTTGGGCTTTTCGCATAAAGCGCAGTTACATCCTGAAAAAATTTATTTTTAATAAGCCTTACAGGCGCAAGCTCCTTTAAGGTAACATAGGTATCACCATCCTGTGCAGCCACAATAGCCTGCTTAAATTTGTCATGTGAGGATGACTCAAAAGAAGCTGCAAAACGGCTGCCTACCTGTACACCGTCTGCACCCAGCACCATTGCTGCCAGCATACCCCTGCCTGTGGCAATGCCCCCTGCAGCTATCAGCGGAACCGACAGCTTTTCCCTCACCATGGGTATCAGTGTAAATGTAGTGGTTTCCTCCCTGCCATTATGCCCTCCGGCCTCAAAACCCTCGGCTACTACAGCATCTACTCCAGCCTCCTGGGCCTTAAGCGCAAACTTTACACTGCTTACTACATGCACTACGGTAATACCTCTTTCCTTAAGCCATGATGTCCATGTTTTGGGGTTTCCGGCAGAGGTAAAAACAATTTTCACGCCCTCCTCCGCTATTATATTCATTATCTCCTCAATATTAGGGTAAAGCATCGGCACGTTAACACCAAAAGGCTTATCGGTAGCTTTCTTGCATTTTTGTATATGTTCCCGCAGTACTTCAGGATACATAGAACCCGCACCCAAAAGCCCAAGCCCGCCGGCATTGCTTACTGCACTTGCCAGTTTATAGCCACTTGCCCAAATCATTCCCGCCTGTATTACAGGATATTTTATATTGAAGAGTTGTGTAATTTTGTTCATTCTGTTAAATCTATTTTTTTATTAACCTCCCTGCCCTGCTAACAGAGCCTGAATTTATTTTATAAAAATATGCCCCGGCAGGTAATCCTTCAATCGAAAAACTATTCTTTTCTTTATAAACTACCTGTTGTATTACCAACTGGCCTATATTATTAAAAATAGATACAGTTGCTTTTTCAGTAGCGGGTAAAAATATATTTATCTCACTGTAGGCAGGGTTGGGATAAAGCGCAAATTCTGTTTTAGATTGTTTTTCTATACCCAGGGCATTTTGTAAAGCCAATGAAAAATCGGGGATACCATAGCCGTACTGTATGTTAGGACTGGAGTACCTGTCCGCAGATTCTTTTATAATCTGTAGTATTTCAGCATTGGTTTTACCGGGAAGTGCCTGCCAAAGGCACGCCACAAGGCCTGCTGTTATGGGGCTTGAAAATGATGTACCGTTTGATGTGCTTATATTACCGGTTGTGCCAGATATTATTGCTGAAACTCCCTGCGCCATTACATCGGGCTTTACACGCCCGTCAAAAGAAGGGCCTATAGAACTGAAAGCGGCATAAGTTTCTGAACTGTTTACTGCCCCAACGGTAAGTGTATTAAAAGCATCGGCAGGCACACCAATGTGCGGGTTGGCAGAAGTTGCCGTATTACCTGCAGAAGTCACACAAATCATACCCCTTGTAAAAGCAATATTGGCGCCACGTGTTATAAAAGCAGTTAGCCCGTCAATATCATTATAGGTATAGCTGTAAGAAGGATTGTCATACGTAAAATATCCTAATGAGGTATTAATGACATCCACACCAAGGCTGTCCGCCATTTCAGCGGCTTCTACCCAATAGGATTCTTCCACCGGGTTTTCGCTACCGGCATCTTCGGTACGGAAAAGGTAGTAAAAAGCATCGGGGGCTGTGCCTGTCAGCTCGCCCTCCACATAGCCCGCCATAGTAGAAAGTACCATTGTGCCATGGCTATGGTCATCATAAACATTAAATGACACGTCCACAAAATCATAGGTGCCCAGTATAAGATTATTTTGTACAAGCCTTTGAAATGGCAGTGCAGTGTTTACACCCGGAAAGCCAGAATCTAATATGGCAATTGTAATACCTGTACCTGTATAATCCTGCTGGTGCAGTAAATGCCCGTTGAGCATTTGTATTTGTGAAGCTGAGTTGCCATAACTGAATTCAGCCATAGTTTCAAACTTACTCACTGTACTTTTACTGCTTTCTGCTTTCGCAGCCCTTCCCTGCATGTTAAGCGATTTATCTGCAAACTCTACCGACTGCACGAAAGATAATGACAGCAATGCATTTATATCGTTACTGTTTCCTCTTATATGCAGGCTGTTTAACCATTTTGATTTAGCCATTACTGTTATTCCTGTTACCGAAGCGACAATATTTATATAATCTTCATGAACAGGAACATCCTTTTCATCCAGGCTTATACCCTGGGCTGCCCTCCTGTCCAAAGATTTTTGGGAAAGCATTTGCAGCGGGTTGGCCAAATAATAAGCTGCATCAGGCTTATCAGTAAAATATACCCATGCATCTTCCTGCGCGCAAACGGGAAAGGCTATAAAAAATACCAGTAGGACTATCAGCTTTTTCATTTATACCTTTATTTTTTCACCAAATTTTAAAAGATTACCGCTTGGGTCGGTTATATAAAATTCCCTCATTCCCCAAGGCCTGTCACTTATCTTAATTTTTCCATATAACTTTTTCTGGTAATGCTCAAAAAGTAAATCTATTGTATTTACGCGAATGTAGCAACTTGAGTTTTCAGGAATAGTTTTGTCATTGCATTTCCAAAGATGAATTTCCAGCCCATCCCATAAAAAAATAAGAAGGTCGTCATATTCACCCATAAGGGTACAACCCAAGGTTTCAATATAAAACTGTTTTGATTTGGTAAAATCAAGTACCGGCAATTGTGCAATAATATTCTTGATTTTCGGTTTTTCCACAATAGGGCAATATTTTTTATCAAATATACAAAACTGGGGCAAGCAAAGCAGCGCAGATAAGGGTAAAACTTATATTTTTGCAAAAAAATTAAGAAAATGCTTTACCTGATATTCAGCATTATATGCAGTGTTACCGTAGGAGTAATCTTTAAAATTGTAAAACGCTATCCGGTACATATAACCCAGATAATTTTTTGGAACTATGCCTGTGCCATAATGCTGTGTTACCTGGTATTTGCACCTGATTTAAGTACAGTTGATTCTTCAGCACCGTGGCATATATACCTGCCACTGGCAATTATGCTGCCCTCGGTATTTTTATTCCTGGCAGCTTCAATAAAATATATGGGTATTGTAAAAACCGATGCAGCACAAAGACTGTCGTTAATCATTCCCATACTGGCATCCTACTTTATCTTTGCAGAAAATTTTAATATCCTTAAAATAATAGGCCTATTGATAGGTTTCCCTGCCATACTGCTTATCCTTTCCAAAAAAGATTCCATGCAGGGCAACCGCTGGGTATTTCCCGTTGTGGTCCTTTTAGGCTTTGGTATTATAGATGTACTTTTTAAACAAATAGCAATAGCTGCTGTACTCCCGTTTACCACATCTTTATTAATTATTTTTTGTGGGGCTTTAATTATTTCCCTTCTCGTGCTTGTTAAGGAACTGGTATTAAACAGTAAAAAATTAAAGGCTGTAAATTTTCTTTTCGGTTTGCTTGTCGGGGCTTTTAATTTTGGAAACATATTATTTTACCTGCAGGCACATAAAGCCTATGCCAGTAACCCTTCCACTGTATTTGCCTCTATGAATATAGGTGTTATAGTAGTAGGCTCATTAGCGGGTATTTTATTGTTTAAAGAAAAAATGAGCATATTAAATTATGCAGGGCTGATACTTGCAGTAGCGGCAATATTATTTATTACACTATCGCAAGTTTATTAATTTTAGGTTGCGGATGTAAATTTTATTGAGGTTTGCCCTGTTTTATTTTTTATTTTTGAAGCTAAATATTACTTCAATGCTAAGGCGGGCTTTTACACGCTATATAAGTAACTTCAAAGGATTTTCCCGCGAAATTTGGATACTTGCCGTTATAACCTTTATTAACCGGGCAGGCACAATGGTGCTGCCGTTCCTTTCCAAATATTTAAAGGAAGACCTGCATTTTACCTACAACCAGGTAGGCTGGGTTATGGTGTGCTTTGGGCTTGGCTCTATGATAGGCTCTTGGCTTGGCGGTAAACTTTCCGATAAAATAGGTTTTTACAGGATAATGATATTCAGCCTTTTTACAAGTGGGCTATTACTTTTCTTTATACAATATATAACCACATTTAAAGGATTGTGCCTGGCCATGTTCGGCATCATGGTTATAGCCGATATGTTCCGCCCGGCAATGTTTGTATCATTGGGCGCATATGCCAAACCTGAAAACCGCACACGTGCGCTTACACTGGTAAGGCTGGCGGTTAACCTGGGCTTTGCAGCAGGCCCTGCCATGGCAGGGCTTATAATTATGGGTATAGGCTATAAGGGGCTGTTTTGGGTTGACGGCACTTCGTGCATTACAGCTATACTTATATTCTGGCTGCTGGTGAAGGAAAAGAAAAAAACTGTTGCTCCCGATACACATTTGGAAAATACTGAAGGGAAAGCAAAAAGTGTTATGAACGATGGCCCTTACTGGGTATTTTTATTCTGCACGTTTGTTACTACCATGATTTTTTTCCAGTTGTTTACCACACTGCCGCTTTACCATAAAGAATGGTATGGGCTTACTGAGTTTCATACAGGACTGCTAATGTCTTTAAACGGCTTGCTGGTATTTTTCCTTGAAATGCCGCTTGTAGGCTATTTTGAAAAAAATAATGTCCCCAAACTTAAAATAGTTATATGGGGCGCTGTTTTATTGTCACTTAACTTTTTTGCACTCCTGTTTAATGTATGGGCAGGTGTACTCGTAATAAGTATTTTATTTATAACATTTGGGGAAATGCTTAATTTCCCTTTTTCCAATTCATTTGCCATTAGTCGCGCACCCCGCGGCCACGAAGGACGCTACATGGCCTTATATACCATGAGCTTTAGTGTGGCTCATATAGCAAGTTCTAAAACGGGTATGGAAATAATTGCAAGGTGGGGTTATAATGCCAACTGGGTTTTTATGGGATGCCTTGGCTTAGTGTCTTCAGTAATACTTATAGTCCTGAATAACAAACTAATAAATTCAAAAAACTAATATTTTAGTTGATTAACTAAAAAAATAGTTGCGTAACTAATTTTTTAGTTTTAGCTTTGTTTGTATAATTAGCAGCTATGCAAAAATTAACAAACAAGGAAGAAGAAGTTATGCACATACTATGGAAGCTGGAAAAAGCTTTTGTAAAAGATGTGCTTTTGGAAATAAAGGATGACAAACCACATTACAACACCCTTTCCACCATTATAAGAAATCTTGAAGATAAAGGCTATGTTGGGCACACAGCCTATGGTAACACACACCAGTACTACCCTGTAATAACAAAAGAGGACTACAGGAAAGGCTTTATGAATAATGCCATTGAAAATTATTTTAATAATTCCTATAAAAGCATGGTTTCCTTTTTTGCCAAAGAGGAAAAAATAAGTGCGGATGAGTTGCGTGAAATTCTGGATATGATAGAAAAAAATAAATAATATGGAAAACCTTATTATATACCTTGCAAAAGCATCGGGGCTTGTAGCACTATTTTATATTGCATACCAGGCACTGCTGCGCAAAGAAACCTTTTTTAATACCAACAGGAAATTTTTGGTTATAGGGCTGGTAAGCGCTGTAATTTTGCCCCTGATGGTGTTAACCAGGACGGTTTGGGTTGAAGCTGCTCCAAAAGTTGACACACAACCCATTTCTGCTGAGCAACTGGCTATACTACAGCAATATGCTTCAACTCAAAATAATGAAGTGGCACAAACAAATTGGTATGACGTGGGCGCAGGTATATACCTGGCGGGAGTGTTATTTTTTGCGGTAAGGTTTATAATAGATATATTATCACTAAGGAATATTATTAAAGGGCAGGCAGTTATAAAGCAAAATAGCTACAGGCTTATAGATTCTGACAAAGTACAGGCCCCTTTTTCATTTTTCAATTATATTGTATTTAACTCTAAGATATTAAGCGAGCAGGAACTTGAAAGTATAATAGCACATGAAAAGGTGCACAGCTCGCAAAAGCATTCCATTGACATGATTTTAAGCCAGCTGTTTTGCATTGCCTTTTGGTTTAACCCTATAGTGTGGATGTACCGCAAATCAATATCGCAAAACCTTGAATTTATAGCCGATGCTGAAGCTACAAAACAAATAGCTGATAAAACAGCCTACCAAAAAACTTTACTCAAAATCACGGCGCGGCCGGAGTGTATAGCAATCACCAATCATTTTTATCAATCATTAATCAAAAAACGAATCGTTATGTTAAACAAAAAGCAATCAAGAAGGATGAACTCCTGGAAGTATGCCACAGTGCTGCCTGCACTACTTGCCTTTATGTTTTTTTTCCAGTTAAAAGTTACAGCACAGGAAAAAGAAACAGAAATTACCTCAAACTACACAGAAAAAGTAAAAGTAGCACTGGAGGTAAACAAAGACTCTAAGAATAAAGAACTAGAGTCGGAAAAAGAATTCTTTAAAAAAGAATTTGATACCGATGTTAAGTTTGAAAATATAAACCGTAATGCTAAAGGTGAGATAACAGCCATAAAAGTTACCCTTAAAGATAAAACCCAAAACAGTGTTTATGAAGTATCGGGGACAGAACCTATAGCGCCTTTTACAGTTGAAATAGAAAGAAACAGCAGTTCTGCAAAAAACTCATTTAGTTTTGGATCTCCTAAAAAAGGCTACACCATCAATAATTTTCCTAACACACCAACCGATACTACAGGTACTAAAACTTATATGTTTGTAAACGGTAATATACCTGTACCCCCGGCCCCGCCTGTACCTCCTGCCGGAACTGCTCCGCAGGCACCGCCAGCACCTGCAGTAATTGCTCCGGTAAAAAGGCACTGGTCTGTAAGTAGTTGGAAATATGGAGATGAGGACGCGCTTATTATTATAAACGGTGTAAAGCAAAAAAAGGGGGAGCCGCTTAAATTACCGCTAAATGAAGAAATAAAAGAGGCTACTATTTTAACTAAAAAAGAAGGCCGTAAAAAATATGGCAAAGACGGAAAAAATGGTGCTGTAGAGATAATTACCAGCAGGGTAGCTGCCGTATATGGTACAGGTAACATAAACTATGGTATTGCCATACCGCAAATGGATCCTTACAAAAGGATGGCAGAATTAAAAAGCTACCAGGCAGATTATCCGAGGCTTGAGAAGCTATTAAATTCTGACTATCAAATAGCTATGTCATCTTTTAATTCTGATGACATAAAAGAACTGCTTGCCAATACCGAAGAAACCCTGAACAGGTTAAAAATCAGCCCGGAAATCTATATGCTGGAGGTTATGGATGAAGCTGAGCTTCAAAAAGCCCGTGAAGAAATAGCTAAAATGAAAGAAAATATGGCAGCAAGAAAAAGCCAGTTAATTGCAGAAAGGGAAAAGATACGTGCTGAAAGAGAAAAAATGATGGAGGAGCGAAAAAAACAAATGGAAGAAAGAAAAAAGGAATTTGAAAAGAATAAGGGAAACCAGTAGTAAATATTTGAGGTAGTTAGTATAATAAATAACAATTTATTAGGAAAAAAGGCAGTTTTTACAAACTGCCTTTTTTGTAACTTTATATAAAAATAGTAATCATGTTTAAATTACTTGCCAAATTAAATAAATGGTTATTGCCCAACTACACCAAAGAGCAACTGGACTTAACCAAGGCAACAAAACTGCAGAAAGCAATAATTGCCTGGAAGTACTATGTTACCTCGCGTGCAATAGATTAATATATTAATGGCGCATATACATTATAGCCGTTTATTTTTTCCCTGCCATGCAGGAATGACAACTCCATGAGGAAGTTGCATTGCACAATTTCCCCGCCCAGCCTTTCTACAAGTTCACATACAGCCTTTGCTGTACCGCCTGTTGCCAGGACATCATCGTGAATAAGTATTTTTTCTCCTTTTTTTATTGCATCTGTATGTATCTCAAGTGTGTCCAGCCCATATTCCAGTTCGTAGGATGAAGCAATAGTTTCAAACGGCAGTTTATTGGGTTTACGCACAGGAATAAACCCTGCTTCAAGTTCATAAGCCAGCAGCGTTGCAAAAATGAAGCCGCGGCTCTCCACCCCAACTACCTTATCAATCTTTTGCTCTTTTAAATTATTAATAAGCAATGCCATACATTGTTTTACAGCCTGCGGATTGGCCAAAAGTGGCGTTATGTCCTTAAATACAACCCCGGGTTTCGGAAAATCCTGTATATCACGTATGTACTGATTTAATGTCATTTTTTTAAATTTAAAAGATGTGTATAATTTGCAAGTTAAGCATTATTGCTTATATTTGCACCCGCAAACAAGCTATCACACATCTGTAAAACAGATTTAGCTTGAAAAAGGCGCCGTGGCGCAACTGAATAGCGCATCTGATTACGGCTCAGAAGGTTACAGGTTTGAATCCTGTCGGCGTCACTACCAGAGGCAAAAGATAAGAATTTATCTTTTGCCTTTTTTATTGATTATTTATTA
Source organism: Flavobacterium sp. MK4S-17 (assembly GCF_009848495.1). Classification (GTDB taxonomy): domain Bacteria; phylum Bacteroidota; class Bacteroidia; order Flavobacteriales; family Flavobacteriaceae; genus Flavobacterium. Next base: position 60,326 of record NZ_WWEP01000036.1, read on the forward strand.
TCTGCACAATAAAGTATCTATTAATAAAATTCAATGAGTATATATCTTAATGGTAGTCGTTCGGCTCTATATGTATAAGAACATTACCTAATCCGGGAATGTTATCCCTCAGAAACTTTTCCAGCCGGTGTGCAAGCTCATGCCCTTTCCTTACACTTAAGTTTCCATCTACAACAGCATGAAGGTCTATATGGTAAACCATCCCTGCTTTACGCACAAAACATTTTTCCGTATAAATTATACCGGGCACTTTTACCGCTTCATTCCGTATTATTTCAACCACATCATCATATAGGTGCTCATCCATTATTTCTCCGAGGGCAGGCCTGAAAATTAAATAGCTGTTATATAATATAAATCCTGAAGCAAAAAGTGCCGCCCAGTCGTCAGCCGATTCATAACCCGGCCCGCATAATAAGGCAAGGCTTATTCCTATAAATGCAGCTACAGATGTTATGGCATCACTACGGTGGTGCCAGGCATCAGCTTTAAGTGATGAACTATTTGTTTCCCTGCTTTTACGCATTACAAGCCTGAACGATATTTCTTTCCACAGAATGATACTCCCCAGTACAATTAATGTCCAAGGTTTTGGCAGTTCATGGGGTGTGCGTATATTAACTATACTTTCGTAAGCAATAACAGTGGCAGATGTAATTAAAAAACCTACAACCAAAAATGTGATTAATGCCTCTGCACGCCCGTGTCCGTACGGATGATTCTCATCAGCCGGCCTGCTGGAATATTTAATACCAAACAATACCAGGAATGAAGAAAATATATCTGCAGTAGATTCTATTGCGTCGGCTATAAGCGCGTAGGAGTTGCCAAAATATCCGGCAACCCCCTTTGCAATCGCAAGGGCGGTATTGCTAAGCAGGCTAAAGTAAGTAGCTTTAACTGCCTTATCTGCATTAGTTACTTCCATATAATTTTAAAGGAGTATATTCAGTGTAAGCATGATATTTGTTGGTACAAGATACAGAATTGTAATCAGATGCCTGCCCTTCTCAATCTATTATTTTCATATGAACTAATAGCTGCAAAAGCAAGTAAAGATATGGTTATCCCAAAGAAATTGGCGTCCAGGCCAAACGGTAATTCTATTTGCATAAGTATCAGCCCCAATGTGGTTACCCCGCCTGAAATCATTGCTGCCATAGCGGCTCCTGCTGAAGGCTTTTTTAAAAAAAGTGTTGCCAAAACAGGTATAAGCAGTCCTGATACCATAAATGCATAGGAATAAAGCATAAGTTCAAGTACATTCTGCATATGGGTAGCCAGTAAAATTGATAACCCTCCAATTAATAATGTTATAAACTGGGTGTTTTTAACACTATGTTCTTTTTTGTAAAAATATCCCAGTATATCAGTAGTAAAGTTTCCCGAAGCCGCCATAAGGCAGCTATCGGCAGTAGACATAATAGCTGAGAAATAAGCGGAGAGCATCAGCCCCATTAATCCCACAGGTAGTATTGTACGCAAAAACAAAGGCAGCCCAAGTTCTGGGTCTAATTCTGTTCCGGGTGCATAACCTATAGCTGCAAACATCCCCTGCTCATACCCTACACGCGCAAACAATCCTAAAGCAATACCCATAAATGCCATAACCGGCCATTCAAACAGTCCCGCTAAATACCACGCCTTTTTAGCTGTTTTTTCATCTTTACAGGCATATATACGCTGATAAAGTGTCATCCCTATAAACCAAATAGGTACTATTGTAATGAACCAGTTAAAAAAAGTGGAAAATGAAACCTGAGAAAGTGAAAGGAAACTACCGGGTAATACCTCAGAAATTGCCTTCCAGCCCCCAATATGGTAATACCCTAAAGGGATACCTATACCTATAAGCCCAGCCATTAAAATTATCCACTGTACTGTGTCTGTATATATCACTGCTTTTATGCCTCCTATTGCAGTATATATAACTGCAATAACCCCCATAATTAAAATAGCACTTGTTATTGATATGGAAGGGAAGGTTGCTGATGCCAGTTTTGCCCCTGCCAGAATTTGGGAACTTGTAAAACCAATATAGCCTATAAGCGAAATAATACCTGCCGTAAAAGCCACTTTTTTACCATAATGGAACGCAAGCGACTGCGGGAAAGTTAAGAACTTGTGCTGTATAGCCAAAGGGTAAACCCGGGGTATAAGTATAACCGCACTTAGCCATGCACCCACCAGCCCCGTAAAAAGCATCCAACTGCCGGAAAGCCCCATTAAAAAACCAAGCCCTCCCAAACCTATTGAAAAACCACCACCTACGTCCGTAGCTACTACAGACAAGCCAATATGCCCTGCCGACATATTCCTGCCACCTACATAATAATCTTCTTTAGACTTGTTCCGCTTCATAAAGTAAAAGCCGATGCCAAGCATAATTATGAGGTAAATAACAAATATTAAGAGGTCGATAATATGTATATCCATTTCTATTTTAGTTTTACATAGTTCATTATCCCCAACATGGGGTATGTGTCCTAAGCGCGAAACTTTCACACTAAAATAAATGCTTATTGCTGCGGAATGTGCAACAGGATATCAGGCTGAAAGCTATGCTTGCCTGAAAAGGCGGAATGCCGTAAAAACATTTTGAACTGTGCAAAGATAAAAAAGATAATTCCTACGGCTTACTATAGTTATAAAAAAATCCCCGCTGAACTTAGCGGGGGATTTCCTTACTATCTGAATTAACGTTTTTAAGGGGGCTAAAAACATCCACTAAAAATTACTTTACAAAGTTGGCATTTTTAAATATATAAGTCAATACGAAAAAATACCTGATTTTAATTTAGCGGAAATTACCTATTCCCTTAATTTAGCTTATACGCATTAAGCACGTTTACCTCATAACTGTTTTTACCTAAAAATAAATGCAGGGTTGAGCCGTCCGGAGAATACCATGCAAGGTTTATACGCGATTTGCCATCCTGAATTGATTTATGCAAACGCTCCGGGTTTTTCTCATCAATGTCGGCTTCCACACTTTTATATATATCAGGCCTTGTAATTAATAATTCATTTTTTACAAGCATCCGCTGCACTTCCTGCACAGCATCATTAAGGCCCTGTGGTGTTTGCGGAAACTTCATGGTAACATCCCTTCCATTTAACTTTAGCCATTGCTGATAAACAGGCTTGGTTGAAGCAAAATTTCCGGTTACTTTAAGCCCGGACGCACCAAAGGCCTGCGCACTCATAAATGTTGATGTAAATACAAATAAAATACTGAATACAAATCTTTTCATCTTTATATTTTTTTGATTTATATAAAGTTAAAAAATTCAATTCGAACAGATTATAAATAAATCATAAATAAAAACTCTCCTTATCAGGAGAGTTTTTTATTTAATTTACAGTAACTTTTTTGGTTATAAACTGATTGGCTCCGCTTAAAAATTTAAATTCAAGTTCACCTGTTTGTGTCGGCGTAAATTTATACTCTCTCACCAATGTTGTTTCTACGTCATCACACTCACAGCCCGCATAAGCTACCCTGGCAGCTACTTCTTTTGGAAACAACTGTGACGTATCAAACCGTAAAAAACTTCCGCAATCATTTTCAATATTAAAGGTTACATTAAACACTATAGGTTCATTAACGTCAACTTCTGCAGGGCCAGTTACAGCAGTAATAGCAGTATATCCTTCTGAATAGCAGTTTCTGTTATCTTCTCCATCAATATCGCATGCGGTGAAAATCGATAGGATAAAAATAAATAAAGTAAGTTTAAAATATTTCATAGTTAATCGTTTTTATTAAGATGCACATACACCAATATGGTTGCGCTAAAAATAATAAGGTTTATGACAAAATTTCTATGTTGAAAATAAAATTTTGAACAGCACCGGATGCCAGGTTTATAATACCCTCTTTATCAGGTAAATCAACTTTACTATCAAGCCTGTCAGAATATCCGTGCCAGGGCTCAATACATATAAAAGGTGCATTAACTTTTGTCCATATACCTAAATGCGGAAAATCTTTATAGTTAACTTTTATAAATGGAATACCCATTTTATTTATTGTTATACTTTTAGATTGAAGTGTTTTAAAAATCAGTGCATCGTTTTTAAACAAATCATAGGATAATGATACTACAGCATTTTGTCTTGGCACTTTCACTTCCCTGTCAGAAAGCAGGTCGTTTTCCAGCGGAGTACTTACCAGTTCTTCATCCTTTTCAAATTCAAGGCTGTAATCTTCAAAGCTGCCCGGAAGCGCAAACGCCGGATGTGCACCTATTGAAAACGGCATTATCTGCTCCCCATGATTAATAATTGTATAGGATACAGATAATTCAGCCGAATTTATCTTATAAGTAATATGCAATTCAAAATCAAAAGGGTAAACTTTTAGCGTTTCATCATTTGCCTTTAGTCCAAACGTTACACTATTATCGTTCTTTTCTACTACAGTAAATTTATTATCCCTTGCAAAGCCGTGCCTGCTCATTGTATAGTTTTTGCCCTTATAGCTATAACTATTATTTTTAAGCGTGCCTACAATAGGGAATAATACAGGCGAATGCTTACCCCAAAATTCAGGATTCCCTTCCCACATATATTCCCTGCCCTTACTATCCTGTAAAGAAAAAAGTTCGGCACCCATTGTATTTATGGATGCCGTTAATTTATCATTCGATATTTTTATATTCATACTCAAAGTACAATTGGCTTTTTCTCTGCCAGCTCCTTTATTTTTTGTGAAGCGGTTTCGCCAAAGGTAATACTTTCATTAAAATATTTGTCGCCTTCAGTCAGTATTGCAAAATCACCTACTTCAATACTTAGCCACGTATAGCCATTATCATCAACAGAAAGACTGTAGGTATATCCTATATTCGTTATACTCTCATCATTCCAGGAAGGCACATACAGTGAATAACGTAATTTTTTATTGAGTTCAAATTCCACTACTTTCATCCTGGAATATCCCGTCCATTCTATAATTGTAGCAGGGTGTATTTCATAATCACCAAAATCTTCGGGAAGGTCATCCCACTGCCTTATATATTCCGGCCTGGTTAAAATTTCCCAAACCCGTGTTACAGGTGCCTCAATACGTATATTATTTTCTACAATAAGTGATTTGCTCATAATACTTTAATTTAATTACATTAAAGTTAGCTATACACATTTTTATACAAAAAGCTTTTAACGTCACTTTATAAAACTATAAAAGCAGCCGATTTGGCTGCTTTATAATATTATGAAATAGTAGTTACGGGTTAATTTCCTTTTTAACCCATGCTGTTTTGTTGCCATTAGCACAAACACCCCTAACATAAAAATCATAATCAAACCATACACTTACAGTATAGGTGGCAGAATTTGTAATATTGCCGTTTGAAAGTGTAGCCTGATTAATATCTTCTCCTTTTTTTACCAAAGCATATTGAAACTGCAGTTCCCCATTACCCTGCCATGAAAAATATACAAAGCGCGTCTGGCTGTCTACATAGGTGTAATGTGGCTGAATATCAGAAGGCTCAAAACACATGTTTTGTGTATATTCCGCATAATAAGTAAAGGGGCCTTCCCAATCGCCAAAGCCAATATTATTGGAGCAAAAAGCCCTTACATAAAAATCATATAGCTGCCCTCCAACCATAGCTGCATCAGTGTAATATAATTCATTAGGGGCGGCATTTACAGTTGCAACAGTACCATTTCCTAAGGCAAAACCCTGCTGCCCATATTGTACCTGGAAATTTGAAGCCTGTTCACCATAATAATACCAGCTTACTGTTCCACCTGCAACCTGTAGGTTAGTAGGTGTTGCACAAAACTCAGTTATAGTAACATATTTAGGCCCAAACCAACGGCTTTTGTTGGTATCTGAACATGCTGACCTGGCATATAACAAATATTCACCGGGTGCTATATTTCCATATAAATTAATTGAACCCTGCGCCGATGCGAAAGTAAAGAATATCCCTACATCAGGAGAGCTGGCACCAGCATTTACCGGAACCATGGAAATATCAAAATAAACAGCGTCAACTGCCGAGATGTTAATGTTCAGTTTAGAATTAACCTGTTCAGCTTCAAGCGAGGTAATTTTCGCACATGAATCAACCGGATCAGAATCCCCGCTGTTGCACCCATAACTCAAGGCAAGCAAACCGATAAACAGCATTAAATGATGTAATTTTTTAAGCATAAAAGATTTTTTAATTTTTAGCAATTATACTAAAAATAATTATCAATAGGCTTTCGAAAATCAAAATAAAATTGAAAGATTTTAGTTACAAATTATAACTTAACCAAAAGTTATTTATTCATAAATAGTTATTAGGCAATCAATTAAATTATGAAATTTACAAGTGTAATTTATAAAACTTACTATTATGAAACTATTATACTTTTTTATCGTGTTGAGTTTTTTACTTTTTGGCAGCTACCTTGTAATGAACGACTTTAATTTTGATAATGCCACTTTCAGCAATTACCTTATTAAAGCACTATTTATAATCCTACTGTTATTTCTTGCCATACTGGGCGGGGGATTTTTAATGACTATGAAAAAGAAGAAGAACTATAAAGGCATAATGACTATTCGCCAATATTATCAATATAAAAGTGCCCGATAAAAAAAGCCGCTTAAAGCGGCTTTTTTTATCTATTCATTTATTTAATTATTCTCCTTCTGTTAAACTACCCTCGTTGCGGAACACCAAATGTCCGTCAAAACTATCAAGTAATATAATGCTGTCTGTAGTTATTTTTCCGGCAAGTATCTGCTTGCTAAGCTCGTTCATAACCTCTTTCTGAATTACCCTTTTTACAGGCCTTGCCCCAAAATCAGGATCATATCCTCGTTTTGAAAGATAATCAATCGCTTCAGGTGTGGCATCAAGTGTTATGTTTTGCTGTGCAAGTAGTTTAGTAACCGATTTTAGCTGCAAGCCTACTATCTCCTTAATATTTTCAGAAGAAAGCGGGGTAAACATTACAATATCATCAATACGGTTTATAAACTCCGGCCTCACAGTTTGTTTTAATAATCCAAGCACCTCGTTTTTGGCAGCCTCAGTAGCAGCTTCAATATTCCCTTTCAGGTTATCAAACTTTTCCTGAATAATACTGCTGCCCATATTGGAAGTCATGATGATGATAGTATTTTTAAAATCTGCCAGGCGTCCTTTATTATCGGTCAGCCTGCCTTCATCAAGAACCTGCAACAGTATATTGAAGGTATCAGGATGCGCCTTTTCAATTTCATCCAGCAATACTACCGAATAAGGTTTTCTCCTTACCGCTTCGGTTAACTGTCCGCCTTCGTCATACCCCACATATCCCGGAGGCGCACCCACAAGTCGGCTCACGCTGTGCCTTTCCTGATATTCGCTCATGTCAATTCGTGTCATGGCATTTTCATCGTCAAACAAATAGCTTGCTAGGGCTTTTGCCAACTCGGTTTTACCCACACCGGTTGTACCCAGGAAAAGAAAAGAGCCTATAGGTTTTTTCTGGTCCTGTAGGCCGGCGCGGCTACGCCTCACGGCATCGCTCACAGCCTGTATGGCTTCCTCCTGCCCTACTACACGCTTATGCAGCTCTTCTTCAAGGTTCAAAAGTTTTTCACGCTCGCTTTGCAGCATTTTGGTTACAGGTATTCCTGTCCATTTAGCCACAACCTCTGCAATATCCTCACTGGTTACTTCTTCCTTAATAAGGCTTTCCCCTTTTTGGCTTTCCTGTAGCTGCTTTTGCATTTCATCAAGCTTTTCCTGGGCTTCCTTAATTTTTCCGTAGCGCAGTTCAGCTACCTTACCATAATCACCTTCACGTTCGGCACGTTCAGCTTCCAGTTTATAATTCTCAATTTCGGTTTTAAATGTTTGGATATTATCTACAATATCCTTTTCGCTTTTCCACCGTGCATATATTTCATTTCTTTCCTCCTTAAGATTAGCAAGTTCTAAACCGAGTGATTTAAGCTTCACCTCATCATTTTCACGCTTAATGGCCTCAATTTCAATTTCAAGCTGCATTATCTTCCTGTCCAGCACATCCAGTTCCTCCGGTTTGGAGTTTATTTCCATACGTAGTTTACTGGCAGCCTCGTCCATAAGGTCTATTGCCTTATCCGGCAGGAACCTGTTGGTAATATAGCGTTGTGAAAGCTCAACAGCGGCAATAATGGCATCATCTTTAATGCGAACCTGGTGGTGCGTTTCATATTTTTCCTTGATACCCCGAAGTATGGAAATAGCGCTTTCGGTATCCGGTTCATCTACCATTACTTTCTGAAAACGCCTTTCCAGTGCTTTATCCTTTTCAAAATACTTTTGATATTCATCAAGGGTTGTGGCACCTATGGCACGAAGTTCACCACGGGCAAGTGCAGGCTTTAATATATTAGCTGCGTCCATTGCGCCTTCACCGCCACCGGCACCCACAAGGGTATGTATCTCGTCTATAAACAATACTATATCGCCCTCTGCCGAGGTTACTTCCTTAACAACTGATTTTAAACGTTCCTCAAATTCACCTTTGTATTTGGCACCTGCAATAAGCGCCCCCATATCAAGCGAATACACAATTTTATTTTTCAGGTTTTCAGGAACGTCACCCTGAATAATGCGGTGCGCTAAACCTTCGGCTATAGCTGTTTTACCCACACCGGGCTCACCTACCAGCATAGGGTTGTTTTTTGTACGGCGGGAAAGTATTTGCAATACCCTCCTTATTTCCTCATCACGTCCTATAACAGGATCCAGTTTCCCGTCATTGGCAAGCTGGTTAAGGTTCTTGGCATATTTATTCAGGGAATTATAGGTTTCCTCGGCACTGGCACTGGTTACCCTTTCCCCTTTACGAAGCTCTTCAATAGCTGATTTCAAGCCTTTTTCGGTAACGCCCTGGTCTTTTAATATTTGGGCAACCTTGCTTTTTGACGCAAAAATAGCAAGCAGTAAATGTTCAATAGAAACAAACTCATCGTTCATTTTACGGGCAATGTTGGAAGCCTCGTTTAGCGAAGCCCCTGCCTCACGGGATAAGGTCATATCTCCTCCTGAAACTTTAGGAAAGCTTTGCAGTGTACTGTCCAGTACCTGCTGAAAAAGGCCCACATTTACATTCAGTTTTTTCAACAGGAATGGTGTTACATTTTCATCTACCTCCAGTATTGCTTTTACAATATGTTCGTTTTCTATTTGCTGATGGCCATAGCTTTGGGCTATTTGCTGTGCCCTTTGTATGGCTTCCTGAGATTTTATAGTAAAATTGGCAAAATTCATAATCTTATTTATTTAAATTTGATAAGGATATTTCAATTTATATTCCACTAAGTAAAATCCGACAAAATGACCGCTATATTGTTTATTTCTAAATTAATAGCAGCCATTTTGTCTTCTTAAAATAACAATATGGGCTTTTTAGATAAAATGTTCGGAAACAATGACAGTAAAGTTAGCCATTCAGCTACAATAAAATGGAACGCTTTAACAGAAATGCAACAACTTGAAACAATAGAAAATGAGTCGGAGCAATTACCGGTACTTATTTTTAAGCACAGCACACGCTGCGGGATAAGCAATATGGTATTGCGGAATTTTGAAAAAGAATATGCTATTGAGGAAAATAGTGTTAAGCCTTATTTTTTAGACCTTTTGGAGCATAGGGACATCTCTAATGCGATAGCCGAAAGATTCGGAGTTACACACCAATCTCCCCAAGTACTGCTAATTAAAAACGGTAAAGCGGTTTATGATGCTTCACACAGCGATATTGAGGCGGAAAAATTAAGTGATAAATTATAGCTTGAATATAATTATTTTGATAAAAAAAAGCCTGTTACTAACTGTAACAGGCTTTCTTAAATAACTCAAATTACAACGTTAACTTTTTGCAGCCTTATATTTATCATAAAAATACATAGGTAAAAAACCAATGTCTAATAATATAAAACCAGTCAGCATCATAACACTGGCTCCCGGCCAATGCATTAATTTAAAAATAAAGCCAGTGCTAAGTGTAAAGGTGGCAAGAAAACCAATTAAATAAATTGCTCGTTTCATGATTGAATGATTATTAAGTGATTAATGATTACTATATTGTTTTTCCATTGAATTTTTATACCAGTGATAAAAAAACAAAGGCAAAAAGGTAAAGTTAAATGTTATAAAACCTAATACTATAAGTATACTTGCTACAGGCCAGTGCATAATTTTAAATATACTGCCTGTACTGATAAAAAAACCTGTAAGATATCCTGTTATATAAAGTACTCTTTTACGTTTAAGCTTGCTTTGCAAGCTAACCATTATAAATGTTTGATGTTGTATCCGACCAATAGCATACTGCCCCCCAAATTTTTGCACAGCCTCCTGGTAAGCTGACTCAAAACTATTAAAATTATCATTTTCTATATAAGTACATATATGGTCTAAAAGGTCTTCCTTGAGTTCGGGCTCAATAATGCCATAAAAATCCAGGTTATTGGATATATATTCAATATTATCTTCCGTCAGTTGCATAGGCTAATTCTTTCTGTTTAAAAATTATTGAAAGTGTTTCGATAAAATCCTGTAACTCTTCAGTAACCTTTTGGGCTGCTTTTTTTCCCTGTCCCGTTACTTTATAATATTTACGCACCCGCTTTCCTATATATACCTTTTCCGTTTCCAATATATTCTCTGCCTCCATTTTATGCAAAATTGGGTATAGTGCACCTTCCGATATATCAATTTTCCCTTTTGTTAATTCTTTTACTTTCTGCGTTATTTCATAACCATACATTTTATCGCTGTCACTAAGCAGCTTTAAAATAATTGGCTGTAAGGTTCCCTTTGTGAGTTCTTTATTATACATATTACAAATATACATTTTATTTAAATGTATACAAATAAAATGTTTAATTTATTTTACAGTCATAAAAAAACCCTCCGTAAGTGGAGGGTTTTTTTAATATTTAAATGCATTATTTCTTACTAAAGGGAGGTAAGAGCCTACTGCTCACATCACCAAAGCCGATGCGTACACCATCTTTTTCGCAATGGCCGCGCATAATAACACAGTCGCCGTCATTTATAAACTTACGTTCGGTACCATCGCTTAGTTTAATAGGATTTTTTCCACCCCAGGTTAGTTCCAGCATAGAGCCAAAGCTATCGGGCGTAGGGCCGGAAATGGTTCCGCTGCCCATAAGGTCGCCACTGTTTACACGGCAGCCGTTTACAGTATGGTGCGCCAGCTGCTGCGCCATACTCCAGTACATATATTTAAAGTTGGAGTTGCATATTATATTTTCCTCTCCACCTTCCGGCTGTATAGCAACCTGCAGGTTTATATCAAAAGCATGTTCGCCATCCTGTTTAAGGTATTCCATAGGCTGCGGGTTTTGCTCAGGCCCTTTTGTACGGAAAGGCTCCAGTGCATCCAGCGTTACTATCCATGGCGACATGGATGATGCAAAATTTTTGGCAAGGAATGGCCCAAGTGGCACATATTCCCATTTTTGTATATCGCGTGCACTCCAGTCATTAAACAATACCAGACCAAAAATATGCTCCTCTGCCTCTTCCACAGGTATAGGTTCGCCCATTATATTGGCATCAGTGGTAATAAAAGCCATTTCAAGCTCAAAATCCACAAGCCTTGATGGCCCGAAAACAGGCTGTGTTTCACCATTCGGCAAGGTTTGCCCTTTTGGCCTCTGTACCGGTATGCCCGATGGCACTATGGTAGACGACCTGCCGTGGTACCCCACAGGAAGGTGAAGCCAGTTTGGCAGTAATGCATTTTCCGGGTCGCGGAACATTTTTCCTACATTGGTGGCATGTTCTTTACTTGAGTAAAAATCTGTATAATCACCAATAAGCACCGGAAGCTGCATTTCAACCTCATCCATATTAAAAATTACTATTTCCCTGTGTTTGGCATTATCCCTTAGCTTTGGGTTATCGGCATCAAAAATATCAGCAATGCGGTTGCGCACCAGCCTCCATGTTTTTTTACCGTCAGATATAAAGTCATTAAGCGTATCCTGCATAAACATATCATCGGTAAGCTCAATACCTTCAAAATAATTAAGCTGCTGCAGTGCGCCCAGGTCAATAGCATAATCGCCTATGCGTGTACCTATGGTTACCACATCATCTTTTGTTATAAAAACTCCAAAGGGTATATTTTGTATCGGGAAATCGCTGTTAGCGGGTACTTCCAGCCATGATTTCCTGGAAGGGTCGTTTGCTGTTAATGGCATAATTTTTTGTGTGTTTTTGCTTTATTCGATTTATCAAATATACTTTTACAAATGGTTTTACCAAACCTTTTTTATATTTTTGACAGCAAATTAACGAAAAATTATAAAATGCAACGCGACGAACAGATTTTTGACCTTATCCTTGAAGAACAGGACAGGCAAATACACGGCCTTGAACTTATAGCATCTGAAAATTTTGTGAGCGACCAGGTTATGGAAGCGGCAGGTTCTGTACTCACAAATAAATATGCTGAGGGCTACCCCGGGAAAAGATATTACGGCGGTTGTGAAGTTGTAGATGTTATTGAGCAGATTGCCATTGACAGGGCAAAAGCACTGTTTGGTGCCGAGTATGCCAATGTGCAGCCACATTCAGGCTCTCAGGCAAATGCTTCGGTTTACCATGCCTGCCTTAAGCCCGGCGATAAAATACTTGGTTTTGACCTTTCGCACGGGGGGCACCTTACGCACGGCTCGCCGGTAAACTTTTCAGGAAGGTTATATGAAACTGTTTTTTATGGCGTAGAGAAAGAAACCGGAAGGCTTAATTATGATAAAATTGAGGAAATAGCCAAAGCTGAAAAGCCTAAAATGATTATAGCGGGAGCTTCTGCCTATTCCCGCGATATGGATTTTAAGCGTTTCCGTGAAATTGCCGACAGCGTAGGCGCGCTTCTGCTTGCCGATATATCGCACCCGGCAGGGCTTATAGCCAAAGGGCTTTTAAATGACCCTGTACCGCACTGCCATATAATTACCACCACAACCCACAAAACCCTGCGCGGGCCTAGGGGTGGCATGATATTAATGGGGAAAGATTTTGAAAACCCATTCGGCATTAAAACACCAAAAGGCGAAATAAGGATGATGTCATCATTACTGGATGCTGCCGTATTTCCGGGCAACCAGGGTGGGCCTTTGGAGCATATTATTGCAGCCAAGGCTGTTGCTTTTGGCGAAGCCTTACAGGATGAGTTTTTCCGTTATGCGCTGCAGGTACAAAAAAATGCCAAGGCCATGGCCGAAGCTTTTGTAAAGCGAGGTTATGACATTATAAGCGGCGGCACTGACAACCACATGATGCTTATTGACCTTAGGAACAAGAACATATCAGGGAAAGAAGCTGAAAATGCACTTGTTAAAGCAGAAATTACCGTAAATAAAAATATGGTTCCTTTTGATGATAAATCACCTTTTGTAACTTCGGGCATCCGTGTGGGTACGGCAGCAATAACCACAAGGGGATTGATGGAAAAAGATATGGAAACCATTGTAAGCCTTATTGACAGAGTAATTGAAAACCACACAGATGAAACTGTTATTGAGGAAGTAGCCAATGAGGTTAATGACATGATGAGTGAGAGGCCCATTTTTGTGTTCTAAAAATTATAAAACTGAATAAAAAAATCCCTCTAAATGAGGGTTTTTTTATTGCTTATTGCAGCCGGCTAAATAATTTGCTGTATTAAAGTATTGTAATTACCTTTGCTTTCCTTATGCAAAAAACGGTTAACATACTTAATAAAAGGGCTAAGTTTGATTATGAAGTCCTTGAAAAATACACTGCTGGTATAGTGCTGGCCGGCTCTGAAATTAAATCCATCAGGCAGGGTAAGGCATCTATTGCCGAAAGTTTTTGTGAGTTTAGTAACCATGAACTTTTTGTAATAAACAGCACTATTGAGGAATATGCCTTTAGCAACAACTTTGGGCACAAACCTAAAAGCGAGAGGAAACTGCTGCTTAACCGCAAAGAATTAAAAAGCCTTGAAAAAAGCGTGCAGAACAAAGGTTTAACTATTATACCGTTAAAGCTTTTTACCAACGAAAAAGGGCTTGCTAAACTTGATATTGGGTTGTGCCGCGGTAAGAAAAACTACGATAAGCGTGAAACCATCAAAGACCGCGATGTAAAACGTGATCTTGACAGGATTAAAAAGATTTATAAATAGCTTTCTTCCTAATTCTTATTTTCGAGTAAAGGCACAAAACGGAATTCGCCCAATTCGTGCTTTTCAAACCTTGTTTCATCCCTGCGTATAAGCAGTGTCATTATCTGGCTGCGGCTCTCCTCACCCACAGGAATTACAAGCCTTCCACCTATTTTTAATTGTGCCATCAATGGCTTTGGTATTAAAGGTGCTCCTGCTGTTACTATTATACCATCATAAGGAGCATAATTAGGCAGTCCCTTATATCCATCACCAAATGATAAATGCTTGGGCCTGATACCAAGCTTAGGCAGTAATAATGAGGTAGACTTAAATAATTCGTTTTGCCTTTCAATGCTATATACTTTGGCACCCATTGCATACAGTACAGCAGTCTGGTAGCCTGAACCTGTACCTACTTCCAGTATCTTACTTTCTTTTTTAACCTCAAGTAATTGCGACTGGAAAGCTACAGTATAAGGCTGGGAAATAGTTTGCCCTGCACCTATGGGAAAAGGCTTATCCTGGTAAGCATAATCTTCAAAACCCGAGTTAAGGAAAAGGTGTCTGGGTATTTTTCGTATAGCCTCAAGCACATTTTTATCGGTAATGCCTTTTTGTTCCAGCAGTGTTACCAACTGATTACGAAGTCCCTGATGTTTGGCTGTATCTTTCAATGCCTGTAATTGTATTTTTGGTAAAAATAAAAACATTTTTATTAAAGCCAAGCCTTAAATTAACCTGTAATGCCTATTAAAAATAATACATTGAACAGGGCATTTTTAAAACAGCTTCTTGCATTTTCAGGCTAAATAATGTTACTTTTGTTTAAAATATATATCATTATGCTTAAAGTTGGCGTACTGGGAGCAGGGCATCTGGGCAAAATACATTTGCGCTTGCTTAACCAGTCACAAAAGTATGAACTGGCAGGTTTTTATGACCCCGACAACAATAATGCTGAAAAAGTATCCCGTGAATTTGGCTACCGTAAATTTGATACAATAAGCGAGTTGATTAATGCGGTTGATGTAGTGGATATTGTTACACCTACCCTTTCCCATTACGAATGTGCCAAAGAAGCTATAAAGGCCGGCAAGCATGTGTTTTTGGAAAAGCCTATTTCCAATACGGTACAGGAAGCAGAAGAAATAATAGCACTAGCCAAACAATATAATGTAAAAGGCCAGGTGGGGCACGTGGAAAGGTTTAACCCGGCTTTTATAGCCACACGCGACAAAATAAACAACCCTATGTTTATTGAAACACACAGGCTGGCAGAATTTAACCCCCGCGGTACTGATGTGCCGGTTGTGCTGGATTTAATGATACATGACATTGATGTCATACTAAGCGTAGTAAAATCTAAAGTTAAAAATATAAATGCAAGCGGTGTATCGGTAATAAGCGAAACACCCGATATTGCCAATGCACGCATCGAGTTTGAAAATGGCTGTGTGGCCAACCTTACCTCAAGCCGTATTTCGCTAAAAAATATGCGTAAAACACGTTTTTTCCAAAAAGATGCCTATATATCGGTTGACTTCCTGGATAAAGCTTGCGAAGTGGTTAAAATGAAGGATGCGCCCGAAATTCCGGGAGATTTTGATATGATACTACAAAATGCTGAAGGGCTGAAAAAGCAGATTTATTTTGAAAATCCGGAGGTTACAGCAAACAATGCCATTCTTGATGAGCTGGAAACTTTTGCAGACGCCATTAATAATAATACTACACCTATTGTAACACTGGAAGACGGCACCGAAGCTTTGCGTATAGCCTACAGTGTTATAGATTGCTTTAAAAAATAAAACAAACAACAAACAGACATACTAAATGAAAAACATAGCAGTAATTGGCGCAGGAACTATGGGCAACGGTATAGCCCATACTTTTGCACAAAACGGTTTTAATGTAAAGCTTATTGATATTTCCGAAAAATCGCTTGAAAAGGGTATGGCCACCATAGCGGCAAATCTTGACCGTATGGTTGCAAAAGGCACAATAGCCGAAGAGGAAAAGCACAAAACAATAAGTAATATTATTACTTATACCGATATTAAGGACGGCGTTGTAAATACTGACCTTGTGGTTGAAGCCGCGACAGAAAATGTTGAACTCAAACTTAAAATATTCAGGGATCTTGATTCATTTTGCGAGGCCGGAACTATACTGGCAACCAATACCTCATCAATATCTATTACACAAATTGCAGCAGTAACATCAAGGCAGGATAAAGTAATAGGTATGCACTTTATGAACCCTGTGCCTATAATGAAGCTTGTGGAAATAATAAGGGGCTACAACACATCTGATGAGGTTACGAATACTATTATGGAGCTTTCCGAAAAGCTTGGTAAAGTACCTGTTGAGGTTAATGATTACCCGGGCTTTGTAGCTAACCGCATATTAATGCCCATGATTAATGAGGCCATTGAAACATTATATAACGGCGTTGCAGGTGTTTATGAAATTGATACTGTTATGAAACTGGGCATGGCACACCCTATGGGGCCTTTACAACTTGCTGACTTTATAGGGCTTGATGTTTGCCTTTCTATCTTAAACGTAATGTATGACGGGTTTAAAAACCCTAAATATGCCCCATGCCCTTTATTGGTAAATATGGTTATGGCCGGCAAGCTTGGCGTAAAATCAGGTGAAGGCTTTTATGATTATTCTGAAAGCAAAAAAGCTGAAAAAGTAGCTTACAAAAAATAATCTTCTTTATCCTGTAGTAAGGATAATTTAATACAAACCCCGCCCTGCGGCGGGGCTTATACTATGGCAAAGATAGTTCCCTTTAAAGCGGTGCGCCCTGCGCGCGATAAGGTAAGCCTTGTTACATCCCGTTCGTATGATGAATATAGTGCGGCTGAGCTTGCCTCGCAACTGGATTACAACCCCTTTTCATTCCTTCATGTGCTTAACCCGGCTTATGTTAACCTGCAAAAAATAGCCACAGCAACAAGGCTTAAATCGGTGCAGATAAAATACAATGAATTTAAAGAGGAACTTATATTAAAACACGAAAACGAGCCCGTTTTTTACCTGTATGAAATTCAGGGTAAAAACCATACTTTCAGCGGTATCATAGCCGGAACATCTATAGCTGACTATAGGAGCAATGTTATAAAAAAACACGAAGATACACTACCCTACAGGGTTGAGTATTTTAAAGATTACCTGCACACCACAGGATTTAACACCGAGCCCGTTTTAATAACCTATCCTGAAAATGATGAATTGCAGGAATGGATATCTGCAAAAAAAAATAAAAGGCCCCTGTACCATTTTTCAACACCCAACAGGGAGAAACACACTTTGTGGCGTATAAAAAACCAAAAGGATATTGCGTGGCTGCAAAACCATTTTGAAAATACCGAAAGCCTTTACATAGCTGACGGCCACCACCGCTCAGCTTCTGCTAATATGCTGTATGAGCAGGACAAGGCATCGGGTAACAAGAACCTGAACTATTTTATGAGTTTCCTTATTTGCGAAAGCAATCTGAAAATTTATGAATACAACAGGATAATACATGACCTTAACGGACTTACAAAGCAGGATTTTCTCACAGCGCTTGAAAAGGATTTTACTATTGAAAACAAAAAGCAGGAATTGTGGAAACCTCAAAATAAATTCAGCTTTGGGATGTATCTTGACGGTGAATTTTATGCCCTGCACCTAAAAGAAACTGATTATAAAAATGTGCTGGATTCGTTAGATGCACAAATATTATATAAAAAAGTGCTTCATCCGCTACTGGGCATTGGCGACCTGCGTAATGATGAGCGTATTGAATACATACCCGGCAACAAACCTGTTACCGCAATTAAGCAAATGGTTGATGAGGGGGAGTTTGAGGTCGGCTTTATGCTATATCCTGCCAGTATAAATGAAATTAAAGAACTGGCCGATAACAACCTCATAATGCCGCCTAAAAGCACCTATATTACTCCAAAATTCAGGAGCGGACTTGTAATTTATGAATTGTAATTCCTAATCTGTTAAGCGCGTATTAGTATATTTGAAAAGCAATAATTTTTAAATTAATGTCAATAGCAAATAACCTCCAAAATATAAAAACTTCCCTCCCGCCCCATGTTACACTGGTTGCGGTAAGTAAAACCAAACCTGTAGCCGACCTTATGGAAGCCTATAATGCAGGGCAGCGCACTTTTGGCGAGAATAAAATACAGGAAATGGCAGAAAAATGGGAACAGATGCCAAAAGACGCTGAATGGCACATGATTGGGCATGTGCAAACCAATAAGGTAAAATACATGGCTCCTTTTGTAAGCCTTGTACACGGTGTGGACAGCCTGAAACTTTTAAAAGAGATAAACAAACAGGCCAAAAAAAATAACAGGGTTATTAACTGCCTCCTGCAAATGCATATAGCTGAAGAAGAAACAAAATTCGGGATGGATGAAAAGGAACTGGAAGAACTGCTGGCATCAGAAGAATTTGCACAAATGGAAAATATAAAAGTAAAGGGGCTGATGGGTATGGCTACTTTTACCGATAATGAACAGCAGATAGCTAAAGAATTTACGCAGCTTAAAGCAATTTTTGATAATTTAAAAAATTATCCTGTACCTAACAGTGAAATTTCCGTTTTATCTATGGGTATGAGCGGCGATTATAAAATTGCTATTGAATGCGGCAGTACCATGGTGCGCATAGGCAGCAGTATCTTTGGTATGCGTTAAAATAATTTTTGCCCTTTCGGCAATAGCTGTAAAGTTCATATTTTTTCCGACCTTTGTAAACTTTACACAGTATAATTTTAAATCCCCTTTTTGTACGCAATACTTGACATAGAAACTACCGGCGGGCAATTTAACGAGGAAGGAATTACCGAAATTGCCATATACAGGTATAATGGCCATGAGGTTGAGGACCAGTTTATAAGCCTTTTAAATCCTGAAAAGCCCATACAGCCCTTCGTGGTTAAGCTAACCGGCATTAGTAATGCAATGCTGCGGAGTGCCCCCAAATTTTATGAAGTGGCAAAACGTATAATTGAAATTACTGAAGGCTGCATACTGGTAGCCCATAATGCGCTATTTGATTACAGGGTTTTAAAAACAGAATTTAAAAACCTTGGATATGATTTTGAAAAGCAGACGCTTTGCACAGTAGAACTATCGCAAAAGCTGCTGCCCAACCAAAAATCCTACAGCCTTGGCAAACTTGTGCGCTCGCTTGGCATACCCATAAGCGACAGGCACCGTGCCACAGGCGACGCGCTTGCAACCGTTCAGCTTTTTAAATTATTATTGTCTAAGGACATTGAAAAAGAAATTGTAAAAAGCCTTGTAAAAACCGAACGTAAAAAAGGCATACACCCCAAGCTGTTCGACCTGCTTGAAAGCATCCCGCCAATATTGGGTTTATACTACATCTACAAAGAAAATGGCGACCTTATTTATATTGGCAAAAGCAATAATATTAAAAAAAGGCTCAACCAGCATTTTACAGGTACGTCAAGAAAATCTAAAAAAATTCAGCGCGATGCCTTTACAGTAAATTATGAGGAAACGGGGAGCGAGCTTATTGCCCTTTTAAAAGAATGCCAGGAAATTAAAACCAATAAGCCGATATACAACCGTGCCCAAAAGAAAAGCGTTTACCCCTGGTCATTATACGCTGAAAAAAATGCTGGCGGCTATATCTGCCTAAGCATACAGAAAACAGATGGCAGGAAAAAGGAAATTATTTCTTTCCCCGGGTTGACAGAAGCAAAAAGCGCTTTATTTAAAATTACCGAAAAATATAATCTTTGTCAAAAATTGACGGGGCTGGACAGCAATGCCAAAGCCCACTGCTTCCCTTATGAACTCAACACCTGCAATGGTGCATGCATTGGCAATGAAAGCCCACAGGACTACAATCTGCGTGTTACCGAGTTTATTAATAATAACAGTTTTAACCACCAAAGCATGATAATTATTGATAAAGGCAGGACTATTGAAGAACGTAGCGCGGTTCTTATTGAAAAGGGAATATATAAGGGCTATGCCTTTTTTAACCTTAATTACCAGGTAAATAAAACAGATATACTGAAAAACATCCTTATCCCGATGGAGCATAATAAAGATGTAAAGCACATAATACAAAGTTACATCCGTAAAAAGAAAGCCCTTAAAATAATAACCCTCTGAGAGTTTTAGTATCTTTGGGTAATTAACCCACTGTAATTATCCCTTATGCCGAAAGGTTTCCGCAACAAGCTGCACGAAATTATATATGAGGCTGACACGCCCGAAGGCAAACTGTTTGATGTTATACTGCTTATACTGATACTTATAAGTATTGTAGCAGTAATGCTGGAAAGCGTAGCAAGCATTAAAATTGTATATGGGGAACAGCTTGATATTATAGAGTGGGTTATTACTGCCTTTTTTACATTAGAATATATAGCGCGGATTGTTTCGGTTAAAAAGCCTGCCAGTTATATTTTCAGTTTTTATGGGATAATAGATTTCCTGGCCATGCTGCCAAAATATATTGACCTTTTATTCCCCGGGCTTGGCTTCCTCATTTCAATACGGGCACTACGCCTGCTACGGGTGTTCCGCATCCTTAAAATGATGAATTTTGTGTGGGCCTCAAACCAGTTATTACTCTCACTTAAGCGCAGCCGTATTAAAATAGCCGTATTCCTTTTTGGTGTAATAATATTATGTGTTATAATGGGCACGCTTATGTATATAGTAGAAGGCCCGCAAAGCGGCTTTAATAACATACCTATAAGTGTTTACTGGACTATTGTAACACTCACCACTGTTGGCTTTGGCGATTTAACACCGCTTACTCCGCTGGGGCAGTTTATATCCATGATAATTATGATAATGGGTTATGGTATTATTGTTGTACCTACAGGACTGGTTACAGCACAGTTTATACAGGATAAAAAAGCTTATTCCAACACACAGGTATGCCATGTGTGCAATGCAGGCAACCATAGGGATGATGCTAAATTTTGCTATAACTGCGGCTTTTCCCTAAATAAATAAAATGAATACTCCTCAAAAAAAATACCTGATAACCATAATAGGGCCAACCGCTATTGGCAAAACTGCTTTAGCAATTAAAATTGCCAATTATTTTAATTGCCCTGTGCTTTCGGCAGACAGCAGGCAGTTTTTCAAGGAAATGGCTATAGGAACAGCAGTGCCTTCGGCTGAAGAACTTGAAGCGGCACAACACTATTTTATACAGAACATAAGTATTCATGATACGTACACTGTTGGCGATTTTGAACGTGATGCCGTTAACCTGCTTAACGATATATACAAAAGCAGTGATTATGCGGTTATGGTGGGCGGTTCAGGGTTGTATATAGATGCGGTACTTAAAGGCTTTGATGATTTTCCGGATATTGCACCGGAAGTGCGTGAAGGCATTATTACCGGTTATAAGGAAGGCGGAATTGAATATCTTCAGCAGGAACTGCAAAAGCTTGATCCTGTTCATTATAAAAACGTGGCAAAAGAAAATCCGCAGCGTTTAATGCGTGCCCTGGAAGTTTGTATAGGCACGGGCAAGCCCTATTCTTCCTTTTTAAACATAAAGAAGAACAGCCGGAATTTTGTACCAATTATAATAGGCCTTGAAGCTGAAAGGGAACAAATGTACAGCCGCATAAATAAACGTGTTGATATTATGGTTAATGAGGGCCTAATAGCCGAAGCGAAGGCATTATACCCCCATAAAGATTTAAATGCACTGCAAACTGTAGGCTATAGGGAACTGTTCAGTTATTTTGATGGCGATATAACACTGGAAACAGCCCTTGAAGAAATTAAAAAAAATACACGCCGTTTTGCCAAAAGGCAAATGACATGGTTCCGGCGCAATGAGGAGGTTAAATGGTTTGATTATACTACTCCTGCTTCAACTATTATTGAATACATTAAAAACAAATTATAATGCCCATAGCTGAAAATTTCACATCTGTATACTCACAGGATTGGGAAATTAATTTCCTGCAATGCCACCCTAATGGCTATTTAAGGCAAACTGAACTTTGCAACCTCTTGCAGTTAACAGCAGGGGCGCACGCCGAACTGGGCGGCATGAGCTTTACCGATATGCAGGTTCATGACCAGGCATGGGTACTAAGCCGTATGCGGGTTGAAATTGAAGAAATGCCGAAGTGGCGTGATGTGGTAACTATTAAAACATGGATTTTAGATTTACAGGGCTCACGTTCCATACGGGCACTGGAAATGTATATAGGAAATAGGAAAGTTGCAGGCTCATTAACTTACTGGGCAGTAATTAATACCAAACTGCGTAAAGCTGAATCGCTGGCTTTGCCGCATGAACACTTTACAAAATATCCCGAAAAAATGCCTGCTGAGCAGTCTTTTAAACGGATTGATGTTGCAAGGGAAGCTTCAGTAATTGCAGAAAGAAAAGTTGTGCTTTCTGACCTTGATATTGTTTTTCATGCCAATAATGTAAAATACCTGGAATGGTGCCTTGACACTATTGATTACCGCCCTTTGCTAAAACAGCAGCTTAAAAGTTTTGACATGAATTACCTGCGGGAGCTTAAGCTGGATGATGCTGTAGAAATAAATAAGGGAAAAGAAGATAACCTGGAATATTTTACGGTTAATAAAAATGGGCAACCCTGTTTTGTGCTGGAACTGAACTGGAAATAAAAAATCCTCTTATTACTTGAAATAACCAGCCCGCACAGGTTGTTATTACAAGCAACAGAGGATAAATTATTTTCTGTCGGGTTACTATTTATTGTCTTCCGACACTTTGTTTTTAACTACAAGCCTGAAGCCTTCGCCATGAATGTTTAGTATTTCCACATCTTCATCCGGCTTAAGGTATTTCCTTAACTTGGCAATGTAAACGTCCATACTCCTTGAGGTAAAGTAATTGTCGTCCCTCCATATTTTGGTAAGGGCAAGCTCTCTCGGCATAAGGTCGTTTTCATGAAGAGCAAGCATTTTAAGCAATTCATTCTCTTTTGGAGAAAGCTTAATCGGTTCTTCTTTTTCAAAAGTAAGGAAACGTAATTTTGAGTTAAGGTGGAATTTACCAATCTGGAACTCAAATTTAGAGTTATCCGTTTTAGTTTCAGATGCTTTCCTCTGTATTATGGCTTTAATCTTCATTAAAAGCACTTCAGAGTCAAAAGGCTTGTTAAGGTAATCATCCGCACCTACTTTATAGCCTTTTAAAACATCTTCTTTCATTGATTTTGCCGTTAGGAAAATAATAGGCACTTCTTTATTTTTTTCCCTTATCTCCCTTGCAAGTGTATATCCGTCTTTATACGGCATCATAACATCAAGTATGCAAAGGTCATAATTATCTTTTTTAAATTTTTCAAACCCTTCCATACCGTTTTTGGCGAGTGTTACGTCAAAATCGTTAATCAGCAGATAATCTTTTAATACTGCTCCGAAGTTAGGATCATCTTCTACTAAAAGAATCTTTTTGTTCGCTTCTTCCATATTTTTAATTTATTAGTGGCATTTTTATTATAAAGGTACTGCCTTTCCCTTTTTCACTTTCTACATAAATGTGGCAATTATGGTCGTCAATAATCCTTTTTACATAGGCCAGGCCAAGCCCGTGCCCTTTTACATTATGGATATCGCCGGTATGCTCACGGTAAAACTTTTCAAATATACGTTTTTGTGTATTTTTAGACATGCCCAGACCTTTATCTTCAATCTTAATCAGGATAAAATCCTTTACATTTTCAGTGTAGATATCAATAACAGGCTCCTCGGGTGAATATTTAATGGCATTGTCAAGTATATTAACCAACACATTGGTAAAATGCACATCATTTAGCAATGCTGTTGTACGCTGTGCTTCAAAGTGCCGTGTCAAGGTACCATTCCTTGCCTCAATAATTAAATGAACGTGTTCTATTGCATCCTCAATAACATCATGTATATCAGCCTGGTCTTTGGTAATATCAAGTTCTTTCTTATCCAGTTTTGATATTTGCAGTACATTTTCAACCTGCGAATGCATCCTTTTATTTTCATCCCTTATCATTTGCAGGTAACGTTGTACCTTATCGGGATGCTCAAATATTTTCGGGTTTTTTATAGCATCCAGTGCCAGGTTAATAGTGGCAATGGGCGTTTTAAACTCATGCGTCATATTATTGATAAAATCAGTCTTTATTTCAGAAATCTGCTTTTGTTTTATCAACTGGTTAATGGCACTTAAATAGGCTATAATAATTATAAGCGTAAAAACTATTGAAAGCAGTGTTATGCCCAATAAAGAATTAAACAGGTAAACCTTTTTTTGAGGAAAGCTTACCAACAGCCTGTATTTTGAATAGCCTTCGTTGTCCTCATAAATAGAGTGCTGATAGGTGGCATCGGGATCCCATTTAAAATTGTCTGACCTGATTTTGGTTGCAAGCCCGTCATTATAAATACCGAATTCAAAAGGTGTGTTAACCCCGTTTTGCTTAAGCTCATTTTGCAGGAGTTTTTCAACCCACTGCTCAGATATGCGCACCTCAAGCGGGTTATTCTCCCTGTAATCTTTAAGGTAAAGCGCAAACTGGTAACGCTGCCAGGTGTCAATATCACTATTTTCATCGCTTGCAGGATTACTCTTGCCATCCTCAATTATGCTATAATTCCTCTTTAATGAGTCATTAATTTTCTTTGCAGAATTCCTGTCTTTTTCAAAGAACAAACTATAATCTTTTTGGTTTATGTTATCCGAATAAATAACACTTTCCCTTTTGCCTGGTTTTGAATTATAATAAAAGGGAAGCATTTCCTCCCTGGATGGCGGCCTGCCGGTACTGTCCTGAAATTTTGTAAACAGCTTAGACAGGTTATATTCCTCAAACTCCTGCAGTTTTCCGGCAACTTTACCTAAAATTTGCTGCACATGGAATTTAAACTGCTCGTCATTATTTTTTAATGACGAATTAACCCAGTAAAGCTGTACCAGTATAATCCCGATAAGGGATAAACTCATAAAAAATACCAGTAAGCGGAACCTAGTTTTATTCATCATCACAAAATTAACATTTTAACATTTAAAGCTTGAAAATATTAACCAAATATTAACAACAGAATGTATTTTTACCAGTCTTTCAATAATTTAAATATTTCGTCAGCTTTTTTCTTTGCATCATTAAGGTTTATATTGTTGATTATATAAGAACTTAATGCTGCTTTTTTTTGGTCGTCCCATTGGTTGTCCATACGGCTTAAAACCTCTTCCCTGGTAACATTATCGCGCTGCATAACCCGTTGTACCCTTATATCCTGCGGGGCTGTAACCAATATAATATCGTCACATTCTTTATAACTGCCGCTTTCAAATAAAATAGCAGCTTCTTTAATTACGAATTTCTCATTACTATGGTTGTCAACCCATTTTCTAAAATCCTCCCTTACTTTAGGATGAATTATACTGTTTAAAACAGAAAGCTTCTCGGGAGAATTAAATACAACTGCCGCAAGTTTTTTTCTGTCGGGCAAACCGTTAACCATAACCTCATCACCAAAAACTTCTGCAATTTCTTTTACTGTTTGCGGTTCAAGTAATATTTTTTTGGCTTCATCATCGGCAATATATACAGGAACTCCCAACGAGGCAAAATACTTTGCCATTGTAGATTTTCCGCTGCCAATTCCTCCTGTAAGGCCTATTACTCTGGTTTTCATTTTTTAAAAAATAATTTTGGAAATGCCTTTTGTGGTTTCTGCCTTAAAATGTGCACTTTAAAAAACGATTCCATATACCCTGTTCCATAGCCGTAAAACTGTATAAGTGCTGCAATAACCGAATAAAAGCCTATTACAATACTCCTGTTGCTAATAGCAGATACGCATAACAATAAAAGCAGGTACAAAGTATAAATATATATAGGAAAAGTAATATTAATTAACAATACAATAAGAGAAAACACAAGCCCAATTATAAATAACGAAGGAAATAAAAAAGTAACCTTTTTATATTCAGGATGCCATAAATCCAATATGGGCCTTGCCTTGCCAAATTTATTAACCTGCTGAAAAAACCTGTTCCAGTTTATCCTGCGTTTATGGTAAACAAAAGAATTTGGGAAAAGCCTTGTTTTAAAACCCATTTTCCATAACCTTATAGAAAGGTCAGGGTCTTCACCTGGATGAATATTGCCAAAACCTCCCGAAAGCCTGAAAGCTTCTGCCGAAAGCCCCATGTTAAAGCTTCTTGGCTGGAACTTTTCAATTTTTTCAGATTTTCCCCTTACACCTCCTGTAGTTAAGAACGAGGTCATTGTAAAATTTATAGCTTTTTGTATATCGCTAAAGCTCTTTAGGGCTGCATCCGGCCCGCCAAAACAATCTGTATAAGCTGCATTAAGGTTATCTTCTACACTTTGCAGGTAGCCGGGCGGTAAAATACAATCGGAATCCAGTATAATAAAATAATTGCCTTTTGCCTGCTGCATACCAAAATTACGTGAGTCTCCCGGGCCTGAATTTTCTTTAAAATAATAGGATACCAAAAGTTTTGCCTTATATTTTTCTGCAATATGGCTACAGGTAGTTGTTGAACCATCTTCAATAATTACAACCTCAAACTCCTTTTTATAAGTTTGTACCGACAGGCTTTCCAAAAGTTCATCAACCTCATCCGGCCTGTTATAAACAGGAACAATTACCGAGAAATACATACAGCTTATTTTTTAACAAAATTAGTTTTTTATAACACAAAAGCCACCAAAATTGGTGGCTTTTAAAAAATTATAAAACCAGTGGCTATGCCACTGGTTTTACTTAAGTTAAATTATTGTTTTTTAATAACTTTTACTGATTTAACCGCATCTCCCGCTGTAACATTGATTACATATGGCCCATCTGCAAGGGCTGACATATCAACTTTAGCTTCGGCTGCGTTTATTTTCTGATTCATTACCTGCTGGCCAAGTAAATTATATACTGCAACAGATGTAATATCAGAAGAATATGTAAGAGTTAATACATTTTTAACCGGGTTAGGATAGTAAGAGAATGAAGCAAGATCAAACTCTCCATTACCCAATACCACTTCAACAGTTACTGCAAAAGGCACTTCGCTTACACATCCGTTTAGGGTTTGTAAAGCATAGTATGTTGTACCGTTTACCAATTGGGTAAATGGATCCAAAGCACCGGTATTGCCTAAAGCATCAGCTTCAGAAGCATACCATATTACAGTAGCACCATTATCAAGAGTTACCACAAGGTCTTGTAAAGTAGCATCTTCAGCAGCACTTACAGTTACTATCTGATTAGCATTACCTGAAACCTCACCAAGGTCGATTACTGATAACGTTACCTGTGCATCTATAGAACATGAAGCACTGTTTGTAACTGTAGCTGTATAAATCCCGTCGGATGTTGGCCTTACATAAACACTTGCCATGTCTTCACCATTATAAGGTACAGTACCCGCAGCATCAGTATAAAGGTTTGTCATTGGCGACCAAACTACTTCCTGAACCAAATCGTAGCTGAACACGATATTTGGCCTTATGTCAGAGTAATCAAGATAGCCTTCATCATCCAGGTAAGCTTCATCAAGGGCATCAAGAGTGGCTACGCCCGCAGGTGTTTCGCCATCTATAGCCGCAAAGCGCACACTGGTATAGCTGGTTTGGGTAGCCCTTGTAGTTGTACCTGAACCATTTCCACTATTACCTTGGTTATGTATAACTTCAACAATAATGTTTCCGCCATTCCATGTAAAAGGAGTATCAAGTGTGAAAGAAACCAAGCCTGTAGTCCCATCAGGAGTATAGCTTTGATTGTAAACTGTAGTAAACGTAGAGTTATCAACAAATGAGCTTTCCATATCTTCTACAGTTGTTTGGCCAATCCTAATGTGCATATCATTTAATGCATTTGCTACCGAAGCATCAAAATCAAATGACAGTGCACTTATAACCGAGCCTGAAACCATTCCCTGTGCAGTAAGCTCATCAGCCTTATAAAGCATCTGGGTTTTTAAACCTCCGTAATAAGCACTGAACGGATTAGGGAATGAAGTTGTTCCCGGCACTTCTGTACCGTTACCTATAGCAGCATCTCCAGATACACTTGCTCCTGTAGCAGTAAGCATTTGTACTTCGCCCGCACATACCTGAGGGTTATTAGGAGTGATTGTAACAGCTCCCGGAAGGTCATTAACCGTAACCTGAACTTCAGTTTCTACCACACAGCCTGATACAGAGTTGGTTGCTGTTAAAGTATAAATAGTTGAAGTGGTAGGATTAAACGTCCATCCGATAGTATCATCTCCTGAAACGCCAAGTGAAGGCGACCAGCTGAAAGTATCGTAATCAGAAGCACCTGATGCAATAGCTATCGGGTCTGAAATGCTTCCATTGCACACATTAACATCAATATTGCTTAAAGTAAATTCAGCAGGCTGTGTTACTGTAAATGTCTCGGTTGTAGTTACAGTACCTCCCGTTGTAGTAACAGTTACAGTACCTGAAACTCCTGCAGGCACAACTGCAACTATTTCAGTGGCAGTATTACTTACAATCTCTTCAATTTCAGTACCACCGATGCTCAGTTCCGCATTTAGCAGTTCGGTACCTGTAATGGTAATTTCACCAGAAGCCGCGCAATAAGTATCAGGAGTAAATGATGTTATAACCGGAGTACCTGCTATAAATACTGATAAAGTATAATCTTCAAAAGACCCGTAAGTATCAGAATAACATGGCGAATCAGGTCCGTCATCATTATCTGTACCACCAATCCTTAAGCGGTAGTCTCCGGCAGGAGCATTGGCAGGAATCATAAAGCTTCCTGAAAGTACAGTAGGCTCATCGCTTTCTGAAAGTTCATCAAATACAATTTCGCTTTCTTCCAATACAAGGTTCTGGTTCCAGTCTACCCATATTTTTGTACCGTAAGTATAGCCTGTATTATAAGTTATGGCAAAATTAACGGTTGAACCGGCTGCAGCTGCTGTTGAAAGGCTTGAATAATCAGCGTAGTTACCATCTTCAGCATCAGTGGCATTGTCAATACTGCCCATAGCTACATTTATTATACCATCTCCGTCAACACTTGTTGGAGCAGGGGTACAATAACCTGTAAAGAAATCAACCGGGCCTAACCATTCACTGCTATCAGAACTGCTGCATACGCTTCTTACCCACACGTAATAGGCCGTATCCGGAGTTAAACCTGAAATATCTGCTGTTGTTACACCTGCGCCGACTGTACCCGAAGGTGTTGCCATTGCATCCGGTGTTGTCATATCCTCACTGTAGTAATACTCATACCCTTCTGCCGGTGCACTTGCAGATGCTGACCAAGATAATGTACCTTCTTCCTGCGATGACAACATCATTTCCAGATTTGAAGGTGTTAAGCAGGTTGGCACATTTCTCACTTTTACATTGTCTAACAATATATCATTGTAAAAAGCATTTCCTGTTGAGGCTGCAGTTTTATCTACAATAAACCTAATCATTACAGAACCGTTATATCCGGCTAAAGATACCTCAATAGTTCTCCAGCTATCATCGCTGGTATTATTGGTATAAACATTATTCCATGTAGTCCCGTCATAAACCTCAACGTTAAATATGTTATTTGGATATGTGCCTTCATTATTGCTAAACATATCAAATACAAGCTGAGGATCAGTTAATGTGCTTATATCTATTAATGGAGAAGTAAGTGTTACGTCACTAATATTAGAAGGATCAGAACCATCTACCCAGGCAAAAGTTCCATTTGGCCTTATGTTGCCTTCAGCATAGTCAACACTTCCATCAAATTTCCATAAGCCAGTACCTGTTGGATTTGAAGATGTGTTACTCCAGCAATCAGGCAGGGCTGCACTACTAAACTCTTCAAGGAATGGGCTAGTATAGGCAAAGCAAGGTGTCCTGAAAGTACGTACTTCAGTCCAAGCGCTATAGTCGCCGTTTCCACAGTTACTTCTTACCCATACGTAGTAAGTTGCATTGTCTGATAACATTTCCATATTGTAACTTGTTCCTGTTGGAACAGCATTACCTACAACAAATTCATCTGGTGCTGCATTATTTTGAGAATAATATACCTCATAACCTTCTGTAGGGGCTGATGCCGAAGCATTCCAAACAAGTTGTGCTGAATCAGGCATTATGTTTTGTACCATTACATTTGTAGGCTCTACACATGTAGGGGCTTCGTCTACTGATATATTATCCAATAATATATCATTATAGTAAGAGTTACCATCGCCGGCAGGTGTTTTATCTACAACAAACCTTATTTGTACCGTTTGGCCTACATAGTCGCCAAGTACTACTTTTACAGTCCTCCAGTCTGCACCATCTGCATTGTTTGTATAAACATTTGCCCACGTAGTACCATCATATACATCAACCTTAAATATATTATTGGCATAAGTACCTTGATTATCACTATAAAAATCAAATGTAAGCTGTGGAATAGTTAAAGTACTTAAATCAATCAGCGG
Organism: Flavobacterium sp. MK4S-17; assembly: GCF_009848495.1. GTDB lineage: Bacteria > Bacteroidota > Bacteroidia > Flavobacteriales > Flavobacteriaceae > Flavobacterium. The sequence continues at coordinate 90,965 of NZ_WWEP01000036.1, forward strand.
AGTAACAAGTGATACATCATTTATAGTTGGTGTAGAACCGTCAACCCACGCGAATGTACCATCAGGACGCGTATTGCCCGGTGCATATTCAACACTGCCTGTAAACTTCCATAAACCATTTCCTGTAGGATTTGATGACGTGTTTACCCAGCACAAAGGTATAGTACCTGCATCAAGTGCTTCCGAGAACGGCGCAGGGAATGCAAGGCATTTTGTAGTAAATGAAGCTGTGTTTGTCCAAACGCTGTAATCGCCATTACCGCAATTACTCCTCACCCATACATAATAAGCAGTATTATCAAATAACTCATCTATAGTAACAGAAGTTCCGGAAGTAACAGGCACACCTGTAATAAACTCATCCGGTGTGGCATCGTTCATAGAAATATAATATTCATATCCTTCTGCCGGGGCAGGATCCGGTGCTGTCCAGCTTACAGTAACATCAGTTGCAGTTATACCACTTAGTGTTACATCTAAAGGCTTAAAGCAAGACGGCGACACATCAATAATTATATCATCAATTATAAGGACATTTTGGTTTGCATCTGAATAAGCGTTAAAACCAAAATAATAAACACCTGTTGTTTGCGGTGTAAAATCAACAAAATCCTCATGTACATCCTCATCATCTATATTGTCATAATCAGCAAGTACATTTACCATGGCTCCGGCATCAGGCTGTGTACCATAGGCAATTTTAAGTTTTTCAGTATATCCTGCAGAAACGTACTTATATTCAACCCTGTAAGATATGCCTGCCGTTAAATTAAGGCCCCTTGTATAAAACCAGGTATTTGCATCATAGTCTGAATCATAAACATAAATCAAAGCCTGTGTTTCAAAACCATAAGCATCAGGTATATCTACAATCCAGTCGTTAGCCTGGCCAAGGTTTTGACTTGTAGTACAGTTAGGCAATCCAGGAATTGTTGCTGTTTCAAAATTCATTACATAGGGTAAAGATTCGGGCACACAAGGTGTTGAAAATCTAAATGCAGGAGTCCATGCGCTAACATCATTACTACCGCAATTACTCCTTAACCATAAATAATAAGTTGTATTGGAAAACAGCGATTCCAGGCTTAAGGTTGTGCCTGAAGCTATAACATCTGTAGGCATAGTCATAGCAGTAGGTGCTGTGCTGTCTTCTGATAGGTAATACTCATATCCTGATGCAGGAATAGTACTTGGCGCCATCCAGCTTATCTCTGCTGAGTCAATAGCTAAAGATGTTGCCTGAACATTCTCCGGCCTAAAGCAGGTTGGCGGGGCTCCCTGTGTAATATTTATATCATCAAAATAATAATATATATCGCTAAAACCCTGAGCTACCGCAGCAAATCTTAAATAAAAACTTGTAGTAACAGGCGGGAAAAAGGAAACAGACATAGGAGTACAGCTGGCTGACTCAGTATAATTACTATCATCTATAGTTTGAAGTGTAGTCCACGGCCCCGAAGCAGATGAGGCCCATTGAACTTCAATAGTAATAGCAGAAGGAAAAGCAGGTTCTGCCAAATCATAATAATCAACAGCTTTGTAACTGTAATTAACAGTTAATTCGCCTCCATTAGAAGCTCCCATATCGGGTGATACAATGTTATCACCTAAACCATAATACAGGTTGGCCCTTATTGCGCCATTCCCTGAGCAAGGCTGTGCTGTTGTATTTGAAAAATATTCATCTTCAGAAACCCAGCCTCCCATACCTGCGACATCCCAGCCCTGGGAATAATTAATTTGTGCATTAGCAACATGCCCTATCAAAAAAATAAAGAGACATGAAAAATAGCAACACCATCGCGTGACTTTTTCGGTATTGAAAAAGCCATTAAACTTTGTAGTTTTTTTCATTGAAAATATGTTTAGAATTAGTAGTTAATAAATTTATAAAAAAAACCACATTTAATATAGTTTTTAAGTTAAAAAAAACTTAAAACAATATTTTTATTAATTATTCATGCATAATAAATGAAGATTAAAGCCTGATTTTACTATTAATATTAAATATCGACATAAAAAAAACCGCCCTTTTAAAGGGCGGTTTTAAAACAATATTTAAAAACAGACTACTGCTTTTTAATAACTTTTACGGTTTTAACTGCATTTCCTGCAGCAACCTTAACAAGGTAAGCACCATCAGCAAGAGAAGACATATCTACTTTTACATCTGTTGCATTTACCTTTTGTGTCATTACTTCCTGACCTAACAGGTTGTAAACTGAAACTGAAGAAATATCAGAAGAGTAAGTTAAGTTCAAAATATTCTGAACAGGGTTTGGATAGTAGCTGAATGCTGCTATATCAAATCCTTTGCTTCCTAATACTACTGTTACAGTTACAGGAACCGGGTTATCATTAGTACAGTTGCCTACTGTTTGCATTGCATAGTAAGTATTTCCGCTGATAAGCTGTGTACCGGCATCAAGTGCGCCAGTTCCGCCGTTAGCATCTTCTTCACTAGCATACCACGCTACAGTTCCTGTTGCAGTAATTTCTATATCCTCAATTGTAGCATCATCAGCAGAATCAACATTAATTGTTTGGATAGCATTCGCTACAGGATCAGCAACAACATTAATAGTTACTATAAAGCTGTTATCTACTGAACAAGTACCAGACGCTGCATATACATAAATTGTCTGTGTAGTTGTAATTTCATCACCGGCTTCAAGCATTGTTCCATTTCCTCCGGCTTCAGTATAATAACTACCGGCTGTTAAAGCAGGTAATGTATAAACATTACAAGCAGAAACATCAGCAGGGTTATCAGCAGTTACTGTAATTATATCAACAAGAACCGGAGTCCTGTCTATACTTTCGCATCCATCAACTGTTTGAGAAGCAAAGTAAGTTATACCGTCAACAAGAGCGGCAGCTCCATCAAGCGCAACGCCTCCTGTAGCATTAGCATACCATGCTATGTTGCTTCCTGTAGCTTCAAGGTCGGCCACAGTTGAACCTGCACAAAGCTCCTGGTTAGAAGCAGTTGGAGCTGCAATAGCATTTACAGTAAGCACTCCGTTTACATTTGTAGTACCATCCCAGGCACCACCATTAAAGCCACCATAGTAATAATCACCATTTAGGTATTGGAAACGGCTTGCATAGTAATAAGTACCTGCATCAAGTCCTGAAATTGAATATGTGTACTCATCATTATTACCTACCTGAACATTGAAGGTTGCTAATTGCCAGTCTGACTCATCCCATGTTGAAGGGTCTGTATCAGCATCAGAAACACCAATCCATGCAGTTATAGCTTCGCCAGCACCGGCATCTTCTGTAACACCAGCTTTATATACCTGGGCATAAACATCTAAATCTTCACAGGTAGTGATTGTTCCTGTAGCAGGGAACTGAAGATTAGCCCAGCCAATATTACAATCAACAAAGTTAACCTCAACAGTTTCTGTAACCAAACAACCTGCATCGCTTGTTGCTGTTACAGTGTAGGTTGAACTTGCAGCTGAATCCGACTTAACATAAACAACAGCGGAATTTTCCCCTGCATAAGGCACAGTAGCAGCTTCATCAGAATACAAACCAGCAACCGGAGACCAAACAACATCAGCAGGCGCCAATCCTGTACCTATAAGTTTAATGTTAAACCTTTTATTAGAGGTTGATCCTGTAGTGGCTGCAAGGTCGCTGCGGTTGTACAAAACAGTATTACCACTTGTTTCTGTATAATAAGTTTCAGAGTTATTAGTAGAATTAGCACCTGTCATCCTTACAGCTACAACGATGTTAGAAACACCATCCCACTCAAACGGAGTAGTAAATTGTACTGTATTCCATCCAATAGCATGATTGTAAGTTACAGGCCCATATACAGTTGTAAATGAACTTTCATCTAAATAAGTAGTGCCAGTAAAGGTATCATTAGATGTTGTTCCTATTTTAATAGTATAGGCACCCACGTTAGTTCCACTTCCTAAAGAGGTTATATTATAAGCTATAGAAGTTATGTCACCGGCTGATAATCCGGCAGCAGTAAGTTCTGCAGCAGTATATATAGTCTGGCTCTTAAGGCTCGACCACCTATTATTAAATGCTGTAAGCACTTCTGTAAGCCCTGTTTTGGTTGTAGCATCACCTATGGTTACTTCCTGACCCGCTACAGGTACTTCGCCTCCAGAAACGGTAAGGCTTTCCACAGCATTTATACATACATCACCTTCTGCTGAATTTGTAATAACTATAGCAGTAGGCAGCGGATTAATAGTAACATTAACCGTTACAGGATCAGCATCACACATTGCTCCTGCTGATTGCGAAGCATTAAGTGTATATACAGTTGATACAGTTGGGTTAAATGTCCATCCGTTAGCTGCATCACCACTAACGCCTTCGCTTGGCGACCAAACAAAAGTATCGTAATCAGATGCGCCTGTTGCAATAGTAACAGCTGTTGTTGTTTCACCTTCACACACCGCAGCAGGATCTGCGCTTAAAGTAAGTTCCGGTGCATCACTAATTGTTGCTGTAACAGGAATCCTTAAACTTGTACATGCTTCAGTTATACTCCAGTTATAGAAATAGTAGTATGAACCTGATGTACCTAATATATATCCACTTGTAATGGTACCTGCTGAACCTATAGGGTAAGGATATGAAGCACTGTATTGGCGTATCATGCTAGGACCAGACATTGCAGCTATTCTATAATTAGTTCCTGCAGGAATTTGCCAGCCTAGCTGTATGGTATGCAGTACAGGTGCAGAAGTGGTTCCACCAGCAGGCAACGCTATATCAGCCGATTGCAACTCTGCTCCGGCATTGTTGAATAACTTTACTACCAATGTTCCCGCAGTACCACTGTTTAAATATACATCAACTGTGTTAAGTGTAAATTCACTGGTTACATCAAACAATAAACCATAATTACTTGGTGTAGTACCTCCGTCTGTAGTTGGAGCATCAATCCTCGCGGCACCTGTAGTTACTGATTCATTACCAGATGCCATAACATAATATGTAGTGGTTTCCGATATTTCAGGTGTTGTAAATGTTTCACCAGTTGCTAATGGAAGCCCTCCTGTTTGAGCAGCAAACCATTTCAGGGTACCACCATCGTTAGAAGTAGCACTTAATTCCACTGTACCGGGACCACATTTTTCACCATCAACAGCTGATACCTCAGGAGCGTCACATCTTGTACTTACAGTAACCGGGCCAGTCCATGCACTATTTAAACCAGAACCGCAATTAGCCCTAACCCAGATGAAATACTCTGTACTTGGGAATAAATCCTCAACTGTAGCGTTTAAAACTCCGGCAAGAACGGTACCCTGCCCTGCTGTTCCTACAGTTGGAGGAGTACTATCTGTACTTGCATAATATTCATAACCATCTGCTGGTGCAGATAATGAAGCATCCCATGAAATTTCAGCAGTATCTTCACCTATAGTACCTGCAACCAGGTTAGTTGGCTCAATACATGCAGGTGTTTCCCTTACACGGAAATTATCAATATAAAATCTTAAATCAGGAGTATTTGATGCACTGTGTGCATAAAACCCGATTTTAACAACCCCAGTATAACCTGTTAGCGGCACTATTTCGCTAACGCCACCTGCAGGAATATTGCTGTTGTCATAAGTTTTTATAACATTAGCAGGTCCCCATGTAGCACCACCATCTGTAGAAACTACAACTTTTACAAACTTTTCGTTCATATCAGCAACAGTTGTGCTTCCAGACCATGGAATAACTGAAGCTGAATACTCAAGCTGATAGTCTGTACCGGCAGTTAACTCCATAGCAGGTGAAACAATCCACTGGTCTTTATTACCATAAAGTTCAATTCGCACAGCCTTACCATTATCTCCCGCTGCATTATTATAGTTTTCACTTACCCAGCTTGATGTACCAATAGTTAGGTTAATAGGGTTATTTTGCATTACGCCATTAGCTTCCCTCCAGCATATTGAACCGGCATCAGGCATAGCGCCTGCAAAGTCAGTAAAATCATTAGTATATTCTGGCATGTAAGGAATTTCACAGTCAGTCCTTAATGAACCTCCGCTTACCCATACACTGCTTTCATTACCACAATTACTGCGTATCCAGTAATAATAAACACTGTCTTCATTTAATCCGGGTACTACAGCAGAGTTACCAGATGCAACATTACCTGTAGGTATTGTAAATGCATCAGGGGCAGTATTATCAGGAGCTACATAAAAATCATATCCATCTGACGGAACGTTATTTGGCTCAGTCCAATGAATAGTAGTATTGCCAGGAGTAGCTACAACATATGGGCTTGTTGGTGCAATACAGTTAACTACAGTAATATTTACATTATCTATAGCACCGGCAGGCTGAACACCTCCGCCACCATCATTTCTCCATTCAAAAACCAAACGTATGGTTTGCCCTGCATAAGCTGCAGCTGGAGCAATAATATCTGATGTTACAAAACCTGTTGAAAGGTTAAAGTTACCATTAGCTATGGTTGCTGTTCCTAGCTGAACGCCGCCATTAGAGTTAGCGGCAGTTAATTGCGTACCCGGTGTAGGGACAAAATCAGATGGTACAGCCCATACACGTATATAGTCATATGTGCTTTCTCCACCTGCCTGCCAGTCAAATGTTATTTTAGCTTCTTCAATGTTTGTAGGAAGCTCAACATCCCTGTAAGCAAAAGTTACTGAATTTGTACCTCTTGTATATTCGTTATTAGAACCATCTGCAGTGTTTGATATGTAAATAGCATTAAAGCCTCCATTATTAACCGTTGGCCCTATAAACCATTTATTTGGCTGGCTACCGTTAACAAATGTCCAGTTAAGGCCACCCTCAAAATCATCTGAGTATGGAAGTGTAGCAGGTACTTGCTTTGTAGTAAATACTGCCGGAACTGAATTCCATAAACTAACATCGCCGGCACCACAGTTAGCCCTTACCCATACACGGTAGGTTGTGTTAGGGAACAGAGAAGATAAACTTACCGAAGTTCCAGATACATTATCAGTAGGTGTAGTAAACTCATTCGGAGCTATATTATCTTCGGCAACATAATAATCATATCCTCCGGAAGGGTTACTAGTTGAAGCTGTCCAAGAAATATCTGCAGCCTCGCTTGTAACATTAGCAACAGTTAAAGCTCCTTCAACCTCTAAACATGTAGGTGCCTCATTAACATTAACGTTATCCAGTAATATATCATTATAAAAAGCATTGCCTGAAGGCGCAGCTGTTTTATCTACAACAAATCTTACACGTATGGTTTCACCAATATAATCAGGCAGTGTTATCTTAATAGTACGCCATTGGGTACTGCTGGTATTATTTGTGTAAACATTTGTCCAAGTTCCTCCAACAGCCTGTACATCAACCTTAAAAATATTATTCGGATAAGTACCTGTATTATTACTATACATATCAAATGTTAAGTATGGAAGGGTAAGTTCACTTACATCAATCATTGGTGAAATTAATGTAACATCACTAATATTTGACGGGTCTGAACCGTCAACCCATGCATAAGTACCTGCGCTTCTTGTATTACCTACAGCATATCCAGCCTCGCCGGTAAACTTCCATAAACCATTTGCCACAGTATTAGAGGAAGTATTTGTCCAGCAAGCTGACGGTATAGCACCGCTATCAAGGCTTTCTGTAAAAGGCGCATCAAATGCAGTACATGGTGTTGTAAAAGTTAATGGTCCAACCCATTCACTGGTTTCTCCTGAACCACAATTCGCCCTCACCCATACATAGTATGTAGTGTTTGAAAAAATTGAAGTAAGGTCTAAGGTTGTACCTGTTGGTACATTATCGGTTGGAGATGAAAAATCATCCGGCTCAGTATTATCTTCTGAAATGATATAATCATATCCTGAGGCAGGGTTGCTGGTTGAAGCTGTCCATTGAACAGTAGCAGAATCTGCCATAAGGTTTGAAACTGATAACGCCGAAGGCTCAAGGCACGATGGCGATTCATCAAGAGAAATATCATCAACATAAAGCGAGCCCCTGTCAGCAATTGAATAAGCATTAAAGCCTATGTAATAAATACCGGTGGTTGCCGGTGTAAAATCAACTACGCTTTCAATAGGGGCAGTACTATTTGTAATATTAGGATGGTCTGCTAAAACCTGAGTCATTGCAGTAGCAAGCCTCTCAGTGCCTACGGCTACTTTAAGCCTTTCAACATAAGTTGTACCTCCACTGTTTCCATATTTGTATTTTAACCTGTAAGTAACTCCACCGGTCAAACTTACACCCTGTGTATAAAACCAGGCATTAGCAGCATTACTGGAATTATATAAATATCTTAGTACAGTGCTATTAAATCCATTAGTTGTTGTATTAGTAGCCCAGTTGTTTCCCGAACCGGCATTTTGTATTGCAGTACAGGCAGGAATAGCCGGTGTGGTTACACTTTGAAAATCTTCTTCATAAGGCACAGTTGTTGGATCACATTGCGTTGTATATGATAATGGCCCGGCCCATGAACTTGAATCTGAAGCACCACATTTACCTCTTACCCAAAAATAATATTGAGTATTAGACATAAGTGAACCCACGGTAACAGATGTGCCTGAAGCAACATTGCCTGTAGGCGTTGTACCTGCTGTGGGAGGTGTATTAGTATCTGACTGATAATAATCGTATCCGTTAGCAGGAGCACTTGGAGATGCAGTCCAACTAATTGTAGCATTACTTGTTGTTAATGCCGTTGTTTGCAATGCACTTGGCGGCAGGCATGATGCTACTGCCCCTTCAAACCTCAATCTTGCTAAAGTAGATGTTCTTGTGCCTGAAGGTGGTGAAGCAGGATCTGCATTCGTACCATCACTATAGGTATACAGCCCTGTGTTAGTTGCACCTGTATATGAGCCAAAGTTAAACAAGCTTGTAAAATTCGGGGCGTTTTCATCAACTGCCACCACGAGGTTGTCTACACCATTATAATTAAAAGGTGTAGTAAACGTAATTTCCATCCACGAATCTGATACAAAGTTAACGGTGCCGGTAAAAACCTGCGTTAAATCTCCGACAGCAACCCAATCTGAAGTTGATGAAAAGCTTGTTTTGGTAGTATGCCCCAAATAAACTGTCCAGTTATTTATTAAGGCAACATTAGTAGTAGCCGGCATAGTACCAACATAATAGCTTATTTTAGTAATGTTACCAGCTACACCACCAGAGGCAGCATAACTTGATGCGGATACCAATTGCTGGGAATAGGTATAACCAAAATTTGACCTTATAGGTATATTGTTGGAAGAAACCGTAGAGCCGCTCCCAATACCTATAGTACCAACCTGAGCAAAAGAAGATTGCCCAATAAGCAAGAAAAGCAAACAACCCGTGACATAAAGCCAGCGTTGCCAGACCTCCCGTACTTTTAGTAAAGTAGATTTTTTCATAAAAACAATAATTTGATTAAAAGTTAATAAAACTATAAATTTTTTACGACATACAGAGGGAGATATCAAATTTTAATAATAAATAAAATTACAACTTAAACAGAATAAAAAATTCATTAATTATTCAATTCATATTTTAAATAATCAATATAAATGCAAAAAAAATAAATATACCTCTTTAAGTACTGAAATTTAATATGTTAAATTTATCGCATAAAACAGCAAAAGCTCCTTACGGAGCTTTAAAAAATAAATATTTATCTAAATATTATTCTGCTGATAATCTTTCCATTATTTCAGAACTTACCCCGGTAGAGGAATATCCACCATCATGGAAAAGGTTTTGCATGGTAACCATTCTGGTAAGGTCGGAAAATAATGTAATACAGTAATCTGCACATGATTCTGCATCTGCATTACCCAGCGGGGCAATGGAATCGGCATAATCATAAAAATCTCCAAATCCTTTAATACCTGTACCGGCAGTAGTTTTAGTTGGCGATTGCGATACCGTATTTATCCTTACTTTTTTCTCTACACCATAATGGTAACCAAAACTCCTGGCTATAGATTCCAGCATGGCTTTAATATCTGCCATATCGGTATAAAAAGGATAAGTCCTTTGGGCTGCCATATAAGTTAGCGCCACCACGCTTCCACCTTCATTAATAGCATCCATTTTTTTGGCAACACTAAGCATTTTATGTAGTGAAAGTGCAGATACATCTATACCTTTCATAAAATAATCATAGTTGGATTCCGTATAAGGTATATTTTTTCTGATATTAACACTCATACCAATAGAATGCAGCACAAAGTCTATTTTGCCGCCAAGTATTTCCTGTGCTTTTTCATAAAGATTGGCAAGGTCATCAACATTGGTTGCATCGGCAGGGATTATCTGTGAGCCTGTCTTTTCAGCCAGTGCATTTATTTCACCCATCCTCATGGCAATAGGTGCATTGGTAAGCACAAATGTTGCCCCCTGTTCATGTGCCTTTTCTGCTACCTTCCAGGCTATTGAATTTTGGTCAAGCGCACCGGTTATAATACCGCGCTTTCCTTTAAGTAAGTTATGCATAATCGTTATTTTTATTCGTCGATTTAGTTAGCTTGATATGTTATACGGACAAATATATAGTATTTTTTCAGTTCAGCAACGCCCTTGCATGATTAAGCGCAGAATCTGAAATATCCTTTCCGGAAAGCATCTCAGCAATTTCCCTTACACGCTCTTCACTATCAAGAAGCTTTAACTCTGAAACTGTAGTTTCGTCCTGTATTTTTTTAAATACTTTATAATGATGCCTGCCTTTTGAAGCTATCTGGGGCAGATGCGTTATAGCAAATACCTGCATACTGCTGCTCATGGCTTTCATTATCTCGCCCATTTTATTGGCTATCTCGCCTGAAACACCTGTATCTATTTCATCAAATATAATAGTAGGGAGTTTTGAATATTCTGCCAGCGTTGCTTTTACTGCCAGCATTATCCTGGACATCTCCCCGCCTGATGCCACCTTTTTAAGTAACCCGTAATCTGTACCCTTGTTGCCGGAAAAAAGCAACTCCATTACATCTTTGCCTTTTGCATGATAACTATCCGTATGCTTCAGGTCAAATTTAAAGCGAGCATTCGGCATACCCAACTGGGCAAGCATGGCAGTTATTTTATCATTTACTACAGGTATTGCATTTTCCCTGTTTTTAAATATGGAAAGGGAAGTACTGTTCAGTAAAGATTCAGCCTGTTGTATATTAGCGCTTAAAGCCGCTATCTTTTCATCTGCCTCCCCAGCCATAATTACTTTACTATCCAGCTGTGCCTGTATGGCAATAAGTTCCTCTACCGTTGTAACCTGATGCTTTTTCTGAAGGGTAAATATAAGCTGCAGTTTTTGGTTAACGGCTTCCAGCCTTTCCGGGTCGTCCCACAGCATTTCTGCATTTTGTGAAAGCCCCGCGGCGATATCTTCAAACTCTATCAAAACGCTTGAAACACGTTCATAAAACTGGTTATACTCTACAGATATTGTACTGATTTTTTGAAGCGCTGCCTTAATTTCCTTCAGGTTTTGTATAGCACCCAATTGTTCTTCATTTGCTATGGCTAATGATTTCGCCAGGGCTTCTTTTATAAACTCAACGTTACTCAGCTTTTCCAGTTCGCTTTCCAGTTCCTCCTGCTCTCCTGCCTTTAAATTAGCGGCATTTAATTCTTCCAGCAAAAAAGTATTATAATCCTGCTCTTTTGATAGTGCTTCTTTCTGCTCAGCCAGCTTCTTTAATTCAGCCTTCAGGTTTTTATAATCAGAAAGCTGCTTTCCATATTCTGCTAACAGGTTACCATTACCGGCTACCGCATCAAGTATATATAACTGGTATTGCTCATCCGAGAGTTCATGGGTTTGGTGCTGCGAATGGATATCAATAAGATAATCCCCCAGTTCCTGAAGTTCCTGAAGGTTTACAGGGCTGTCATTTATAAATGCCCGTGATTTACCGGATGGAAGTATTTCCCTCCTTATTATGGTTACATCTTCATAATCCAGGTCATTTTGGCCGAAAAAATCTTTAAGCCCGTAGTCGTTGATTTTAAAATGGGCTTCTATCACGCACTTTTGCTCCTTGTCCTTTAAAGAAGTAAGGTCGGCACGCCTGCCAAGTACAAGCCCAAGCGCACCCAACAGTATTGACTTACCCGCCCCGGTTTCCCCTGTTATAATGGAAAGTCCGTTTGAAAAGTCAATATCGAGATGCTCTATGAGCGCAAAATTTTTAATAGATAATGATTGCAGCATAATAGTATAACCTGCCTGAATGGCAACACAAATATACTATTTAATATTACTCCATTTAGAAGAATTAAGCGGCGAAATCCTGTTTAGGGTATTTAAAAGGTCGCCGGTAGAAACTATAGGCCCTCCGGAAAAAATAGCCACAAGCTCATCTGCCTTGGCATCAAAAAAGGTGCGGGTTAAATAAGCATTGGGCCTTACATTGTTTACTTTAGACAATGTTTTTATAGCCGCCATAATATTTTCCTTTGCCTCTTTTTGGTTATCACTCATTTTATCAAGCCCAAGAAAATGGTATTCATATAACGCTTCACGGAAAGGCATATAAGTATTGGAAAGGATATCATTCACTAAAAAATAGCGGGTTTGGTTTCCATCCTGCTGGTTCCAGCCTTTGTACCCACCACTTTGGGCAACATTTGCAATACTAAGTGCTGTCTGGTAATAGGGTGTGCCCCCCTCCTTTTCAAAAGTATCGGCATCCAGCCCGATTATCATATTGGCATAAAAAGAAATGACTGAAACAAGATTAGAATCAAAACTGTTTGGATTGTACACAAGGTTTTCTGATTCGTTATACCTAAAAGTAAAATCCTTGTCATTTACATTCAGTACAGGCGATGAATAAGTGGATCCATATACAGGGCGCGAAGACTGCACCTGTATGGTGGCCGAAAACTGACCGGAATTATAGGCCGATATATTAATAAACATTGAGCAGTCTATCCTTTCATTACCGGCAAAATTCCTTGAAGTAAAACGTGTGTTGTTAATAAAATCGTTCAGCGACCTTTCAAGTGTTTTAAATATCTGTGGGTTTGCATCAGTTATGCGGTCAAAACCCACGCTTAAATTACAGTTCAGTTCCTGCCCGTTTACAGAAAAAGAAAATAATACCAGTAAAAGCCCAAACCATCTATACATTATACCTTATTTTTATTTTATTAACTATATCTGCCGCTACCTCTTCTTTTGTTTTTAAATCCATCGGCTCTGCTACAAAGCTGCTGTCAATAAAAGTAACTTTATTGGTAGCTTTGCCAAAACCGGCACCTTCATCATTAAGGGAATTTAAAACAATCAAATCTAAGTTTTTTTTCCTTATTTTCAGTTTGGCGTTTTCAATTTCATTTTCAGTTTCCAGCGCAAACCCCACTAAAAACTGCTTTGTTTTCCTTTCGCCTAAAGAAGATAATATATCTTTTGTTTTCTCAAGCGCTATAGCAAACTCAGTATCCGACTTTTTTATTTTTTGTTCCGCCACAACTTTTGGCTTATAATCGGCAACAGCCGCAGCAGCAACCACTACATCCATATCATCAAAACAGGCATTGCAGGCATTGTACATTTCCTCCGCCGAAGTAACCCTGATTATATTTACAAGCTCATGTTCCAGCTTTAAATGTGTAGGGCCGCTTACCAGTGTAACCTCCGCCCCCTGTACAGCCGCAGCAAGTGCAATATCATAACCCATTTTTCCCGAAGAATGGTTACCTATAAAACGTACAGGGTCTATCGCTTCGTATGTGGGGCCTGCAGTAACTAGTATTTTTTTACCTTTTAAAGGCAATTTAGCCAAAAGGTCCTGCTCAATGAAAGCAACTATATTTTCCGGTTCTGCCATCCTGCCCTCACCTGAAAGCCCGCTGGCAAGCTCACCGCTCTCGGCAGGTATCATAATGTTGCCAAAGCTTTGGAGCTTTTTAAAATTATCGAGGGTGGAAGTGTGCTTATACATATCCAAATCCATAGCCGGGGCAAAATATACCTGGCATTTGGCAGAAAGATAAGTGGCAAGCAAAAGGTTATCTGCATTACCCGAAACCATTTTAGACATAGTGTTTGCAGTAGCAGGCGCAATAATAAAAATATCGGCCCAAAGTGCGAGTTCTACATGGTTGTTCCAAACTGCATTTTTATCTTCCTCATCAAAAAAAGACGAATGAACAGGGTTTTTGGAAAGTGTGGATAATGTGAGGGGGGTAATAAAATCTTTAGAGGCAGGCGTCATGATTACTTTAACCTGAGCACCTGCCTTTATAAAAAGCCTTACCAATGAAGCTGTTTTATATGCGGCTATCCCCCCGGAAATTCCAAGTAGTATTTTTTTACCGCGCAAAACAGACATGGTGTATATTATTTATTTGGTTCCTTATAGGAAATTTTTTCTTCCAGCCATTCCTGTACTGCAAGTGCATGTGGCTTAGGAAGCTTTTCATAAAACTTGGAAACCTCTATTTGCTCCTTGTTTTCAAAAATTTCCTCAAGGCTGTCATTGTAAGTAGCAAATTCCTCAAGCTTTTCAATCAGTTCCTTTTTAATTTCGGTATTGATTTGGTTAGCCCTTTTTGCTATAATGGTAATTGCCTCGTAGATGTTACCTGTCGGTTCTTCTATCTTGCTCTTGTTGTAGGTAACCGTGTTTACGGGAGCAGTTGTTTTTTTTAAGTCCATTGCCATATTAATTAGAAAATCTTTGTAGTTCGGTATTAATCCTTGCCAGCATTTCGTCGGCTTGTTTTTTATATTTTGTTTCGCTGTTAAATTTCATTAGCGCGGCATAATTCGCTTTAGCCAGGTTAAGGCGCTCTTCCATTTTATTAGCCACACTGTTTATGGCAAGCTGATAAGATGAATCATATTTGTAAAACAAAGCATCCTCCTTATAAGGTGTACCGGGATAATCTATAATAAAATTATCAAGTGCTTTTACCGCAGCCTTATAGTCCATAATAGTATTATACTGCTTTGCTATTTCATAAGCCTTCTTTTCCAGCTTCTCCCTAAGTTCTTTTACCAGCTTGTTAGCTTCAGGCAGGTATTCAGAGTTTGGGTATTTATCAATAAACAACTGTAGCTTGTCTATCGCTTTGTAGGTATCTACCTGGTCAAGCGAATAAACCGGCGACAAAAAATAGTAGCTTTTTGCCCCTAAAAAAGAAGCCTCCTCCAGCTTTTCACTCCTTGGGTAGCCGGCAGCAAAACTTTCAAACTGGTAGCCTGCCGTATAATACTGCTCTGTTTTATACAGCGACTGTGCATACATATAAAACATTTTTTCGGCCTGTGGCTTACCCCTGTATGCCTGCGCTATCTGCTCAAACAGCCTTATGGCTTTTGCATACTTCCCGTTTTCATATAGTTTTTCCGCTACCTCATATTTCATTTTTACATCATCAGTCTTAAGTGCTTTTTGAAACTCACTGCATGAAGTCAGTAATAATGATAACAGAAGTATGTAAAAATATCTTGCCATGTTTTATATAGATAATGCTTTTAGCACGCTGCTTTAAAAGCAACTGCAAATTTAGTTAATAATTACAGAATACAAAATCTTTTTTCGCAGGCGTATAACCATAAAAAAAGATGCCCTCAGGCATCCTTTTAAACTCTTTATTTATTTTTTTATTGCACAATATTGTGCCCTGATGATGTAAAATTTTTCATGTCGTTATCAAACATATACAATCCGCCTTTATCATCACCTATCAAATCAATTTTATCAAGGATAACTTTTGCGGTTGCCTCTTCTTCTATCTGCTCTGAAACATACCATTGAAGGAAATTATGCGTGGCATAATCTTTTTCAGAAAGTGATATGTCAACCAGGACATTTATGCATTCAGAAACCTTTACTTCATGCTCATAGAGCTGGCGGAATAATGTCCTGAATGAAGTATAATCCAGCTTGGGTTCTTCCAGTGCAGATACTTTGGCATGTCCGCCACGCTGGTTTACAAATTTTATGAGTTTAAGCATGTGCGCCCTTTCCTCATCCGACTGTTTAAACATAAAAGTGGCAATTCCTTCAAACCCCTTTACTTCGGCCCATGAGGCCATGGCAAGGTAAATTTGTGAAGATTCGGCCTCTACCTTTATTTGTTCGTTTAATGCGGCAAGTATAACATCTGAAACCATAATCTTTAATTTTAACGCTTATAACAAATTAACGGATTTTATTTACAAACTCTGCCAGTCGCCCTGCTAAATCTTCGTTAACATTTACCAGTGGCAGCCTTAAAGTGTCTTCGCAAAGCCCAAGCGCTTTAAATACCGATTTTATACCCGCAGGATTGCCCTGTTCAAAAATCATGTCGATGGCATCTGCAAGTAAATAATGCAGTTTGTAAGCCTCATCCACTTTACGCTGCAATCCTAAACGTACCATATCGGAAAACTGCCGTGGGAAGCCTTCTGCTATTACAGATATAACCCCCGCCCCGCCGGCCAGTACCATAGGCAAAGTAATCATATCGTCACCCGATATTACAAGGAAATTTTCAGGTTTATGCTGTATCAGTTTCATGGCCTGTACTATATCGCCGGCAGCTTCCTTAATACCAACAATATTGTCAAAATCTTTTGCCAGCCGAATTACGGTAGCAGGTAGCATGTTGCTGGCTGTCCGTCCCGGAACATTATATAAAATTACAGGAACAGGCGAAGCCTGTGCAACTGCTTTAAAATGCTGGTATATACCTTCCTGCGTAGGTTTATTATAATAGGGTGATACCGAAAGCACAGCAGCAAAAGCCGAAAGGTCGCGGGTTTTAAGTTCGTTTACAACTTCAGCAGTATTGTTGCCGCCTACGCCAAGCACCATTGGCAGCCTGCCATTATTGGCTTCTGCCACTGTTTTTATTACGAGTTCCTTTTCCTCTTTTGTTAAAGTAGCCGACTCGGCAGTTGTGCCTAAAACCACCAGGTATTCAATACCTCCGTCAATCTGGTATTGCACAATGCGCTTTAACGCTTCTGTATCAACTGAAAAATCTTTTTTAAAAGGGGTTACAAGTGCTACCCCGGTTCCCATTAATGACTTCATGGTTATATTTTTTTTAATATTTTTAAATACTTAAACAATTCCGCAATAAAATCGGAATACTTTTCTGCCTGCATGCTTATCATAAAATCATTCAGGCGGTTATCCACTGTGGCAAAGCCAACCCTTAGCCGGGCTTCAGATGATAATGTGGCCAGCATAAGCGGAGGGCTGTCAACATCATAATAATTAATCAGCATATCAAAAGGAGTATTTAAAAACTGTACCACATCCTCTTTTGTAAAACTGCCGTTTAAGGCAATATCCCTGCGGGTATAATAACAGCAGTCCATAACTTCCTTTTTACCCAATCGCTCTTTAAAACTAAGCGTTTGTATATTTTTTTCCTGTATACCTTTTTTTACAAGTTCCTTTACAAGAAGCTCTTTTTCCTTAAAGTAGGTTTCATTTATTATAATCCCTACTGTGTTAATAACCCCGGGCACCTGCACGGGTTTATAATTGGCTAATCTTTTCCTAACGATTTTTTTTAAGCCAATATCCTTTATATACCTCAAAAACATTGTACTTTTACTTCTTCAACAAAATTAACTCAAATTAGTGTCATCGCAAATGATAAATATAAAAAAGAACGGTGCCGGTATTTTTCTACTTGTACTGTTTTTAACCTGCGGGGTATTTGTTTCCTGCGGGCCTAAAAAATATTACAACAGCAGTGTTGAGGGCAAAAAAATTCCCATAACCGAAGAGTTTACACCTGTTGCCGAAATAGAAAACTTTATTGCACCCTACCGCGAACACATTGATAGAGACCTTGACAGCGTGCTGGCTTACAGCCCCGAAACGCTGGATAAAAGCAAGCCGATAAAAAAATGGCAGACTACAATAGGCAACCTTATGGCAGATGTTACTTTTAACAAAGCCGACAAATTGTTTTTTGCGCGCGAAAAAAAACATGTGGATATATGCCTGCTTAACCATGGGGGCATACGTTCTGTAATATCAAAGGGCAACGTTACGGCACGCACCGCATACGAAATAATGCCTTTTGAAAACAGCCTTATTATAGCTGCCCTGAAAGGCACACAGGTAAAAGAGATAGCTGAGTATATTGCCAAAGAAAAAAAACCGCATCCGCTTTCGGGTATGAGAATAATTCTTGATGCAAATGGTATGGTAAAAAGCCTGACTGTACAGGATAAAGCGGTTGAGGATAACAGTATTTACTATGTGGCTTCTTCTGATTACCTTACCAATGGCGGCGATAAAATGGATTTTTTTAAAAAAGCCGTTGCCACCTATGATATGGATTACAAATTAAGAAACCTGTTTATAGATTATTTTAAGGAAACAGATACCCTGCCTGTTATTAAAACAGAACGTATTATAGTGGAATAAAAATGAAAAGAAGAGATTTTATACAAAAAACGGCAGCAGGTTCGGCACTGGTTTTAGGAGGAATGTCTTTAAGCAGTTTTGGCCCTGAAGAGCAGCCTAAAAAAATAACCATACTGCACACTAATGATGTGCACAGCCATATAGACCCTTTCCCTGCTGATGACCCTAAATATCCCAATTTAGGAGGCGTGGCACGAAGGGCTGCGCTGGTGGAAAGCATCAGGCAGGAAAACCCGAATACCCTGTTGCTGGATGCAGGCGATATATTCCAGGGCACTCCCTATTTTAATTATTATGGCGGCGAGATTGAATTTAAGCTGATGAGCATGCTTAAGTATGACCTTGCCACTATGGGGAACCATGATTTTGATAACGGCATTGACGGTTTTTATACACAGCTTCCACATGCCAAATTTGATTTTGTTTCTGCCAATTATGATTTTAAAAATACTATTTTAAACGGCATAGTTAAGCCTTACAAAACATTTGAAAGAAACGGTATTAAAATAGGGATTTTTGGGCTTGGCATTGAACTCAACGGGCTTGTGGATAAAAAACTGTATAAAGAAACAGTTTACCTAAACCCCATTGAAACAGCACAGGAAATGAGCCGTATTTTAAAGTATAACGAAAAATGCGACCTTGTTATCTGCCTTTCGCATTTAGGGTTTATTTATGATGACAGGGAAAAAATATCTGACCTTGTACTGGCAAGGACTACTAAAAATATTGACCTTATTATTGGCGGGCACACCCATACTTTCCTTAAAAAACCTTACATAGCCCAAAACCTTGACGGTGAGGATGTACTGGTAAACCAGGTAGGCTGTTACGGCCTCAATTTAGGGCGTATAGATTTTACCTTTGAATACGGAAGAAAAAGCAGTAAAGGCAGGACAATATCTGTGTAAGGTTTGTAAAGTTAAAAGCCATAAAGTTTAAATATAACCTCTGCTACTTTAACCAATCATCTCTATAAAATCGTCTTCGCTGATAATAGCTATGCCAAGCTGGTTCGCTTTTTCCAGTTTTGCCGGCCCCATATTATCGCCTGCTACTACATAATCGGTTTTAGATGATATGGAACTGCCAACTTTACCACCGTTAGCCTCTATGGCTTTTTTAAGCTCATCCCTGGAAAATTTAGAGAACACGCCTGAAACCACAAAAGTTTTACCGGACAGCCTATCACTTACCGTAGTATTAGTCTCCTCTCCCATTTCAAGTTGTACCCCATAGCCTTTTAACCGTTCAATCAAAATGAGGTTTTCTTCGTTGGCAAAAAAATCAACAACGCTTTGGGCTATTTTTTCACCAATCTCATCAACAAGTATTAAGTCCATTAACGAGGCTTTGGCAAGGCTGTCGATATTCCTGTAATGGCGCGCCAGTTTTTTTGCAACTGTTTCGCCCACATAGCGTATGCCCAAAGCATACAGCACGCGCTCAAAAGGCACCTGCTTGGATTTTTTAATACCGTTTACAAGGTTTTCCGCCGATTTATCAGCCATGCGTTCCAATGGTATTACCTGTTCCTTTTTCAAGTCGTACAGGTCGGCATAATTATGTATCAATCCTGAATTATACAGCAAAGCCACAGTTTCACCCCCCAGCCCTTCGATATCCATCGCCTTGCGGGAAATATAATGCTGAACCCTGCCTATAATCTGCGGCGGGCATCCATAAAAATTAGGGCAATAGTGCTGGGCTTCGCCTTCCTTACGCACTAATTCGGTAAGGCATTCCGGGCATTTATGTATGTATTCCGTAGGCATGCTATCGGGATTGCGTTTGGTAAAATCAACCGCAATAATTTTAGGAATAATTTCCCCTCCCTTTTCCACAAACACTTCATCCCCCACACGCACATCCAGTTTTTCAATCTGGTCGGCATTATGCAGTGAGGCGCGCTTTACAGTAGTACCTGCAAGCTGCACTGGCTCAAGGTTGGCAACCGGTGTTATAGCACCTGTCCTGCCTACCTGGTAGCTTATGAAGTTTAATTTTGTAACAACACGTTCGGCCTTAAACTTATAAGCTATGGCCCATCGTGGTGATTTGGCAGTATAGCCCAGTTCTTCCTGCTGGTGTATATCGTTAACCTTTACCACCACACCATCAGTTTCATAAGGCAGGTCATGGCGGTGGGTATCCCAATACTCTATAAAAGCAATAACCTCATCCATATTTTTGGCAAGCCTGGCTTCCTTTGGCACTTTAAAGCCCCATTGCCTTGCCTTTTCAAGCCCTTCAAACTGTGTTTTTATTGGTAAATTCCCTACAAGAGAATATAACAGGCAGTCCAGCGGGCGTTTAGCCACTTCGGCACTGTCCTGAAGTTTAAGGCTGCCTGAAGCCGTATTACGCGGATTGGCATAAGGTGTTTCGCCTATCTCAATCAGTTCCTGGTTCATTTTAGCAAAGCCTTCCAATGGCAATATAATTTCGCCGCGTATTTCAAATTTATCCGGATATTCGCCTTTTAATGTTAAGGGTACAGAACGTATTGTACGGATGTTTGTAGTTACCTCGTCCCCCTGAAAGCCATCACCCCGGGTAACAGCCTTGCTAAGTTTTCCACCCTCATAAGTAATACTAATGGATGCCCCATCATATTTTAGTTCGCAGGTATATTCTACTTTATCTGTACCCAAACCTTTCTGCACACGCTTTTCCCATTCCAAAAGTTCTTCTTTTGAATAGGAATTATCCAGCGAGTACATGCGGTATTCATGTACAACGGTATTAAAGTTTTTTGTAATTGCACCACCCACGCGCTGTGTAGGTGAATCAACATCAAAATATTCAGGATGCTTTTCCTCTAAAGCCTGAAGTTCCTTTAGTTTCATATCAAACTCAAGGTCGCTTATAACAGGAGCATCAAGTACGTAATAATTATAATTATGAAGGGTAAGCTCTTCGCGAAGCGCTTTAATTTTATCAAGGGTATCCATTGGTAACTGTTTGCCCTGCTAATTTAGGCAAGTTTTACCGATAATAAAACAACTTGCTAATGTGTTGTACATTAAAACATATCTTCCATCTGCCTGTACAGCTCACCATCGCTTAATGTTGCTCCTTGTTGTATTAGGCTGAATATTTCAGCATTACGGTCTTCGCCAAAAGGTTTAGTGCCACGGGTTACCTGTACCTCATCGCTGAATATGTTTTCATTTAGCCACTGGAGGCCGCTTTGCGTCAGCAGGTCGGCATGTTTGGCATGGGCATGTATAATAATGCTTTCCATTTTTTCTGCACCCATTTTAAACAAAAAGATATGATTTGGGGAATAATGCTCCAGCCACTTGGCTTTTTCCAGTACCGAATCCCAAATGAGGTCGCTAAAAACATCCAGTTCCTGCTCTGCTACTTCAGGCTTTTCTTCCTTTAGTTTATCCCATTCGTTTTTATCTATTTGCTGCGAAGCTAAAAACCTGATAAATTCAGGATGCAGTTCTTCTAATTGCTCTTTGGTGAGGCGTGTATATTTCATGGATATGCTTTTAAATAAAAAAAGCCTCCTTAACGGAGGCTTTCAGTATGCTACAATAAATTATTGCTGCTCTGCTACAATTTCGTAAGGAAGCTCAACAATAACATCACGATGAAGCCTTACATTGGCAGTATATTTACCAGTACGCTTAACAATACCGCTTGTAATGTATTTTTTCTCGATAGACTGTCCGTTTTTCTCTAAAGCCTCAGCTATATCAGCATTGGTTACAGAACCGAATAATTTATCGCCACCTGCCTTAGCAGTAATTTTAATTTCAAGTGCTTTAAGAGCTTCAGCAGTTTTCCTAGCATCATCTACTAATTTCTGCTCTTTAAAAGCCCTTTGCTTAAGGTTTTCAGCCAAAACTTTTTTAGCTGAAGGAGTTGCAACAACTGCAAAACCCTGAGGGATTAAATAGTTACGGCCATATCCGGCTTTTACTGTAACAACATCATCTTTAAACCCTAAATTCTGTACGTCTTGTTTAAGTATAAGTTCCATAATTGCCTCTTTATTATTTTAGTAAATCAGCCACATATGGCATTAACGCTAAGTGACGTGCCCTTTTTACAGCTACAGATACTTTTCTTTGGTATTTTAAAGAAGTACCGGTAAGGCGGCGAGGAAGTATTTTACCTTGCTCGTTAACAAACTTTAATAAAAAGTCAGGGTCTTTGTAATCTACATATTTAATACCTGCTTTTTTAAAGCGGCAGTATTTTTTTTGCTTATTAGTCTCTATGTTTAAAGGCGTAAGATACCTGATATCCCCGTCTTTTTTTCCTTTAGCTGACTGTTCTATACTTGACATAATTAGTTTGCTTTAGTTTTTAGTTTCTCTCTTCTTCTCTCTGCCCATGATATAGCGTGTTTATCAAGAGTTACCGTAAGGAAACGCATAACCCTTTCATCACGGCGGAATTCAGTTTCAAGGCCGATTAGTATCTCGCCTTCCACTTTAAATTCCATTAAATGATAAAATCCGCTTTTCTTGTTCTGGATTTCATAGGCCAGTTTTTTAAGGCCCCAGTCTTCTTTTGCTACAATCTCTGCCCCTTTTGAAGTAAGATAATCTTCAAACTTACTTACTGTTTCCTTTACCTGGGTTTCAGATAAAACGGGATTCAAGATGAAAACAGTTTCATAATTTTTCATAAATAAACCTTTTTACGTGTTATAAAAGTGGGTGCAAATTTAGGTATTTATATTTAACCTGCAAACCTTATTTTTGTTTTTTATGTGAATACAAAAGTCAAAAAAAACTTTATATTTGTAAACATCCCACGCTAAAAACTAAAAACATTGCTAAACACTACAAACTTTTTAAAACATGAAACTTAACTGTGTTGTTGTTGATGATAGCACAATACACCGCATTACAATTGCCAAGCTTGTTAAAGAACACCCGCAGCTAAGCCTTGTGGGCGATTTTTCCAACGCTTCGGAAACGCGCAACTGCATCCTGAACAAAACTGTTGACCTTTTGTTCCTGGATATAGAAATGCCGGTGCAAAGTGGTTTCGATTTACTGGACGGCCTTAAAACCCGCCCGCAGATTATTTTTATTTCCTCCAAATCTGATTATGCCCTAAAAGCCTTTGATTATTCTGCTATTGATTATCTGCACAAGCCCATAACCAAAGACAGGTTTAACCTTGCAGTGCAAAAAGCAATAGACATTCAATCATTAAAAAAAGACGGGCCCGAGGAAGAGGGCGATTTTATTTTTGTGAAAAGCAACCTGAAAAACTTTAAGGTATATATAGCAAAAATAAAGTGGGTAGAAGCCTTTGGCGACTACATTAAAATTAATACTGAAGATGAAAACCACCTTGTGCACTCTACCATGAAATCTTTTGAGAGCGAACTGCCGGAAGAAAAATTCATGAGGGTGCACAAGTCGTTTATTATCAACGTTGATAAGGTTGAAAAATTCAACAGCAAGTTTGCTGAAATAGGCACAACAAAAATTCCTTTAAGCAGGAATAAAAAAGAAGAACTTGCAAAAGCAATAAACAGGATTCAATAAGGATCTATGTTTACGGTTATCCTTACCGGCCTGTACTGTGGTACCGCTTCAAAACTGGTTAATATCCTGCTAATTGCTTTTTTAGTTGCTACAAGTTTATTTCCCTGCGGAATTTTTACCATTACAGCCCTTATATACTCATTCCTTATCCTGCTTACGGGTGGCTCTTCGGGGCCTAAAACAGGCACATTAAGGTTTTGTGACAATACATTAACAAGCCAAAGGGAAGCATTTTTGAGTTTTTCAAAATCGCGGTGGCGCAGCGTTATCCGTACCAGCCTGTAAAACGGCGGGTATTTAAAGTTTTGCCGCTCATAAAGCTGCTCCTTAAACATGGCTTCATAATCACTATCGGTAACCTGCCTTATTATATTATGCAGCGGGTTATAGGTTTGTATCATAACCCTGCCACGAATTTCCTTGCGCCCTGCCCTGCCGGCTACCTGTACCATCATTTGGTATGCCCTTTCAAATGCCCTGAAGTCAGGCTGGTACAGCATATTGTCGGCATTCAATATGCCAACAAGCCCCACGTTATCAAAATGCAGCCCTTTGGCAAGCATTTGTGTACCAACTAATATAGCAACCTCCCTGTTTTTAAAGGCATCAATAATTTTTTCATAGCCAAATTTTCCTTTTGTGGTATCCTGGTCCATGCGCCAGGAATTTTTATCAGGGAACAGTTCCTTTAGCTCCAGTTCTATCTGCTCTGTCCCAAAACCTTTGGTTGAAAGGTCTGTTGAGTGGCACTGGTGGCAATGTGTGGGGTTGGCTATGGTATAGCCGCAATAATGGCAGCGTAACTGGCTTTTGTATTTATAATAGGTAAGGCTTACATCGCACTGCGGGCATTGCGGCACATGCCCGCACGTCATGCATTCCACCCAGGGGGAATACCCCCTCCTGTTCTGGAAAAGAATAATCTGCCTGCCTTCGCTTAAGGTTTCATTAATAGCATCAATCAAAGTATCGCTAAAATGCCCTGTCATGCGTTTACGCTTGTATTTATCCTTAAGGTCAACCAAAACAATTTCAGGCGGCATAACTTTGCCATAACGCTCCTTTAATTCTGCATAACCATATTTTCCATGTCCTGCATTGTAATATGATTCAATACTTGGTGTTGCAGAACCTAACAACACTTTGGCATCAAAAAAACCGGCAAGCACAATAGCAGCATCCCTCGCATGATAACGCGGTGCCGGGTCCTGCTGTTTAAAGGTCTGCTCATGTTCTTCATCAATAATAATAAGACCAAGATTATTAAAGGGTAAAAACAATGCCGACCGCGCACCAATGATAACCTTTGCTTTTTCGGAATTTTCAAGTACCTGCTGCCAGGTTTCCACCCGTTCGTTATTTGAATATTTGGAATGGAATACCGCCACCTGGTTACCAAAATAAGCAGTGAGCCGCACTACAAGTTGCGTAGTCAGTGCTATTTCGGGTAAAAGATACAACACCTGCTTTCCTTGCTTTATATATTCTTCTATAAGCCGTATATATATTTCGGTCTTTCCACTGGAGGTGATGCCATTAAACAAGGTAACCTGATGACTTTTAAAAGATGCTTTTATAGTTTCAAATGCTTCTTCCTGTTTCGTGCTTAAGCCAAAAGATGCCTGTTCCTCCTTCTCGAATTGCACGCGGTCTTCCTCAAGGTAATATTCCTCAAATATACCCTTATCAATCAGGGCTTTTATTACAGCGGCATTACTGCCTGAATCTGTCAAACGCTTTACAGTTACAGGCTTTTTTTCGGATGCCTGAAACTGGAAATACTGCAATACCGCTTCCCGCTGCTTTTGCGCACGGGATAGCATTTCCAGCAGGCTGTTAAGTTTTTCTTCCTGTAAAAATTCAGGCTGCAACCTTATGTAGCGTATTGTTTTAGGCCTGTATTTTTCATTTACCTCTTCCCTCAGGGCTATTGCTTTTTTATTTATCAGCCTGTTAATAACAGGTAATACTGTTTTTTTATTAAGCAGCGAAACTACTTCCTGTATGGTTAGCACCGGTTGTTTTTGCAATGCTTCATATACAAGGTATTCATCATCGGTAAACTGTGCTTCAACCGACTCAAAATCCTTTTGGGGTGTAATAACGGTTTCGCTTTCCAATAGCAATGCTGAAGGCAGTGCCGATTTATAAACCTCGCCAATAGTGCACATATAGTAAGAAGCTATCCATTCCCAATGCTGTAACTGCATAGGGGTTACTATTGGTTTTTCATCCAGTATCTGGTGGATTTCCTTAGCCTCATAAAGCTGCGGGGGATTGTGGTGCCTGCCCACTACAAGTGCAGTATATATTTTGTTTCGCCCAAAGGGTACTGCTACCCTCATCCCTTTTTCAAGCAGGTTGAACTCTGCCTCGTTTACGGCATAGGTAAACGGCTTTGGCAATGCTAAAGGAAGTATAACTTCTATAAAAAAGGGCATAAC
Organism: Flavobacterium sp. MK4S-17; assembly: GCF_009848495.1. Taxonomy (GTDB): domain Bacteria; phylum Bacteroidota; class Bacteroidia; order Flavobacteriales; family Flavobacteriaceae; genus Flavobacterium. Next base: position 117,302 of record NZ_WWEP01000036.1, read on the forward strand.
TATAATTTGAATTACAAAGATACTGTTTTGACAGCTATCCATTAAATAATAAAACACCCTGTACAGGGTGTTTTACCAGCTTGTTTGCTATATTTTAATATTATTTAACCCTGTACCAGGTTTGTGTCCTGCCCAGTAAAGATATGCCAAGATATCCCCTAACATTAAGCTTGTCCTTACCCTCCAGCTTAATGGTGCAGCTATACAGCTTGCCTTTATTTGGGTCAAGAATATCGCCATCGGTATATTCATCACCGTCTTTTGTCAGGCCTTTTATAATTACCAGCCCGTCAATTGGTTTGTCCTTGTCGGCACCTTTACACTTAGTGCACTTTGCGTTTTTCTTGGCCGGATTTAAAATTTCAACCACCTTGCCATACACTTTACCGTTTTGCTCATAAATCTCTACAATAGATTTAGCTTCCCCGGTTTCGTCGTCAATGGTTTTCCATTTTCCCGTAACATCCTGTGCCTGTGCCTGAACAATACCTGCAACGGCAACCATAAGCAGTGTTAAAAAATATTTCTTCATAATTAATTTGGTTTTTTGTTAAATATATAAATTTTTACGTTTCAATTTATGGATAAGTGCATTTAATTCGAATCCAAGTAATAAAATAAAACAGTTTATCCATATATATAACATTAATACAAGCAGCGTGCCAATTGAACCATACAGTTCATTATATTTTGAAAAACGCACTACATAAATACCAAAACCATAGGATGTTAAAGCAAACAATACCGTACTTAAAACCGACCCGTAACTGAAAAATGCAGCTTCGCTGGTTTCCTTTGCGGCAAATTTAAAAAGTATAGATGTACCTGTTAAAATCATGAGCACCAGGAACAGGTACCGTCCCCATTGCAGTAAATAAACATCGTCCCACAGGTAGCCCTTCTGGTTAAGGTTATGTATTATAACCTCAAAAACAACAATTGCGGCAACGGTTATTATCAGCAAAAGTGTAAACAGTAACGAAATACCAACCGATAATGCATACTGCCTTAAAAATGTGCGCTTAATGGTGATATGCATGCTGGACTGGAAACCGCTGAATATGGCGTTCATACCATTGGCCATTAAGAGCAAAGCCAAAAGGATACCCGTTGAAAGCAGGCTGCTGTTTTTATTTACCAATATATCGGCTATTATGCTGGCAATGGCATCATAGGTATTGGGTGGCACGTTATCGTGCACAAACTCCATAAAGTCATCCCTAAAGCCTTCCAGCGGGATATAAGGTATCAGGTTAAGCAGGAACAGCAGGAACGGGAACAGCGACATGAAAAAACTGAATGCAATAGCACCTGCCCTGTAAGAAACATCCCCTTTTACTATACCGGTAATATAAAGCTCGATAAGGTGGTATAAAGTAAGCCCTTCAGAATAAGGCAGCTTAATGCTTTTACCAAACCTTACAAGATATTTAATAACAGGTATCCGTTCCAGTTTATGTTCCAGTTCTGCCGGCATTAAAAGGCTTTTAAGCTTAAATCCATATTATAAACCGAATGTGTTACCGACCCTGAAGATATATAATCAACCCCGCACTCTGCATACTGGCGCATGTTGCTCTCATTAATACCTCCTGAAGATTCGGTAAGGCAAAAATCGCCTATCAAGGCTACTGCCTGCCGGGTTTGCTCATAATCAAAATTATCAAGCAGTATCCTGTAAACGCCCTGGTTTTTCATAATTTCCCGTACCTCATCAAGGCTGCGGGCCTCCACAATTATTTTCAGGTCCAGGTTGTTACCCTTTAAATAGCCAAGTGTTTGCTGAATGGCCTGTGTTATGCCTCCTGCAAAATCTATATGGTTATCCTTAAGCATAATCATATCATAAAGGGCAAAGCGGTGGTTTTCACCCCCGCCTATTTTTACCGCCCATTTTTCAAGCGCACGGATGCCGGGTGTTGTTTTGCGGGTATCCAGTATTTTAGTCCCGGTACCCTGCAAAATATCTACATACTTTTTCGTTTTTGTTGCAATGGCACTCATGCGCTGCATGGCATTGAGCACCAGCCTTTCGGATTTTAAGATACTTTGTGAGCTGCCTGAAACATGAAATGCTACATCACCATGTTTTACAGGCGAACCGTCTTCCATAAACACTTCAATTTTAAGGGCGGGGTCAACATAGTTAAAAACCTGCTTTGCAAAGTCAACACCGGCAAGTATTCCTTCGTCCTTTACCAGTAGTTTTGCCTTGCCTGTGGCATCGGCAGGGATGCAAGCCAGAGATGAGTGGTCGCCATCCCCAACGTCCTCACGTATGGCATTGGCTATAATTATATCAAGTTCTTTTTGAAATTGCTTTTCAGAAATCATTTATATGGCTTTTCGATAATATAAGCTAAGGTAGGGGATTTTTTTGGAAGAATAAAAATCCCTATTGTTGGGTATGGTTTAAAATACTTTATAAGGCTAATTTAATAGCAAATTTAAAACCATGAAAAATCTTAACTACCTCATTACTATGATTGTAATGTTATTTACAATTAATAGTTTTTGCCAAAGCGGATGGCAAAGCGGAAATTACTATTATGAAAGGGGTTCTTCTGAAATAATATGTGGAAATGCATACAGTGTTTACCGTACAAATGGAATAAATTACTGGTACGAATGGTGGAAAGACTGTCAGCAGCGGATGTGGCATCAACAGTATTATAGCGGCTATATATATTTGTGGGGATCACAAGGCTGGTATACACAATGGCAGGAAGGGTATTTTTGGTATTTTACCTGGAGAAACTTTTCTACGAGAATAAGCTGACTAATCTTTTATTCATTATTTAGCAGAGAATTGATACTTTTATCGTCTAACTTTTTTGCTTAATGAACATAAAACTACTCGCTATAGGAAAAACCGATAATAAAGCCCTGCAATCGCTTATGGACGATTACCAGAAAAGGCTTTCGCATTACATAAAGTTTGACCTTGAAATTATACCTGACATAAAAAATGTAAAAAACCTTAGCGAGGCACAGCAAAAAGAAAAAGAGGGCGAGCTGATACTCGCCAAGCTTACCCCTACTGACCAATTGATACTGCTTGATGAAAACGGTAAAAGTTACAGCAGTGTGGCATTTTCGGGAGAATTGCAGAAAAAAATGAATTCTGGTGTAAAGACGTTGGTGTATGTTATTGGCGGGCCTTATGGTTTTTCGGATGCTGTTTACAGCAAGGCACATGGAAAAGTGTCATTATCAGGCATGACCTTTTCGCACCAGATGGTACGCCTGTTTTTTATTGAGCAGTTGTACAGGGCTTTTACCATTTTAAGGAACGAACCCTACCACCATCAGTAATTGCTAAGGGCATTGTATATCTTTACAGCTTCTACTGCTTCCTTAACATCATGCACCCTTAAAATAGCTGCACCTTTGCTTAGAGCCAGTGTATTTAAAACTGTTGTACCGTTAAGTGCTTCATCCGGCGTTATGCCCAGCAGTTTGTATATCATTGATTTTCTGGATAGACCTGCCAGTATGGGCAATCCCGCTATTTTTAAAAGATCCAGCTTACCAAGCACCTCATAATTTTGCTGTAGTGTTTTGGCAAAGCCAAAACCGGGGTCTATTATTATATCATTAATTCCTGCTTCCCTTGCTGCACTTATCCTTTCCGAAAAATACAGCAGCATTTCCTTTACAATATCTTCATATTGCGTAAGTGTAACCATCGTTTGCGGTGTACCCCTCATATGCATCATGATATAAGGCACTTTAAACTTGCCCACTGCAGCCAGCATATTTTCGTCCAAAAGCCCCGCAGAAATATCGTTAATAATGGCAGCCCCTGCATCAATACAGGCTTTGGCAACATTTGCCCGAAAAGTATCTGCAGATATAATTGTATCAGGAAAATTTTTCAGTATGAGTTCTATAACAGGCGTTATACGTTTCAGCTCCTCTTCAGGGGTTACAAATTCAGCATTGGGTTTAGAGGAGTAGGCACCAACATCTATAAAAACAGCCCCTTCTGCAAGCATTTTCTCTGCCTGTTGCAGTAAAAGGCTTTCATTACTATGCCTGCCGCCATCATAAAAAGAATCGGGAGTGCAGTTCAATATCCCCATCACACGGGGTTGAGAGAGGTCAATAAGCGTGCCTTTGCAGTTAATAAGCATATAACCCAAATTTAAAAGCCCGCTTTGGTATAGGAGGCTTTTTTATTACATTTGAAAAAATTTCACTACAAAGATAGTATTTAGTATGGGTAATACCTCTCAGGAATATGACAATATAATTGCCACCTGCCGGCAGCTATACATCAACAAAATGAAAGATTACGGCAGTGCATGGCGCATTTTAAGGCTGCCCTCTTTAACCGACCAGATTTTTATTAAAGCGCAGCGCATACGCAGCCTTCAGGAAAACGATGTGCGTAAAATTGATGAAGATGAAACAGGGGAATTTATAGGTATTATCAATTATTCCATAATGGCACTTATACAGCTTGACAGGGGTGTTGCAGAACAGCCCGACCTTAACGTTGAGGAAGCCACACAATTATACGATGAAAAAGTGCGCATTACCAAAGAACTTATGGAGGCCAAAAACCATGATTATGGTGAGGCATGGCGCGATATGCGGGTAAGCTCATTAACCGACCTTATCCTTCAAAAAATACTGCGTGTAAAACAGATTGAAGATAATAAAGGCAAAACACTGGTATCGGAAGGTACAGGTGCCAATTACCAGGACATGATAAATTATTCCGTTTTTGCATTGATACTTATGGGTAAATAAATACAATAACATTCAACTAGAAATACATGAAAATAGTTACTACTATATGCCGCATACTTGTTGGTGTGCTGTTTATAATTTCAGGGCTTATAAAGCTTAATGACCCTGTAGGTTTCTCCTTTAAGCTGGAAGAATATTTTGGTGCAGATGTGCTTAACCTTGAATTTTTAATTCCCTATGCACTGGCACTGGCGGTCATCATAGTAATTTTTGAGGTACTGCTTGGTGTTATGCTGTTAACCGGTTATAAAAAAAGGTTTACCTTATGGAGCCTCTTGCTTATGATAGGCTTTTTTACATTCCTAACGTTTTACTCGGCTTATTTTAATAAAGTTACCGATTGCGGCTGTTTTGGAGATGCATTAAAACTAACCCCGTGGCAGTCCTTCACCAAAGATGTGGTATTGCTACTGCTTATACTTGTTCTGTTCTTTAACAAGCATCATATAAAAAGGCTTTTCAGTAAAATGGTAACCACTATTATAGTTTTTGCCAGCCTTGCATTATGCGCGCTGCTTGCCTACAGTGTACTGAACCACCTGCCGGTAATTGATTTCCGCGCCTATAAAACCGGTACTAATATCCGTGAGGGCATGACTATACCTGAAGGTGCGCCAAGAAGTGAATATGAAATTGTGTTTGTTTACAAGGTTAACGGTGTGGAAAAAGAATTTACCGACAAAGAGCTTGATAAAATTCCTGCCGATGCCGAATTTATAGACAGGAAAGATAAATTAATTAAACAGGGCTATATACCGCCAATACATGATTTTTCTATTGAAAGGGAGGGCGAAGATTATACCGATGCCATGCTTAATGAGCCTAAGCTTATTATGTTTACCTCCTATAACCTGAATAAAGCAAGTGATGAAGGCCTTGCTAAACTTGAAGCTTTTGCAAAAAAAGCACAGCGAAAAGGTTATAAGGTAATAGGTGTTACTGCTTCGGGTACTGATGTTATACAGCAAAAAAAGCAGCAGCACAACCTTACCTTTGATTATTATTTTTGCGATGCCACTACCCTTAAAACCATTGAAAGGGCAAATCCGAGTATTGTAATACTGGAAAACGGCACTATTGTACTTAAAGCCCATTGGAATGATATAGAGGATATAAAACTGTAGCTTTTTTGATTAAGTACCTGCTATATAAAACCGGCTATGCCCTGCTTACCTTATTTGGGGTAGTAACTGTTATATTCTTTTTATTTACAGTACTGCCCGGGGACCCTGCAAGGATGATGCTGGACCAGAATGAAAATTCTGAGCAGCTTGCCATGATTAAAAAAAAATATGGTTTTGATAAGCCCGTTTCAACACAGTACCTGTATTACGTTAACGACCTCTCCCCTGTTTCATTTCACAGCACGAATCCAGATGACTATACACACCTTTCAGAAGGTAAATACAATGCATTAAGACTGTTTACTATTGGCGGCATCACTACAGTAATAAAAACGCCTTATTTAAGGGAAAGTTTCCAGAAAAGCGGTAAAAAAGTAACCGAAATTATTGGCGACACACTTCCTAATACTATAGTACTGGCGTTTTTTGCCATTATTATTGCCATTGCCATAGGTATATTTCTGGGAGTTATTTCGGCTTTAAATAAGGATAAGTGGCCTGATAAAGCTATTGCTGTTATCAGTACACTGGGCATGAGCCTGCCCTCTTTTTTTGCAGCTATACTTTTTGCATGGATTTTTGGGTTTTTATTCCACAGGTACACACACCTTAACATGACGGGCAGCTTATATGAAGTAGATGATTTTGGCGAAGGCTCTTACATTCAATGGAAAAATTTAATATTGCCGGCTATAGTACTGGGCATACGTCCACTGGGCGTGGTAATACAGTTAATGCGCAATTCGCTGCTGGAAGTTTTAAGCCAGGATTACATACGCACGGCACGCGCCAAAGGGCTAAGCGAAATAAAAATCATAAAAAAGCATGCACTTAAAAATGCGTTAAACCCTGTAGTAACCGCTATTTCAGGTTGGTTTGCAAGCATGCTGGCGGGTGCAGTTTTTGTTGAATACATTTTTGGCTGGAACGGGCTGGGCAAGCAGGTGGTAGAGGCATTAAACACGCTTGACCTGCCTGTAATTATGGGATCGGTACTGGTAATAGCCACTACATTTGTAATAATAAATATTATTGTAGATATACTGTATGCCTACCTTGACCCAAGGATACGCCTTGAATAATTAAATCGTTATAGTTAAATAATTATACTGTTTGCTTATTCAGCATATTGATTTTAGCCAGTATATACCTAAATTTGTTACTCACTAATTAAAACCCGGATGAAAAAAATATTGTTATTACCACTGTTGCTGGTTAGCCTTGCTTCCTGCTCTCAGGATAGTCCAACCGCATTTACACCCGAAACCCTTGCCGCTAAAATGACATCGGTTGACGGCAAAGAACTTACTTTTAAAGAGGTGCTTGAAAAGCATAAAGGAAAAGTGGTGGTTATAGATGTTTGGGCCTCATGGTGCCCCGATTGCAAAAAGGGCATGCCTAAAGTGCACGACCTGCAAAAGCAGTTCCCCAATGTAGATTATGTTTTCCTTTCGTATGACCGGTATGATGATAAATGGAAACAGGGAATAGAGTCATTTGGTACTAAAGGTGATAATTACCACGTGGGTACCAACATGAAAAAAGGTGCATTTAGCGAAGGCATTAAGCTGGACTGGATACCACGGTATATGGTAGTTGACAAAAATGGTAAAATTGCCTTGTTTAAAGCCATAGAAGCAGACGACAAAAAACTGATAGCCACTTTAAAAAAATTACAATAATGAGAAAAAAGATTGTAGCCGGAAACTGGAAAATGAATAACGACAGCCAGCAGACAAAAGTATTACTGGATGAAATCCTTGCAAAAAAGCCGGGGTCAACACCTGTAAAAATTGTTGTTGCCCCAACTTTTGTAAACCTGCAGGCAGCCGTTAACCAAACAAACGGTTCAAATATAATTGTTGCCGCGCAAAACATGCACCAAGCCGAAAGCGGTGCTTATACAGGCGAGGTTTCGGTAGGCATGTTAAAAAGCATTAATGTGAATACTGTTATTTTAGGCCACTCTGAAAGGAGGGCTTATTTTGGCGAAACCAACAGCCTGCTTGCTGAAAAAGTAAATACGGCACTTAAACATAACCTTACTGTTATATTCTGCTTTGGCGAAGAACTGGCCGACAGGCAGTCTTCCAACCACTTTAATGTAGTGGAATCCCAGTTAAGGGAAGGGCTTTTCCATATTACTGAAAGTGACTGGCAGAATATAGTATTGGCTTATGAACCTGTATGGGCCATAGGTACTGGCGAAACAGCCACACCGGAACAGGCGCAGGAAATGCATGCTTTTATCCGTAATTTATTGCGCGAAAATGTAGGTGAGGCAATTGCCGGACAAACATCTATATTATACGGTGGCAGTGTTAAGCCTGATAATGCATCGGAAATTTTTTCTAAACCCGATGTTGACGGAGGGCTTATAGGCGGTGCATCCTTAAAAGCGGATGATTTTCTTGCTATTGTTAACGGAATGAAATAACTGTAAATTAATATACTATATTCAATCCTGCCTTAGGGCAGGATTTTTTTTATGTATTTTTATACCGTTAAGTTAATATTACAACTAATGCCAAACCTGATGATGTTATTCTGGCTTTTATGCGCAATTATTTACGTGCTATATAAGCTAAAGAAAAAGAAAATGGTAAAAGCCCTTTTTATTTTTACATTATTGTCAGCCTTTATTTTTTCTGTTTCTCCACTGCCTGTGTTCATGGTGCGTAACCTTGAACAGCAATACAAGCCATATAATGCTAAAAACACTTCCCAAAAATTACCCATACTGGTATTGGGAAGCGGTCATACAAACGACCCTGGAGTATATCCACTGCAAAGGCTTTCGGAAAGCTCCATTAAAAGGATGACAGAAGGCATACGCCAGTACAGGCTCCAAAATGGAGGGCCTGTAATTTTTTCGGGTTATTCCGCATCCAATAAAATGCCGCAGGGGGAAGTTATGGCAAGGGCTGCAGTTTCTTTAGGCATATGCCCGAAAGATACTTTAATGATGATACAGCCGGCCAGCACATGGGATGAGGCAGCGTGCTATAAAAAACGTTTCGGCACTAAAAAACCCTTTATTTTAGTAACAAGCGCACTGCACATGCCAAGGGCTATGAAGATATTTAAGCGTATGGGTATGCAGCCCATAGCTGCACCCACCCATTACCTTAGCCTGCATGATCCTGATAATATGACTTACAACTGGAAGCCTTCTGCTTCCAAAATAATATGTACAGATAAATCACTTCATGAATATATAGGTGCCATATATTACAATTGGAGAGATATCAGCAAATAAAAAACTGCCTAAACTTTCTGCACCTAAAATAAGGTGTAGTAAGTTTAAGCAGTCTATTACGTTCACAGGAATTAAATCCCTGCTACTTCTTTAATTTCTTTTATAATGCGTTCGGCAAGTGCATCTGCTTTTTGCTGCGTGTGCGCCTCAGTATAAATACGGATAATAGGCTCTGTATTCGATTTTCTCAAATGCACCCATTCTTCTGCAAAATCTATTTTTACACCATCAATGGTAGAAATATTTTCATGACTGTATTTACCAGCCATTCCTTCCAGTATGGCATCCACATCAATTTGCGGTGTAAGCTCAATTTTATTTTTACTCATGTAATACTGCGGGTACGAAGCCCTTAAAGCAGCAACCGAAGTTATATTTTGCTTTGCAAGATAGGTAAGGAACAGCGCCACCCCTACAAGCGCATCACGTCCGTAGTGTAGTTCAGGGTAAATAATACCACCGTTGCCTTCGCCGCCTATAATGGCATTATTCTTTTTCATAAGCTCCACTACATTAACCTCGCCAACGGCACTGGCTTCATAGTTCCCGTTATGCTTTTGTGTAATATCGCGCAGGGCGCGGGATGATGACATATTGCTGACAGTATTGCCGGGTGTCTGGCTCAATACATAATCGGCACAGGCTACAAGTGTATATTCTTCACCAAAGATTTCACCATCGTCAGAGATAAAGGCAAGTCGGTCAACATCCGGGTCAACCACAATACCAAAATCAGCTTTTTCTTTTATCACAAGCTCACAAATATCACCCAAATGTTCTTTAAGCGGTTCGGGGTTGTGCGGAAAATGGCCGTTGGGTTCGCAGTATAATTTCACTACCTCTACCCCCATTTGTTCCAACAGCTTCGGTATAATTATACCACCAGATGAGTTTACGCCATCTACCACCACTTTAAAGCCAGCCTTTTTCACAGCCTCGGCATCTACTAGCGGCAGGTTTAAAACCTCATCAATATGTATATCCATATAGGCATCATTAAAAGTTACCTCTCCCAGGTTGTCCACATCAGAGAAATCAAATGCCTCGCTTTCGGCAATTTCAAGTATTTTGGCACCATCTGCACCGCTTAAAAATTCGCCTTTTTCATTCAGCAGTTTTAAGGCATTCCACTGCTTGGGGTTGTGGCTTGCCGTTAGTATAATACCCCCGTCTGCCTTTTCAAGCGGCACGGCAACCTCTACAGTAGGTGTGGTAGAAAGCCCAAGGTCTATAACATTTATACCCAGCCCTATTAATGTATTTACAACAAGATTATGGATCATGGGGCCGGATATGCGTGCATCGCGCCCTATAACTATTGTAAGCTTTTCTTTTTTGGAATGGTTTTTAAGCCATGTGCCATAGGCAGATGCAAATTTAACAGCATCTACAGGTGTAAGGTTATCGCCGGTTTTACCGCCTATTGTTCCCCTTATTCCTGAAATTGATTTAATTAAGGTCATTTGTTAATTGTTTTGGTTAGCAAAGATATCTATTTGGGATGTATTGAATTTTAAGGCAATTTAAAATTTTTTAATTCTAAATCAAATTAACCATGGTGTGCATTGGCAGTCCAAAACTTATGGTTAAATTGTCCCTATGAATTTTTTAGCGCATATATACCTTTCGGGCGAGAATGATATGCTTAAGATAGGCAACTTCATGGCCGACAGCATTCACGGGCGAAAACCGGAAAGTTTCCCTGATGAAATATGCAAAGGTATAATGCTGCACAGGGCTATTGATACGTTTACTGACGCGCATCCTGTATTCCGGCAAAGTACACGGCGGCTGCACCCTTTTTACCATCATTACTCCGGCGTAATTGTAGATATTTTTTACGATCATTTCCTTGCCAGGGACTGGGATGAATACCATAGCCTGCCGCTTGCTACTTATGCCCGGCAATTTTACAGCCTGCTGGAAGACAACATGCACCTGCTTACCGAAAAAACCAAAAACATGATACCCTATATGGTAAAGCACGACTGGCTGGGCAGCTATGCAACCCTTGAGGGGATAGGCAGGACATTAGCCCAAATGGACAGGCGTACAAAAAATAAATCGGGAATGGCACAGGCTATAAACCAGCTTACAGCATTTACTACTGAATTTGAAGCTGAATTCAGGGCTTTCTTTCCTGAAGTACAGGAACATGTAAAACAAAAAATATCGGAGTTGCAGGGCAGTTTTAATTAAAAATTTGATAAAGCGGGGGTTATTTTTAACAAATGCAGTAAATTAGCGTTTTATTCAGAATTTTTAATTTCCACACAAAAAATGCCTAACCGAAAAGTTTCAAAGGTCCGATTATTTTTCAGGAATAATGTACGCCGTGTTGAAACCTTATTCTTTATTGCAAAAAGCCTTCTTTCCGAACGCCATTTTATATACCTGTCCTGTGTGCTGGTGGCTACTTCTACAGCTTTTGCAGTAATTATACTTAAAGGGTTTGCCCATAATGTTTACACATTTGCAACCTACATAAACGGTTATTTAAAACTGCCTTACATTAATAGTTTGCTTCCTATTGCCGGTATAATACTTACCGTTATTGTGGTGCGCCGTATACTGGATGGAAAAATTGAAAAAGGAAGCTCGCGCATTTTGTATGCCGTTGCCAAAAAAGGCGGCATTATGCCCCGCAAGCAAATGTATGCCCAGATAATAACCAGCTCATTAACCGTAGGGCTTGGGGGTTCAGCAGGTTTGGAGTCGCCTATTACAATTACAGGTGCTGCATTTGGCTCTAACTTTGCCCAAAAATACAAGTTATCGCAAAAGGACAGGATTTTGCTTTTAGCCTGTGGTGTGGCGGCAGGTATAGCGGCAGCATTTAACGCCCCCATAGCGGGAGTACTTTTTGCCATAGAAGTTGTACTGACTGATGTTACCATAACAGCCTTTATCCCTATAATGATATCGGCTGCAACAGGCGCAATTGTTTCTACCATTGTGCTTAATGAGGAAGTACTCCTTTCCTTTAGGCAGGAGCAGTTTTTTGATTACCATAATATACCTTACTATATTTTACTGGGAATACTTGGCGGCCTGGTATCAGTTTACCATGCCCGGAAGTTTCAGCAGATTGAGGCTTATTTTGAAAAATTCAGGGCCAACAGCTATAAGCGTGCATTATACGGCGCCCTGCCGCTTGCAGTACTGATATTTATTTTCCCCACACTTTTTGGTGAGGGGTATGAAAGCATAAAAATACTTTCCAACTCCAACCCGGAATCAATTCTAAACAATACTGTGCTGGATGATTTTAAGGAAAATGGATGGGTACTGCTTGTATTTACAGGAATAACCATGCTGGTAAAAGTATATGCCACAGGGCTAACCCTTGCAGGGGGCGGTAATGGCGGCAACTTTGCGCCTTCGCTGTTTGTGGGGTCATATCTTGGTTTTTTTGTTGCCAAGTTTTTTAACCTGCTCGGCTTTACAAGAGAGCTTCCGGTGGGCAATTTTACTATTGTAGGCATGGCAGGAATACTTAGCGGCCTTTTTCATGCACCGCTTACCGCTATATTCCTTATTGGCGAAATTACCGGTGGCTATAACCTTATGATACCGTTAATGATAGTTTCCTCTATCAGTTTTGCGGTATCAAAGCAGTTTGAAAAGCACTCTATGGATGTTAAGCACCTGGCTGACAAGGGGCAGGTTTTTACATCGGATAAGGATAAAAACATCCTTTCAACCATCGACCTGCTGAATGTTATTACAACCGATACAAAAACCATACAGAATACCCACAAGCCCGATGATATAATTAATTTTTTATCAACTACAGACCAAAGCGTATTTGCTGTTACCGATGAAAAAAATAAACTGGTGGGAATTGTTGATTTTAACAAGGTGCGCCATATAGTGTTTAGCCCTTTCAGGGTTAAATACAGTAAACTGGAAGAATTTATTATACCGCCAAAAGAAATAATATCCATTGAGGATTCCATTGAAACAATCATGGATAAATTTGAAGCGGCAAATGCTGAATACTTACCTATACTCAAAGACGAAAAATTTTATGGTTTTGTATATAAAACCCGCATACTTGAAGCTTACAGGGAAAAATTTAAGGAACTGGTTATAGAATAAGTGCTTAGGCAAAAGTTTAAGTTACGTTAAAGTACAATGGTTTACCCTTTGCGTTTGATAATTTTAATTATAAAACACACCAGATGCAAAGCCAGGAAATATTTGACGTAATTATAATCGGGGGGAGCTATGCAGGGCTTTCGGCTGCTTTATCATTAGGAAGGTCATTGCGCCGCGTGCTTGTTATTGATAACGGCAACCCCTGTAACCGCCAGGCTCCCTACTCCCATAATTTTTTGACCAACGATGGTATCAACCCTTTTGAAATAAGGAAGAAAGCAAAGGAACAACTGGCTAAGTATCCATCGGTACATTTCCTTGCAGATACCGTTGTAGATGTACAGCCTGAAAAAGATAATTTTACTGTTGTAACCAAAGAAGGAACAAAAATCAATGCAAAAAAACTGGTTTTTGCCACAGGTATTATTGATACAATACCAAATATAGAGGGCTTTGGCAAATGCTGGGGTATTTCTATATTCCATTGCCCGTATTGCCATGGCTATGAAGTTAAAAATAAAAAACTGGGTGTGCTTGGTAATGGCGACCTTGGGTTTGAGCTTGCCAAAACCATTTGCCACTGGGCCGATGGCCTAACCCTTTATACCAACGGTACAAGCACGCTTACCCCTGAAGAAGTATTGCTTTTAAACAAACACGGCATAACTGTAGTGGAAAATGAAATAACCGAGATACAGCATGAAAACGGTAATATAAAGCAAATACAATTTAAAGACACACAACCTGAACATGTTGATGCGCTTTTTACCCAACTGCCTTTTATACAGCAATGTGATATACCGGAAAAACTGGGGTGTGAATTTAATGAATATGGCTTTATACATATCGATAAAACCATGCAGGCGTCAGTGCCCGGCATTTATGCCGCAGGCGACTGCCTTACCTTGTTCCGTTCTGTTGCCAATGCGGTAGCAGCAGGAAATAAGGTGGGGGCTATGATAAATAAAAAATTTATAGAGGAAGCTTTTGCTTAAAACAAATAAAAGGCTGTTTTAAAACGGTCATTCTGAAAGAAACTAAGCAATAAAATCTTCAGGACAACAGCCTGTATTTAAAACAGCCTTTTTTATATTATTGATTTCCTTTCTGGTAGTCGGCAATAAATTGTGCCAATCCACTATCAGTAAGCGGGTGCTTTAACAGCCCTGTAATAGCAGACAGAGGCCCTGTCATAACATCGGCTCCTATTTTGGCACAGTTTACAATATGCATAGTATGGCGGACTGAAGCAGCAAGTATTTCAGTTTCAAAACCATAGTTGTCATAAATTTCGCGAATTTCCTGTATCAGGTTTAACCCGTCTGTAGATATATCATCCAAACGGCCTATAAAAGGTGATACATAAGTAGCACCTGCTTTTGCTGCAAGCAAAGCCTGCCCGGCAGAAAACACAAGTGTTACATTGGTTTTAATACCTTTATCACTAAAATATTTGGCAGCTTTTACACCGTCTTTTGTCATAGGCAGCTTTACCACTATCTGCTCATGCAGTTCAGCAAGTTCCTCACCCTCTCTAATCATTCCTTCAAGGTCGGTAGCATTAACCTCGGCACTAACATCGCCCTCTACAATATTGCAAATATCAACATAATGCTTCAGTATGTTATTTTTTCCTGTTATACCTTCCTTAGCCATTAATGACGGGTTTGTAGTAACTCCATCAAGAACGCCAAGCTCCTGTGCTTCCCTTATCTGGTCAAGGTTTGCCGTATCAATAAAAAATTTCATTTGTGTGTATATTTAATTTGTTGTGTTTAAAAATTTTGGTGCAAAACTACAACTTATAATGGTTCATCAGCAGCTTTTCATACATTTTATCAGGTAAAACCCTCTTGAGTACAATAGAGAATTTTTGCATAAATGCACCCACCTTATAATGCACATCAGGATTGGGGGTTTTCATTACAGCATATACTGCTTCTGCCATTTGCTGAGGGTTACTGCCGCTGTCAACATGGGTATTCATTAACTCAAGTGTTTTGCCGTAGGCCTTTTCGTAAGGCGAACCTTTTACCAATGGCGCATGGTACCGCCTGTCGGCAATGTTTGTGGCAAAATCGCCGGGAGCAATATTGGTAATGGTTATACCAAATTGTTTTACCTCCATGCGCATGGCTTCGGTTATCAGTTCCAGCGCGCCTTTCGAAGCAGAATATACACTGCGGTAAGGCAGCCCCATATATCCGGCAATGGAAGTTATGTTTATAATCAGCCCCCTGCCCTGCCCCCTCATATGCGGCAACACAGCTTTCATTACCTCAATGGGACCAAACAGGTTGGTTTCAAAATTATTTTTTATTTCTTCGGCAGGCATTTCTTCCAGCGGGCCTGTAATGCCCACACCGGCATTATTTACCAGTACATCAATTTTTCCCGAGCGCTGTATAACTTCTGCTACTGCCGCTTTTATGCTTTCTGTATTCCTTACATCAAGAGCAATTAACGGAAAAACCGAAGGCCCGGCATTTTGCGGGTTACGGCTGGTTCCATAAACTTCATAACCTTTATCTGTAAGGAAATTGCCTATTGCCTTTCCTATACCTGATGAACCTCCTGTTATTAAAACCACTTTTTTATCCATACCCAGTTTATTAACGTCCAAAAATAAAAAAATCTCCTTACGGAGACTTAACCAAATAAAATAAAAAAAGGCAAGCGACCTACATCGCACCGCTACAACCGCATACCTTTGCTGTGTTCCCACCCTGGAGGATTCTGCAGGAGCTGGTCGTGTAGGACTTGCCGGGTGTAAAGATACAACCTTTTTATATTTTTGCAAGGCAATTGCCCGTTATAAAATAGCGTTGTATATTGCCACTAATATTAATTTCCAATATGAAAACACATAAACTATTAGCTATCATATCTTTGGCTTTTGCATTACATTCCTGCGGAGATGACGAAAAAGATAAAAATAATTTATTCCGCATAGATACCTCTGCAATGAAACAGCAATATCACGCAGGTGAGTCGCTTTTACTATCGCTGGTGAATGAAAAAAATAAAGATATTGACTCTGTAGCTTATTATATTAATGATAAAAGGGTTGGTGCGGCCAAAGGCAATGAACAGTTTACCGTAAGCTTTGAAGGAGAGAAATTTGGTTATAAAAACATCAAAGCAGTAGCTTACTATGACGGCAATAATGCAGAAACTACAGGCCGTATTGAACTGGTATCCAACATTCAGCCGGAGCTTTTGCAATATGAAATAGTAAATACATACCCGCACGACATACATGCTTATACACAGGGACTTGAATTTTATCGTGATACCCTGATTGAAGGTACCGGGCGTTACAGGCAGTCAACCCTTCGTAAAGTGGATTATAAAACAGGGAAGGTATATGACCAGGTAAAACTGGATGACCGCTTTTTTGGAGAGGGCATAACTGTGCTGAATAACAAAATATATCAACTAACCTGGAGGGAAAATACCGGCTATGTTTATAATGCCGATAACCTTGAAAAGATAAAGGAATTTAAATATTTTAAGGATATTGAGGGATGGGGCTTTACCAATGACGGAAAAAATCTTTACCAGAGTGACGGCACCGAGAAAATATGGGTGCTGGATCCTGAAACCTTAAAAGAAACCGATTATATAAATGTTTATACCGCTAACAGCAAAATTAAAGCGGTAAATGAACTGGAATGGGTAGAAGGAAAAATATATGGCAACATATACCAGAAAGATGCTATTGCTATTATTGACCCTAAAACCGGTGCTGTGGAAAGTGTGCTTAACCTTACCGAACTTAAAAACAAAGTAACCATGCACCCTGAACTTGATGTGCTTAACGGCATTGCTTATAACCCTAAAACCAAAACACTTTTTATAACAGGTAAAAACTGGGATAAAATGTTTGAAATAAAAATAAAAAAATAAAAAAAGCTGCCTTTTCAGGCAGCTTTTTTTATTGTAATTGGTATTTATTTTTTACTATTCATAAGCTGTTGCAACGGTTTTAGCTGATCCATGTCAAGATTGCCTTTTTGCAGCAGCCCTGCTATAGTTAAAACATTATTAGGTGTCATATTATCGCCAAGTACACGCACAACACCAAAGCCGGGTTTTTCATGTACAAAAATTACAAACTCCTCAATGTGCTCCCCTTCGCCTTTTGTATTGATGGACGCCCCCATATCGCCATTATTAAATTTAATAAGCTCCTCATAGCTGTCCTGCTTTAAAATACTCTTTACAGCCTGCTGCTCTTTATCATACTCCTGTGTGCTTAAAGAATCAGCCTTATAAAGCAATACATTAAGTTTTTTCAGGGATTTGAGAGCATCCTGCTCCTGTTTCGAAAGTTCAAGGCTGTCGGTATTTATAAATGTAGGCGCAATATCTACTGTGGCATAATTCTTTTGGTCGGCATGATCAACAAAATATTTTTGAAGTGTGGGCTCTCCGCTGCAGGAAACCAAAACCCAAAACGCCATAACTACTACCGGATACAATACTTTTTTCATGCTTATGATTTTTTTGAAGCTTTTTTAAGCTCCCTGCCGCCCGGCAGGTTCATTTTATCTGTTAATACCGAAAGTTCGTTAAGGTCAAAATTACCTGTAAGCGACATTAATACGCTTTCCTCTTTGCCACCACCGTCAATAAACATAAGCAGTTCTTTTACCTGTGTAGAGGTGGCACCTGATTTTACATAAATTTTTATGCTTGTGCTCCCCTCATTTATACGCATCAACTCTTCAAGCGGGTACTTCCTGAGATAAGAATCCACCGTGCTTTTCATTTCAGCCGTATATTTTGTGTTTGCTGTTGTAAATACCTTAAGGTTATCCAGCTTTTTTATAAGGTTAATATACTGCTGTGCTTCTGCGTCTTTGGAGTCCATTTTAATGTTCCCCATAAGCTCAAACATTTTTTTGCTTACAATTACCGATGTAACACCTTCCCTGCCGTCAAACTTATCGAATGGCGACTGAGCAAAAATCAGTACCGGCATTAACATTATAAGCAACGTAACTATTATCTTTTTCATCTTGTTTGTATAATTAAATTCTGTTTATCCTGCCTGTACAGGTTTATTTACTGTTTACTTGTTCGCTGGCAAGGTCAATATTCCCTATAAAAGATACCAGCATTGTTTCATTATCCTTTTCATTATTGGTAAAAACAATTAACTCTTTTATTTCTGAAGCTGTTGCCCCATTTACCATATATATTTTAATAAGCGTGCCCTCCTCTTTTACTGTCATAAGTTCATCCATAGGGTGCTTTTTTAAATATCCCTCTACAGTATTCCTCATTTCCCGTGCATGTTTTTTATCGGATGTTGAAAATACCCTGAAACTTTCAAAACTCTTTACCTTTTTAAGGTATCCTTCTGCCTCCTGTGCTGCACCTGTTAGTTTTAGTCCGCCAAGCACATCAATAAGCTTTTCATTTATTATTACGCCATCTATGCCCTCCTGGTTTTCAAATTTATCAAAAGCCTGCTGCGCAAAGGTAAAAAAAGGCATTATAGCTAAAACGGAAGTAATTATTAGTTTTTTCATTTTTTGTTTGATTTAAAGATTGTGTTTTTTGATTTTTCATATTCGCCCAGGTACTCCACCCCTGCAACCCCAACATTTACATTTTGGGAAAGCATGTTAAGTGCTTTTTGCGTTTCCCTGAAAGCTACTTCAGGATCGTTATAAGTACCCAGTTCTTCGCTTGGGGCAGGTTCCCTGTTTATAAAGGTTACCACACCAAGCATAACTACAACGCTTGCCGCCACCGATAACCACGCCACATAATGCTGTTTCCTGGGTTTTAGTGGTATGGCTTTGTCAAACTGTTGTTCGCCCTCGCCTGAAAAATACCCGAACAATGGCCTGTACTGTTCCAGATGGGGCGCCACATCGGGTGAGGAAAAGTAAGCCTTAAGCTCCTTTTCTTCGGCAGTACTGGTTTCTGCTTCAAAGTATTTATCAAGTAGTTTTTCAATTGCTTTTAATTCCATAGCTGTGTTTTTTTATAAGTTCTTCCCTTATTGTTTTCCTTGCTCTTGAAAGGGCCACCCTTACGGCCGTTTCATTCATGTCCATCATTTTTGCTATCTCTTCAAACTCATATTCCTCTATATCGCGCATCTGCACTATAATCTTTTGCTGTTCGGGCAGGCTGTTTATAATTTTTTCCACCCAGTTCCAGCTGTCCCTGTCCTCTGCCTGTTGCTGCAACCCTGCCTGCCTGTCGGTATAATTAGAATGTACAAGCCGCATTTCGGTTGCCCTTTTCGATTTCAGCTGGTCAAGGCAATAATTTTTGGTTATGGTTATGGCAAGTGCCTCAACACTTGAATAGCCTCCCAGCTTTTCCTTATTGTTCCACAACCGCACCAGCACTTCCTGTGTAGCATCTTCTGCCTCCTCAGTGCTTACCAGCAGCCTTTTGGCTAACCGGAAAACCCTGTCCTTAAAAGGAGTGATGGTTTTTACAAACTCAGACTGGTTCATTTTTATGTTTGTTTGGTTGTTATTGGTTTATAAAAGGAAGACGAGCACCTATTATTTTTGTTACAATTAATTTTAAAAATATTAAATTTACCTTCTTATTTAAATAAAATTAGCTGTAAATGAAAAAGTTAAATATTTTACTTATTATCGCTCTCCTTACAGGTGCATTTACCTTTACAGGTTGTGAAGACGAGGATGACAAAGCTGTTCCTGTAAATGATTTTATATGGAAAGGGCTTAACCTGTATTATTTATGGAAAGCAGAAGTACCCGAACTTGCCGACGACCGCTTTTCAAGCCAGGCAGCACTTAACTCCTACCTGGAAGGTTTTTCAAGCCCACAGTCGCTTTTTAACAGTTTGCTGTACCAGCGTAATGTGGTTGACAGGTGGAGCGTACTGGTTCCGGACTTCAGGGTGCTTGAAAATTCTTTACAGGGAGTATATAAAAGTAATGGTGTGGAGTTTGGCCTTGTTTATAAAAACCCGAACAGCGGTGAAATTTTTGGGTATGTACGCTATATTTTACCCGGTTCGGATGCTGCCTCAAAAGATATACAGCGGGGCGATATTTTTTATGCTGTAAACGGAACGCCATTAACAGAAACAAACTATCAGGACCTTTTAAATAATGACAGTTATACCCTGAATCTTGCCGACTATGACGGTGGCAATATTACACCAAATGGAGATACAGTATCATTAACAAAGATGGAATATGCCGAAAACCCCATTTACACTGTTAATGTTATACAGGAAAGCTCACGCACTATTGGCTACATTATGTATAACGGCTTTTTCAGCGAATATGATTCGCAGCTTAACGACGCTTTCGGGCAGCTGGCTTCTGCCGGGGTTACAGATTTGGTGCTTGACCTGAGGTATAATTCAGGAGGTGCAGTACGCACTGCAACACGACTTGCCAGCATGATTACAGGACAGTTCACAGGCCAGCTATTTGCCAAATACAGGTGGAATGACAGGCTGCAAAATTATTATGAAAGCAATAACCCGGGTGTACTGGAAGAAAAATTTGTATCGCAGGCGTCAGGCGTGGGCAGTTTTAACAGCCTGCAGTTAAATAAAGTTTATATATTAACTACACGCTCCACAGCTTCTGCCAGCGAACTTGTTATAAACTGCCTTTCTCCTTATATAGATGTAGTTACTGTGGGCACAAAAACAACAGGAAAAAATGTTGCCAGCGTTACATTATACGACTCCCCGGACTTTACCAAGAATAACAGGGACGGCAGCCACCGCTATGCTATGCAGCCTATAGTGTCAAAACTGGTAAATAAGGAAAATTTCGGAGAATATACTGATGGGCTTTTACCGGATATTGAAGTTCCCGAAAACTATGGCAATTTAGGTGTACTTGGCGATAAAAACGAACCTTTGCTTGCAGCAGCAATAGCAGATATTACTTCGCAGGGAAGGCCGGGATGGAATATACCGCAAAAAGAGCACCGCTACTTTAAGGACTCTAAAAAAATGCATCGCTTTGGCAGTGAAATGTATATAGAGGAGTTTCCCGAAGGCAGCCAGGTACTGATAAAGGATTTACAGTAACTATAAAAGTAAAAAGTGGCACAAGTGCCACTTTTTTTATATCCGGCAGTGCCGGAAAACAAATCAAACAATTAATCGTTAAAGTAAAAACCGTTAGGGTTAACACCCACAGTAACCGTTTCCTGCAATGATCCTGAAAGCGAATATATGTATGCCCTTCCGGCAGCCGTATAATTACTTGCTGCATCAGCTATATAAATGCGGTTATCTTCTACTGCAAAACCATATAAAACACCCCAGTTATCTAAAGTAAACAAAGGTGTTTCCGGCAATGTATCGGCATTTAAAGGCATGCTGTACACACTCCTGCCCACAGTATAATATATCCTGTTGTTTTCCATATCAAACTTATCCGGGTGGGTTAACCCTGAAAAATTAAAAGTTTTAATAACTGTATTATTATCAAGGCTTATGACTTCCAGTTTACCGGCCGTTTCCGGGGCTGCATAACTCGGCCTGCCCTGGCTTAACACATATAGCTTGTTATCTTCAACATCAATGCCAGCAGGCACATCTCCTACATTAATTACAGTTTCTACAGTATTATTATTAAGGTTAATTACAGATATTGTACTCCCCTGGTTATACCCGCCTTTATGGGCTACATAAAGTTTATTGTCTTCTTCAACTAATTTTTCAGGCCCCTCACCTACAGGTATTTTTGCTGTTACAGTATAAGTATTAAGGTCTATTACAGCTACATAATCATCTGTAGCAACGCCACCGTTCCCCCAGTTTGTTACATATGCCTTGCCATTTTCAAATTCAATATAGCGTGGGCTTGACAAATCAGCATCTATAGTTGCCACATTTTTAAAAGTGTAGCGGTTTACCACTTCAATCTTATTGGATACATTTAATACTATAAAAGCCAAATCATCATGAAAGCCTATGCTTTGGGCTGTATCGCCTAATAACTTACCTGAGTTAACTCCCGAAAAAATATTATTTTCCACCTGAGAGCCATTAAAAATAAAGGATGCAGAAGCATTACCTGAATTATATCCTCCTTCATTAAGTACAATCACTCCATTGTCATAAGCACCGGAAACACGCCCGGAATCATCATCGCTGCTGCACGAGGCAAAAAATAAAGCACCTGCAATAGCTGTTAGTAATAATCTGTTGATTTTCATATATTAAAATTTAAAGTTAAGGTACATATTGTAATTTCTGCCGGGCATAGGCCTTACGGCTACATTCTGGTACTCTTCATCCCACACGTTGAGCACCTGAAAGCCGAGGCTTAGCCCTTGCAGTAGGTTAAATTGATATTCAGCCCCTACAGACGAAACATTGTAAGGGTCTAAATCTGTAAGGTTATCAGATGTTGTAAAAACTTTTCCGTTAAACAAGTGCCTGTAATAGGCAGTTATTTTTTTATGGCTGTAGGCGGCAGATACCGTTGCCTTATACAGCGGTACGTATAGTAACTGTTCGCTTTTTCCGGCCTCCTGAGAAACAGTATAAGCATAAGTACCCGACAATTTAAAATGGTTATTGCCAATGGCTTTTTCCCAGTTAAGTACTGCCTCTGCGCCATAGGTGTTTACTTTACCTACATTTTCAGGCATCCATATACTTCCAGATGGTACCCAGCGCAGCATATCGCTTAACTTTATATAATATCCGGTAACAGAAAGATGCAACCCCCTAAAAGTAAAATTGTTACCAATTTCAGCCTGATAGGAAGTTTCGGGTTTTAAATCCGGGTTACCGCTGCCCTGCCAGTATAAATCATTATATGTTGGTATCCTGAAATTGCGGGAAATATTAAACTTAAGTGTATAAAAATCGGTAAACCTGTATTTTGCCCCGGCTGAAAACAACAGTGGGCTTTGGTACACATCGGTCAGTTCATTGCGGATACCTGCCTCATAATAAAATTTTTGTGTGGCATAGTGCTTAAACAGCAGGCTTGCCGAACCGATATTCCTTTTTTTATTAAGTATATCAGAACCTGTCCCCCTGTTGTTGGTATAATCAATAATAGTGTTCAGCTTTGCGTTATCAGTTAAGTTATAGCTTAAATCATAGCGTGCTATATAAGTTTTTACATTACCAAATGTAAAATTGTCCTGCGTTTTATCCTCATAATATTTGTATTCCTCTTCAATGTAGGCCGCTTTTAATTTAGAGGTAAATCTGCCAAAAACAGATTCCCATTCTAAGAGGTTCCTGGTATTCCTGTCCTTATATTTACTTTTTGAGGGGGCGGCAAGCGTGCCGGAAAAATGCCTTTCGCCATCATATATATAACTGTAAAGGCGCAGCATGTTACTATTGTTTAATTTATAGGCAAAAGCTGCATTTATACCGGTATTATAATATTGCCCATTTTCGTTTTTCATATCCCACCCGGGGTATTCATAATCATTATCAGAGCTATTATGCGTTATGCTCAGGTTGGTGCTAAAATTCTTTCCGGCCGTTTGCAGGTTATAGTTTACAGATGCCGTATTAAAACTGCCATAGCTGGTGTTAAGTATATTTTGGATATGCGGCTCTGCCGAAAATAATAGCTCATTATCCAGATGGATGCTGCCCCCTATGGCGCTGCTTCCATAAATAACGCTGCCCCCACCCGGCCTTACGGAAACTGATGAAAAATTTTGGGCGTTCAGGATATTAAAGTCGGCCTGCCCGTTTAGCTGTGAATTTATAGTAAGCCCGTTCCATATTATTGCGGTTTGCTGGGCGGTAGTACCCCTGAAGGATGGCGATGATACCATACCCAGTCCATTTTCCTTAAAATAAATTACCGTATTATAGCTTAGCAGGGAGGTGAGCGACGCTGCACTGCGCCTGATTACCGAATCATTTAATTGCTGTACCTGCTGTGTGCCCGAATAGTCACGAAGCTGCGTATCTGAAATAATTACTTCACGTAGGCGTATAACAGAATCTGTTTGTGCAAGCGCAACAGTGCCGCACAACAACAGGAAGAAAGATAATAAAAGCTTTATATGTGCCATAAATCCGGAACCTTTTTTCCCGAAGGTTCGATATTTTATTACACTTAAGGCAGGTCTCCTGGCTTGCGTACTGTTGTTTACCTTCCCATAGCAATTGCTACAGTGGCTTGCAGTTAACAACAGCCTATCCTTATAAAAGGATATAAAGCTTACAGTTGCGGGAACAGCTCAGGAATTTAACCTGATTCCCTTTTAATGTACCATGCAAAAACACGGCACAACCTCAAGAAGGTGCAAATATAGGATTTATATTGAAATTTTTAATTTATACATTTGCAACATATCAACATCATTTATGAAAAAGCTTTTACCACTGTTTTTTTTCCTGCTGGCTTTAGCATCGTGCAAAAAAGAAAAGGAAGAAACCATTTCCGCAGCACCGCAGGTAGCTAATTCTGTTAAATATGCCAACGGACTTGAAATATACAGGCACAACGGCTACTCTATAGTTAAAGTTACCCAGCCATGGCCCGAAGCCAAAGAAGGCTTTACCTATATTATGCATAAAAAAGGCGCAGCAGTGCCCAATAGCCTTAAAAGTTTTACAAGCATTGAAATACCTGTAAAATCAATAGTGGTAACCTCAACAACACATATACCGGCACTTGAACTGCTGGGGGTTTCCGGTACTCTTACAGGTTTTCCGGGAACCGATTACATATCCTCGCCACGAACAAGGAGACACATTGATGAGGGAAAGGTTAAGGAAATAGGCGCTAATGAAAGCCTTAATACCGAGGTGGTGATTGACCTTGCACCGGACGCCATAGTGGGCTTTAGCATAAGCAATGATAATAAGGCACTTGCCAACCTGCAGCAAAGCGGGCTAAAGGTTTTGTATAATGGCGACTGGACGGAGCAGACACCACTTGGAAAAGCAGAATGGATTAAGTTTTTTGGCGAACTGTATGGGCTGGAAAAAAAAGCCGATGCTGCGTTTAATATGATTGAAAAAGAATATAAAGCAGCCATGTTGCTCGCTAAAAAAAGCGAAACATTGCCTACGGTTTTAAGCGGTGCCATATACCAGGAACACTGGTACCTGCCACAAGGCTCAAGCTGGGCTGCCCAATTTTTAAAAGATGCACACGCACAATATTTATGGGCAGAAAGCGAAGGTACAGGAAGCCTTAGCCTTTCATTTGAAACAGTGCTGGATAAGGCAAAAGATGCCGATTACTGGATTGGCCCAAGCCAGTTTACATCTTTGCAGGAAATGCTGTCCAGCAACCCGCATTATAAAGAGTTTAAGGCATTTCAAAACAAACAGGTATATTCCTTTAGCAGTAAAAAAGGGAAAACAGGAGGTATATTATATTATGAGCTGGCATCAAGCCGCCCGGATATTGTACTTAAAGACCTGATAAAGATATTTCACCCGGAATTGCTGCCGGAACATGAATTTACCTTTTTTGAAAAGCTGAAGTAAAATATTGTACCCTGCCAAAAAAAATACAGTTTTATTTGCAGTACTGGGCATTAGCCTGGCAATGCTTTTTGTAATCAATATCAGCTTTGGCTCTGTAAGCATTCCCTTTAAAGATGTGTTTACCAGCCTGGCAGGCAACGGCGCACAAAAAACCACATGGGAATATATTATACTTAATTACCGTCTGCCTAAAGCCATTACCGCTATAATAACGGGAATAGGGCTCTCTGTAAGCGGCCTGCTTATGCAAACCCTTTTCAGGAATCCGCTTGCCGGGCCTTATGTATTGGGGCTTAGCTCAGGTGCCAGCCTTGGCGTTGCATTTGTAATATTAGGGTCAGGGCTATTACCCGCTTTTCTGTCAGGATTCCTTCTTTCACCTTACGGTACTGTTATTGCTTCGGTAGCAGGAAGCTCTTTAGTATTACTGGCCGTTTTAGTAGTAGCCCAGCGCCTTAAAGATACCATGGCAATATTAATTGTAGGCCTTATGTTTGGCAGTTTTACAAGTGCTATTGTTGGCGTACTGACTTATTTCAGCACTGCAGAGCAGTTAAAAAAATATACATTTTGGTCACTAGGCAGCCTGGGCAACCTGCCCTGGCATAATATAGCACTACTTGGGGCAAGCTGCCTGGCAGGGTTAATTGTGGCCGCTATATGTATAAAGCCGCTTAATGCCTTATTGCTTGGGGAACGCTATGCCAAAAGCCTGGGTATAAACTTTAACCGTACACGCCTGCTTATTATTATAGCAACAAGCATAATGGCGGGAAGTATTACTGCCTTTACTGGGCCTGTTGCTTTTATAGGACTTGCAGTACCGCATATGGCAAAACTGATTTTTAAAACCAGCAACCACCTTATATTATTTTGGGGTACATTATTAACAGGAGCAGGAATTTTGCTATTATGCGATACCATAACACAACTGCCGGGCACCGACCTTACACTGCCCATTAATGCTGTAACCTCTATAGTTGGTGCGCCTGTAGTTATATGGCTTTTATTACGTAAACGAAAAGGAGTATATAGTTGACATGCAAACAGTACTGCAAGCACATAATATTAATATTGGCTATAGTGGAAGGATACCCGCAGGTATAGCCCGTAACATAAGCCTTAAGCTGAAAAAAGGCAGCCTTACTGCACTAATAGGGGCAAATGGTGTGGGTAAATCAACACTGTTGCGCACACTTACCGCCCTGCAAAAACCTTTAGCCGGACATATTGAATTAAACGGCAGGAACATTGAAACTTTTACGGCAAAGGAAATGGCGCAAAACCTCAGCATAGTATTAACAGAAAGCCTTCCGCCAAGCAACCTTACGGTTTTTGAACTGGTAGCTCTCGGCAGGCAGCCCTACACTAACTGGCTGGGCACAATTACCGCCGAAGACACCCAAAAAATTAATGAGGCCATGCAGCTAACCCAGGTGCAGCACCTTGCTGAAAAAAAGCATTATGAAATAAGTGACGGGCAACTGCAAAAAGTGCTTATTGCCCGTGCACTGGCGCAGGATACCCCACTAATAATACTGGACGAACCCACAACACACCTTGACCTTCTGCATAAGGTATCTTTATTAAGGCTGCTTAAACAACTATCGGAAAAAACAGGAAAGTGTATCCTTTACTCTACGCACGACCTTGACCTTGCACTACAGTTAAGCGACGAAATTATTGTTATGGCTAACGGCTCTGCTGTACAGGATACTGCCGAAAACCATATAAAGGCAAAAAACTTTGACAGCATTTTTGAAGGCAGCGGTATTGTTTTTAATCCCGATAAAGGAACTTTTACCATCATGCAGGATAAGCTTTAACAAAAGCTAAACACATAGTAGGCCGGGTATTAATTAAATTTACATATAACCTGAAAAAAATTTAATATGGATAACCAGTTTACAGTAAACTATCCCGGGGATAAAGGTGAATTGCTGGCCAAAATAAAAAATACCGTTGGCGATAAAGGCAAGCTTGCCGGAGATGAAACACAGGGTAATTTTGAAGGCAGCACACCTATTGGAAAATTTGAAGGCTCCTATCGCATAGAAGGCGACCAGATTACAATTACCATAGATAAAAAACCATTTTTGGTTTCTAACAGCAGGATAAAAGAAGAGTTTGAAAAAGCATTAAAAAAAGCCTGATATGAAAATTAGGGCAAGCATAGCTTTTCTGTTTTTATTTGTGCTGGCAAAAGCACAGCCACATCTCGAATTACAGCCAAATGGTTTTAACCCTGTAACTGTTGAAATACCTTCTACGCCTAACGATAAGCTGATTGAACTGACAAAGAACTGGGCTATGGAGTATAACCGTTCGGAACGTGAACGCTATGATATTACAGGAGAAACAGCAAATACATTAACGGTAACATCATTTAAAAAAAATGCTTTTTATTACCGTGACCGGGGCGAGGCTTACAGCCACAGGATAAAATATGAAATGGTTTTTACTTTTAACCAGTCGTCTTATACATTGGACTTCAGGGTAACTGAAATTTATGCAGAGAGGGATGTACTGCTGGAATATAAACTGCCCGATTACTTTACCCCTGAAGGGACAATAAAAGACGGCTATACCGGCCTTAAAACCTCAATAGAGGCAAACGTGAATAAAATTGCTTTATCACATTACAATTTTATAATAAACTTTCGCTAAACAGCAGCAACCTAAAACAATAAATTATGGCACAGGGAACCGATGACCCAAAAGACCTGGGTTCAAAAAAAATAAACAATCAGGAAAAACAAAGTCCTAAAAATGAAGGATTCAGCGGGGAAAACCTCCCTAAAAACTACGACCCCTCTTCCAACAAGCTAAAAACAGAACTTGAAAAAGATAAAAGCGGTGATGTGGAAACACACAAGCGCGCACGCGATGTAGATGAAAAAAAAGCACCACCTGTAAGCACAAGCGATAAAACTACCGAAGATGGCAGGGTAATTGATAAAAGCCGCGGCACGGCGAATGAAAGGGAAAATATGGAAACTGCAGAAAACAGGGATTTTAATTCGGATGTTGAAAAAGACCGCTATCCATCATCACACCCCGAAAATAAACGTGTGCGTGGCAATACCCATTTTGGCGAATAAACCCATTTACCTATAATACTTAGCATCCTGAATACAGCATAAAACTTTATTCAGGATGCTTTTTTATTATTACTCTTTATGGGTAAACTGTATGTTGGCATGCAGTTTTATTTCCTCCCCTATTACCAGCCCCCCTGTTTCGGTAACATCTTCGGCATGTATATTAAAGTCATTACGGTTTATTGTACCATTAATTTCAAAGCCTGCCCTGCTAATCCCGAAGCCGTCTTTTGCCTGTCCTCCAAAAAGTACATCAAAGGTTATTTCCCGTGTAACATCTTTAACGCTCAACATTCCCGTAAGTTTATAGTTATCTCCGTCAATATGGGTAAATAATGCAGAGCGGAATTTTATTTCCGGATACTTATCGGCATCAAAAAAATCTTCCGATTTCAGGTGTTCATCCCTCTCACTGTTATTAGTATCTATACTGTAAACATCTATATTTATCTCAAATTCGGCATTTTTAAAATTATCATGCACCGGTGTTACCATTGTGCCCGAAAAAATATTGAACGAACCTGTAATATTGGAAATTACCAAATGGCGTATTTTAAACTGAATTTCGGAGTGTGCGGGATCAATATCCCAGTGTTTTGATGACATAACTGAAATTTTAAAATTTATATAAGTAAAGTCTTATAATTCAGTAATAAAGTTAATGAGTAAAATAACTTACGGCAATAGTGAATCAGTAAATAATTTGTTAAACTTTGAAAGGTATTACTAATTAATTTTCATCTATTAACCCAATAAATAAAAGGTCTCCTGTTAATGTTAAGGTTTTTTATAACGTTTTAGCTAAAAAGCTGTGTTAATTGATTTATATACATGGGCTTAGTTACTGAAATTTGTACTATAACCTTTTAAATAATAAATTATGAGTACAGGTAAGCAAACTCCGGCACCAAAGGTATCAAGCGAAAGAAAATCGGAAGCATCAGAACTGGCCAAAAAAAATGACAGTAAAGATTCTTCCGGAAAAGAGGCTTATCCGAAGCCTTCGCAAAAAGACTAAATCTATTAATTAACAACTAAAAAATTATAATTATGCAAACGGACAGAAACAACGATTCCCGTAATGAAAACCGGGAAGCACAGGACAGGAACCAGAATACAGGCAACCTTGGCAATGAAAGGCAAAATATGGGCAGCCGTGGTAATGGGCTGAATGACCCGGGAATGGAGAACGACAATTATGCAGGAGCCGAAAGGGATATAAACGATTCTACAGAGGCGCAATCAAGAACCTTTAATGAAGATGAGGCTACTTTTGAAAATGAGCAAAGGATGACCGGTAACCAGGGAACACGAAATAATGACTGGGATGAAAATGACCAGATGCAGCGCAGCCCCGGCAGGAGCTATGATGAAGAAGACCTTGACGCATCATCAAGAGGCCGTTATAATGATGAAGAGCAAAACAGGTACGGCAGCGAAGAAAACAGAAGAAACAGAGAAGAGTTAGAGTAAGAATTTTTATAGTTCCGAACCTAATTCTAAAAAAAGAGGAGTAACTGTTCAGTTACTCCTCTTTTACTTTATACCCTTCGGTTATCTGCCTTCCAGTTTTTAACTGACTTCTTTATTTCATCACCCTTCAGGTTTTCATTTAAAGCCCGCTGCACAAGCTGCTCCAGTTCTTCATCGGGTGCAAAGCGCAGGGCAAAAAGCTGTCCGTCTGTTAATTTTGCCTCAACAGGTTCAAACCTTTTTCCCGTTACGGCAAGGTAGCGATAGCGCAATTCAAGCAAAACAATCCTGTTTTGCAGCGTTAATGCATAATGCTGGCGCAGCATAAATGCCACCCACGTAAGGCATACAAAACCTCCACCCATAAACAGCCATATAAGCTTGTTGCCTTTATCATTAAAGGAAAAATAGATACAGGCTGCTATAAGCAGCAACATTAATGGGTAAAATACAAAGTGGTGTGGCGGATAAAACCTTATATGGTTGTTATAATTTTGTTCTTTTGGCATGGGTTACTTAATTTCTTCAAGAAAATCTACTACAAGGGTTGCTATTTCGTTTTGTTTATCCTCATCGGTAATATATTTTCTGTCATTTTCATTGGATAAGAAGCCAATCTGGAAATTAACAGCAGGCACATCTGCTTTTCTTAACAGTAAAAAATTTGCTTCTTTTACACCTCTTACAGAATAGGATTTCTGTTCAAACTTGGCAGCAAGCTTCCTGGCATAATCTGCAGATTGCTCATACCTTGCAGAACTATTGCTCACAAAAAACTCCATGCCGCTTACTTCAGTATTTTTTGTACTGTTCAGGTGAAGTGAAAGTACAAGGTCAGGCTTAATTTCATTTATAGCCTCTATCCTGTCGTTTAGGGAAATATAGGTATCAGATGGCCTTGTAAGGTAAATTTCCACTTCTCCGTCAGTATTCATTGCCTTTATCTTCCCTGCAATACGGTCGGTAATCTCTTTTTCAGATAGCGCATTAAGCGTAGCGCCATAATCATGGCCGCCATGGCCTGCATCTATAACCACTTTAATTTTTCTGCTTTCTTTCCCGTAAGGAACTGCAAAAGCAAAGCAGGCCGCTATAGCCAGTACACCCAAAATTTTGATTGATTTTCTCATAGTCCGCGTTGGTTTAAGTTAACATGTATTTTATTCAAACTCTAATATAAGTAAAAATATTGCAGATGATTTAAGAAAGTATAGGTATAAGGTCGGTAATTTTAGTTAATTCCCTGAAATTTTCATGCTCAACATTATGGTCTATCATTTCGTGTGCCCATGTAGTGTGGTAAGGAATATGGCAGGCAAAACCTCCTATTTCCAATACCGGCAATACATCTGACCTAAGGGAATTACCAACCATAAAAAACTCCTGTGGCTCAATATCCAGCCTGTTTAAAAGTTTTTGGTAGTTAGGCTCCTGCTTGTCAGCCATAACCTCAATATGGTGAAAATAATGCCCCAGCCCTGAATCATGCAGCTTACGCTGTTGGTCTTTCAGGTCGCCTTTTGTGGCAACTATCAACTTGTATTTGCCATGAAGCGCCTTTAATGTTTCCTCAACCCCTTCCAGTAAAACAATCGGTTTTTGTATAAGCTCTTTACCCAGTTCTGTAATTTTCTCTATACATTTTATGCTCACCGTGCCTTTGGAAACTTTAATGGCCGTTTCAATCATGCTTAGCACATAACCTTTAATACCATAGCCATAAAGCGGCAGGTTGCTTATCTGCACTTTAAAAAGCTCCTGCGACAGCCCCTGATGGGAAAGATAGGCCTCCATTAGCCCGCAGAACTTTTTCTCTGTTTCTTCAAAATAAGGTTCGTTAATAAATAAGGTATCATCAGCATCAAATGCCACTACTTTTACATTCATTGATTTTGTTTTAACGGAGAAACCCTCCTGTTAATGGATAATACGTGTGGCGTGCCCTGCCACTATTTTCCATGAATCATTTTTTAAAGCCCACACCCGGGTATAACGAAAAATACCGGCTTCGGTTTTACCGAAAAATGAACCGCTTATTTCCTTTTTTACCGACACTATGGCAACATCGCCCAATAACTTAATAATACGGTCGGTTACATCTATACTAAATATTTTAATGTTGCCGGAACGGTGCGACTCTATATCGGCTTCCTTATTAAAAACCTGGCCGTTGTAGGCTGTAAATATAAGCCCGTCATCCAGCAGGGCATCCAGTTCCTTTATATCATTCTCTTTCATGGCTTCAATAAGCCTTGATTCAAGCGTTTCTATTTGTTGCAGCGTATCCATATAATATTTATTGTGCAAGTTAAAGTTAAGGCTATTTTTGTTAACTTTCTCTTACATTTTAAACATAATTTTGTGCACCATAAGGAAGCTGCACTCTTTATATTTTTCGCAGTTTTATTACTTTTACCAACTAAATGAATTTATGATGCCGGAAACCATTACCCTCCTGCTTGCTTTTATTGTTGCCCTTGCTATCGGGGTATTTATTGGCAAACTTTTATTTACCGCTAAATCAACATCCGAGAAAAAAATACTTGAAGAACGGTACAACAGCCTTTCACTGCAGATAGAGCAGTTAAAGGAGCAGTCGGCAACTGAAAGGAAGGCAACCGAAAAACAAATAGCACTTATACAGGAAGAGCGCAACAGCCTGCGCACCGAGAAAGATGCTTTAGCCATACAGCTTACCAAAAAGGAAACGGATTTTGACAACCTGCTGGAACGCATGAAGGAGCAGCGTGCCGAAGCGGAAGAACTGCGCGAAAAATTTACCAAGGAATTTGAAAACCTGGCCAACAAAATACTGGAGGAAAAATCGGTTAAGTTTACAGAGCAGAACCGCGAAAATTTAAAAACCATACTATCTCCCCTACAGGAAAAAATACACCTTTTTGAACGGAAGGTAGAAGATACACACAAAGAAAGTATAGACTACCATGCTGCCCTGCGCCAGCAGATAATCGGCCTGCGAGAAATGAACGAGCAGATGAGCCGCGAAACACTTAACCTTACCAAAGCACTTAAGGGCGACAGCAAGATGCAGGGCAACTGGGGCGAGCTTATTTTAGAACGTGTACTGGAAAAATCAGGACTGGAAAAAGAGCGCGAATATTTTGTGCAGCAAAGCCATGTAAATGATGAAGGCGCACGCATTCAGCCCGACGTTGTTATTAACCTGCCCGATGGCAAAAAAATGGTGGTGGACAGCAAGGTTTCGCTTGTGGCCTATGAGCGTTATGTTAATGAGGAGGACGACCCGCTTAGGCTGGCCCACTTAAAAGAACATGTTAACTCTGTAAAACGACATGTGGAGCAGCTAAGCGCGAAAAATTACCACGACCTTTATAAAATGGAAAGCCCTGATTTTGTGTTGCTTTTCATTCCTATAGAGGCTGCTTTTGCATCTGCATTAAATGAGGACAACAGCTTATATAACAAAGCCTTTGAAAAAAATATCGTTATAGTAACCCCAAGCACGCTGCTGGCTACACTGCGCACTATTGACAGTATGTGGACTAACCAGAAACAACAGGAAAATGCCTATGAAATTGCAAGGCAGGCAGGTGCTTTGTATGATAAGTTTGAGGGGTTTGTTTCAGACCTTATCATGGTGGGCAAACGAATGGACGAAGGAAAAAAGGCATATGAAGGCGCAATGGGCAAGCTTGTGGAGGGGCGTGGCAATATTATAACCAGTATAGAAAAACTGAAAAAAATGGGTGCCAAGGCAAAAAAATCGCTTCCTGAAAATATACTTACACGTGCCATGCTGAAAGAAGAAACCGATGAGGAAAATTTTGACGACACCAATATGCTAAACCTGCCGTAATGGAAAAAAAATATAAAAAGCTGAGCGCATCACGCATAACCATATCCGAGCTTATGCTGCCTTCTCACACCAACTTTAGCGGCAAAATACACGGAGGCTACATATTAATGCTTATGGACCAGATTGCTTTTGCGGCAGCTTCCAGGTACAGTGGCATGTATTGCGTTACTGCTTCTGTTGATACTGTTGATTTTTTAAACCCGATTGAAGTAGGCGAACTGGTAACCATGAAAGCTTCGGTAAATTATGTGGGCAAAAGCTCTATGGTGGTAGGCATAAGGGTAACCTCTGAAAATATACAGACAGGAAATATAAAACACTGCAATTCTTCCTACTTTACTATGGTGGCTAAAGATGAAAACGGCAATAATTCAGCCGTACCCCGCCCGGAAATTACATCGCTTGAAGAAGTGAGGAGGTTTCATAATGCCATAAAACGCATCCACCTGAAGCGGGAAAAGGACCACCATGAAGAAAATTTTGACCATACAACAACTGACGCGTTCCAGGCCCTTGTTGACATGAACATAAAAATAAGCCTGAAAGGCTGATGCCTTCTGTCGGATAATAATCCATATACCTGTTTTAATAAGTAGTTAAAGGCAAATACTCAATGGCTGTACTATATTAATATATATACACTTAACATTGTTATATATTAACTATAAAACTATAGCCATGGCAAAACTACTACTATTAACCTTCTTTGTTTTTGCAACTGCAGGGGCACAAACTACGCACCATGTTAACTGGGGTATTGGCGTGTCGCCAAGCCAAACTACCATTACTATTGAAAAAGGCGACACCGTTATGTGGATGTGGACATCAGCGCATCCGCACACCGTTACAAATAAACCCGGAAGTACTGAAATATTTGACAGTGGTACAATAACAGGTATTGGTCAAACCTATTCACATACATTTACTGAAGTAGGCGTAAATCCGTATGTATGTTTAATTCATGCCTCAATGCAGGGCACAATAACTGTAGAGGAAACAATGGGAACCAAAAACAACAAAGCCGATTTATTTGAATTTTACCCGAACCCTGTTACAGATGTAGTAACAATAAATGCCGAAAAAAACATTAATAATATTACTGTTTTTGACATGCAGGGCAGAAAAGTTATGGAAACAACAGGTGGCAACCCAACCAGCAAAATATATATGTCGGCTTACCCGGCCGGTACTTATATATTTAATGTAACTGCCGGAGAAGAAACGCAAACAATATCAGTCGTTAAAAAATAATTGGTTGTAATGGTTTGAATGTTAAAGGGCTATATTTAATTATATAGCCCTTTAAAAATTATTCTTTTATAAACTTATTAGAGTAGTATTTCCCTCCCTGTTCCTTAAGCATAAGGATATATACACCTTTTGAAAGGTTTTGAACATCTATTTTATCCTGCTCAACTGCAACTGTTTTTATAAGCCTGCCGTTAAGGTCATAAACTAAAGCATTCGCAAACGCAAGGTTATTGCTGTTGTTTATATGTATAAAATCACTGGCAGGATTAGGATACAGTTTAAATAAATTGCTGTTAAAAGATGTTCTGGATAATGTTTCCCCCTCTGTTACCAGCAGGGCTGCATTAATATCAGGATTTTCAATTATATCTATAGTTCCCGAAGGCCATTTTACAACTACCTGGTCAATCTCTTCGGCTTCACCTATACCAAAATGAGTGTTTAAAGTGCTCATAAATTCAAAGCCATCCCCACTGCGCACATCCCTTATCTGCATCCCCCAGTCGCCATGTATTTCTACACGTGCGCCAATACCGTTACTGTTACTTTCCATACCTTTCAGGTTTACTTTAATCCAGTTGTTATCACTTCCGGAATTAAAATATACCATACTGCCGTTTTGTATATCAAGATAGCCATCATTATTAAAGTCGCCCACAGGGCCGCTGCTGGCAGGTATGCTGGCTCCGCTAAAAGTCATATTCCCATTATTGAACATTATTTTATTACCGCCTCCCATTACATCTATAAAGCCATCGTTATTAAAATCATAAGCCACGTGTTCCCTGCTTAATGATGTATTGGTATCAAAACCGGAACCTGCCGTTACATCGGTAAATGTGCCGTCCCCGTTGTTCATCATAAGCTTATGCCCACCGTGTGAAGTTGAGTTTGCCCCTACCATTAAATCCATATCACCATCATTATCAAAATCTCCCCACGCAGAAGACCACGTTTGTATCATATCGGATAAGTTTGATTCTATACTTACATCCGTAAAAGTACCGTCGCCATTATTGCGGTGCATTTCATTAATTCCGGCAGAGCCGCCGCCGCCGCGACACTTGGCTATAAACAGGTCCTGGTCGCCGTCATTATCATAGTCAACCCATATAGAGCCATAATTCCCACCGCTTGGATGATTGCCCAGCCCGCCCTGGTAAAAGGTTCCCGTGCCGTTACCATTATTAAGGAAATACACATTGGGCTGAACATCATGGCATATAAAAGCATCAAGGTTGCCATCATTATTTATATCAACAAAATTAGTGCGCTGTGAAAAGACATAAACTGATGTTTCAATTTTTGAGGTAAACCCAGTACCGTCAGGGTTACTTAACAATACAACCGCGCCGCTGTTATTACCATAAAGCAGGTCGTTATAACCATCTTTATTATAATCGCCGGCTGCCATGCTCCAGCCCGGCAGATAATTTGTAGATGGAGCCGGTAACGATGCATATGTAAAGCCGGAGCCATTGGGCGACTGGTAAAGTATATTTACAGCGTTATTGCCGGGGCTTACAATATCATCAAGGTAATCACCGTTCATGTCAACTGCACATATACGGTAGCTCCCTCCAATATTTACCTGCTGCCCTGAAAAACTTATTCCGTAATCAATAGGCTCCACATAAGGTGTTTCTGTCAGGGAGAAAGAAAAATTGTTACTATTCCACTTATTGTCAAAAGCAATGTAATACGTTGTACCTGCTACCGCCGGAAATTCAACCAAGGATGAATAGTTATCACCGCTGTCATCATCTCCCGCATAACAGGTTAATGCCGAACAGCTTCCAGTATATACATGCAGGCGCGTATCAGGTGTGCCCTCAACATCTGTCCTTATTATAATATTATAATTATTCTGTGGAATATATTTAAACCAAATCCCCATAGTGGCACTGTTAGTCCCATTAAGGCATAAAGGCGCAGGAATCTGGCTGTTGGGTTCATAATTTGCCCCATGTACTCCAGCGGTTACCAAAACTGCTGTTGCGCAGTTTTTTTGTGCCCGCACTTGGGTAAGGGCTGCCACGGTAAAAAAAAGTAAAGTAAGGTGTTTTTTCATAATTAGGTTTAGTTAGTGTTGATGTTTTGAGTTATTTTGTTATGGGCAAGGGTTTTCCATAGAGGTTATCCATTGCTCTATAAGGTCAACCCCTTCCTCGTGTATTATAGTCCTGCCCATTAACGGCATTCGCTGCGATTCTTCATTGGTATTCATCCTGGCATGCATAGCAGATCTTTCTGTGCTTCCTGCTGCTACTATAAATGCCTGCGAAGACTGAAAAGGCTGTACGCAAACTCCCATATTTACAGGATTGGCAGTTTCGCTGAAAGCAAACCTGATAGGAACATAGTCGCAGTGGGCACCTTCACTGTGGCAATGGGCGCAGTTAATATCAAGATAGGAACGCACCCTTAACTCAAGCGGCTGGCTTTCATCAGCCCAATCTACTGCCGAATTTATGGTTTGCGGTGCAGTATTAAGATAACCTTCTTCAATCCATTTGGAAAGCTGGTTCCTGCTTCCATCACTATAGGTATATAGCCTATTAAGGTTTTGAGGCTTAGGCCCTATAGGCACTGCTTTTTCATTTTGTTTATGGCAAGTAAAACATTCTTCATGCGATGGAATGCGGTATGAAGTACTTTTTGTAACGCCATTTTCCACCCAGGTAACATCGGTAAACATCCCGTTCATATTAAGCTCGGCCTCAGTCTGTGCCTCATTCCATACATAATTGGCAAATATCCAGCCGTCAGCAGTATTAATAAGAAGCCTTGTTTCAATTATCCTTGTTGTATTGGCAGGCTGCACATTATCATAATAAAAGTTTTTAATTAAAACCGCACCTACCGGAAAGTCAAGTATTTTCCCATCTGCCGCATAGGTTGCGCTTGTGCCTTCGGGCATCCATACAAATCTTTTTTTATGTGCATAGTCGGTAAACAAAGGGGTGCTTAAATCATACGGCAGCACACCATAAGCCGGAGCAAGATTTTTCATGTCGCCCTCATAAAATTTATACTGCGATAAATTATCATAGGGCACCATGGCAAGGTCAACCACTACCGGAGATTGGGGTATTTCCTCATATTTATCAGGGTTAGAAGAATCATCAGATCCACATGATAAAAGTGCAGAGAATAAAAGTAAAAAAAATATACTCTTTAAAAAGTAATTGTTTTTCATGCTGTTTTATAGGTAAATTTTATAATTGATTAACAAATATAAAATAAAATACCATACCTCAAATTTTCTTTAAAGATAAATTCGATTTAATGTAATTTTTTAATTATCAACAGCTTGGTGGATTTACTGCAGGAATAAGCAAAACCGTATATATAATAAAAAAGCCCCTTTTACAAGGGGCTTTTTTATTATCGGCTTAAGTACATTTTCCTTCGGGAATATAATTCATAAAACTGGTCGTCTTTAAGGTCTTCAATAAACAAAATGCTCTCGCCGGTAGATTTCATTTCCGGGCCAAGCTTTTTATTAACACCCGGGAATTTATTAAATGAAAATACCGGTTGCTTAATAGCATATCCCTTAAGCTGCGGATTAAAAGTAAAATCTTTTACCTTCTTTTCTCCCAGCATAATCTTTGTGGCATAATTTACATAAGGCTCGCCATAAGCCTTAGCAATAAACGGTACGGTACGGGAAGCCCTGGGGTTAGCCTCAATAACATAAACAATATCATCCTTAATGGCGAACTGTATATTGATTAAACCCACCGTCCTTAAAGCCAGTGCTATTTTTTTGGTGTGGTCTTTTATCTGCTGCATTACAAACTCGCCAAGGTTAAAAGGCGGTAAAGTTGCATTACTATCACCCGAATGTACACCACAAGGTTCAATATGTTCCATTATACCTATTATATACACATCTTCACCATCGCAAATAGCATCTGCCTCGGCTTCTATTGCACCATCCAGGTAATGGTCAAGCAACAGCTTGTTATTAGGTATATGTTTCAGCAATTCAATAACATGCTCTTCCAGTTCTTGTTTGTTGATTACAATTTTCATGCCCTGCCCTCCAAGCACATACGATGGCCTTACAAGCAGTGGGAAATCAAGTTCATCAGCAAGCTTTACAGCCTCTTCGGCATTTTCAGCCACACCAAATTTAGGGAATGGTATGTGAAGTTCAGAAAGCAGTTCAGAGAACCTGCCCCTGTCCTCAGCAAGGTCAAGCGCGTCATAGCTTGTACCTAAAATTTTTATGCCGTAACGATCAAGCTTTTCAGCCAGCTTAAGGGCAGTCTGCCCGCCAAGCTGAACAATAACGCCCTCCGGTTTTTCATGCCTTATAATATCGTAAATATGCTCCCAGAAAACAGGTTCAAAATATAATTTATCGGCAGTGTCAAAATCTGTTGAAACCGTTTCAGGGTTACAGTTAATCATTATAGTTTCATAACCGCACTCCGAAGCAGCAAGCACACCGTGAACACACGAATAGTCAAACTCTATACCCTGCCCTATCCTGTTGGGGCCAGAGCCCAGTACAATTACTTTTTTCCTGTCGGAAACAACACTTTCATTGGCTACATAGCGCGTGCCGTCCGCCCTTTCAATTTCAGCTTCAAAGGTAGAGTAATAATAAGGTGTTTGTGCTTTAAACTCAGCAGCACACGTATCAACCAGCTTATAAACACGCTTAACGCCCATTTCTTCACGCTTATTATACACCTGGCTCTCCAGGCATCCCATCATGTGGGCAATCTGCCTGTCAGCAAAACCTTTTTGCTTGGCTTCCAAAAGCAATTCTTTAGGAAGGTTATCTATAGTATAGCCCGATATTTCTTTTTCAAGTGCATAAAGTTCTTCATACTGCTTTAAAAACCACATATCAATATTGGTAATTTCATGTATGCGGCTAAGCGGTATGCCCATCTGTATAGCATCATATATTACAAAAACCCTGTCCCAGCTTGCATTGGTGAGCTTCTCTATAATCTGCTCGTAATTCTTATAGCCTTTACCGTCGGCGCCAAGTCCGTTACGCTTAATTTCCAGTGATTGTGTAGCCTTGTGCAACGCCTCCTGAAACGACCTGCCTATACCCATAACCTCCCCTACAGATTTCATCTGAAGGCCAAGTGTCCTGTCTGCACCTTCAAACTTATCAAAGTTCCAGCGCGGTATTTTTACAATAACATAATCCAGTGTAGGCTCAAATAAAGCCGATGTAGATTTTGTTATCTGGTTTTGCAGTTCGTCAAGATTGTAACCTAATGCCAGTTTTGAAGCAATTTTTGCAATTGGGTAACCTGTTGCTTTAGATGCCAGTGCCGAAGAACGCGACACCCTTGGGTTAATTTCTATGGCAACAATATCTTCTTTTTCATCAGGGCTAACGGCAAACTGCACATTACACCCCCCGGCAAAGTTGCCTATGCTGCGCATCATCTTTATAGCCATGTCGCGCATCCTTTGATATGTAGTATCAGACAAGGTCATAGCCGGGGCAACAGTTATACTGTCGCCGGTATGGATTCCCATAGGGTCCATATTTTCTATAGAACAGATAATCACCACATTATCATTCTTGTCCCTCAGCAATTCCAATTCATATTCTTTCCATCCGAAAAGAGCCTTGTCAATCAGCACCTCATGTATTGGTGAAGCTTCCAGTCCACGGGTAAGAAGCTCATCAAAATCTTCTTTCCTGTGCACAAAAGCCGCCCCTGTTCCCCCAAGCGTAAATGATGGGCGTATAACGAGCGGAAAACCAAACTCCTGCGCTATTTCCTTTCCTTTTAAGAAAGAGTTTGCAATTTTAGCCGGTGCTGCGGGTATGCCAATGCGCTCCAGCAGCTGCTTAAACTGTTCCCTGTCTTCTGTAACATTAATTGCATTGATATCAACACCAATGAGCCTCACATTAAAATCGGCCCAAATACCTTTCTCTTCTGCTTCCAGGCAAAGGTTAAGTGCTGTCTGCCCGCCCATTGTGGGTAATACCGCATCAATTTCGGGATGGTCTTTCAGTATTTCAATAATAGATTTTGTGTTGAGCGGTTTCAGGTAAACATGGTCGGCCATGCTTGGGTCGGTCATTATGGTTGCAGGGTTGGAATTGATAAGTATAACTTTTATACCTTCTTCCCTAAGCGACCTGGCCGCCTGAGATCCTGAATAATCAAACTCACAGGCCTGCCCAATTATTATCGGGCCCGAGCCTATGATCAAAACAGATTTAATAGAATTGTCTTTCGGCATTGTATGTGTTGTAGTTGTTGTTTAGTGAGTTGCGCAAATTTACTATTTATTTTACAAAAACACCCCTTAGCTGCGGGGGTGGTTTTTACAGGATATAAAAAAAGGCGTTACTGAAATTAAGTAACACCTTTATATATGCTTTACAAAAAACATTATTTTTTATGTCTTGGTTCGCTGGAAACAGTTAATTTATGTCTTCCTTTAGCCCTTCTGCGAGCAAGCACTTTCCTGCCGTTGGCAGAAGCCATTCTTTCCATAAAGCCGTGCTTGTTTCTTCTTTTTCTTTTCGATGGTTGAAACGTTCTCTTACTCATTGCTTTGTATCTTTAAATCTTTATTGAATATCTTACTCCGGACTATCGGAATACCGTTATTCCAAAACCGAGTGCAAATATACAAAGCTTTTTTTCTTTCGCAAGTGGTTTTTCAAAAATATTTCTAATTGATTTTATTACCTTTGCTGGCGCAAATTAAAACAAAAACCATGTTCCATAAAAACATAAAGCTGGCATTGGCAGCACTTATTATTGCTGTGGCAGTGTGGCAATTTACGGATAAAAATATTGGCAACGGAATTTTTCTTTTACTGCTTGCGGGGCTTGTGGTACTGCTATATTTTAAAAATGAGTTTATAATACTGGCTTTCCTTAAATTAAGAAAACAGGATTTTGACGGTGCTAAAAAGTGGCTTGATAAAATAAAAAATCCCGAAGGGGCACTGGTGCGCAAGCAGCAAGGCTACTATAACTACCTTAACGGGCTAATGCTTTCGCAAACCAACCTTACACTGGCCGAAAAATACCTTAAAAAAGCAGTAGAGCTTGGGCTGAATATGGATCAGGATATGGCTATGGCTAAATTAAACCTTGCCGGTATAGCCATGACCAAAAGGCGCAAAATGGAAGCATCTAACCTGCTTAATGAAGCCAAAAAACTGGATAAGCACAATATGCTAAAAGACCAGATTACTATGATGAAGCAGCAATTAAAAAAGATATAACATTTTTAAATGATAAATAGAAAAACCGCCGATTGGCGGTTTTTCTATTATATTGGGTAGGGTTTATTTAAGTAATTATGTTCTATAAAGAGAATATAACGTGTAAATATTTAAAATATTATATTTTTTAAATATATTTACTTAAATAATTAACTAATAATATGAATAAATTATTAGTTGCCATATCACTTTACTTATTTCCGCTCTTACTTTTCAGCCAGGGCGACAGCCTTTATTTTTCCAATGCTGTCAGGATAAATTTAAAAAAATATAAAAAAGAAAGCAGCCTTGCTTTTCGTACCGGGAATGTTGAACGCGGCAAATACTTATTTGACTCGTTGGTTGACTACAGGCTTACCGGCACCAAAATGGATAATTTTACCTTTAAAAAAGTAAACCGCAAAAAAATAAAATTAAATAGTTTTAAAAAGCCCGTTGTGCTTATAACCTATGCTTCATGGTGTGTAATGAGCCCTGGCGAAATTCCTGCATTAAATAAAATCGCACAGAAGTATAAAGATGATGTTGCCATAGTAGTGCTTTTTTGGGACAGGAGAAATAAAATGAAACGGCTGGCACGCAAATTTAACCGCCATATAACCGTTTGCTATGCACACGAATCTTATAAAGGGGACTCTAATGCGGTTACTTCCTTAAAACACACATTAGGGCTTCCTACTTCTTTTTACCTTGACAGTAAATTACATATTGTGGATATAAAAAGGTGCGGAATGCAGCTTTGCCCTAAAAAAACACCTTATAATAAGGCTTATGCCCTTAACTATAATTCTTTTTTAGAAGGATTATCTACAATAATAATTGATAAAGAAGTTAAAAAAGATATGCTTGCCATAAAGTAGCTGCCTTTATGGCAAACATATTAATAGCCCGAAGTGGGTATTTCTATAGTATAAACCTTACCATCTGCCACATCCAGCTTTCTGTCCCTTAGCCACGGGTTGTGTATTTTCAGTATTTTATAATTAATACCCTGCTCCTTTGCAAAAACGGCCAGGTCAGGGATAGAGCTGTTAACCAACACTTTTTTTACGGGCAGCAAAGGATATAAATCTCCGGGCAGTAATGTAAAATTATACTTAAGCGGATGCTGCATTATTTCTTTTAGCGCGAGTATCCTGAAAACATAACGCGACGTTTCTTCTGTCAGCAGCAGGTCATAATAATTATCAACCCCCTGAAAAGTTATTTGCCTGTTTACCCCCGTAACACCACCATTATAAGATGCAGCCGCGAGTGTCCAGCTTCCAAACTTTTCTTTTGCACTCAGCAG
Source organism: Flavobacterium sp. MK4S-17 (assembly GCF_009848495.1). GTDB lineage: Bacteria > Bacteroidota > Bacteroidia > Flavobacteriales > Flavobacteriaceae > Flavobacterium. The sequence goes on from NZ_WWEP01000036.1 coordinate 161,198, forward strand.
GTATTTACACGCTGCTTCGGTAGATTTTTCAAGGTGGTAGCGTTCATCCACAATATCGTTTATCTCCATGCCATATTCCTTTCCTGTTTCAGGCATAAACTGCCATACGCCCCTTGCACCCGCAGGCGATACTGCATTTACAAGCCCGCTTTCAATTACGGCAAGGTATTTAAAATCATCAGGCACACCGTTGCGCTTTAAAATAGGCTCAATAACAGGGAAAGCCCTGTTTGCCCTCTTTATAACAAGCTGCGTGCTGGCATGCAGGTTGGCATTTACCAGCAGCTCCCTGTCCAGCCTTTCACGCACATCGGCAATTTGAAGCGGGGCTTTTTCTCCCGCAAAACTTATTTCTGATGGAAAGTAATTTTCCTTGGCAGTTTCCTGTCCTTCGCTAACATTGGTTGATACAGCATGTATCAATACCCCGCTTAACAGCACTACTGATGCTATAACACCAGCCTTTTTAATCCTTTTCATAATTATACAGTGTTAGTGATTTATTAATGTAAATTTACAAAAAACAGGTTCAAATTTAATCTCCCGTTATTATTGCAGGCAGATTTTGGTTAAACCATTTTGCCTTATTAATTATCATTATATGGGTACCGCCCTTTACAGGTATAAAATCCTTTAGGTAACGGGACGGAAAAACACCATCGGCATCTCCATGAATGTGCACTATGCCCGGTTCAGGCTTCTCCCTGTCCCATAGTATTATAGTTTTAAACGCCCAGTCCAGGTATTTCTTATCCCTTACCGAAAGATATTTTTCATAAAGCTTTAACCGCCTTGTAATAAAGTTATTGCCGAACGAAAAACGGTTCACCCACTCTACCCTTTCCATTAATGAAGTAGGGAAAACCCTGTAGGCCTGTACAAGTTTTGCAAAGCGCATACGCCTGGGGAATTCGGCATTGCATTTAACGCTGGAAATGATAATTACTTTCCTTGCCTTTATTATTTGTGCCATTTCCTGCACCAGCACGCCACCAAAAGAAACACCTATTAAAACCGGGTTATTGTGCTTTATACCTTTAACTATCCTTTGTGCATAATGTTTAAGGGCTTCATCAGGCTCCGGCATTTTCCATTCAAGGAAATAGGTTTCAAAAATATCAGGAGGTAATTTTATATGTTCAAAAATAACAGGGCTGGCAGCCAGGCCGGGCATAAAATATACAGGAATTTTCTCCATTTGTTCCATTTTAACGCTTTAATGACTGCTTTAGTCGAATTTTATTACGAAATTTGTATAAAATTAAATCTTTTATCCCAAACCAACTTTTCCTGTAACTTAATTTATTACTAAATTATGAAAACCAGAATTTTTCCTAAAAGCCAAAGGGGCACTGCGGATTATGGCTGGCTTAAAGCCAATTTCTCTTTTTCCTTCGGTAATTACCATAACCCGCAAATGGTTCAGTTTGGGATGCTGAGGGTTTTAAATGATGATACCATTGCAGGCGGCATGGGCTTTGGCACACACCCGCATGATAATATGGAAATAGTTACCATACCGCTGGAAGGCGGGCTTACCCACCGTGACAGTATGGGCAACCAGGCTACCGTAAGGTTTGGTGAAGTGCAGGTTATGAGCGCAGGTACAGGCATACAACATTCAGAAATGAATGCAAGCCAGACTGATATTGCAAAAACACTGCAAATATGGATATTCCCGGAAAAGGAGGATGTAAAACCGAGATACGACCAAAAAGGGTTTAACCTTGAAAATAACAGGAATTCGCTTATTACCGTAGTTTCACCTCATGATAATAATGATGGCAATGCACTATGGATATACCAACAGGCTTTTATGCACCTGGGTGTTTTTGATGCCGGCACAACGTTTAATTACGATGTTAGGATTAAAGATAATGGCATGTATCTTTTTCTTATAGAGGGGCAGATTGAAATAAACGGTGAAACTATAAATGAGCGCGATGCCTTTGGTGCTATTGAATTTGACTCAATAGCCATCACTGTTAATGCACCGTCAAAAATATTGATAATGGAAGTCCCTATGAAGTTTAATTAAACAGTTATGGAAATAAAAGACAACGAATTCTCCAGGCAGTTTGAAGCTGTTTCGGATGGAGAAAAAATATCGGTTGAATATTCTGTACAGGAAAGAAAGCTTTTTCTTACCAAGCTGAATACGCCTAATGATATTGATGAAAGTATAGTAAACGAATTTTTGGAAAGCATACTTGCATCTGCCGAAGAAAAAAGGTTAAGGGTAGTACCCACCCATCCTAAAATTGCCGATTTTTTCCGTAAAAATCCGCAGTATAAGGAAATGCTGCCACCAGGCATCAGGATTTAATGAACCTGCTACCCTGCCCGCTTTGCCAAGGAAATACCCAGCCGTTTTACAAACACGTTGAGCGTATTTTTATGCGGTGTGGCAATTGCCTTTCTGTTTTCCTGCATCCAGATTTTTACCTTACTGAACAACAGGAAACCGCTCATTATGCCTGCCATAATAATAAACCTGATGACATTGGTTATCAAAACTTTGTCCGCCCGATTGTAAACAGCATATTCGCAGACTTTACTAAACTGGACTCAGGATTAGACTTTGGTTCGGGAACCGGCTCGCCCATAGTTAAACTGCTTCAGGACGAGCAATACAACATACAGCAATTTGACCTCTATTTTTATAATGAAAAGCAAAGGCTTAAACAGCAATATAATTATATAGCCTGCTGCGAAACCGCAGAACATTTTAAAAACCCTGCGCAGGAATTCACCATGCTCCGGCAAATGCTGCTGCCAAAAGGTAAATTATATATTATGACCGAAAGGTATAATGATGATATTAATTTTGCTGACTGGTATTATAAAAATGACCCTACACATATCTTTCTATACCACAAAAAAGCCTTTGAATGGATAAAAGATACTTTTGGCTTTAGTAAGGTTGAATTTAAAAACCGCCTGACTATATTATCTGTTTAGTTATTGGGCAGAACAGAGAACTATATTACAAAAATGATTGACTTTCTGTAAGCACAGGCTCATTTACAAAGTCAAAACGAACCAGGCCGTCCTCATCAATTTTTGTTAGCTTTACTTCATGCAGCGTGTTAACAAGTTCAGGATTCCACGGTGCTTTTACCTTTACATAATTTTCAGTAAAACCTTGTATATACCCCTCCTTATTTTCACTTTCAAACAATACAGTTCGTGTAGTACCTAGTTGGCCTTCATAAAATGCCCTGCGCTTTTTCACAGAAAGCCCCCTTAGCATTTTACTGCGTTTGCTCCTAACATTTGCAGGCACAACACCCGGCATGGCTGCAGCAGGTGTATTGTCCCTTTCACTATAAGTAAATACATGCAGGTATGAAATATCAAGGCTGTTAAGGTAATTATAGGTTTCAAGGAAATGTTCATCGGTTTCTCCGGGAAAGCCTACAATAACATCTACACCAATACAGGCATGCGGCATCATTTCGCGTATTTTGCTTACCCTCTCGGTATATACTTCCCTTAGATAGCGCCTCCGCATCAACTTCAATATATCATCACTGCCCGATTGCAGCGGTATATGGAAGTGCGGCACAAAAGTACGGCTCCCTGAAACAAACTCAATGGTTTCATTCTTCAACAGGTTCGGCTCAATGGACGATATCCTTAACCGCTCTATACCTTCTACCTTATCCAGCGCCTGTACCAGTTCATAAAAAGTATGTTCGTGCTTTTTATTGCCAAATTCGCCTTTTCCGTAATCTCCTATATTAACACCGGTAAGTACAATTTCGCGTATATTTTGCGCCGAAATCTCTTTAGCGTTTTTAAGTACATTCTCTAAAGTGTCGCTTCGTGAAATGCCCCTTGCCAGCGGAATGGTACAATAGGTACATTTATAATCGCAGCCATCCTGTACTTTAAGGAAAGCACGGGTACGGTCGCCAATAGAGTAGCTGCCTACATAAAAATCAGCCTCCGAAATTTCGCAGGAATGAACCTCTCCCATATCATTTTTGGAAAGGTCGTTTATATAATCGGTAATCTTGAATTTTTCTGTTGCGCCAAGCACCAGGTCAACACCGTCAACAGCAGCAAGCTCTTCCGGCTTAAGCTGGGCATAGCAGCCCACAGCCGCCACAAAAGCCTTATCATTATTTTTAAGTGCCTTTTTTACAATCTGCTTAAACTGCTTGTCGGCATTTTCAGTAACCGAGCAGGTATTAATAACATATATATCAGCCACGTCTTCAAAATCCACACGGTCAAAACCATCATCTTGAAAACTGCGGGCTATAGTAGATGTTTCTGAAAAATTCAGTTTGCATCCTAAAGTATAAAAAGCGACTTTTTTCCTGTTTTCCATTATATAAACCTCCCCTTAAGCAGTAACTTTAATTATATTTACCTCTGCAAAAAGAGGATGCAAATTTACATACAAAAATCCACTTGATGAAATCAATAATATATTATATATCAATTTGTTGCCTGATATTATTTTTTACAGCGTGTAATAAATCCAACAAAGAAAACCAGGATTACCTTGTTTTCAGGTATAACGAAAATGCCGCTGTCAACTCGCTCGATCCTGCTTTTTCGCGCACACGCCCCTCTATATGGATTTGCAACCAGATGTATAACGGGCTTGTACAGCTTGATGACAGCCTGAAGATACAGCCTGACATTGCAAAATCCTGGGATATTTCGGCTGACGGGCTTACTTATACCTTTACCCTGCGAAGGGACGTTTACTTTCATAAAAGCCACCTGTTTGGCGCAGACAGCACAAGGGCTGTTACCGCACATGATTTTGAATACAGCCTTAACAGGCTGCAGGATGGGGATATTGCTTCACCCGGGGGCTGGATACTGCAAAATGTAAAGGATTTTTCAGCCGTAAACGATTCTGTTTTTACCATTCGCCTCAACAAGACCTTCCCTGCTTTTTTAGGATTGCTTACCATGAAATATGCATCGGTAGTACCACATGAGGCTTTTGAGGCAAAAGGATATGATTTCAGGGCTGGCCCTATAGGAACCGGCCCTTTCCATTTTAAAATATGGGAAGAAAATGTAAAGCTTGTGCTGCGCAAAAACAACCTTTACCATGAAAAAGATGAAAATGGTGTGCGGCTTCCATACCTTGAGGCTGTTGCCATAACTTTTTTACCCGATAAGCAAAGCGGTTTTTTACAGTTTGTGCAAGGCAAACTTGATTTTGTTTCAGGGTTAGACCCATCGTATAAAGATGAGATACTTACTCCATCCGGGCAGTTGCAGCCAAAATACAGGGACAGGGTAAAAATGATTACAGGCCCTTACCTTAATACTGAATATTTGGGTTTCCGCATGGACGGGAATAACAAAGCCGTTAAAGACAGGCGCATCCGCCAGGCATTAAATTATGGCTTTAACCGCAGTAAAATGATTATGTACCTGCGAAACGGTATGGGCACCCCGGCTACCAATGGAATGATACCAACGGGACTGGGTGGCCACGGTGCAAAAGGATATGAATACAACCCTGCCAAAGCAAGGGCACTTGTGGCTGAATATAAAAAAGCAACCGGCGACAATAATCCTGAAATTGAAATGAGCACCACAGCTTCATACCTTGACTTAGCCGAATACCCGCAACGCGAATGGCAAAAAATAGGGCTTAATGTTACTATTGATGTTACACCGCCCACTACACTTACACAAGCCATAGCTACAGGTAAAGTGCCTTTTTTTAAAGCCACCTGGATAGCCGACTACCCGGATGCCGAAAATTACCTGTCCTTATTTTACAGCAGGAACTTTTCGCCCGGCGGGCCTAATTATACCCATTTTAAAAATGAGGAGTTTGACAGGCTGTATGAAAAAGCCTTTTATATAACGGATGATACAGAGCGGCAGGCACTTTATAAAAAAATGGACTCCCTTGTTATGGATGAGGCTCCCGTAGTGCCTTTGTTTTATGACAAAGCTGCCCGATTTACAGGAACCAATGTTACCGGGCTGGGCATTAACCCGCTAAACCTGCTGGTGCTTAAAAGGGTAAAAAAAAGCAGATAGTCTTATTAAAGTAATCTTAAATACCTCAACAGCGATTATTTTGTTGCGTAACTTTAAGGGTATAAAACCCTTTAATATGAAAACAAAATTATTTTTCCTGTTCGCTTTTATAACCTTTAACTGTATGGCGCAGGAAGTGCCTGTTAAGTTTAATGAGCTGCCGCGCGTGGCACAGGATTTTATAAACAAATATTTTCCGGATAATTTTCATCATGGTATTAAGGAAGTGGAAAGCAGAAAGATAACCTATACGGTTTTTATGAATGATGATACCGAAATTGAATTTACTGAAGCAGGAAGATGGACAGAAATTGACGGGGGTAATAATAAAATACCTTATACATTTATACAAAAGCCTATACTTGACTATATAAAACAAAACTACCCCAAACAATTTATTACAAAAATTGAACTGGAACAAACAGGATATGATGTGGAGCTTGACAATGGTATAGACCTTGAGTTTGATGCATCGGGACTGTTTATAAAAGTAGATTAAACCTTTTACCAATTCTTTCCAGATTTAAAGCCTTTATTGCACGCTTAATGTATATTTGATATACCAAAAGCACCAGTAAACATGAAAATTTTAATTGTTGAAGATGAACCGGGACTAAGGGAAGTAGTACAGCAATCGCTGGAAAAGGAAAAATATATAGTGGAAACTGCTGCTGACTTTTTAACCGGGCTGGAAAAAATAGGTGTTTATGATTATGACTGTGTTTTAATAGACATAATGCTTCCAAATGGCAGCGGGCTGGACTTAGTAAGAGAAGTTAAAAGACTAAACAAACAGGAAGCCCTTATAATAATTTCCGCAAAAGATTCGGTAGATGACAAGGTAGCCGGGCTGGACCTGGGTGCCGATGATTATCTTGCCAAGCCTTTTCACCTTGCAGAACTGCATGCCCGCATTAAATCGGCTATACGCAGGAAAAGGCACAATGGCGAAAATTATATTATATGGAATAATATCTGTATTTCACCCGAACAGCGATCTGTACATATAAATAAAAAAGAACTCACCCTTAACCGCAAAGAGTTTGACCTGTTGTATTATTTCATGATAAACCCTAGCCGGCTGATTAATAAAACTGCTTTGGCAGAATCTGTTTGGGGCGACCATATAGACCAGTCCGACAATCTTGATTTTGTATATTCGCAGATAAAGAATTTAAGGAAAAAACTGAAGGACGCCGGTGCCGAAGCAGAAATACAGGCTGTTTACGGAATTGGCTATAAAATGAGCTGACCTTGAAACTTGAAAACTATACTTTAAAATACCTTACACTTACCTTGCTGGCCGTAATTCCCTTATGGGCAGGGCTTTTTTATGTAATTGTAATGGAGGAAGTATATGATAATATTGATGACGGGCTTAAAAATTCCAAAATACTCATTATACGCCAGGCTTATGCCGATAAAAATATTTTAGATACTCCACGGCTTGGCATAAACCGTTTTACTATAACACCCCTTCCACAAGGCAGCTATTCCTACAAAGAAGAAATTACTACTGCAAAGGAGTTTATGGAGTATGATAATGATTATGAACCGGTAAGAGTGCTTACTACTATATTTGATGATGCCGAAGGCAAGCCGCACAGGCTGGAAATACGCTCCTCTATGGTGGAGGAAGATGAACTTCTGGAAGACCTTGCCATAGCACTTTTCGGGTTATATATAATGCTGGTTTTAACCATACTTTTTTTTAACCGTATTATTTTAAGGCGCATATGGAAATCCTTTTATGCCACCCTTACCACACTTAAACAATACAAAGTGGGCAGCGGGGGAAATTTTACTCCTGTGGAAACAAATATTGATGAGTTTAAAACACTTGCCCGCGAAGTTAAGGAGATGCTGGTTCGTAATGAGGAAATATATTCCAGCCAAAAGCAATTTATAGAAAATGCAGCCCACGAATTGCAGACACCTTTAGCCATAAGCCTTAACAAACTTGAACTTCTTGCCGAAAATAACAGTAACCTTGATGAGCAGCAAATGAACGAAATCGGCAAAATAGCCGATACGCTCAACAGGCTGGTAAGGCTTAACAAATCGCTGCTCATGCTTTCTAAAATTGAAAACCGCCAGTTTGCCGAGGAGAAGGAAATTAATTTTAATGAACTTGCCAGGAAGCTGGTAAATGATTTTTATGACCTTGCCGATTATAAGAACATTTCCCTTTCTATAGAAGAAAGGGCACAACTGCTGCATAATATGAATGGCGGGCTTGCCATTACCCTGCTTAATAACCTTATTAAGAATGCCATTATCCATAACTACCCCAATGGTATGGTACATATAATTATAGACAGCACAAGTATAGCCGTAACTAATACAGGGATAGCACAGCCGTTAAATGAAAACTATATTTTTAACCGCTTTGCCCGAAATGTTTCAAGTGAGCAGTCCACTGGGCTGGGACTTTCCCTTGTGAAATCAATTACTGCTATTTATAGCCTAAAAATAAAATACAGTTTTGACGGCAATCATACCTTCACCGTTAATTTTTCTTAAAAAACTTAATTTTCCAAATTCTTTCCAATTTCTGTAAGTAAAATTGCCTTATAAAAACATGCAGGGATTTTACCTGCCTGTTTACAATATTTTTTAACCCTAAAATGAAATTACTATGAAAAAAATGTTTTTAGCCGCTATTGTAGCATTGGGAGCTTTTAATTTGTCATGCAGTGATGATGACAACGGAAGTACAGATAAAATAATTGAAGCATCAGAACTTCCTGCCGCAGCACGCACCTTTGTGGAAACTTATTTCCCTGCTGCAACCTATACCCGTATTGAAAAACAGTCGAGGGCTGATAGTGATGGTTCTGTTTATGATGTGCATTTATCCAATGGTTTTGAAATTGACTTTACTGCCGAAGGCGAATGGACAGATATAGATGGCGGTATGGCCGAAGTGCCGGCAGGTATTATACCTGCACCCATATCGGCCTATGTAGCTGAAAATTATTCGGGCAGCTTTATCACAACTATTGAAATTGAAAGATATGGTTATGATGTAGAACTCTCAAATGATTTGGATTTGGTATTTAATGCTGAAGGTGAATTTGTAAGGGTAGACAGATAACAAAGAAATAGCCTATAAAAAGAGGCAGCCCGTTCAGGCTGCCTCTTTTTTATTTTTAGCTGATTTATTTCGTTTATTTTTCCTCCACTTCCAGGGTGCTACCGGCCTTTTGTGCTGCCATAGTCCTTTTTTAGCTGTACGTGCCTGCTTTTCCAGTTCATCCAGTACCCTGCTTTTAGAATACTGCTTATAATGCCATGCAAGGCCTGCCTTAACCAGTTCCTCATTCACGTTAATGCCATCGGCGGTAACTACAGTACCCACTACCCTGCCGTAATAGTCGCGTCCTTCCGGTGCTGTAACAGTTACCGTTTGGCCAAAGCATAAGTCAGATGCATACTGTTTTGCTGCCTTGCCAAATGCCTGCGAGCTTTCGGGGCAGTCAATTTCTGCAAGCCTTACGCGCTCCGGCTGCCCGTTGTATAATATTTCAAAAGTATCACCATCTTTTATACCTATCACTTTACCTGTAAATACAGATATATCGTGATTTTTGTCAGGCTCCTTTTCAATATGCGGTTTTTCTATAAAACCGTCTTTAGGCTTGTTTGTGTTTTTACTATCATCATTACATGCATAGTAAATAATAAATATCAGCAACAGTATAAGGCTGCCGATACTGTATTTTGGCTGCCGTTTCCTACTTCCTTTTACAGGGTTTAATCGTCTTTTCGCCATTTTTTGGTTTCCTCAAACACGTGCTCCATAATGGCAGCATCCTGTTCGGTAAATTCAACATTTCTCCTGGACATTACTATTTGCGCCGTTTGGAAAGCCTTTTTTGTTATGTAGGTAGTAAAGCCGGAAGCCCCTCCCCATGAAAAACTCGGCACAAAATTACGCGGGAAACCGGCACCAAAAATATTGGCACTTACACCAACAACGGTTCCTGTATTAAACATGGTGTTTATCCCGCATTTACTGTGGTCACCCATCATAAGCCCGCAAAACTGCAAACCGGTTTTTACAAAACCTTCCTTCTCGTAGCTCCACAATTTTACTTCCTCATAATTATTTTTAAGGTTAGAGTTATTGGTATCGGCCCCGAGGTTGCACCATTCCCCTAAAACCGAATTGCCTAAAAAGCCATCATGCCCCTTATTGGAATAACCAAACAATACCGAGTTATTAACCTCGCCACCAATGCGTGAATGTGGCCCTACTGTTGTAGCGCCATATACTTTGGTAGCAAGTTTTACCTGTGCGCCTTCGCATAGTGCAAAAGGCCCGCGTATAACAGAGCATTCCATTATCTCGCTGTCCTTTCCTATATAAATAGGCCCTGTTAAAGCGTTAAGCGTTACAAAATGCATTTTTGCGCCTTCTTCAATAAAAATGTTTTCGGGGGCAATTACATTTACGCCGGCAGGGATTGGCTGAGATATTCTCCCTTCTGTCAGCAGTTCAAAATCCTCCCGTATGGCAGCATCATTTTTCTGGAATATATCCCACGGATTTTCAATCCTAAGGCAATCACCTGTATATTCAATAACATCATATAAATCAAAATCAACTTCCTCCTGGGTATCTTTGGTGTAAAAGGCTATAACCTCATCGCCCATAAAAATAGCCTGGTTTTCTTCCAGTGCCTGCACCATTTCGGCAAGGTCTTCAGCAGGAAGGAAAGAAGCATTTATCATAATATTTTCCTCCATTTCTACCATCGGGTATTTATCCATCAGGTATTCTTCGGTAAGGGTTGTGGTAGTGTAGCCTAAATATTTTTCCCATTTTTCACGTATGGTCAGTATGCCTACGCGTATATCGGCCACCGGCCTTGTAAAAGTAAACGGAAGCAGTGCGTTGCGCACAGGCCCGTCAAAAAGTATATAGTTCATTGGTTGCCTGTTTTAGGTTTTCAAAGTAAGGCAAAAAACAGTAAAGTAGCAAAGGGAAAAAGGCATAAAAAAAGCCTCCTGAAAGGGAGGCTTTTGTATTTATTGAAGCAAAAATTATTTTTTGCTGAATTTTGCATATTTGTTTTTAAACTTGTCAATACGTCCTGCAGTATCAATAAGTTTAGATTTACCTGTATAAAATGGGTGAGATGTTCTGGAAATCTCCATTTTTACCACCGGATATTCAACTCCGTCCACTTCAATTGTTTCTTTTGTATCAGCTGTAGATTTGGTAAGGAAAACTTCGTCGTTAGACATGTCTTTAAAAGCTACCAATCTGTAATTTTCTGGGTGAATACCTTTTTTCATCTTTACGTAAATTTATTTTTTAATGGCTGCAACCCGTTTTGCGGCTTTCTTTTTTTGCAGAAAGGTGTAAACGCAATTACAACTTTTTGTTTTTAAATATTTTATATTCGAGTGCGCAAAAGTACAACTATTTTTTTAATATCAAATTTTTATAATTGTTTTTTTCAGTGTAACACAACGGTAATTTTAACGACTGATAAGGGCGGAATTACTATATTTGTAAATTAAATTTAACCAAACCAAACAATTTGAATTATGGCAGACATTGTAAAAAAGAACGGTATTAACTTCGGTATTATTGTAGGTGTAGTAAGTATACTTTCCTCTGCAATTATTTATGCAGTAAACCTTGAGCTTATGGTAAACATATGGCTGGGTATTGTGTTATTCCTTGTAAACCTTGTAATAGGTATTGTGGCCGTAGCCAAAACTAAAAAGGCAATGGGTGGCATTATATCATTTAAGCAGGCTTTTTCTGTTTATTTCTTTACTATGGCTATAGGCTCGCTAATAGGCACATTATTTATGTATGTACTGTTTAACTTTGTTGATCCTGCCGCAAAAGAAACCCTTACACAACTTACTGTTGAAAAAACCGTTTCCATGATGCAGGGTGTGGGCGCTAAAACCGAAGATATAAGAAAAACAGCCGAGCAAATACAGGCAACTGATAATTTCAGCATAGGCTCATTAATAAAATCATACTTTTTCGGTTTAATATTCAGCATTATCATTGCGCTGATAGTTGGTGCTGCATTTAAAAACACATCGAAGTCTGCAGAATAATTAAATGGATATATCTATAGTTATCCCGCTTCTTAACGAAGAGGAATCATTAAAGGAATTGCACAACTGGATTGTAAGGGTAATGGCTGAAAATAAATTCAGTTATGAGGTTATCTTTATAGATGACGGCAGTACCGACAATTCCTGGCAAACCATACAGCAGCTATCTGCTGAAAATAACTGCGTGAAAGGCATACGGTTTTTCCGTAATTATGGGAAATCGCAAGCCTTGCACGCAGGATTTGCCAAAGCTCAGGGCAATGTGGTGATAACTATGGATGCCGACCTGCAGGACAGCCCGGAAGAAATTCCGCAACTGTACAGCATGATTATGACCGAAGGTTTCGACCTTGTATCTGGGTGGAAAAAAAAGCGGTATGATTCGGTAATATCTAAAAACCTGCCATCCAAACTTTTTAACTGGGCCGCAAGGCGCACATCCGGCGTTAAACTGCATGATTTTAACTGCGGGCTGAAGGCTTATAAAAACAGTGTTGTAAAAAACATTGAGGTTTCGGGCGAAATGCACCGGTATATCCCCGTACTGGCAAAAAATGCCGGCTTTGCCAAAATAGGCGAAAAAGCAGTAAAACACCAGGCACGAAAATTTGGCACCACCAAGTTTGGCATGGAACGTTTTATTAATGGTTTTCTTGACCTTATTACTATCTGGTTTCTTTCCCGTTTCGGCAAAAGGCCCATGCACCTTTTTGGCGCGCTTGGGGTAATTATGTTTATTATAGGTTTGTTTTCTGCACTTTTTATAGGCATTACAAAACTATATAAACTGTACCACCACCAGCAGGCAATACTGGTAACTGATAATCCCTGGTTTTATATCGCACTTACCACAATGATTATAGGAACCCAGCTTTTCCTTGCGGGATTTTTAGGTGAAATTATACTGCGCACAAAAAACAATGAAGAGCAATACAAAATCAGCGAACTGATAGAATAAAAAATAGTTGTACCTTCAATAGTTTAAATAGAGATTATTGAATTGCATAAAAATAAATGTATGGAAATTGAAAAATCAATACTTGATAAGGTAAATATATGGCTCACCTCGCCTTTTGATGCTGAAACACAGGAAGCTGTAAAGGAAATGATGGCATCATCGCCTAAAGACCTGGAAGAAAGCTTCTATAAAAACCTTGAGTTTGGCACCGGGGGCATGAGGGGCGTTATGGGGCCGGGCACTAACCGCATCAATAAATATACTTTAGGAAAGGCTACCCAGGGGCTTTCAGATTATATTAAAAAATCATTTCCCGGTGAGCAGGCCAAGGTTGCTATAGCTTATGACTGCCGTAATAACAGTAATACACTGGCTAAAGTGGTTGCCGATGTATTTTCTGCAAATGGAATAAAAGTGTATTTATTTGAGGATATGCGCCCTACACCGGAGCTTTCATTCGCAGTAAAAAAGCTTAAATGCCATGCAGGAGTGGTACTTACAGCTTCACACAATCCGCCGGAATATAACGGCTATAAGGTTTACTGGCAGGATGGCGGCCAGCTTGTGCCACCACAGGATGCCGAAATTATAAAAGTTATAGAAGAACTGGAATACAGCCAGGTAAACTTTAATGCCAATGAAAGCCTTATTGAATATATAGGCAGTGATATGGACAGGGCTTTTATACAAAACTCTCTGCTTACGGCTACGTTTAATACCTCTCCGGAAGCAAAAAGTAACTTAAAGATAGTTTACACACCGCTTCACGGCACTTCTGTAAAACTAATTCCGGATTTGCTTGAGGATGCAGGCTACAACAATGTGAGTATTGTTGCTGAACAGGCAAAGCCCGACGGAAATTTCCCTACTGTAAAATCACCAAATCCTGAAGAGCCGGAAGCCCTTACAATGGCCATAGAACTGGCAGACCATACTGATGCCGATGTGGTTATAGGAACTGACCCCGACAGCGACAGGCTTGGTGTAGCCGTTAGGAATGGTAATGGAATTATGACATTACTTAACGGTAACCAGACTATGGTACTGATGACGCATTTTCTTTTAGAACAATGGAAAAAACAGGGCAAATTAAAAGGCGATGAATTTATAGGCTCTACCATAGTTTCCACACCTATGATGATGGAACTGGCAACAGCTTATAATGTAGAATGTAAAGTGGGGCTTACTGGCTTTAAATGGATTGCAAAAATGATTAAGGATTTCCCGGAGCAGCAGTTTATTGGCGGTGGCGAGGAAAGCTTTGGCTACATGGTGGGCGATGCCGTTCGTGATAAGGATGCTGTTACCTCTACCCTGCTGCTGTGCGAAATGGCGGCACAGGCTAAGGAAAAAGCCAGCTCGCTATACCAGGAATTGCTTAAGCTGTATGTTGAATATGGGTTTTATAAAGAGTACCTTATATCAATTACCAAAAAGGGAATTGAAGGGGCGCAGCAGATAAAACAAATGATGGCCGGACTTAGGGAAAAACCACTAAAAGAAATAAACGGTCAAAGGGTAGTAATGGTGGAAGACTATCAGGCTTCAAAAGCCAAAAACCTTTTTACCGATGAAGAAGAGGAGCTGTACCTGCCAAAATCAAACGTGCTTATCTACTATCTTGAAGATGGCACTAAAATATGTGCAAGGCCAAGCGGTACAGAACCTAAAATAAAATTTTATTTCAGCGTTAATGATACGCTGGACGATGTTAAGAACTTTAAGCAGGTAGAAGCCCGTCTTGATGAAAAGATAAAAAACATCGTAAAAGAGATGAACCTTAATTAATTGAATGAGTAATTATAAAAAAATATACCGGTTTGCATTACCGTATAAAAAATATGCTGCATTAAACATTTTTTTTAATGTGTTTTATGCACTGTTCAGTACACTTTCATTTGCAGCATTAATACCGGTATTAAAAGTAATTTTTGATGATAAACGGGAGATATATAAAAAGCCCGTATATCACGATTTTGATGGGTTGAGTTCCTTTAAAGACTTCTGTGAGGACTACCTTAATTACCTGCTTACCACACTTATTGATAAGCATGGGGTTTTTATGGTATTACAATATATAATAGCAATAATAATAGCTTTATTCCTTCTTAAAAACCTGTGTAACTACCTTGCCCTCGTTTTTATAACCCGATTAAAAACAGCCGTGGTTAAAAACATAAGGGATACATTGTATGATAAAATAGTAAAACTGCCTTTTTCCTATTATTCCTCTACTTCAAAAGGGGAAGTAATAGCAAAGGTTACAACCGATGTAAATGAGATAAGCAACTCCTACCTCACTATCCTGGACATGATAGTAAAAGAGCCTTTAACCATTTTATTTGCTTTGGTAACCATGTTCTTTTTAAGCACCAAGTTAACGCTGTTTGTGCTTTTGTTTATACCTGTTTCCGGCTTTATAATTTCAAAAGTAGGCAAGTCGCTGAAAAAGAAATCGCACATGATGCAGCAGCAGCAGGGCAAAAACCTTTCCATCCTTGAAGAAACAATTGGCGGACTTAAAGTGATAAAATCGTTTACAGCCGAGGATAAGTTTAATGCTAAGTTCAGGGCAAACAGTAAGCGCCTGCATGATTATGCGGTAACAGTTGCCAACAGGCAAAACCTTGCATCGCCTTTAAGCGAATTACTGGGAATTATAGTAATAAGTATATTGCTGATGTATGGAGGCTACCTTGTATTTGTAGATAAAAATATGGAAGCAAGCTTTTTCCTTACTTATATATTGTTTGCTTATAATATCCTTACGCCTGCAAAAGATATATCAAAGGCGAGTTATAACCTAAAACGTGGTAATGCCTCGGCAGAAAGGATTATACAAGTGCTGGAAACCGACGACCTGATTAAAGATAAACCTGGCGCCGTTGAAAAAACAACTTTTGAAAACAGCATTACACTGGAAAACATAAACTTTGCCTATGAAAAGGAAAGTGTACTTAAAGATTTTTCCATTACTATTAATAAAGGTGAAACCGTTGCGCTTGTGGGGCAATCCGGCAGCGGTAAAAGTACTATTGCCAACCTGCTTACACGGTTTTATGATGTACAGGAAGGCAGTATAAAAATTGATGGGACTGACATCCGCGACTACAAGGTTAAATCTTTAAGGCAGCTAATGGGGCTTGTTACGCAGGACAGTATCCTGTTTAATGATACCATACGCAATAATGTAGCTTTAGGAAAGCCTGACGCTACGGATGCAGAAATAATTGATGCGCTGAAAATTGCAAATGCCTATGAATTTGTAAATGAACTTCCTGAAGGTATTGAAACCAATATTGGCGATAGCGGCAATAAGCTTTCAGGCGGGCAAAAACAAAGACTGAGCATAGCACGTGCCGTTTTAAAAAATCCGCCCATAATGATACTGGACGAAGCTACATCTGCACTTGATACCGAAAGTGAAAGACTGGTTCAGCAGGCTCTTGAAAACATGATGCAAAACCGCACATCGGTTGTTATTGCCCACAGGCTTTCAACCATACAAAAAGCAGATAAAATTGTGGTCATGAAAAAAGGCCGCATTGTAGAACAGGGAACGCATGATGAACTGATTGCACAGGACGGAACCTACAAAAAACTGGTAATGATGCAAAGTTTTGAATAATAGAATAGCTGCTAACGCAGCTATTCTTTTTTTAATATAAAAAATACCTATATGCCCAAAAAAGCAATTATATACGACCTTGACAATACTGTTTACCCTGTAAGCTCTATCGGCGAAAAACTTTTTGGCCCTTTATTCGCCATTATTGAAGAAAGCGGAAAACATAATGACGATATGGAAGCAATTAAAAAGGCAATTATGCGCACACCTTTTAAACTTGTGGCAAAGCGTTTTAATTTTAGTGATGAGCTTACACAAAAAGGGATTGAACTGCAAACTAACCTGGAGTATAAGGATGAAATAAAAACCTTTGACGATTATCCTGAAATCCTCAATATACCCGGAAACAGGTTTTTGGTAACAACAGGATTCCCTGTTATGCAGCACAGCAAAATAACCGCTATGAATATACGGGAAGATTTTAATGAAATCCATGTGGTTGACCCTGTTACAACCAACAATACCAAAAAAGATGTTTTTGCAGATATATTACAGCGTTATAATTACACTGCGGATGAAGTAATAGTTGTGGGTGATGACCCGGAGTCAGAAATAGCGGCAGCCAAAGCCCTTGGGATAACTACCGTATTGTATGACAAATACAGCCATCAGGAACAGGATTTGGCAGATTATACTATAAAACACTTTAAGGAACTAAAAGATATTTACCTTAATAGTTAAAAACTAATAACATATATTTAACCGGGTTACGTTTCAGGCTTTTGTAATTTTATAACTATAACAGGCATATTATGTTTATATCAAACAAACACATTACCCTGCCCGCCCCCGATACTATTGTATGGAAGTACCTGGATTTATCCAAGTTCCTTGACCTGCTGCTGTGCAGGCAGTTATTTATGTCGCGTTCGGATAAGTTTGAAGACCAGTATGAAGGAACCTTTAGCGAGCCTACATTTGAGGAGCTTAAAAAAATTTCGGAAAACAATCCTGAATTTTTAGACAATTATAAAACCCACCGCAAAAAAGTGGTTATCAGCAGCTGGCATATTAATGAGTATGAGTCGTATGCTATGTGGCAGATATTTACAAAAAATAATGAAGGGCTTGCCATACAATCTACCGTAGGAAGGGTGCAAAAAGCACTTGACCTGGAAAAATGCTATGAGCAGCATATTGGCGAGGTAAAATATATTGACTATAAAAAGGAATATATCCCTTTTGATAACAACTTTTTCCCTTTCCTGTTTAAAAGAAAAAGCTTTCAGTATGAGCGTGAAGTAAGGATTATTGCCGACTTAACACAACAAAATATTGAAATTGACGAAGGCGTTAAGGCAAATGTAGATATTAACCTGCTGATTGAAAAAATATATATACACCCCAAATCGGAAAACTGGTATAAAAACCTTGTTATAAAGCTAATGAATCAGTTAGGATTTGATTTTAGTATAGAAAAATCTGATTTAGAGAGCGATATACTTATTTAATTAACAGGCTCATATACGGAAACTGCCCAGTCAGGCGAAAGCAGGTCAACATAATGGTAATGCACCCTGTCATTTTTATCAAACGCACCATTTTTATTAATATCCTCAATCGTGCGGAAATAAATCCTGTTTTGTGCTTCCACCAAATTCCAGTCAATAAGTTCCTGTATATCCTGGGAAAGTTTTGTAAGCTTATTGCCGCTTATATCGCTTATGTATAATGACTTTATATCGTTAACATCAATTTTACCGTCCTGGTTGGTGTCAGAGTCTACCAGTGTATAAACCAATATCTGCTTTTTATTCCTCTCGGCAATAGTATTTAAAAACGTGGCTGTCTGTATCTGGATTTTTTTATCGGTAAGCGGCCTTAGCGAGGTAGAATCAATATGCTGAAATTTAAGATTATCAAAATAACCCGTTATTTCAAAACGGTTATAATTGGATATGGCATAGCTTACATTATTGGTGCGGCTGCTGCCATAGCTCCTGTTGTTATCTTCATAAACCCTTATTCCGCCTATGGGGTGTATAAGGTACTTTGTACCTTCCATAAGAACGGGAAGGTCAGCCACTTCAATTTGGGATGAGTCGGTGTTTTTTGGTGCGGCTTCTGCTTTCTTTTCCTTATAGATAACTTTTGGCTTAGGTTTTTGTTCCTTACAGCCAAAAACTGCAAAAGCAGAAAAGGCCAATAAAAGTAGTGCTGATTTTTTCATTTCCCTTTTAAAGATATATACCAAAAGTAAGCAAAATGTTTCAATAATTAAATCCTGACATTCAGCTTAAGGCTGAAAACACGGCTGGTAAGATAATTAGGTATGCCATACTGGCTCTTGGTGTACACATCCCTTACCCATGTATTGGTTATTGAGTTCTGGTTATTAAAAAGGTTGAAAATTTCCAGCCCCAGTGCAAGCTCGTTAAACATAGCGAGCCAATGCCCTTTTGGATATTGCTTGGTGCCATCGGTAAATACATAGGAAAAACCAATATCGGCGCGGCGGTAGTCGTTAAGCCTTGTCTGGTATTGGTACGGGTCGGCATAAGAAGGTGAGCCACCGGGCAGCCCTGTATTATAAACAAGGTTAAGGTACACCTTCATATTCGGTATGTTGCGCACATAGTCCTGGAAAAGCACACCAAACTTCAGCCTTTGGTCAGTTGGCCGCGCTATATACCCCCTGTTGTTTATATTTTCTTCGGTTTTTAAGTAACCAAAGGTAAGCCAGGATTCAGTACCCGGAACAAATTCGCCATTCATGCGCACATCAAGCCCGTAAGCATAAGCTACTGCATCATTATCGGCACGGTAACGGATACGCACATTTTCCAGCGTATAAGCATTAACATCATCCAGCTTTTTATAATAAGTCTCGGAAACAAGCTTAAATGGCCTTTCCCACATTTTAAAACTGTAATCATTAGCCAATACAATGTGTATGGAACGCTGTGCTTTTACATTTGGCCTTAAGGTTCCCGATGAATCCCTCAGTTCCCTGTAAAAAGGCGGCTGGTGGTAAAAACCTCCCGAAAGGCGGAAAAGCATATCGCGCTTCCATTGCGGCTTTATAGTAAATTGTGCACGCGGGCTGATAGTTACCTGGCTGTCGCCATTAGGCCCGTTATCTACAGATACCTGCCATTGGTGCGCCCTTACCCCTGCATTCATCCATATATCGCTTGTACCCAGCTTTGCCCTCCTGCTCCACTGCAAATAGCCTGAAAAACGGTTTATCTGTGCAAAATTGGTTGCCCTTACGTTTTGAAATGGCACCAGCGGCCCTGTGTAAGGGTTATAAGGCTGGTCGTTAACCGGCAGGTCAATCCTCGGCGGATTTATGGAAAACCCGGCTGAGTCAATAACCTCCCACTCCACAAGCCGGTCGCGTATATCTTCCCTGGTATATTTTATGCCCCATTCCACCAGGTTGCTTTTAATATCATGGTATCCCTTTACCTCGGTATTTACAATAAGGGCATCAAGGTCGTTACGGGCATGGTTTAGCTGTGCACCTGCGGCACGTGCAAACTTAATATCGCCGGTGTTGGCTCCTGTTTCAAGGCTGGTTTCCACCTCGCCCAGCGCATACTGTGCTAAAATATCAAAATGTTCCTGCTCCTGCGTGTGGTAAACGGAGCCAATTACTTTCAGCGTGAAATTGTCCGATACTTTGTACGTTGATTTCATAGCACCAAAATAGGTGCGGTATTCATCTTTTTCCTGCCCGTCATAAATAATCTGCAGGGCGATGGGATTATCGATAGTACCAAAATTTGTCTGCCTTGAAAGCGGCTGGTAATGGTATTTGTTTTGTGAAACATTACCTAAAAAACTGATTT
This sequence comes from Flavobacterium sp. MK4S-17, assembly GCF_009848495.1. Taxonomy (GTDB): domain Bacteria; phylum Bacteroidota; class Bacteroidia; order Flavobacteriales; family Flavobacteriaceae; genus Flavobacterium. The sequence goes on from NZ_WWEP01000036.1 coordinate 181,698, forward strand.
CCCATTTTTCACTGGGATTAAAATTCACCATGGCCTGCACATCGGTAAATGTGGGCCTGAAATTGGTTTCCGTTTCCTGGCTGTTTACCAACAGGCTGTTGTCCCGGTAGCGTGCCCCAACTATGGCACTCCACTTTTTATTTTTAGATATACCTTCCAGTGTAAGGCTCCCTCCAAGAAAACTCGCTTCAAGCTCGGCAGCATAGCGCACCGGCCTTCTGTATGTGATATCAAGCACCGAGGAAAGCTTGTCGCCATACTTAGCCTGAAAGCCACCCGATGAAAAATCAACATTCTCCACCATAGTGGTGTTTGTAAAGCTAAGCCCCTCCTGCTGTCCGCTGCGTATAAGGAAAGGACGGTATATTTCAATATCCTCAACATATACCAGGTTCTCATCATAATTACCGCCACGTACTGCATACTGTGTGCTAAGCTCATTATTAGAGTTACCGCCAAAAAGCTTTATTATATTTTCAACCCCCGCATTGGCTCCGGGAATTTTACGTATAATATCCGGTGCTATCGCCGTTATGCCCTCTACCCGGCGCCTGCCTGTTTCGGCGTCAATAACCATTTCGGCCATCTGCTGTATGCCGGTACTCAGCATAAGGTTAAACTCAAAAGTGTCATTTGCTCCCATTTCCAGCACTATTGAGGAAAGTTTGAAGCTAATATGCGAAAACCACACCTCCACCTGCCTGTCGGCCGGGATTTTCAGTTTATAAAAACCTGTACGGTCTGATGTGGTTTGTTCCCGCCTGCCTGAGTTGTCGTAAAATATATTTACACCCTCTATGGGTTGGCGGTTTTCATCTAAAATGATGCCGTATAGCATTGGCCCCTGCTGTGCAAAAAGGGCGGCACTGAACAATAAAAAGCCCAGTGTTAGTATCTTATTTATTGTTTTCAACAGAAGCTTTATTTTGGGTCCTGAAAAAATGCGTTTCAAAGGTAGCAGAATTTCCTACATTATCGGTTACCACAATCTTTAAATCATTTCGTCCTTCATCAGCAATTCCATCACTAAAATTGTGGTATATAATCCTGGTTTTATAATCATAATGCATTAATATCCATTTACCATTCAGCCAGGCATCAAAAGTTGCTATGCCTGAAAGGTCATCACTTATTTTTACGCTGAATGTATCCTTTTCACTAAGCCACTGCCCTTCATTAAAGCTGGGGCTGTAAATAGTGGGTGCAGTATTATCCTGCTCAAGCCTGAAATTACCCATGTACCTAACCTGAGCCGTTAGCCTGCCCTCCTCCATATAGCTGTTATTATAACTTTTTCTTTTCCCGGTAACGCCGGCAATAAAGGTTTTTTGCAAAACTTCGGGCGACAGGTGCTTTACATCAAACGAAACAGTGAGCGGGGTATGAACCGGTACATTTTCAGGATGCATAATCAATGTAGAATCCTTAACGTCAAAATCCATATAAAAATCTTCGTAAAATGAATTGGCGGGAATAAATACCGAAATGCCGTTTTTGGTATAATTGTGGTCATTAGCCGCTTTTACAAAATAATTTGTGATGGTTTTAGGCTCCCTCACCCTTGCCGGGCTGTCGGAATATTCTACCGAACCCTGTATAACCGTTTTATTGTCATGAAAATCGGAAACCTCTATCCTGTAATTTTTAGTAGTGCCCGGCAGTATGTCATACTGGCCATTGAAAGTATTATCCTTAACAAGGGTTAAAGGATATGGGGTTTTTACAAAAAGCTTCTGGAAACGCTGCCCTGTTGCATAATATTTAGCATAATCAATAAAGTTGTTTATATATCTTGACTCGCTAAAGGCAAACGTGTTGAACGTATAATTATACCCGGGGCTTCCATTAAAATAGGTTTCAACCTTATAGATGCCGTTGTGCCCGGTACTCCCTGTGGACTTATCTGTTGTACTTATGGAAAAGCCTACTTTCCCTTTTGCCAATATTTTATCCGCCAGGTATGTACCGTCCTTCAGTTTTCTTAAGCCTACCAGCATAGGCGTTGCAGCCTCATTAATCACAGCATTATCATTTAATGGGTAAACCATAAGCCCATGTACTGCAGGGGGATAAGGGTCTTTCATTTTCTTATCGAAGCCGAACAGCAACGGGTTTAAAATCATTTCGGTTTTGGTATCCCTTATTTCAAAGTGCAGGTGTGGCCCGCCTGAACCTCCCGAATTACCCGAAAGCGCAATAAGCTCCCCACTCTCCACTGTTATTTCACCCGGCTTGGGCATCAGTTCAATATCAAATGATTTTTTTTCATATTGTTTTGCCCTTACATAATCCTCAATTTTCGGGGCATACTCCTGCAGGTGCCCATATACTGTTGTATAGCCATTAGGATGATCTATATACAAAGCTGTACCATAGCCGTATGCCGAAACTTTAATACGGGAAACATAGCCCTGTGCCGCTGCATAAACCGGATGGCCGGTTGCCTGTTTTGTCCTGAAATCAAGGCCCGAATGGAAATGATTGCTGCGAAGTTCGCCAAATGAACCTGAAAGGTGCGCAGGCAGCTTCATGGGCTTGCCAAAATAATCCTGAGGATACTGCACCTGTGCAAAAAAGCACGATGAAAACAGCAAAAATAAAGGTAAAAATCTCATAGGGCTAAAATATGAAAAGCAACCGAATAAATAGTAAATAACCTACTGAACAATATAACTGTATGCCAGGCAATTTATTACAGGCTTTTTAAATTATTATAACATTTTTTTATAAAACTATTGGAAGTAACTAAAGTAATATTAACTTTGTAGAATGATGTAATGAAAATTGACTGTTATGAGCGGATTATCCGAAATAGTTGATTCTCTTGAACTTAAATTTGAAAGGCTCGCCCAAAAAATAGAGGGTCTTGAAAAGGAAAAGCAAGAGCTGGAAAATAAAGTTTCCCAATCGGCTATGGTTATCAGCAGGCAGTCGGAGGAAATAGTTTTGCTTAAAGAGCAGAATGAAACTTTAAAAATGGCCAATTCATTACTGGGCAGTGACGAAAATAAGAGAGAAACAAAACTCAAAATAAATTCATTGATCCGTGAAATTGATTATTGCATAGCACAACTTTCTGATTAGAAAGCAATGGATGAAAAGCTTAAAATAAAAATATCAATTGCCGACAGGGTTTACCCGTTAACAGTGAACCCGGCACAGGAAGAAGGCCTTAGGAGCGCTTCCAAAAAAATTGATGCCACTATTAAGCAATTTGAAGAAAACTATGCAGTGAGGGATAAACAGGATGTTTTAGCCATGTGCGCGCTGCAATTTGCAGCACAGGCCGTACAAAAGCAGATTGACAATTCTACAGGGGTTGAGGATGCTTTTAACAGGCTGAAGGAAATGGATGAAAAATTGGGTATGCTTCTTGATAATAAATAAAAAAACGTTCTTAAACATACGTCAATAATACTGCCTACATTAGTACATATTTGATAAACTCAACGCCAATTCTTTAAAATGGGCGAATCTCCGCTACTAAAGCAAGCTGCCTCCGAGCAGATCCTTGAACAGCGGGTTAGCTCAAAACTTGTCTTTTCGAGTTTATACAATCATTCTAACGTAGGCTTTTTTATTTTATAAACACATAAAACAAAAATGGATATATTATTTATAATTATTGGAATTGCAGTGGGGTTCGGTATTGGCTTTGCCATAGCAAAATCTATGGAAAAGAAAAGTGCCGACAGTGTTATAGCCAATGCTAAAAAAGAAGCGGCAGCCATAATAAAGGATGCCACTAATGAAGGCGAAAATATTAAAAAGGATAAAATACTTCAGGCGAAGGAAAAATTCCTTGAATTAAAAGCAGAACACGAACAGGTTATTTTAGGGCGTGATAAAAAAATTGCTGAAGCGGAAAAAAGGACACGTGATAAAGAATCGCAGGTATCTAACGAGCTTTCCAAAGCCAAAAAGCTTAATGATGAAGTTGAGGCTAAAATTGCAGACTATAACAACCGTATAGACCACCTTGATAAAAGGCAGCAGGAAATTGACCGCCTGCATAAAAGCCAGGTGGAGCAGTTGGAGGTTATATCGGGCCTATCGGCAGATGAAGCTAAGGAACAGCTTATAGAAAGCCTTAAAGCCGAAGCTAAAACAACCGCCATGTCCTACATACAGGATACTGTTGAAGAAGCAAAGCTCACCGCACAGCAGGAAGCCAAGAAAATTATTATCAACACCATACAGCGCGTAGGTACAGAAGAGGCTGTTGAAAACTGTGTATCAGTATTCAACATAGAATCTGATGATGTTAAAGGCCGTATAATTGGCCGTGAGGGGCGTAATATACGTGCGCTTGAGGCTGCAACCGGTGTTGAGATTATTGTGGATGACACCCCGGAAGCAATCATACTTTCCTGTTTTGACCCTGTAAGGAGGGAAATTGCAAGGCTGGCACTGCACAAACTTGTTACCGATGGCAGGATTCACCCTGCACGTATTGAGGAAGTAGTTGCCAAAACAGCAAAACAAATTGAGGAAGAAATTGTAGAGGTAGGTAAACGTACGGTTATAGACCTTGGCATACACGGGCTTCACCCGGAACTTATAAAAATAGTGGGAAGGATGAAATACCGTTCTTCTTACGGGCAAAACCTGTTACAACACTCCCGCGAGGTTGCCAAGCTTTGCGGTATTATGGCTGCGGAACTGGGACTTAACGTTAAACTTGCCAAACGTGCAGGGCTTTTACACGATATTGGTAAAGTTCCTGATGCGGAAAGTGACCTTCCACACGCATTGCTGGGTATGCAGTGGGCTGAAAAATATGGTGAAAAAGAAGAAGTTTGCAACGCCATTGGTGCCCACCACGATGAAATAGAAATGAAATCAATGTTATCGCCAATTGTGCAGGTTTGTGATGCCATATCGGGCGCAAGGCCGGGTGCAAGAAGGCAGGTACTGGATTCTTACATACAAAGGCTTAAAGACCTTGAGGATATTGCCTATGGCTTTGGCGGTGTAAAAAGCGCTTATGCCATACAGGCAGGAAGGGAACTGCGTGTAATAGTGGAAAGTGAAAAAGTGAGCGATGAGATGGCTGCGAACCTTTCCTTTGAAATATCGCATAAAATACAAACTGAAATGACTTATCCCGGACAGGTTAAAATTACTGTTATAAGGGAAACCAGGGCGGTTAATATTGCAAAATAATTTTTCTATATATAAAAAAAAGGCTGCCATCAGGCAGCCTTTTTTTTATTACTTACTTAACTTATACAATAAATATTTTATCAAGGTCTTCCTTGCAAATAGGCTTTAAAAAATAATCGGCCACAATTTCCCCAAATTCTTTTGATTTATTGATATCCACATCATTATTAGATGAGCTGATCATATAAATCAATGTTTTTTTAGGCAGGTTTGTCTTTATTTTAGAGTACTCATCTAAAAACTGCCAGCCATTCATTATAGGCATATTAACATCCAAAAGGATTAAATCAGGCAGCATGCTTTCATCAGTAGTTTTTTTTATGGCCTCGATGGCATCCTGCCCGTTGCCAAAAAATGTTGTTTCTACATCTATACCGTTTTGCTTAAGAAGATTTCTAAACAGGAAATGGTATATTTTATCATCATCTATAACATATAATTTATTAATCTTCTTCATTAAAATAAATTTTAAAAGTAGTACCCTTATTCACTTCGCTAAGCACCTCGATTTTGCCGCCCATAGCCTCAATTTGGTTTTTGGTAATAAACAAGCCTATACCCCTTGAATTTTGGTGCTTATGAAAAGTTTTATACATACCAAAAAGAGAATTTTTATGCTTTTTTAAGTCAATCCCCAAACCATTATCTGAAATAGATAAAACCTTTTGCCCGTCAATTATCTCAAAGTCGTACGAAAGCATCGGCTTTCTTTCCGAACTTGAATATTTAATAGCATTTGTGGTAAAATTCAGTAAAATGCTTTCAAGGTAGGCAGGATTATAATTTACAGTTACATCCAGTGGTATATTAATTTCAATATTAACCCCATGCTTGGTAATTTCGTTGTGGAGTATAGTTAATATATTTTTTAAGTAATGCCTTAAATTTAATTTTTCCTTTACGGTTTTTATTTCAAACTGAATTTCAACCAGCTCTTTGAGGTGGCCTATTGTAACATACAGCCCATCGGATATAGCCTCCAGGTGTTCCAGCATTTGCTCTTTTTCATCCTCTTCAGCACTTTTAAAAAGGTCAAGCAGCATTTTAAGGTTACCGGCATGCGACCTTAGATTATGCGAAACGATGTGGGCAAAATTCAACAGCCTGTTATTTTGGTTGCCAATAATAGTTAATGTATCCCCCAGTTCTATTTCCTTTTCCTTTAACTGTGTTATATCTTTATGTGTACCTATACACCTTATCGCCTTACCCTTATTATCAAACTGCACTGCACGCCCACGGCTTAAAACCCACCTGTAATTTCCGCTATCGGTTTTTACACGGTAAATACATTCATAAAAAGGTGTTTTACCTTTTAAATGGGCATTTTTAGCAGCATTATATTGTTTTAAATCATCAGGATGTATCCTTTCCACCCAATATTCCAAAGGTACAGTAAGCTCTTCTTCTTCCTTACCTATAATTTTCATTGACTGCGCCGAAAAATAAATAGCATTTGAGGCTAAATCCCAATCCCATATACCTTCGGATGCTGCTTTTAAGGCATACCTGTAGCGTCCCTCAGAAATAAGGAGCTGGCTTTCCTGGTCTTTTTTATCAGTAATATCGGTAACACGCCCAAAAAGACATATTTTACCGTTTTCACTTTCTTCCGTTGAAGCATTTACACGCATCCAGCGTAACCCCTTTTTTGGCAATTGAACCCTGAACTCGTGATTCCAGGGCGTAAGCGTTGTCCTGGCACGATCAATTGATTGGAGCAGCGCCTCCTTATCTTCTGGAAAAATAATTTCCCTTAAAAACATTTCAGGATCGGCTTTAAATTCTTCTGCGGTTATTTCAAAAGTATCTTCAATAGCATCACTTACAAATATCCTGCATTCATCATCATCATACCCGTTTAGCCCTACCCTAAATATAAGGTCAGGCACCTGCGCCAGCAGTTTCCTGTAAAAAAGATTTAAATCTTCTGTATTATTAATCAATTCAGGCATACAGTATATCCATATTCTATAAACATACAAAGTTAATTTTAGTTTTAAAAATACTAAATCTAAATATTGTTAATATTTATTTCCTGGGATGAAATGTATTAATAACATTAGAAAGGAATTTCCTGTCCAAATGCATATAAATCTCGGTGGTTGTAATAGATTCATGCCCCAGCATTAATTGTATTGAACGCAAATCAGCACCGTTTTCAAGCAAATGCGTAGCAAAGGAATGCCGGAATGTATGGGGGCTTATAGTTTTATTTAACCCTATTTTTTTAGCAAGCTGCTTTATAATGGTAAAAACCATGGCCCGTGTAAGTATCCTGCCGCGCCTGTTTAAAAATAAAGTATCTTCAAACCCCTTTTGTATGGTTATCTTGTTCCTATCAGTGTTACAGTAAATGTTTATATATTTTTGCGTGTGGCTGCCTATGGGCACAAAACGCTGCTTATTGCCTTTGCCCGTAATTTTTATAAAGCCTTCTTCAAAAAACAGGTCAGAAAGTTTAAGATTAACAAGTTCAGATACACGAAGCCCGCAACTGTATAGTGTTTCTAGCATTGCGCGATTGCGTTCACCCTCGTTAGTGCTTAAATCTATAGCGGCAATAAGGCTGTCTATTTCTGAAGTTGACAAGGTATCGGGGAGTTTACGCCCAAGCTTTGGTACCTCTATAAGTTCAATCGGGCTGCTGCTGCGGTAATCTTCAAAAACAAGATAATTAAAAAAGCTCTTCAACCCTGAAATTAATCTTGCACGGGAACGTGGATTTAATTGCTCGGAAATATCATAAATAAATTGCTGTATAGTTTCTTCATTTACTTCCAACGGAGACACATCCATACTATTATCAAAAAAGTACCTCACCAGCCTGTTAATGTCAAACAGGTAATTTTCAATAGAATTATCTGCAAGCCCCCGTTCAATTTTCAGGTAGCTCTTATATTCCTTTATGTAACTACCCCATTTATCCATTCGGGTTAAAGTTATGTGAATTAAGAATTCTTTGACAATAGCGCTGTAAGTAATACAATACTTTTGAACTACAAAACTAAAACTTATTAAATGATGAAACTATTTAAATTTATTTCGGCAGGAGCATTAATGCTGGGTGCAGTAACTTTTACAAATGCACAGGATAATGCAAGTAACATGAATTCTATGGCTGTTAGCTTTGGTGTAAAAGGTGGTGTAAACTTTGCCACAATTACAGGTGATGATTTTGACAGCCCTGATTCAAGAACAAGCTTTCACGTGGGTGCGCTGGCTGAATTTCCGGTGGCTGAAATATTTTCAGTTCAGGTAGAAGCCTTGTATTCAGGCCAGGGTTTTGAAAGCGATATTGATGGAGACCTATTTGGAGGGGACGGCAAAATTGAGTATCAACTGGATTATATAAACGTGCCGGTTTTAGCTAAATTTTACCTTATTGAAGGCTTAAGTATTGAAGCAGGTCCACAGTTTAGCTTTAAAGTAAATGAGGAAATAGACATTAATCCTAATGGAGATGACGGTGATTTCCCTCTTGACGATACTGATTATGAAGCGAAAGATTTTGAATTTGGTATTGCAGCCGGACTTACTTTCCAAACTGACATGGGGCTATTTGCTACAGGCAGGTATAACCTGGGTGTAACTGATATTATTGAAGACAGTGATGCAAGGAATTCAGTTTTCCAGATAGGTATAGGATATAAGTTTTAATGAAATGCATAAAACAAAAAACCTCCCAAATGGGAGGTTTTTTTATATATACCTATAAATTAAAATTTATAAACTACACCAAAATTAATGTCGCTTAAATCTAAACCTATCTGGAAAGTATCTGTAGAATCAGCTCCATCAAAATCAGGCTTAACAGTAGTATAGCCTAATATTCCGAAAGTAGCCTCTAAAGCAAAATGGTCAGAAACAAAATAGCTAATACCAGGTGCCACACCTATATTTATTCCATTTACTTTTACTTCAGTATCAACTACATCAACTTCAGTTTTTGCAGTAGCGTAAGCTACATTTAACTGCCCGAAAAGTGAAAAATCATTAGCAGGAGTAAAGTAGTACCTACCAAAAGCACCTATTTCAAATGCAGTGGTTTTTACTTCAAATGTATCTCCTTCTTCTGTAACATCACCTTTGCTTGAAGCAAATCCTAAAGAAAGTCCAACAGCTATATTGTTATCAACAAAATAAGCTGCCCTTGGTGAAACAATAATACCATTAGTTTTAAAGTCACCGGTTTTTTCAGAAGTAAAATTTAAACTACCTGAAATAAAAACATCACCCTGAGAAAATCCTTTTCCTGTTGTTTCCTCCTGAGCGTTAGCAAAACCAAAAGCCATAAGAGCTACGGCAGATAATAAAATTTTTTTCATTGTTATTTAATTAATGATTTATGCTGCGAAAATAATAAAAAAACAAATCCAAAACTTAGTTCCTTTAACAAATAATCTAAGATTAATCCTTATAATATTTTGTTAAAGTAAAAAAGCCTCCCATTGGGAGGCTTTTTATTAAATTGGCTATATTATTAAAAACGATAACCTACACCTATTTGGAAACCGGTAGTATTACCATCTACACCATCAAAATCACTAATATTAGCTAAACCTGCGTTATACCTGGCATCAAAAAATACACCCATTGGTAGCTCATAACCAGCACCTATGCCTAAACCGAAGTCAAATGATTTTACATTATCATCAATTTCTTCATCAGCAGCAACTTTAAAACCAAAATGAGGACCAGCCTGAATGCTTAAACCTTCAATAACATAGTATTTAGCCATTACAGGTATCCTTATATAATCGATACTTGCATCCTCAGCACCTTCGTTAGAATATAGAAGTTCTGGTTGTACATGAAATTTTTCAGAAACACTAAAATCTGCAAGAGCGCCCACATAAAAACCTGTTTTTCCATCGGCGTCAAAATCACCACCAATATTGGTAAAGTTAGCACCAGCCTTAACACCAAAATTGATTTCCTGAGCTTGTGCAGCTGCACCGAAAGCCATAAGGGCAACAGCTGATAGTAATAATTTTTTCATTTGTGTTTAAATTTTTAATTGTTACGTAAGGCAAATGTATAAAAAATATTAATAGGAAAACTACCTAATATTAGGTATTTTTTAACTATTTGTTAGGAATAGCTTATCATATTGTAACGCTAATTGTAAAATGTAAGTAATTTATGAAACTTTTAACTTATCACATCTTTTTAATTATGTAATTTTTCACTGCAGTTATAAAGGGTTTGCTTTTTATATTTAATTTTGGGGCCACATAACAAAACATGAAATTAAATATGAAAAAATTATTACTTATTGCTGTTTTATTTTTTGCAGGGACTGTAGCATATTCCCAATCATACGGTATTAAGGCCGGAATGAATATTGCAACGCTGGATGGTGATGATGCGGATGCTTTAGATCCTGAAGCAATAATAGGCTATCATGTAGGATTTGTTGCTGAACTGAGGATATTTGACAACCTGACTTTGCAGCCTGAACTATTATATTCTATACAAGGTGCGGAACTGAATAATAAAAGATATGAGTTAGGGTATATATCATTGCCTGTAATGGCAAAATTTTACCTTAACGATAACCTGAACCTGCATTTAGGCCCACAGGTAGGCTTTTTGGTAAGCGAGTCTAACGAAATTGATGAAGACAATAGCAATACCCTGGATTTTGGACTTGCGGGAGGGCTTGAATTTTTTATAACTGACGGCCTTTTTATACAGGCACGTTACAGTGCAGGATTCAGTGAGATTGCCGAGGGCAGGGACATAACAAATTCTGTTTACCAGGTATCGCTGGGTTATATGTTTTAAACAACTTAAACTGATTATAATATGAAAAAGTTTTTTGTAGCAATGGTAATGTTTGCAGGTGCATATACAGCACAGGCACAAGGTATTGATTTTGGTATTAAGGCAGGTGCCAACTTTGCAAAATTCAATGGGGATTTGGATAGTGATGGTATCACCAGTTTTCATGCCGGGGCTGTACTTGAACTTAATATTGTGCCTAATTTTTCAGTACAGGCCGAAGGCCTTTTCTCATCTATGGGTGGTAAAGCAACTTTAGAAGCGGAAGGAGTTGAAGGCGTTGCTGAGGATATAAATTTAGATTACATATCTGTTCCTGTACTTGCAAAATTTTATGTATTACCCGAAACATTAAGCCTTATGGCCGGGCCGCAGTTTTCATTTTTAGTTAATGATGCTGATGACCTTGATGCTGAAAGCTTTGACCTTGCCCTATCCGGTGGTGCAGAGGTTAAAATTATAGGCGGGCTGTTTGCACAGGCAAGGTATAATATAGGCCTTACCAATGTGGTGGACAGCGAGCTTACAGGGGATGCAAAAAATGCTGTGTTCCAGCTATCTGTCGGCTATATGTTTTAAAATATAACAGTAGATTTTTAAACCTGCCCCCGGGCAGGTTTTTTTATGGTTATAAATGTTAAATTTTTTGTTATAGCCTATCAGCACCTGCTTTTGAATGATTATTTTTACAAAAAGATGACGAATGAATATTATAATAATAAATGGCCCAAACCTTAACCTTTTAGGAAAGCGTGAGCCTGATATATATGGCAGCCTTTCCTTTGAGGGCTATCTTGAAATGCTGAAGGAAAAGTTTCCGCAGGTAACCCTAGAATACTACCAGACAAATATTGAGGGAGAAATTATATCCAAAATACAGGAAACAGGTTTTGATTATAAAGGCATAATATTAAATGCAGGGGCTTATACACATACTTCCATAGGTATTGCCGATGCTATTAAAGCGGTTACCACACCAGTTGTGGAAGTCCATATATCCAATACATTTTCAAGGGAAACATTCAGGCACCAGTCTTATATCTCTCCTGTTGCGGCAGGTGTGGTTATAGGCTTCGGGCTTAAAGGTTATGAACTTGCCCTACAATCATTAATTTCCAAATGAATATGAAAAAAGCCTTTGTCCTGCTCTTTATACTAACCGGCCTTTGCAATTACGCTCAGGTTAAAGGACGTATAACTAACCCCACTGGAAAAGGCATACCCGAAGCGGTAATTCATATAAAAGGTACATACATAGGTTCACCGGCTAATGAAAACGGTTATTTTTATATCGATTTTAAGGAGAAAGGGGATTATACTTTTGTAATCAGGGCACTAGGGTACAAAACAAAAGAGGTAAAGGCTGACATAAACCGCTTTCCCCATGTATTTTATACATCGCTGGAAAAAGAAAACCTGCAAGCCACTACCCTGCCTGCAGACAGTATTGTTAATAAAGCTATAGCAAACCGTTTACAAAATCTTGAAAAGCAATCTAAATTTGAAGCTGACTTCTACTCAAAGGGAACGGTAGTAGTAAAAGACGTGCCAAAAGAAATATTATGGCAGGAAGTGGGAGATTTGGGAGGGGCTCTTGACTCAACCCGCAGTGGGATACTTTACCTTTCAGAAACATTGTCGCATATAAAACAGGAAAAGCCCGGCAAACTACACGAACACATTATTGCATCCAAAACCAGCGGAGAGGAAAATGAATACAGCTATAATAATGCCGAGGCTGCCGAGTTTAATTTTTACAGGAATATACTGCCTTTTGAGGTAAACGTGGTTTCACCTATTGCCGATAACGCCTTTAATTATTACAATTACACACAGGAAGGGACTTTTAAGGATGAAGGCTTCAACATACATAAAATAAAGGTAAGCCCTGCACGCGAAACCTCACCGGCTATGAAAGGCTATATATATGTAACCAGGGAAACAGGCGAACTTTATGCCGTAAACCTGAGCATAGCAGGAAGCCAGGTAAGGCAGGCATTACTGGACACACTCACTATACGCCAGAATTTTTCCTACAATCCTAAAAGTAAAATGTGGTTTAAAAATGTCCAGTCAATTAACTTTAAGGCAAGCCTGCTGGATGTAGATGCTTTAGGCAATTTTATATTTAGCTACAGCAATTATAACTACAACCCTGAATTTGAAAAACTAAGCAACGAAATATTATTTGTTGAACCGGAAGCCAACAAACGCCAGAATGAATTTTGGTATGAGAGGCGCCCCGTACCGCTTACCAGCTGGCAGATTGCAGATTATACAAAAAAAGACAGCATACAATGGCGGGAACAAACAACAACATATAAAGACTCTATAGACAGGCGGCGGAACAAACTTACTATTTTTGGTGCAGCACTGGGTTATACCTATTATAACACCGCCGAAAACTGGGATATTCATTTTTCAGGGCTTATACGCAGGCTGGGATTTAATACAGTACAGGCCTATAATACTGAACCTTCATTTACTTTTACAAAATATAATAGGGAAAAAGGCACTTATACTAAAATAGGCACTACCTTTAACTATGGCTATGCCGAAAACAGGTTTAGGGCAACAGGCAGCGTTTCCAGAAAGTACAACAGTTTTACTGATGCTATAATTACCCTATCGGGTGGCAGCAGTATAGAGCAATTTAATGCTGAAAAGCCTATAAACCGTATCGTAAATACCATAAGCACACTTTTTTTCAGGGAAAATTACATGAAACTATATGATAATAATTTCATCAGGCTAAGTTATCAGGAAGAGGTGGTTAATGGCATATATATTTACGGTAATGCGGAATATACAAGGCGCAGGGCAGTTTTCAATAATACTGATTTTTCAACCCTGAAAGATAAATATAAGCCTTATACATCCAACAATCCGTTATTGCCTTATGATTATGATACGCCTGCTTTTGAAAAGCACACTATGTACAAGGCTTCTATAGCAACACGGATAACATTCGGTCAAAAATACAGGACATTGCCTACCGGAAAAGAAAACCTGCCGGAAACTGATTTCCCGCGACTGTACCTTAAATATGAAAAAGGGTTTGCATCCAACATAGACGATTATAATTTCAACCATTTGTCCGCAAGGGTTACCTACACGGTTTCACCGGGTAATGTAGGTGAGTTTGGCACCAATTTAAGGGCAGGAAAATTTTTCGATTCAGAGAATATTGCCTTTACAGATTACAGGCATTTTAACGGAAATCAAACTCATATTGGCAAATCAGAACGGTACCTGAATGTATTTAATTTCCTTCCTTATTATACACACAGTACAAACGACCAGTACTTTGAAGGGCATGCAGAGCATAATTTTAAGGGATACCTTACCAACAAGATACCGCTGATAAACAAACTGAACTACCATCTGGTAGCAGGCTATCATTTTTTAAGCGTACCTGAACATAAGCCTTATATGGAATTCACAGTGGGGCTGGATAACCTGGGTTGGGGAAAATTCCGATTCCTGCGTGTAGATTATATCCGCTCTTACGAGAATGGTTTTATTGGCGATGGCGTTATTTTTGGGCTCACCTTCTTGGATATACTGGAATAATAATTATTTTTTTCTTGAAACACTGCCCTTAAAATCCTCCAGCGGCTCCTTGCGGCGTATGCGCTGTATATCTTCCCACGTGGCACACTTAACGGTAAACTTCACTCCGTCAATAAGTATCGGCAATGTTACATATTCAACACCTGTCAAGTCTTCATTAAGGTAGTCTTCCATATCTTTTACAGAATAAAACCATTCCTTATCAAACTGAACCTTATTAATAGTACTCTCTTTTATTAATAAAGCCTCACTAATCTTTTTCATTATTATTTATTCTTTACATACACGTGCTTTATATTGCCTTTACCAGTTTCCCTTTCATCCACTTCAAATGTTTTTATGCTCTTTATCAATTGCAGCATTTTAGAAAAACCATAATTCCTGGGGTCAAAATCAGGTTGCTTTTTTAAAATCAGGTTGCCCAGATCACCTAAAAAGGCCCATCCGTTCTCGTCGCCCAAATCATCAATACTTTGCCTTATAAGTTTAATAAGCCTATTATCTATTTTGCTAAGGGTTTCTTTATTTTTGGTCTTCACTTCAGCTACAACCGTGTCATCCTTTTTACTTTTTACCTTTGGTTTGCTTTCCTGAATCTTAATGTCTTCCTCATCGCCAAGAATTTCTATATAGATAAATTTATCGCAGGCGGTGATAAAAGGTGTCAGTGTCTTTTTTTCGCCAATACCTATTACTTTCATCCCTGCTTCCCTAAGCCGTGTAGCCAGCCTTGTAAAATCGCTGTCGCTTGATACAATACAAAAACCGTCAACCTTGCCTGAATAAAGTATGTCCATGGCGTCAATAATCATAGCACTGTCAGTAGCATTTTTTCCGGTTGAATAGCTGTATTGCTGTATAGGTGTTATAGCATTTTCAAGCAAAACCTTTTTCCATCCGGCTACTGTAGGCTTTGTCCAGTCGGCATATATTCTTTTAAATGTGGGAGTCCCGTATTTTGCTATTTCTTCAAACATAGCTTTTACATTAGAGTAAGGAACGTTATCCGCATCAATTATAACAGCAAGCCTTAAGTCCTGTATTGTATTCATAAAAATAAATTTTACTCAAATATACAATATTGATACAACCATTTATCCATACACTTCGTCTATATGTTATACCAATACATTATTGAATCCATTAATCAAATAAACCAACACATGTACAAAATTTTCACTTCTCTATTCCTGTTTGCTGTTCTTACAGCTCAGGCCCAGATAAAGGGTACAATAACTTCGGCTGACGGGCAGCCCGTACCTTTTGTAAGTATAACCATAGAAAACACCTATACCGGCACAACTGCCAATGAAGAAGGCAAATATGAATTGATGGTAAAAAAGACCGGCAGCTATACCCTGCTCTTCCAGTCAATAGGTTACAAACCCGCAAAAGTAACTTTAAATGTTACTTCTTTACCCTACACGCACAACATAACACTTCAGGATGAAAGCTACCAGCTTAATGAAGTGGTTATTTCCAACACAGAAGACCCTGCTTATGCTATTATAAGGCAGGCCATAGCACATAAAAAGGAAAACTCTGAAAAGGCAGGGCGCTTTGAAGCTGATTTTTATTCAAAAGGGCTTTTTAAAGTAAAAGATGTACCTAAAAAAATAATGGGAGTGGAAGTTGGCGATATGGATGGTACGCTGGATTCTACCGGTACCGGGATTATTTACCTTTCGGAAACAGTTTCAAAAATTACTTTTGAACAGCCTGATAACCTTAAAGAAAGGATTATTGCCTCAAAAGTGAGCGGCAACGACAAAGGTTTTAGTTATAATACTGCCATGGGCACACACTATAATTTTTATAATAACTACATAAAATTTAATATAAACATGGTGTCGCCTTTGGCTAACAATGCATTTAATTATTACAGGTTTAAGCTGGAAGGCAGCTTTTTTGATGAAAACAACAACCAGATAAACAAGATTAAAGTTATACCCCGCCGAGATAAAGAGCCGGTTTTTGAGGGTTATATTTATATAGTGGACGACAGTTGGGCTATTTATGCCATTGATTTTGATATTAAAGGCTACAGGACACAGCAGCCCATACTGGAAAACCTGAATTTGAAACAGAATTTCAGCTATAACAGCAATAACAGGATATGGGCAAAAAATTCGCAAACTTTTGACCTTAATGCGGGGCTGTTCGGTATAAAGTTCAATGGTAATTTTACCCATGTTTACACCAATTATGTATTTCATGATAGTTTTGATAAAAAGACATTCGGCAAGGAAATAGTTTACATTGAGGAAGAATCGAATAAAAAAGATTCTACATACTGGAATGTTGTAAGGCCTGTAACCTTAACCGATGAAGAAGCAAATGACTATGTAAAAAAAGACAGCCTCCAGGAATTAAGGAGTTCTAAAACTTACCTTGACTCAATTGACAGGAAACATAATAAATTTAAGGCTATTGATATACTTATGGGATATTCCTACTCGAATTCCTATAAAAAAACATATTTTAATTATAAAGGCCTTGCCGATATAACTTCTGCAGGCTTTAATACTGTACAGGGCTGGAACATGGGTACCGGGTTTTCATTAACTACACAAAACGAAGATAAAGGCACGGCTAATTTTGCAGGTGTTGACTTTAACTATGGCTTTGCCGAAGACCGCCTGCGTGTTACAGGGCGTATAGCCCGTAATTTTGGCAGGAATAAAGGCACACTGCACATATATGGCGGCAGCAAAGTGCAGCAGTTTAATCCATCCGAACCTATCACTCTTTTAATAAACACGGTAAGTACGCTTTTCTTTAAGGACAATTACATGAAGCTTTATGATAAAACATTTGCTGCCGCAACCTATGGGCGTGAGGTATTTACAGGCTTAAACATGCAGGGTACTGTTGAATATTCCAGAAGGAAGCCATTATTTAATAACACCGATTATGTATTAATAAAGCAGGATGATGAATACACCTCAAATAATCCGCTTGACCCTTATAATGAAGAATCTGTACCATTTGAAAAACACAACCTTGTTAAAGCTACTGTTGGTGCCCGCATTAATTTTGGGCAAAAATATATAACCCGCCCGGATGGTAAAATAAATGTAAGCACGGGCAACTATCCAAGCGTGTACTTACAGTATGAAAAAGCATTTGCCGGAAGCGAAAAGCAATATGAGTATGATTATATAGGCATGCAAACCAGCTATAATGCAACCCTTAGCAACAAAGGAGATTTAGGAATTAATTTAAAAGGAGGTAAATTCTTTAATGCAGAAAACATTTCCTTTGCTGATTATAAACATTTTAACGGCAACCAGACGCATATAGGAACCGGAGAACGTTACCTTAATGTTTTTAATTTACTGCCCTACTATTCACACAGTACAAACGACCAGTATTTTGAAGCACATGCCGAACACAACTTTAAAGGTTATATAATGAATAAAATTCCTTTACTGAATGAACTGCAATGGAACCTGGTTGTAGGCTACCACAATATTTCTACACCTGATTATAAGCCTTATCATGAATTTACTGTAGGCTTTGATAATATTGGCATTGGTAAATTCAGGTTTTTGCGGGTTGACTACATACGCGCCTACCAGGGAGGTTTCCAAACTGACGGAGTGGTATTCGGTATGAAGTTTTTAGATATACTATAATCAAATAAAAAGCCCGCTATAAGCGGGCTTTTTATTATTTAAAGGTGTTTAAGCTACCCTTTCTATTTTTGCTCCAAGTGCTTTAAGCCTTTCGTCTATCCTTTCATAACCACGGTCTATCTGGTCACTGTTCTGGATGATACTTGTTCCTTTTGCCGAAAGGGCAGCAATAAGTAACGACACACCAGCCCTTATATCAGGTGATGACATCATAATACCTTTAAGCTGAGATTTAAAATCAAGCCCGATTACAGTAGCCCTGTGCGGGTCGCAAAGTATAATTTTTGCTCCCATATCAATAAGCCTGTCAGTAAAAAACAAGCGGCTTTCAAACATCTTCTGGTGTATAAGTACACTTCCCCTGGCCTGTGTTGCCACTACAAGAACTATACTTAAAAGGTCAGGCGTAAAGCCGGGCCATGGTGCATCGGCAATGGTTAAAATAGAGCCGTCTATATAATTCTGTATTTCATAACCATCGGTATGGGCAGGTATATAAATATCATCTCCCCTGCGCTCCAGCGTAATACCAAGCTTGCGGAAGGTATTGGGAATGATACCCAGATTATCCCAGCTAACATTTTTAATGGTTATTTCACTGCGTGTCATGGCAGCAAGCCCAATCCAGCTGCCTATTTCAATCATATCCGGCAATATCCTGTGCTCACATCCGCCCAGTTTTTCAACGCCTTCAATTTCAATAAGGTTAGACCCCACACCTGTAATCTTTGCACCCATGCTGTTAAGCATATTGCATAATTGTTGCAGGTAAGGCTCGCATGCTGCATTATATATAGTGGTTTTGCCTTCTGCAAGTACTGCAGCCATAATAATATTGGCTGTACCGGTAACCGATGCTTCATCCAAGAGCATATAAGTACCTTTAAGCCTGTCGGCTTCCACACCATAAAAAGAATCTTCTTTATTGTAACGGAATTTAGCACCAAGGTTAATAAAGCCTTCAAAGTGGGTGTCCAGCCTCCTGCGCCCAATTTTGTCGCCTCCGGGCTTTGGTATATAACCTTTGCCAAACCTTGCAAGGAGGGGGCCTACAATCATAATGGAACCCCTTAACGATTTCCCTTCTTCCTTAAACCCTTCCGATTCCAGGTAACCCAGGTTTACCTCATCAGCCTGGAAGCTATAGGTGCCATGGGCCAGTTTTTCAACCTTAACACCCAAATTACGCAGCAGGTTGATAAGTTTATTTACATCAATAATATCGGGAATATTGGTAATGGTTACCTTTTCGGGCGTAAGCAGCACAGTACATAAAACCTGTAATGCTTCATTTTTTGCTCCCTGCGGAGTAATTTCACCTTTTAATTGTACTCCTCCTTCTATTTTAAATGTTCCCATACTGCAAGGGTTATTGTTTCCTGTTGTTTTTGTTATTACTGTTTTTATTTTGCCTGTGGGCTTTTTGCTTTTGCCCGCTATACTGCATTTTGTTAGACTGCTTTTTATTAATGCGCATCAGTTCGCTGGAATTGGAAAGCTCCTCATCCGTTTTAAGCAGGTTTATTTTTCCCCCGGAAAGTTCATATAAATGCTCAAATATAACCTCGTCCTTTACAGTATCTTTATTCCAACTCAGGTAGGATTTTTTCATGTGGTTGGCTATAACCATAATAAGCGCACTCTTTAACTCGCCATCCTGCCAGTCATTGGCCACATCAATCATGTATTTTATGTTGTTGCCATAAAAGCGGTATTTAGGGAAATTTTGTGGGTAACCAAGCCTTTCAGGCTTTTGTTCCAGCATTTCCCGCGATGGTATAGGGTAAGGCGAATCAACATCCAGCTTAAAATCAGACATGATAAAAATCTGGTCCCAAAGCTTGTGCTGAAAATCAGGCACATCGCGCAGGTGCGGGTTAAGGCTGCCCATTACCGAAATAATATATTTTGCAGCTTTGTTGCGTTCTTCCCTGTCTTCTATAGCCGTAGCCTGCTCTATAAGTTTTTGCAGGTGGCGCCCGTACTCCGGTATAATAAGGTGCGGACGCTCTGCATTATATTCAAGATGCACTATTGCTTCATTATTGTCGTATCTATGCATAATAATTTGTTATAAGGAAATAATACCTTCTACAGAGGAAAGCTCTTTATATTTTGCAACTATCTGCTCCGGGCCTTCCATCCTTACATTAATAGATACACTGGTATATTTCCCTGTTTTAGATTTTGTGGTTTCAATTACTGCACCCAGGTTATCAAAAGCTGCTTCAACTGCATTTATCTTTTCATCGCTGGTAGGTACAATAAATTTAAAAAGGTAAGGTGCGGGCCAGTCGGCAGAGCCGGCAAGCTCTTCGGTGAGCCTCCTGTAAAACTCTTCGGTATTTTTATCCATCTTCATTAAAATAAGGGCAAATATACAATATTAGGATAATGCCGTTAACAAACTTTATATTAATATTTAAGCTTACCCAATATAACAAAGTTTTTTGTTTATGCCAAACATTATGCCCTTGCACGGATAATAAAAACAGTTACCAGGGAACTCACTGCCAAAACCATGTAACTGTAATGCACTAACTTGGTAAGCAGCCCTTTTTCCCTGAACATTTTTATAACAATATACAGTGCCGTACCCATTATTAAATTAAAAAGTATTAATTGCAGGAATATGCTGCCAAGCTGCATTCCTGCTATTTGCACAACATTACTTAAAGCAGAAACCAGCAGAATAGCAAAAACCGTAAACCATATAAAATATAAAGCTATCAATATATGAAAGGCAAGGTGCCGGTAATCTAATTTTTTCATTCAGTAATTTTAATATTAGTTTGTGAGGTTTATATTATACTAACGCATATTTATATTCATTATTGAATGTTTGCCTGTTAAATAATACCTTAGCATGATGGATTTATTTAGCGACTATAACACCAACCTGCTACCTTATGACGGCACTGTTTTATATTTTGGCCCTGTGCTGGGTGCTGAGCAGGCATTGCAATATTATGAAAAACTATTGCATGATGTGCCCTGGCAGCACGACGAAGCCATTATATACGGCAAGAGGATAGTCACGAAACGGAAAGTAGCATGGTATGGTGATAAAAATTTTGCCTACACCTACTCCAACACTACCAAATATGCCCTGCCGTGGACGACTGAATTATTAGAACTGAAACAACTTGCCGAGCAGATTTCAGGCCATAAATTTAATTCATGCCTTTTAAACCTTTACCCAACCGGGCAGGAAGGCATGTCATGGCACAGCGATGATGAAAAAGCATTAGGCCAAAATACGGTTATAGCTTCTTTAAGCCTTGGCGCTGTAAGAAAATTCAGTTTTAAACATAAACATACAAAGGAGAAAAAAGACATTTTACTGGAAAACGGCAGCCTTTTAATAATGAAAGGCGAAACACAAACACATTGGCTTCACAGCCTGCCAAAGTCAGTAAAAGTAAGGCTTCCGCGTATCAACCTTACTTTTAGGACTATTATTTACAATCCTGCTTAAGCAAACTGTAAAACTTTTTTTACCAATAACTTATCCGGATTTGTAAAAAAAGCATATTTTTACCCTTGCTATTTTTTTGACGCTAAATAGTTTAGCACCCCCGCTAAAGCCCAATTAAAAATTAAATTACTATCAGGATGAAGTTAAAAGAATTAAAAAGCTGGATTAACAGGCTCCCGCAGGAGGAGCTTGAAAAAGACCTGTTATTTAACGCTATTGACTATGGTGTTTCAGGTACTATTTCCGAAATTAATAAAACCGACGAAAACCTTTATTACATAGGCGAAGACCCGGCGGTTTTGCATACCGAAGCTGAACTTAAAAAGCTTGGTTACAGCCAGGATGATATTGCTGAGCTTGATATCGAAATTCCGCAGGGCTGTTATTATGTAGAACTTAATAATGAATACAGCATCCTGGAAAGATTCCTGTAGCTGTTTACTTAACATTTAATTATACCGGCAGTAATTCTTTTTTGGTAAATTAGCTTTTACCAACATATTATTATTGCCTGTATGAAAAATGTACTTACCATAACACTTAACCCTACAGTAGATAAAAGCAGCACTGTAGAGGGTATAAAACCTGAAAAGAAATTACGGTGTTCCCCGCCCAATTATGAGCCCGGTGGGGGCGGCATAAATGTTTCGCGCGGACTTGTAAGGTTAGGCGTGCCATCGGTTGCACTTTTTACATCGGGCGGACGCACAGGTGAGTTGCTGGAAAAACTGCTGGAAAAAGAAAATGTAAATGTACTACCCGTAAAAGTACAGGGCGAAACACGTGAAAACTTTATAGTGGTTGACAGTTCCAGCAACGAGCAATATCGCTTTGGTATGCCCGGTGAGGCACTTTCTGAAAGTGAAATTGCAAACATAACCGAAAAAATAAATTCACTATCACCCTTTCCTGAATATGTTGTAATAAGCGGCAGCCTCCCTCCTGAGATGGATGCAGGAGTTTTGCAAAAACTGGTGCATGAAATAAAGCGGCAGGGTGCAAAGGTTATTGCCGACACATCGGGTGAGGCATTAACTAAAATACTTGATGAAGGGGTATTTCTTTTAAAGCCCAATATAGGCGAGCTTAGCCGCCTGGCTGGAAAACCGCATCTTGATAATGAAACAGCAGATGATGCCGCAAAGCAACTTATAAACCAGGGCAAGGCAGAGGTAGTAATTGTTTCAATGGGCCCGCAGGGTGCCTATTTGGTTACTAAAGACTTAAATATACACATACCCGCACCCAGTGTAAAAAAGTTAAGCACAGTTGGAGCCGGCGACAGTATGGTTGCAGGCATGGTTTCAGTTTTGGCAAAAGGCGGAAACGCTATTGAAATGGCCCGCATGGGTGTAGCCTGTGGTTCGGCTGCCACCATGAATCCCGGTACCGGCCTCTTTAATAAAGATGATGCGGAAAAGCTTTATAGTTGGCTTGAGCGTATGGGAAGTGTTAAGTAATTACCTAAACAATTAGGCTTTTATTGGCAATCCCTTACAAAAATTTTAAAGGTTTAAAGCCCATCTTTGTACTGCTAACCTTTAAACAAAATCTCACTATGAAAAAGAGTATCGATCTTGCCACCGTTAAAAAATTTATTTTAGCCAATGCTTTAGGAGAAAATGTAATGCTTATGCTTCACCCTTCTAATTTTGAAAGGATAGCTAAAGCAGCAAAAGCAAACAACACAAAAAACCTTTTATGCGTTTTAGGCATCAACGTTATAGCTGATGAAGAAAATGAAGTAACAGAAGATGAAATTGATGTACTTGAAGTAAAATTCAACTAAAAAAATCTACTAAATAAAAAAGCCACCTAAAATGGTGGCTTTTTTATTGTATCCTACTGTTAATTAATTTGAGGCAGTACCCAAACTGGCTGATTGCTGCACCGAAAAAATCCCTGTTAAAAAGTTATCGAGGCAGGAAAGGTCGTTTACAGATTTTTCGTCGTCTTTAAGGGCATGGTTATACAAAAAATATTTTTCACAACGGTTGGCCATCGTCCTTGCCTGCATTGGCCCATATTTTTCTAACAGCTTCAGGTTGCGCACTACCACTACATAATGATCAGGGTTAACCAGTACAATAAAATTAAATTTGCAGTTATTTTTCATTAACCCGGATCCACCCTCACATGTATTGGATATTTCACGCACGCTGCCCTTATAAGCATTATCTATAAATGAGCTTACTTTCAACTCCGGCTGCCTGTCCAGCAGTGCAACCACATCGGCATTATTTACAGGAAAGGTTTTTTCCCATATTATTTCACGTCCCTGCGCCTTAAAGCCATCCTGCGCCATTGCAGGAATACTAAACAATACTATGAGTAATAACTTTTTCATGACCCAAAATTTATATTTATACTCAAATTTAGGAATAGCTAAAAATTAATGGTTTCAATAAAAGGCTTTTATAAAATATTTAGTACAATCCGTTAAAGCACAGTTAATATTTAACATTAATGTAAATAGCTGGTTTTTATAACATTATTAAGAATAATTTATAAAATAATTACACTTACCCACTTATATAAATGGCTAATTTTATCTTACTTAATAACCTATTAAACTATTGACTATGGAAGCTAACAGCCTACTGGCACATGCCAAAGACAAAAAGAATTTTTCTAAATATGACCCTTCAGGTACCGACCCGAACAGGTATGCTTCTGTTTCCAATCCTAAAGAAGCCGACAACTATCTTCATAAAGGTAAAAAGAGTATTATACCAGGCTTAAGGGTAAATGTAAGTAAAACAGAAAGGATTTTAATGATAGCTGCAGGCTCCTACCTGCTATACCGGGCCCTAAAGAAAAAAGATGATAAAAAAGTGATGGAAGGTATAACCGCAGGCACTATGCTGTTTAGGGGAATAAGCGGTTACTGCCCTGCTTATGATGTTATTGACCGCACCAAAGTACTAAAATCTGGAGAAGCTGTAATCAATACATCACTTACAGTAAACAAACCGGTTAATGAAGTATATAATGCCTGGAGGAAACTTGAAAACCTGCCGCTTTTTATGGATCACTTAAAAAGTGTGGAACAATTGGATGAATACACTTCTGAATGGAAGGCAAAAGTACTGGGAGGATTAGGTACTGTAAGCTGGAAAGCCGAAATACTGATGGATGAGCCTAATGAGCTTTTAAGCTGGCATTCATTACCAAACTCTACTGTGCGCAATGCAGGTAAAGTGAGGTTTAAAGATAATGGCAACTCAACAGAAATTGATGTAACTATTTCTTACCATGCGCCAATGGGTAAAGCAGGCGAAGCAGTAGCAAAATTATTCAACCCGGCTTTTGAAAAAATTGTAAAATCAGACATTAAGGATTTTAAGCATTATATTGAAGAAACCAAAGCGCCCATGCCGTAAAAAGCATGATGCTATTTAAAATACCGGATAGTAATAAGCTATCCGGTATTTTTATATAAAAAAGGCTCCTGTAAAGGAGCCTTTTTATTAAACAATTACATATTACAATATTGTATACAGCCCTGCTGCCATAATACCTGCAACAGTAAGGGCAATAATAAACTCTATATTCCTGATAATATTATCTTTCTTTACAAATGAGAAATGGTGTATATAATAATTCCTCCGCTTCATGTTTTTCATAATGGCTAATTTTTAAAATCGTTGTAAATTACGCAATATAATTTACATAATAAACATTTTAACAATTTTCACTTATCAATTAGCAGTTTTTAACTCTTTTTGTTTAAAATATTTCATTTTAGTAATATTTTACAGCAATAATACCTTTGTAAACTTAACTTTCGATTTAAAAACCATTTAGTAAATTTGCCGCTTATTTCTAAAAAAAGTGGATAAAGAAATAGTAGTACTCATCGGCGGGCCGGGTTCAGGAAAAACTACGATTATAGACGAACTCAAACAAAAAGGATACACATGCTATCCGGAAATTTCGCGCGAAGTTACACTTGAAGCCCGAAAGCAGGGCATTGAGCAGTTATTTCTTGAAAAGCCGCTGCTTTTTAGCGAATTACTTTTAGAAGGAAGAAAAAAACAGTACAGGCAGGCACTGGAAGAAAAAACAGATATTGTTTTTATTGACCGTGGCATTCCCGATGTATTGGCCTATATGCATTATATAGGTGATGCCTACCCTGCTTTCTTTGATGAAGCCTGCCATGACCATAAATACACAAAAATATTTTTCCTGCCACCCTGGGAAGAAATATATACGGCCGATGAGGCACGCTATGAAAACTTTGAACAGGCAAAACTCATTGCCGACCATTTAATGGAAACCTATAAAAATTACGGCTACGAGCTAATTGAAGTCCCTAAAGACACCCTTGATAACAGAATTCTTTATATATTAGGGCATCTTTCAAAATAATATGCAGCAGCCGCTTGATATCCTTAAAAAATACTGGCAACACAACAGCTTTCGCGAACCGCAGGAGCAGATAATAAATTCAGTGCTTAATGGCACCGATACATTTGCCCTTATGCCTACTGGCGGCGGTAAATCGGTTTGCTTCCAAGTTCCGGCAATGATGCTTCCCGGCATTTGCCTTGTTATCTCTCCCTTAATTGCCCTTATGAAAGATCAGGTAGAAAACCTTGCCAAAAAGGGAATTAAAGCTATTGCCCTTACCGGCGGTATAACTACTGATGAAATAAGCGACCTTTTGGACAATTGCCGGTATGGCAATTATAAATTCCTGTATATGTCGCCCGAAAGGCTTCAGGCCGACTGGATACTGGAGAGGATAAAGGAACTGCCAATAAACCTTGTGGCTATAGATGAGGCACACTGTGTATCGCAATGGGGGCATGATTTTCGCCCTGCCTATTTAAAGATTGCAGGATTAAGGCAGGCATTGCCAAACATTCCGTTCATAGCACTCACAGCCTCGGCAACACAAAGGGTACAGCAGGACATTATACAGCAGTTGGAATTAAAAGAGCCTGCGTTATTTAAAAAATCTTTTGCACGGGAAAATTTAGCCTATATGGTTTTTGAAACCGAAGATAAATTATACCGTATGCAGCAAATACTCACCAAAAATCCTGAACCTGCTATTATATATGTTCGCAACAGGAAAGCCTGCCATGATGTTTCCCAACAGTTAAATGCCCTGGGTTTTAAAACCACCTTTTACCATGGGGGCTTAAAAACAGAAGAGAAAGAAAAAAATATGGGTTTGTGGCTGCAGGAAAAAGTACAGGCAATTGTGGCAACCAATGCTTTTGGTATGGGTATAGATAAGGCTAATGTAAAAACCATAATACACATACAATTACCTGAAAACCTTGAAAGTTATTACCAGGAAGCAGGGCGTGCAGGGCGTAACGGACAAAAAGCGTTTGCTGTAATGCTGGTTAACGCATCAGATACACTTACTGCTAAAAACCAGTTTATAGATGTACTTCCCGATAGAAGATTTCTTAAAGAGGTATATAATAAACTCAATAATTTTTTACAGATTGCCTACGGTGAAGGCATCAACCAAACTTTTGTTTTTAACCTGAACGATTTCTGCAGGCAATATAATTTCCCTGTAACCAAAACCTATAATGCCCTCCAGTTTTTAGACAGGCAGGGTATAGTAACGCTTTCTAAAGAATTTTCGCAGCAGGTAAGCCTGCAGTTCCTTATACCAAATAAGGAAGTAATAAGGTACATGAGCCTGAACCCCGCAGACGAGAAAATTTTACTTGCTTTTTTAAGGAGCTATGCCGGTATATTTGACATGGAAACGGCAATTAATACAGGACTGATTGTAAAAAAATCTAACACTACGGAGGAAAAATTGCTTAACCTACTGGGTAGGCTTAAACAAAAAGAAATAATCAGCCTTAAAACCGCAGGGAGCGACAGCCGCATTACCTCTAATGAAGTAAGGGATGACGAACATACTATTAACCGTATAGCCAAATACCTTGAAAAGCAAAACGAAATTAAACTGCGGCAATTTGATGCAGTAGTTGATTATGTAACCAATACAAAAACCTGCAAAAGCAAATTAATATTGCAGTATTTTGATGAGAATATCAGTTCAGACTGCGGCATATGTTCCTACTGTATTAATAAAAGCAAAAAACAGTTAAAGCCTGCCGACACAGCTATGGCAATACTGGAAGTGCTAAAAAAATCGCCTGCCACATCAAGGGATATAGAAAGCCGACTGGAACTTACACCGCAGGAAGTAACATTTGCGTTGCAGATGCTGCTGGAAAACAACAGGATAAAACTGAATATAAATAACCAATACGCATTAAAGTAATGGAAAAATTACGCATAGTTTTTATGGGTACGCCCGATTTTGCCGTTGGCATACTGGACACTATTTACCAAAACAATTATGATATAGCCGCTGTTATAACCGCACCCGATAAACCCGCCGGCAGGGGGCAAAAAATAAAATATTCGGCTGTAAAGGAATATGCATTGGAAAAAGGGTTAAAAATATTACAGCCCACCAATTTAAAGGATACTGCTTTTCTTGAGGAACTAAAAAGCCTTAATGCTAATTTGCAGGTGGTAGTGGCATTCCGCATGCTGCCCGAAGCCGTATGGAAAATGCCAAAATTGGGCACCTTTAACCTGCATGCTTCTTTATTGCCGCAGTACCGGGGTGCTGCACCAATCAACTGGGCTATAATAAATGGCGAAACTACGACTGGAGTAACCACTTTTTTTATAGATGAAAAAATTGATACCGGTGCTATACTATTAAAGGAAGAAATACCAATAGATGAAAATGAAAATGCAGGAGAGCTTCATGACCGGCTTATGGAACTGGGAAGCGATGCAGTGCTAAAAACCCTTACGCTGATAGCTACCGGCAACGTACAAACCACAATACAGCCTGCGGGTGAAGAACTTAAAACAGCTTACAAACTTAACCGCGATAACTGTAAAATAAGCTGGGATAAACCGGGAAGGGAAATTTACAACCTTATACGCGGCCTTAGCCCTTACCCCGCCGCCTGGTGTTATATGAAAGACAACGAACAGGAATGGAGTGTAAAAATATACAGCAGCAGTTTTATTGAAGAGAACCACAACTCGGCCCCGGGCACTATTATTACAGGCAGGAAAGAAATAAAAGTTACTGTTAAAGATGGGTACATAAAAATTAAAAGTATCCAGTTTCCAGGCAAGAAAAAAATGGAGGCTGCCGAACTATTAAACGGAATGTCATTTTCAGAAAACGCCATTGCATTTTAAGCCTTTAAATATGGGCAGTTACAAATATTTAAATTTTGCAAGGCTGCTTATTAACATTCAAACTAAAGTTATTAACAATTACAACGAAAACACACCGAAACACTTGTATAATATGCATTTCCTGCTAAATTTGTATAAGAGTTAAGTCGTAAAAACTTTTTTTAACCAAACAATTAATAACAATTATTATGAACAAATCAGAATTAATCGACGCAATGGCTGCAGATGCAGGAATTTCTAAAGGTGCAGCAAAAAAAGCATTAGAGTCTTTCATAAGTAATGTAGGCGGTGCGTTAAACAAAGGAAACAGGGTTTCTCTTGTAGGTTTTGGCTCATGGTCAGTTTCAAACAGGGCTGCAAGGGAAGGTAGAAATCCGCAAACAGGCAAAACAATAAACATTGCTGCTAAAAACGTAGTGAAATTTAAGCCGGGAGCAGAACTTGACGGAGCTGTAAATTCAAAAAAATAATTTTGATTAAATAAAAAAGCCTCTCAATTGAGAGGCTTTTTTATTTAAATGTTCCTAAAATTTTTGGAGGTATGTTTTTTTTCCTTTAAATTTATTAGCAAAATTGCAAGGATATGATTTCATTAAAGCCAAAAAAAGGCCACCTGCTTATAGCAGAGCCTTCTACAATAGGGGA
The DNA here is from genome assembly GCF_009848495.1 of Flavobacterium sp. MK4S-17. Classification (GTDB taxonomy): domain Bacteria; phylum Bacteroidota; class Bacteroidia; order Flavobacteriales; family Flavobacteriaceae; genus Flavobacterium. The sequence continues at coordinate 211,200 of NZ_WWEP01000036.1, forward strand.
TCTTTCTTTCAACAGATCAGTAGTGTTGCTTGCAGACCATAATGACAGCGGTTCCGTAGGCTTTATATTAAATAAACCCCTGGGGTTTACCATTCGCGACCTTATTCCTGAAGTGGAAGGCAACTTCAAGATATATAACGGGGGCCCTGTAGAACAGGACAACCTTTACTTTATACATAACATTCCCGACCTGATACCCAACAGTATTGAAATATCTAATGGAATATACTGGGGCGGAGATTTTGAGCTTACCAAAGAGCTTATAAACAGCGGTGCAATAAAGAAAAATAATATCCGGTTCTTTTTGGGCTACACAGGCTGGGAAGCACACCAGCTTGAAGATGAACTGGAAGACAACTCATGGATTGTTTCCGAAAACCACCACAATAATAAAATTATAGGCAAATCCAGTGTTTCATTCTGGAAAGAAAAAATTATGGAACTGGGCGGTGAATACCTTATATGGTCTAATGCTCCCGAAAACCCTACCCTTAATTAACCCAGGCGCACTTTAGCATTTAGCTTTTTAGTCAATTCCTGCGAAAATTTAGTATCGTATATTTTTTTGCGGTATTTAGTTACAGGCCTTATTCCCATTATAACATTTGTAATAAACAGCTCATCTGCTTTTTGCAAGTCAAATGGTGAAATTGAAGCTTCCTGCAGTTCTATATTTTCCATATTACGGGCAATTGCCAAAACCTGCTTGCGCATTATCCCGTTAAGGCACCCGTCAGCAACAGGCGGAGTAACCAGTTTAGTACCGGTCAGCATAAAAATATTACCCTGCAAGGCTTCAGCCACGTTTTTTTCATCATTAAGCAAAATACAATTATCCAGTCCGTTTTCATCCGCATAAATACTTCCTGTAACCTGCACAAGCCTGTTAGCCGATTTTAAAGTGGACAGCAGTTGTTTTGTAACATAAAAATCTTTAAACAAGTCAACTTCATAGTCATTACTATATACAGGGTAAACCATGTCCTGTAAAGCTGTGGCTGTTATAATAAACTCAGCATTATTATCTTTAGGAAGATAATTACCCCCTTCCTTCCTGAAAAAAGAAAGGCGAACCCGGCAGGAATTGGCAATCCTCATCTCATTGGCCAGCCTGCTCACCTGCTCCTCCATATACTCCTGCGTAAAATGCATTGGTATTTCCATCCTTACAATGCGCATAGATGCCATGAGCCTGAAGTAATGGTCTTCAGCAAAAAGTATTTTACCATCAAGCACTTTCATGGTTTCAAAAATGGCATCCCCATATAAAAAAGCCCTGTTATCCTGTATGTTGACAGCCGCCTGGCTCACCAGGTTCCCGTTATAATTTATCATAAAAAAAGCCCTGAAAATTATCAGGGCAAATATAGTTTTAATAAAAACGAATTCCTAAACCGAGCCTAACACATGCTTTAAGTCGCTAATTTGGTTTTCCCAAAGCTGTTTGGCCTCCTGCATATCATCTTCCTCTGCAAAATCTACCACCATTAATGATACGTCTTTTGTTATTTCATCAACAAGTATGCGCAGTTCAAAATAATATTCGCTGTCTTTATCATTTTCATCAACCCATCTGAATTTTACCTTTTCACCTGACTTTTTAGACGACATTCTTGCCTTTTCTTCTGAATCATTCCAGATAAAGGTAAAAAATTCGCCTCGTGAGTTAACATTATCAGCAAACCATTCTGATAATCCTGAAGGTGTTGATATATATTGATATAGAAGTTGCGGGGATGATGTTATAGGGAATTCCAGTTCATATTTTAGTTTTTCTTCCATTGGTTAACTTGATTTTTGGTGAAATATATAATATTTAATACTTATAAAAAAGGTTTTTTATAAATAATTTTTTTTGAAAAAATATATTTGCAACCATTGAATTTAATGTTATATTTGCACCCGCGTTCAGGAAATAATAACCGGATGAAATGGCGAGGTAGCTCAGTCGGTTAGAGCGCAGGATTCATAACCCTGAGGTCACGGGTTCAACTCCCGTCTTCGCTACGAAAAAAAGGAAGTGTAAATACACTTCCTTTTTTATTTGGCACTCATTATATAATCTTTTTATAGGGGTGTTAATATTAATAAAATGTAATTTATTATTTATCATAGTATTAAGTATTGCCTTTTTTTTAAATTTATGTGAATTTACTTTTTTATTTAAAAATAAGCCTTTAATTTTGACCCGAATTAAAACCCCCTAAATATTATGACTAACAACGTATTAAAATTTTATTTCTTAGCTTTTTTGCTAGTTAGTGACTTTGTTGTATTTGCACAGGACACCGGGCCAACAGAAGACACCGGGGGGCCAGAAGATTCAGATCCGGCAGCACCAATTAATACAAAACTAATAGTATTGGCCTTGGCAGGCATTATGTTTGCTTACTACTATTTTATCAAAAAAAGAAAAGAACAGTTAAATTAAATAATAAAAAATCCCGCTAAAAGCGGGATTTTTTATTATTTAATCTGTTACAATCAATGCTCAATAACAAGCCCGGGATTGCTTTCTTCATATGTATCGGCAACAGGTGTTGATATTTTACTAATTTTAAACATTGAGCGCAATATCGCAATGATACAGCCTGCACTGAACATCATCATAAGTATATGCACTACTTTAAAGAATAAATAATTAGCTCCCTGCTGGGCGGCAAAATCGTTGGCAAGATTATAGCCCGAAATAAAAAGCAGTATAAACAACGGTATTAAAAGCAGCAATCTCATAGCAATTTTATTAACTGTTATTATTGTGCAAGTTCGTTTATTCAATTCTTAATTTTCGCCAAAGCACTGCTAATAAAAACTTAATTATTTTCTGTTCAGTACTTTATATTGCCTAACAATAACAATATTGCAGGTTACGTTTTAATTAATTAAAAACATGCTGTTTGATAAAATGCATAAGAATTGTAATTTAGGGATATGAAATTGGGAGAATATAAAAATCTGAATGAAAAGGAGCAATATACCATATTGTGGAATGATGGCATTTTAATAGATTCCTGTATTGAGGGCAATGTAAAAAAGCTATTGTATGCCATTAATAATTTTTATGTAGAATTATGGCTAAACTCTATTAACAATAAAGTTATTTGGAAACTAAGTTTTAAACAGGGAAAACTTTTAGAAAAGTATTTAGAAAAATACCCTTTTGAACTTCTTGATAACCTCAACAGCTAAATATCAGGGGTTAATTTACTGTTAACACATTAAGCATCTTTGCTATTCAAATCTTAACTTTGAGTATAACCAAAAAGTTAAGCTATGAAAAAATTAAAATACTTTATTATTTCAGCCATGGCTGCGGGCATTTTTGCAGGTTGTTCCAGCGATGACGACAATGGCTCACGCTCAATGGCAGGAACCTATGAATTAACTGCTGTAGATATTCCTAAGAACGTAGACTTTAACGGGGATGAAACCGCTTCTTCCAATCTTATAACGGAAAGTGTGTGTTATGAAAATTCATATATTGAACTTAATAGTGATAATACTTATTCTTCGGTGTACAATTATGTATTAATAACAACCGAAGTAGTGTGTGAGTCGGATGAATCGACCGGCACATGGGAAGTTTCGGGTGATAAGCTGATACTTACAAATACTATGATTGAGCCTCCTATTACTATTGAATATGATATACGTGAAAACGATGAAATTACATTAGCCCGTCCTAACAGTCCATATCCTGACAGAGATGCAGAAGGAAATGCCATATACAGCACAGGCAATGTTTCGCTCACTTATACAAAAATTTAATTATTGATTTATTTATAAATCATCCGGGAAAACTAATGGCAGTTTTTACCTTATGCAGGAAAAGCTGCCATATTTTATTAGATTTAACCATGAAAATAAGTACAGGTATTTTGTTATACCGAAAGATTAACAAAGAGACAGAGTTTTTATTAGTACATCCCGGAGGACCTTTTTTTACTAAAAAGGATGAAGGATGGTGGAGCATCCCAAAAGGAGAGCCAATGCCTGATGAAGAATTGCTTCATGCGGCTATACGTGAATTTAAAGAGGAAACAGGATATAATCCCACCGCTCCGTTCACTGAATTAAAACCTCTAACACAAAAAGGAGGTAAAAAAGTTTTATGCTGGCTTGCAGAAGGAACTTTTGATGCCGAAGCCATAACCTGCAATAATTTTCAGGTTGAATGGCCGCCCCGGTCAGGCAAAACGGCTTTTTTCCCAGAGGTTGACAAAGCAGGATGGTTTAGTTACACCGAAGCCTTAAAATTAATTAATGAAAGACAGGCTGCTTTTTTAGAGGAAGCTATGGCAATAATTGATTAACATGCTTAAGCCTTTTGTGTTAATTAGCAGTTATAAATATGCTTTACCAACAGTAATAGCTAATTTTACTGTAATAAATTAAAGCTATGAAATATTTTTTGTTACCTGTTTTGTTTATACTGTCTTCCTGCTCTTCATCCGGCGGCATAAATAAAGATTTTGTACCCTCAGCTCAAAAAGGGCTGGCTGTGGGAACCGTAACTTTTGAAGGCGATATACCTGTTAATGATATTTACCGCTTTTTTTACCAACCCGTTACAACAGATAAAAAAGAGAAGAGAAAGCATTCTGGAAAAATAGAAATAAAAGCACGAAAGGATAACCAAAGCGCTTTTAATGGTGATTTTAATAATGCTAAAACCTACCTGTTTATAATTGAGGCAGAACCCGGCAAATATGAATTTAACCAATATAACTACCTTGACCATATTGGCTATACGGGAATGGTTTATACCAGTAAAGAATTTTCTATACCTTTTGAAATTAAAAAGGGCGAGATAACCTATATTGGCGAACTTGCCTATAAAGATGCTGCCAGGCCCGGTGAAACAAGGATATATGTTTCAGGCTATTTTGAGAGGGATATTAACGAGTTTAAAAATAAATATCCATTCATCAAATGGGAAAAGGCTAAAAATGAAACTGTAAAAGAAGGTAATACAGGAGGTGGTATTGTAGACTTCAGATAGAATAAAAAATTTTACTTACCTCATTAACAATGACATATAATAAAATATACCTCTGAAGCTGTTAAAATAAATATTCTCAAAAACGCAACTACTTGTAAGTTTTATTGTGTTATTATTTATACTTCTACCTAAAGAGTATAAATTTTTCAACATTTAACACTTTTAACAATATTTTATTCATTCGGGTTTTATATATTTAACCAACTTTAAATTTTAAATGCTTATGGAAAAAATTACTTATGACGGGATGAGGAATTTCATTGTTGAAAATGAATTGACCGACAGCGTTGCAATATCATTGCATCCTGACAATTTTGATGAACTTGTAATGGATTACCTTGACATCAATGGCAATCAGATTGAAAGGCCTTTCGAAATTCTGGGTATTGAAATTATACAGGACAATTCGGGCGGAGTTCCAAAAAACAAGGTTAACATTTTAAATGCTGTATAACCGCAAATTGATTATCATCTTAACTAAAAAATAGAATCCCGCCATAAGGCGGGATTTTTTATTTTATCTTACTGATTAAATCTTCTAACGGCAGTGTTAGCTGTTCTCCTGTTTTAAGGTCTTTTATAGTAAATAAATTATTGCTAATTTCTTCATCGCCTGTAAGCACTGCAAAAGGAATACCTCTTTTATCCGCATGCTGAAATTGCTTTCCTATTTTGGCAGCGTCAGGATACAGTTCTGCCTTATAGCCAATGTTCCTCAGTTTTTGTATGGCTTTAAGGGCATATAATGATTCTTTATCTCCAAAATTTATAAAGAGTACTTTTGTATTCTCAGTAACCGTTTCAGGGAAAAGGCCCAGTTCCTCCAGCACCAGGTAAATCCTGTCCAGCCCGAAAGATATGCCAACGCCACTCATATTTTTAAGCCCGAATATACCGGTTAGGTCGTCATACCTTCCCCCGCCACCTACAGAGCCCATGGCAACACCTGGTGCCGTAACCTCAAAAATAGCTCCTGTATAATAATTAAGCCCCCGGGCAAGCGTAACATCAAGGTCAAGCACCGACTGGCCAAGCCCTGCAGCTTTTACATTTTCGCAAATAAAACGCAATTCCTGCACACCTTTCATACCCTCTGCCGAAGAGGCCAGCAGTTGTTCCAGCTTATCAAGTTTTTCCTCGGTACTGCCGGTAAAATTAAAAAGAGGCTGCACTTTATCAATCGCATCTGCAGTAATCCCTTTTTCCAGCATTTCATTTTTTACACCCTCCTCACCTATTTTGTCCAGTTTATCAAGCGCAACGGTAAAATCTATCAGTTTATCTTTAGCTCCTATCACTTCAGCTATGCCCGAAAGTACTTTCCTGTTGTTGATTTTTATAGCAGCGCCTTTTAAGCCAAGTGATGTAAATACACTGTCATAAAGCAATACAAGTTCTACCTCCTGCCATAAAGAAGCGGAACCTACCACATCTGCATCGCATTGGTAAAACTCCCTGAAACGTCCTTTCTGCGGCCTGTCGGCACGCCACACAGGCTGTATCTGGTAGCGCCTGAAAGGGAATTCAATCTCATTTTGGTGCTGCACTACATAACGTGCAAAGGGCACAGTAAGGTCATAACGAAGTGCCTTTTCAGATATATGCGGTATAAGCTTTTGGCTGTCTTTATTGGCAAGCAGTGTTTCATCAGCCTTGGCAAGATAGTCGCCTGAATTTAAAATTTTAAATATAAGCCTGTCTCCTTCCTCGCCATACTTGCCCATAAGGGTATCATAATTCTCAAATGAAGGGGTTTCAATAGGCTGAAAGCCAAAAGTTTCAAAATGATGCTTAATCGTAGAAATAATGTATTGACGCTTAGCCACCTCTGCTGGTGAAAAATCTCTTGTCCCTTTTGGTATTCCCGGTTTTTGTGCCATTTGTTATTCAACTTATATATTATAATGCAAATATAACAATACTTAAGCTTTAAAGTTGGCAGCCGGTAAAGCTATACTTAAAACAATTTATGTATTTTAGTGGCATAAAAATTTTATCTGATGTTTAACCTTTTCAGGGAGAATACCAAAATTGCTTTCGGCTCTATTAAAAGCCAGTTATTGCGCACCATACTAACAGTAATGATTATCGGTTTGGGAATATGGGCGCTTGTAGGTATACTGGCGGCTGTTGCTGTGCTGGAAAGCACTGTAACAGGAAATTTTGCCTCTATGGGAACCAACACTTTTTCCATAAGCAGGTATGATTTCTCCGAGCAGATAGGCCGCAACCGCAACACTGCTAAGGTTAACCCTGTTATAAGCTATCCGCAGGCAAGGGAGTTTCAGGAAAAATACAGCTTTCCTACATCAACAGTATCCTTATCATTTGTAGCGGCAAGCGGTGCCGAGGTAAAACATGAAGCAGAGAAAACAGATCCCGAAATAACCATATTGGGAGCCGATGAATATTTCATCCCCAATTCAGGGCTGGAAACTACCAAAGGGCGTAATTTTAATAATTTTGATGTAGATAACAATAATTATGTATGTGTTGTAGGTTCCGATTTTGAAAAAGGGCTGCTTAAAGACGTGAACCCTATAAACCAAACCATATCCATACGCGGGGCACGCTTTAAGGTGATAGGTGTTTTAAAAGAACAGGGGTCAACATTTGGCAACAGGCAGGATTTAAGGGTAATTATACCTATACAACTGGCACGCTCACTTTTTACCGCACCTAATATTGACTACGAAATAAAGGTTATGGTAGGTAACCGGGACATGTTTGATTCTGCCGTAGATGAGGCAATAATAACCATGCGCCGCGTGCGTGGGCTTAACCCGGTTGAAAAAGACAACTTCGGTATAGCCCGCAGTGATGAGCTGATAGAATCTTTATTATCACAAACGCAGACATTAGGTATTGCAGCGTGGGTTATAGGCATTATAACTGTATTTGGCTCCTCTATTGCCCTTATGAACATAATGCTTGTTTCCGTTACTGAAAGGACACGCGAAATTGGCGTGCGAAAATCGCTTGGCGCAAGGCGCGGCACCATAGCCATGCAGTTTTTTACCGAAACACTTATCATTAGTTTTATGGGTGGTTTGCTTGGGCTTATACTCGGTTTGCTGACAGGCTTTTTGGTTTCTGTACTTATGGGGGCAACCTTTCCAATACCCTGGGTGGCAATTTTTGCTGCGATGGCAACCACTATAATTGTAACCATATTTTCAGGCTCATACCCTGCAGTAAAGGCATCAAGGCTGGACCCTGTGGAAGCCTTGCGTTACGAATAAAGCCTACACAGAGCAGGAAATCATCCTGTAATTACCGAAAAGGTCTTTCTTTAGCGCTATATTTTTATAACCTAAATCTTCTAGCAACGCAGCAGTTTCATTACCCAAATATTGGTTAATTTCAAAATACAGCCTCCCGTTGCTGTTGAGTGCGCTTTTGCCCAACCCGGCTATTTTCCTGTAAAATAGCAAAGGATCGGTATCTTCCACAAAAAGTGCAAGATGTGGTTCGTGCTCCAGCACATTAGGCTTTATTTCCGCTTTTTCAACATGCCTTACATAAGGCGGGTTGGATACTATAACATCAAACTGAGTCGGCAGACTTTTTAAAGCAAGGATATCTTCTTGCCAAAAAGTAACCTCAACACTATTATGGGCAGCGTTTCTTTTTGCCGCTTCAAGTGCACCTGCCGATACATCAATAGCAAATACCTGTGCCGTCGGGAGGTTTTTGGCAAGCGAAACGGCTATGCATCCGCTTCCTGTTCCAATATCCAGTATTTTTATTTTTCCCTTCTGCCTGTTTTCATGCACTACCATCTCCACAAGCTCTTCCGTTTCAGGCCGCGGTATAAGCGTGGAAGGCGATACTTCAAACTCCATTCCATAAAAATGAGCCTTTCCAAAAATATACTGTATAGGCACCTGCTTTAATAACTGCTCTAAAACTAAGTCCCACTTTTGATGTTCAACTGTGGTTAGTGATACATCAGGATTCATGGCTAAATCAACCCTACCCCAGCCTTTTAACTCTTTTAATACTATTGAAAAAAGGCTTTCTGCCTCAACAATGTCATAAACTTCTGCAAGGCGGGAAATAAAACGGGTGCGGTACTCTTTAAGCTTCATATTGCAAAGCTATTACATTTGTGCGGGTTTGCTGCGGGTAAACCTGTAATTTGTAACTTTACAGCTTAAACCATACCATGAACCACGAAAAATACATGCTTCGCTGCCTGGAACTTGCAGAAAAAGGCTTAAGGGCTGCCATGCCCAATCCATCTGTAGGGGCTGTGCTGGTATATAATGACAGTATTATTGGTGAGGGTTTTACTTCGCCCTATGGGGGGCCACATGGGGAGGTAAACTGTATTAATTCTGTAACTGAGGAAAACAGGCATCTTATTCCAAACTCTACATTATACGTCAGCCTGGAACCCTGCAGCCACTATGGCAAAACACCGCCCTGCTGCGACCTTATTATACGCCAGCAAATACAAAATATTGTAATCGGCACTGCAGATACACACGAAAAGGTTGCCGGAAACGGAATAAAAAAATTGAGGGAAGCCGGGAAAAATGTTATTGTAGGCGTACTTGAAAAGGAGTGCCGCGAACTTAACAAAAGGTTTTTTACGTTTAACGAAAAAAAGCGTCCGTATATAATTTTAAAGTGGGCACAAAGTGCTGATGGTTTCATCAGCCCTGAAAGCAAACCGGACAACAGGCCAGTATGGATAACAAATCCCTATTCGCGCCAGCTTGTGCATAAATGGCGCAGCGAGGAAATGGCCATACTTGCAGGGACGCAAACTGTACTTAGCGACAACCCAGAACTAAATGTGCGCGACTGGAAAGGGCCCAACCCTGTAAGGGTTATAATTGACAGGGAAAACAAAATCGGGGACAATCATTCTGTTAAAAATCATAAAATAAAAACAATTGTCTTGACCGAAAAAGCCAATTTTCCTAATTTAGAGAACCTGGCTTATGAAGTTGTGCCACTTGATGACGGCTTTTTGCCTGCAGTTTGTAATGTGCTGCACCGCTACAACCTGCAATCTGTTATTGTGGAAGGTGGGCGCATAACCCTACAGGCATTTATTAATGCCGGCCTTTGGGATGAAGCGAGGGTTTTTAAAGGGCAGGCTGTTTTTACTAAGGGTACGGAAGCACCTAAATTTACTGCCGCCCCTATTAAAAGGCAGGAAATAATGAACGATGAACTTTTAATTTTCAGGAATTATGGTTAACACGATAGTATTTGATTTTGGCGATGTATTTATAAACAAAAACAAAGAGGCTAAAGATAATGCCCTGACTGCACTTGGCCTTAAAGACTGGAATACTGAACTGGAAGAACTTGAAAAGAAACTGGAAACCGGCCACATTAAAGAAGAGGAATTTTTAAAAGGAATCCAAATATATACAAACAATGCTTCGCTTGAGGCTATTAAAAAAGCATGGAATGCCGGGATTGAGGACTTCCCGTTGTACCGGCTTGAATTTTTACAGAAGTTAACCGAATCCTACCGCTTGTTCCTTTTAAGCAATACCGACCCAATACACATTGAAAAATTTGAACAGGATGCAGGAGCCTCCTTTTACAGTGATTTTTACCAATGTTTTGAAAAGGTATATTTTTCGCACGAAATAGGGGTGCGCAAGCCGGATGCCGGAGCTTATAATTACCTGGTTAATAACCACGACATACGGCCCAAGCGTACATTACTTGTTGACGATAAAAAATTTAATACCGACGCTGCCGAAGAACTTGGCTTTCAGGTATGGAACATCCAAAAAGGTGAAGAGGATGTAACGGAACTTTTCGATAAAAAAATCATTTCGCTGGACGAGGCTTAGGTTACTGCTTTTCCCTCGGTTTTGTTTTAATGGCAGCTACCAATGTATCATGTGCATCGGTATAAAATAAAAGCTTCCTGTTTTCAGGCAGCCTTCCGTTAAAAGTATTGGTTAAAATATGGCAGCTTATTTTCTCCACTACCTGCTGTTCATCAGGTGCCATAATATACATCCCGATTGTATCATCGGTTTTCATGAAGAAAATTACCTTTATATTTTTGGTATTGTCAAACAGTGCATTAAGTTCTGCTGTAAGGCCCCTTTCGGTGCTTCTGCCTTCTTCAGTATAATTAAACCCTTTATCTCCTATTGCCTTCAGGTCAATAACTTCAAAACCCGAAATTTCAATACCGCAGTATTTTTCTTTGGGTTCCTGTTTCTGTCCACAGTTTGTCAGTGTAAAAGCTATTAATAAAAGCAAGGCTGTTTTTATTGTTTTCATACTGTTTTACTATTGTATATTGCTATACAATAATACTCAATTTTTTCCATCTTTTAATAAGTTGCCTAACTTTGCAGGTGTAAACCCATTGCTTTGGATAAAGACATATATAAAACCCTCGCAGCCCCATCGGAAGAAACACTTTATAAGGAAAAGAACAGCAAATTTTTTGGGTATGCTTTTCCTGTAAAAGATGAGGACGAGGTTAAGGCAATACTGGAAGAGGTAAAAAAGAAACACCATTCTGCGCGGCACTGGTGCTATGCTTTCCAGTTAGGAACTGAACAGGTTTATTACCGGGCCAATGATGACGGCGAGCCTAATAATTCTGCAGGCATGCCTATATACGGGCAAATACAGTCATTTGAAGTTACCAATGTACTGGTAATTGTGGTACGTTATTTTGGAGGTGTAAAGCTAGGTGTGGGAGGGCTTATTTCCGCCTACAGGGCTTCCGCACAAATGGCATTGGAAGCTTCAGAAATTATAGAAAAAACCATTGATGTTTATTTTACGCTGAAATTTGGCTACCAAAATATGAATAAAGTAATGCGGGTAATTAAGGAAAAAAACCTTGAAATTATTTCCCAAAAAATGGAAATGGACTGCGAAATAACAATTAGTACCCGCAAAAAAAATGCTGAAGCAGTACTTGAAGTTTTAGAAAACCTGTATGAAGTAACTGTAAAGGTTTAAGTATTTTCTTTATACATTTACATTAAACACATTAACCATGATGCTTTCCCTCGAAACACCTGCCTTATTATTTTCGGCAACTTCTTTAATATTACTCGCCTATACCAACAGGTTCCTTACCATAGCCTCAATAGTGCGCGGGCTGAAAAAAAACTATGAGCAGGACAAAACCAAAAGCATATTACTGGAAATTAAAAACCTTAACCTAAGGCTCACCCTTATACGCCACATGCAGATGTATGGTGTGCTTAGCCTTTTCTTTTCGGTATTTTCTATGGCATTGCTGTTTTTTGAAATTACAGACTGGGGAGCCTATATGTTTGGCGCAAGCCTATTGCTTATGCTGGCATCGCTGGCTATTTCCTTTTGGGAAATAACCATTTCGGTTACTGCTTTGCGTGTACATTTAAGCGACCTTTTAGAGGAAGCCAAAAAAAGTTAACCCTTATTTATATATAAACAAAGGTACAGTAATAGCAAACAATGCCTTATCTTTGCCCGCTTTTTAAAATTTAAGGGAATGAATGAAAACAATATATTAAAGGGAGTAATTTTAGTTGGGCTGGGCGCTACAAGTTATGGTATGCTTGCTACATTTGTAAAGCTTGCCTATGGCGAAGGCTACACTACGGCCGAAGTTACCTCATCTCAATTTATATTAGGCATTATTGGCATTTTGCTAATAAATGCCTTCCAAAGGAAGAAAAAGGGTGCTGCGGTTGTAAAGGCATCACGGAAAAGTATAACGGAGTTAATGCTTGCCGGGACATCTTTAGGGCTTACCAGTATTTTTTATTACCTGGCAGTTAAGTATATCCCTGTTTCCATAGGCATAGTGCTGCTTATGCAAACCGTGTGGATGGGCGTGGTGCTTGAAGCCATTTTAACAAAATCATTCCCTTCGGGAAGAAAAATAATAGCAGTACTTATAGTATTATCAGGTACCGCGCTGGCTACCAACCTTATTGAAAGCACAACCTTTCCCGACTGGCGTGGAATTGGCTGGGGGCTATTGGCCGCTGCCTCTTTCACTACCACAATGTTTACCTCAAACAGGATAGCCACACACCTATCCTCTGCACAACGCAGCCTTTTTATGCTCTTGGGTGGTGCGGTTATTGTATTTGGCTTTGCCCTTTTTACCTGGACAGGTACTTATAATGTTGACATCTTTTTAAAGTGGGGTATACTACTTTCCCTTTTCGGCACAATAATACCACCCATGCTGCTTAATGCAGGCTTTCCATATACCGGTATCGGGCTGGGCAGTATTGTATCATCTTTGGAACTTCCGGTATCTGTAATGATGGCTTTTGTTATACTGGATGAAAAAGTTACTGCCCTGCAATGGTGCGGCATAGCCCTCATCATTACGGCAATAGTTATAATGAATTTAAAAAATAAAAGCAAAGGGCAGAATCACTAACTTTGGTAAAAACACTTTTCATGAATTTACCATGGCACCTTTATGTAATGGCCCTGCTATACATTTTAGCGGGCATTAACCATTTCAGGGTGCCTAAAATGTATGAGCGTATTATACCGCCGGCCTTCCCTGCACGCAGGGCACTTGTAATTTTAAGCGGCGTGGCAGAAGTGGTTTTGGGGGTTATGCTTTTATTTCCTGCCTTAACAAAATGGGCTGCTGTTGGAATAATTATTTTACTTATTGTTGTATTTCCGGCCAATGTATATATGCTGACAAATACTAAAGCAGGAATGAAGATACCCAAATGGATACTGGTTGCAAGGCTTCCTTTGCAACTGGCTTTAATTTACTGGGCATGGCTTTATATCTAATATTTTTAAAAAAATATTAAAAAATGCTGCGACACTTTAAATCAAATGATTTTTTTTATTAATATTGGTTTACTAATCTTAAATAAAAATAAAATCTGATTAATTTTTCAGTAGATGAAAAAGAGTAACCGCATGGAACTGGACAGAGAAGCGCTTGACAGGATTGTGACGCTGGCTCAGGAAGAAAGAAAGCCTTTTGAAGAAATAAAAAAAGAATTTGGCTTATCTGAAAAAGAAGTAACCGAAATTATGCGAAAAAAATTGTCGGCTGACAATTTTGAAATGTGGAAGAAAAAAGTGGCGGCACGAAAGCCAAAACCTAAGCCCATTAATAATTTTGATGATGATGATTTAGACTCAAAGTATTATATTAAAAATAAATTTTAAACAGGCTCCCGCAATAAAAGCGGGAGTTTTTGTTAATTTTTTGATTTTGCCTGTAACAAAAAGCTCATTCACTCTACTTATATGTAACTATAAAACCATCCATATGAAAAAACTATTTTTACTTATATGTATAGCCTGTGGAGCCACAGCTATGGCAAAAGGCAGTGATAAGGCTGCCACACCGGCCCAGGAAGCAAAAATGCATATTGCCATCATTGAAAAAAACAATAATGATAATTCGGTTAAAAGTGATACCATAAAGCACAAAAAACAACAGATACCTGTTACAGAAAGGCTTTCGGGAAAAAACAATAATCCCCAGTTTAACATAAGTGTTTTTATTGTTGACTTTATTAATAAAAGCAACTTAAAGATTGCTAAAAGGTTGCTGGAAGATTAAATTATAGGATAATTCCTAATTAAAGGTTGCTTTATACGCAACCTTTTTTTTATTATGCCATCATTAATAAAACCAAACCTTTTATTATATGAAAAAGAAATTACTTTTATTAGCCTTTATTATTTTTTGCCTGAAGGGGTTTTCCCAAAATACAACCTGCGAACAGGCAGTTTCACTATGTGGTTCTTTAGGGCAGCCTTTCAGTAATACTGTAAATGTTTATCCTGAAGAAAATGACGAAAGAAATTATGGATGCTTTGGACAATGGAGAAACCCTTTTTGGTTTTATCTGCCTGTAAGCCAAAGTGGAGATTTAAATTTTATAATTGAGCAGCACTCATTAACAGGAAATGAAATAGATGTAGATTATATTTGTTATGGCCCATTCAATTCAGTGGAAGATGGATGCAATGATATGGGTGCTACCGTTTTTGACTGCAGCTATTCCCCTTACCCTACCGAAACTTTAAGCATACCCAATGCACAGGCGGGGGAGTATTATTTGTTATTGGTTACAAATTATGAAAATGTAGAAGGATATATAACTATTAACGATGCTGCCAGTGAAGGAATAATGGAATGTTCGGGTATCAGGCTTAACGCATTTTTAGATTCAAATAACAACAATATTTTAGATGCCGGTGAAAAAGGCTTTAATTTAGGGGAGTTTGTTTACGAGCAAAACCTGGGCGGAATAACCCGTAACGGTTATGCGCCCAATGGCATTTTTACTATTTATGATGAGGACATAAATAATACCTATAACATAACCTATCAATTATTACCGGAGTATGCACCCTATTATTCTGTTTCTGTTCCCTCCTATTCTAATATCCAAATTTCTGGCAATATAGCTTCTGAAACCTATTATTTCCCTGTTACGGTAGCACAGGATTATAATGACTTGAGTGTAACCATTATTCCGGCAGAGCCTCCCCTTGCAGGATTCGATAATAAAATTGTACTGCATTATATTAACAAAGGCAGCCAGCCCATATCGGGAACTATAACTTTTGAAAAAGACCCTGTATTATCAATATCATCCATATCACAAACCGGGGCTACCATTACACCAACCGGCTTTGAATATAATTTTTCAAACCTTGAGCCTTACAACCCGCAGCAAATAATTATAGATTTATATACTCCGGCAATACCTACTGTAAATCTTGGCGATAGCGTAACCAATAGTGCTTTAATAACGTTGAATAATGATATATTCCCGCTTGACAATACCTCTGAACTTACACAAATAATTGTCGGCTCTTATGACCCTAATGATAAGTTTGAATCACACGGTAAACAGATTAATATAGACGAATTTAACCCTGATGATTATTTGTACTACACCATACGTTTTCAAAATACAGGAACTGCCAATGCACGAACAGTGGTAATTCAGGATGAATTAGCAGATAAGTTGGTATACGAAAGTGTAGAAATGATAAGAAGCAGCCATAGTTATGTAATGGAAAGAATGGGTAATAATCTCACATGGACGTTTAGCAATATACAATTACCTCCCGAAGGAACTGACCCTGAAGGGAGCAATGGCTATGTACATTTTCGCGTGAAGCCCGTAGCAGGCATAACAGCAGGTGATGAAATACAAAATACCGCTTATATATATTTTGATTTTAACCCGGCAATTGTAACTAATACCTTTATTACTCAATTTGTAGATGCACTAAGTATAAATGATGTAAAAAACAATGCTTTTACTGTTTATCCAAACCCCGCAGATAATATAATCACTGTAAATTTAATGGATGGCAGCCTTTTAAAAGCATTAAAAATATATGACATTACAGGTAAACTGCTAATAGATAAAACAGATATACCCGCTAATAATTTTAATATTGATGTTTCGGGTTTATCTCCCGGGACATACCTGATTGAAGCAGCCGGCAGCAATAGCAAAAAGGTTGTAAAAAAACTTATTGTGAATTAATAACAAAAACTGCCTTTACGGCAGTTTTTGTTTTATACAGCTTAAACCATAAACTTTAATTTTATTACTTTGCGGAAATTTTTTAACGCTTTACTATTTATGAAAAGACTGATTTCTGCACTATTGGTTATTGCTGTTTTTACGGCATGTAACAAAAAAGATTATGGCGATGCCAACCTGCACATTACCGGTAATATAAAAGGGCTTAAAAAGGGCAAATTATATATACAAAAAGTAGTAGATACAGCACTGGTTGCCATTGACACTATAATTATAAACGGTAAATCATCTTTTGAAAGCCATATAAAACTGGATTCACCGGAAATGCTGTACCTGTTTTTAGACAGGGGGCAAACCAACTCTATTGATAATAACCTGCCTTTTTTTGCCGAACCGGGCAATATGAGGATAGAAAGCAGTAATGAGGAGTTTTTTGCCAAGGCAAAAATAACGGGTTCCGAAAACCAAAAGGTTTATGAGGATTATGTAAAGATAAGGAACCGTTTTAACGGCGATAAACTCGACCTGATAGAGAAGAGCCTTGAAGCTGCAAAAAAGGGTGATGTAAAGATGCTGGACAGCATTGAGCAAAAAGCTGACCACCTTTTAAAAAGGCGTTACCTTTATACTGCCAACTTTGCGCTTAACAATTCAAAATATGAGGTGGCACCTTACCTGGCACTATCCGAAATTTATGATGCCAATATAAAATACCTGGACACCATTCGTAAAAGCATGAGTCCTGAGGTGGCCAAATCACATTACGGAAAAATGCTTACAAAATATGTTGAGGACAGGAAAAAAAGCGAAGCCGAAAACATGAAATAAAAAAGGCCTGAAAAAATAAAAACCGCTTAGTTTCCTAAGCGGTTTTTTTATTGAGCCGATGGAGGGACTCGAACCCACGACCTGCTGATTACAAATCAGCTGCTCTAGCCAGCT
>NZ_WWEP01000022.1 GCF_009848495.1 Flavobacterium sp. MK4S-17
ATGGGCTGAAAATGGTACTACATATACAACAAGCGGAACATACACCAATGTTACAACTAACGCTTCAGGATGTACCGACACGGCAATATTAAATTTAACCATAAACAATTCGGAATCCCCGGTTGGTGAATCGTCCCAGGTAATAACCGGCGATGTTTCCGGTGATGCAACAATCTCTGATATTATTATCAGTCCGTCAACTGTTGTGTGGTATGCTTCTGAATCGGATGCAATATCACATACAAATCCGTTGAGCGGCACTACAGCTTTGGTTAACGGTGCTACTTATTACGCAGTCAATACAACTAGCCAAGGCTGTAGCAGCACTCCATATCCAGTAACGGTTTCAGTGTTATTGGGTACAAGTTCTTTTGATGATACACAGTTTAGCTTTTATCCAAATCCAACTTCAAACGTGCTGTACCTTAAATATGTAAGCACAATTAATAGTATAAGTATAAATAATATACTGGGACAGGAACTATATTACAAAGCGATAAATGCGAAAGATGCAGTAGTAGAATTTTCGAATTTACCATCAGGAAACTACTTTGTTAAAGTAACTAGCGGTGATTTAGTGAAAACTATTAAAATCATAAAAAAATAAAGTAATTGCTCAATATAAAATCCCAAATTCCGATGAGAGTTTGGGATTTTTTATGACCATTTTTTATTGATTCCCTAAACGGCGATGCAAAATGAATTTACTGTATTGACAGGCGGATGAAATGCAATTAGGCAGTAAATTAAATCTATCTAATTATAAGAAAATAGATAAGCATAAAAAAGGACAAAGAGTAAAAACTTCTTTGTACTTTGTGGTGGGGTGTCAGGGACTGCAATCGAACACCTAATTGCAATTTTGACGTTTTTTGGAAATTTACAATGATTAATTTGAAACGATTTTACATATTGATTTTAATACTAGAATTGAATCTAAAAACTGGTTTGATTTCAGCATTAAAACCCAAATTTTACAAACTGCTGTTGGACACAGCTATTTTCTAATGGAGTGATAAATATTTGTTTGTGTCAGTTGTTAGTCTATCCACCAACATTTCTTGAATTTTAGATTTATTGTCTCCGTCCATATCTTCTGTTATTTTCAACGCTAAACTTATGTTTTGTGTAATAACTAATTTTTGATGATACTGAGACATTTTTAAAATTGTTTTGTTATATAAATAAAAGAAAACTGCAGCTATCAATTCACTTACAACTCCTGCTCCTGTCGTTACATATGCTGGACTTGTCTTGTCAAAAAACATCATTATTATTCCAATAATAACTATTATAAGACCTGCAACTGAAGCAAATGATGCAAGTCTAAAGCTTTTATCCGCTTGTTCCTGAGTCTGTAAATAATATTGATCTAAATATTTAAAATTTATCTGTACCAGCTTTGTAAAGAAGTTTTCCGATATGTTTTCTTGAAGTTCTTCTGTCCCGTGTTTAACTAACTCTAATTCAATTCTTCTGAGAGCATTTGATGTACTCATTCTTAAAATTGTCATTGGATATGCATATGTAAAACAACCGAAAAGAATTCCAATAAATATGTATGGAATAACTCTTTCAGGAGTTATTGAGTGAAATGAATTCATACTAAAAAAGCTGTAACCTCCGATTCCGCCAATTACTATTGCAAGTAACCATCCCCACCAGGTAAAACTTCTTAAGCTTAATCTCTGTTGGTATAGTTCTTTTTTTTTCTTAAGAACTTCTACAGATTCTTTTTCTGTTTGGTCGTTTATATTTGTTTCCATAGTTTGTTTACAATTATACCTAACGTTTTACCACTTACTTAAGACGAGCTTTAAGGGCGTCAAGCTACCATTAATTAATGAAAAAAACGAGTTTCTTTTAAGAAAAATCAGCTAAACAATTGTGAAGTGTTTAAAAAAAAACAAAGCCATTGGATTCCAATGGCTTTGTTTGTCTTTTGTGGGCGATGAGGGATTCGAACCCCCGACCCTCTGGGTGTAAACCAGATGCTCTGAACCAACT
>NZ_WWEP01000011.1 GCF_009848495.1 Flavobacterium sp. MK4S-17
TTTTTATATATTTATACGCCAAATTAAAATTAATTGTATGATTAATAAAAAAGTTAAAAATGTTGAGGAGGCCCTGCAAGACGTAAAAAGCGGCATGACTATTATGCTTGGCGGTTTCGGTTTGTGCGGCATTCCTGAAAACAGCATAGCCGAACTTGTAAAAAAGGGAGTAACTAACCTTACCTGTATATCAAACAATGCAGGCGTTGACGATTTCGGTCTTGGGTTGCTGCTGCAAAAAAAACAGATTAATAAAATGATATCTTCCTATGTTGGTGAAAATGCCGAATTTGAACGCCAAATGCTTAGCGGGGAACTGGAGGTTGAACTTACACCACAGGGAACACTTGCCGAAAAGTGCCGTGCTGCACAGGCAGGCATACCGGCCTTTTATACTCCGGCAGGGTATGGTACCGAGGTGGCAGAAGGAAAGGAATCAAGGGAATGGAATGGTAAAATGCACGTACTGGAAGAGGCCTACAAAGCTGACTTTGCCATAGTAAAGGCATGGAAGGGCGATGAAGCCGGTAACCTTATATTTAAAGGTACGGCACGTAACTTTAATTCCTGTATGGCGGGTGCTGCAAAAATCACGGTTGCCGAAGTAGAGGAACTGGTTCCCGCAGGGGAACTTGACCCAAACTTTATACACATACCCGGTATTTTTGTACAAAGGATTTTTAAAGGCGAAAAGTACGAGAAGAGGATTGAACAACGAACAACCAGAAAGCGCAGTTAATATGGCATTAGGAAAAGAAGATATAGCAAAACGAATAGCAAAAGAGGTTAAAGACGGTTATTTTGTTAATCTTGGTATAGGCATACCAACTCTTGTGGCTAATTATGTAAGGGATGATATTTCTGTTGAGTTCCAGAGTGAGAATGGTGTTTTAGGCATGGGGCCTTTCCCGTATGAAGGGGAGGAAGATGCGGATGTAATCAATGCCGGGAAACAAACCATTACCACACTACCGGGAGCTTCATTTTTTGATTCCGCTACCAGTTTCGGTATGATTCGTGGGCAACACGTTGACCTTACCATTCTGGGGGCTATGGAAGTTGCCGAAAACGGCGATATAGCCAACTGGAAAATTCCGGGCAAAATGGTAAAGGGCATGGGAGGTGCCATGGATTTAGTGGCATCTGCCGAAAATATTATTGTAGCTATGATGCACGTAAATAAAGCAGGCGAATCAAAACTTCTAAAACGCTGCACATTGCCGTTAACAGGCGTGGGCTGTGTTAAAAAAGTAGTAACAGAACTTGCCGTACTTGAAATTGTGCCCGAAGGTTTTAAGCTTTTGGAGCGTGCTCCCGGTGTTTCTGTTGAAGATATTAAAAAGGCTACCGAAGGCAACCTTATTGTTGAGGGTGAGATACCTGAAATGGTTATTGCATAATGATTTTATAATATAGTTGACTGTCATTCTGAACTAAAGTGAATTAAATAATACTGTTTCTCAGATTCTTCACTACGTTCAGAATGACAATTGATAAAAACTGCTTATTTGCCGGGTATAGCAGCAATTAATTTTTTGGTATATTCCTTTTGCGGATGCTCATACAGCGCATCGGCTTCATTCATTTCTTCTATTTTACCTTTATTCATAACCACTACCTGGTCGCTCATGTATTTTACAACCGCAAGGTCATGCGAAATAAAAATATAGGTAAACCCAAAGTTTTCCTTTAACTCATTCAGCAGGTTAAGTACCTGTGCCTGCACCGAAATATCAAGGGCAGAAACCGATTCATCGCAAACAATTAATTTAGGCTGCAACGCTATAGTGCGTGCAATGCCGATACGTTGCCGCTGCCCCCCCGAAAATTCATGCGGATAACGGTTAAAATGTTCTTCGCCCAGGCCAACGCGGTTTAATATTTCAAGGGTTTTTTGTTTACGCTCCCTGTCATTTTTATAAAGGCGGTGTACCTTCATGGGTTCCATAATGGCTTTGCCTACTGTTAGCTTGGGATTTAAGGATGAATAGGGGTCTTGGAAGATAATCTGTATTTCTCTTCTCAACTCCCGTATTTTTGCAGGTGAAAGTGTGGTAAGGTCAGTGCCCCGGTATAGTATTTTTCCTGCTGTAGCCTTATCCAGTTGCAATATAGCATTGCCAAGAGTTGATTTCCCACAGCCGGACTCCCCAACAAGCCCTAATGTTTCGCCTTCATATATTTTAAAACTGACACCGTCAACAGCCTTAAATTTACTATTCCTGCCAAATATTCCTGCTGATGAGATATATTCTTTTTCAATATTTGTAACCTCAAGTAAAGGTGGTTTGTCATAAAGCTTTTCATGTTCTTTTTTACGCTGCCCGGGTGTAATTTCTTCTTCCTTTACCTTGCCTAAAAGAAAATCCTGTATGGTAGGCAGCCTTTTCAGGCGTACATCAAGCGACGGCCTGGAGTTAATCAGTGCTTTGGTATAAGTGTGCTGTGGATTATTAAAAATGCTTTCTGTTTGGCCCTGTTCTACAATTTCGCCCCTGTACATCACTATTACCCGGTCAGCAATTCCCGAAACAAGAGAAAGGTCATGCGATATAAAAATGATGCTCATTTTTGTTTCCTGCTGTAATTCCCTAAGCAGGGTTATAATATCCTTTTGCACAGTAACATCAAGCGCAGTGGTAGGCTCATCGGCAATAAGTATTTTCGGCTTGCAGGCAATAGCCATGGCAATCATAACCCGTTGCTTTTGCCCGCCCGATATTTCATGCGGATAGCGGTTATATATCTTATCAGGATTGGGCAGTTTAACCTTTTCAAATAAGGTGATTACCTTTTGCTTAATTTCTTTTTTGGAAAGGGTGGTATGCTGTTTTAAAATTTCTGCTACCTGATAGCCACAGGTTAATGATGGATTAAGCGAACTCATGGGTTCCTGGAAAATCATGGCTATATCATTGCCGCGCAACTGCATTAGTTCCTTTTGTGAAAGCATGGTTATACTTTTGCCTTCAAAAATTATACTGCCCTCGGTTACCTGCAATATGCCTTTGGGCAGCAGCCCCATAACCGCAAGCGATGTAACCGACTTGCCGGAGCCGGATTCTCCTACTATACCCAGTATTTCGTTTTGCTGCAATGCAAAATTACTGCCCTTTACAATGGGTGTCCATTCGCCTTCTTTTTTAGCGGAAATAGTAACATTGCTTATTTGTAAAAGGGGATTATTCATTATTGTAAAGGTAGGGAAAAGCGTTTATACATGTATAATCTCATCATCCACCAGTAAATCTTCACGGCGGAAACGCAAAAGTACCTGTGCCACGGCAACAACGTCTTTTTCGCAATAGGTAACAATGCGGTCTATATCTTTTTCAACATGATAAACATGGCCTACCATACTACCATCAATATCGCCTTTAGGGGAGGGTATGCCTAATATTTTTGTGAGGAGCTTTAAGGAGGTAAAACTTTTATAGTCGCCAAACTTCCATAGTTCCATAGTGTCGAGGTGCGGCACTTCCCATGGCTTTTTGCCAAAAAGGTTTAGTTTGGGTGGTATGGGCAAGCCGTTTATAACCATACGCCGCGCTATAAAGGGGAAGTCGAATTCCTTGGCATTATGGCCGCACATAATGTGCTGGGGCTGGTTAAAATGGTTTATCAGCAGGTTGCTGAAATCTTTTAAAATCTTTTGTTCATCCCCGCAAAAGGAAGTAACCCTAAAATGCCTGATATCGTTTTTAAAAGTAAAAAAACCTGCCGAAAGGCATACAATTTTTCCAAACTCTGCCCAAATACCTGCACGTTCATAAAACTCGCCGGCTGTAATGCCATCTTTCCGCTGGTACTGCGTTTTAAGGTCATAAAGCAGTTGCGACTCCTCGTCCAGCATATCATAATGTTCATGCTCCGGCACGGTTTCTATATCAAGGAAAAGTATATTTTCAAGTTTTACTTTTTCAATCATTACAGTAACTGATTTATTGGGCTTCTTCTTCTGTTAATGGTTTTGAGTTGCCCAAGCCTTCACCGGGTTGTAGCATACCCATCATTTTATAGGCTTCATCCACATATACATAAAAATCATTACTGTGTGGGTCGGTATCGGTTTGCAGCCCTTTTAAATGCCCCAGCCTTACTATAATAATATTATCCTGTGGCACTACTATAACAAACTGCCCCAAATGCCCACGCATGTAAAACATTTTCTTGCCAAGGTAACTATGTATCCACCAGCCATAACCATATTGCGGTGACTCCTTAAAGCGCGGAGTAACCATTTTATTTACATGTTCCGCACTTAGTAACTGCTTGCCGTTCCAGTTGCCCTCATGCTCACATAATTTACCAAATCGTGCAAAGTCCCTTGCATTGCTGGCAATGCAGCAATAGGCTTTTTCAATTCCGTCCGGGTCATCAAGCTGCCATAAAGCATCATGCGCTGCACCCATTGGTTTCCAGAATTTTTGCGAAACATAGTCGGAAAGGTATTGCCCTGTGGCTTTTTCAATAACCATGGCAAGTAATTGTGTAGCCCCGCTTAGGTATTTAAATTTTTTACCCGGTTCTTCTATAACTTTAAGCCCCAATATTACCTTTTTAAGGTCGTCATCAAAATAGGCACGGGTTACAATAGAAAAAGGGCTGTAATATTTTTCGTCCCAGCTTAACCCGGAAGCCATAGATGATAAATCGCCTACCGTCATTTTTGCAGCCAGCCCGGTACTGAATTCAGGAAAAAAATCGCCAACTTTTTGGTCAAGGCTTTTAATTTTTCCCTCTTCAATAGCTTTAAACAGTGCTGCCGAAACGATACTTTTAGCCATTGAAAAAGAGTTGGATTTACTGTCTTTACCATAACCGTCATAATAGCTTTCATGCCATATACTGTCATTTTTTATGATGAGGTAGGCAACGGTTTCCAGTTTTTTATGAGTTTCTTCAAGCCTTTGGGTAGCTTTTACCTTATTATAATCAGTATGTAAGGGCCAAGGCTGTGGCTCACCTTTTTTTATAACCCTGTTAGGGAAATGTGTGTAATCACCTAAAAAAGCTGTGGTTTCCCCCCTGAAATATATAGTGCGGACTGCCCTTAAAAGGTAATCAACATCAAAAATATACATCAGCACAATGATGAAGCTGAACACTATGGCCAGCCATATAAAAAAGTTTTTAAGGAATTTCATAAGCAGCAGTATATAATAGTTACGAATTTATGGAAATTATCTTATCATTGCTATTATACCTGTTAAAACAGGCTTTGCTGCGCAGGTGGTGTTTCGTGCTCCAAAAGCCATTTTTTGCGCCATAGCCCGCCGGCATATCCTGTAAGCGAACCATCTGAACCTATAACCCTGTGGCACGGTACAACAACCCAAAGCGGATTTTTTCCATTGGCCGATGCCACAGCGCGTATGGCTTTTACATCGCCCAGTTTTACTGATAGTTCATGGTAGGAGGTTGTTTTACCATAGGGTATTTCCAAAAGTGCCTTCCATACTTTTTTCTGGAATTCGGTGCCCTGTGGGTTCATTTTAAAATCAAAAGTTTTCCTTTTACCGGAAAAATACTCTTCCAGTTGTGCAACAGCCTCTTTCAGTTCAGCAGGTATTGAAACTGTAGGATTATGTTTTTCATCCAGTACCCATATTTTACACACACCGATATCATCGCCTTCAATAAGGCAGGAGCCTAAGGGTGTATTTATATAAGCCTGCTGCATTATATGTGGATAAGTTGCTTGGACAGGGAGTAAAGATAATGTATTTGAATAAAAAAGCCATCTGTTGTAGATGGCTTTAAATTATATTGCTTAATGTAATTACTGGTTTGAAGCAGGAGTTTCTGTATCAGGAGCTATTACTTTACCTTTAATATGCAGTACTTTATTAACATCGCTGTCATTTGTAGTAACAGTAACCTGTTTTGTAAAACTGCCTGCATGTGCTGCATTATAAGTAGCTGTTACACTACCCATTTCTCCCGGTTTAATAGGGGTTTTTGTGTAGTTTGTAGCTGTACATCCGCAAGAGGCTTTTACATTTGTAATAAGCACGGTTTGCTTGGTAGTGTTTTTAAAAGTGAACTCATGGGAAACAGGTTTGCCTTTTTCAATATCACCAAAATTGTGGGTGTCCTCAGTCCATGTAATTCCTGAAGGAGTCATGTTTTTTTCTTTGGTTTCAGCCTTTACAATTGATTTCTTAGGAGTAGCCTGTTGTGCGGATGCTGAAAACGAAAGTAATAAAGCACCGGCAACAGCAAATAAAGAAAGTTTTAATGATTTCATAATCTTACTTAATTATTAATTGTTAAAATTGTTTTTAGTGTTAATTGCATCACAAATATATTTACTTATTTTAATATAGATGTTAATCTGTTTCAAAGTCTTGTTAATGACTTGTTAACGGTTTGCAGCCTATTTATATTTGTGCTAATATAGTTTATGCAAAATATATACCAAAATTGAAGATTAGCAAGTTAAACATTATTGTATTTATCGGGCTTATTGCTATTACCGGCGTTTTAACCATGCAATTGGTTATGCTAAACCAGGCCTATTTGTTTGAAAAAAAGGAGCTTGGGGAGAAAATTCATTTTGCGCTTCAGGATGTGGTTGATAAAATTTATAGGGATAATGGTAATGAGCCTCCTGCGGCAAGCCCTATAAAAAAAGTATCGGAAGATTATTATGTAGTTAATGTAGATGATGTTTTTGAGGCGCCCATACTGGAATATTACCTGCAAAGCGAATTTGAAAAGGTAAAGCTGGATATTGATTATGAATATGCTGTTTATAATTGCGCTTCCGATGAAATGGTATATGGAAAATATATACAATCGGCAGGTAAAGCAGAAACGGAAAAGCTTAAATGTGAAAATTGCTTTACAAAAAAGGAAGGGCTGGTATATTACTTTGCAGTACGATTTCCGCAGTTAAGGCATAGTTATATTTCATCGCTGCAGCAATATTGGATTTACACTGGCGTACTTTTTCTTGTGCTTGTCATTTATGTATATTCTATTTTTATGCTGCTCAAGCAAAAGAAATACACCGAATTGCAAAAGGACTTTATCAATAACATGACACATGAGTTTAAAACCCCGTTGTCATCTATATTAATTGCCTCAAATTATGCTGTAAAGCAGGAGGAAATAGAAAGGAACCCTAAGCTGAATAAATACCTGGGTATTATTATTGAGCAGAGCAATAAGCTAAACCAGCATATTGAAAAAATACTTAACGTAGCCCGTGCAGACTCCAACCTGATAGGGATTGATAAAAAGCCCTTTAATATAACAGACACCCTGCAACTGGTTAAAGAAAATGCAGAATTAAAATATACGTCAGCCAGAATAAATATTAATACTGACAAGTTAACCTACAGCACTATGGGCGACCAGTTCCACTTTTATAATATAGCCTATAACATTGTTGAAAATGCAGTTAAATACGGCTGCGAATTTCCTGAAATAAATATTACTATAGAACAAAAAGGCCGGTATCTTAACCTGAATTTCAGCGATAACGGGCCAGGAATACCAAGCCAGCATATAGATTATGTTTTTGACAGGTTTTACCGTGTGCCGCGTGAAAATAAAAAGGAAGTGGAGGGCTTTGGTATAGGGCTTTTTTATGTGAAAAAGATATGCGAAATGCACGGCTGGAAAATCAGTATAAAAAATAATGAAGGGCAGGGCCTTACTATTACTGTTTCTATTCCCAAAGCGAATATTTTATGAAAAAGAAAATACTGTATGTAGAAGACGATAATACACTGGCATTTTTGACTGCCGATAATTTGGAACAGCATTATGTAGTAGCTCATTTTTCTGATGGGAGATCAGCTTTGGAAGCTTTTAAAAAGCAGGTGTTTGACCTTTGCATACTTGATGTTATGCTGCCTGAAATGGACGGCTTTGAACTGGCAGCCGCTATACGCGGGCTGAACCTTGAAATACCTATTATTTTCCTTTCGGCAAAAACATTAAAAGAAGACAGGATAAAAGGTTTGAGGCTTGGGGCAGATGATTACCTAATAAAGCCCTACAGTATAGAGGAGCTAATATTAAAAATTGAAGTTTTTTTACAGCGCAGCCAAAAATTTGCCGTTGCTAAAAATAACATATATAGCATTGGCACATTTACATTTGATGCGGATAACTTTATACTTTCCAAAAATAATGAAACCATACAGCTTACAGAAAGGGAAGCAGCATTGCTAAAACTGTTTGCTGCAAACAAGAACGTTATACTAAAAAGGGAACATATGCTGAAAGAGCTTTGGGGTACCGATGATTATTTTATGGGCCGCAGTATGGATGTGTTCATATCACGGCTGCGTAAAATTTTTAAGGATGATGAAAGCATCAGGATTGAAAATATTCCGCGTGTTGGTTTTAAGCTGGTAGCTCCCTGATTAATTAAAACTGTAAATATAATCTTCTACAGCTTTAAGCTCTTCTTCACTAAAATTTTTGGTTATGGCAAAATTGGTTTTCATTACTGCATATTGCGATGGGTCAACTATAGGTTCTCCATCACCTTTTAAAAAAGCAATCATATCGCCATTTTTTTCCTTGTAAATACGTGCAATTTCCTTAATGCTGGGGCCTATTATTTTTTGGTCGGGTTTATGGCAGGAAAAGCAATTGCCTTTACCGTTAAATATTTCCTGCCCCAATTTTTCTGAAGCTGTCATGTTTGCCATTTCACCTTCGCTTACTTCTTCCGTATTTAAAGCAGGAGTTTCCTTTTTAGCTTCTTCCTTGCATGATATTAATGCAGCCAACATGCAGGCAAATAACAGTTTTTTCATTACAGCAAATTTTTATTGGTTTAAAAGTATGGCCGCTTCTTTGGCGAAGTAAGTAGAGATAATATCTGCCCCTGCACGCTTAATGCAGTGTAGCTGCTCAATCATAACTTTATCATGCTCAAGCCACCCTCTTTCGGCAGCAGCTTTTATCATGGCATATTCACCGGATACATGATATACAGAAACCGGCACATTAACCGCATTTTTTACCTCTCGCACAATGTCAAGGTAAGCAATGCCAGGTTTTACCATCACAATATCTGCGCCTTCCTCCACATCATGCAGGGCTTCTTTTATTGCTTCAACGCGGTTGGCATAATCCATTTGGTATGTTTTTTTATCCTTTGGCACTTCTATGCCTGAATCCTTTGGTGCGCTGTCCAGTGCATCGCGAAAAGGCCCGTAAAAAGAAGAGGCATACTTTGCACTGTAGCTCATAATACCTACATTATGGAACCCGGCTTTATCAAGCCCTTCACGAAGGCGGATAACTCTCCCATCCATCATATCACTGGGAGCCACAAAATCTGCACCTGCTTCGGCATGCGAAACTGCCATACGCACCAAGGCATCTACCGTTTCATCATTAGCTATCTCGCCATTTTTAATAATACCGTCATGGCCGTAAACGGAGTAAGGGTCTAACGCTACATCCGGCATAATTACCATGCCCGGCACAGCATCTTTTATGGCTTTTATGGCCTGCTGCATAAGCCCATCAGGATTCCATGCTTCCTTACCTGTATTATCCTTAAGGTTATCGCTAACCTTAACATATATGTTTACTGCCTTAATACCTAAATTCCATAATTCCTTTACCTCTTTCACGGTAAGGTCTATAGACCTCCTGTAGATGCCTGGCATAGATGGTATTTCTACCTGTATGTCTTTGCCTTCGGCAATAAACATGGGGAACATAAAGTCATTAGGTGTTATTATAGTTTCACGTACTAATGAGCGTATGGACTCTGTAGTTCTTAACCTTCTGTTTCGGTGTATTGGGAACATGATTTTTATATTTTAATCAAAGTTGTAAATTGTTGGTTATATGATGAATGACTTTTGTCATATTACCGTGTTTTTAAATCCAGTCTTTTGGATTTTTCAATACTGTTATTAATCTTTCTTCGTCACTGCCCGGTTCCGGCTGATGGTCATATATCCACTGCACATGGGGCGGCAGGCTCATTAATATACTTTCAATACGGCCATTGGTTTTTAAGCCAAACAAGGTACCCTTATCATGCACAAGGTTAAACTCTACATAACGCCCCCGGCGAATTTCCTGCCAGTTGCGGTTGGCATCATTATATCTGATATCTTTTCTCCTTTCAACAATAGGTACATAAGCTTCAAGGAAACTATTGCCTACTTCGGTAACAAAATTATACCATTGCTCAATGCTGAAGCTTTCAGTACCCTTGCAGCGGTCAAAAAACAAACCGCCTATCCCCCTGGCTTCATTGCGGTGGGTGTTCCAAAAATATGCATCGCACTGCTTTTTAAAGTCCGGGTAAAAATCAGGATTATGCTTGTCGCAGGCTGCTTTGCACGTTTTATGAAAATGTGCTGCATCTTCATCAAAAAGGTAGTAAGGCGTTAAGTCCTGCCCGCCGCCAAACCAGCTATCTACAGTATTTCCCTGCTTATCATACATTTCAAAGTAACGCCAGTTGGCGTGAACCGTAGGTACAAAAGGATTTTCCGGATGTATAACCAGGCTAAGCCCGCAGGCATAAAAATCAACTTCCCCCACGCCAAAGTAAGCCTGCATGGCTTTAGGCAATGGCCCATGCACCGCAGAGATGTTAACCCCCCCTTTTTCAAATACATTACCGTTTTCCAGCACGCGGGTGCGGCCGCCACCCCCTTCCGGCCTTTCCCATATATCCTGCCGAAATTTTGCTTTACCGTCCACCTCTTCAAGCTTTGCGGTAATATTATCCTGCAATTGCTGTATATATGCGTAAAATTTATCTTTCATTTTTATTTCAATCGTTCCAAAACACCTTTCCGCTTTACAATGTTTTTATAATCCCATTGTATTTTTTCCGATTTTTCCAGCCAGCGTTTTATATCTTCCTGATTTATTTGATCGGCATGTGTAAATTCAATAGAAGCATCTTTAAATTTTTTACCTCTCACATTTAATAGTTCTTCATCAAAAGACTGCCCGCTCCAAAACATTAGCCGTATGCAGTTTTTTAGCTTGCTATAACCAACAACAGGATTTCCTTCAATAAACCACACAGGGTGCGCATGCCATATCTTACTTTCAGTAGAGTTGAGGTTATTGTTTATGGTTTCTGATAATATATCGCATATTGCTTTATCACCCTCGGTAAGTGCATTGTTATACGCTATTAAGTCAGTATCCATAACCTTCAGAATTTATTTATATTCCTTTACTGCATCAATAAACGCCCTGGCATGATCTACCGGGATATTAGGCAGTATGCCATGCCCCAGGTTTACTATATAATTATCCTTGCCAAACTCATCTATCATTTCATGCACCATTTTTTTAATGACAGGTATTGGCGATAAAAGCCTTGAAGGGTCAAAATTACCCTGTAGTGTTATCCTGCCACTACTAAGGTAGCGTGCATTCCTTGCCGAGCATGTCCAGTCCACCCCAAGTGCCGAAGCCTTGCTTTGTGCCATATCGCCTAAAGCAAACCAGCATCCTTTTCCAAAAACAATTACGTGTGTATCAGTAGCAAGGGCTTCTACAATCTGGTTAATATATTTCCAGGAAAATTCCTGGTAGTCAACAGGGCTCAGCATGCCGCCCCAGCTGTCAAATATCTGGACTGCATTAACGCCTGCCTTTACTTTTTCTTTTAAGTAGGCAATTGTGGTATCTGTAATTTTTTGTAACAATGCATGTGCTGCTTCAGGTTGCGAAAAGCAGAAACCTTTGGCGGTATCAAAACTTTTAGAGCCTTTTCCTTCAACGGCATAACATAAAATTGTCCATGGAGAACCGGCAAAGCCTATAAGCGGCACTTCA
Organism: Flavobacterium sp. MK4S-17; assembly: GCF_009848495.1. GTDB lineage: Bacteria > Bacteroidota > Bacteroidia > Flavobacteriales > Flavobacteriaceae > Flavobacterium. Next base: position 11,794 of record NZ_WWEP01000011.1, read on the forward strand.
TCCTCCAGCATTTCCTTTGTCAGCTTTATGGCATCCATTACATAGCCAAGGGTTTCATTAACATCAGGAACAATTACCTTTTCCACATCCTGCGCGCTGCGGATAGGGTTTGGCAGCCACGGGCCTACATTTTCCTTCATCTGCACCTCTATACCCATTGCCTGCGGTATTACCAGTATATCACTGAAAAGTATGGCGGCATCCGGCTTTACAATGCGTATGGGCTGAACGGTTATTTCGGCAGCAAGTTCCGGAGTACGGCAACGTGTAAAAAAGTCATATTTATCGCGTAGTGCTCTAAATTCAGGTAAGTAACGTCCTGCCTGGCGCATCATCCAAACGGGTGGGCGCTCTACAGTTTCATTGCGAAGCGCTTTTAAAAAAAGGTCATTCTTTATGCTCATACAAAATTATGTTAATGCCTCCCTTAGTACTTATATACTTTGGGCTGACAGTTTATTTTTATAATGGTTAATACATTGTATAATTACATTTTCAACAGAAGGGCGGTTGGCAGTTACAATAGTGCCGGTAAACCGTTCCAAAGCTTTTGCGGTGGTTGTGCCTATGCAAAAACAGGTTTCATTATTTATACCATTCTCCTGTAAATAGCTTTCAACACCCGACGGGCTGAAAAACAAAATCCCGTTGGCCTGTGTATTTAATTTTTGTGGGGTTAATGCTGTTTCATAAGCCTCAACCTCATTAAAATTTATTCCTGCTTTTGTCATAGCGTCGGGCAGAGTATCACGCCTCATATTACCACAAAAAAAAGTAAAGGCTTCTTTCGCATAAAAGCCTGTTATAATTTCGGAAAGTTCCTCGGCATAGTCGGCGGTTTCTGTCACTTTATAGCCTTTTGCTTTAATTGCCTGTGCTGTTTTATAACCCACGCAAAATATTTTATATTCTTTACCTGCCTTGCCGTTTTTTAAAAAGCTTTTAAAAGCATTGTAGCTGGTAAATATCAGGTTATTATGTACAACTTCGGCGTTAAAAGGCTTTAGTTTAACACTTATAAAATCAGCTTCCACTACAGCTATTCCTGCATTAAGGAGATACTGCCTTTGGGAGGGCAGTAATTTTTTTGTTGATAGTATCCTGATATTACTTTCCATATCTTACTTGCCGGTGCGGCTGCAAAACTTTCCTATATCCTTATTAAGCCCGAAAACAACAAGTATGTCATCTGTGTAAATAATACTTTCCTTATCAATAAAACCTTCTGATTGGCTTACCATACTTGTAGTGCCCAGTATGGATTTCCTCATCTTTTTGCGGATAATAGTGATAACGGTAAGGTTAAATTTTTCCCTGAACTGTAATTCCTCAAGCGTTTTTCCATCAAATTCAGGCAAAGCCTTTATCTCTGATATGGAATAGTTTTTATCAATACTGAAATTATCCACTATACCTTTCAGGTTGATTTTTTTAGCGAGCCTGTCGGCAAAATCCTGCTCCGGGTGTATAATGGTTTGTATGCCCATTGCATCAAGCACCGTATCATGTATTGGCGACAGCGACCGGCCTATTATGCGGGCATTGGTAAGTTTCTTTACAACAGCCGTGGCAATAATGGCAGCACCTTCGTTTTCGCCAATGGCAATTACCGCAAGGTCGGCATCTTTTATAGGCAGTGCCTGGTAAGCCGACTCATTGGTGGCATCCATGCAAATGGCATGCGATATTTTGTTTTTTACAATATTTACCTTATCCATATTGTTATCAATACCGATAACTTCATTTCCTGTTTCCGTAAGGTTAACCGCCAGCGACATGCCGAAATTTCCCAGTCCGAATATTATGATTTTCATGGGCATGGTTTAGTTTATTAAGATATTTTCTTCAGGGTAGGAATAGCTGTGCGCAGGCATGGTTTTTAACATACCTACAAGAAGGTTGAGCAATCCTATCCTGCCGAAAAACATTACAAAAATCAATACATATTTACTGCCTATACTTAAGCTTGCCGTAATACCCATACTAAGGCCAACGGTGCTGAAAGCCGAAAAGGTTTCAAAAGCTATCTGTATAAGCGTGAATTTAGTTTCAAAAAATAATATCATTAAAATACCCGCCCCTATTACCATGAGTGAAATACATATAATGGCAAAGGCGCGCTTAACCGACTCACTGTTTATTTTTCGCCCTGCAAGTTCTATACGTTCTTTGCCTTTGGCTATGGAAATTATATTGATGGTAGCCAGTGCAAAGGTGCTGGTTTTTATACCGCCACCTGTAGAGCCCGGCGATGCACCAATCCACATTAGGAAAATTACAAAAAGTATGGCAGGCATGGTAAGCTCTGCAAAGTCAAAGGTGTTAAAACCTGCTGTCCTGGCAGTTACAGAGGTAAAACCTGCAGCCGTTAATTTACCAAACCAGGTTTTCCCTTCAAAAAGATGGTTTTGTTCTGTAAAATAAAAGAAGGCGGTTCCCGCCGTTAGCAGTATAGCTGTGGTAACTACCACTATCTTAGAATTTAAGGTAAGCACCCTTACCGGGGAGTGCAGCCTTCCGCTGGCCAAGCTGTTAATTACAAGTTGTTTTATATACCTAATAAAGTTAAATACTATGTTGTAGCCCAGGCCTCCCAATATAATCAGGTGCATTACAATCCACTGGAAAGCATAGGCCGACTCCAGGGCAGGGTCGTTAAGCCCTGCGGAAAGGGTGGAAAACCCTGCATTGCAAAAGGCAGATATGGAATGGAATACAGAAAAGAAAACTTTATTATTTATAACGGTTACATCATTAATCATAAAATAAATCAGTACAGCCCCCACAAGTTCTATACCCAGTGTAAATACCACTACACGCATGGCAAACCGCATTACATTCTGCAAGCCTTCACTGTCCACAAAATTGCTCACGTTCATGCCTTCCCTAAAGGTGGATCCTTTTTTAAAGAAGTAGGAAAAAAATGAGGTAAAGGTAAGCATGCCTATACCGCCAAGCTGTATTAATGAAATAATAACCATTTTACCCATAAAGGTAAAATCGGCGGCGGTATCTAAAACCACCAGGCCGGTAACGCACACAGCACTTACAGAGGTAAACAGCGCATCGGTAAAGCTTATTCCGTGGGTTGTGGCATTAGGCAGCATTAGCAAAAAAGAGCCTATAACGGCCATTATTGCAAAACTGCCTACAAATAATATGGCAGGGTTATAATATATGCTGTATAGCTTACGGATAAGGCTGGAAAGCCTGAGGAAAAAATATAATATAAGCCCGGTGTCAATAACATAATTTACAGTATCCAGCCGCTCATATTCGCTGCCCGTTAAAAATGCTATGGAGGCAATAAAAAGCGTAGTGGCAAGTATGGCAATATTTACCCTGAACGATTTTCGCAGATTTGTTTTATGGGTATAAATGTGGCGCAGCACATTAAAAATAACAAGGGCAATAACAAGTAGCCCAAGGTATAATGTTTTATGGTCCAGCCAGGTGTTTATAATGTTTTCATACCCGAAATCAAAAACAAGAAATACTATCAGCAGTATATCTACAAAGCCATAAATTCTTGAAAGGGTATATGAAAGGTTTTTAAACATCCGGCTAATTTTTATTGTCCAGTTTTTCCCGTATCAGTTTCATTACTTCATTACCGCCGTTTTGCAGTACCTCAAGCGCACATTCGTGCCCAAATTTTGTATAATCGGCATCTGTGGTTATAACTTTCTCAATATGTATCTTTTCTTTCCCGTCTATTGACAAAAGCACACCCTCAAAACGTATTTCATTACCGTTTAAAACAGCCAGCGCACCTATAGGTGCAGTGCAGCCGCCCTCAAGTGTTTTAAGGAACTGCCTTTCGATAAAAGTACATATTTCGCTCTCACGGTGGTTTAATTTTGCCAGTGCTTCCCTGCTGTAACTGTCATTCTCCATAGCAACAGCCAGCATCGCACCCTGCGCGGGGGCAGGTATCATCCAGTCAAGTTCTATATGCTCCTCCGGCAGGAGGTTAATGCGCTCCAGCCCTGCAGCGGCAAATATGGCACCGTTCCAGTTGTTATCATTTAATTTTTTAAGGCGTGTATTTACATTACCCCTAAGGTCAACAACAGTATGGTGCGGATAGCGGTTGAGCCACTGCGCCTGCCTCCGCAGGCTGCCTGTAGCTATTGTTGCCGCATCATTCATAAAATCGGGGGAGTTTTTATAAACCAGTATATCAAGAATGTTAGCCCGTTCCAGCACGGCAGCCTGCACAATACCCTTAGGCAGGGCGGTGGGTACATCCTTCATGCTGTGCACAGCTATATCTACCTCGCCTTTAATCATGGCTACATCTAGCGTTTTTGTAAAAATGCCTGTAATACCAAATTCATACAAGGGCACATCAAGCACAATATCGCCCGCTGATTTAACAGCTACAATTTCAGTTGTATATCCTAAGGCGTCCAGTTTGCGCTTAACGGTGTTGGCCTGCCACAGCGCAAGTTCGCTGTCGCGTGTGCCTATCCTTATGGCTTTGCTCATTTTGTAGTGGTTTCAATCTGAAAAACCTTTTCAATCCATTCAATGCTTTCGTCCACCATGGTTTCCCTGTCTTTCAGATGATTCGCAAATTGCGTTGTAATTTTATGAATAATCCTTTTGCTGATAATCTCAGCCTGCTCTTCATCAAAATTACTGATTTTTTTGCGTTGGAAGTTTAGTTCTGTGTCTTTTATTAAGTTAAGCTTTTCTTTAAGCGCGTGTATGGTAGGTGCAAACTTGCGGGCATTTACCCAGTTTACAAATTCATCTGTAATTTCACTGATTATAGCCTCGGCGGCAGGAATGTGTTTTTTGCGGTTTTCCAGTGTTTCGTCGGTAATCCGGGAAAGGTCGTCCAGGTGAACCACTGTTACACCTTCCAGTTCCTTTACATTATCATGCACGTTTTTGGGTATGGAAAGGTCAAGTATAAGCAAAGGCTTGTTTAATACTAGTATATCTTTATCAATAGTGGGGGTTTGCGCCCCTGTTGCTACCACAAGCACATCGGCCTTTGGTATTTCCAGCGGAAGCACATCATAATCCTTAACCACAAGATTAAATTTGCCGGCAATTTTTTCGGCTTTATCCCGCGTGCGGTTCACAAGGGTTATATGATTGTTCTTAGTGTGCTTAACAAGGTTTTCGCAGGTATTGCGGCCAATCTTTCCGGTGCCGAAAAGCAGAATATCCTTGTCTGCCACATTGGGCACGTTGTTCATTATATACTGTACCGATGCAAAGGAAACCGAAGTAGCTCCCGAGCTTAATTCCGTTTCATTTTTTATTCTTTTACTTGCCTGTATTACACAGTTTACAAGCCTTTCAAGAAAGGCATTTGCCATTCCTAAGTTTTTGGACTCTACAAAACCGGATTTTATCTGGCTTATAATTTCAAAATCGCCAAGAATCTGGCTGTCAAGCCCTGTACCTACCCTAAAAATATGATTTATGGCCTCATTGCCTTTATATACAAAAGCCACGCGCTGAAATTCCTCAACACTTCCCTGGCTGTTATCACAAAGTAGTTTTATAAGCTGGAAGGGGTGCTGGGCAAAGCCATATATTTCAGTCCTGTTGCAGGTAGAAATAACTATAAGGCTGCCAATGCCTTCCTGGTTTGCCTGCTGCAATACTTTTGTTTTGCCCCCGGCATCCAGGCTGAATTTTCCCCTTATTTCAGCATCAGCCTTACGGTAGCTTAACCCAACGGCATAAAAGTACTGATGCTTTGGTAAGTTATTATTATCCATATTACTCACTCTCCTAAAAGTAGCGACAAAATTATTATTAACGTATTGTTAAAAATAACGCTGTAGGTTCTTTTTATATCGCTTACTGATATTTTACCCCTAAAAACCCAAAATAAATTTAATTACGCTAAATTTGCAATAAAATCAGCACTTTGCATAAAAATAGTTTAGAATTATTCTAAATAAAAACAACGAATAGGTTAACTGTATGCAGTAAAAAAATATCGCTATGGGTGCACAGGAAGAAATAAAAATTGAAGATGGCTTTTATGTAATGCGCTTTCAGAATGACAGTGATGAAACCACTCATTTTGAAAGGGATGTGGACATTGACCTTATCCAGTTTCACTTTGGTGTAAAAGGCAGGGCCAAGTTTATATTTAACCAGGGGCGCTATGCGCTTGACCTTAGGGAAGAATTATCGTTGTTCCTTTACAATCCGCAAAAAGAACTCCCGGTGCACCTTGAAATTGCACCTCATTCGTGGGTGCTTACAGTACTTATTTCCATTAAAAAATTCCACAGCTTTTTTTCAGAACAGGCAGAACATATCCCTTTTCTTAGCCAGGAAAATATTGACAGGAAATACTATAAGGATGAAAAAATAAACCCCTCTATGGCTATTGTGCTGAGCCAGCTTTTTCATTACAACCTGCACCAGTCGGTTAAAAACCTCTACTTTAAGGGCAAGGTTTATGAACTTTTAAGCCTTTACTTTAGCCGTGCCGAAGACCCTGATGCAGAACAGTGCCCTTTTTTAATAGATGAGGAAAACGTAATTAAAATACGCAAGGCGAAGGATATTGTTATTGCAAATATGGCTGAACCGCCCGGGCTGCAGGAACTGGCAGACCAAGTAGGCATAAACCTTAAAAAACTGAAAATGGGTTTCAGGCAGATATATGGCGATAGTGTATATAGCTTTTTGTTTGACTATAAAATGGAATATGCACGCAAACTGCTGGACAGCGGCTCTTATAATGTAAATGAGGTAGGGCTGCGCATAGGCTACAGTACCGCCAGCCATTTTATAGCAGCCTTTAAAAAGAAATTCGGCACAACGCCAAAAAAATACCTTATGAGTATTAATGCCAATGCTTAAACAATATATAAAATTATAAATTAAAATGTTCCTTGCATGGTTTTTGACAGGGAACAACCAAATAATTCATAGTATAAAAAATGAAGGGAGTACTACTTGTTAACCTTGGTTCGCCGGACAGCCCGGAGCCTAAAGATGTTAAGCCTTACCTTGACCAGTTTTTAATGGATAAATATGTAATAGATGTACCTTTCCTGCTGCGTGCGCTGCTGGTAAGAGGCATCATTTTACGAAAAAGGCCCGAAGCATCGGCAGAGGCCTATAAAAAAATATGGTGGGAAGAAGGCTCTCCGTTAATTGTCCTTTCGGAAAGGTTGCATGCCAAAGTGAGCACTAAAAGTGACGTGCCTGTGGCACTTGCTATGCGGTATGGCAAACCCTCTATAGAGCACGGGTTGCAGCAACTTGCAGACAAAGGTGTTACAGAGGTATTGCTGTTTCCGCTTTATCCACAGTATGCAATGGCCTCTACATTAACTATATTGGTTGAGGCAGAGGAAATCCGCAAAAAGAAATTCCCGCAGATGGTGTTTACCGATGTACCTGCTTTTTATAATAAGCCCGATTATATTAAAGTGCTTGCCGATTCAATAAAAAAATCGCTGGAAGGTTTTGAATATGACCATTTGCTGTTTAGCTACCATGGCATACCTGAAAGGCACATACGCAAAACCGATGTTACAAAATCACACTGCAAAATAAACGATACCTGTTGTGTAACGGCTTCTGCAGCCCATAAATTCTGCTACCGCCACCAGTGTTATGAAACCACAAGGCTTGTGGTAGAGCAGTTAGGCATACCAGAGGACAAATATTCGCTCACTTTCCAGTCCAGGCTGGCAGGGGATAAATGGCTGGAGCCCTATACTGATGTTGAGATAAACAAAATGCCGCCAAAAGGCATTAAAAACCTTGCCGTAGTTACGCCTGCTTTTGTTTCGGACTGCCTTGAAACCCTTGAGGAAATAGCCATGCGTGCCAATGAGGACTTTAAAGAACATGGAGGCGAAAACTTCCTTGCCGTGCCTTGCCTTAATGATAATGACGAATGGGTGGACGTTGTGGCCGAATGGATAAACGAATGGGTAACTGCCGAAATACCTGTTAACTAATGTCGGTTTCCTCTAAGGAATTAGCACATAAAAGCATTAAAAGCCTGCTTATCAGGCAATCTGTGCCCGCTTCGGTGGGCATATTGTTTATGACGGTTAATGTGCTGATAGATACTGTGTTTGTAGGAAGGTGGATAGGTTCGCTTGCCATAGCAGCCTTATCAGTGGTTATGCCGCTTACATTGCTTATATCTTCACTGGGCATGGGTATTGGTATTGGCGGTAGTTCTGTCCTTTCAAGGGCATTAGGTAAAGGCAACAGGAATAAGGCACTATCCGCATTTGCCCACCAGCTGATGATGACCTTCGGTCTTTCATCATTATTTGTTATCGCCGGTATATTTTTTAGCGACGAAATGCTTTATGCTTTTGGCGCACAGGGCGAAATAACCGCGCCCGCTAAAGAGTTTTTCTTTCCCATTTTATTTGCAGTACCGCTTCAGGCCTTATGCATGATGGGCAATAACGTTATACGCGCTGAAGACAAAGCTCCTTTTGCTATGAAGGCAATGATATTTTCTGCCCTATCAAACATATTGCTTGATGTTGTTTTTATAAAGATTTTTGATTTGGGTATTTTTGGTGCGGCTATGGCTACAGCCCTGTCTTATTTAATATGCTTTTTATATGTGCTCTGGTTTTTTATTTACAGAAGCGAATTAAGGCTGTCGCCGGGGCACTTTAACTGGAACAGCAAACTTGCAGCCGAAATCTTATCATTAAGCACAGTAACTTTTGCAAGGCAGGGTGTAATAGCACTCCTTGCGGTTTTGCTTAATCATACGCTTTTTGAGCATGGGGGCGAGCACGCCGTAACCGTTTATGGAATAATCAGCCGTATGCTCATGTTTGCGCTTTTTCCGGTGCTTGGCATTACACAAGGGTTTATGCCTGTGGCCGGATATAATTATGGTGCTGAAAACTATCACAGGGTTAGGCAAACCATATTTACCGCAATAAAATATGCCGGCATGCTGGCTATTATTATATTTATTGTTATACTGATTTTTGCCGAGCCTATAGTTTCTGTATTTACCAATGATGAACTGGTAATGAAAGATACACCGGGCGCGCTGCGCTGGGTATTTGCGGCTTCGCCCATAATAGCTGTACAGCTTATAGGCGCAGCCTATTTCCAGGCGGCAGGAAAAGCCACAAAGGCACTGTTGCTCACACTTAGCAAGCAGGGCTTTTTCCTTATTCCACTTGTACTGGTTTTACCACAGTTTTTTGGTATTTTTGGTGTATGGGTGGCTTTCCCGATAGCCGATATACTTTCTACCCTTATTACCGGGGTGTTTTTGAAAAAAGAACTGGCTACACAACTTAAAGAAGCATGATAGAATATTATAACTATATAAAATCGCTGCACCTTATTTTTATAATAACCTGGTTTGCCGGCTTGTTTTACATTGTGCGCCTTTTTGTGTACCATATAGAGGCGAATGGAAAACCCTCCCCGGAAAAGGAAATACTGATAAAGCAATATAAAGTTATGGCCTATAGGCTTTGGTATATTATTACATGGCCTTCGGCTGTACTGGCAAGCATTTTTGCCATAATCCTCTTGCTTATTATGCCGGAATGGCTGCAACAACCCTGGATGCATGTAAAACTCGCCTTTGTGCTTTTGCTTTATCTGTACCATTTAAAATGCCACCAGATTTACAAACAATTGCAGCGGGATGAGGTAAAATACAGCAATAATTTTATGCGGCTATGGAATGAGGGGGCCACTATTATACTTTTTGCTGTAGTATTTTTGGTAATTTTAAAAAATGCCTTTAACTGGATTTTCGGGGTAATCGGCATTATAGTCTTTTCGGTTTTAATAATGCTTGGTTTCAGGTTTTACAAACGGATAAGGGAAAGGAATAAATCCTGAGCAGATGAATGAAAGGTTTAAAATAAGGAGATGGTCATTAAGGGTAAGGATATTTGTATCCATGATATTTATTACACTTATTGCCTCATTGCTTATTGCAGCCGTATCAATATACCAGTTTGAAAAGGAAGCCAAGGATTATCACCACGACAGGCTGGAACGCAAAGAAAACGCCATTAAGCAGCATATAAATTATGTGCTTTCCACCACCACCTACCCGCTTTCTACGGAAAATTTACCGCTGATATTCCGGGAACGCATACACGAACTTGCCAATATTCATGGCATGGAAATTAATATTTACGACCTTAAAGGGCATTTGCTTAAATCATCAAAGGCTGCCTTTTCGGTAGACACCATTAATAATACCATAACACCTTCTATTTTAAGGGTATTACGCTCAACGGCAGAAAAGAGGTATGTGGATTTAAAATCCATCAACGGAAAAAAATACCGGTCCTCTTATACGTACTTAAAAGATACGCACTTTAAGCCGCTGGGCATATTAAACCTGCCTTACATTGAAGACGATGGGTATTATGATAAGGAACTTAATAATTTCCTTATGCGCCTTGTGCAGGTATATTCGTTCATGCTCATAATATCTATTGTTATAGCTTATTTCCTGTCGAGCTACATTACAAAATCGCTTAAAACCATAAGCGACAGGATTGCTGAAATACGCCTGAGCAAAGCCAACGAAAAAATTAACCAGAAGGACTCTCCACAGGAAATAAGCCTGCTGGTACACTCCTACAACGGCCTTGTGGACGATCTTGAGGAAAGTGCTGCCAAACTCGCCCAAAAGGAGCGTGAGGAAGCATGGCGCGAAATGGCTAAGCAGGTAGCCCACGAAATTAAAAACCCGCTTACACCAATGCGTTTAACGGTGCAAAGTTTCCAGCGTAAGTTTGACCCTTCGGATCCTGACATTAACCGTAAGCTTGATGAATTTTCAAAAACGCTGATACAGCAGATAGACACTATGACTTCGGTGGCTTCGGCTTTTTCAAGTTTTGCTTCTATGCCGGCACAGCAGAATGAAACTATAAATATTGTAAAGATTGTACAGCTTGCACTGGAAATTTTTAATGAAAGCTATATAAACTTTAGCAGCGATGAGCCGGTTATTATAACCCGTATGGACAGGACACAGCTTATACGCATAATTACCAACCTTGTTAAAAATGCCATTCAAGCACTGCCTGATGATGCTGCCGCGCCACAGGTAAATGTAAGGGTTGCAAGGCATGGCAACAGTGCTCGTATTACGGTACAGGACAACGGGAAAGGTATTACCCTGGAAAATAAAAGCCGTATTTTTGAACCTAAATTTACTACCAAAACAAGCGGCATGGGGCTTGGGCTGGGTATCATAAAAAATATAGTTGAAAATTATAACGGTACAATTACCTTTGAAAGCATGCCGGGAAAAGGAACCACATTTACGGTTGAGCTACCGGTTATACACCCAGACAGCCCTGATAATAAAGAAGGACAAACAATAAACTTATAACTATAAAAACGAAGAAATGAATTACGAAAATATCCTTAGTGAAATAAGCGGAGGCGTTGCCGTAATAACCATCAACAGGCCTGACAAGCTTAATGCACTTAACAAAGCAACCATTCAGGAATTGCACAATGCCTTTAAAGAATTTGATGCCGATAAAAACGTACGGGTTATTATTATAACCGGAAGTGGTGAAAAAGCCTTTGTGGCAGGAGCTGATATAGCAGAGTTTGCTAATTTTTCGGTAGAGGAAGGCGGGCAGCTTGCTGCAAAAGGGCAGGAAATACTATTTGATTTGGTGCAGAATCTCTCTACGCCTGTTATTGCAGCCATTAATGGCTTTGCGCTTGGCGGCGGGCTGGAACTTGCCATGGCGGCACATTTCAGGATAGCTTCAGATAATGCCAAAATGGGATTACCGGAGGTATCGCTTGGCGTTATACCGGGTTATGGCGGTACGCAAAGGCTACCGCAGCTTGTGGGTAAAGGCCGCGCTATGGAAATGATAATGACGGCAGGAATGATAAATGCTGAAGATGCTAAAAGCTATGGTTTGGTTAACCATGTAGTGCCTCAAACAGAATTACTTGAATTTTGTAAGGGCATTGCTGCCAAAATAATAAAGAACTCTCCCGTGGCAATAGGTAAGGCTATAAAAGCTATTAATGCCAATTATGAAGATGGTGTTAACGGATATAAGGAAGAAATTAAAGCCTTTGGCGAATCATTCGGTACAGAAGACTTTAAAGAAGGGACAACAGCTTTCCTTGAAAAAAGAAAAGCAGAATTTCCCGGGAAGTAACATGGTTACTTTTCGCCTTCCCACTCAGCATAAAACTGTGCAAGGAAATTAACCATATAAGCATGGCGGTTTTCCGCCATTTGCTTTCCGGTTTGTGTATTCATACGGTCTTTAAGCAATAGCAGTTTTTCATAAAAATGGTTTACGGTTGTGCCATTACTGTTTTTATATTCCTCTTTGGTCATATTCATTTGCGGTTCCTGCGCAGGGTCATACAAAGCCCTGTTTTTAAAACCTCCGTAATTAAAGGCACGTGCAATACCTATAGCGCCCAGCGCATCAAGCCTGTCGGCATCCTGCACTACCTGCAATTCAACTGAATTGAATTTACGTTCAAAATTACCACCCTTAAAAGATATATTTTCAATAATGGCAACCACGTGGGCTATAGTTTCCTCATCTGCATTTTGCTGTTCCAAAAACTGCCGCGCTGTTTTAGGGCCAACGGTTTCATCTCCATCATGAAATTTACTATCGGCAATATCGTGCAGAAGGGCCCCGAGTTCCACAACCAATAAATTACAGTCTTCTTTTTCGGCTATTTGCTTTGCGGTATTATATACCCTTTGTATATGAAACCAGTCATGGCCGCTTTCGGCGTTTTCAAGTTTTTCTTTTACAAAATTGATGGTTTTATGGATAAGGGCGGGATTGTTCATGGGGTAAAATTGAATGATGTAAAAATAGCCAATAAGATTTTAAGACAGGTTTAAACAAGAAAATTGTAACGAATAAAAAGTCACTTTAAAGAGTAGATTCAAGTATTTTGTTTTGAGTTATCGATTGTAATTTCATAATAATGCTCCTTTCCACAACTACACTCTTCGATAAGATTTGGTTCATAGTAGTTTATAAAGTTTCTTGTAGCTATTATAGCCTTATTATACTCAAAATTTAGAATCTTTCTGTAGATTATTTTGTATTGTGTATTTGTTTTTTCTTGAATGGGTTTCAGATGAATTATTTCATTTCTTAATTCTATAATTTTTTTTATTAAAAAATTGTCCTTTTTATATTTTGTTCGAAATTTTTTATCTGTGATTTCTGGCAAGGTTGAATCTAGCTTATGAAATAACGAAGGATTAAAATTATTTCCATCTTTATCAAGATAAGTATAGTTTTCAGGAATTAATCTGTTTGTAAACGTTTCTATTGCAGCTTGTAGATTTATAATACAATTTGAAGCAAGTTGAAAAAAATTTCCAAAAAGACTGGGATTGACGGTTTTTTTATAATCAGTTATTGTTGGTGATTCTGAATATAAAGCTTTACGGAAAGCTATTAAGTTATGATGAGACATTAAAGCATTAGAATAGAAGATTGTAACTGGATTAATTTCTGGGATTAATAATTTTTGATTATTATAATTATAGTCAAAACCATAAATGAATTCATCTTCAAAGGCTAACATTAAATCAGAACCATACTCATCAGAAAGTTTGTTTGAAGTTAAATATTCTTTGACAAAATCTTTACTCTTTTTTGGTATTTCAATTTTAGACGTTACTTCAGAAATATTAAAATTTGTTTTGATTATTTTTGTAGGTTTTAATAGTATATGTACAAAATTCATGATTATCAATTTAATAAACCTAATTTACAATAAATTCATTTACAGATGAGAATAAAAAAAGCTGCCTTATAGGCAGCTTTCCGGTTATTTTATTAATGCAGGCTGAACCCATTTAAAAATATGTGGCTCTTCCGGTATTACCAGCCTTTCGGAAATCCTTGCCATTCTGTCCGGCAGCTTCATTAAAAAATCCCTTGCTTTTTCAGCTTCTGCAGTAAGCCCGGTAATTTTATCTATCTCCCACTTCTCAACCAGTTTTCTTAAAATATCCACATAGTCCATTGCGGTATATACCCCAAGGCGTTGTGCAGAATCAGAGAACTGCTCAAAAGCAGTGCTTATCTTTTGGCCTGATTCCCTGAGGAAATGGGCAGGCATTACAATTTTTTGCTTCATCATGTGCTGGAATGCAAGCATCATCTCACTCGGGTCAACCTGGAAAATTCTATTCACAAATTCACTGTAAGCAAGGTGGTGGCGCATTTCGTCGCCTGCAATAAGCCTGCACATTTTGGAAAGCTTGTTGTCGCCAAACTTTTTGGCAATTTGCGACACACGGTTATGCGACACATAAGTAGCCAGTTCCTGGAAACTGGTGTAAACAAAATTTTTATACGGATCGCGGCCCGTACCAATATCAAAACCATCATTTATAAGGTGGTGGGTAGTAATTTCCACTTCGCGCATATCTACCCTGCCCGAAAGGTAAAGGTATTTGTTAAGCACATCGCCATGGCGGTTTTCTTCACCTGTCCAGCTGCGCACCCATTTGCTCCATCCGTTACCGCCTTCATCTACCTGGTTTACACCCTCAACATCCATAAGCCAGGATTCATAAGTTGGCAGTGCTTCTTCGGTTATGGTGTCGCCTACAAGTACTACCCAAAAATCGTAAGGCAGGTCTTTGGCTATTTCGCGAAGTTCTTTTGCCTCTTCAAAAAATCGTTCGTTTTGCGAGTCGGGCAGCAGATCGCTCGGCTGCCATATCTTTTCAACCGGGATAAGGTAGTTTTCTACAAAGCTGTCAATGTTCTTTTCCAGAAACTGCATTACCTCCAGCCTTATGTTTTTTATAGACATAGTATTAATTATTTTTTATTCCTTGTGTTACTTCTCTTTCTGTCCTTTCCATTACCTCTTCAAAAGGAATATTTTTTATAGCAAAAGGTTCCTGTACTGTAAATGTAAGCCGATTGCCAAGCCCTAAAGGGAACTGCCCGTACTTAAATATTTTCCAGGAATTGTTTATGCTTAAAGGCACAATGTAAGCAGAAGGCGCATATTTGCAAAGTATTTTAAGACCGTTTTCAGAAAAACGTTTCGGCACACCTGTTTTACTACGGGTGCCTTCGGGAAATATTACTGCAGAGCGCGTGTGCTTTTCAATGTACTCTGCCATGCCTTTTATAGCTGGCAGTGCCTGCTTGGGGTCTTTCCTGTCTATTAAAACGGAGCCGCCGTGCCTTAAATTGTATGAAACGCTGGGAATACCCTTGCCCAGTTCCTTCTTGCTGATAAATTTCGGGTGAAACTTCCTCATAAACCATATTATGGCAGGAATATCATACATACTCTGGTGATTGGCTACAATAATAAGTGGTACACCGGCAGGTATTTTTTCAAGGCCTTTAAATTTATAGGTAGTGCCTAAAAGAAACGTGCCCCGCACCAGGAAAAGGTTAAGTATATCTACGCTTTTTTTGTGTGCATGATAGCCAAATACATTAAAGCATATCCATTGTATTGGGTGAAACACCACCAAAGTTAGCAGGAACAGTATATAATATACTGCGGATATGGGATAGGAAATAATTTTTTCCATAGGGGTTTAAAAATTCGCGTAAAAGTAGTGCGTTTTTATTGAATACTAAAAAGAATTAATATGCCTGCATACTTCCTTAAAACCAATAAGCCGTGCATTGCACGGCTTATTGGTTTATACAGGCTTATAATTAGCAAAATTCGTTATAAGCATCTTTAAGATTTTCTGCAATCATTTCAGCAGGGCGTCCTTCAATGTGGTGGCGCTCAAGCATATGCACAAGCTCACCATCTTTAAAAAGTGCCATGCTTGGCGATGATGGCGGGAAAGGGAACATAAGTTCGCGTGCAGCATCAACCGCTTCTTTATCAACACCTGCAAAAACAGTTATAAGGCTGTCCGGCTTTTTTGTGTTGTCAAGGCTCATTTTTGCACCCGGCCTTGCGTTTCTTGCGGCACATCCGCATACCGAGTTTACCACTACCAATGTTGTACCTTGTTTAGAAAGGGCATTTTTTACCGCATCGGCTGTATATAGTTCTTCAAAACCTGCATCTGAAAGTTCAGCACGCATTGGTTTTACTAGTTCTTCTGGATACATAATTGTGTAATTTAAATTAAGGTTACAAAGATAGCATTTTTAGCCCAACTATACCACCTATACAATTTTACTACAAGCCAGTAAGCCTCCTTAATAATGCCTTGAGGAATACTCCTTTCGGGCATTTTAAAATTACCTGTATATCCTCCTTTAAAGCGGTTTGCTCGTCCAGGAATTTAAACAATAGGGCAGGGCTGCCTTTGCGGAACATGGATGAAAATATTTGCGAACCTTTCCAGTTTGTTTTATACAGTATGTCAAGCAGTAAAAGGTCATAATACCAAAACCTGTTCTTTTTATAAAATAAACTTAAGTCGTCATTCTTCTCAAGAAATAAAACCAGCCTTTGCGAAAGCCTGTCAGTATTTTTAAAGGTGTAACCTGTGCTCGCCTTTGTCCACCCCCCGGCAGAGCCTATATGCAATATGTTTCGTGTGTTGCTTTTCCAAAACTGGTAAACTGTCATGGGGATGCTGCCACTCTCTTTTTCTGTAACTGTATAATTGTCTATTCCTCTTTCTTCAAGATACTCACGTATAGCTTCCTCGTATTCTTTTTTTTTCAGAAGCTTCTCAGAAAACAGGGTATATTCTACTAAAGCTGTATCTGGGCTTACAGGAAGTACATACATAAACCTTGTATTGCCTTTCTGTTTTACGCTGAAATCCATAAATGTTACAGCGTTATCATTAAAGGCTGCAGTTTCAGTTTTAATAAACCACCCTGTAAAGTGCTGCTGTAAAACAGGGAAATTGCCTCGGGCTGCATTTTCCGGGTTATAGATGCTGGTAAATAGTTTATCGCAGCTATAGTTCCCCGCACTGGTATTAACGGTTACGTGGGTGCCTTCATCTTTATAACCGGTTACGGTGCTGTTTAAAAAAGATATGTTGGACGATTGTTCCAGCTTGCTAAATACAAACTGATAAAAGTCTATCCCCTTTATCATTTTATATTCATAGGGAAATAAAGGCATTGTCCTGCTGAATTTTTCATTGGAAAAAATTGCCGATTGCCAGGTTTTATACAAAATATTATCCCATTCGCCTTTACCCTGCTCCCAATAACACCAGGTGCGGTCATTGGTTTTCTTGGTATCAGCATCAATCAATAATATTTTTTTATCTTGAAAATTTCCTGAAATAACCATTCTGTAAACGGTCATTAAAGCGGAAAGCCCACTCCCTGTAAAAATGTAATGGTAATGTTCCATATATAATTGCTACTTCAAATATAATCAATAAAATTTTGGCACATGTTTAGGTTAGCCTAAAAATGTTTTAACTTACATCAAATAATGTTATATTTGTTTAGATGAAACGAAGTTATGACCTATTCTGAAGAAAACTATCTTAAAGTTATATACCATCTTTCCAACAGTTCCGGAAAAGGGATTGCCACAAATGCAATAGCTGCTGAAATGGAGAGCAAGCCTTCATCTGTTACCGACATGGTACAGAAACTTGCTGAAAAGGATTTGGTAATATATAAAAAATACCAGGGTGTTTCCCTAACCGAAAAAGGCCGCTTTATGGCTTTAATGATTGTGCGGAAGCACCGCCTTTGGGAGGTGTTTCTGTTAGAAAAACTGGACTTTTCCTGGGATGAAGTGCATGATGTGGCCGAACAATTGGAGCATATCAAATCGGAGAAGCTGATTGACAAGCTTGATGCGTTTCTTGATTTTCCAAAAGAAGACCCGCATGGTGACCCAATACCTGATAAAAACGGTAAAATAGCCAAGACAGATAAAAAGCTGCTATCTGAAACCGGTACCGGAAAAACAGTTATTTGTGTTGGCGTTAAAGACAGCTCACCACCTTTTTTACAATACCTGGACAAGCAGCAAATAGCCCTGGGTTCGCTTATAGAAGTTATTTCGCGTGAGGATTTTGATATGTCGCTAACCCTTAAGGTAAACGGCAGGGCAATAACTGTTTCCAATAAAATAGCAGCCAACCTTTTTGTTAAAGCCAACTAATTTATGTTTGAAACACTAGTAACTTATTTTGAAAGCATACCTCCTGTACTTGCGGCTTTATATGCCACATTGTTTACGTGGTTCCTTACTGCACTTGGTGCTTCGGCAGTATTTTTCTTTAAGAAAATGAACCGTGTAGTGCTGGACGGCATGCTTGGCTTTACAGGGGGCGTAATGATAGCTGCCAGTTATTGGAGCCTGCTTTCCCCTGCTATAGATATGAGTGCCGGGGAGGGTTTTATTAAAGTTATACCTGCATCGGTAGGCTTTGTGGCCGGTGCTTTGTTCCTTTTCGGGCTGGATAAGGCTTTGCCGCATCTCCATATAAATTTTAAGGAACAGGATAAAGAAGGCATAAAAACCCCATGGCGTAGAACAACCCTGCTTGTGCTTGCCATAACATTACATAATATACCCGAAGGGCTTGCCGTAGGCGTTTTATTTGGCGGTGTGGCTGCCGGTATACCGGAGGCTTCAATAGCGGGGGCACTTACACTGGCAATAGGCATAGGGATACAAAATTTTCCTGAAGGCATAGCGGTTTCCATGCCGCTGAGGCGGATGGGCATGAGCCGTACAAAAAGCTTTATGTATGGGCAGGCATCGGCGTTGGTGGAACCTGTAGCCGGTGTGGTGGGTGCTGTGGCAGTAGCTTTTTTTACGCCGGTATTGCCCTATGCACTTGCGTTTGCTGCCGGTGCTATGATATTTGTTGTAGTTGAAGAGGTGATACCCGAAACCCAGCAGGATAAAAATACAGATATTGCCACGCTGGGGCTTATTTTAGGCTTTGTAGTTATGATGATGCTTGACGTGGCTTTAGGATAAATCAGTTGCAGCCGCAATCATCATTGCCGCAGTTGCCTGATTTTTTCTTTTTCCTGAAAAAGAATCTCCTTGCCAGGAAAACTACTGCCCCTGCCACAAGTATATATGCTATTATTGCCTGTATATCCATAATTATTTTAGTAACTGATACGCTATAAGCGATGCTATATAGGCTATTATACTCATACTTACCAGTTGCAGCATGGGCCACTTCCAGGAGTTGGTTTCTTTCTTTACTATTGCCAGCGTACTCATGCATTGCATTGCAAAAGCATAAAAAAGCAGCAACGATATGCCCGATGCCAGGTTAAAAACTTTTTTGCCTGTTACGGGGTTTACTTCAGCACTCATACGCTGCTTTATGGTAGCTTCATTTTCACCACTGCTGCCAATATTGTATATAGTTGCCAGCGTGCCAACAAATACTTCCCTCGCTGCAAATGAGGATACTATGGCAATTCCTATTTTCCAGTCATAACCCAATGGGCGTATAACAGGCTCTATTCCCTTACCCATTATACCTATGTAGGAATTTTCAAGTTGGTAGGATGCAATTTCATCTTCAAGCTCCCCTTCGGATAAAGAAGTGCTTTTATACTTTTCTTTTACAATTTCTTCGGCGTTGGCAAACTGTTCCCCCGGCCCGTGCGAACCCAAAAACCATATTATCATGGATATTGCAAGTATTATTTTACCTGCGCCATATACAAAAGCCTTGGTTTTTTCTACTACGTTAATGGCAACATTCTTTACCATTGGCAGTTTATAATTAGGCATTTCGGCAACAAAAAAGCTTTTAAACCTTGTTTTGAGTATTTTATTTAAAATCCAGGCAGAAATTATAGCCCCTCCAAAACCTAATAAGTACAGTAGCATAAGCGTGAGCCCCTGCAGGTTGAAGATGCCCAGCACAAGCCTGTTGGGTATAACAAGCGAAATAAGTATGGTATAAACAGGCAGCCTTGCAGAGCAGGTGGTAAATGGGGTTACTAAGATGGTTATCAGCCTCTCCCGCCAGTTTTCAATATTGCGTGCCGCCATAATTGCGGGAATAGCACAGGCTGTACCCGAAATAAGGGGTACAACACTTTTGCCGCTAAGGCCAAACCGTTTCATTATTTTATCCATCAGGAAAACAACACGGCTCATATAGCCACTTTCCTCCAAAATTGAAATAAAGAGGAAAAGGAAAGCAATTTGCGGAATAAAAATAACCACACCGCCTATTCCCGGTATAATGCCCTGCGCAATAAGTTCGGTAAGTTTCCCCGGAGGCAGGTTTTCAGATGCATAAGCACTCAGCCAGGCAAAGCCTTCGTCTATAAGATCCATTGGCACGCTTGACCATGCAAATATAGACTGGAAGATAAGTAGCAATATTGCAAAGAATATAACATAGCCAAAAATTTTATGGGTAAGCACCCTGTCCAGTTTTGCCCTTAAGTCTTTTGCTTTTGCGGTATCTATTTTCTGTCCCTGTTTCAGGACATCATTTATAAACTGGTACCGTTTTATGGTTTCTTTTTGCTGCAGTCTTTTTAGTTCAGGGTTTGTCTTGGTAAAGGGGCTTTTTTCCAGTTCGCTTTTTTCCAGTTTTCCAAAATTAACATCCTGAGTAATAACCAGCCAAAGCTTGTACAGAAGCTGGTTGGGGAATGCATGGCGCAGTTTATTGAAATATTCGGGGTCTATAGAAGATGCATTAAGGCATGGCTCAGTCGAAAGGCTTTCGTAGCTTACAATCAGCTCTTTCAGTTTATCAATGCCCGTTTTTTTTCGGGAGCTTACCAGTGCTATCTTTGTCTTTAAATGTTCTTCAAGATAGGGTATATCGAGTGTTATACCTTTACGCTCCATCCTGTCAGACATATTTATTACTAGGATGGCCGGTATCTCAAGGTCTTTAATCTGTGTAAAAAGCAGCAGGTTCCTTTTAAGGTTTTCCACATCTGTTATTACAACGGCAACATCAGGAAAATCTTTATCATTACGGTTTAGTAACAGCTCTATCACCACGTTTTCATCCATGGAACTGGCATTAAGGCTGTATGTACCCGGCAGGTCAATAATACTTCCTTTGCAGTTGCCGGGCAGTTTGGCTGTGCCCTGCTTGCGCTCAACCGTAATGCCGGGATAATTGCCCACCTGCTGGTTAAGCCCTGTAAGCTGGTTAAATACTGAAGTTTTACCTGTATTAGGGTTACCTATAAGTGAAATTTTTATTGTCCTGCCTGCCATATAAATTAAGCGGTTACCAGTTCTACATCAATTTCTACTGCTGTTTCCCGCCTGATGGCAACGTGGCTGTCATTAACATTTATATATATAGGGTCGCCAAGTGGCGCAACCTGAAGCAGCTGAACCTCATTGCCGGGCAGGCATCCCATTTCAAGCAGTTTTAAAGGAATTGCCTCAATATTAAAATCTGTTATTATGGCTTTTTGGCCTTTTTTCAGGCTGGCAAGAGTAGTTCTCAACTTATTTAGAATAAATTAATATTGCAAAAGTATTAAAAAAATGGCAAAGAGTTATTTTTCATGCTCCGAAAGCCATTTAATATCTTCAAGCAATTGTGTAACATTTTTTTCACCCTCCACTTCTTTATCCAGGTTGGTACCATTATAAAAGCCCCTTATCCTGCCCTTGCTGTCCACAAGTATAAAGTTTTCGGTATGTACCATGTCATAAAGCTCATCACTGCTTGATGTTTTTACGGCGAGGTACGATTTACGGGCTATGTAATAAATATCTTCTTTTTTTCCTGTTACAAGGTTCCATTTCCCGTCTATGGCACCTTTCTTTTCTGCATAGGCTTTTAAAACCGGCACACTGTCTATATCAGGTGTTACAGAGTGTGAAAGCAGCATCACCTCAGGGTTATTTTTTATACGTTCCTGCAGCCACGCCATGTTATCGCTCATAATAGGGCAAATAGTAGGGCAGGTTGTAAAAAAGAAGTCGGCTACATAAATCTTGCCTTTGTAATCTTCCTGGGTTACGGTGTCGCCATTTTGGTTTACAAAAGCAAAATCAGCAATTTTATGATTACGGCTTATGTATTGTATGGTAGTATCTACCAGTTCAGGGTTAACGTCGGCCGGGTTATATATTTTTAAAGTTTTTTGCGGCTTTAATGCCTGGTAAAACAAAGTAAGTATTATAACAGAAAGAGTAAAAAGTACAATAAAGAAAATCCTGTATTTTTTAAAAAAAGAAAGCATACTGAAATTTTATGCAAAAATAAGAAACAAAAAACGTTACAGGGCTACTTATAGCCGGTTTATAACGTTAAAATACAAGACTGTGCCGTATTTGAGCAATTTTGGCATGGCTTTTTCTTCTAACTTTATACATTTGTAAAAACGAGTAAACGTTTACTACTATTATGATAAACAAAACAGTAAAATTAGCAACAGCAGCTTTTGTTATAGGAGTGGCTGCCTGTAATGCACAGGCAACAGACAAACAGCAAAAGCCGGGCATAAACCTTTCTTATATGGATAAGAAGGTACGCCCAAATGATGATTTTTTCAGGTATGTTAACGGTACCTGGCTTGACCAGACAGAAATACCGGGCAACAAAACCCGCTGGGGAAGTTTTGATGAGCTAAGGGAACAAACCAACCATGATGCGCTTGCCATATTAAAAGAAGCGGCAGCTAAAAACCTTGCTTCCAATACAGACCAGGGTAAAGCGGCAAACATGTACAAATCCATTATGGATACGGTTACCAGGAACAAGCAGGGTATTGCCCCTTTAAAGCCTTACCTGCAAAAGATTGATAAGATTAAAAATACTAAAGACCTGCAGGCATTTTTAACGGAAATGGAACTTGAGGGCGGCCTTGGTTTTTTTGGGCTTTACATAGGCGCCGACTCTAAAGACAGTAACAAAAATACCGTTTACGTGAGCCCGGGCAGCCTTGGGTTACCAGACACGGACTATTATGTTTCGGATGATGCAGATTCTAAGGAAAAAAGGGAAAAGTATGTACAGCATGTGGCAAGGATGCTTAAGTACCTTGGCTATAAAGACAATCAGGCATTGCAGTCGGCTAAAAATATACTGGCTTTTGAAACCGCTATGGCACAGCCCAGGCTGGACAGGGTGGAACGCCGTGATGAGCGTAAAACCTATAACCCAATGACTGTTGCCGAACTGCAAAAACTTACACCAGCAATTAACTGGGATAAATACCTTAAGGAAACAGGTGTAGGCACTATAGATACTATTGTGGTTTCGCAGCCTAAATACATGACTGCCCTGAACGACCTATTTAAACAGGGAAAAGTTGAGGACTGGAAAGATTACATGAAATGGACGCTGATTAATAAATCGGCGAATTATCTTTCTACTGATATAGGCACAGCCGACTGGGAATTTTACAGTAAAACACTAAAAGGTGCCCTTAAGGAAGAAAAAAGGGATATAAATGCACTGCATACTGTAAATGGTACTGTAGGCGAAGCACTGGGGAAATTGTATGTTGAAAAGAAATTTCCGCCGGAAGCCAAGGCCAAGGCAGAAAGCATGATTAAAAATGTTATGCTTGCCTTTGAAAACAGGATAAACAACCTGCCGTGGATGGCAAAATCTACAAAAGAAAATGCCATACTTAAATTGCGTAAGCTGAAAGTAAAAATTGGTTATCCTGACCATTGGAAAGACTATTCTGCATTAACGGTTAAAAGCCCTGCCGAAGGAGGCACCTACTTCAGCAATATGAAAAATATTGCCAAATGGAGGCACCAGCAGGATCTTGCCGACCTTAAAAAATCTGTTGATAAAACGGAATGGCATATGGCACCGCAGATAGTTAACGCTTACTTTAACCCTGCTTATAATGAAATTGTATTCCCTGCCGGAATATTACAGCCGCCCTTTTATGATTACAGGGCTGATGAGGCTGTAAACTATGGCGGTATAGGCGCAGTAATAGGGCACGAGATATCGCATGGTTTTGATGATTCGGGTGCTCGCTTTAATGCAGACGGAAACCTTGTGAACTGGTGGAGTGATGCTGACCTTGATAAATTTACAAACCTTGGCGGTGCGCTTGCATCACAATACAGCCAGTTACAGCCGCTACCGGGCATTTATGTTGACGGTAAATTTACGCTTGGTGAAAATATTGGCGACCTTGGCGGTGTAAATGCTGCTTATGACGGCCTGCAGCTACACCTTAAACAGCACGGCAACCCCGGCCTGATAGATGGCTTTACGCCCGAACAGCGTTTCTTTATATCATGGGCAACTATATGGAGGACAAAATCAAGGGATGAAGCTATTAAAAACCAGGTAAAGACCGACCCGCATTCGCCGGGAATGTACAGGGCTTATGTGCCACTGCAAAATGTTGACGCGTTTTATGACGCTTTCGGCATAAAGCAAGGCGATGGAATGTATATAGCACCGGATAACCGCGTTAAAATATGGTAAGTAAAAGCCCTGCATCAGCAGGGCTTTTTAATTTTTTGTACTATAGAGCTTTAACCAAAAAATAATTAGGATTTTTCTCAGAACTTAAGTGCTAAAAATATATTTTTGCCTTTCATAATCAACCACTATTTTGGATAAGGCAACAAGGGTTTTGGCAATAGATGACCATGCCGTACTTTTAGAGAGTTACCATACTATATTTACCAGCCCTGCCTTGGCTATAAGTAAACTTGTGTACCTACAGGCCGGCAACTGCCATGAAGGATATACTATGGTTATGGAAAATAAAGGCAACCCTTTTGATATAGCCGTTATAGATTACAGCATACCCGCATGGGCCGAAGGAGGATATTATTCGGGTAAGGATATTGCAAAGCTTATACGGCAACACATGCCTTCCTGCAAAATAATAATGATGACCATGCACAAAGAATGCACTATAATAGAGGCTGTTTTACAGGAGGTGGCCCCCCAGGGCTTTATAAATAAAAGCGACTGCACCACCGATGAACTTATGGAGTGCTTTAGTGCAGTGGCAGCAGGTAAAAAATTTCTTTCGAAAACAATAAACAATCACATAAAGCAGAGGGATAACGGTATAAAACTTGACGATACCGATATTAAGATAATAAGGCTGCTTTCCAAGGGGATTAAAAGTAAAGCCCTTTCTGAATACCTGCCGCTTTCCAACAGCATGATTGAAAAGCGCAAGCAAAAAATTAAACACCTTTTAAAGGTAAAAGGTGATGAGGAGCTGGTTAAGGCTGCTAAAAATGATGGCTATATATAAGCCTGATTTACTATTTTTCCTTTTCCTGCTTTGATGCCGGTAATTTTTTTATCTTATACAGGTCGTGCCTGCGGTCTTTTAATATGCGCACACTGCCATATTCATGCAGTTCCTTAAGCAAATCCATATCAACATCAACTATAATTGTCATTTCCGTATTTGGCGTGGCTTCCGCCTTAATACCATTAGAAGGGAATGAAAAATCCGAAGGGGTAAATACTGCTGTTTGTGCATACTGTATATCCATATTGTTTACACCGGGCAGGTTACCCACACATCCGGCTATGGCTACATAACATTCGTTTTCTATGGCTCTTGCCTGTGCACAGTGCCTTACACGGGTGTAGCCGTTTTGGGTATCGGTAAGGAAAGGCACAAAAAGTATTTCCATACCATCATCGGCCATTAGGCGCGAAAGTTCAGGAAACTCCACATCATAGCATATCATAATGCCTATTTTACCACAGTCGGTATCAAAAACCTTAATTTCAGAACCTCCGTTCATACCCCAGTACTGCACCTCATTAGGGGTTATATGTATTTTTGTGTACATTTCAGAAGTACCGTCCCGCTTGCATAAAAAACCTACATTATACAGGTTGCCTTCATCTAACATAGGCATACTGCCGGTAATGATGTTAATATTATAGGAAATGGCCATTTCCTGGAAACGCTTACGGATAGGTTCGGCATACCGTGCAATTTCACGTATGGCATCCGCTTCCGATAAATGGTTAAAGTCCGCCATTAAAGGTGCTACAAAAAGTTCCGGGAACAACGCAAAATCACTACCGTAACCAGAAACGGCATCTATAAAAAATTCTGCCTGCTCAAAAAGGGCCTCAACATTTGCCAGCTGCCTCATTTGCCACTGTACCAGCCCAAGCCTAACCACACTTTTACGGGTATTGATTAATTTCGGCTCCTTTTCATAATAAATATTATTCCACTCCATCAGTACGGCATATTCCTGTGAGCTTTTATCGCCCTCAAGGTAATTGCGCATTACTTTTATAACGTGGAAATCATTGCTTAGCTGGAATGAAAGTACGGGGTCATATATTTCCTTAAGCCTTACTTTGCCGATATATTCTTTTGGTGTAAGCTCATCGGAATAATCATTATAATGCGGTATGCGGCCTGCAAAAATTATAGATTTAAGGTTAAGCTGCTCACATAGTTCTTTGCGGGCATCATACAGCCTCCTGCCAAGCCGCAGGCCCCGGTATTCAGGGTCTATAAAAACATCTATACCATATAGAACCTCACCATCATAATCGTGCGTGCTAAAGGTATAATTGCCTGTAATTTTTTCGTAGGTATGGTTTGCAGTCGCCTTTTTATAATCAACAATAAGCGATAATGCAGAACCTACAACTTTACCGTCAACCAATACTACAAGCTGGCCTTCAGGAAATATTTCAAGCAGGAGTTCTATGTCTTTTTCACCCCAGTACGGCTCATCCATATCTGAGTAAGCGTGCTGCATGGATAATTTTAACTGCTTATAATCTTCAATATGTAAATTGCGTAATTCAACTTTATTTATTTCGGCCTGCATTCTTGTCTTTTTTTGTTAAATATACAAAAACTATACCGCCTGCACGTAAGGTGTGGGCGGTTAAGGTATTGTTAATAGTAAAGGCTGCCCAAACCACGGCAGCCTTTAGTAAACTTAACTATTAACTATAAAACTAACTTAATTTGTAGTAATACTACTATTATAGTGCCGGTAATAATACCCTGTCTATCACGTGTACAACACCGTTTGATGCCTGTACATCTACAGCTACTATATTGCTTACTCTTGAGCTTCCATCGGTTATAGTGGCATTGCTTCCTGATAACCCAATGGTAAATGATTGCCCCTGGAATGTTTCAACACTCATATTGTTTGATAATTGTGTAGAAAGTACATTTTGCTCTGTTACAACATGGTATTTCAATGTGTTTTCCAAAGTTGCCTGTGGAATATCTGCTAAGCCTGTAAGCTCCAGTTCTGTAAGTAATGATGCAAAAGCATCGTTAGTTGGTGCAAACACAGTGAAAGGTGAATCTTGTGTACCGGCTAATATACCTGCAAAATCCGGCTGGTCATCCCTTGTTAGTGCCATTACAAGTGTAGATAATCCCGGGTTGGCAATAGCGTGCGATGTTACAGTTGGTAATGCAATTACATGGTCAACAACATGAATAACACCGTTATCGGCCATTATATCTGCCTGTGTAACCATTGCACCACCGTTTTCCGCACCACCGTTAATTGTAACACCTGAATCATTTTTCATAATGTACATACTGATGGTATTAGATGAAGATGCTGCGCCTTTTGCCATAGTTTTTACATAGCCTGTTGTAATTTCTGAAGCTGTAACTTCCATTGAAATAACGTGGTTTAGCAACACTTCCCTTAGCATTGCAACTGGCACATCATTAATGCTGTTATAAGGGGTTGATTCAAGGAAAGCGGTAAAAGCTGCATTGGTTGGAGCAAATACAGTGAAAGAGCCACTGTTGTCTAAAGTTTCATCAAGGCCTGTTCTTTCAAGTGCCATGTCCAGCATACTGAAGTTGGCAGTATCATCAACAATATCTTCAATAGAATTGTTCATGTCAACACTGTCATTATCATCATCACTGCTGCATGCAATAAATGCCGTTGAAACGAAAGCTGCTAAAAATAAACTTTTTAAATTTTTACTTTTCATAAACGTGGTTTTTTTGATTTGTTCACTCAAAAGTAAAAACTTAAATTCTTTTGTTTAATAATTTTATGAAAACATTAAACATTGTTTATTTATAGCCATCCTTTTTCTAAAGCCATGGTTATAAGCTCTAAAAGGGAAGTTGCTTTAGTTTTACGGTAAATATTTTTGCGATGTGTTGAAACTGTTGCAGGGCTTATATTTAAGATTTCCGCTATCTCGGCAGTCTGGCAATTTTGCGAGATATGGTACAGCACTTCTTTTTCGCGGCGGGTAAATATTTCCTGCGAAGGGGAAAATTTTTGTATAGGCTTTACATCAATATAGGAAGGCTCGTTATCAAGCCCTATGAATGAAAGTACCATCCTGCTATCTTTTTTCAGGTCGGTAATATCGGTATGCACTACAAAGGTGCGTAACACAGCACCGTCTTCATCACTTTGTATGGTTACAATTTGCTGAAGTATGCGTATATATTCCCCGCTTGCTTTTTTAAGCCTGTAGTCATACCGGCTTTTATATTTCATTATTTTTTCGGGAGGGAGCTGTGTAAAAAACTGAGTAACTGTAGCCTCAAAATCCATAAAATAAGGCAGGTCGTCCGGATGGATAATGGAAAACAGCTTGTCCAGTGTAAATTCTTCCGGTTTGTAGCCTAAGGTGTCCTCAATTGAGCTGCTGGCATACTCAATAACCATTTCTGAGGGATTAAAAATCATGTAGTAATAATCTCCTACCTGAAATATATTAATGAGTTTTTTATAAAGCTCAATTTCCAGTTTCAGGTCACAAGGCGTTTTATTATGGGCTATTTCAGTCCATATTTTTTGGGCTTCATTTAATATAAGTTTTTCCATGTCTTATCTGGTTGGCGGTTAGTAATAATTGAAACACAAAGAAAAGCCATAAAACTAAGTTAAAAATACCTAGTACAGGGTATTTTTCTGTGTTACATGTAGTTATACTTTTACAAATACAACAATCAATTAATACTAACTTTAAATTAACTAACATGAAAGCAATGAAATTTTTTAAGGTGGCAGCTATTCTTTTTCTAGGGTTTACACTTACTACATCATGCTCTAAAGATGATGACGGAGGAGGCAATGACAAGTTTGCAGGAGTGCCAAAAGGGGAAATAGTACCCTTAGCCGAACGGGAACAGGTACTTACCGGTTATGATGGTACCGAGGGAAGGGGATTTACAGAAAAAAAATGGTGGAAGCAGGATGTAGCTAAAGTGGATTACCATTGTGCCGGCTATGAGGACGAGGATTTGGGACAGGAAAACATTTATTATGCTTTTGCACATGACGGCACTATGTATTATAAAGTTGGTGCGGAAGGAGAGGCCTATTCATACAACACCTGGGAATGGGAGGATAGCGATAAGGATGCTATAGTGGTTGATGGTGTTGTATTCGATTTCAGGGAGTTAAATGAGGATACTATAGTTTATGCCAGCTATCAGGAGCAAAACAGCAGTTGCTATGCTGTAACGTGGGAGCAGTACAGCCGTTAATTTATAAAGCTGAATAAAAAAGGCTGCCCGCAGGCAGCCTTTTTTATATAAATATATTTTTGGCAGCACGGTATGTATTGGCGTGCGCTTCAATAATAATTTTAATATCAGGGCTGTAACCGCCACCCATACTGCATTGCACCGGTATACCATTGTCATAACATAGGTTTAGTACAAATTCATCACGCTTTTTGCATCCTTCTATTGTACAACCCAGCTTGCCTAATTTATCAGATGCTAAAATATCCACACCGCACAGGTAAAATATAAAATCAGGCTTTACCTTTTTTAACAGATTGGGCAGGATGCCCTTTAAAACGCTAAGATATTCCACATCGCCTGTATTATCATCAAGGGCTATATCAAGGGAGGATATTTCCTTTTTAAAAGGGTAATTGGTTTTGCCGTGCATACTGAACGTAAATACCTTTTCATTACCTGAAAAAATTTGTGCCGTTCCATTTCCCTGGTGCACATCAAGGTCAATAATAAGTATCCTTTCTGCAAGCTTTTCATTTAAAAGGTATTGGGCAGCTATTGCCTGGTCATTAAGCAGGCAAAAGGCTTCGCCATGCGTGCTGTAGGCATGGTGCGTGCCTCCGGCTATGTTAAATGCAATACCATTTTCCCTGGCTTTGTAGCATCCCCATATAGTTCCCTGTGCAATTCGCAGTTCACGCTCTATCAATTCAGCCGATAACGGAAAACCGATTTTCCTTGCCGCGCGCGGGTCAAGCGTAAGGTTTAGCAGGTCATCAACATAACTTTTTTCATGAACTGCCAGTACATGGTTTAAATCCGGTATGCCGGGCTCATAAAAATCACTATCAACGGCTGTTCCCTCATGCAGCAACTGCTGTGGCAGCAATTCGTACTTAACCATAGGGAACCGGTGCCCTTCCGGTAACGGGTGCCTGTATATGGGGTGGTATGCTATAGGCAGCATTTTTAGCTTATGGTTTCACCGTTGCCTACGCCATCAGTATCAGGGTTTACAAAAACAAGTTTGCCGCTTGCATCCTGCGTCATAAGTATCATCCCCTGGCTTTCCACCCCCCGCAGTGCGCGCGGTGTCAGGTTTACCAATACAGTAACACGTTTTCCTATAATATCTTCCGGCTTAAAGCTTTCAGCAATTCCTGAAACTATGGTGCGCACATCTATACCGGTATCTACTTTTAACACCAGCAGCTTGTTTGCCTTCGGCATTTTCTCAGCTTCCAGTATTGTACCGGTTCGCATATCAAGCTTTGCAAAGTCCTCATATGTAATAAGTTCTTTTTGTGGTTCTGCTTTTTTGTTTTCTGCGGCATTGGCAGTTTTAGTTGCTTCCAGTTTTTCCACCTGCTGCTGTATGGCTTCATCTTCAATTTTTGCAAAAAGCAATTCGGCCTGCCCAATGTGGTGGCCTGCCGGAAGCAGGTTAGTATGCAGGGCAACATCATTCCATTTTGTGCTGCGCGAACGTTTGGCATCATTTGCGCTAAGTGTTTCATCCACAATACCCATGGTTATAACAGGTTCCGGCCTTTCGTCCAGTTTCAGGATGTTTTTTAATTTACCTGCTGTAAAAGGAAGGAAAGGCTCGCTTAAAACCGCAAGCGCGGCAGCTATCTGCAATGCCACATACATTTGGGTTTTCACCCTTTCAGGGTTATCTTTTATAACTTTCCAGGGCTCCTCATCAGCCAAGTATTTATTACCCAGTCGTGCCAGGTTCATAAGCTCGGTTAAAGCTTCCCTGAAACGGTAACGTTCAATACTAGCCGAAATAACAGCAGGATAGGCACGCATTTCAGTAAGTGTAGCCTCATCAATAGCCGCAAATTCTGATGGCTGTGGTACTTCGCCCTCATAATACTTGTTGGTAAGCACCACCACGCGGTTTATAAAGTTACCAAATATGGCAACCAACTCATTATTATTACGTGCCTGGAAATCTTTCCATGTAAAGTCATTATCCTTGGTTTCCGGAGCATTAGATGTTAATGCATAGCGCAATACATCCTGCTGGCCTGGAAAATCGTTAAGGTATTCATGCAGCCATACTGCCCAGTTTTTACTCGTGGAAAGCTTATTGCCTTCAAGATTAAGAAACTCGTTTGCAGGAACATTATCCGGCAATATATAAGTGCCTTCTGCCTTTAGCATAGCAGGAAATATAACACAGTGAAATACAATATTGTCCTTACCTATAAAATGCACCAGTTTTGTATCGGCATCTTTCCAGTAAGGCTCCCAGTCTTTACCTTCCCGCTGCGCCCATTCCTTTGTAGATGAAATATAGCCGATAGGCGCATCAAACCATACATACAGTACTTTCCCTTCTGCTCCCTCAACAGGCACAGGTATGCCCCAGTCCAGGTCGCGGGTAACGGCGCGGGGTTTTAACCCGTCTTCCAACCATGATTTTACCTGACCGTAAACGTTTGGTTTCCAGTTGTTTTTATGCCCTTCCAGTATCCATTCGCGCAGGAAAGCGTCATACTGGTCTAAAGGTAAAAACCAGTGCTTGGTTTCTTTTAATACAGGCTTGCTGCCTGTTATAGTTGATTTAGGATTAATAAGGTCGGTAGCGTTTAATGATGAACCGCATTTTTCGCATTGGTCACCATACGCTTCTTCATTACCGCACTTCGGGCATGTGCCCGTTACAAAACGGTCTGCCAAAAACTGGTGTGCTTCCTCATCATAAAGCTGCTCGGTAACTTCCTCTATAAATTTGCCTTCATCATATAATTTCCTGAAGAACGCAGAAGCTGTTTCATGGTGTATCTTGGAGGAAGTCCTTGAATAATTATCAAAAGAAATCCCGAAATTTTCGAAAGAATCCTTAATGATGGTATGATATTTATCAATAACTTGCTGTGGTGTAATACCTTCCTTTTTCGCCTTCATGGATATGGCTACGCCATGCTCATCACTGCCGCATATAAAAGCAACATCCTTATCCTGCAGCCTGAGGTAACGGGAATAAATATCGGCAGGCACGTATACACCTGCAAGGTGGCCAATGTGTATAGGGCCGTTAGTGTAGGGCAAAGCTGCGGTAACTGTATATCGTTTAGGATTTTGTATCATCAGGATAATTAATTTTAAATGCAAAAATACAAATTATAGGCCGAGCAGCAGGCGGGGCGGCGTAAAAAATAAATTTGCTAAGTTTGTTTTACTGAAACAGGATTATGCAAAGGAAATTAGTATTTACACTGCTGTTATTAAACTTTATCCCGGCGCTGCAGGCGCAAAATATTATGAGAGTACCACCTTACCTTACCAAAGGCGATACTGTTGCCATACTGGCAACTGCACGAAAAATTGATGAAGCACCGCTTAGGCCCGCGATACAAATGCTTGAAAGCTGGGGGCTTAATGTAGTGCTGGGTAAAACAATAGGCAAGGACAATAACCACCAGCTTGCGGGAGCAGACTGGCAGCGTGCTACTGATTTCCAGGAAATGCTGGATAACCCAGCCATAAAAGCAATTTGGTGTGCCAAAGGCGGCTATGGTACTGTGCGTATGGTGGACAGGGTGGATTTTGACCAGTTCCGTAAAAAGCCAAAATGGATAATAGGTTTTAGTGATGCCACAGTTTTACACAGCCATATTAATACTATGGATATAGCCACCTTGCACGGCATAATGGCTATAAGCGTGCTGCACGCAACGCCCCAGGCAAAGGAAACACTGCGCAGGGCACTTTTTGGTGAAACATTGCAATATAGTGTGGAACCACACGAATTCAACAAAACAGGTGAAGCAACAGGTGAACTTGTAGGGGGTAACCTTTCGGTGCTGTACAGCATTA
This sequence comes from Flavobacterium sp. MK4S-17, assembly GCF_009848495.1. Classification (GTDB taxonomy): domain Bacteria; phylum Bacteroidota; class Bacteroidia; order Flavobacteriales; family Flavobacteriaceae; genus Flavobacterium. The sequence continues at coordinate 44,964 of NZ_WWEP01000011.1, forward strand.
TGGGTTCGCCTTCGGAAATAGACTATAAGGATAAGATACTTTTTATTGAAGACCTTGACGAATACCTGTACCATATTGACAGAATGCTTATGAACTTAAAGCGTAACGGATACTTTAAAAATATAAAAGGGCTTATTATAGGGAGTATGACCAAAATGCGGGATAATGATATTCCATGGGGGCATAATGCCCTGCAAATAATAAGGGACTTAACCAAAGAATATAATATTCCTGTCTGTTTTAATTTCCCGGCAGGGCATATTCATGATAACAGGGCACTGATAATGGGAAAAACGGTTAGCCTTGAAGTAACCGGTAAAGGCACCACTTTAACTTTTGAGTAATGGCGCAGCATAACGACCTTGGCAGGCAGGGAGAGGAAATTGCCGTACAATACCTGCTTAAAAAAGGATATGTAATACTGGAAACAAACTGGGTGTACCAAAAAGCGGAAATAGATATTATAGCGCAAAAAGGCAAAATACTTTCGGTTGTTGAGGTAAAAACAAGGTCGTCTTTAGCTTTTGGGCTGCCGCAGGAATTTGTAAACCAAAAAAAAATCCGGTTACTGGTAAAAGCCGTAAATGAATATATTGAAATGAAAAGCCTGGATGTTGAGGCCCGGTTTGATATTATTTCAATATACAACAGCCCCTCAGGGTTTGAGGTTGAGCATCTTGAAGATGCATTTTTTTACTTTTAAACTGCCTAAATATTCAATAGGTTGTTTTAGTTTGTATATTTGCCGATTAACACAACTGCAAGCTACAATTTAATATGAAAACAATCTCTTCTGTAGTAGAGCACTACATAAAGACAAAGCCTTTTTTGCTTAGTGCATTGTCTCAGGGAATAATAAACCTGACATCACTGGCAAGGAATATGCTTCCTGAACTTGAGCAGGAACTGGGTAAGGATATTAAGCAGGGTGCTGTGGTAATGTCCCTTAAAAGGCTTTCTGAAGACTTGGATTTCCGGCTTAACCACAAGATTGTGAAAGTGCTAAAAAACATAGGCGAAATTACAGTGCGGTCATCATTAACTGATTATACTTTTGCTATATCGGAAACAATATTAAACAAACAGGCAGAACTTATAAAAAGTATTAATGCCAATCCTGATGTTTTTTATACTTCATCAAGGGGGGTTAACGAAACAAATGTAGTGGTAAGTTCATCCGTAAGCCATTTGGTTGACAGGCTGTTTGCAGATGAAAAACAGGTGGAACGTACCGATAATCTGGCATCAATTACCGTAAAGCTTCCTAAAGACAATATTTCCACACCCGGAGTATATTATTATATCTTCCAGAGGCTTGCCTGGGAGGGAATAATTATAAATGAGGTTATTTCTACCTCCTATGAATTTACAATATTAGTTACCGAAGATGAGGTTGACCTTGCCTTTAAAGTTATAAAAGACCTGAAAAGCCTTCATTAGCCATTATTTTATTATGAAAAACAAAATTATTCTTTTGGCAGCATTATTCTGCATGCTGAATTTTTACGGCCAGCAAAAAATTGCCGGCAAAGTACAGGAACTTGTTTCCCAAAATACCCAATTCAGGCATTTTGCGCTCTTCACTCCTGAAAGCACACCTGCCCATATTGAAAAAAATGTAGTAGAAAATGCAGTATATGCTGCAATTGACAGCCGGGCAGCTAATGAGATAGCCCAGTTTAAGTATAACACTATTGAACTGGAAATACCTTACGGGAATAATGCAATTACTGTGCAGTTATACAAGGTTGATGTGCTTGCAGAAGGTTTTCATGTTGATGCTACCGACAAAACCGATATTCCTTATACCGCAGGTGCCTACTACAGGGGTATAATTAAAGGCGATGCCCATTCGGTTGCGTCATTTAATTTTTTCCAGGGTGAAATGAATGGTATAGTTTCGGGTGAGGGCATAAACAACCTTGTTATAGGCAGGCTCAAAAAAGAAAAGGGCAATGCACCAAAGTACATTATATACTCTGATGCCAACCTTAAAATACCTAATACTTTTACATGCAGCACCGAAGAGCCGGATGCCGATGCACTTGACAACCATAACCACCAGGGCAGGGGCGTTGCCAGCAATAACTGTGTTACCATGTATTTTGAGATAGATAATGATATTTATGTACAAAATGGTTCTAATTTCGGAGCGACTACCAACTGGATGACATCTGTGTTTAATAATGTTCAGACACTTTATGATAATGACGGGATTACCACAGCTATAAAATCTGTTTTTGTATGGAATGTACCCGATCCTTACTATGGGCAAAACTCCGGTGATTACCTTATGCAGTTTTATGAGCAAACTCCCATTTTTGATGGTGACCTGGGCCAGCTTGTAGGTATAGACCCGGGAGGACTGGGTGGAGTGGCAGTTGGAATAGGCGGCATTTGCTCGGATTATAAGTTCAGTTATTCTGATGTTGATATTTATTTTGACTCCGTACCGCTTTTTTCATGGACTGTACAGGTAATAGCACACGAATTGGGGCATTTAATGGGCTCACCGCACACTCATGGCTGTTATTGGAATGGCAATAATACAGCTATTGACGGCTGCGGTTCTTCAGCAGGTTATGTAGAAGGGAACTGTGCACAAGGCAGTATACCCTGGTTTAATAAGGGGTCAATTATGAGCTATTGCCACCTTGTGAATGGAGTGGGCATTAATTTTGCAAATGGGTTCGGGCCACAGCCTGCTGCCCGTATATTAAACCATGTGGAATCTTCAGGATGCCTGAGTACAGACTGTATAAGCACATGTATCAATACCATAGAATCAGTTTCAATAGATTCGGGTGCAAACAGCACTACTATATCTTGGATAGATAATTCAAGCGCAGGGCCTTGGGAAGTTTCCATTATACCTTATCCGCAGGGGGGAGCTAACTGGCAAACGGTTACAACCAATAGTTATACAACCAATATTCTTAACCCTAACAGCTATTACAGCTTTGTAGTTCGCCCGGCTTGTGTACAGGCAAATGCTCCACAAACACAATTTATTTTTGGCACAGGTGCCAGCTTTTGCTCAGGATTGCCGTTTACAGATACGGGCGGCATAAATGGCAACTATGGTGACAACCAATACATGGTAAGGGTGCTCAAACCGGATGTGCCGGGAGCTAAAATAAAAGTTGACTTTACCAGCTTTATGGTGGAATTGAATTATGACTTTATGTATGTATTTGATGGTTCTGACACAGATGCTCCATCTTTAGGTGAGTACACCGGAAGTTGGCTTCCGGGGCCGTTTGAATCAACAGCAGAAGATGGTGCGCTTACTTTTGTGTTTGTATCCGATGAGGGCCTTAATTACTCCGGCTGGAATGCAACGGTAACATGTTCTGCACTTGGTGTGGATGATGTTTCTTTTTCTGATGTTACATATTATCCTAATCCTTCCGGCGGCATTGTAAATATATCTTCCGCTAAAGAAATTGGTGAAGTCAGGGTTTATAATGTGGCCGGCCAGTTGCTGTTAACCCAAAACAGCAGTGCCAGTACTGCGGCTGTTGATATTTCTTCCTTTGCCGATGGTGTTTACTTCTTTAAAGTTGTAAGCGGCAGCAAGGAAATGAATTTCAGGATTGTAAAACAAAATTAATATTAAAAATGCAGTAGGTTACTACTGCATTTTTCTTTTAAAAATGATATACATCATAATTATACTGGTACTTGCGCTTGCGGTACTGCTATATATACAGCACCCGAAATTTGGCAGGCTTCCTTCAGGTAAAAGGCTTCAAAAGATACGGGAGTCAGCTAATTATTACAAAAGTGAATTCCAAAACCTTAGCCCTACACCTGCCCTGGCCGAGGAAGCGAGCTATCGCAAAGTTTTTTATGAGTTCTTTTTTAAGAAGAATAAAAGGAGTAAACCTGCTGCAATACTACCTTCCATAAAAACAGATTTGCATACATTGAATAATGATGAAAATGTGTTGGTGTGGTTTGGGCATTCGTCCTATTTTTTGCAGGCTGACGGGAAAAGGTTTTTAGTGGACCCTGTGTTCAGTGGAAGCGCATCGCCCATTGAGGCTACAACAAGGGCTTTTAAAGGGAGTGATATTTATACTGCCGAAGATATTCCTGAGATTGATTGCCTTTTTATAACGCATGACCATTGGGATCATCTTGATTATGAAACAGTGGTAAAGCTGAAACCTAAAATTAAGAAAATTATTACCGGTTTAGGGACAGGAGCGCATCTTGAGCGCTGGGGTTTTGATGCTGCTGTTATAAGCGAGCTGGACTGGCAGGATTCAGTTACTATATCGGAAGGGTTTGTAGTCCATATTATGCCTGCAAGGCACTTTTCCGGCAGGTGGCTTAAAAGGAATGGCACATTATGGGTATCAGTAGTATTAAAAACGCCCTCATTTAATCTTTATTTAGGAGGCGACTCCGGTTACGACAGCCATTTTAAAACTATCGGTGAAACGTTTGGCCCGTTTGACCTGGCCATACTGGAATGCGGGCAATATAATGAATACTGGAAGTATATACATATGATGCCTGAAGAAACCGTACAGGCTGCAACAGACCTGAAAGCACAAAGGCTGCTGCCGGTGCATTGGGCAAAATTTTCACTTGCGCTGCACGCATGGGATGAACCTGTTAAACGTGTAACAGCCGAAGCTGAAAAAAAGCAAATACCCCTACTTACCCCTATGATAGGCGAAAAGGTAAAACTTGATAATACACAACAGGAATTTTCCCATTGGTGGGAAATAATGTAAACAATATCTATTCCAATATCATTTCCAGTAACTCCAGTGCTTTCTTAAGTGATTTTACATTCTCAAAAGTCAGTAATAGGCGAAGCCCGTTCTTGGTTTGCTTTTCCTTCATTTTAGCCAGTGATGGGTGTTTTTGCACAAACTGTATCACTTTGTGAAATGCCCCTGACTGGTAATAAGGAGATTGCTGGTCGGATACAAAATAACCTACCATTTTACCCTGCTTCAATATAAGTTTTTCAATGCCTGTTTTGGTTGCCGCCCATTTAATACGCATGCTGGTAAGCAGTGCCTGTGCCTGTTTAGGCAATGGCCCGAAACGGTCGGTTAGCATAGTTTCAAACTTTTGCAGTTCTTCTTCCGTTTTTATTTCACCAAGCTCGTTATAAAGGTTAAGCCTTTCGGTAATATTATTAACATACTCATCAGGGAAAAGCAATTCAAAATCACTGTCAATCTGTATGTCTTTTACATAGGTTTTATCAGTATCTTCTGTTTCGGCGTCATAAAGGTCTTTAAACTCATTTTCCTTTAACTCCTCTATGGCCTCGTTCATAATCTTCTGGTAAGTTTCAAACCCTATTTCGTTTATAAACCCGCTCTGTTCACCACCCAGCAAATCACCTGCCCCTCGTATTTCAAGGTCTTTCATTGCAATATTAAAACCGCCGCCCAGCTCGCTGAATTGTTCCAGTGCCTGTATCCTTTTCCGGGCTTCTTCGGTCATGGCAGAATACGGAGGTGTTATAAAATAGCAAAAAGCTTTCTTGTTGCTTCTTCCCACACGGCCACGCATCTGGTGCAGGTCGCTTAGCCCAAAGTTATTGGCATTGTTAATAATTATAGTATTGGCATTAGGCACATCAAGGCCGCTTTCAATAATTGTGGTTGAAACCAGCACATCAAAATCGCCATCCATAAATGCCAGCATAAGCTCTTCCAGCTTTTTGCCCTCCATCTGCCCGTGCCCTATGCCTATTTTTGCCCCGGGTACAAGGCGTTGCAGCATCCCTGCAACCTCTTTAATGTTTTCAATCCTGTTATTAATAAAAAATACCTGCCCACCGCGCTGTATCTCATAAGAAACAGCATCGCGTATAATTTCCTCGTTAAACTGTATTACCTGCGTTTCTATAGGGTAACGGTTTGGCGGTGGCGTTGTAATTACCGATAAATCCCTTGCTGCCATTAATGAAAACTGCAGTGTTCGGGGTATTGGTGTTGCCGTAAGTGTAAGGGTATCTACATTATTGGCAATGGTTTTAAGCCTGTCCTTTACATTTACGCCAAATTTTTGTTCTTCATCTACTATAAGCAGCCCCAGGTTTTTAAAAACCACATTTTTATTGGTTAGCTGGTGGGTGCCTATTATAATATCGAGCTTGCCTTCGGCAAGGGCTTTCAGGGTTTCTGACTTTTGCTTTGCAGTCCTGAAGCGGTTTATATAATTTATAGTTACAGGCATATCCTTAAGCCTTTCACTAAATGTTTTATAGTGCTGAAATGCCAGTATGGTGGTAGGCACTAATATGGCAACCTGCTTGCCGTTATCTACCGCTTTAAATGCTGCCCTTATGGCAACTTCCGTCTTACCAAAACCCACATCACCGCACACAAGTCTGTCCATAGGGCGTTCGCTTTCCATATCAGCCTTTACATCACGTGTTGCCGTAATCTGGTCAGGAGTATCCTCATAAATAAATGATGATTCCAGTTCGGCCTGCAGGTAACTGTCGGGGGCATATTTATAGCCTTTTTCAAGCCTGCGCTTTGCATAAAGCTGTATAAGGTTAAAAGCTATATGCTTTACCCGTGCCTTGGTTTTTTGCTTTAGGCTTTTCCATGCGCTGGAGCCTAACTTGTATATTTTTGGCGGAGCACCGTCTTTACCGTTATATTTGGCAATCTTGTGCAGGGAGTGTATGCTTACATACACAATATCATTATCGGCATATACCAGTTTAATAGCTTCCTGCGTCCTGCCCTCCACCTGTATTTTTTGGAGTCCCCCAAATTTACCAATACCATGGTCTATATGCGTAACATAGTCGCCTACTGATAATGAGTTTAGCTCCTTAAGGGTTATGGTTTGCTTTTTAGAGTAACCGTTTTTAATAGTAAAGCGGTGGTAACGTTCAAATATCTGGTGGTCGGTATAGCAGGCTATCTGGTTTTCCTCATCAATAAAACCCTCATACAGAGGAAATACTATTGTCTTGTAGGCACTTGCAGTATCCTGGGTTTTGCCTTCGTTATCAAGGCTTTCAAAAATATCATGAAAGCGCCCTGCCTGTGCTTCATTCGAGCAAAAAATATAATTTTTTATACCGTGCAGCCGGTTTTCATTAAGGTTATTCAGCAACAGGTCAAACTGCTTGTTAAATGAAGGCTGTGGCTGTATATGGAATTCAAATATCTTATCAGTTTTAAAAACAGGTTTGCCGCCCAGTTCGGCTATGGTAAAATCAAGGGCTTTTTTGGTGAACTCCTGCCTGTTTAAAAAAAGCTCCGAAGGCGATGCGTGCTTTAAGTCTTTAGATAATTTATCAAAAGCCTCTGAAGCCCTTGAGAATAAATTATCCAACTGGCTTAGCAGGGCTTCGGTATCCTGAATAAAAATTACGGTTTTTTCATTAATATATTCCAAAAAGCTTTCCCGCTTTTCTTCAAGGAATTTGTTTTCAACATTAGGTATAACCGCTATTTTCTTTTTCCTGTCCAGAGACAATTGCGACTCCACATCAAAGGTACGTATACTGTCAACTTCATTGCCAAAAAATTCAATACGGTAAGGCACATCATTGGAAAATGAAAATACATCCATGATACCGCCCCTTACTGAAAACTCTCCCGGCTCGGTAACAAAATCCACACGGCGGAACTCATATTCAAAAAGCACTTCATTTATAAAGTCTATTGAAACCTGGTCGCCAACAGCAATTTTAAGCGTGTTTTTTTCAAGTTCCCGGCGGGTTACTACCTTTTCAAAAAGCGCTTCGGCATAAGAAACAATAACAGCCGGTTTTTTTCGGGAGTTTATGCGGTTAAGCACTTCTGCACGCAAAAGTACATTGGCATTGTCGGTTTCCTCAATCTGGTAAGGCCGGCGGTAGGAACCCGGATAAAAAAGCACATCCTGCTCGCCAATCAGCCTTTCAAAATCGTTAAGGTAATAGGCTGCCTCTTCCTTATCCTTCAGTATTATCAGGAAGGGCAATTCTGCCATACGGAATAAAGCATCACCTACAAAGGAAAGCGATGAGCCTATAAGCCCGTTTATATGTATCTTATTTTCGCGTTGGCCTAAAGCTGCCGCTATCTGGGTGGTTTTTGCAGAACTGCGGTATTTTTCTAAAACTTCTGTTTTCAAATTAAGGGTTTTGCCTGTTAAACGGTTGTCTTGATGCCGGTGCAGCAGGTGCGGGGCTAGTATTTTCAGGCTGTGCCTTAAAATCGGGGTTTGCCCTGCGTACAGTATCTAAGGCCCTTAGCATTTCTTCCTCACCAATTTCCTTTGGCACTTCGCTTATACGTACTAATTCATCAAGCTGGTTTTGGAAAGAAGTTATATCACCGCTCACTTCATTTAAAAGCCCCATAACTTTTTTTTCAGGTATTGGGTTTATATTAATATAAGTATACAGCGACTTTACTTTTGTTATTAATACACCTATACGGCTGCGAACCTGCGGTTTGTCAAAAAATGGCGGAATATTGTTTTTTAGCTGTTCTGCCTTGTTTACCAGTGTTTTTACTTTTTGCCTGTATGCACCCAGTGTACCTGTGGGGTTTTGTGCAAACTCGTTTTTAAACTGCTGCCATTCGTTCCAGTTTTCAATACGCTGTGAAACTTTTGATGTAACAGCGGGGACATCAAATTTCCAGTTGCTGCTGATTATTTTCAGGATTGAGTCGTTAACCTTTTGTGCTTTTGCAGCTTCGGCCTGACGTTGCTTTTCATCATCTTCACAGGAAAACATCAGGAAGCCTATGCAGCAAAATAATATTACTCTTATGTATTTCATTTTATAAATTTATTACAACAAATTTACAAATGTTACGCCAATGTGTTGTTTAAAAAAAGAATTGTAGAAACTTATTTTAAGTTAGCGTCATATTTAAGGATATTGTGTTTTATGCTGGATGAAAATAACAATATGACAAAAAATATTTGTTATACAGCGTTTAATTAACAAAATTCACACTGAGGAAACAGTATCTTTGCACACAAACAAGCAAACAATGGGAACTATTTTAATAATCGGAGCCTGTGGGCAAATTGGTACCGAACTCACTAAAAAGTTAAGGGAACTGTATGGGGTTGAAAAAGTTATAGCGTCTGATGTACGCAAAGGCGACCCCGAATTTGTTTCCTCCGGCCCTTTTGAAGTAGTAAATGCGCTTGATTACAACCAGGTTGAATCGGTTATAGAAAAGTATAAGGTTAATGAGGTATATTTAATGGCGGCACTGCTTTCGGCAACTGCTGAGAAAAATCCTGCCTTTGCGTGGGATTTAAATATGAACTCGCTTTTTCATGTGCTGAATATAGCTAAGGCGGGGAAAATTAAAAAAATATTCTGGCCGTCCAGTATAGCAGTGTTTGGCCCTACCACCCCAAAACAAAATACGCCACAATATACGGTAATGGAACCTTCCACAGTTTACGGAATATCCAAACAGGCCGGAGAACGCTGGTGCGAATATTACCATAATATTTATGGTGTTGATGTAAGAAGTATACGTTATCCGGGTTTAATTAGCTGGTCAACCCTGCCGGGCGGTGGCACTACCGATTATGCAGTTGATATTTACCACAAAGCACTAAGCGAGGGTAACTATAACTGCTTCCTTAAAGAAGACACGCGCCTGCCTATGATGTATATGGATGATGCAATAAGGGCTACAATAGAAATAATGCAGGCACCTGCCGAAAATATTAAGATACGCTCATCATACAATCTATCGGCAATGGATTTTACCCCAAAGGAAATTGCCGAAACAATAAAGGAGCATATAGCAGACTTTACTATTACCTATGAACCTGATTTCCGCCAGAAAATTGCCGATAGCTGGCCACAAAGTATTGATGACAGCTGTGCCCGTAAAGACTGGGGCTGGAAACATAATTATAATTTGGAAAGCATGACTGTTGATATGCTTGAGCATCTTAGCGAAAGCGTTTCGTAAGGCTATTCTTTATTGTTGTTTTTTTAACTTTTCAATCAAAGTATTTTCATATTTTGCCTTTAGCGGTAGCACTTCTTTAGTAACCTCATTGGGTACAGTCATGGAAAGCACATAGTGTTTTATTTTCCATTCTTTGCCCTGCTTTTCAAGTACGCCCGAACCACGGCAGGCTTTCATCCAGGTATCAAGGAGTTCGTCAAACCAGGCAGTCTTACCATCTTTGCTAAAGTATATGTTGCGCTCTATAGCCTTAAAATCCCATGCCTTGCCCTGATTGAAATAGGGTTTTGCAAAAGCCTCAAAAGCCTGTTTATCCCAGTTTTCATTGGCATCAGTGCCAATATATCTGCCATCGTCAGCTATTTTATCAAAATAGCCCTTATAATCGGCTTTGGCTGCCGCAGCATGCCATTCATCAAGAAATAAATTAACTGTTTCTTTCTCTCTGGTAATATCTAAGGGAGTTTCTCTATACGCAAATATCACAACAGCTATAAGGCATGCACCTAGTATCAAGGATAGTTTTTTCATAAAAGTAATTTTACAGTAAAAATAAAATTTATTTTCATCCCAGCATTTCATTATGTTGTGAAAGGTCGAGCCCTTGTTGCTCTGCCTCTTCCGAAACCCGTAGCGGAATAAAAATATTGGTAAACTTATACAGCAGCATTGCCCCAAAGAAAGAGAAAACAGCAACCAGCACCAGTGCTGCCATATGATGTACAAAAACACCCCAGCCGCCATGCAGCAGGCTGGCATTCTCGCCCTCGGCAAAAATGGCGGTTAATATCATACCCATAATACCACCTACGCCATGACAGGCAAAAACATCAAGAGTATCGTCAATGCGCTTAAGGCTCTTCCAGTGTACCATTATATTAGAAACTATGGCTGCTGCAAAGCCAAAGAAAATACTTTTGGGCACAGATACAAAACCTGCGGCGGGCGTTATGGCTACAAGCCCTACCACTGCGCCTATACAACAGCCTAGTGCCGATACTTTCCTGCCATTCAGCCTGTCAAAAAAAGCCCACGTAAGCATTGCCGAAGCTGAGGCAATTGTTGTGGTAGCAAAAGCCATGGCAGCAGTATGGTTGGCGGCCAACGCGGAGCCTGCATTAAAACCGAACCAGCCAAACCAAAGCATACCCGTACCCAATAAAACAAACGGAATGTTGGTAGGTATATATTCTAAATTCTTTCGTTTACCCAGGCACAGTACTCCGGCAATAGCTGCAAAACCTGCACTCATATGTACAACCGTACCACCGGCAAAGTCCTTTATCCCGAAATAAGCACCAAGCAATCCGTTAGGGTGCCAAACCATGTGGCATAAAGGAGCATAAATAAACAGGGAGAACAGGCATATAAAAAGAAGGAATGAAATAAAACGGATACGTTCGGCCAGTGAGCCTGTAATAATTGCAGGGGTAATAACAGCAAATTTCATTTGGAACAGGGCAAACAATATAAAAGGGATTGTTGAAGCCATTTTTGCATGAGGATGCTCGTCCACATAATCAAAAAAGGCAAAATCGGCGGGGTTGCCTATAAGGCCATACTTAACACCATTTATAGTTATACCTATAGGCTCGCCAAATGAAAGGCTAAAACCAACGGCAACCCACAGCAGGCTGATAACCCCAAGGCATATAAAGCTTTTCAGCATAGTGGAAATTACATTTTTGCGCCCCACCATACCCCCATAAAAAAAGGAAAGCCCGGGGGTCATTAGCAAAACAAGGCACGAAGCCGTAAGCAGCCAGGCAACATCGGCGGGTACTATTGTGTCGGTACCATTAAAATTTTCGGATTGTGTTACAGAGGTATGCTCCCAAAATAAACCTGTTACAGCAGTGGCAGCTGTAATTATAAAGGCGGCTATCCAGCGTTTTTCAATTTTTTTTTCCATTATACCCTATTTTTTATAGGGTATAAATATAAAAATTAATATTTATAGAAATGATAACCTTAAATTTTATGGGTGTTTATTGTTTCTATAATTTTATTAACGCAATTATCAAGATTTTTTTGAACATCATTACTCCAAAAGCGAAGTATTTGCCAGCCATTTGAAGATAGATATTCGTTAACTTCTTTATCGCGCTGAATGTTGCGTGATATTTTCTTTTCCCAAAATTCAGCATTATTTACTGGCTTCTTCTTGGTTTCCCAGTCCTTCCCATGGAAAAATTCACTGTCAACAAACACAGCTATTTTATATTTTTTAAATGTAAAATCAGGTTTCCCAAACACTGTTTTATTATTTTTCCTGTAGCGAAGTCCGGCTTTCCACATAGCTTTACCTAAAGCAATCTCTTCTTTACTGCCTGTACTTTTTACGGCAGCCATATTTTTAGAACGTTGCTCTGGTGTGTGGCGATCCATTAAAATCTAATTTGAAGATTAAGCTTTATAAAATAATCGTCGCCTTCTTTATACAAAATGCCGAATTTATGTCTAGTACTACTTGCGGTATCCAGTTTGGTATTATTAAAAAGATAATCTTCGAATTGATTTCTATTATAAATGTGGTAGCAAATTATATCCCCATTTCTTTTTATAATTAAATGCCCACCTGTTGTATCATAAATTCCTTGCCAGATTTTTGAAGGCATCATACCTAAAGCAATATCAATTAAAAATTTTTTGATTTTATACTCGTAAAAATTGTGAGAAAATTTAATGTCATACTTTAACGGGTTTAAATTGTGAATATGGCTGGTTAAATCAATTATTTTAGAATTATTTGTTGTATAAAAATTATATACAATTTCCGCTAATATATCAGGTAGTAAACTATCAATCAGTATTAAATTATTTCCAAAGACTTCTTTATTGGTTTTAAAAAAATTTATCTTGGTACCCTGTCTTAATATCGCATTTAATCTGTCTTTAATTTTGCTTCCAGTACTAATGCTATTTATTAAATCAATTTCGGCGTTCGAAAAATTATATCCAGTTATTTTATATATAAAATTAGTAGTTTCTCCTGCATTTAATAAAGTTGAGTTGCCTCCAAGTTCTGATTTTATACTAAAGCCTAAATCTGCTGTTTGTCCTATTCTTAAATCATGTATAACAATTCTTATATCCGTTTTTGAAGATGATTTTGCTTTTAATTTCCTTGAATTAAAAGAATGCATAAAGTTTTCAATGTCTGAATCTCCAAACGTGCCTTCTTGAGATTTTATTAGTTGGAGTAACTTGACCGCATTGGAGGCAAAATCATCAACCGAAATTCTAAATTCATCGTATATATTGCTGATTATTACTAAATCACCGTCAATTGTATATTCACAGTTAATACCTAATTCATTCTTTATAATTTTTATTATAGGAAAGAATAGGTTTGTAATCTTATTTAGATTTTTATCTCCAGGATATAGTTTTCCGTCCCCAAGAAGTTTAAATAAGGCATATACTTCACTCCATTCACCTTTATTTCCTCTTAGCATGAAATTCAATTTTAGCAGTTTCTAAGATTTTTTCGGCAGTTGCCTGTATTGCAGGAACTGCTACAGAATTGCCGAATTGTTTATAAGCTGAAGCATCGGCAACTGGAATTATAAAATTATCAGGAAAGCCTTGTAGCCTTGCCCATTCTCTAGGTGTCATTTTCCTAATGCCTTCACGGTTTACCTCTCCTTTAATTTTAGTAGTAGGATTAAAATCTGTAAGCCGGTCATCATATACAAGATTTCTTTCTCTCCCCATACCGCCTACAACAATTGCATTTGCAATTCCGTCGTCAGGAATGATATTATATCCAAAGCCATTGCCTTTTTTCTCATGTCGGGCTTTGTGTTGTTTTAAAGTGTCTAAATATTGAGTTGATAAATAATATTTAGTAGCTACTGTTTGTCCCTCTTTTACATTTTTACCAAATGTTACATGTATCCCTTTTGGTTCTGGATAAATAAATTTTTCAATGTTTAAGTTTTTATGAAATCCTACAATAAATATTCGCTCACGGTTTTGTGGAACTCCGAAATCTTTTGCGTTTATAATTTGAGGTTCAGGTACAAAATAGTTTAAGTCATTACGTAGTACATTCAAAATTGTAGCAAGCGTTTTGCCTCCGTTGTGATTCCGCAAACCTTTTACATTTTCAAGAAAAATTGCCTTTGGTTTTTTTCTTTTAATAATTTCAGCAACATCAAAGAAAAGTGTGCCACGTGTATCTTCAAAGCCCCCTCTTTTACCAGCGATTGAAAACGCTTGGCATGGAAATCCCGCACAAAGAATATCAAAATTGTCAGGTATGTAAGCTTTATTTTTTTCTTTAGTAATATCGCCGAAAGGGACTTCCCCATAATTTGCTCGATATGTTTTTTTTGCTTGCTCATCCCATTCTGATGTATAAACGCATTTTCCCCCTAAATTTTGTAATGCCATTCTAAATCCACCAATCCCAGCAAAAAGATCTATAAATTTAAATGAGTAGTTTTTTGGAGTAGGAAAAGGTACATCATTGACTTCAAATAAGAGTTGCTGCATCGCTTCTTCAGCAACTATTTTCAACTCTTCTTCATTATATTTATAACTTAAAAAATTATTTAAATATTCTTTTGCATCTTTCTCATAATACTTTGCAACCCCATTTTCAATATTATGTAAGTAATGAGTAATAACGGCTTTACCGTCATCATCAGGCTCAACTAGACGTATTTTATATTTTTTTCCGTCAAGTTCAGTTATTGATATATTCTCTTTCATTATTTTTTAAAGCTTTTATCATTAAAAAAAGTTGTAAGATCAGTGTCAAGAGCATGAATTATCTTTTCCATAATTACAATTGAAACATTACGTTTACCTTTCTCAATGTCGGATATATAATTACGGTCTACGTTGGAAATATTTGCCAAGTGCTCGATTGACAACCCCTTATTTTCTCGCAGATTCTTAACCTTTAACCCAAATTTTTCTCTGATATCCATAAGCTTTTAAAATTATTACCATGCATACAACTGGCCCGCCTACAATTGGCCTCAAAACTTCCTATTTATTAACATGTTCATAGTCAACAAACGTTAAACTTACCTCAACCTGCTTTCAAAAAATACTTACAGTTTGTAATTTTATTTAGTTGTAAAACTTTGATTTATGAGGCAGCCCCTGCTCGCATTTAACGATAAAGGCATTTATTGTGCCCGTGCCAATGTATATCTGGATCCCTGGCGCCCGGTAGATAATGCCATTATCACCCATGGGCACAGCGACCATGCACGCTGGGGGCATTCCCGCTATATAACCCATCACCAAAACATACCTATAATCAGGCACCGCCTGGGCGATATTATAGTTTCGGGTAAAGACTGGGGCGAAACCTTTACTATTAACGGCGTTACTTTTTCGCTTCATCCCGCGGGCCATATTATCGGCAGCGCACAGGTACGGGTAGAATATAAAGGTGAAGTGTGGGTTTTTACGGGCGATTATAAAACTGAAGAGGATGGTATTTCAACGCCTTATGAGGTGGTAAAATGCAACACTTTTGTAACTGAGTGCACGTTTGGGCTTCCTGCATTTAAATGGCAGCCTCAGGCCGAGGTATTTAATGAGATAAACGCCTGGTGGGCACAAAACAGGGCGGAGGGGAAAACATCTGTTTTATTTGGTTATACGCTGGGCAAGGCACAACGCCTTTTAAAATATCTTGACACTGATATTGGTAAGATTTTTACGCACGGCGCAGTGGAAAATATGACGGAGGTAATTCGCCCCATGGCTGATTTACCGCCCACTACACTTATAACCCGCGAAACCAAAAAAGAGGAAATAGCAGGCAATATAGTTATTGCACCACCCAGCGCACATGGCAGCCCCTGGATAAGGAAAATGTCGCCCTACGTTACAGGAACGGCAAGCGGCTGGATGGCTTTCCGCGGGGCACGCCGCCGCCGCGCCATTGATAAAGGTTTTGTGCTTAGCGACCATTGCGACTGGCACAGCCTTTTGGAAAGCATTAAGGCAACCGGGTGCGAAAAGGTAATTTCAACACACGGTTACAGTGATATTTTTTCGGCTTACCTGCGGGAACTTGGTTATGATGCCCGTACCGAGCATACACAATATGAAGGTGAAACGGATGAAGGAGAAGGCAAAACACCGGCAGAAAAAGCAGAGGAATCATGAGGAATTTTGCACAGCTTATAAAAACCCTTGACAGCTCCAACAAAACCAACGTAAAGGTAGAAGCGTTAACGAAGTATTTTCGGAATGCCAACGATAAAGACCGTGTGTGGACAATTGCCATACTTTCGCACCGCCGCCCGCCCCGTCCTGTAAATACTACTTTACTGCGGCTATGGGCCAGCGAGCTGGCAAACATTCCGCTGTGGCTATTTGAAGAAAGTTACCATATTGTTGGCGACCTTGCGGAAACCATTGCACTGGTTATCCCTGCCACGCAAAACCAAAGCGATAAAAGCCTTACGGAATTTATTGAGGAAATGATTGTGCTTAAAAAAAAGCCTGATGATGAAAAAAAGGAATACCTGCACCGTAACTGGCTGTCATTAAATTATTATGAAAGGTTTGTATTTACAAAGCTTATAACGGGCAGTTTCCGCATTGGTGTAAGCCAAAAGCTTATGACGAGGGCCCTGTCGCGTGTTACAGGTGTTGATGAGGATATCCTGGCACATAAGCTTATGGGCGACTGGAATCCGCAAACGGTTACTTTTAAAGAGCTGGTGCTTGATGAAAAGGCTGCTGATATGCTTTCCAAGCCTTACCCTTTTTACCTTGCCTATGCCCTGGAAGGTGGAGTTGAGGATTTGGGCAGCCCTGACGAATGGAGTGCAGAGCATAAATGGGACGGGATACGCTCGCAAACTATTATACGTAACGGGCAATTGTATGTTTGGAGCCGGGGCGAAGAACTGGTTACGGATAAATATCCTGAATTCAATATGTTTTTAGGGATTATTCCCGATGGCACTGTGATTGATGGCGAAATACTTCCATGGGTGGATAATGCCATTGGCAGCTTTAATGACCTGCAAACCAGGATAGGGCGGAAAACGGTTTCTCCTGCGGTACTTAAAAAAACGCCTGTAATAATAAAGGCGTATGACCTGCTGGAATGGCAGGGGGAAGATATAAGGCACCTGCCGTACATGAAACGCAGGGAACTATTGGCAGGATTATATACTCAGGTAAAAAATTTCGGGCTGCCGTTGCATTTGT
This sequence comes from Flavobacterium sp. MK4S-17, assembly GCF_009848495.1. Classification (GTDB taxonomy): domain Bacteria; phylum Bacteroidota; class Bacteroidia; order Flavobacteriales; family Flavobacteriaceae; genus Flavobacterium. The sequence continues at coordinate 62,096 of NZ_WWEP01000011.1, forward strand.
CCGAACAGGTTTTTTTTAAAGACTGGAATGAAGCCTTGCTTGAAAAGGAAAAAGCCCGTGAAGTGCGGAGTGAAGGACTAATGTTTAAAAGAAAAGACTCCCCGTATCTTGTTGGGCGTAAAAAAGGCGACTGGTGGAAATGGAAGCTTGACCCTTACAGTATTGATGCCGTGCTTACTTATGCCATGCGCGGGCATGGGCGAAGGAGTAATCTTTTTACCGATTATACATTTGCGCTGTGGCAGCAAAGTGAGGCAGGTGAAAAAGAATTGGTAACATTTGCCAAAGCCTATTCGGGCCTTACTGATGCAGAATTCCGGATGGTGGATGATTATATCAAAAAGAATACACTGGAACGTTTTGGGCCTGTGCGCAGTGTAGTGCCTAAACTGGTGTTTGAAATAGGGTTTGAGGGCATAGCACTATCCGGCAGGCATAAAAGTGGAGTGGCTACGCGTTTTCCACGCATACTGCGCTGGCGGCATGATAAAAGCATTGAAGAAGCGAACACCATAGAAGATTTAAAAAACTTAATACCCAAATAGGTTGAACCGCGAAGAGTTATATGGCATTGCTACAGGATGGTTTGAAAAGCAGGGGTGGAAGCCTTTTCCTTTTCAAACCCAGGCTTGGAATGCTTTCCTGCAGGGCAAGAACGGCCTGCTCAATGCACCTACAGGCAGTGGTAAAACCTATGCTTTGTGGTTTCCCGTTGTGTTGAATTATATTAAAAACAATCCTGAATATAAAACAAAGCACAAACCCGGGCTGAAAGCCATCTGGATAACACCCCTGCGTGCACTTTCTGTAGAAATTAAACAGGCTGCTGAAAGGGTAGCTAACGATTTGGAAACAGGGCTTACTGTTGGCGTGCGAACAGGAGATACTACTTCTGCCGAGCGCAGCCGCCAAAAAAATAAAATGCCCGACCTTTTGGTTACTACACCGGAAAGCATGCAGCTTATGCTGGCTTCCAAAGGATATGAGTCAGTTTTTAAAAGCTGCTCGGCTATAATTGTTGACGAGTGGCATGAGCTATTAGGCACAAAGCGTGGCGTGCAAACGGAGCTGGCCCTTTCAAGGCTGAAAGTTATAGCACCAAAATTGCGTATATGGGGCATTTCGGCTACAATAGGAAACCTTCAGCAGGCCATGGAAGTTCTGTTGGGGCCGGAATCCAAGGCTTTGGCAAATTCGGTTATGGTAAAGGCACACATCAATAAAAAAATAAATGTGCTTTCCGTACTGCCTGAAAAGATGGATGCCTACCCGTGGCGGGGGCATATGGGGCTGCACCTTATTGATGAAGTAGCAAAAATTATTAAATCGAGTAAAACCACATTGATATTTACCAATGTGCGCAGCGCGTGCGAAATATGGTTTCAGGCATTATTGGATAAATATCCTGAATTTGCCGGTGATATGGCAATGCACCATGGCAGCATAAGCCGGGAAACCCGCCAGTGGGTGGAAGAAGCCATAAGGCAGGAACAGCTTAAGGCTGTGGTTTGCACTTCCAGCCTGGATTTGGGGGTTGACTTTGCACCTGTAGAGACTGTAATACAAATTGGCGGGCCTAAAGGCGTGGCACGTTTTTTACAGCGGGCGGGCCGCAGCGGGCACCGCCCGGGGCAGGAAAGCAATATTTATTTCCTTGCCACGCATGCTATTGAACTGGTTGAAGCCTCTGCCCTGCGCCGTGCCGTTGAAGAAACAGTGGTAGAAGACAGGGTGCCCTACCTTAACAGTTGGGATGTATTGGTGCAGTATCTTGTCACACTTGCGGTATCTGACGGGTTTTATCCCCAAAAAATATTCAGCGAGGTTAAAAGTACATTCTGCTACCAGGCAATGACTGAAGACGAATGGCAGTTTTGCCTTAACTTTATTACCAAAGGCAGCCAGAGCCTGCAGGCTTATGATGAATATAAAAAAGTAGAGATAGAGGATGACGGAAAATTTAAGGTAAACAGCAGGGCAGTAGCATTGCGCCACCGCATGCAGATAGGTACTATAGTGGGTGATGCCGTAATGAACGTTAAATATTTAGGCGGCGGCTATATAGGCAGTATAGAAGAATGGTTCATATCAAAACTCAATCCTGGAGATGTATTTATTTTTGCCGGCCGGAAGCTGGAACTGTACAGGGTTAAAAATATGGAAGTGCTGGTTAGGCGGGCAGAGCCCGGAGCACAGGCAAAGCATGCAAGCTGGATGGGGGGCAGGATGACGCTCTCGGCACAGATGAGTGAACTGCTTAGGGAAGAATTGTATGCCGCCAATACTAAACAGATGTCGAAAGAATTAAAGGCACTTTCCCCTGTATTTAAAAGGCAGCGTAAAGAATCTGTTGTGCCTGATGAAAACCAGTTCCTGATAGAAACCTTTAAAACCCGCGAGGGCTACCATGCCATTTTTTACCCGTTTGAGGGGCGCTATGTGCATGAGGCATTGGCAAGCCTGCTGGCATTTCGCATCAGCCTTTTATCGCCCATTACTTTTTCATTGGCTTATAATGATTATGGTTTTGAGCTGCTTAGTGATAAAGAGATAGACATGCAGCAGGTACTGGATAATGATTTGTTTACACCTGCCTATCTGCACGCCGACCTGCAACGCAGCCTTAATGCTACCGAAATGGCAAGGCGCAAATTCAGGGATATTGCTGTTATTGCAGGGTTGGTATTTACAGGATACCCAGGCAAAGTGGTAAAAACAAAACACCTGCAAAGCAGCAGCCAGCTTATCTTTGAGGTTTTCCGTGACCATGAACCTGATAACCTGCTGTTTCAGCAGGCTTACCGGGAAACATTTGAACACCAGCTTGAGGAAGGAAGGCTGCTGCTGGCACTGGAGCGGATTGAACGGCAGGAAATTATATGGAAACAATGTGAAAAACCTACTCCTTTCAGCTTCCCTATCATCACCGACAGGCTTCGTGAAAGGCTGTCAAGTGAAACCCTGGCAGAAAGGATAAAAAGGATGACTGCCAGTTACATGAAGTAATTTTTGGGATAGTTTATTTTGCCATTGCTTTAATAATAGCCATTGTCCTTCTGTCGGCATACATCCTGTTTAAAGATGTTGCTGCCCATATAAATGCAGGTATCCAGCCTATAATTGTAAGTTGTAAAATAAGGCAAAGCAGGCCGCTGAATATTTTTCCCTGCAAGATTAACGAAAGCCAGGGGAAAAAGAAAGCTATTACATATCGCATAATATATGTTTGTTAATAGGTTTGTAAAGTAAAAACAAACTTAGTAAAATTACACTATGACTTTACAGTTTACAATTAACCATAATAATTTTATACTGCACTGTTCAGGAGCTATGTACTGGGAAGAAAAGCAAATGCTGCTGATATCTGATGTGCACCTGGGTAAAATCTCACATTTCAGGAAATACGGTTCGGCGCTGCCGGGCAATGCTGTCTACAGGAATTTTGAAAAGCTTACTGCTGTAATCAATTACTTTAACCCGGACAGGATATGTTTTTTAGGCGACCTTTTTCATAGCACTCTTAATAATGAATGGGAATTATTTAAGGATTGGGTTCAGCTTGTACCACAGCAAATTATACTGGTGGCAGGTAATCATGACATTATATCTCCGCACCATTACGAAGAGTTAGGTATAAAAGTTTGCAAAGAGTGGGCTGTTGATGGGTTTTATATTTCCCACCATCCTGAACGGCAGGAAGGGCTTTTTACGCTGTGCGGGCATATACATCCTGCAGTACTGCTGCAGGGAATGGGTCGGCAGTTTTTAAAATTACCCTGTTTTTTCCAAAGCCCCGGTCAACTGATACTTCCTGCTTTTGGCGAATTTACCGGTACTTTTATAATGGAACCTACTGAAAAAGACAATATATATGCCATAACAAAAGAAGATGTTATAAAGGTTGAAGGTAAATAATTTTAAAACTTGATTGCTGGCTTGGTTTTTGTTTGTCTATATAGTCCTACACAGGAAATACTGCAATACATCTCTGATACTTTCCCTATTACAGATTATTCGTTTCCGTATTCGCAAACCGTTGTATAGTATAACGGACAGTGGAAAAAACTGTAGTTAATATTATGAATACGAAATTAAAATTCAACAATGCATCCCGGTCACTTTTCTTTGCAACTATCAGGAAAAGGGTTGACCAGTATTTTAAAGATAATGATACAAGCCAGAATGCAAACAGGCAAATGTGGTTTAAAACATTATTTTTTATTACAGGCTTTTTTACGCTTTATGGGCTTATTATTTCCAATGCTTTTAATGTTTGGGTAATGCTTCCGTTAACTGTGTTGTTAGGAATGTTCAGCGCATTTGTAGGCTTTAATGTTTGCCATGATGCCATTCACGGCTCTTTTTCATCCAGTAAGGCGGTGAATAAAATTTTAAGCATGGTGTTTAACCTGCTGGGTGCAAGCCCTTATGTATGGAGCATTTCGCACAACGTGGTGCACCATACATATACCAATATACCCGGCCATGATGAAGATATAGAAGTAGCCCCGGGGCTTATACGCTTATCTGAACAGGAGCCAGTTAACCGGATTCAACGATACCAGCACCTGTATGCTTTTCCGCTTTATGGGCTGGCATCGGTTTCATGGGCTTTCCGGAAAGATTTTGTAAAGTTTTTTCAGCCCAAATTGGGCCAGCATAAAATTAAGCATCCTAAAAGGGAATATTTTAACCTGTTTTTTTATAAGGCAGTTTATTACTTTTTGTTTATTGTACTGCCATTACTGGTGCTTGACATTACCTGGTGGCAGTTCCTTATAGGGTTTGCGGCACTGCACACAGCGCAGGGTGTTACTATGGGGCTGGTGTTTCAACTGGCTCATGTGGTGGAGGGAACCGCTTATCCTGAGCCTGACGCTAATGGTAATATGGAAGAAGCCTGGGCGGAACACCAGATGCGTACCACAGCCAATTTTGCCGGTGAATGTCCTGTTGCAGCTTTTTTCCTGGGCGGGCTAAACCGCCAGATAGAACATCACCTTTTTCCAAAAGTATGCCATATACATTATGCAGAAATAGGTAAAATAGTTAAAGAAACAGCCATTGAGTTTAATATACCTTATATAGAGAACCCAACTTTTTTTGCCGCGTTGCAATCCCACTATAATATGCTGAAAAGGTTTGGTAAGGAAGCATGATACATTTATGCGGAATTTATTAAAAAGCACAGCTTTTTTAGCCTGAAAATTATTTTTCCTTTATTTTTACTGCCAAAGTAATAATTTACTTCTGTTAAAAAGGGAAGTGAATTCTTTATTGCAATAATTTTTAAAGGCTCTTTTATGTTCAAATCAAGGTTTATCAATCTTTTTACACTGGCTGTAATTACCTTAACGGCGATTATATATTCTGTACATTATATATTTGAAAATATACCTGAAGGCGTTTTAACCTTTTTCAGGTGGGCATCTGTAGCAGGGCTTATATTGTACGGGTTTAAAAAGAGAAGCCTTACAACGTGGATACTGGTATGTCTTGTTATAGGGGCATGCGTAGGCTATGAATGGCCCGATGTTGCGGTTAACCTGAGGATACTGAGCAAGATATTTTTAAAACTGATTAAAACAATAGTAGGGCCACTTATTTTTGGTACGCTTGTTTATGGCATTGCAGGACACAGCGATATAAAACAGGTGGGGCGTATGGGTTGGAAATCCTTACTGTATTTTGAGGTGGTTACTACAATAGCACTTTTTATTGGGGTTGCCGCCATTAATCTTTTTCCTGTAGGCAAAGGTATTGAAGCACCCGCTGCCATGCATGAAGAGGTTACCGCTGCAAAAGCACAAACCTGGCAGGATATAATATTGCATATTTTCCCTGAAAATATAGCCCGGTCTATGGCTGAAGGCGAAGTATTGCAGATAGTAGTATTTAGTGTATTATTTGGCTTAGGGCTTATAATGGTTCCTGAAAGGAAACGCAAACCGATGGTAGATTTTACACAGAGCCTATCGGAAGTAATGTTTAAATTTACCAATATTGTAATGTACTTTGCTCCTATAGGCGTGGGTGCAGCCATGGCTTATACTGTGGGGCACATGGGGCTTTCTATACTGGGCAATTTATTCGGGCTTTTGTTTTTACTATATGGGGCACTGGCTGCTTTTGTATTATTTGTGCTATTACCTATTGCCCTTATAGCCCGCATACCTTTAAAACCTTTTTTAAGGGCAATAAAACAGCCGGTATCTATAGCGTTTGCTACTACCAGCAGCGAGGCAGCACTGCCGCGCGCCATGGAAGCTATGGAAAGCATTGGCGTGCCGCGAAAGGTGGTGTCATTTGTTATGCCTATGGGTTATAGTTTTAATCTTGACGGAACAACACTTTACCTCTCCCTGGCAAGTATATTTGTGGCGCAGGCGGCGGGAATAGACCTTAGCCTGGGCGAACAGCTCATCATGGTATTTACGCTTATGGTAACCAGTAAAGGAGTAGCCGGCATACCAAGGGCATCACTGGTAATACTTATGGGTACTGCCGCATCATTCAACCTGCCTGTGTGGCCTATTATGGCTATTTTGGGTATAGATGAATTGATGGATATGGCGCGCACTTCCATAAATGTGGTTGGTAACTGCCTTGCATCCGCATTTGTTGCCCGTTGGGAAGGTGAGTTTGATGCCGATAAAGAAGGTGCTGATGAAGTTTTTGAAGCCGAGCCGCAGGAATAATCAAAAACTAAAAATTTTACCGTTTTAAAAAACCTGCTGACATACGGTTGTCACTTTGCCCGATTAGTTTTGACACATAATATAAACTTAAACTAATTATTATGGAAAATGTTGCAGTAAGGGGAGTACTTACTCCGCAGGAATTACTTGAGCACTGGCAAGGGCACAGGGGGCTTACGCGCCGTGTAATTGAAGCTTTCCCCGAAAAGGAATTATTTAATTTTTCTGTAGGCGGCATGAGGCCATTTGCAGTGCTTGTTATGGAAATGCTGGATATTGCCGGGCCGGGCATGCATGGTTTTGTTACCGGGAAGTGGGATGATATAAATGCCATGCCACACGCAACAGGTAAGGGCATGCCGGAAACTAAAGAAGCATTGCTGGCACTTTGGGATGAGATTACCGAAGTAATAAACAGGCTTTGGCCTGAGCTGAAGCCGGAGAAATTTCAGGAAAAAGTTTTGGCATTCGGCCAGTTTGAAGGTACTCTTACCAGTTCCTTATTATACTTTATAGATAATGAAATACATCACAGGGGGCAGGGCTATGTTTACCTGCGTGCCCTGGGTATAGCACCTCCGCCTTTTTGGGACAGGTAAAATAAAGCAAAAAAACCATGCAGAAAGCATGGTTTTTTTTATTTAACCAAGAGGGTTTATTAAGGAAACATTAAGACTTTATTACAAAACCATTTATTATTTTACACCTTTTTAAATTTATACCTATTAAAAGTGCAATAGTAATAAATGCAATATGCTTGAAAAGGTTAACAGGTTTCGTAAATTTTTAATGATGCGCCTAACAAAAAATGTTGGGTGTAATAAAATTGCCGGCAAACAATGTTCTATAAAGCGCATTTTAATATGCAGGCCTAATCATCGGTTGGGGAATATGCTGCTGATAACCCCGTTGGTACAGGAAGCTTCAAGAACCTTTCCGGATGCTACTATTGATATATTTGTAAAAGGCGGTGTGGCAAATGTAATTTTTCAAAATTATACATGCATAGGCCAAATATTTCAACTGCCTAAAAAGCATTTCAGCCAGTTGCTTGATTATTTAGGTAAGTGGTTTAAGTTGAAAGCTAAAAAATATGACCTGGTTATAAATGTAAGCCCTAAATCATCTTCAGGTAGGCTTGCAACAAAAATAACGCGCGCCCCTTTAAAACTATACGGCGATATGCAGGAAGCTACAAACTGCAGGAAAGATACTGAAATGTGCCATATAGCAAAATACCCTGTACATAACCTGCGGCAGTTTTTGGTAAAGGCGGGTATAACACCGCAAACAGGGGAAGTACCAACAATTAACATGAAGCTTAGCGAAGAAGAATTAAGGGCAGGAAATAAAAAGCTTAAAGAGTTGGCAGGAGGTGATAAGCCTGTTATCAGTATATTTACTTTTGCAACAGGTGCCAAATGTTATGAAACTGACTGGTGGGAAAAAACATACGCAAAGTTAAAGGCGGAATATCCCGGCTATACTATAATAGAGATACTGCCAGTGGAAAATGTTTCGCAAATTAATTTTAAAGCTCCTTCATTTTACAGCAGGGATATACGGGAGATAGCTTCGGTAATTGCTTCAACGGTACTTTTTATAGGAGCCGATAGCGGTATAATGCATTTGGCGAGTGCATCTCAAACTACAGTAATAGGTTTGTTTTCTTTAAAAAACAGCAGGATATATGCCCCTTATGGCAATAATAGTGAAGGGATTTACCTTCCTTCACCTGATACTACAGAATTATTCCGGCTTATCAGCAGTAAGCTTAACGGTTAAGTTTATCAAACAATTATTTTTGCAAAGCGGGAGCTACTATTTTTGCCAAATATTAGTAAGTTTATATGCAAAGTAACATTGTAAATAATGGCTGAGAAAAAAACTATTTTACTGGCAGATGACCACAGCGTGGTGCGTAGGGGCGTTGCACTTATTATAAGGGAAAAATTTCCATTTATTGAAACCATGCACGCTGAAAGTTTTGATGAGGTAAAAGTAAAGCTTAAGGATATGCCTGTAAGCCTGCTTATACTGGATATAAACCTGCCGGGGGGAAATACTGTAAAGATGATTGAGCAGGCTAAACAAATCCAGCCTGAGATGAAAATACTTATGTTTTCAGCGTTTGATGAAGAGCAATATGCGCTGCGTTACATACATTCGGGGGCGGATGGCTACCTGAATAAACTGACCAGCGAAGATAAAATTGCCGAAGCCGTACAGACTATTATTGATGGTGGTAAATATATAAGCGAAAAGGTAAAGGAAAAAATATTTGAAAATGCACTTAATAACACCCATTATAACCCTTTGGAATCCTTATCTAACAGGGAGATTGAAATAGCCGAGCTCCTTGTACAGGGTGAGGGCAACCTTGAGATAGCCAACAGGCTTAATATACAAATGTCAACCGTAAGCACCTATAAAAACCGCATTTTCGAAAAACTGGAAGTTAATAATATAGTATCGCTGGTAGAAAAGTATAAACTGTATAAGGAGTAATTACTGAGGGAATGATAAAGTTATCTGTGTACCCCAGTGTTCGGAAGAATTTATCTCGGCTTTCCCTCCTAATATTAAAAGCAGTTCAGCTACTATACTTAACCCCATGCTCTTTGCAGGCGTATCATCAGGGTTGTTTTGCAATAGGCTGTTAAAATATTCAATCTGACCGGCGTTCATGCCTTTTCCTGAATCTTTAATAGTAATTACAGTTGTTTTTTTCTCATTATCTGTATATGCAGAAAATGTAATGGCACCGTTGTAAGTGTTTTTTATAGCATTATCCAGCAGGTTATGCAGTATTATGGAAAGCAGGTGCCTGTTTAAAGTTACATACAGGTTTTTAGGTATTTCATTTAACAGGTTTATATTTTTATAATTGGCAATGGTACTGAAGAAGTCCATTTTTTCAGTTGCCAGCTCATTTAATGAAAAAGGTTCTGTATTATTGCTGGTATCGGCTTCTTTGGTATATTCCAGGAACTGATCCACAAAATGGTACAACTGTGATGATGATGTATAAATAGCCTGCACATCATCTTTAACAGCATCGGTGCCACTGTCTATATTATTATACACATAACGCCCGGTAATAGCCATAAATTTCAATGGGCTCTTAATATCATGTGTTATGGTTTTTATCAGGTTTTTGTGGTTAACAACCTGTTTTCCTAAATCTTCCTGTGTTTTCCTTAATGCGGCTATAGTGCTTCTTAACTGCGCAGTTTGCAGTGTTATCTGCTTTTGCAGTTGTATGTTTTTATAGCGTATGTATTTCAGGCGAAGCTTTATGGTAAAAAATATAAGCACAATAACTGCTGCGGTTATTAATATTAAAAACCATGTGGTTTGCCAAAATGCAGGCTTTACATAAAATGTAAAATTCCTGTAAATGTAGTCAGAGCCAAAACCTTTAATTTTTCGGGCAGTCAGGGTGTAATGACCTGGCGGCAGGGTAGAAAAGGCAATATTATTTTCGGTAAGCTGTATCCAGTCCTGAGATACGGGGCCCGAAAGTTTAACTTCTATATTCTGGTTATTATGGTTGCCGAAATAGGGACTGCTTATATATAACTTAAGCCTGTTAAAATTACGGTTCAGTGTAATAGAATCCTTAACAGCGCGTAAGGAATTATCTATTTCCGCTTCGTCAATAAAAATATCATTTCCAGGTTGTGTAAATGTAACGTTTGCAGGATTAAAACTTACAATGCCATCCATAGATGGCATAAAGATAGCATTTCCTATAGTTGCAGCATAGGGTATTCCGCCACCATTAAACTCATTTGTTTCAAAGCCTGATTCTTTACTGTAAAAATAGTAATATACAGCATTTTTCTTACCATTGGCATAATCATAAAGATCCTGCTTTTTTACCTGGAACAAACCCCTGTTGGTTGGAATCCAGAAAAACCCCTGCCCGTCAGGCATAATATAGTGGGAACAAAGCAGGTACTGATTTTTATCCACAGGGAAATTAGTAGTTTTCCCATCTCGGTATAAAAAGAAACCTTTGTTATAACTTGTAACCCACACATCATTGCCCAGTATTACAACCGAGCGTATTATGGCTTTATTAAACCCGGGAACTTTCTGCTCCTTCAAGGTTTTGGTTTCCATAATATACAGGCCATCGGGTGCACCTAACCATAATTTACTGTTGTTGTTGGCATATATATAATTAACCCTGTATGGAACGCTTTTGCGCCATTTAAAAGCAAAATCACTGCCGGGTATATTTGTATATATATTGCTCTTTAAAACTTTCCCCGCTTTTTCTATGCTGCAGGCCACCCATAATTTACCTTCAGGGGTTTTAACCATTGATATTATCCGGGTATTATTGTCAAATGTAAAAGAATCAAATTCCTTAAACCCACTACTTTTTTTAAACCTATATAATGTATTACCCTTGGCTACCATAAGGTTGCCCTCCTGGTCTTTTACAAGAAAATATTTGTTACTTACCTTGCTTATGGCTATATCGTCTATTAGCTTATTATCTTTAAATACAGCACCTGTTGAAGATATGAGGAAATCGTTATAATCAGTTAAAGCATAATAAACCCCTTCTATGCCGAATGCATGTTTGTTGGGTGACTTTAAAACAGTAAAATCCTGTTTTCTTACTACTATAAGCCCTTTATTAGTGCTGCCAAGATAAAGGGTATTGTTATAGCCAGAATAATACATGGCAACAATATTAAGGTCTTCATTAAAGTTGTCGTATAGCTCTGTTACTTTAAAATTGCCTTTTTCTTCCTGAAGCATCAAAATTTTATTGCCTGCAATTAAAAAAACCTGATTGCTAAGGTTATTTGTAAATACTTTACTGTACCTGTGGGACGCAGGCAACGTTTTATTTGTTTCCGTAAGGGGTAAACTAACCTTATTGTCCGGGCGTAGCAGGTACAGTTTATCGTTCAGTGTGAAAAATTGTGCCGAGTCCTTATGTGTAAAGTAAATTTTATTTTGAAGCACCCCATTTTTGTTGAACTGTTTTATGGAATCTTTGCTTACCACATAGTATTTGTTTTTAGAAGGGAAGCCCCAAACCTCATACTCATGGGCATAGCTTATGTTTTTTACAAACTCAAGGTAATAAGCCTTATTGTTTTTAATTGGTATTACAGGTTTAAATCTGTTTACAGAATCGCGGTAAGCAGTACGGTTTTTAATTATAATCAATTCGTTAGGCTCGTTCCGTATTATAATACTATCCTTTTCAATACTTCCGCCGAAAGAGCCCATCCTGTCGGATGTTATGCCCTTTATATTTTCTGAATTGAATATTTTAAAATTCTGGCCGTCATACCTCACAAGGCCGCTTTCCGTAGTAAGCCATATATACCCATATTTATCCTCTGTAATACTCTTAACACTGTTTTGCGGTAAATGGTTGTTATCGGCAGAGTACCATGCTGTAAAATACCGGTTTTGCGAAAAACCGGAAAAATATAAAAGCAATAATAAAAGCAGGGCTACCCTTTTTAACAAAACCATTGTGGCTTAATTATTTAGTATTTACAGGCAAATATATACCAAATAAAGAAGGAGGTAATTTTTGTAGAAATATTTCTACAGCAGTTTGGTTAATGTTGTACATGAATATTAATTTTTATCAGATAAGTTTGTCCTCCCCAAAAGATACTGAATAAGATTATGTTGATTTATCCTTACTGCACTATGCTGTAGTATTTTAGCAAAAATTCTTTCAATTTTTTTGGGATTATGCCCCCTCTGAATATCATAAGTATTTGGACATGACAAGGTGTGCAGGAAATGTACACCTTGCCTGTCTGAATCGAGCGGGCAGATTAAAAAGCAACCAAGAATTACTGAATATGATAGAAATTTTTTGCTACTGCCTGGCTTCGCTGTCATTTATGGCGTCCGGCAAACTAGTTGTAAGCTGTATTACCAGCGAAAAAAGGACTTTAAAACCGGTTGGGCTGCTTAACCTCCTGGTTTCATTTTTTCTTTTTATTATAGGAATTACCTTTGCCCTCTAAATTCTTTTATAGATAAGAAAGCCTCCTGTACTTGTTGCAGGAGGCTTTACTTATTTGCCGGAAATATATTTTGTAACCATACAAATTGCTGTAAACAAAAAACCCGCTTCATTTATATGAAGCGGGTTTGTAGCCTCGACAGGAATCGAACCTGTATCAAAAGTTTAGGAAACTCCCATTCTATCCGTTGAACTACGAGGCCGAATAAAAAAGGCCATCATTTCTGATAGCCTTTTCTTAAAAAGCTCCCCCTCTTGGGCTCGAACCAAGGACCCTCTGATTAACAGTCAGATGCTCTAACCAGCTGAGCTAAGGAGGAAACTGTATATTATTCTGTAATTTTCTAATCGGCGTCAGTTAATTACAATATATTTTCAAGAACTTCTGGCTTTATGCCGTTGCCTTTATAGCGGTGCAAATATAAAACCATTTTTAATTCCTGCAAACTAATTTTATAAAAAATATCCCTAAAATTTCTACTTGCCTGATATTGCCCTGAATATATCATTGCCATTGGCAAACAATACTAATGCTATAAGTATAAAAAAGCCTGTAATTTGTGCATACTCCATAAATTTATCACTGGGCTTCCTGCCGCTTATCATTTCATAAAGCAGGAACATTACATGGCCGCCGTCAAGTGCCGGTATGGGCAGCAGGTTCATAACCCCAAGCATAATAGAAAGTAAAGCAGTAATATTCCAGAAAGCATACCAGCTCCATGACTCTGGGAATATGTCGAAAATAGCATAAAAACCGCCAACACCTTTATAGGCACCTGTACTTGGTGTAAATATTGCCTTTAGCTGTTTCCAGTAACTAACCAATTGGTCTTTGCCTTTTTCCAAACCTACAGGAATCGACTCAAAAAAGCCATATTCTTCACGGCTTACAGGATAAAGGTTTAACTCTTCAATATTTTTTGGTATCAACCTGGAAGCATAGGCTATGCCTGATTTTCCTTCATCATTTATTATAATTTGTACAGGCACTTCTTTTCTATCCCTTATTACAGTGGCAGGTACGGTTTGCCCTTTATGCTTTTTAAATTCATCAATAATGCCATCAGCATAGGCAACTTCTTTTCCGTTAAAAGACTTCAATATGTCTTTTGGCTTTACATTATCTTTATTGGGAGAGTCGTCGGCAATCCCCGCCACTATAAACGGAATGCGCAGTTCAACTAAAGTGCCCGTTTTTTCCTGTTTCATCAACTTATCTATAAAGTCAATAGGGAAATCAACTACTTCCTGCGAGCCATTACGGTTTACAGTTACCTGCTTTGCCGTTAAAAGTTTTTGGTTTATTTCATAAAAATCCTGTATGCTTTCGCCATCAACAGCTATAATCTTATCCCCGGTTTTAAGCCCGGCCTGCTCAAGCGCAGGGTTGGTAACCCAAACACCGTCATTAAGGTTTTTATTTTCAATATAAAGGTCGCCGTAAAAAAACGCCATCCCAATATATATTACAAAAGCCAGTATAAAGTTAACGGTTACCCCGCCAAGCATTATTATCAGCCTTTGCCATGCAGGTTTAGAGCGAAACTCCCACGGCTGTGCCGGTTGGGACATTTGCTCCTTATCCATACTTTCATCAATCATACCGGCAATTTTTACATAGCCGCCAAGGGGCAGCCAGCCTATGCCGTAAACTGTTTCACCTATTTTCTTTTTAAAGAGTGAAAATTTCACGTCAAAAAAAAGGTAAAACTTCTCTACTTTGGTTTTAAATATTTTGGCAGGTATAAAATGCCCTAATTCATGCAGTATAATTAAAAGGGACAGGCTCAGCAGGAACTGAGTTAATTTAATAGCTATTTCCATTATTTGTGTTTCACTTTCTTGTTTAAACGCACAAAAATAATGTTTTCTGATAGACTTACCCTATTTTTAATTTACACCGCCGCATTTTAAAACTTTGTTAATAATTGCCTTTGTGGTTTCGGCTTAAAGTTTTGTAAGGTAATTTTACAATAACTAAATTTATTCCGTAAGAGTATTCTTTTAAATATTCAGCACTCTTTACTTCTTAAAAGCATTTATGTATGAAGCCACTTCCTTATTTATTGCTGCGGTTGCTTTTAGGGATAAGTTTTTTCGGGCATGGGCTTGTGCGCCTGCCAAAGCTTAATATGTTTAGCGGATGGATGGTAAAAACATTTGAAAATTCCATGCTTCCGCAGGCACTTGTACTCCCATTTAGCTACATGCTGCCTTTTGCAGAACTAATTACAGGTGCTTTGTTGCTCATCGGGCTGTTAACCCCGGTATGCGCTTATAGTCGCTGCCTGCATTGCTATTATACTCATATTCGGCTCCTGCCTTATAGAAGAATGGGGGTCAATACCCAGCCAGTTGCTGCATGGCGGTATGGCTGCATTATTATTAAATTTTATTCAGGGAAACACAATCTCTGCAGATTATAAACTAAAACAATAAACTATGGAATCGCAATTATTTTCGCTATTGCAGATAAAAAGCATAATATTAAAAAACCGTATAGTAGTTTCGCCCATGTGCCAGTATTCTGCTAAAGACGGCTTTGCCAATAACTGGCACCTGGTACATTTGGGTGCCAGGGCTATAGGTGGTGCCGGGCTTATAATACAGGAGGCAACGGCTGTGTCCCCAGAAGGGCGCATATCGCCTGATGATTTAGGTATATGGAGCGACGAGCATATAGAAAAGTACAGGGAAATAACCGAGTTTATTTTACAGGAAAATTCATTTCCGGGCATACAGCTTGCCCATGCAGGTCGCAAAGCCAGTACATCGGCACCGTGGCAGGGACACAGAAAACTAACGGTAACAGAAGAGGGATGGCAAACCGTTGCACCAAGCAGTATAAAGTTTAGCGAGGATGAAGCAGAGCCTCCTTTGGAGCTGGACGCGCAAGGTATTAAAAAAGTTATTGATGATTTTCGTGAAGCTGCCCGAAGGTCGCGGGAGGCTGGATATAAAGTAGTTGAAATACATGCGGCTCATGGCTACCTGCTGCACCAGTTCCTGTCGCCATTATGCAATAAACGTACAGATGAGTATGGAGGCAGTTTTGAAAACCGCATACGGTTGCTGCTGGAAGTTACAGAAGCGGTTAAACAGGAGTGGCCTTCTGACCTGCCTTTATTTGTGCGCATCTCCGGTACCGACTGGGCTGAGGGAGGTTGGAATGTAGAGGAATCAGTAAAGCTTTCAAAAATACTGAAGGAAATGGGGGTAGATGTAATTGACTGCTCATCAGGTGGTGCGGTACTTCACCAGCAGATACCTGTTGAACCCGGCTACCAGGTTTTTATAGCAGAGCAGGTTAAAAAAGAGGCAGGCATCCATACAGGTGCTGTTGGTTTGATAACCGAGGCTGAACAGGCAGAAGAAATTTTGGAAAAAGGGCAAGCCGATCTGATTTTCTTTGCAAGGGAGTCATTACGCGACCCAAACCTGGGGCTCACATTTGCCACCCGCCTGGATGCTGATGTTATATGGCCAAAACAATATGAAAGGGCAAAGCCCAGAAAACGCAATAAATAACAAATGCAAAAGATAAAAACAGCATTATTATCCTATGGTATGTCAGGTAAGGTCTTTCATGCCCCGTTCCTGGAGGTGCACCCGCGCTTTGAGCTTATGGGGGCATGGGAGCGCAGTAAAAAAAATATACAAAAAGATTATCCGGGGGTTAAAAGCTATAGTACACTTGAAGAACTGCTGGCAGACGATACAGACCTGGTAATTGTAAACACGCCGGTAGATACACATTTTGAATATGCAAAGCAGGCTTTGCAGGCAGGCAAACACACACTTGTGGAAAAGGCTTTTACAACTACCGCAGCGCAAGCACAGGAACTAAGGGATATAGCCCATGAAAAGGGGCTAAAACTGGCAGTGTACCAAAACCGCAGGTGGGACAGCGATTTTAAAACAGTAAAAGAAGTTTTGGATGAAAACCTGTTAGGTGAAATAATAGAAGCTGAAATTCATTTTGACCGTTATAACCCTTCGCTCAGCCCAAAGGCACATAAGGAAACCGGTAAGCCGGGAGCTGGTATATTATGGGATTTAGGCTCTCATATTATAGATCAGGCCCTATGCCTTTTCGGTATGCCACAAGCAGTTTTTGCCGATATGCGGATAACAAGGGAAAATTCTGTTACGGAAGACTGGATGGAAGCCTTATTGTATTATCCTGATAAACGGGTACGCCTGCAGGCGGGCTTTTTTATGCGGGAGCCATTGCCGGCCTACATACTGTACGGCAGGAAAGGTACTTTCCTGAAAAGCAGGGGCGATATTCAGGAGGACGTTTTAAAAACAGGCAAAAAGCCCGAAACGAAAGGATGGGGCATAGAACCGGAGGAAAAATCAGGGATTTTGCATACCGAAAAACATGGAGAGGTTTACAGGGGGCATATACCCACAAAACCGGGGAATTATTATGAGTTTTTAGAACTGCTGTACCAGTCAGTTACAATGGATAAAAAGGAACCTGTTACCGCCGATGAAGGTGTTAATGTAATGAAAGTAATAGATGCTGCACTCCTGAGCAGCAAGGAGAAAAAAGTTGTTCAACTAAAATAAATATAGAAAGTATGCAAAAAAGGCAGTTAGGCAATACAGGGCTTTATGTCTATCCGGTTACCTTTGGTGGTAATGTCTTCGGGTGGACGATAGATGAAAAAACTTCATTCGAAATTCTGGATGCCTTTACAGGGGCAGGCTTTAATTTTATAGATACGGCCGATGTGTATTCGCGTTGGGCAAAAGGAAATGAAGGGGGTGAATCAGAAACTATAATCGGCAACTGGTTACATAAAAATGGTAACCGTGATAAAGTTATTATAGCCACTAAAGTGGGCAGTGATATGGGTAACGGAAAAAAAGGGCTTTCACGAAAACGTATATTACAGGCAGCAGAGGAGTCGCTTAAAAGGCTTAAAACTGATTATATAGACCTTTACCAAACCCACTGGGATGATGAAAACACACCAATAGAAGAAACTCTTGATGCTTATGCACAACTTATAAAAGAGGGTAAGGTTCGGCACATTGGCGCATCCAACCTGTCGGCAGAACGTTTAAAAGAGTCGTTGCAGGTAGCTTTTGAAAAAGGGCTTCCCGCTTATGAAACATTCCAGCCCCATTATAATTTATACGAACGCAAGGCTTTTGAGGAAGCACTGGAACCGGTTTGCCTTGGCAATAACCTTGGTGTTTTAAATTATTATTCACTGGCAAGCGGTTTCCTTACCGGTAAGTACAGGGGTAAAGAGGATTTGGGAAAAAGCACGCGTGGCGGTGGTGTGGAAAAATATCTTGATGACAGGGGGTTTAAAATACTTGCCGCACTGGATGAGGTGGCGCAAAAACTGGATACAACCCAGGCTGCCGTAGCCCTGGCATGGCTTATTCACCGCCCTTCGGTAACGGCACCAATAGTAAGTGCAACAAGCAAGAAGCAACTGGAAAGTATTATAAAAGCGCCTGACCTGCCTATAACCGCCCATGAAATTGAGTACCTTACACAGGAGAGCGCATGGTAAGCTTTAATTTATTAGTATGACAATATTTTCAACAAGAGAAATTCCCGAGGCAGGGATAAGGCTATTGCAGGATAAAGGCATAAAGGTTGTTCAGTGGCACGAAAAAAGAGAGTTGACGCAGCAGGAATTAATTGATAATTCAAAAAAGGTGCAGGGCATTATTTTATCCGGCCGGATAAAAGCGGATGCCGAATTCTTGCAGGAATGCAGCCATTTAAAAGTTATATCGCTGTTTTCGGCAGGATTTGATAATATAGATGTAGCAGAAGCCACAAAATTAGGAATACCGATAGGCCATACACCCGATGTGCTGAGTAAGGCAACTGCTGATACAGCCTTCCTGCTTTTGCTGGCAACATCAAGAAAGGCATTTTACCACCACAGGCGCATAGTGAATGGGGACTGGGATTTTTTTGAGCCTAATGCCAACCTGGGTATAGATATACATGGAAAAACGCTCGGTATTTTTGGATTGGGAAATATAGGTTTCGAAATGGCAAAGCTTTGCAAAAATGCTTATGGCATGAATATAATTTACCATAACAGGAGTACTAATGAGCGTGCCGAAAAGGAACTGGGAGCCCAAAAAGTTTCGTTTGAGGAATTGCTTTCGCAAAGCGATGTGCTGTCAGTCCATGCAAACCTGTCGGCAGGTGTTCAGGGTATTTTTAATGCAGATGCTTTTTCAGCCATGAAGCCTACCGCTATTTTTATAAATACCGCACGGGGGCAAATGCATAACGAACAGGATTTAAAGCACGCTTTGGAAAAGGGTATTATATGGGGAGCGGGGCTGGATGTTACCAACCCTGAGCCGATGGATAAAGATAACCCGCTTTTATATATGCCGAATGTTGCCGTGCTGCCGCACATAGGTTCTTATGTATATGAAACAAGGGATGCTATGGCACTGCTTGCAGCACAAAACTGTATTGCAGGCCTTAAGGGCGAAAAGCTCCCCAAATGTGTTAACCCTGAAGTGTATAACCGCGGGTAGGATTAAAAATAATGATTATGGATACAGAACAATATTTTTTTCAGGATGATGGTACAATACCTAACAGTGTTTTCCCTTTAATAGTTTACCGTGCCGTTTTCCCCGATACGGGTGCGATAGCGGATAGTATGGAAGAAGAATTTGCTGCAAATAACTGGAAAAATTCCTGGCGTAATGGGGTTTATGCCTATCATCATTACCACAGTAATACCCATGAAGTGCTGGGTGTGTATAAGGGTTCGGCAACATTACAGTTTGGCGGGGAGAAAGGTGAAAAAATGAATGTACGGCAGGGTGATGTTGCAGTACTGCCCGCCGGTACGGGACATAAGAAAATAGAAGCTTCGGACGATTTTGGTGTTATAGGTGCATATCCGGGCGGTATGGATTATGACCTTATGAAAGGGGAGGATGGCGAAAGGCCCGGGGCTGATGAAAATATAGCAAAAGTACCTTTTCCCGATAATGACCCTGTTACAGGCAGCAAGGGTGGTATAATTGAGTTTTGGAAATGAATATAATTTTATAAGTACCAACTTCAGGTTAAAATATGGATAGTGAATTAAATATAGCCCGCAAGGTACGCAAGCCCCTTAAAGCCTATAGGGAAGCCAAATACAGCTACCTGAACCGGATACGGCTTGCAGTGTCGCTGTTTTACTTTTCAATGGGGCTTACTTTTGCTACCTGGGCAAGCCGTATTCCTGATATAAAGGAAAAGCTCGGGCTCAGCGAAGCCGAATTAGGTACGGTACTTTTTGCCATCCCATTAGGGCAGCTTTTAATGATGCCATTTTCGGGGCGTATTGTGGTGCGCTATGGCAGCAGTAAAACAGTTGTAGTGGGTATTATATTTTATATGCTTGCAATGGTTACGCTTGGTTTTGCCGATGAGGTATGGCAGCTCATGTTATCCTTATTCTTTTTTGGCATATTCAGCAACTTTACCAATATTTCGGTAAATACACAGGGAATATTAACGGAGGCTATTTTCCGCAGGCCCATTATGTCATCATTTCATGGTGCGTGGAGCCTTGCCGGTTTTACAGGAGCCCTTATAGGCTTGCTTATGATGAACTTCAGCGTAAGGCCGCTGTACCATTTTGCAATAGTTGCGGCAGTATTGTATGTAAATATTTATGCCAACTTTCGCTACCTTGTAAAAACCAGGCCGGCCAAACCTAAAAAAGTAGAGGAAGAAAGAAAACGAAGCCTGCTGCCAAAGCTTAACCCTGCACTGGCATGGCTTGGTGTTATAGGTTTTTGCAGCATGGTTAGCGAAGGCATTATGTTCGACTGGAGCGGAGTATATTTTAAAGATGTGGTAAAAGCCCCTGAATCGCTTGTAATATTGGGCTATACCTCATTTATGATTATGATGGCAACGGGCCGTTTTATAGGTGATAAGGTTACCACACGTTTCGGTCGTAAAAAAGTACTCGCTTTCAGCGGTGTGCTTATATCGGGAGGTATGTACATTGCGGTACTGTTTCCCTATGTAGTGCCTTCTGCAATCGGGTTTATGCTTGTGGGGCTTGGGGTAAGTACTGTAGTTCCCGGTGTGTACAGCCTTGCAGGACGAACGCCGGGTATTGAGCCAAGCCAGGCATTAACGGCAGTTTCCAGTATAAGTTTCCTGGGGTTTTTACTTGGCCCGCCCGTTATAGGTTATATAGCACATGCGGTAGGATTAAAAATGTCATTTGCAATTGTGGGGGTATTTGGCATTTGCATTGCCTTTTTTGTAAACAGGATAAATGAATAACAATAATATTTAGAAAAAGAAAAGAAATGGAATACAGGAAAATAGGAAATTCAGATTTACAGCTTTCAGCAATAACTTTTGGAGCATGGGCTGCCGGTGGATGGATGTGGGGTGGCACAGAGCGCAATGATGCTATTGAGGCAATAAGGAAATCGTATGATGAGGGTGTAACTTCTATAGACACTGCACCGATATATGGGCAGGGCGACAGTGAGGAAATTGTGGCACAGGCAATACAGGGAATAGGCAGGGATAAAGTACAGATACTTACCAAGTTTGGCATGCGCTGGGATTTGGCGAAAGGCGACTTTGCCATGAAAAGCAAAAATAACAGCGGGCAGGATATTGATGTGTATAAATATGCCGGAAAAGAAAGTATTATTAAGGAATGTGAAGACAGCCTGCGCAGGCTTAAAACCGACTATATAGACCTGTACCAGATTCACTGGCCGGAAAGCACAACACCTATACAGGAAACGATGGAAACCGTGGCACAAATTATAAAGGAAGGCAAAGTGCGTTATGCAGGTGTATGCAACTATAGCGCTGCTCAGGTACAGGAGGCTGATAAATATGTAAATATAATTTCCGACCAGGTACCATACAGCATGGTTAAGCGTGACATTGAAAAGGAACTCATTCCATATTGTATTGAGAGCGGGAAGGCGGTTATTGCCTACAGCCCTTTGGAAAGAGGATTGCTTACCGGGAAGATGAAGCCGGGCCATGTTTTTGCCGAAGGCGACCACAGGGCAAACCTTTATTTTTATAAAGAGGAAAACCTGAAACGCACCAGTGAGTTCCTTGATAAATTAAGGCCGCTTGCAGCAGAAAAAAATGCCACCCTTTCACAGCTTGTACTGCGATGGACTATTGAGCAGCCTGGTATTACCATAGCCCTTGCAGGAGCAAGAAATGCCGAACAAAGCGTGCAGAACGCCAGGGCTGTAAATGTGAAGCTTACGACTGATGAAATTACATTTATTACTGATGAAATAAATAAACTTGAGCTTGTTAAATAAAAAAGCTGCCATTAGGCGGCTTTTTTAGCCCTTTATAAATTTCAGGTATTTGTTACCCCTGTTGGTTAATAATGTGATAAAATATTCCCCAGCCGAAAGTGATGCTATATTCCATTGGTTGGTGTTCCCCGATTCAAGCACCTTTTGCCCGGCGGTATTGTAAAATGTAGCTTTTTGCACCGCCAGCCCATCGGGAAGGGTTATGTTTAGCTGGTTTTTTGATGGATTTGGAAATAACTTTATGGGTTCATTTCCTTCATAATCCTTTACTCCAAGTGTTGCAGAATTATTAGCGGAAATAATGTTGCGTTCAGGGTCAAACTGTACAGATATAATATTGAAAGGGACATTTACAATAAATTCCTGGCCGTTATAGGTATTATCCACAATTATATTTTGCTGCTGCCCTCCCGTGCCAATTAAACGTATGGGTAAAGGCATTTCAAAATAAGAAACCGAGGAATGCGACTGTGTTTGGCCTACAGTAATTTTTACCTGGCCGGCTCCCCAGTTTTGTGCTGTAACCGTATAGCTTGGGTATCCCTGGCGGTACACCCAGTCAAGGAAAAATTCGGTTAAATCCATACCGGAAGCAGCTTCCAGGTGCGCTTCCAAATCGGGCGTTTTTGCATAGCCATAAGCAAGGTTTTCGTCAGCCAGGTAATTTTTAATTCCCTGGTAAAAATTTTCATTTCCTACCTTAAATCGCAGCATGTGCAGCACCATTGCCCCTTTATTATAGCTAAGCCTGCTGCTGAAAATACGGTTAATGCTTGTAGTGTCGGCATCTGTTAAGTACAGGTTTCCGTTAGGAAAAGCAGTGATATTGTTTATTTTACCTGACTTCCACTGATTAAAGGATAAATTGCCATCCAGATGTTCCACAACAAGCCCCGAAAGGTATGTGGCAAACCCCTCATTAAGCCAAATGTCTTTCCATGAACCACAGGTTACTTTATCACCAAACCACTGGTGTGCAAGCTCATGTGCTATAAGCTCCCTGCTAAAGTTACCCATGAATGATACAGTGGTATGCTCCATACCACCTCCAAAACCGTATTGTGCATGCCCGTACTTTTCGGTATGGAAAGGATACGTTTCAAATAATTCCTCAAACAGACTCATTATAGGCAATGTAACACCAAGCAGGTTTTGCGCCTGAGTAAAATTTTCCGGATAAAGGTAATTAACTATGGGGAAAGTGTTAGGTGCCGTACCTGCCGTTTGATTGTATATGCTGTAATTCGTAACTGCTATAGCCACAAGGTATGCAGGTATAGGGTAGCCGTGGTGAAAATGTGTTGTTTTTGTACCATTGCTATTTATTGTTTGCGACTGCTCCATACCGTTGGCAACACTTATATACTGTTGGGGTGCTGTTATGCGTACATCTATGCTTTCAATCTTGTCAATCAGGTCCTGTTTGCAGGGCCACCAGTCTTTAGCGCCATAGGGTTCAGATAATGTCCATAAAACAGGTGTGCCATTATGTGCGCTTGTAACAAAGGCTTCCTGTTCCGTTGGGGGTGCGCCGGAATAAGTAATAGTAACTGTTGATTGTGCGCCTTGCGGCAATACCGAGGGAAAGGTTATCACCAGTTCATCATTATTATTTTGCTCAAAATTAAGTTGCGTACTATTTTGCGTAACAGCACTCACCGTAAGCTGGTTGCTTAGGTCGAAAGTAATGGTAGCCATATTTTCCTTTGCTGTAAAAGTGGTGGTTACTACCCCGCTTACAAATTGCACGGCCGGGTTTACATTAATTGCAAGATTATGATAGTTAACATCATAATTACCGGTGTTTTCATTAGCCGTAAAATTTTTAAGCCGGTAGCCCGATTTCATTTCGGCTTCAACTATACGGTTAAAATCCTGTTCCTGCTGGGCATATAAAAAAGTAAGCGAGCAAAAAAGGGATATAATAATGTAAATCGGTTTCATAAGTACAAAATTTTTCAAATGTAGTCAGAAAAAATATTTTTAAAGTTATTAAAAGTTTAGCATGGCTTGTTTAACCGGGTAATAATTAAAACAATTCATTAAATTTGCTCACTTTACTAAAAACCAATAATCATGTTACAGACAGCATTTCTCAGGGAAAACAGGGAAAAAGTAATACAGGGGCTGGGCAAAAGGAATATAGATGCCGCACCGCTTGTAGATGAAGTTATTGCTCTTGATGAAAAAAGGAGGGCAACACAAACAGAACTTGATACTATCCTTTCGGAATCCAACAAGCTGTCCAAAGATATTGGCGAGTTAATTAAGGCCGGAGAAAAAGCCAAGGCAGGCATATTAAAAGAAAAAACAACCCAGCATAAGGAAAAAAGCAAAGAGCTTACTGAAAAGCTGAATGCCGTAACTGAAGAACTTGCACAGGCATTATATAAACTTCCAAACGTTCCTGCGGATATTGTTCCTGCAGGTAAATCAGCAGATGATAATGAGGAGGTGCACCGCGAGGGCGATATACCGGTGCTTTTTGAAGGGGCACTGCCCCACTGGGAGTTAGCTAAAAAATATGATATTATAGATTTTGAGCTTGGAAATAAAATAACAGGCGCAGGTTTCCCTGTATATAAAGGCAAAGGAGCCAGGCTGCAACGTGCACTTATTACCTATTTCCTGGATAAAAATACCAATGCGGGCTATAAGGAATACCAGGTTCCGCATTTGGTAAATGAAGCATCGGGTTACGGCACAGGTCAATTACCTGATAAAGAAGGCCAGATGTACCACGTTGGGCTTGATGACCTTTACCTTATACCAACAGCAGAAGTTCCTGTAACTAATATTTTCCGCGATGTTATATTGCAGGAAAGTGAGCTTCCTGTAATGTGTACAGGCTATACACCTTGTTTCCGCAGGGAGGCAGGCTCTTACGGGGCACACGTTCGTGGCCTGAACCGCCTGCACCAGTTTGATAAAGTGGAGATTGTGCGCATTGAGCATCCTGACAAATCGTTTGAAGCGCTGGATGGTATGGTGGAGCATGTTAAAACACTGCTTAAGGAGTTAAAACTGCCTTACAGGATATTGCGCCTTTGCGGCGGTGATATGGGTTTTGCTTCGGCGTTAACGTATGATTTTGAGGTGTTTTCTACTGCACAGGACCGTTGGCTGGAAATAAGCTCTGTTTCGAATTTTGAAACTTTCCAGTCAAACAGGCTTAGACTGCGTTTTCGCGATAAGGAAGGCAAAAACCATTTGGCACATACTTTGAACGGGAGTTCACTTGCGTTGCCAAGGGTGCTTGCAGGCATACTGGAAAACTACCAGACGCCCGAAGGGATTGTAATACCCGAAGTTTTGCGCCCTTATACCGGTTTTGACATTATAAATTAGTAAATTTGTTTAGGGTGGATGTTTTTTCATCTTTTCTCATTTTACAAAAAACAAGGGATGAAGAAAATTATTACCGTATTGGTTTTTTTATGGTCAGTTGTGGTTTTTTCGCAAAACGAACAACTGGCCTTAAATTATTTTGATGCGGGCGAATTTGAAAAAGCACTTGTTATCTATCAGGATATAGCCGAAAAACAGCCTAACAATACTTTTTTAATACAAAAGATAACAGCCTGTTATCAGCAGCTCCAGCAATATGATAAAGCTGAAAAATTGCTGAAAGAAAAAATAGTAAGCCTAAAACAACCCACATTGTATGTAGAGCTGGGCTATAATTACCAGCTAAAGGGCGATATGGCCAGTGCCGAAAAAAATTACCAGGCGGCAATAGATGCAATTGCCGAAAATCCCGGCTATGTATATACTGTAGCCAATAATTTTGAACAGAAGGTATTGGTGCAGCAGGCTTTAAAAACATACGAAACCGCTGTTTCGGTAAATAAAAGCCTGAATTTTGATTACCAGACTGCAATATTGCAGGGGCAATTGGGCAACATAGACCTGATGATTGAAAAATTATTGAGCTATGCCTATAGTAACCAGCACAACCTGCATTTGGTGCAGGGGCAGCTTTCGCGTTTTATGAATGAGGAATCGCAGGATACTTTTGTTTCCTCATTACGCAAGGCGCTATTGGTGAATACGCAAAAAACACAGGATATTTTCTGGAATGAATTTCTTAGCTGGTTTTTTGTGCAGCAAAGGGATTATGGTAAAGCCTTTATTCAGGAAAAGGCCATTTACAGGAGAAACCCCGATAGCTTTGGTAATATTGTAAACCTCGCAAAGCTTGCCATTGATGAGGACGAGAAAGACGCAGCCCGCGAAATACTGTCGTTTATCCTTGAAAACACACAGGATCCGGACTTGCAAATGCAATCGCATTATTACCTGCTTGAAATGGAAATTGAATCGGCCGGCGAAAAAGATTACCCTGCCATAGAAAAGAAAATAAATAACCTCCTGTCGCAATATGGTATTACGCCTTACTCACTTGCTTTACAGGTGCAAAAGGCAGATTTTGAAGCGTTTTATCTAAAAAACATACAGGCAGGTATTGCAACATTAAACAACGCACTTAAGCTGCAGCTTAACAAATATCAGACAGCAACTGTAAAAATGAAGCTTTCGGATATATTGCTGCTGGATGAAAAATTTAACCAGGCAATAATTTATTATGCCCAGATAGAGGAAGACCTGAAAAATGATGCAGTAGGGCACGAAGCCAGTTTAAAGGTGGCTAAAGCCAGTTATTTTAAAGGTGATTTTGAGTGGGCGCAAAAGCAGCTTAAGGTATTAAAATCATCAGTTTCCCAGCTTATTGCCAATGATGCCCTGGAATTGTTTTTACTGATAAATGACAATACTGTGGAAGACAGTACACAAACCGCACTTAAAAAATTTGCGCGGGCAGACTTTAAGCTTTACCAGAATAAAAAGGAGGAGGCACTTGCACAGTTTAAGGATATACTGGATAATGATAACACCAAAAGCATACAGGATGTAACATTGCTGCGTGTAGGCAAGATTTATGAGGAGAAAGGCGATTATACTGCAGCTCTTGAATACTATGCCCGTATTATTGATAATTATGCCGAAGGCATTTATATAGACGAAGCCCTGTTTTTTTCGGCAGAGATATATAATAAAAAATTACAGGATGCCGAAAAGGCAAAGCCCCTATATGAAAAGGTACTGTTTAACCATCAGGACAGCATTTATTTTGTGGAAGCAAGGAAGCAGTTCCGCCAGTTGAGGGGCGATATGAACACTTAACTTTTAATAAGATGATTATATATAATGTAACTATAAATATTGACGACAGTGTACACGAACAGTGGCTTCGCTGGATGCAGGAAAAGCATATACCCGAAATGCTGGGAACAGGAATGTTTACCGAAGCAAAAATGGTAAAGGTGCTAATAGTGGAGGAGTCCGGCGGTACTACGTATTCTGTACAGTTTTTTACAGAAAGCAAGGAAAAGCTTGAACAGTATTACAATGATTTTGCCCCACGTATGAGGGAAGAAGGAGCCAGGCTTTTTGGCGACAAAATGCTCGCTTTCCGTACCGAGCTTGAGCTGTTGAAGGAATTTAAACCTGAATAATTACCCGGCCTGTGCCTGTAGTGCAGCAGGCAATATAAGTTATGGATAAAGTTAAGGCCAAAAAACATTTGGGGCAGCATTTCCTCAAAGATGAAAATATAGCGAAAGATATTGCCGATACACTAACATTAAGCGGTTACGGCAAAGTATTGGAAATTGGCCCGGGTATGGGCGTGCTTACCAAATACCTGCTTGAAAAGCCGGTTGAAACCTATGTTATAGAAATTGATACAGAGTCGGTTGAGTATCTTGAAAAAAATTATCCTGCGTTGCAGGGTAAAATAATCTCGAAAGACTTTCTTAAATATAATCTTTCCGAAGTTTTTGGCGATGCACCTTTTGCCATCATTGGAAATTTTCCTTACAATATATCTTCGCAAATTGTATTCAGGGCATTGGAAATGCGCGACAGGATACCGGAGTTTGCAGGCATGTTCCAAAAGGAGGTGGCAGAAAGGATTTGCGAAAGCAAGGGCAGTAAAACTTACGGTATCCTATCGGTACTGGTGCAGGCGTTTTATGATGCCGAATATCTTTTTACTGTGCCGGAACATGTGTTTAACCCGCCGCCAAAGGTTAAATCAGGGGTGCTGAGGCTCCGCAGGAAAGAAAACTATAACCTGCCGTGCGATGAAAAACTGTATTTTAATGTGGTAAAAACTGCATTTAACCAGCGCAGGAAAACCCTGCGTAACAGTTTAAAAACATTTAACCTGGCCGATAATTTAAAGGAAGATAGTATCTTTGACCTCCGTCCGGAACAGCTTTCGGTAGCACAGTTTATTGAGTTAACCCAAAAAATAGCAGCCTATGGAGTTTAAAATCAGCAGGGATTTCATAAACCAGATAGAGCAATATATAAGTGAGAACAGGGAGAAGGAACTTCAAAACCTCCTTGAAGACCTCCACTATGCCGATATTGCCGAAATAATGGGCGAACTTGATGATTCCGGCGCGATTTATATATTCCATATACTTGACAGTGAAAAAACAGCGGAAATTCTTCTTGAGCTTGATGAAGAGGTAAGGGAAAAAATATTAAAGGAACTTTCGCCCAAAGAAATTGCCGAAGAGCTTGACGAGTTAAGTACCGATGACGCTGCGGATATTATTGCTGAGCTTCCGCAGGAAAGGAAGGAAGAGGTTATTTCGGAATTGCTTGATGTTGAGCATGCCAAGGATATTGTTGACCTGTTGCGCTATGATGAAGATACTGCGGGCGGGCTTATGGGGAAAGAGCTTGTTAAGGTAAACGAAAACTGGAACGTGCTTACTTGTGTTAAGGAGATGCGCGTACAGGCCGTAAATGTACAGCGTGTGCACTCTATATACGTTGTAGATGATGAAAACAGGCTGAAAGGCAGGCTTTCACTTAAAGACCTGCTGACAACGTCGACAAAAACGCCTATCAGCGAAGTATATATTCCTAAAGTGGATTTTGTGAAGGTAAACACACCCGATGTGGAAGTGGCACGTATAATGCAGCGGTATGACCTTGAGGCCATACCTGTTGTAGATGAACTAGGCAGGCTTGTAGGGCGTATTACCATTGATGATATTGTGGACGTAATTAAGGAAGAGGCCGATAAGGATTACCAGTTGGCTGCGGGTATCTCACAGGACGTAGAGGCGGACGACAGTATTATTGACCTTACCAAAGCGCGCCTGCCCTGGCTGGTACTGGCATTACTGGGAGGGTTTATTACCGTTAAGGTAATGGGGCTTTTTGATGATGCTATGGAAAAGCACAGCGAATTGTTTTATTTTACACCACTTATTGCAGCTATGGCGGGTAATGTGGGTGTGCAATCTTCTGCAATTATAGTGCAGGGCCTTGCCAACAACAGCCTTAGCGGCTCGCTTTTTGGAAGGCTTATAAAGGAAGTAATGCTCAGTCTTTTAAATGGCTCCATATTGGCTGTAATCCTGGTTTTAGGCAGCCATTTTTTACTTAATGTGGATTATGATTTAGGCCTTACGGTTAGTGTATCATTAGTTTCAGTTATTATTATTGCGTCGCTTATAGGTACTTTTATACCTATATTGCTTAACAGGGGGGGTATTGACCCTGCGCTTGCCACCGGGCCTTTTATCACAACCAGTAATGATATCTGCGGAATATTGATTTATTTTTCTATAGCAAAGGCTATACTTGGGTTTTAAAAAAAAGTAATTTCGATTTCCCGTATTACTTCATCTCTTATATATATAAAGGCAAAACCCTTTTCACCGGTAAACTGTACTTCATAATAGGAGCTGGCCTGTGGGGCGGAAGTATGTGCACCCCAATTCCTGAATTTTGCTGAGGCAGGAAACAACTTTATTACTTTTCCTATACTGTCACCTGCCTGCAAACCGCCCAAGCGAAGTGTAAATGTGTCCTGGAAATCGCCGGTTGCATATCTGTAATTCAGTTCATGTATTTTTCCCGAAGGTTCGTTAAACTTTGTTTGCAGGTTGTTAAGCCAGTATTCCTTATATACTTCTGTAGTACGGTTAAAAACAGAATCGGTTCGGGCAAGCTGAAATTTTCCTATCTTTTTCTCAAAGCTTTTACGGTTCAGGTTATAGGGCGACAACCCGTTTATAGTTACCTTTTCTACCGAAATGGAATCGGGTTTGTGTTCCTTTATTTCTTTTGTAAAATCCCTGCTGAAAAAGTCTTTAAAAGTATCATTTAATGTACCTGTGATAGCGCTTTCATTGTCAAAAAATACTTTTCCTTCAGGTATAAAAAAAGCACAATTATCTGTAGTGGTGTAAAGTGTATCCCTATGTTTATTAATTTCTATTATATACATGTTGCGTATAGTTTCATTGCCGCTCCAGTTATTACTGCATTCATGCTTTTGTGCAGGCCAGTTTAGCAAGGCCTCGTTTTTTAAACGTAATAATCCGTAGGCCATACCGGCATCTGTAGATTGTTCTGCCTGTATGTAATAACCTACCCTTTGTTCGCGCTTTACATACTCTTTTATGCTGCATGGTTTTTCCCTGCTCTCATATTGGTTTACAAGTCTGTATGCAGTTACTCTGGTAAAATTGCCATAATCTTCCTGTGCTTTGCATAAGCCTGCCAATAAGATAAAAGGTAATAGGTATTTCATAGTAGTAAGTTGGTTTGGTACTTATTATAACTGTTAAATTACTTTATTTATTATAAAGGCGTTTGCCGCTGCTTTGTGTAATTTTGTAAAAACAATCAAAAAAGGAAATGACCGATACATCTATAGCAAAGGAAATTAAAATATTGCATTTAGATACTAACCACCCCCTGTTGTGGCAGCAGCTGGAGCAGGCAGGGTTTACCAATGAGGCAGATTATACCTCGGCTAAAGAAGATATTGAAGCCAAAATAGAGCTGTATAATGGCATCGTGATACGCAGCCGTTTTATCATTGATAAAGCTTTTTTGGACAAAGCGATAAACCTGAAATTTATTGCAAGGGTGGGTGCCGGGCTGGAAAGTATTGACTGCAGTTATGCTGAAGCTAAAGGCATTCATTTAATTGCCGCCCCTGAAGGAAACAGCAATGCTGTTGGCGAGCAGGCTTTGGGAATGCTACTATCTTTATTCAACAACCTGAACAGGGCCGACAGGCAGATAAGGCAGGGGCAGTGGATAAGGGAAGGCAACCGCGGGCATGAGCTGGAAGGTAAAACGGTGGGTATTATAGGTTACGGCAATATGGGCAAATCATTTGCTAAAAAACTACGTGGTTTTGATGCAGAGGTGCTTTGCCATGATATAAAGCCAGGCGTGGGTGATGCAAACGCAAAACAGGTTACACTAAACGAACTACAGCAAAAGGCAGATGTACTTAGCCTGCACACACCCTGGACTCCTGAAACCAATAAAATGGTAAACACTGATTTTATTAATGCATTTGCAAAACCTTTTTGGCTTATAAATACTGCAAGAGGTAAAAGTGTTGTTACAAAAGACCTGGCCTTGGCTCTGCAAAAGGGCAAAATTTTAGGTGCTGCGCTTGATGTGCTGGAATATGAAAAATTATCATTTGAACACCTTTTTGCGGACAACGCTGTACTGCCGGAGGACTTTCAATATCTTTTAGATGCCGATAATGTACTGCTTTCGCCACACATAGCTGGCTGGACTTTTGAAAGCCATGAAAAACTGGCACAGGTAATTGCCAATAAAATAAAAGCAATTTATTTTGAAGATGAGATTGCTGCCGAGGAAGAAAAACGCGTTACGGGAATAGGAGGCGTATTTTTTAAATCTGATAACCCGGCAGTGCTGAAAGAATGGTACAAAAAACATTTGGGGCTTACTATTGATAACTATGGCTGTTCATTTTGGTGGAAAGATACATCGGGTAATGATGCAATGACACAATGGTCGCCTTTTGATGCCGATACTAAATACTTTGAGCCTTCACAAAAACAGTTTATGCAAAACTTTAGGGTTCACGATTTAGATAATCTTTTAATAAAACTTAAAGCAGAAGGTGTAACACTTGTAGGTGAGCCTGAAGCTTATGATTATGGTAAATTTGCCTGGATACTTGATGTAGAAGGCAATAAAATAGAATTATGGGAGCCCAACGACAGGGCATTTCTTTAAATATAAAAGCCTTAATTTGAAGGCCTTTTTTAATTTTCTTCCCTTTCAGCAAGTTTGCGCTCCAGTTCTGCCTGAAATTCTTCCATAACAGGTTTTACGGTGCTTTCCGGCAGGTCGGCTATGCGTATATACATAAGCCCGTCAACAGCATTATTAAAAAGCGGGTCTACATTAAAGGCTATAACACGCGCATTTTGCTTAATATATTTTTTTATAAGTACCGGCAGGCGCAGGTTGCCCGGCTCTACTTCTTCAATAATTTTGTCAAATTTATTCAGGTCGGCTTCTGCCTCATTAAATACAAAATCTTTATCGGCATCTTTAAGTTTTACCTTATATTCCTTTTTAGGATGTACATATTGTGCTATATAAGGGTCGTAATAATGCGATTTCATAAATTCAATCATCAGCGATTTGGAGAACTGCGAAAACTGGTTGCTGATGCTAACCCCGCCAATAAGGTATTTGTGTTCAGGATAGCGCAGGGTAGTATGCACAATACCTTTCCACAGCAGGAATAAAGGCATGGGCTTTTGCTGGTAATCCTTTACAATAAAAGCACGGCCCATTTCAATGGATTTCGACATCATGTCATACAATTCCGGCTCAAAACGGAAAAGGTCATGAAGGTAAAAACCGCCTATACCATGCTGCTTGTATATTTCGCTGCCAAGCCCCATACGGTAAGCCCCGGCTATCTCTTTTGTGTCGTCATCCCACAGGAACATATGGTGGTAATAACGGTCATACTGGTCAAGGTCTATGGATTCATTGGTGCCTTCGCCCACAGCCCGGAATGTTATTTCGCGCAGGCGGCCTATTTCATGCAGGATGTTGGGTATTTTATCTGCCGAAACAAAAAACACCTCATAGTTTTTGCTTTGCAGTAACCGGTAGTCTCCTTTTCTTATAGCCTTTATTTCCGAAAGTATCTTGTCGGGTGTTGCAGGTGTTGCAATCTGCTTCGGGTTTTTAGGGCTTTTAGGCAGTTTCAGGTTTAACTTGTCAGGGTCAATAAGCTTGGTTCCCTTCTCAAAAGGGTTAGCCAGCATATAGGTTTTCCTTCTCAGGAATTCAGAGTAAGCATCAATATTTTCATGCTCATTTTGCTCTGCTACAGATATTGGCTTGCCTATCCTTACTTTTATAACCCTGTCCTTTTGAGTAAGCAGTTCCGATGGCAGCTTTGCAGTCCGCAGCGTGTCGCTAAGCCTTGACAGGAGGTAAAAAAGCTTGCTGTTTTTAGCGTGGAAATATATAGGCACCACGGGCACCCCCGCTTTTTTAATCAGCTTTATGGCACCTTCTTCCCAAGGCCTGTCAACTACAAGCCTGCCATCCCGGTAGGTTGATACCTCACCTGCGGGAAATATTCCCAAGGGCTTGTTTTCGCTAAGGTGGCGCATTGCATCCTTTATCCCCGCCACGCTTGATTTTGCATCCTTATGGCTTTCAAACGGGTTAACCGGCATAACATAAGGCTTTAGCGGCTCAATGCGGTGCAGCAGGAAATTGGCAATAATTTTAAAATCAGGCTCTCTTTCAAGCATCAGCTTTAAAAGCAATATACCGTCTATACCACCAAGGGGGTGGTTGGATATTGTTATATAGGCGCCGTCTTTTGGAAGGCGTTTTAGGTCTTCTTCGGGTATTTCAAATTTAATCTGGAATTCGTCAAGTATGCCATTCAGGAATTCAACATCTTTCAGGTGCTTATTCCTGTCGTATATTTTGTTTAAAGCAGATATTTTTAAAACCTTCATAAGTAACCATCCTGAAAAAGTTCCTAGAAAGCCGTATTTATCAGTCTTTATTACTTTTGCAACTTCTTTAGGGGTAACTAAACTCATCTACATTTGGTTATTTCAGCAAAAAACAAAGATAGCAATTCTAACCAAATGTTAAAGAGTATAATTTTTTTTAACGATTTTGCCTACTGTTCTATTATACAGTGTGTTAATAAGGCGGTTAAAAAGCTATGGTTTGTAGGGTGCAGTTATTGAATACTTTTTTGATAATTTTGGAGTTACAAATTATACAATGAAAATTATTTCTTATAACGTTAACGGGATTCGTGCTGCGTTTACAAAAGGTTTTATAGACTGGCTTAAACAGGCAGGGCCTGATATTATTTGCCTGCAGGAAACAAAAGCAATGCAGGAGCAGGTGGCGGTTGATGAAATTGAGGCAGCAGGCTACCCTTACCACTACTGGTTTTCGGCAGAGAAAAAAGGATATAGCGGTGTAGCTGTATTTTCCAGGCACAAGCCGGAAAGGGTGGTATATGGAACAGGTATTGAGTATATGGATAGGGAGGGGCGTAACCTCCGGCTGGATTTTAAAACATTTTCGGTAATGAGCCTGTACCTGCCATCGGGCACAAATATCAACAGGCTGGACCATAAATTTCAGTACATGCACGATTTTTATGATTATGTGCACGACCTGAAAAAGGAGATACCTGATTTAATTATATGCGGCGATTATAATATATGCCACCAGGCAATAGATATACATGACCCTGTGCGTAATGCAAAGGTGTCGGGGTTTTTGCCGGAGGAAAGACAATGGCTGGATGCATTTATTAAAAACGGCTTTGTTGACAGTTTTCGCCATTTTAACCAGGATCCGCATCATTACAGCTGGTGGAGCTACCGCGCCAATGCCCGCAATAATAACAAGGGCTGGCGCATAGATTATGCACTGGTAACCGAACCAATGCGGGAAAGGCTTACAAGGGCTGTGATTTTGCCTGAGGCAAGGCACTCTGACCATTGCCCGGTATTAATAGAATTTGAGTAATAAGTAATATAAAACAAACAGAAAAATGGTAAAGAAGATTTCTGCAGGTGTATTGGCACTGGCACTCACAACATCATGTGTTTCGTCAAAGGTGTATAAAGACCTCGAAAATAAATATGCCGACCTTAAAAAGGAAAACCGCCAGCTTTCCGATGATAATGAATCATTAACAAAGGAAAGGAACCAACTGGATATGCAGGCAAAAGATTTGCAGGGACAACTGGAAAAACTCAAGGCGGAAAGAGACAAGCTTGCTGCCGACTATGCAGCAGCACAGTCTAACCTTAAAACACTTAAAGAATCCTATTCTGCGCTGGAAAAAAACAGCAGTGAGGCGCTGGACAGCAACATGAAGAAAAACAGGGAACTTTTAGCACAGCTTGAAGCTAAGGAAAAAGCACTTGCTGCCGAGCAGGAAAGGCTTAACAAGCTGAAAAGTGAACTTCAAAACCGTTCGCAGCGTGTAGATGAGCTGGAGGGTATGATTGCTGCGCAGGAGGCCAACCTTAAAAGGCTTAAGGAAACACTTTCAAGGGCGCTTAACAGCTTTGAAGGCAAGGGGCTTACTGTAGAGCAGAAAAACGGTAAAGTATATGTATCTATGGAAAATAAACTACTTTTTGGTTCCGGTAGCTGGACAGTGGGCACAGAGGGTAAAAAAGCGGTGAGCGAAGTTGCCAAGGTACTTGCAGATAATCCTGATATTGCAGTACTTATTGAGGGACATACCGATAACGTACCTTACAATGGCAGCGGGCAGATAGCTAATAACTGGGATCTTTCTACAAAAAGAGCTACAGCCATTGTTAACATAATCAGGGAAAATAAAGGTGTTGACCCTAAAAACCTTACCGCAGCAGGCAGGGGTGAATATGCCCCGGTAGCCACAAATGAAACTGCTGAAGGAAAATCTAAAAACAGGAGGATTGAAATTATACTAACCCCTAAGCTTGACGAGATTTCGAAAATGCTTAATGAAATATAATTCCTGGTTTAAGTGATACAAAAGCCCCGAATAACGGGGCTTTTATTTTTCTATATCCTGTGATATGTGGAAAATGGCATCTCCCTGATATACAATAGGGGAGTCATTTGAATTGATTATATACCCGGTGTTAGGCGACTTTACTTTGTGTTCAAAATTGCCGAACGGGTCAGTAATGCAGGCTATAACATCGCCTTTGTTTACAAACTTCCCTATGGTGGCGGCATTTTGCAAAAGCCCTGAATATTTAGCCCTTACCCAGCCTGATTTTTCAATATAAATAGTGGTTTTGCCACGCTCCGGCAACTTTTTTCGCGGGTTCAGCATATCAAAATGCAGCAGGAAACGCTTTGCGCCCTCTACGGCTTCATGCGTTATTCCATGGTTAATATCCAAAGACTTGCCACCTTCAAAAAGAAGCATTTTTACTCCAAGCTTATCGCACGAACTGCGAAAGGAA
Source organism: Flavobacterium sp. MK4S-17 (assembly GCF_009848495.1). GTDB lineage: Bacteria > Bacteroidota > Bacteroidia > Flavobacteriales > Flavobacteriaceae > Flavobacterium. Next base: position 98,488 of record NZ_WWEP01000011.1, read on the forward strand.
CCCTGTATGTTTTTAGAATACAAAGTAAAAGGCGCATTAAAAACGTCTGACAGTTCTTTTAGTTCCCTGTTGTTGGGCACAATACGTATCTGGGCAGCATTAAAACGGCTGGCACCGCCGGCATGAAAATCAATGCAGTAATCGGCATGCGGAACCACTTCCTTTAGCAGGTACCATGCAAACCTGCTGGCCAGTGAACCTGTTTTGCTTCCGGGGAAAACCCGGTTAAGGTCGCGCCCGTCAGGAAACTCCCTTGTTTTGTTTACAAACCCGAAAATATTAATTATTGGTATGCATATAATAGTGCCTCTTTTTGGCTTGTTAATCCTGCGTACAATTAGCTGGCGCACTATTTCCACACCGTTAATTTCGTCGCCATGCAGCCCTGCCGTAAACAGCACCACAGGCCCCGGGTTTTTAGAACGCTGGATTATTATGGGTATTTTAAGTTTGGTCATAGTGTGCAGGCGGGCAATTTCCATATTTATGGTTTTGCTTTCGCCCGGCAATATCGTTTCACCAAGAATAGTTATCTCCTTATGGGACATTAAAATTGATTTGTTGTAAATGTAACGAAAAATATTTCCTCAAAAAATACCATTTCATACTACCTCATTTGTCACTAACTTTGTAGTATGCAAACGCCGTTGGAACTACAAATACAAACCCTGCCCGATAGCCCGGGCGTGTACCAGTATTTTGATAAGGATGATAAGCTCCTGTATGTGGGTAAGGCAAAGAACCTTAAGAAGAGGGTGATGTCCTACTTTAATAAAACCCACGATACAGGGAGGATACGGCTTATGGTGCGAAAAATAAACACCATTAAGCATATTGTGGTACCAACCGAAAGCGAGGCCCTGCTGCTGGAAAACAATCTTATAAAAAAACTGCAGCCGCGCTATAACGTAATGCTGCGCGATGATAAAAGCTATCCCTGGATATGCATAAAAAAAGAGCCTTTCCCACGCATTTTTTCTACCAGGAATGTAATACGTGATGGCTCGGAATACTTTGGGCCCTATACAACTTTTAGGACAGTGCACACGCTGCTGGACATGATAAAGGAATTGTACCCGCTGCGCACCTGCAATTATGATTTAAGTGAATCAAACATACGTTCAGGCAAGTACAAGGTGTGCCTTGAATACCACATTGGCAATTGCAAAGGGCCATGCGAGGGTTATGAAACATTTAAAAATTACCAGGATCATGTAGATTCCATACGCGAAATCTTAAAGGGTAATTTTAAGGACAGCCTCCGCCAGTTCAGGAAACAGATGCAGGATTTGGCTGCCGATATGCAATTTGAGGAAGCACAAAAAATTAAGGAGAAAATAGAAACGCTGGAAGGCTACCAGGCAAGGAGCACAGTGTTTAACCCGCGTATATCTAATATTGATGTTTTTAGTATTGTGAGCGATGAAAGCATGGCTTATGTTAACTACATGCAGGTTTCGCATGGTGCCATAATACGTTCACACAATATGGAAATTAAAAAAAAGCTGGACGAGCCGGATGACGAACTGCTTGAAATTGCTGTGGTGGAACTGCGCGAACGTTTTAACCTTAAGGCAAAAGAGATACTGCTGCCATTTCCTATAGACTTAGGGGGTACAGTAAAAGTAACAGTACCTAAGCTTGGCGATAAAAAGCAGGTGCTTGACCTGAGTGAGCGCAATGCCCGGTTTTACCGTATGGATCAGCTAAAACAGATTAAAATTGTAGATCCTGACCGCCACACCAACCGCATAATGGCCCAGATGAAAAAGGACCTGCGCCTGCCGGAAGAACCACGCCATATAGAATGTTTTGACAACAGTAATATTCAGGGTACTAATCCTGTTTCTGCCTGTGTGGTGTTTAAGGATGGCAAGCCAAGCAAAAAAGATTACAGGCATTTTAATATAAAAACGGTTGAGGGCCCCAATGATTTTGCCAGTATGGAAGAAGTTGTTTTCCGTAGGTACCGCAGGCTGCTGGATGAAAACGAACCGTTGCCCCAGCTCATAATTATAGACGGTGGCAAAGGGCAGCTTTCCTCTGCATTAAAAAGCCTGGACGTGTTGGGATTGCGTGGTAAAATTACTATATTAGGCATCGCTAAAAGGCTGGAGGAAATATATTATCCCGGCGATTCTGTTCCACTGTACCTGGACAAGAAATCGGAAACGCTCAAAATAATACAGCACCTCCGTAATGAGGCACACCGGTTTGGGATTACCTTCCATCGCGATAAAAGGAGTAAGAGTGCTTTGCAGACATCGGTGGAAACAATTCCCGGAATAGGTGAAAAGACCATGGTAACGCTGCTAAAACATTTTAAGTCGGTAAAGCGGCTCACTGCCGCCCCTGAAGAAGAAGTTGCCAAGGTGGTAGGCCCGGCTAAAGCCAGAAAAATTGCTGAGTTTTATAAATCAACCAAATAAAATGAAAAAACCGCTTCTCCTGTTATTTTGCTTGTTGCTTTTAGGCACGGTTGCCGCACAGGAGGGCGAAAAAAAGCCGAAAGTGGGCGTGGTGCTTAGCGGCGGCGGCGCCAAAGGGCTGGCACATATAGGCGTACTCAAGGTGCTGGAAGAAGCGGGGGTGGAAGTTTCTTATATTGGTGGTACCAGCATGGGGGCCATAGTAGGGGGGCTTTACGCTTCGGGCTATTCGGCAAATGAGCTTGACTCCATTTTCAACTCGCTGGATGCAGATGCACTTTTGCGCGATTATACGCCCCGCAGTTCACAAAGCTTTTTTGAAAAAAGGAATGATGAAATGTATGCCTTAACGCTTCCTTTTAAAGGTTTCAGGCTGGGTTTTCCAACGGCTATATCTAAAGGGTTATATAATTATACTACTATCAGCAAACTGACAGACCACGTGAGGCATATAAGGGATTTCACTAACCTGCCCATACCGTTTGTGTGTATTGCAACCGATATTGAAACCGGGGAAGAAGTAGTGCTGCATGAAGGTGTATTACCTGATGCTATACTGGCCAGCGGCGCTTTCCCATCATTATACTATCCGGTAGCTATTGATGGCCGATTACTTATTGACGGGGGCGTTACCAACAACTATCCGGTAGAGGAATTAAGGAAGATGGGCGCAGATATAATTATAGGGGTTGACGTGCAGGACGGTTTAAAGGACAGGGATGAAATAAAAGGCGCAACCGGGGTGCTGGTACAGATTAACAACTACCAGATGATTAAAAAAATGGAGCAGAAGCGCAAGCTTACTGATATTTATATAAAGCCTGATATACACGCCTATAATGTAATTGATTTTGATGAAGGAAAATCTATTATAGAAAAAGGGGAAGAAGCTGCGCGCAAAATGTTTGATACCCTTGCCGCTTTAGGTAAAGGAGCTCCTCTTAAAAAAGAGCGTGTACCGGTTACTGACTCTCTTTCCATAGAACAGATTAAGGTTAAGGGACTGGATAGCTATACAAGGTCTTATGTTATTGGCAAGTTAAGCTTTAAACCTGATAGTAAAATATCGTATGACAGGTTTAACAGGGGGATAAGCAACCTTAATGCCACACAAAACTTTAATACAATTTCTTATAGTTTTGAGCCGGGGAAAAAAGACGATGTTTTAATACTTAACCTTACAGAAAACCCCGTAAACAGGTACTTAAAATTTGGGTTGCATTATGACGGGCTTTATAAAAGCGCCATACTGGTAAACCTCACCCAGAAAAAACTGATAATGCGTAATGATGTAACATCGCTTGATGTTATACTTGGAGATAACTTCCGCTATAATTTTAACTACTATATTGATAACGGCTTTCATATCAGCTATGGCTTCCGTTCCATAATGAACAGCTTTAACCGGAATATTGCCACCGACTTTAGTGAAGGCGAGTTGCTGGACCAGCTAAACCTGGGTTCGGTTAACATAGATTTTACCGATATAAGCAACCAGATATACATACAAACCATATTTGCACAAAGGTTTATGATTGGTGCGGGTGCAGAATTGAAATTCCTGAAGATAAAATCAGAAAACCTGGATGAAAACGAGCCGGTTTTTGATAACAGTAATTACTTTTCATTATACGGATACCTCAAGTTTGATTCTTATGATAACCGTTATTTTCCAAATGAGGGCTGGTATTTTTCAGGAGAGGCAAAATCCTATATTTATTCCTCTGATTTTACAAGGACATTCAGCCGCTTTAATATTATAAAAGGCGATATAGGAACGGCCAAGAATTTATGTAATGGATTTACACTGGAGCTCCAGGCTGAAACAGGTTTTGCATTAGGTGAGGAAACCGTTCCGTTTTTTGATTTTATACTCGGGGGTTACGGTTACAACATGATAAATAATTTCCGTCATTTTTACGGTTATGATTTCCTTAGCCTTTCGGGCAACAGTTATATAAAAGGCGCAGCCACGCTGGATTATGAGTTTATCAGGAAAAACCACATTAATGTAACGGCAAATTATGCCAACATTGGTAAAAATATTTATGAAGAAGGCAATGTGCTTTCTATACCGCAATACAGCGGCTATGCAGTGGGTTATGGAATTGAAACCATAATAGGGCCGGTAGAGATAAAGCACAGCTGGTCTCCGGAAACCAAAGAGCATTTAACATGGTTTAGTGTAGGCTTCTGGTTTTAAAAATCAAATTTTAGCTGTACTGCCACTATTGCCTTTTTTTCTCCCGCCTCGGTATTGAGGTTAGAAAGTGAAATGCCCAAAAGCCTTACCGAATCTTTTGGTTTTTCCTGATAGAGCAATTCCTTAACCGTTTCAAAAATCAGGCTTTTATCCGATATAAAATAAGGCAGGGTTTTGCTGCGGGTTTGCTGTGTAAAATCGCTGTACTTTAATTTAAGGGTTACAGTCTTGCCCGCAATTTTCTTTTTCTGGAGTCTTTTTTCCAACTCCTTTGCAATCTGTTCCAGCTTTTCTTCCATAAAAACTTCCGAAACAAGATTTTCAAAAAAAGTATGTTCCGTACCTACGGATTTTGCAATGCGGTCGGGTTTTACCGCACTGTTGTGTATGCCCCGAACCACGTTATAGTAATGGCTCCCTGATTTCCCAAAATGTTCCGAAAGGTATTCTTCTGATTTTAATTTCAGGTCTTTGCCGGTAAAAATGCCCAGTTGGTACATTTTTTCCTGGGTAACTTTTCCCACCCCGTAAAACTTCCCTATGGGCAAAGCTTCCAAAAATTCAATTACCTCGTCAGGGTTAACCGTTTTTTGTCCGTTGGGTTTGTTGTAATCGCTGGCAACCTTAGCTATAAATTTATTTATGGAAATACCTGCCGAAGCTGTGAGCCCTGTTTCTTCAAAAATGCGCCGGCGTATTTCTTTTGCAATCATTGTAGCGCTGGGGTTGCCTTTTTTATTGTGTGTAACATCAAGATAGGCTTCATCAAGAGACAAAGGCTCAACAAGGTCGGTATATTCAAAAAAAATGTTGCGTATGCGCCCGGAAATTTCCCTGTAACGCTCAAAGCGGGGCTTTACAAAAATCAGTTCCGGGCATTTTTTTTTGGCCAGGTAGCCGCTCATGGCACTACGCACGCCAAACTTCCTTGCCTCATAGCTTGCCGCAGCCACAACACCCCGGCTTTCGCCACCGCCCACTGCAAGCGGTTTCCCTTTTAAAGCGGGATTGTCCAGTTGCTCAACCGATGCGTAAAACGCATCCATGTCAACGTGGATTATTTTGCGGTTTGGCAATTGCGGTTCCATGATGTAAAAATAAAAAAAGGAATCCTTTACTATAGCTTTCAGCTCTTTTTAAGGCTTGGGAAAAAGAAAGAGGCAGGCTTATGCTTAAAGTATTTCCATATAGACCGTGCTATCAGACCAAGTTCTGAAAGCGGAATATTTCGGGAACGGAAAGCAAGGCCTACAGAAAGCCCGAAGCTTACAAGAAAGTTAACAAGCCCTATAATGCCTATGCCGAATATACCCCAAAACAGCATGGCATTAGATACATTATAGTTTGCTCCATAAAGCCCCAGCGCCAGGTTACCGCTGGCAAAAGTAATATGGCGTATATCAAGGTTAAGGCCCAGGAACATGCCTATAGAGCCTGTGCTGCCCATAAAAACACCAAACCAGAAGTTGGAAACTATGCCTGCCCATTTTTTTTCGTACCATTCGGAGAGCTTTTGGGTGCGCACACGACCCAGGCTCATTTTCAGCAAAGGGTGTTCCTGTATCCTGTAATATATATTTCTGTGTTTGTCCCGGTTGGCCACGCTACCGGCTATTATTCCCGAAAGGAAAAGGAAAACACCGGCTATGGCCGCATGGAATACAGCGGCTGAATGTATGGGGCTAAGGTCATTTACCAGTTTGAACCACTTGGTTAATGCAATATTGTATTGAAAAACAATATCTATTAGCCAGATACCCAAAAGGGCTACAGGGAAAGCCACAATAACATTACCCACAAAGGCAATAAACTGGGAACGGAATACACGTGCAAAAAACTCGGCAAAAGCGCGGTGTTTCTCGTCTTCATCAACATCTTTATTTTTACGCCCTGTTTCAAGTGCCCTCACCAGTGCTGCGGCGGTCATGGCGGGCTGCTTGGTTGCCAGGCTGAATCCGCACAGGTATATGCCTATAAAGGCAAGCGCATAATTAATACTGTAAAGAAATGCATAACCAAAGGCACTGGTGTCTATTTTAGAAAGCAATACCTTAAAAATACAGGCAAATGCCACAATTACACCGCCACCTGCCGATTTCCAGAACATCCTGAAATATTCGTTACGGCTTTTTGTTATATAGCTTTCACCGGTGTTTGCTGTATGTTGTGTTACCTCATAAGATAAAAGCTGAGTGCTTTCATTTATTAGTTTTCTTACATTGTTTTTATCACAATTATATTCAATAAGGTCATAAGCCAGGTAAATGGTATTTCGTTTGGCATCTTCCACTTTTTCCAAAACCAGCAGCGGCAGCAGTGTTTTTAGCCTGTAAAGGTATTGGCGGATGCGCAGCAGGCTTTGGTTAACCCTTAATGATATACCGTATTTGGCACTGTTTTTAAAAGCGGTATCTACATAATCCACACATTGTTTGTACAATATTAGTATTTGTTTATAGCCCAAATCGCCTGGAGATATATAATTTTTACGCTCTTCAAGCAGTTTGTCGGTTATAAGTGCAAATTCCTTTTGTATGGCAAGAAATGGGCTTTCAAGGTTTTCATACTCCGGTACCATTTGTATTACTTCACTTTCCAGTGCGCGGCCTGCTATCCTGTGCAGGGTTACTTCCATGGCGAAAAGGAGTTCGGCAAGCGGTGTGCGTGGTGCGGTTGATATATAAATAGCCCGGAAGTTAAGCAGCTCAAATAAATCCTCAACCTGCCGGTAGGCTATTTTGCTTATCCATTCAGGATCGGTTTTCATAAAAAACACCTGGTTTAAAACATACTCCAGCGTGTCTTTTTTAGGCTGGTCGGGTATCAGTTTTGCAAAAAGCCTTTTTTTAACCTCAAAGAAAAAGTCAGCATCTGTAAGTATACCTGCATCTGTAAGTATTTTGCTGAATTTTTTATTTTTTAAAATACCCTTAAGGTAGGCGGCAAGGCCGGAGCTGTAACGCTCATTATCCCTTAAAAGCTCCAGCAGCGGGTTAATATCAACAGATAAAACGGTTTTAAGTTCCTTAGGACGTATAATATCTACCAGCTCTGCCAGCATATCCACATCATCGGCCTTGTATTCCCAAAGGTTATTCTCATCAAAATTTAATTTGAAGAATTCCTCAAAGGTTTTTTTTGTCCTGGGTTTCCTGAACTTCATACCGGCTTGAAATTGGGAGTAAAAATACAAATACCTTACTATTAATTGTTATGCCCGGGCTTAATTTATTGTACAGTAAAAACTGCCTGTATTTAAAGGCTTTTTTACCAAAATTAAGTAACTTGGCTACAGTATATTTTTAGCATTATGAAAGAAATTGAGCGCAAGTTCCTGGTACTGTCAAATCAATATAAAGCTGAGGCTTTTAAGCAGAGCAGGATTATGCAGGGTTACCTTAATTCCAACCCTGAGCGTACAGTGCGGATTAGGGTAAAAGGAGAAGAGAGCTACCTTACTGTAAAAGGGAAAAGTAATGAGGCGGGAACAACCCGCTTGGAATGGGAAACAAAGATACCGCTTGAGGATGCCCGGCAGCTATTGCCTTTATGTGAAAAGGGAGCTATAGATAAAATGCGTTACGAAGTGAGTTACGGCAGGCATATTTTTGAAGTAGATGAATTTTTTGGTGACAACAATGGGCTTGTTATTGCTGAGGTAGAACTGGCGGCTGAGGATGAATATTTTGAAAAACCCCAATGGCTTGGTGAGGAAGTAACGGGAGATGAACGTTTTTATAACGCTTACCTTAGCCATAAACCATATAGTACATGGAGCAGGTAAATAAAATATATGATGTTATAATTATTGGCGGTGGCCCCATAGGCATGGCCTGCGGAATTGCGGCGCAGCAAAATGGCCTGGATTATTTAATGTTGGAAAAAGGTGCGCTGGTAAACAGCCTGTATAATTACCCTTTATATATGACATTTTTTTCAACTGCAGAAAGGCTTGAAATTGGGAATATACCCTTTAACTGCATAGCCCCTAAGCCGGGCAGGCAGGAAGCCCTGGAATACTATAGGAATATCCACAGGCATTTTAAACTGAATATCCGCTTATATGAAAAGGTGGAAACTGTAACAAAACAGGATAATATATTTTTTAATGTACAAACAGAAAAGAGCAGGTATCAGGCTAAAAATGTGATTATAGCAACCGGCTTTTACGATATACCTGTTTATATAAATGTGCCTGGCGAAGACCTGCCTAAAGTAAGGCACTATTATAAAGAAGCGCATGAGTATGCTTTCAGGAAAATAGTGGTTATCGGCGCAAATAACTCCTCGGTTGATGCCGCACTGGAATGTTGGCATAAGGGCGCGGAAGTAACCATGGTGATAAGAAAGGGAGAAATAAACGAAAGGGTAAAATACTGGATAAAGCCCGATATAGAAAACCGTATTGCCGAAGGCAGCATTAAGGCTTATTTTCATTCTGAAGTTAAGGAGATAAAAGAGGATGAAGTAATAATAAACACTCTTCAGGGTACAGTTGCCATTGAAAATGATTTTGTACTGGCATTAACCGGCTACAGGCCCGATATTGAGTTTTTGCAAAGGACAGGAATTACCATTTCTAATGGCATTAACTGTACACCACACTATAACTCCGAAACAATGGAAACCAATGTTAAAGGAATTTATCTTGCAGGGGTGGTGTGCGGTGGTATGGAAACGCATAAGTGGTTCATTGAAAATTCACGCATACATGCCGAAATGATTATAAGCAATATACTAAAACAAGGATAGCTGCTCCCCCTTTGTGCCATCAAACAAATGTGTTGAAAGCTGTGGCACTTCTCTCCCCTGCAGGTATTTTTGCCTTGCTATCCTAAAGGAGGTGTGTATCATATCCGCAATATTTCCATCACCTTTCTGGCGCAAAAAATACCTTTTGTCGCCAAGCCTGCCCTCCCGCATTGACTCAATCTGGTGCAGTACTTTTTCTTTCCTGTCAGGGTAATGCTCCTCAAGCCAGTTAATAAAGACAGGCGCTACCGTATCGTTAAGACGCACGAGCGTATAACCGCAACCCAACGCACCACGTTCGGCTATGGCTTTTACTATGGGCAGTATTTCCATTGTATTCAATCCCGGAATCATAGGGGCAGCCATTACAAGTAGGTATGCCGTTTTGTGAAAGCATTTCCAGTGCCTTAAGTTTTGTTTTTACCGATGAAGTGCGCGGCTCCAGTTTGCGGCGCAGCTCTTCATTTATGGTAGGGATACTAAGCGCAGCAGTAACAAGGTTTTTTTCTGCCAGTTGCTTTAATACATCAATGTCGCGGGTTATAAGTGCATTTTTTGTGAGTATGTTTACAGGATGCCTGTATTCCAGGCAAAGCTCCAGCAGCCTGCGGGTAATTTTATATTTACGCTCTATGGGTTGGTAACAATCGGTATTACCGGATAGCATTATCGCTTCTGCCTTATAGCCCTTTTTACGGAAAAACTTTTCCAGCAGTTCAGGTGCATTTTTCTTTACCAGTATGGTGCGCTCAAAATCAATGCCTGCACTGTAACCCCAGTATTCATGTGTAGGGCGGGCATAACAATAGGCACAACCGTGTTCGCACCCCTGGTAAGGGTTCATTGAATAAGCCATTTTAAGGTCGGGGCTTTTTACTTCATTTACCAATGTTTTAGAATATACATACTGCACCTGCGTTTTAAATTCAGGTTCTTCAAAATCATCGTCATAAATACTTTTTTCATATTTATTCTTTTCAAAATGATTATGAATATTACTTACAGCTCCCTGCCCTTTTATTTCCTTTTTCATACCCGCCTGTTTAAAAAGCCAATATATAAATATAAGATTATTTTCTAATAAATAGATAGAAAATATTATCAACAAAAAAACCGTCCGATAAAAGAGGCCTTTTACCGGACGGTAACATAAAACAAACAATTAATCTAAAATAATTCGGAAAAAAGCTTCCTAATTATATTTTACTGCCATCCGCCGCCCAATGCTTTATATAGGTTTATTATGGCCTGGTACTGCCTGTACTTATTGTCTATAAGCTTTAGCTCGCTATTCAGCGCGTTATCTTTTGCCGTTAACACTTCCAGATAATTTACAAGTCCATACTCCAGTAATTCATCCGAATAATCAGCAGCTTTGGTGAGGGCGTCTACCTGCTGCTCCCTTATGGCAAGCTTGGTAGTTTCATTATTATAATTGGCAAGGGCATCACTCACTTCACGCCCGGCATTTACCAAAGCCTGCTGAAACTGCACGTATGCCTGTTCCTGTTGTGTTTTTGCCACTTCATATTGTGTGCGTATCTGCCTTTGGTTAAAAATTGGCTGTGCCAGCCCGGTTACTATATTGGCAAATAGTGAATTGGTGCTAAACCACTGGTCTAAGTCAATACTTTGCAAACCACCTGTTGCTGTAAGCGTTAACGAGGGGTAAAAGTTGCTCCTTGCCACATTGGTAAGCTCAAAAGCATTTATCAAACCATATTCCGCAGCAATAACATCTGGCCTGTTACGCAATAAGGATGCTGAAAAGCCTAATTTTATTTCAGGATTAAGCACCTGTTCGTCAAAAGTACTGCGTTCAATTTCATGTGGGGCTTCACCTAATAATATACTGAAAGCATTTTCCACCAGTATAATATTATTTTTAAGGTCTTCAATAATCAACTGTGTTGAGTATTTCTGTGCCTCAGTCTGTTTAACGCCTACTTCATTTACATTTCCTGCATCTTTAAGGGCTTTAATAACATCAATACTTTCACTCCTGTTAATAAGCGTTGAGTCTGCCAGCTGCAACTGTGCATCAAGCGAGAGCAACTGGTAGTACATGGCTGCAATATCTGTAATAACCCTTGTTTTTACAGCCTGGTTTGCAGCAATGGTTTGCAGGTATGAGGCATTGGATGCCCTTTTGTTACTGCGTATTTTTCCCCATATATCAGCTTCCCAGGAAAGGTTGGCACTTAGCAGGTACTGGTCAAGCGCGCCATTAAAAAAACTACCGAACTGGCTGTTTTTTGCAAGCTGCTGGTGTGTCCAGGTGGCATTGCCCGCAAGTGTAGGCAAAAAGCCTGCCTTGGCCTGTTTTAAATAGGCTTGTGCTGCCGCAACATTTTGTATGGCAATCCTTATGTCAAAATTATTTTGAAGCCCCCTGTTAATGTGCTTTTGCAATATTGGGTCAGTAAACAGTTTGTCCCACGATACATTGGCAAGCGATGCGCTGTCCTGTGCAATAACTTCTGTACGGTAAAGGTTTTCTGCCTGTATATCGGGCCTTTTATATGTTTTTGCCGTAAAGCAGGACTGCATCAGCAGCCCTATACTTACCGCTATTAGTATTCTATATGATTTCATTTTAAACATGTTTATGCTACAGTGTTTTCTGTTTCTTCAGTTTTCTTTCCTGATATCCTTTCCTGTAATGACTGGAATATAACAAACAGTACAGGTACTGCAAATACCCCGAATAATGTTCCTATAAGCATACCGCCCACGGCACCCATACCTATAGAACGGTTACCCACGGCACCTACACCGCTTGAAAGTGCCAGCGGCAAAAGGCCGAAAATAAATGCAAAAGATGTCATTAGGATAGGCCTTAAACGTGCCTTGGCCCCTTCAATGGCTGCTTTGGCAAGATCCATACCATGCCGCCTTCGCTGTATGGCAAACTCCACAATAAGGATGGCATTTTTGGCAAGCAATCCTATAAGCATGATTAATGCCACCTGGAAATAAATATTATTTTCCAGCCCGGCCAGCTTAACAAAACCAATAGCTCCCGCTATACCTACAGGCAGTGAAAGCAATACTGAAAGCGGTACAATATAACTTTCGTACTGTGCACTAAGCAGGAAATAAACAAATATCAGGCTTAAAAGGAACACGCCGGCTGCCTGGTTGCCTGCTATAATTTCCTCACGTGTCATGCCCGAAAATTCGTAGGTATAAGTGTTAGGCAGGTGTTTTGCCGCTACTTCCTGTATGGCTTTTATAGCATCACCGCTGCTGTAGCCAGGGTTTGCCTTACCGTTCACGTTTACGGCTTTCAGCATATTGAAACGCGATACCGCTTCAGGGCCGTAAATCTTCTTAAAGTCAACAAACTGGCTAATACCTACCATTTGCCCTTTATCATTACGCACATAAACATCGTTAATGGAGTTTTCATCAGCCCTGTCATTTGGCAGTGCCTGTATCATTACACGGAACTGCTTACCAAATCTGTTGAAATCTGTAGTGTAAAGCCCGCCGTAATAACCCTGCATAGTATTAAATATATCACTTACGGAAACCCCGGCATCTTTAGCCCTTTCCACATTTATATCCATTTGATATTGTGGGAAGTTAGGGTTAAAGTTGGTGATGGCATATTGTATTTCAGGCCTTTTGGAAAGGTCGGCAAGGAACTCGTTTGAAACTTTACTTATGGTTGCCCAGTCATCATCACCTTTGGCCTGCAGCTTAAATTCAAAACCGTCTGCTGTACCAAAGCCCTGTACACTTGGTGGTGTAAAGAAAAGCACCCGCGCATCTTTAAAACCTGCAGTCCTGGCGAATAGCTGTCCTACAATGGCGTCTACCGACTGGTTTTCGTCTTTTCTTTCCTTCCAGTCTTTAAGGCGTATAATGGTAAAGGCATAGGAGCCGCCGTTTACCCTGTTTAAAAGGCTGAAGCCTACTACGCTCATCCTCGCCTCAACCTCCGGCATAGATTGCAGTATGCTGTCAAGCTGGTTCACCGCCTTTTGGGTTTGTTCCAGGGTTGTTCCCGGTGGCATGGTAAGGTCAGACATAATTATACCACGGTCTTCATTAGGAATAAACCCTGACGGTGTTGTTGTAAACAGCAGGTAGGTTGCGCCTGTAAATATCAGCAGCCCTATTACTGTAATCCATTTTTTGCGTACCAGGAAGCCTAAGGATTTTGTATATTTATTATTCATAGAGTCGAATCCGGCATTAAATGCTATAAAGAAACGCTCTTTAATGTTTTTCTTTTCATGGTGCTCACCTTCTTTGTGCGGTTTAAGGAAAACGGCACACAGCGCAGGGCTTAAGGTTAATGCGTTTACTGCCGAAATAAGGATTGATACCGCCAGTGTTATGGCAAACTGCTGGTAAAATACCCCCGATGGACCTTTAAGGAAAGATACCGGGATAAATACGGCAGACATAACCAATGTAATGGAAACAATTGCACCGGTAATTTCGCTCATTGCTGAAAGCGTTGCCTTTTTAGCTGATTTTTCCCCTTCATCCAGCTTGGCATGCACTGCCTCAACCACCACTATGGCATCATCCACCACAATACCGATGGCAAGCACGAGAGCAAACAGCGTTAAGAGGTTTATGGAAAATCCAAATACATTAAGGAAGAAAAATGTACCTACAATAGCTACCGGAACGGCAATGGCAGGTATAATTGTGGAGCGAACATCCTGAAGGAACAGGAATACCACTATAAATACCAGTATAAACGCTTCTACAAGGGTAGAGGTTACCTTGTCTATAGAGGCATCAAGGAATGTTTTGGTATTAAAAGGCACAACATATTCTATACCTTTTGGGAAGCTTGCCTTAGATTGTTCCAGTATAGCCATTACTTCATCAATAATGTCGTTGGCGTTGGAACCGGCAGTTTGGAAAATACCTATTGCAACACCCTGGTTGCCCATACCAAAATTCTTTTGCCCGTAATTAAATGCACCAAGTTCAATTTTTGCTACGTCTTTAAGGCGAAGGAAATTTCCATTACCTGTGGCCTTTACAATTATATTTTCATATTCCTCCACCTGGGAAAGGCGGCCTTTGTATTTAATAACATATTCATATATACCATCGGCATTTTCACCAAATTTACCAGGTGCAGCCTCCACATTCTGTTCCTGCAGGGCGGCCTGTATGTCTTTTGGTGTAAGGTTGTAGGCGGTCATTTTTTCAGGATCTATCCATATACGCATGGAATAGTCCTTACCACCAAAAACGTTTACCTGCCCAACGCCCTTAACCCTTTGCAGTTTCGGTACCAGGTTAATTTTAGCGTAGTTCTGTACAAATGTACCGTCATATTCTTTGTTGGTAGAATATAACGAAAGGAACATCAGCGCACTTGTCTGGCTCTTGAATGTAGTAACACCGGTTTGCACTACTGCCGCAGGCAGCTTGCTTGTGGCACGTGATACCCTGTTCTGCACGTTTACCGCAGCAATATCAGGGTTTACACCAAGTTCAAAAAATACATTTATTGATGCACTACCGTCATTGGCAGCAGTTGAGGTCATATAAGTCATTCCCTCCACACCGTTGATTTCTTCTTCAAGCGGTATAATAACACTGTTAAGCACAGTACCGGCATTGGCACCTGTATAGGTTGCAGATACCTGTACCGTAGGCGGGGCAATTTCGGGATACTGCTCTACAGGCAGTGCCATAAGGCCCAGTATACCCAATATGGTTATCAATATCGAAATTACGGTAGAGAGTACCGGCCTTTCTATAAATATTTTAAGCATGTTAAGTTTTTATTTTTTTTGTGTTGAACTGGTTTTTGTACTGGCTTCGGCGGTCATAGTGCTGTCTGTTTCAGTATTGGCAGCCTCCTGTGCCTGTCCTGCCTGTTGCGGGGCAATCTGCTGGCCTTCTTTAAGTTTGGTTGCACCTTCCACAACAATAACTTCTCCGGCCTTAAGTCCGTCAGTAACTATAAAGTCCTTGCCCGATGTGGTACTTGTGGTTATAATGCGCGATGTAACAGTGTTATCTTTACCCACAACATAAATCATTTGCTTGCCCTGCATATCTATAACAGCATTTTGGGGTACAAGTATGGCATTGTCCTTTTCAATTGGCAGGCGCACTATTCCGCTGCTTCCGCTTCTCAATATGCCTTCGGGGTTAGGAAACTCTGCCCTGAACTCGGTTGTTCCCGTAGTAGGGTTTACCAGGCCGTTTACCGCCGTAAGTTTACCTTTTTGGTCATATTCGCTGCCATCAACAAGCAACAGGCTTACCTCTGGAGTATTTTTTAATTTATCCTGTAATGTAGGGCCTTTAAAAATGCGGGTGAAGTTTAGCAACTGTTTTTCGTTCATGGTAAAATAGGCACGCACTATCCTGCTGTCAGAAACTGTAGTTAACGGCATTTCGCTGGTTGCGCTTACAAGGCTTCCTTCTTTATAGGGAAGGCTTCCAACTACACCATCAACCGGAGATGTTATAGTGCCGTAACCAACATTTGCAGCAACACTGCTGTAAGCTGCTTTTGCCTGTGCCAGTTTCGCTTTGGCGGTTTCAAGCTGTACATTGCTTATAATTTTCCTGTCAACAAGCGGTTTAAGCCTTTCTACCTCTACCTGCGCGGCATCAACGGCAGCTTTTGCCGCGGCTGCATCCTGGCTTAGTGTTTGTGTTTCCAGCTTAAATAAAAGCTGGCCCTTTTTTACATGCTGGCCTTCATCAACATATATTTTTTGTATAAACCCATTTACCTTAGGGCGTATTTCAACATTTTGCTGCCCCTCAAGGTTAGCGGTATATTCTTCATACACCACTGCATCCTGTGGCGCTACTGTTTGTACGGGGAAGGGTACAGGGCCCTGTGGCTGCTGCGCCTGTTCCTGTTTTTTACCGCATGATGCTACTATAAATAAGGCTGCTAATGAGCCGAGTAAAAATCTGTTTTTCATGTGTAACTGTTTATTCTGATTGTGATTTGTATTGCTCTTCTTTGTTTTTCTCTATTATTTTAAATCGCTGTATGGTTTTTAATAAAAGCTGTTCAATTTCCAATACATGTTCCTTATAGGCTTTGGTATTTTCCAGATTACACCTTTCTGCGGGACACGAAGCTGTTTTTTCCCTATACGCAAGCATACGTTCTATAATCTCCTTTTCAAACTCAATCATTTTCATGTAGCTTGTAAGCCTTTCACTAAGCGGCGATGGCCTAAAGTATTTTTTCCTGTCGCCGGCCACTGTATAGTATTTTATTTTGCCAAGCTTTAAAAGCAGGTTCAGGTTAGTGGAAACCGAACTTTTGCTTGCACCCATGCGCTCCAGTAAATCTTCAAAGGTTAGCCCTGTACGGCAACTGTCTATAATAAGCGTGCCTAATATCCTGGATGCCAGTGGCGGCAGGTTGTAAGTCGACTCAAAATGAACGCCAAACATTTCAATCAGTTCCTCTTTCTCTTTCAATATGTCTGTCATTATTTTATAAAAAATTTCGGGCAAAGATAATAGTTTAGTTCGTTTGGTTCGGTATTTAACGAACCAAATTATTGTTAATTTTTTGTTAACCTATTTTAACTGCCTGAAAAAATCGTTTTCGCTGTAAAAAACAAAACCTGCTGACATCAGCAGGTTTTAAAAAGGTATTGGGTATGTAAATTATTTTATAGCCAGCTTGTGAGTATGGCTGTTATTTTGTGTATCGGTTATAAACAGCATGTACATGCCTGCCGGCAGGCTACCGGTATTTATAGTAGTTAGCTCACCCTGCTTTTTTTCAATCAGAAGCTTGCCGCTAAGGTCATATATTTCTGCTTTTACAGCACTGATGCCATTTTGAGGATTTATATTTACAATATGTGATGCGGGATTAGGGTAAATAGTAAAAGCATTTTTTGTAAATGAAGCCCTGCTCATGGAGTTGTCTTTAATCCTGTAAATATTATCACTGCTGTTCCCGCCTATATATAATTCTCCATTTATATCTTCGCCAAAAACTGTAAAACCCTGCCCGGAAAATTCATCGCTGTAGGCAATGGTTCCGTTACTGTCTATCACGCCAATTTTGTCATTGCAATAATCAGCAAAAAGATATTTGCCCTGAAGGTTAGGATAAATACTGCCGGTATAAACATACCCCCCGGTAATTGAGCAGCCTCCTGTTGCACTGTGTGAATATACGGCAAAAGGCATGGTGTAGGATGAGGCAGGGCCGCATCCGCCTGTACTATATACCGAATTACCTTCATAACACTTCCAGCCAAAATTTAACCCTGCGGTTAAAGGGCTTACAACCCTGTTGATTTCTTCTACAGCATTTTGCCCCACATCCGCAATCCAAAGGTCGCCGTTTAGCCTGTTGAATGAAAACTTCCAGGCGTTGCGCAGCCCTATGGCCCATATTTCATCAGCACCATTAGTGCCCACATATGGATTTGTAGCAGGGCTGCTATACGGTGAGCCATTGTCAACATCCAGACGGAGCATTTTGCCTAAAAGGGAATTTATATTTTGCGCATTATTTTGCGGGTCTCCGCCACTGCCGCCATCTCCCATGGAAATATACAGGTATCCGTCCGGCCCAAAGCGTATGCATCCGCCATTGTGGTTGGAATAGGGCTGATCTACAGTCAGCAGTATTGTTGCGCTGCCGGAATTGGCAATATCAGGGTTGCTGCTGACAGAGTAACGTGCAATAACAGTATCGCCCGAAGTGTTGGTATAGTTAATATAAAAATAACCGTTGGTTGTATAATCAGGGTGAAAGGCAAGCCCTAAAAGCCCCCTTTCGCCACCGCTTGATATTAATGTTGATACATTAAGAAAAGGTGTGCTGTTAACGGTGCCGTCTGTATTTACAATTTTTATCCTTCCTGTTTGCTCGGCAACAAAGAGCCTGCTGTCACCCGCATGCGCAATTTCAACAGGATTGGTAATATTTTGGGCAAATAGTTCAATGTCTATTTCCTGCGCGTGGGAAAAGGCTGAAATGATAATAAAAAGGCAGAGTAATTTTGTTTTCATAGCTGGTTGTTTATTAAGTTGTTAAAGGTAAATTTAACTATTAAAATAATAAAACCGCTACAGTAAACCTGCTTAAAAAGCTTTTTGTGTTAAATTTAACAGGAACTCATTGATTTGCAATGAGTCAATTGCCTGTATGGTATCCTGCTTTAGCCTGAGCCTTCCCCTTGCAGGGCCTGTTATATTTACACGCCCGTTTTGGGATATAGTATCTTCAGGAGTTATGAGCCCCCTGCGCAGCATGAGCTTTTTAATGTATTCATCATGCTTAACGGCATAATCCTTCAGCATTCCCTTACTGTTAAAACGCCACATAAAACCTTTTGGGCGTGGTATTATACTAGCCAGGTAAATACTTTCATCCAATGAAAGAAGCACGGGTGGTTTTTGGAAATAATAGTTGGAAGCCTCACCAATGCCATATACATCAGGTCCCCATTCTATAACATTAAAATATACTTCCAGCATGCGCTGTTTGCTCACTATGCGATTATTTTCCAGTATATAAACTAATAATATTTCTTCCAGCTTGCGCGATAGTGTTTTTTCGCGTGTAAGGAAAACATTTTTTACAAGCTGCATGCTTATGGTACTGGCACCGCGGGCAAATTTTTTTGTCTTAATGTTTTTTATAATGCTTTGCTTAAAGGCCTCATTAATAAAGCCCCTGTGTGAAAAGAAAGAAGGATCCTCGCTTGTAAGAACTGCATTAACCAGGTATTGCGGTATCTGTTCATAAGAAGTGTAATAAGGGTTTTCCGGGCCTACAATTACAGGGCGCAGTTTTTGCCCGTTTTCTGTGGCACGATAGGTAAATGTACCATTAAGTTTATTAAGGTCGGCAGCGCCATATTTAATTATTTTTAATCCATCTTTTTTCAGGCTGCTGTCAAAAACCAGCTCTGAAGGTTTGTTCTTATTATACTTAAAATCCAGGTTATAGGTAAAGCTTCCTTCAGCCACCATACCTTCAAAATTAGTAAAAAGCCCTTCGGGTAAAGATGTTATAAAATCCTGCGCCTGCATTTTGGGTATGTTTGCCTTCAGCTCATAAATGGTATCCTGTGCAACATCATAACGGGCAAAAGGCGTAACCGCAATTTTATTAAGCCGTGCTGAAGACGTGCTGTCCAGCATAATAAAATCGGGGCCGAAAAGGAAATGGTAATCAAAGCGCGCTTCCTTTATCACAACATCCTTTTTGGCAATTTTAGGATGGTTTACCATAAAGTTTTTTATAGCGGCAAAACCATCTACATGAAGCTCATCGCCACTCATGTCAATATTTTGTACATTAACATGAATAGAATCAAATGCTGATTGCAGCCCATACCTTGCTTTTAAATAAGGCAGGCGAATTTGTGAAGTATCGGTATTAAAAAATTTGAGGTCGGCTTGCTTATTACGTGGGTCAGCCATTCCTTTTACCTTCCATGCCTGCGTGCTGTCATTTTCCTTAACCACAAAAGATGATTCCAGGTTTTTATCAGCAAGTGAAAGCTGTGTAAGGTTGATACTTACCTTCCTGCCCATATCATCCATCCGCAGGGTAAGGTTTTGCAACGCCATGTCAGTCGGTATAAGGTTAAGGCCCCGGTGCAGGAGCCTGTAAGCTTTTTTTGCAATATTCTGCTCCTTGCCGTCAGTAGTTGTAGTATTGCTGTCTGTTTTAGAAGATTTTAAAAAGGCATCAAAGTTTTTGCCTTTGCTGTTTTTTACAAATTGTATATATCCATCTTCCATTTCCAGTGTGCCAAGCTGTAACTCACCTATCAGCAGCTTAGAAATATTAACATCTGTTTTAATACTTTTTATATCGAGAAGTGTATCGGCCTTTTTGGGTACTATGGAAATATCCTGCATTTCAATGCGTGAAAAACCTTTAAATGAAGCTGCCTTTACAGTAAAGCTGCTGTTGTAGCGGCTTTCCATTTTCTCGGAAACCTTTGCAATAATTTTTTGCAGTGCCATATTACGGAAAGCAAAAAAGCCGGCAAAAGCCAGCATTATTATCACCGCTGCTGTTATCAGCAGCCTTAAAGCTATTTTTCTGTAATTTATTTTTCGCATGCTTTAGCCGAAAAGGTGGCCGGCAACATCTTCAATTTTGGCCACCTGTTTAATTTCAATGAGGGTGTTTTTCAATGAAATTTTATTATACTTAGATACAAAAATAGTAGAAAAACCTAACTTTTCAGCCTCCAGTATGCGTTGCTCCACACGGTTAACAGGTCGTATTTCACCTGAAAGCCCTATTTCTCCTGCAAAACAAATACCTTTTTCTACTGCAATATCTTCGTTGCTGGATAATATAGCGGCTACTACAGCCAGGTCTATTGCAGGGTCGTCAACATTTATGCCGCCGGTAATATTTAGGAAAACGTCCTTTTGTCCCAGCCTGAAACCTGCCCTTTTTTCCAGTACTGCCAGTATCATGTTCAGCCTTTTTGCATTATATCCTGTTGTGCTTCGCTGTGGCGTGCCATATACTGCAGAGCTGACCAGTGCCTGTATTTCAACCAATAACGGGCGCATTCCCTCCAGTGTGGTGGCTATTGCAGTACCGCTAAGTTCTTCCTCCCGGTGCGAAATAAGTATTTCCGAAGGGTTGGCTACTTCACGAAGGCCGCTTCCCAGCATTTCATAAATGCCCAGTTCGGCAGTTGAGCCAAAACGGTTTTTTAACGAACGTAAAATGCGGTACACATGGTTGCGGTCACCCTCAAACTGTAAAACAGTATCTACCATATGTTCCAGTATTTTGGGGCCGGCAATGCTGCCGTCTTTGGTAATGTGCCCAATAAGTATTACCGGAACGTTAGTTTCCTTTGCAAATTTTATAAGTTCGGCTGTGGTTTCACGTATTTGTGAAATACTTCCTGCCGATGATTCAATATAATCGGAATGAAGCGTTTGTATCGAGTCTATAATAACCACCTCAGGCTCCATAGCCTCTATCTGCTTGAATATGTTTTGTGTTTTGGTTTCGGTAAGGATATAGCAGTTTTCAGCCGAAGGCGTTATACGTTCGGCACGCATTTTAATTTGCTTTTGGCTCTCTTCACCTGATACATACAGCGTGCGGTAAGGCAGCTTTAATGATATTTGTAGCAGTAAAGTACTTTTACCTATTCCTGGCTCACCGCCCAATAGTGTTAAGGAGCCGGGGACAAGGCCGCCGCCTAAAACACGGTTCAGTTCATTATCCCCTGTATTCAGCCTAAGTTCGGCAGAGGAATCAATTTCAGTAATCCTCATCGGGCGTGCAGCTTTTTTAGTGCCTGCCGCTGCCGGTTTCCATGATTGTTTTTCTTCTTTTTGTACTACTTCTTCAACTATAGTGTTCCATTCCCTGCAGGAATTGCACTGCCCCTGCCATTTAGCATACTGTGTGCCGCAATTCTGGCAAAAAAATGCCGTTTTTATTTTAGCCATCCGGTTTTAATCAATATTAAGCGATTCCGCTTTCTGCAATATAAAATCTTTTGTATAATCGCCTATGTCATTATAAGCATAAGCGTTAAGATACACCTTTTTTGCTTTATTCAGCTTACCTTTTTTCTCATAATACAGCCCTTCATAATATTCGCCAATAATAGTTTTCGGGTAACTTTTTTTCGCTATTGATGAAAGGTCTTTTAATTCATCAAAATTTCCATTTTTTATAATGGCAGCTTCTATAGCCCTAAAATCATTAAGTCTTACAGGTATATCAACACCCAGGTTTTCTTTTATGGCATCATATTTATTTTCAAGGTATTCCACATGGCCCTCCGGCATTGTTACCAGCTTTTGCTCAAACTCTGCCAGAGTAATGGGTTTGTATTGCGAAAATATATGGTACAGCGCGCTTGGTATACCATAGGTTACCAGCGAATAATGTGATGCATCCTTAAAATCATCAAACTTATAGTTAAGGGCTTTATTATCAACTGCTTTTATACTGTCATTAAGTGTTATTATTTTTTCCCTTATAGGTTTTACGTCATCATCGGCTGTAGCCATGTAATAGTACACAGGCTTTTTAATTTCTGAAAGTGTTTTTGGAAGCCTTGTTTCCATAAAATTGGGAAGTTGCGGGCTAAAGGATACATAAGCGTTAAAAAGGGGTTTTTCCTTATACAGGAAAAAATTAATAAATCCGGCTGTAAGGCCGTGGCCTGCAATAATTTTTAATGGGGCAATATTATATTCTTTCTCCATGTAGGGCACCAGTTCCTCACCAATAAACCTGTAAAAAAGGTCGCCTGTTCCCTGTGGCAACCCGGTTGATTCATAAGTGTCGCAGTCCTCGTCCCGTTTCTCGCCCTCCTGCTGTTCTATGCCCACAATTATTACCTGTGGTAAGTCATCCCAATAGGAAGTGTAGGAAAGTGTCCCTGCAAACGGGTCAGTTAAATACTGCCCGTCTAAAAGTACAAGCAGCGGATACTTTTTTTTATCTTTTTCATTGTAGCCGGAAGGGGTTACAATAGTTATTTTTCTTTTTGAGCCAAGCAGGCGCGATTCCAACTCCTCTGTCAGCTTTTGGGGAAAAGCCAAAGACGAAGCCAGTAATAGCAGTAATAAAAGTTTGTATTTCATGGTGTTACGGTTACGTAATATGTAATGCCGGGGAAAGGTAGCAATTATTTTTTTCTGTAAAGTAAAGGCAATAATAAAAATGAAAGCCCGCCTAAAAAAATAATCAGCCCTATTTGAGATGTCCATACAATCCACCCGAACGCTGTGCCGGCCTCTTCGGGAATACCATACAGCGCAAGCACTGCACTGATTGCAAACGGGAAAACCCCAAAGCCGCTATTGGTAAAGGTTATGGCAAGGCTGCCTATTACAAAAGCCACCGCTACAGTGCCTATACCAAGGCCTGCTGTGCCAGGCAGGGCAAATATTGTTACATAAAACATTATTATATAGCATGCCCATATGTATAACGAAAGCAAAAGAAAAGGCCACTTGCTACGCATTTTAAAAACACTTAAAACACCTTCGGTAAGCCCTGATACTTTTATTTTTAATTTTTGCAGCCATGCTGCTTTGGAATACATATAGAAAAGCATGGAGCCCAAAAATAATATGCCGGCAATACAGCCATAAAATAACAACTTTTCATAAGGCACATTTTCAGAAAGGTAGTCCTGGAGTGTGCTGAATTGCAGTATAATGGTGCCCGCCATGCAGGCGAGGAGTATAAAAAGGTCGACCACCCTTTCGGAAATAATAGTGCCGAAACCTTTATCAAAAGGTATATCCCTGTAGTTTTTTAATACTATGGCACGGCTCACCTCACCGGAGCGGGGTATGGTTGTATTCATAAAATAACCAATACATACAGCAAAAAAGTTAAGTGTAAAAGGCGATTGGTATCCTAAGTGCTCTAATGTATAACGCCACCTGTAGGCACGGGCTATAAAACCGGTAAGCCCTATAAAGAGCGAAAGGTAAATGTAAGTATAGTCAGCGTTTTTAAAATAGCTGTATATTTCGTCAATCTGTTGGGCCGTATAGCTGTTATAAGTATATATAATTAAAAAAACTCCCAGCAGCAGTGGGAGTAGTATACTTATTATCTTGGATACGGTTTTATTCAAATCAGGTCAGCGAATTGTCTTTTTCGTTAGGAAAAACAATAGAGGGCTTAAAGGATTTTGCTTCTTCAAAATCAAGTATGCCATATGATATAATTATAATAATATCCCCTTTTTGCACTTTTCTTGCCGCAGGGCCGTTAAGTGTAATTTCGCCACTGTTCCTGTTACCTTTAATAACATAAGTTTCCAGCCTTTCGCCATTATTAATGTTTACTATAGAAACTTTTTCCCCTTCAATAATATTGGCGGCTTCCATCAATGCCTCGTCAATGGTGATACTGCCTATATAGTTTAAATCAGCTCCAGTCACCGTAACACGATGAATCTTGGACTTTACAACTTGAATTTGCATGGCGCAAAGGTAGTTAATTTAATGAAATATTATCAATAAGGCGTATGCCATTTATATATACTGCAATGAAAGCCCGCTGCTTGCCGTTTTTGGCCGCAGTTGCAGGCAGTAAAGTTTCTTCGTCGGCTATTTCAAAATATTCAACCATAAAATCAGGATGGCCGGAAAATGCAGTGCTTACATATTTTTTTGCGGCATCTTCCCCCTCATTCCGGTAAATGGTTTTAGCTTCAGCAAGAATTTTATATATAACCGAAGCTTCATTTCTTTCCTGCTCTGTAAGCCTTTGGTTTCGCGAACTCATGGCAAGCCCGTTGGGTTCCCTGGAAATAGGGCAGCCTACAATATTTACAGGGATATTATAATTTTTAACCAGCCTGCGCACAATTTGCAGCTG
Source organism: Flavobacterium sp. MK4S-17 (assembly GCF_009848495.1). Classification (GTDB taxonomy): domain Bacteria; phylum Bacteroidota; class Bacteroidia; order Flavobacteriales; family Flavobacteriaceae; genus Flavobacterium. Next base: position 123,209 of record NZ_WWEP01000011.1, read on the forward strand.
CTGAAAATCCTTTTCACCAAAATAAGCATTGTCAGGCTCCACTATTTCAAACAATTTTTTTACGATAGTGCCTACGCCGTCAAAATGCCCTGGGCGGTGGCTGCCCTCCATTTGGTTTTCCAGCCCGCCAAATTCGAAATTGCCCGACTGTGTCCTGCCTTCATACATTTCATCTACCGTTGGGGCAAACACTATTATATTTTCGTTAACCGATTGTATCTTTTTTACATCATCATCCAGTGTGCGAGGGTACTTTTCAAGGTCTTCGGGGTTGTTAAACTGTGTGGGGTTTACAAAAATACTTATTACAGTAATAGTATTATTTGCTGCCGAAGCCTCTAAAAGAGAGAGATGGCCTTTGTGTAAAGCCCCCATTGTGGGCACAAAACCAATGGTGGCATTTGCTTTTTTGTGCTCAGACAAAAGCGCCTTTAACCCGGCTTTGTTATTGAAAATGAGCATTAATTTATAATTAAAATTTGAAGCAAAATTAATATTTTAGTTATAAACTGCGTAAAATTGTTTAATTTTGCGTGTTTTTTGTACCCAAATTAAAAAATTTAATTTTGAAGATGGAGGATAAGAGGATATTATATGTATCATCTGAAGTAGTGCCGTATTTGGCTGAAAATGAAGTTTCTTTAATGTCGTATGATGTGCCCAAAATGATAAATGACCAGGGAGGGCAAATCAGGATTTTCATGCCGCGTTATGGAAATATAAATGAAAGGAGGCACCAGTTGCACGAGGTTATCCGGCTATCAGGGATGAATTTGGTGGTAAATGATATGGATATGCCGCTGATAATAAAGGTGGCTTCTATACCAAAGGAAAGGATACAGGTATATTTTATTGATAACGACGAATATTTTAAAAGGAAGGCTACTTTTACTGATGAAGACGGGGTGTTATACCCTGATAATGACGAACGTGCAATATTTTTTGCCAAAGGTGTTGTGGAAACAGTAAAGAAACTAAACTGGGTTCCCGATATTATTCATGTTCATGGATGGATGGCAGCCATGCTGCCGGTTTATATGAAGCATTACTACAAGGATGAGGCGCTGTTTGCCGATACCAAAATAGTTACATCGGTTTACGGACAGTCATTTGACGGTACGCTTGATAAGGATATGCTGAAAAAGGTAACCTTTGATGATATACCGGAAAGTGATGTAAAATACCTTGCCGAGCCCGGTTATGAAAATATACTTAAAGCATCCATAGCCCATTCTGATGCTGTGATTATAGCATCTGAAAACCTGTCTGACAGCCTTGATAAATTTATCAGGGACTTAGGAAAACCATTCCTGGAGTTCCAGCCAAAAGATAAATTTGCAGAGGCATATACTAATTTCTACAGAAATCAGGTTTTATAACAAACGTTTAAAAAAAATATATGAATAACAATTCATTCCTGAAAAAAATCATTTTTGCTTTAACTATTGTCTTTATAGTATCCTGCGACAGGGATTTTAATGAAGTTGGCGCAGATATTATTGAAGATGACATCCATTTTGACATGGAGCAATATATAGCTTCTGCTGTAGCTTATGATATGCCCGCAGGCGTACCTTCAAGCGTGGTGCAGACTAATAACCTTACCGTTAACTCTCTTGGTGTTTACGATAGTCCTGTATTTGGAAAAACAACTGCAAATTTTGTTACCCAAGTACAATTAGGGACTGAAAACCCAACGTTTGAAAACCCTACTATAGATACGGTTTACCTGTATGTACCTTACCACAGCAACCTGGAAAGTGTAGATGCGCAAGGAGCGGGTACCTATACGTTAGATTCTGTGTATGGCAATACCCAGGCTAAACTGAGGCTTAGGATATACAGGAACGGCTATTTTTTAAGGACTTCAGATCCCGGTTCGTCGGCTTCGGCAGGGCAGAAATATTATTCTAATGAATTAAGCATGGTTGATGCCGTTAAAGGTGAAGTGCTGGTTGATGACAGTAATTTTATTTTTAGCAATAAGGAAATTGAACGCAAGTTTATTAACGGAAGCGGCGCAAGCGAGGTAAAGGAAAGGCTTGCACCGGGCATATATTATGAACTTAATAAAGATTATATTAAAACCCTTATTATGGAAGCCCCGGCAGGAAAACTGCTGAACAATAATATTTTCAGGGACTATTTCAGGGGGCTTTATTTTAATGTGGAACAGGTGGGAACCGATGGTGTTATGGCAATGCCTAAGTTTAATGAAGGTAAAATAGTAATTCATTATAAAGTTGACAGGGTAGATACAGAAGGCAACCCGGTTGAAGGTGAAAATGGCGAGACAGAAAGGTTAAGCAGGACACTGACGCTAAACCTACAGGGCAATACGGTTAACTTTTTTGAAAATAATTACAACACTGCATTTACTTCTGCAATAGGTGCAAGCAACCAGGTGGCAGGCGATGAAAAACTTTATGTTAAAGGCGGTGCCGGCTCTATGGCTTTTATAGATATACTTAGTAGTGCCGATATAGACTTTTTAAAAGCAGGCGGCAATACACTTATAAATGAGGCCAACCTTACTTTTTATGTAGATCAAAGTGCCATGGCTGCAGCTAAAAATGAGCCTTACAGGCTGTTTTTATATGACGTAAAAAACAAGCGCCCTTTGTTTGATTATTATTTTGATACTTCAACCAATACCGTAAACAGCAAATATAATAAGCTGGTACATGGTGGTATATTGGAGAAATCGGCAGATGGTAAAGGCTACCGTTATAAGATAAGGATTACAAACCATGTAAATAACATCATCAGGAAAGACTCAACCAATGTTAAGCTGGGGCTGGTTGTTACTGAAAGCATTGGCCTTATCGGCAACAGTGCAATAAAAGAACCTTTTACTTTGGATAACGGAGTAAAAACCCAACAGGTTTCTACAATACCTTCGGCTTCGGTTATGCATCCTTTCGGCACTGTATTATATGGCAGCAATATACCTGCGGGAAGCCCTGATTATGACAAACGTGTTAAACTTGAAATTTTTTATACCAAACCCAATTAATTATTAACTTATGTGTGGAATTGTAGGTTACATTGGACAAAGGGAGGCTTACCCTATTGTCATTAAAGGCCTTAAAAGGCTTGAGTACAGGGGGTATGACAGTGCAGGGGTTGTTTTGTATGACGGCTCTGACTTAAAACTTTCCAAAACCAAAGGCAAGGTTGCAGACCTTGAGGAAAAAGCACAAAAAGAAATTTCTACAACAGGTAACATAGGTATGGGTCATACCCGTTGGGCTACCCACGGTGTTCCTAACGATGTTAACTCGCATCCGCATTATTCAAATTCGGGAAATTTGGTAATTGTGCACAATGGTATTATTGAAAATTATGAGCCTTTAAAAAAGGAACTTATAAAAAGGGGATATACCTTTAAATCGGACACTGATACCGAAGTACTGGTTAACCTTATAGAAGACGTTAAAAAGCAGGACAACCTTAAATTGGGCAAAGCCGTTCAGGTTGCGCTTAACCAGGTGGTGGGCGCTTATGCTATAGCTGTTTTCGACAAGGAAAGGCCACGCGAAATTGTAGCTGCACGTCTGGGCAGCCCGCTGGCAATAGGTATAGGCAAAGATGAATTCTTCATTGCCTCTGATGCCTCACCTTTTATTGAATATACATCAAACGCTATTTACCTTGAAGATGAGGAAATGGCAATTATAAGGCTTCATAAACCTATGAAGATAAGGAAGATTAAAGATGACTCTTTGGTTGACCCTTATGTGCAGGAACTGCAAATGAACCTTGAGCAGATTGAAAAAGGTGGTTACGACCATTTTATGATGAAGGAAATTTATGAGCAGCCTGCAGTGATAAAAGATACTTACAGGGGCAGGCTTCATGCCAACGAAGGGCTTATTAAAATGGCCGGGGTGGAAGATAACCTGCAGAAGTTTTTAAACGCCGACAGGATATTGATTATAGCCTGTGGTACATCATGGCATGCCGGGCTTGTGGCAGAATATATATTTGAAGAATTTGCCCGTATACCTGTAGAGGTTGAATATGCTTCGGAGTTTCGCTACAGGAACCCTATAATACGTGAAAACGATGTGGTGATAGCCATTTCGCAGTCGGGTGAAACAGCCGATACGCTTGCGGCCATTAAACTTGCCAAAGAGCATGGTGCATTTGTATTTGGTGTATGTAATGTGGTGGGTTCATCCATTTCGCGCGAAACCCATGCCGGTGCATATACCCATGCCGGCCCTGAAATAGGTGTGGCATCAACCAAAGCATTTACTACACAAATTACGGTGCTTACGCTCATTGCATTACGTTTGGCCCAGGCTAAGGGTACGCTTTCAAATTCCGATTTCCACAGGTACTTACAGGAACTTGAAGTTATACCTGAAAAAGTTGAGGAAGCATTAGCAACTAACGATACCGCAAAGGCAATAGCCGAAATTTATAAAGACGCCCCTAACTGCCTTTACCTGGGCAGGGGATATAATTTCCCGGTAGCACTGGAAGGTGCGCTTAAACTGAAAGAGATATCATATATACATGCGGAAGGCTATCCTGCGGCAGAAATGAAGCACGGCCCTATTGCCCTTATAGATGAGCAGATGCCGGTAGTTGTTATTGCCCAAAAGCAGGAGCACTATGATAAGATTGTGAGTAATATACAGGAAATAAAATCACGCAGCGGTAAAATTATAGCAGTGGTAACCAGTGGCGATGTACAGGTTAGGGAACTTGCCGACCACGTTATTGAAATACCAAAAACTGTTGATGCGCTTTCACCGTTGTTAACTACAATACCGTTACAGTTGCTATCATACCACATAGCGGTTATGAGAGGCTGTAATGTTGACCAGCCGAGGAATTTGGCTAAGTCGGTTACGGTAGAGTAAACATTATAAAGCCCACAAGTTATGTGGGCTTTTAATTTATAGAATTATTTATATTTAAGTTTGGGCGAGTATAAATAACAATATCGTATCTAATTTGTATAAATCTCCATTCTAATTAAAAAAAATGCAAAATTAAAATTGCATAATTACATTAGAAAAAAGTATCTTTGCGCCCGAGAAAATAAAGTTTTTTCACAAACTATAAATAGCTGTTTAATAAATACATAAGCAATGTCTAAAGTAATAGGAAAAGTTGCACAGATTATCGGGCCGGTGGTTGACGTAGTGTTTAACACACAAAATGCCGAGCTTCCAAAAATCTATGATTCATTAGAAATCACTAAAAAAGATGGTTCAAAACTAGTGCTTGAAGTTCAGTCTCACGTTGGTGAAGATACTGTAAGGACTATTTCAATGGACTCTACTGACGGATTGAGCAGGGGGCAGGAAGTTACCGGTACAGGCGCTCCTATACAAATGCCTATAGGCAAAGATATTTACGGACGTTTGTTTAATGTTATCGGAGACGCTATTGACGGCCTTGGCGATTTGCCAAAAGAGGGTGAAAGCGGTTTGCCGATTCACCGTCAGGCTCCAAAATTTGAAGACCTTTCAACTTCATCAGAAGTTTTATTTACAGGCATCAAAGTAATTGACCTTATTGAGCCTTATGCAAAAGGTGGTAAAATTGGTCTTTTTGGTGGTGCCGGTGTTGGTAAAACGGTATTGATACAGGAGTTGATTAACAATATTGCAAAAGGACACGGAGGTTTATCAGTATTTGCCGGTGTGGGTGAGCGTACCCGTGAGGGTAACGACCTTCTTCGTGAGATGCTTGAATCAGGCATTATTAAATATGGCGAGGACTTTATGCACTCTATGGAAAACGGCGGATGGGACCTTAACAAGGTTGACAAAGCCGGAATGAGGGAAAGTAAGGCTACCTTCGTATTCGGGCAGATGAATGAGCCACCTGGAGCACGTGCACGTGTTGCGCTTTCAGGACTTACGATTGCTGAGTATTTTCGTGATGGTGCGGGAGAAGGACAGGGTAAAGACGTACTTTTCTTCGTAGATAACATTTTCCGTTTTACTCAGGCAGGTTCAGAGGTTTCTGCACTTCTTGGGCGTATGCCTTCAGCGGTGGGTTACCAGCCTACACTTGCTACTGAGATGGGTGCTATGCAGGAGCGTATTACTTCTACCAAAAAAGGTTCAATTACATCGGTGCAGGCAGTATATGTACCTGCGGATGACTTAACTGACCCGGCGCCTGCTACAACTTTTGCCCACCTTGATGCTACTACGGTATTGAGCCGTAAAATTGCTGAGCTTGGTATTTACCCTGCGGTTGACCCTCTTGATTCAACTTCAAGGATACTTACTCCGCAGATTTTGGGTGACGAGCATTACAACTGTGCACAAAGAGTAAAAGAAATATTACAGAAATACAAACAACTACAGGATATTATTGCTATTCTTGGTATGGAAGAGCTTAGTGAGGAAGATAAACTTTCGGTATCACGCGCACGTCGTGTACAGCGTTTCCTTTCGCAGCCTTTCCACGTAGCAGAGCAGTTTACCGGTATTCCTGGTGTACTTGTAGATATTAAGGATACCATTAAAGGTTTCAACATGATTATTGACGGTGAACTTGACCATCTTCCGGAAGCGGCCTTTAACCTTAAAGGTACTATTGAAGATGTAATGGAGGCCGGAGAGAAAATGCTTGCAGAAGCGTAATTAGTTTACAGTTTACGGTTGAAAAAATGTTCAGCCACACAAAAGTAAACCGCAATCTTATAATTTATAACTAACTATGTTATTATTAGAAATAGTATCGCCGGAAGGGCATTTGTTTAAAGGAGGAGTTACATCGGTAACTGTTCCCGGCATTGACGGCGAATTTCAGATGTTGAACAACCACGCCAATATTGTTTCGGTACTGGCTAAAGGGAATATAAAAGTTGAAGTTCCTGATTTTGCTACCAATACAGAATTTTCAACTAAGTTCATGAAATCTGAAAAGGATAAAAAATTCCTACTCCCGATTCAGTCAGGAACATTGGAATTGAAAGATAACAGAATTATTATTTTGGTTGATTAATTCATTTATACTACTAAAAAAGCCCTTACTGTAAAGTAAGGGCTTTTTTTATTTATGAAGACTTATTTTACTGTATTTAAATAATAACACATTATAGTTGATGCAGCCTGATAAGATTTTTTATCTGCTGGTTCAATATATAGTCCATAACTTGTATTAAGATCGCTCATTAACTCGCCTTTATCTGTCCATCTTAGTACTGTTGAGTCCTTTTTTATTGTCCCGTCTTTATCAATTTCAGCAATTTTTTTACCGTTTTCATCTACAAGTTCATTATTCTCCTTTAATCTAGCAATTTCTTTGCCTTCTTTATCTTTAATAACACCATCTCTTCCAAGAGTAACCTGGTCATCCTTCCCTTCATTTACAGTACCATCAGCATCTACTATTAATCCTGTTTCTGCATGGCCATTTGTAATAGTAAATGCGTTAAACTCCAACACATCCTTTTTGCATGATACAATGGTTGTGGCAAATACTAAAAAACATAATACTTTTTTCATAATTTATTGGTTTGTTAATTTTTGCTAAAATAATAAAAATTATATAGTCAACTTATTGTGTTATTGCGATAATTAGCTGTAAAAATTTTCACACTGTATCAGATACTTCCTCCACAAATTCGATAATATCGCCCGGCTGGCAGTCTAACTCGCGGCAAATGGCTTCCAGTGTACTGAACCTGATAGCTTTTGCTTTCCCTGTTTTAAGTATGGAAAGGTTGGCCGTAGTTATGCCAACGCGTTCAGCAAGCTCATTACTGCGCATTTTCCGTTTTGCCAGCATTACATCAAGGTTAATAATTATTGGCATAGTTTTATTTATATAGTGAGGTCATTATCCTCTTTCAGGTTTTTCGCCATAAGGAATACTTCACTAAGTACAATAAAGAAAAGCCCAACCCCAACAATTAAAAAGCTGTACATTATAAAATCTGTGCTTACAGATGTCTGTTGTTTTACCAGGAAATTATAAAGTATTACTGCAAATAGCTCTATCATATAGCCATTCAGTACCGCTTTCCCGGACTGGTTGAAATAACGTACAACGTTTTCATGAAATACTTCCCTTTTGTGGAAATATGCCAGTACCTTTTTAAAAAGGTAGAGTGCATAAATATAAAAGCCAAGGGATAATATAATTGCAGTAGCATACAAGTACTCTTCTACACCTATGCTTCCTGTAGATTCGTTGCTAATTATATAAATGATGTCTTCAGGTACTATGTCCTTCGCAAAGATCATTACAAATAAAATAGGGATAAGATATGCCATAAAGATGATGGACAGTACAAAAATGATTTTTGTAAGAGTCCTAAGGAAAGAAAGCCATTTCATAATAAATATTGATTTGTGTTTATAATACAAATATATAATATTTATTGAATAACAATAATTAATTTTTGATTTACGGTATTATTTGTGAGGGTTTATTATTTAAAAGATACTTACATTTGAAGTTATGAAAGCTTTTCCCGCATATTTGGAATATAAGTTAAACCAGAGGAAACAGGATGGTTCATTTCGCATGCTTACCCACAAGAGTAAAGAAGTCGACTTTTCTTCAAATGATTATCTGGGCTTATCGGCATCAAAAGAAATTTATGAAGCAGCCCATAAAATGCTCTTACAAAAAAATGGTATTGCCAATGGTGCTACGGGTTCAAGATTAATTTCAGGTAACCATATTCTTTATAATGACGCGGAGGAAATGATAGCAGCATTTCATAATGCCGAATCGGCACTTATTTTCAATTCGGGTTATGATGCCAACATAGGTTTTTTTTCATCTGTACCGCAAAAGGGCGATATAGTTTTGTATGATGAATACATACACGCCTCCATACGGGACGGGATACGGCTTAGCAATGCCAGGGCTTATAAGTTCAGCCATAATAGTATTGATGGCCTGAAACTGCTTTTAAAAAAGTTTAAGGATAGTGCAACAGAGATTTATATCGTTACGGAGTCGGTATTTTCCATGGATGGCGACAGCCCTGACTTTTACAGCATAGCAAAACTTTCCGCAGAATATAACTGCCGGCTGGTTATTGATGAGGCGCATGCCATAGGTGTTTTTGGCAGCACAGGCGAAGGGCTGGCGCAGCAGGTTCCTGTTTTTGCACGTATAGTTACTTTTGGTAAAGCTTTGGGCTGCCATGGTGCTGCTGTTTTAGGCAGCAGCATTTTAAAGCAATACCTTGTAAATTTTGCACGCAGTTTTATTTATACTACCGCCCTGCCGCCACACGCTGTGGCCACAATACTATGTGCCTATAGTTGTATTAAGGGTAATAATACTGAAAGGCAGCAGTTAAGGGATATAATCAGTTTTTTTACTGAGGAAATACTCAGGATGGGCTTAAATACAATTTTCATTACAAGCAGTTCAGCTATTCATTGCGCAGTACTGCCCGGAAATAAAAAAGTAAAAAAGATAGCTTTAGCGTTACAGGATTCCGGTTTTTCAGTGAAGTCTATATTATCTCCTACGGTGCCGGCGGGGCAGGAGCGCCTGCGGTTTTGCCTGCACAGTTATAACACAAAGCAAGAAGTTACAAATGTACTAACGTTTCTTAATTCCCTTCTTGTACCTTAGGTTTTCTTTGCCTGCGTTTTCGCTTTTTAAACCAGTTGTTGTCCTCTTCCCCAAACAGGTAGGCATAAGGTTCTGTATCAGGGTTCATCTCAAACAGTTTTTTAAGTATTGCTATAGTAGGTATAATAAGTATCATGCCCATAATACCCCATATTGCCCCACCAATCAGCAATCCTAAAAATGTTACCAAGGCGTTAAGGTTTACATTGCTTCCGGTAATCTTTGGGGTAAGGAAAGCCCCTTCCAGTAGTTGTATAAAAGTGAAGGCTATTACTACCGCAAAAGGATAAAAAAGGCTATCCTTTGTAATCAGGGCAAATAAAAAGGGAAGTATTGCCCCGAGCGTAGGCCCCAGGTAAGGTATAATATTTAAAAAACCGGCCAGTACGCCAAAAAATATGGCATGCTCTATACCCAGCGCAAATAAAACAGCCGTATTCACTACAGCAAGTATCATCATAACTTTTCCTGCACCCACAATGTAGGCGTGCACAACACGACGCAATGACGTAAGTTTTTTAAGTATATCGTTGTCATCCTGCCTTTTAAAAACCTTACTTATAAATACGGCAAGGTGGTCTCGGTATATAAGTAAAAAGAAAATAAAAACCGGCAGGAGTATAATATCCGACAGTGTATCTAATGTTGAAACTATCAATTGGGTAGGGCTTTGGTTTTCAGGCTGTACAATTTCCACCGCTTTTTTTACCTCGAAGCCCCGGCTCATACCCATATCAAAACCTAAATTATCTTCCGTCCATTTATTGGCTTCAATCGCAAATACATTCATTTTTTCCTTCAGTCCGTCACCAATGTCATTGGAAAAGCCTTTTACCTGCATGTATATAAAAAACAGTATTCCTGATATTACTATTATAAAAACAATAAGGCTTAAAGCGGCACTTACAGAGCGGGGTATTTTCCTCCGCTCAAGCCTGTTGCATGTTGATGTAAGAAGCATGGCAATATATCCTGAAAGCACAAGCGGCACCAGGATTTGCTTGGCCACTATCATAAAAAATATGATGATGATAATCAGTAGCGAGATATAAACTACTTTTATATAAGGTGGTACTTTTTGAATATTCATATAAGTAAAAACGTGTTAAATGGCAAGGTGAATTATCAAAAGTAAGTAATATGGGTTATGGGTTATTATAATGTTTTATTAAATTATGTGTGTAGTTGTCATTATGCAGTAAACTTTATTGTTTACTACATTTGCAGAATGAACGGTGCAAGTTTAGTTAAAATAGCAACTTTTACCTATAGTGCTGAAGCTTATATAGTGAAAGCTAGGCTTCAAGCTGAAGGTGTTACAGTATATATTATAGATAGTTATACAGTTGAAACACATCCATTGTTAAGTAATGCTATAGGTGGGGTGAAATTGTTTGTTCCTATTAACCATGGTTTAAAAGCGCAAAAATTATATAATGATATAAAACTTTATTCAATAGATGAAGAAGGTAAAGCAATGCGCTGCCCATATTGCAACACTCAAAAAATTCAGATTTTCAGTACAATTAAAGATATAAAATCTTGTGTATCTTACTTCATTGCAGTGGTGCTATTTTTAACAATGCCATTCTATATAAAATATAAATACCATTGTAGAAATTGCCATAAAGAATTTGATATAATATGAAACTATTTATAACGGGTATTGGTACAGATGTAGGTAAAACAGTGGCATCAGCAATAATTACAGAGGCACTACAGGCTGATTACTGGAAGCCTGTGCAGGCAGGTGAACTTGAAAACTCTGACAGCCATAAAGTAAAAAGGTATATTAGCAATACCCAATCGGTTATACATAAAAGCAGCTATACGCTGTCAACTCCTGCAAGCCCTCATTTTGCAGCGGCTGAGGAAGATGTTGTTATTGATATAAAAAATATAACAGAACCGGAAACACAAAACCATTTGGTGATTGAGGCTGCGGGCGGAGTGCTTGTACCATTAAATGATACCGACATCATAATTGACCTTATTAAACCGGACTATAAGGTAGTAGTTGTGTCAAGGCATTATCTGGGAAGCATTAACCACACACTGCTTACCTGCGAAGCTTTAAAAAGCAGGGGTATTAGTATTGGCGGTATAATTTTCAGCGGTGCTGAAGTGCAGGCAACCGAATCGGTAATATTGGCTAAAACAGGAATAAAATTAATAGGGCGTATTGATGAAGAACCTTATTTTGATATAAATGTTATAAGTGAGTATGCCGGTCTGTTCAGGAATGAGCTGTTAAACCTTTAGCTGATGGATAAAAAAGATATAAATTCAACACTTGCCGAAAGAGATAGCAAATACTTGTGGCATCCTTATACCCAGCATAAAACTGCCGCTGCTCCTGTAGCCATTACAAAAGGCAGTGGAGCCCTGGTTTGGGATGAGCACGGCAAACAATATATAGATGCTATAGCTTCGTGGTGGGTAAACCCCTTTGGGCACAGCAATACTTATATAGCAGATGCAGTTTATAAGCAGCTTACAACATTGGAGCATGTACTTTTTGGCGGTTTTACACATGAGCCTGCTATCCTTTTAGCGGAAAGGCTTATGGAACTGCTTCCGGCAAACCAGCAAAAACTTTTCTTTTCAGATAATGGTTCTACGGCGGTGGAGGTTGCTATTAAGGTTGCACTACAGTATTATTATAATAAAGGTGAAAAGCGTACTAAGATAATTGCCTTTGAAAATGCTTTTCACGGGGATACTTTCGCGGCTATGGCAGCAAGTGGTATATCCTTTTTTACTGAGGCTTTTAAAGGTTCACTGATTGAAGTGGTAAGGATACCTGTACCTGTTGAAGGCAGGGAGCAGGACTGTATAAATACGCTAAAAAAACTGGCGCAAACGGGAGAATATGCCGCTTTTATCTTTGAACCCCTGGTACAGGGGGCTGCAGGTATGGTTATGTACAGCCCCGAACCACTGGACAAGCTAATACAAATATGCAGGGAGAACAGGATTTTTATCATTGCTGATGAGGTAATGACAGGGTTTGGCAAAACAGGTAAAAACTTTGCATGCAATTACCTTACAGAGCAACCCGACATGATGTGCCTCTCCAAAGCGCTTACGGGCGGTACTATACCTATGGCAATAACAACCTTCACACAGCAGTTGTTTGATGGCTTTTATGACGATGATATAAACAAGGCATTGTTTCATGGGCATACTTTTACTGCAAATCCTACAGGCTGTGCTGCGGCACTCGCTTCGGTGGAATTATTGCAGCAATCGCAAATGCAGGAAAACATTTTTCGTATTAATAAAAGCCACCTTGATTTTAAAGATAAGTTGGACGGACATCCCAGGGTTGCTACTACGCGTGTGCTTGGAGTAATATTTGCGCTTGAAATTAAAACAGAGAGCAGCGAGGGCTACTATGGCGGGCTGCGTAACAGGCTGTATAATTTTTTTATTGAGAGCGGTATTATTTTGAGGCCTGTTGGCAATATTATATATATACTCCCGCCGTATGTAATTACAGAGGAACAGCTTGAAAAGGTATATAAAACAATTAAACAGGCTTTGGCCGAAGTCTATTAAATACTTAAAATTTGAAATTACCCGTTTCCATTACTGCTGTAGCTTCCTTTTCCCCGCTTGGGGATTCGCCTGCTATGGTTTGGAAAAATTACCTGAGTGATTATACATTTATTACACAAAAGCAAATAGGAGGGAAAATAGTTCCTGTTGCGGTATTGCCCCTGCAATTGCAGGAAGAAGTTAATGCACTTAGGCTTTCAGGTGATAAGTATAAAAACCTTGATAATTCAGTCCTTTATGCAATTTTGGCTTCACGCAGGGCAGCTAAAACTGCCGGCTGGGCAGCAGGGGATAGCTTTGGCATAAATATAGGTTCTTCAAGAGGCGCAACAGGACTTTTTGAGGAATACCATTCCGCATTTATAAAAAGTGGTACTACAGCAGTGCAGGCATCACCTTATACCACATTGGGCAATATATCCTCGTGGGTGGCACAGGATTTAAAAAATGATGGCCCTGAAATATCACACTCCATTACCTGCTCAACAGCTTTACATGCTTTGCTTAACGGTGTTGCGTGGCTACAAGCGGGGATGGCAGATAAATTTCTTGTGGGAGGCAGTGAAGCCCCGCTAACCCCGTTTACACTTGCCCAGATGAAAGCCATGAAAATTTACAGCGGACTGACTGATGATGAATATCCCTGCAGGGCCTATGATTTTAATAAGCAAAAAAACACTATGGTTTTGGGGGAGGGTGCCGCTATGGCCTGCCTTGAAGCAGGTTATAAAGAAAATGCGGCGGCTTATATTGAAGGTATAGGTTATGCTACCGAAACATTACAGCATAGTGTATCTATTTCGGCTGATGCCGAATGCCTGCAAAAATCTATGGCAATGGCATTAAAGGGTGTTGACTTACAAACGGTTGATGCTGTAGTAATGCATGCCCCAGGCACGATACAAGGTGATATTTCTGAATTTAAAGCGATACAGCGAATATTTGGGAATAACCTCCCGCTACTGACAACCAACAAATGGAAGACAGGCCATACTTTTGGTGCTTCGGGTCTTTTAAGCCTGGAAATGGCTATACTTATGATAACGCATAATACTTTTATACAAGTGCCTTTTGCAACCAGGCAAAAACAGCGTAAACCTTTAAACCGCATTTTAATAAATGCTGTTGGCTTTGGCGGAAATGCCGTAAGTGTATTGATTTCCAAATAATATAGCGCCTATATAAATGATGAAAGCCCGGCACTACCCGGGCTTCCTGCATCCAACTAAAAAATTACTAAAATTTATGATAGATCTATCATAAATGCCTATAATGGTTTTGGCTAAAGCCGCTGCCAGCGCTGGACCTTATATCATTATGTTTTTTAGAAGGCCCCGAAGAATGATGCCATTAACAGGGCCTGCCATCCAACTAAAAAATTATTATTGATGTGCTAAATTAATTCAGCATGATTTTTTTAGATACAACCTGTTTGTTATCAAGCGTAATCTTTATTATAGCAACCTGTTGTGCCACATTAAGCTGCGCGCTGGTAAATTCGGTAGCATCTATATTGTTTTGGCTATAAACAGCCCTTCCTAAAAGGTCATATATCTCAACTGACTGGATAACGGCAGGTGACTGTATTTTAACCTGTTTGCCATTGCGGTAAACAATTACATCTTTAACATTTACCTGTGGTACATCAACTCCTAAAGCTTCTATTGAATACATGATTTCAAAACGGTCATCAAAAGTACCGGCTTCAGTACTGAAAGAATAAGCACCTTCATTCAGGTTATATATAGCATTTAAAAGCCTGTCATGTAAATATACTGCCTGTCCGGCATCAGCAAATATACCATCTGCACGGTCTATTTTAATTTCAAATGTACCTGCAACAGCAGCTTTGTAACCAAGAGGAACAATATCAGCTACATCAAATGCAGGGCGTGCCTGTATAGCATATTTTACATCTTCTATCTTAGTATATAAGCTCACATTTCCTGAACCTAAAGCCCTTCCGTCAAGCCCATTGTCATAATCCAGTGTAGCTATCGGTGTATAACCTATAACAGCCTGGGCAAAATCGCCTCCTTCATTAGATACATTCAGCCACATACGGCTTGCGTCCATACCTTCAGGCTGGCCTGCTGTATCAGAGTCGGTAGCAGCTGTACGGAAGAAGTAATTAAAATTGGTAGTGCGGCGCATGTTATTTTTAAACACAAGGTTTTGTGTGTTTTTAGCTTTTACAATAAAGCCCTGCCCTGTATTAAGTAAAGCACCTTCGCTGCTGTCAATCCTGAACGGGTCAAAAATAAGTTCGTTACCCGATACATCTGTGTTTGCACCGCCTCCTGCAGCACTGTTTGCCTGGTAGGCAAATTTTGTAATAGTACAGTAGCTGGATGCATTAGGGTTGTTTGTTTTTCTCCACATCCAAATTGTACCTTCAATATTATCAATGTTGGCATCAATAAAATCAGTAACGCTTATTGGTGAAGGGTAAGGGTTACCCACTGCATTATATGCATTTGATGAACTTTCGCGAACAAGGGGTATATATACGTTACCGTTGTTAGGCACACCTTTAAAAGCTCCGTTATAAACGGTAGGGCTGTCTGGGAAAGTGTTAGGAACACGTATTAAATATCCTTTAGCTTTTACAAATGTATTTGAAGCAGATGTAGCAGCATATAAATCGGTTGCAGTGTCATATACATAAAAGCGGTTTGACAATGTTAACGGAGAGAATTCCTGTAAAGTCTGGTTTCCTGAAACCGGAGACGACCACATTGTATAATCAAGGCGCTTAAGCATACCGCTGTTTCTTTTTACCGTTACATTACCGGAGTTGATTGTGTTTTGGTTCTGTACAAGGTTTGAGCTGCTGTCAAAAGTAAGTTTTGCAGTTGCAGCCACGTTAACATTATGCTCTACTATTGCATTAGACTGGTTTGTAAAGGTTACTTCTGCATTTCCTGTTACAAAGATTGAGCAGGCATAAAGCGTACCGCCTGATTGTGTATAGTTTGCACTGAAAATTACATCTTTATCTATTGCTGGCACACCATTGCTCCACTGTGGTACGGCATTTTCACCTAACCATGTTGTTGAGCTGCTGCAGTATATACCTTCATTGCTATTTTCGTCAGGCACCTGAATTGAACCAAACTCATCTGCACCCATATCAGGCGTGGTAGTATTCCTTATCTGGCCATCTATATCTTTTGTAACACTGGCAATAGGTGTACCTGCATCATTAAGATCGGCATTTTCTGCTGAAGAAGTGCTTATATGTAAATCTGTAGCAGATATAAATACAGGGTTTACATTTTTAGATTGTGCATCTTTTCCATTGGTTGCAGATATCCAGCCCGATAGTGATGTTTGTGCATAAGGGTTTCCGCCTTCTGTAATACTTGCGCCATACATACCTATAAACTTGGTTGAATAATAGTTGTTATAGTTAAGCTGGCTGAATGTAGATGCCGTAGGGGCAATTACAGCTATTGCGTACCTTTCAGTATTTTCGTTTGTTTGGGCATTAACCAAAATATTGTTCCTTACATCAAGCCCGGTAACTCCTGAATTGATAAATAAGGCAGCAGAGTGATTCCTTGATGATGAAGTTTGATTTTTTTCAAGTTTTACAGTGTTGTTGTAAATTTTATAACCACCACCTGAACCTATAAAAATACCATATCCGTTATGTGTAGGGCCACCATTTCCCTGTCCTGCCACATTTAGTATAAAGTTGTTGAATACCGTTATATTAGAACTTTGGTTTGTTGATGATAAACGTATTCCGAAAAACGGCTCATCATTAGTTTCTGTACGGATGATTTCTGACAGGTTGTTGTTTTTTATTACACCTGAATTGGTATTATTTGCTATATATATACCACCGGCAGAAAGGTTGCCAGAAGTATTATCGCGGTATAACTTGTAAATAAGGTTTTCTGATACCTCAAAAGCGGTAACATTAGAAAGATAAACCGGCTGAACTATTGTTTCGGTATTTATTTCAGCACCAAGGTCATTTTGAGAAATAACTACATTGCTGGTAAGGTTGCTGTTTTTACCGTTTATATAAACACCCTGCTTTACGTTTACAAAATCGTTGCCTGTTATTTTAATACCTGTATTTGCAGTTGCAGCAGCATTTACAGAAAGTTCATTATTACCGCCCGTGCTGTTATCTCCGGCATAAATACCTAAACAGAATTTATCAGGGTTGTTTTTATATGTTTGTTTTATCTGTAAATGTTTAATAGTAACATTATCAGACCCATTGCTTCCATTTGCGCTTGCAATCCAAAATACAGTCCTGTTTACATAATCATTACCTCCATCTCCTGCATAGCTGGAGTTGGTTACAAAAAGGTTCCTGGTTGTACCGTTAGTTATATTACTGCCATCAAAAACAATATTGTCGGCACCATTAATTTTGAATACAGCAGGCACAGCAGTATAAGAGTTATCACGGAAAGCCTCAATACGTACATTTTTACTTGGAGCAGGCTTAAAAGTTACTTTGTTGGTTACAGAAGTTCCTGAAAACTGATTTATTGTTATAGGGAAAGTTTCGGCTGTGCTGTATGTAGAGTTGTTAAGCAGGAATGTAACAGGGCCGCTTACGCCGTTTGAGTTAAGGTAATTTACCGCCTGGGTAATTGTGGTAAAGTGGCCACCTGTACCTACATAATATGTTCCGTTTAAAGCACCTGTTGGGGTAATACCCTGCACAGCAAGTGTTACAGTAGCAGTAGAGCTTGGGTCTGTACCATTGGTAGCAGTATAAGTAAAGCTGTCCTGGCCTATGTAGTTATTGTTGGGAGTATAAGTTAGGGTATTATTAGCACTAAGGGCAACACTACCGTTAGACGGCTGTGTAAAATTGATGCTGCTTACAGGGGCGTTACCTGCCACATCATTTGATAATACATTTAACACTGTTGGCTGATTGATATTTACAGTGTAATTATCATTTGTGGCTAAAAGTACTGAACTATATGATTCAACGTTCCCTTTTAAAACGGGGCCTTCCACACCAACACTGCCAGAACCCGTAGGGTTATAAATTGCAAAATTAGTGTACCATATATTGCTGTGGTCATAAAGGTATACCTTTATTGAAAGCGTTTTATTAGGTAATATGGTATAGCCGGCAGGGAAGTTAAGCGTTACTGTTTGCTGGTTTGAAGTTACATTAATAACACTATTACCGGAATTATTGGTAAGTGCAGCAGTATTAGTACCATCGTTAGAAACAACAACCTGCATTTTGTGTGTTTTATCATTGCTGATATTACCGCAGGTTAAAATAAATTGAGAGGGTGTAAGCTTGTAATTGTTATTAGGGCTTACTTTAAACTCAACATATTTAGCATAATTGATTGTTGCACTGCTTGAACCGTTGTGCAGGTTGCCTATCTGAAACCTGCTTGGCCAGCTTTCCTGCTGAACCTGAACGCCTCCGGCTGTTGTTATAGCCTGTGCAGTAATGTTTGTTAGGTTTGTCGGCTGGGAAAGGTTGTTCCAGCTTACAAGAGTACTTTGCGTAAAGCCATAGAAAGGCAATAGCATTAGTAAAAGTAATGACTTTTTCATTTTAGTAATTAATTAATTTTTAGTAAGTTATGGGGGGCATAACTTTTTTTGGGTTGCGGGGGCAAATGTACAACAAAAAAATTATAACTTGAAAATATTTTTTTGTTAAATTTTTAATTTTTTTCATGTTTAAAAAAACAGGTAAATACTTTAAAAGCAACACATTACCTGCCAAGCCAGTGTACGCTTGGTTTTATGGGTAAATATGTTTATTTAGCCTTTAAAGTTGGCCTTCGGGGTTTATATAAAATGAGGGGGCACTCATTTTATATATTTAACTGAAGATAAAATAGCATCAGCATTCATGTTGCTTTGTTACGAGCGATTTTTCATAATTATAAAATTAATTTTTTAGTATGGATTGCATTTTTACTACTCCGTTTCAGAAGTAATAACGATGCAAAGTAAAGGCAAAACGCTTATTTAACAAATTTTTTAGAATAGACAAAATATAGACAATTTG
Source organism: Flavobacterium sp. MK4S-17 (assembly GCF_009848495.1). Classification (GTDB taxonomy): domain Bacteria; phylum Bacteroidota; class Bacteroidia; order Flavobacteriales; family Flavobacteriaceae; genus Flavobacterium. Next base: position 142,368 of record NZ_WWEP01000011.1, read on the forward strand.
AAAAAATATTAAAAAATAGTATCTGTAAATCAATTACTTATAAATGACATGTAGAATTTATAGACAAATTGTATAGACAGGGCATATTTATACATGTGATAAGTATTCTAAATTTCAGAAAGTATCTTTTCAAACTCATCATCATCGGTAATCTGCATTTTTTTCTTGATCCTGTATTTTTTTGTTATTGCACTTTCATGCGAAATTTGGAGTAATGAGGCAATTTCTTTATTGGAAAGGTTAAGTTTTAGTAGCGAGCAGAATTCCAGATCGTTTTTAGTAAGCTTTGAAAACTTGTTGCCCAACTTTTGATTAAATTCTGGGTGTATGCTGTTAAACCGTGTTTCAAACTGGCGCCAATAATCTTTTTGTTTAATTAAATGCTGGAGTTCTTTTTTAAGCTCACTTACTTTTGTTATTTCACCAAGGTCGCATTTTTCCAGGATTTGGGTAATGCTGTCCTGATAATTTGCCATTTGCAGTGTGGTTGATGTTAACTCCCTTTCTTTTTCCTCAATAATTTCCTTTTGCGCATTATTTAGCTCCAGTTCATGCAAATGTTGTTGTTGCAGCAATGCTTTTTCTGATTCAACAGCTTTAATCTGTTCCTGCTGGAGTTTGTTTTTAAACAAGTAGCTGCGCAGGTAAAGCAATATGAGCACTATAAAGGATATGCTCATGATTATATACAGGTAAAGCAGTTTTTTCTCTGCTTTCATTGCTTTTGTTAATGCATTATTTTTTGCAGCCAGTACAACATTTTTTTCCCTTTGCAGGTCAGTCTGAAATTTAGCCTGTATTTCTTTTACAGCATCTTCTTTCTCTGCGGAACTGATACTGTCCATTAGTGTTATAGTATTTTTATAAGCACTTATAGCTTTGCTGTCATTGGTTTTACTGTAGGTTTCCGCTATGGCTTTTTCATATACCACCCTGTCAACCATGTTTAGCTTTGTATTTTTTTGGAAGGGGGCAGTTTTATTTATAATGGCCTGTGCCTCGCTGTACCTTCCCATTTGGTTTAATATATCAATATATTCTCCGGCAATACGCAAAGTCCATAGAGATTTTACTTCCAAAAGTAAATCCAGAGATTTTTTGTAATTTTTTAATGCACTTTCCCTGTTTCTTTCAAGGTTCTCAATGTTCCCTATTTTCGAATAGGTGATGCCGATAAGTTCTTTATCATCAAATTTTTTGAGGCCGTCTACAGCTATTTTCAATGCTTTTTTGGCCTCCTGCAAATTGTTGAGCCTTATATAAGCTTCTCCGATATTAATATAGGTAAGGTAATAGTTTTTTTCGGCACCAATTTCTTTAAACCCCGGAAGGCATTCCTTATAAAGGTCTATGGCAAAATTAAAATTCTCCATGCCCAGGTAAGTATTTGCTAGCTTTTGCTTAATGGCATACAGTTGTTTGGTTTTCTTTTCCGTTTTAAGTATGGCAATGGCTTTAAGCAACAGGTCAACAGATTTCTCATATTGCCTCATATAATTATAATTAGATGCCATTTCGCCATAAAGCATAGCCTCCCCGGTTTTGTTATTGTCTTTTTTAGTAACGGTTAAAGCATCATTAAGATATTTTAATGAGGTTTCATACTCGCCTTTATTCCTGTAGCTGGCAGAAATATTAATATAAGGCCTCAATATAATTTTAGGGTAATTATCTATGTAGGGTAATGATTTTTTATAGTAGTAAATAGCAGAGTCCGTCATGCCCTTCATATTATAATATAAGCCATAAAGGTGGTAAGTATTCCCTTTAATGGTATCATGCGCACCTGCTGAATTGGCGAGTGTTTTTTTAATTATAACCAGGGCACTGTCAGGTTGTGTAAAAACAAGTTCCCTTGCTTTTAATTCAGCTTCTTTAAAATTGTAGTTTGTTCCCTGTGCAAGGCATAGTACAGGAAAGAGCAGGGTAAGTAAATTCCTCATCATAATCTTTATTAACAGCGTTGGGGGTAACGGTGGTTAAATTTAACACAAAATTATGATTTAAGGTAAATTAAAAAGCAGGTTTAAAAACGTTCCAGTTTAGAAGTAATAAGGTTATACTCATAACCTTTCCTCATGAGGAATTCGAAGGTTTTTTTCTTTTTCTTCATGAGGTTTGATTCTTTGGCGGATTCCCAAAACCGTTCAGCTAAATCATTGAAAGCTTTAAGATATTCATCTTCATTAAGTTCCTTTAATGCAGCATCTATATTGTATCTCGATATTTTCCTGGCTTTCAGCTCATTTATAATCCTAACGCGTCCCCAGTGTTTTATCCTGTGTTTTCCACGGGCAAAACTTTTGGCAAAACGCTCCTCATTTAAAAAGTTATGTTCAATAAGATAGGCAATAATTACATCAATTGCCTGGGGTATCATATTAAGGCTCTTCAGTTTTTGAACAACCTCTTCATGGCAGCGTTCCTGGTACGCACAGTACTGCTCAAGTTTTTTACGGGCTTCCTCAACAGTATAGCTTTTATGCATAAAAAAAAAGTACAAACCCTGCCTAAACCGGCAGGTTTAATTTTTTGTGCGTGTTAACTACAGCCTGCCTGTTTTTATAGTCTATCCAGGCCTGGCCTTTGTATCTGCGCATAAAATTATCAAAGTGCCTCATAATAAATATATTATAAACTGCTTTAGAAAGGTTGCTTACCTTTCTTGGCAGGGCACGCAGGCTCATGGAAAACCCCGGTGTAACATATTTCATGTAGTGCCAGTAACCCTCGGGCATATATAGTACTTCCCCATGTTCAAGATTGGCTTCCAGGCCCTTGGCATGTTTAAGTGCAGGCCATCTTTCAAAATCGGGGTTGTCAAAATCAATATCTTCTCTCGAAATAAGTGCATGTGGCACTTTATAAAGATAAGGTGTCTGGTCGGGTGCAAAAAGGATACACCTTTTTTTACCATGAAAATGGAAATGAAGTATATTAGAATAATCTATATCATAATGAATAAAAACTTTAGAATTTTCGCCGCCAAAAAACAGCATGGGAAGCTGTTTTATAAGCTTAAGCCCTATATCCGGCCATCTAAAGTCGTTTTTTAGCTGCGGCACCTCTTTCATAAGGTTATATAGAAAGATGCGGTAATTTGTGGGTTCAGAATTTAAAAGGTCTATATATCCAGACATTTTCATTTCTGCATGTGCCTCATTAAAGCCATCTTTATGCGATACCGGCCTGTCATCATAAAGGGGTACAGTTTTATCGCCGGCAACTTCCTTTATATAATTAAGGTTCCATTTTTTATATGCAGGCCAGTCTTCAGTAAGCTTGGATATAATTAATGGCTTTTGCTTCCTTACATAATTATTATAAAAATCCTCTTTGGATATTGTCTCTACGCGTTCAATTTCTGTTAGGTGTAGTGGCATGCTAGAAGTGGGTTAAAGCTAAGGCAAAATTAATAAAGCGTTATGTAATTGTAAAATACGCAATATAATTCCAGGGGCAAAATTAGCAAATAATTTAATAATAAAGCAGTCCTCCAGGACTGCTTTATATGTTAAAACCTGGTGCTATTTTTTAACTATTAAAAACTCATTCCTTCGGTTAAGGGCATGCTGTTCATCGGTACAATCCTCGTCGCAATCTACTTTAGGTTCGCTCTCGCCATAACCTTTGCCCGAAATCCTGTCCTGGCTTATACCCTGAGATATTACATACTGCACGGCAGCCCTTGCCCTCCTGTCCGAAAGGTTCAGGTTATACTCATCACTGCCGCGGTTATCGGTATGTGCCTTTACCATAATTACCATGTCGGGTTTGCTTTTCATTACCTCTACCAGCTTGTTAAGCTCTTTAGTTGCTTTTTCGGTTATATTGCTTTTGTCAAATTCAAAATAAATATCGTTAAGCACTACCGCGCCGTCTTTAATAATATTTTCTACAGGGGCAAGCCCGGCATCAACAGTAATTTTACCGCCCTTTGCCTTTGCAATGGGGAATGTGCTGCTTAAATACCCTATTGCAGATGCCGTAACCGAATATGCCCTGTCACAATCCACATTATAAATTACATTACCCTGAGCATCAGTGGTGCGTGTTTCTATAACGTTTTGTCTGTCGTCCAGTATGGCAACTTTTGAATTGGCAAGTGGTTTGCCTGTTTTATTGTCTTTTACCGTTACAATCGCCTCTACACCACATACAGGTATAGCCAAGTGAAGGTTGTCTGCGCCATCCCTGTTGGTTGAAAAAATACCTATATTATGTTTTGTGCTAAAACTAAAGGCAAAGTCATCCTGTGGGGAGTTTATCGGCATGCCCAGGTTTATGGCTTCATCATCTTTTGTCAGGTCAATCATGAAAACATCATAAGCACCAAAACCTTTTCTTCCGTCTGAGGCGAAAAAGAGTTTATCATCCTCGGTGATGTACGGAAAGTTCTCGTTGCCCTCAGTGTTTACTTTATTTCCCAGGTTAACAGGCTCGCTGTAAGTGTTGTTGCCTTTCACCTCCACCTTCCAAATGTCGGTGCCACCCATAGAACCTTTCCTGTTTGAGGCAAAATAAAGGGTTTTGCCGTCTTTGCTTATGGCAGGGTTACCGGTTGACCATTTTTTATCGTTAAACGGTACAGGTTGTACGTTACCCCATTTGCCGTCTTTGCCTTTTGTAGCCCTGTAAAGGTAAATAAGGCTGTTGCGCTGGTGTCCTTTCTCTTTTTCATATTCCCCTTCCCTAAAGCTTTCACCTGCAAAATACATGGTATTCCCATCGGCTGTTACGGCGGCAGGGCCATCATGGTATTTTGTATCTACCTCACTTACAGGTGTAGGTTCGCTGAAAGTACCATTGGTGTTATATGTAGATGTGTATAAATCAAGATAAGGCTCTTCGTTCCTGCCATATGTCCTTCGTGCAGTATTTCGGGTACTGGCAAAATATAAGGTATTGTCATTTAGTAATACACCGCCAAAATCAGAATACTTTTTATCACTTATATCAAGATATTTTTCATCAAAAAGTTTTGTCTGGTTGCGCAGCTTTGGCAGATAGTCCGGATCCTGTTTAAAAATTACCGCCCGCTGGTCTTTCGGAGCCATTTTGGCAAAAGTCTGCATCTGTTTGTTGGCTTCTTCATAATTGCCTTCTGCCTTCAGCATCTGTGCATAGCGGTAGTAGGTTTCGGCATCCTGCTTGCTTTGCACAGCTTTGGCATACCACTTTACGGCTTCTTTGGTATTAAATAGGTTATAATAGCTTTCGGCAATCTGTTTATAAACATACGGACTGGCTTTACCGTTATGAGTTAGTTTTTCATATTCTTTTGCAGCATCAATATATTCAAAGCGGTTAAAAAGCCTGTCGGCCGTTTCGGTATCTTTATTTTGTGCAGTTAGGATAAGTCCTGCAAAAAGTAAACTTAATGTAAGGCTTAACTGTTTCATGGTTGTTTATTTAGGTTAGAAATAACGCGGTGAGCGTGATACTTTTTTCGGGAAGTTCAGGTCAAAGAGCAA
>NZ_WWEP01000009.1 GCF_009848495.1 Flavobacterium sp. MK4S-17
TGCTTTCCTGTATATTTCTGTGCGGTTTTATCCCAGCCAACAGCATTGTAAAGTTTTTGTATTTCGGCTGTATAAAACTCTTTGGAATACTCAACATAAACAGAATCTTTATCCCCCTGGAATTCAGAAATGTTTTTGTGGCAGTTCATACACACATTAAGCGACGGAATACCTGAAGCTTTACTCACCCTTGCAGAAGAGTGGCAATATTTACAGTCTATACCATTATCGCCTGCGTGTATTTTATGAGAGAAATGTATTGGTTGTATTGGCTCATAACCCTGGTCAACGCCAATCTGCATAAGGTAGCCGTAAACAAAATAAGCACCCGTCAGCAATAACACTATAACTGTCACAAGAACAAGGAACTGGTTTTTAGCATATGCTTTCCAAAGAGAGATTGAAGGCTCATCTTTTATAATTTCAATACCGTTTGCTGCAGCCACTCGTTTTAATGTCCTGTTAACCAAAACAAGCATCACAATAAGCACTGCAAGTACTAAAACCAAAGCACCAAGTATGAGGTTATTAGAAATACCGCCTTCATTAGCAGCAACCTGCTGAGCACCCCCTGCAGCAGCAGGAGCAGCAGCCTCTTTTGGCTGGGAGGTATATGCCAATATATTATCAATATCCTGGTTTGACAGTTGCGGGAAAGGCGTCATTACCGAATTATTATTTTCAGCAAATAACTTAACAGCAACCGGATCTCCGGCCTTAATCATTGCACTACTGTTCCTTATCCAGCTATATAGCCACTCCCTGTCATGCTTATCCGCAACCCCCCTTAAAGCAGGCCCGGTTGCCTTGGCATCAAGCTTATGGCAGGCAGCACAAAGGGAATTAAAGAGCTCTTTACCCTTTGCAGGATCGCCCTCCCCGGCAGCAGGCGCAGCAGCAGCTTCTTGAGCGGGTGCGGCGGCGGCATCAGCCTGGTCTTGTGCATAAGTAACAGATGAAAATGACAGTGATAAAGCCAGGCAGAACATTAAAATTCCTGAAATCGAAGTATGGTTACCCACTTTTTTCATATTAAAAATGATTATCGACAATTTTGGTACGATTTTTTCTTGTACACCTTATAAAAACAGTATACTTTTTAAAAAACTCCCACAAAAATACGACTTATGAATTATTCTCAAACCTTAAATAAATCTTAAGGCATAATTTATAACAATTCTAAATAAATTACATTTGCATGCAAAAATAATTAAATTGTACTTTTGTTATAAACTAGCTTCATTATGAGAATTTTAAAATCAGACTACCTTAAATATACCTTTTTTATAGCACTTGCCTTTGGCTCAAAATGCATTGCACAGCAACAGGATGTTACCGTTGTGCAGGATGACAGGTTTACACAGCTTTTAGCCGAGAAAAGAAAGCTTAATCCTTCAATTATAGTTAATGACCGTTATAAAATCCAGATTTTTTACGGTGATAACGACAAAGCACGAAGAACACTGTCGGAATTTAAGCGTGATTTCAGGAACATGGAAGGCACTATAGTATATGAAAACAATACTTACAAAGTGTGGGTTGGCAGTTTTGACACCCGTATTGAAGCTGAGAAGAATATAGCCGACATCCGAAAAAAATATCCGTATGCCTTAATGATAAGGCCAAACAAATAAAAAATGAACTATAAAAAAGAAGCCCGCTCATTGAGCGGGCTTCTTTTTTATAAACCTTGAAACTTATAGTTTCTTCTTAACTTCAACTTCCTGGTAGGCCTCAATAATATCAAGTTGTTGCAAATCGTTATAATTCTTAATCTGCATACCACAGTCATACCCTTTTGAAACCTCTTTAACATCGTCTTTAAAGCGTTTCAATGTAGCCAGTTCACCTGTATAAATTACTACGCCATCTCTTATGAGCCTTATTTTCGAGCTTCTATAAATTTTACCATCGGTAACCATACATCCGGCAATAGTACCTACTTTAGATATCTTGAATATTTCACGAACCTCTGCTGTTCCTGTAACTTCTTCTTTAAGTTCCGGCGAAAGCATACCTTCCATCGCATCCTTAACATCATCAATGGCATCATAAATAATTGAGTAGTTCCTGATGTCGATTTCTTCCCTCTCGGCAAGTTGTTTTGCATTACCCATCGGCCTTACGTTAAAGCCTATAATGATAGCATCGGATGCCGAAGCAAGCAATACATCAGACTCAGTAATAGCCCCTACCCCTTTATGTATGATATTTATCTGTATCTCCTCGGTAGATAGTTTAGAGAATGAATCTGACAATGCCTCTACCGAACCATCCACGTCACCTTTAAGGATAATATTCAGTTCTTTAAACTGACCCAATGCAATCCTTCTTCCAATTTCTGCAAGTGTAATGTGCCTTTGTGTACGTACAGACTGCTCACGCATTAACTGCATACGTTTGGCTGCAATTTGTTTTGCTTCCTTCTCATCTTCATAAACACTAAACTTGTCGCCCGCTGTTGGAGCACCGTCAAGGCCAAGTATTGATATTGGTGTTGAAGGGCCGGCCTCTTTTATGTTATGCCCACGCTCATCATGCATGGCCTTAACCTTGCCATGATGTTTACCTGCAAGCACATAATCACCTATCCTTAATGTACCACCCTGAACAAGTACTGTGGCTACATAACCACGGCCTTTATCAAGAAAAGCTTCCACTACGGTACCTACAGCCGGTTTATCCGGGTTTGCCTTAAGGTCTAATATTTCGGCTTCAAGAAGTACTTTTTCAAGCAGTTCGTTTACACCTAAACCTGTTTTAGCAGAAATGTCATGGGATTGTATTTTACCACCCCAGTCTTCTACCAATAGGTTCATACCCGCAAGCCTTTCCTTAATTTTATCAGGGTTGGCTGTCGGCTTATCTATTTTATTGATTGCAAATATAATTGGCACGCCTGCCGCCTGTGCATGGTTTATAGCCTCTTTTGTTTGTGGCATTATGTCATCATCAGCCGCAATAACAATAATAGCTATATCGGTTACCTGCGCACCACGTGCACGCATCGCGGTAAAGGCCTCGTGTCCCGGTGTATCAAGGAAAGTTATTTTTTGGCCGTTTTCCAATGTTACTCCATAGGCACCTATGTGCTGTGTTATACCACCCGATTCGCCGGCAATTACATTTTCTTCACGAATGTAGTCAAGTAACGATGTTTTACCGTGGTCAACGTGCCCCATTACAGTAACTATAGGAGCCCTGTGTTCAAGGTCTTCCTCCCTGTCCTCAACAACCTCTTTAGATTCCTCTATATCGGTAGTTATAAATTCTACTTCATATCCAAACTCGTCAGCAACAATACTTAATGTTTCCGCATCAAGGCGCTGGTTCATGGTTACCATGATACCTAACGACATACATACCGATATCACTTTGGTAATAGGCACATCCATCATGGTTGCTACTTCACCCACGGTAACAAATTCAGTAACCTTAAGCACTTTGCTTCCTTCTTCCATCATTCGCTGCTCATCATCAGTCCTTTGGCGATGGCTTTCACGCTTATCCCTCCTGTACTTGGCCGCTTTTGACTTGCTGCCTTTACCCTGAAGTTTTTCCAGCGTTTCACGAATCTGGTTTTTAACCTCTTCCTCGGTAGGCTCAACCTTGCTTACAATAGCCGGACGTTTACCTTTATTAAAGTCAGGCTTGCCGCCAAACTTGCCACCAGGCCTGTTACCTTGGTTGTTCTGTCCGCCGCCGCCGGGCTGTCCCTGAGGTTTTGCTGTAATCCTCTTTCTTTTATTTTTATTACCTGCCCCCTGGCCCTGCTGGCCGCCGGCATTGCCTTTGGCATCTTTTTTAGGTTCTTCCTTCTTCTTTTTAGCCCTTTCAAACTGCGAAAGGTCTATGGTTTGCCCCGTAAAAGTAGTGCCCGAAAGTTTTTGGTATTGTGTTTTAATTTTATCGTCTTCGGCCTGTTGCTGTGCAGGAGCCTCTTTTTTTTCCTGCTGCTGCTTAGGCTGCGCAGGGGTTATTTTAGGCTGTTTTGCAGGCTGCTCTTTTGGCTTTTCTGCCACCGGCTGCTCCTTTTCCTTTTTCTCTACCGGTTTTTCTTCTGCTTTAGGTGCAGCAACCTCTTCCTGTTTAGCCGCAGCCGGAGTGTCTGAAGATGGCTCCTGAGCTTTTTTAGGATTAAGGTCTATTTTACCTACCGCCACAGGACCGGACAATGAAGCTTTTGCTTTTATTACTTCCTGCCTTTGCCTTTCTTCCTCCTGCTTTCTTTTTTCTTCCAGTTCACGTTCCCTTTCAATCCTTAACGCCTCCTTCTCCTTCTTTTTCTCCTCACTCACCTCAAGCGAAGCGGCTTTCTTACCCTTATCGGCAGAAAACTGATTGTAAAGGGCATTATATTCCTCACCGGATATCTTTGCATTTGGCGTAGCATCAATATTGTGGCCCTTATCCTTAAGGAACTCCACAGCCCTGTCCAGTGAAATATTTAATTCCCTTAATACCTTATTAATTCTTATTGCTCTTTCTTCAGACATATAATGTTTTTAGTATTTTCTTTTGTTGTGTTGTATAACAATTTATTTATACTTACTCTTCAAATTCTTCTCTTAATATCTTCATCACCTCCTGTATGGTTTCCTCTTCCAGGTCTGTCCTCCTAACAAGGTCTTCAACGTCCTGGTTAAGCACACTGCGTGCGGTGTCAAGGCCTATTTTAGCAAACTCCTGGATTATCCATTCATCAATTTCATCCGAGAATTCGGTTAATTCAACATCCTCTTCCATAGGGCTTCCCTCACGGATTACATCAAGCTCATAACCTGTTAAAAAGCCTGCCAGCTTAATATTATGCCCACCGCGCCCAATGGCCTTGGAAACTTCGTCAAGCTTAAGGAAAACCTCAGCCCTTTTGGCCTCTTCATCTATTTTGATAGAAGAAACTTTTGCCGGGCTCAACGCCCTTGATATATACAATTGCGTATTGGTAGTATAGTTGATAACATCTATATTTTCATTACCCAGCTCGCGCACTATACCGTGAATACGGGAACCTTTCATACCAACACAGGCGCCTACAGGGTCTATCCTGTCATCATAAGAGTCAACCGCAACTTTAGCTTTTTCACCCGGTATCCTTACTACTTTTTTAACGGTAATAAGCCCGTCAAAAACCTCCGGTATTTCCTGCTCAAACAGTTTTTCAAGGAATTTTTCAGAAGTCCTGCTCATAACAATCTGTGGCTTGTTGCCTTTAAGCTCAACGCTTTCAATAATACCACGAACGTTATCTCCTTTCCTGAAAAAATCAGATGGGATTTGCTTTTCTTTAGGCAAAACTATCTCATTTCCTTCATCATCCACCAAAATTACAGCTTTTGGGCGAACATGGTGCACTTCAGCAGTATAAATATCACCTACAAGGTCTTTAAACTGCTTGTAAAGGTTGGTGTTATCATGCTCGTGTATTTTGGAAATAAGGTTTTGGCGCAGTGCCAGTATAGCCCTCCTGCCTAGTTGGATAAGCTTCACTTCTTCCGAAACATCTTCGCCTACCTCAAAGTCAGGCTCAATTTTCCTTGCTTCGGAAAGTGAAATTTCAGAGTTCGGGTCTTCTACCTCGCCATCGGCAACCACTACCCTGTTCCTCCATATCTCCATATCCCCTTTGTCGGGGTTTATAATTATATCAAAATTATCGTCAGAACCGTATTTCTTTTTCAGTGCATTCCTAAATACATCTTCAAGAATCGCCATCAACGTAACACGATCTATAAGCTTATCATCTTTAAACTCTGAAAACGAATCGATTAATGCAATATTTTCCATGCCAAACTTCTTTAATTTTTTTAAAATGTAATTACTACAACTGCTTCTATAATATCCTGATAAGGTATTTCAGCCTTTTTCAGTACGGTTTCTTTTCCTTTGCCAACCTTTTTAGGCTCCCTGGCCTTCCATTCCAGGGTTATAAAATTAGCACCTGCCGCGGTAAGCTCTGCCTCAATTTCTTCGGCAGCGGTTTTAACCTTCAGCTTGCGCCCGATATTCTTTTTATACTGTCTTTTGTCCTTTAAGGGGCTGGCAGCGCCTGCCGAAGCCACTTCAAGGGAAAAATCTTCCTCTTCCCTGTCAAGGTTATGCTCTATAGCCCTGCTCACATCAATACAGTCCTGCAATGTTACACCATTGTCGCCATCCAGCGTTACAATAATCTTGTTAGAACCTGTTATTGTAAAGTCGATAAGGAACAGCGAAGGACGTTCATTCAGTGCATCTTCAAGCAGCTGGCCTACTTTTTCTTTAAACGTCATAATGCTATAAAAAGAGGGGACTTCTGTCCCCTCATTATTTAGTTTTTATTAAATAACTGCGCAAATATACTAATATTTTTTATATATTGAAAATCATTGGATAATGTAAAATTAATTCCTACCTTTATTGTGTTAAATTTCCAACCAAATTTTTGTTAAATTTCACATCTAAACCATGAAAAAAATTCTAGTCCCTACCGACTTTTCTGAACATGCGGAATACGCCCTAAAGGTAGCTTCACAAATTGCACGTAAAAATAACAGCGAAATATACCTGCTGCACATGCTGGAGTTGCCGGTACAGATAAGCAATGACGGTATAGGCGAAAGCAACGCAGTAGGCGCAAGCAATGACATACCAGAAGTTATGTTCTTTATGGAAAAAACCCGCGAACGCTTTGAGGAAATTTTAAACGAACCATATCTTGAAGGCATTACCGTGATTGAAGCCATACAATTTGAGAGGGCTTTTGACGGTATTATAAAACACAGCAAGAAACACGGTATAGACCTTATTGTTATGGGTTCGCACGGTGCCAGCGGCTTTCAGGAAATGTTTATAGGCTCAAATGCAGAAAAGGTTGTAAGGACATCAGACATACCTGTACTGGTAATTAAAAAGGAAGAAGCCGAATTTAAAGCTGAGAACCTTATTTTCGCCTCTAATTTTGCAGATGAAATTAAAAAGCCTTTTGCCAAGGTAGTTGAATTTGCAAACAGCTTTAATGCACACCTGCACCTTGTGTTTATTAACACGCCAAATGATTTCAGGTCAACCCATTCTGCCGAGAAATTAATGCAGGAGTTTGCTGCTAAATTCAGCATCAATAACTACAGCACACATATATATAATGATGTAAATATAGAGAAAGGAATACTGCATTTTGCCAACAGCATCAATGCCGATATTATTGGCATGTGCACACACGGCAGGCAGGGCCTTGCCCACTTTTTTAACGGCAGCATAAGCGAAGACCTTGTAAACCACTCTGTAAGGCCGGTGGTAACTTTCAAAATATAACAACAACTTAAAAGAATAAAAAAACCTCTCCAAATGGAGAGGTTTTTTTGTTGGTCCACTAGGACTCGAACCTAGAATGACTGAACCAAAATCAGTAGTGTTACCATTACACCATGGACCAATCTTGTTCTTTGCGGGTGCAAATGTAGCATATAATTTTTTTAAAGCAAATTTTTTAAAACAAAAAATATTAAAAAAAGATTTTTCCCGTTGTGTAAGATATAAACCGCTTTCTTTGTAAGAAACCTAACCAATTATAAACCAATACATGAACAGTTTAAACTTTAAAAAATGGAATCTTATACTAGGCTGGACAGTTTTTGCAACAGCTTTTATTGTTTACAGCCTGACTGTAGAGCCCACTGTTAGTTTTTGGGATTGTGGCGAATATATATCTACTTCGTCCAAGTTAGAAGTTGGGCATCCGCCGGGCGCTCCGCTTTTCCAGATAATCGGTGCCTTTTTTGCCATGTTTGCCCCATCGGCAAGTAAAGTTGCCTTTGCTGTAAATATGGTTTCGGTAACTGCAGGTGCATTCACCATTTTGTTCATGTTCTGGTCGGTTACCTTGCTGCTACGTAGTTTCATTCCAGACGCAGTTAAGAGTAAAAGCAATGCTGTAATGGTATTGGGCAGTTCCTTTATTGCCTGCCTTGCCTTTACATTTTCTGACAGCTTTTGGTTTAACGCTACCGAAACCGAAGTATACTCTATGGCATCATTATTTATAGCGTTATTGTTTTGGGCAGGGTTGCGCTGGGGTGAAGACATGCAAAAACCCGGCGGCAATAAATGGGTTTTACTAATAAGCCTGCTTACAGGGCTTTCTTTCGGGGTGCATTTCCTGGCACTGCTGGCCATACCATCCATAGGCCTTATTTACTATTTTAAAAATTATAAAACTGTAACGCTTAAAAATTTTATAATAGCCAATATAGCCATAGTGGCATTGCTTCTTTTTGTTTTTAAGCTGCTTATGCCTTATACACTGGCTTTATTCGCTAAAACCGAAATTTTTATGGTTAACAGCATGGGGCTTCCCTTTAATTCGGGGATAGTTTTTGTAACCCTTGCACTGGCATCTTTTTTCTTTTTTTCATTACGTTACACAAGGCGAAAAGGCCTGGTTTTATACAATACCATAACATTATGCATATTGTTTTTATTTGCCGGATTTTCAGTTTGGGTTATGCTCCCTATCCGCTCCAATGCCAACGTGGTTATTAACGAAAGCCGGCCGGATGATGCTGCCGATGTACTTGCTTATTACAATATGGAGCAATATCCTGAACAAAAACTGGTATATGGCCCGCTTTATACATCTGCTTATGCAGGCCTTGATAAAAACAATCCTTATACCGACAGCAAGCCAAATTATGAAAGGGACTATAAAACAGGAAGGTATGTTATTGTAAATAATTACAGGCACGCCTACGAGAATACTGACGGTGCGCATAAATCATTTTTACCGAGAATGGCAAGCGAGAGGCACGCTGCCAACTATATGGCAATTTCAGGGCCTCCTAAATTCAGCATAAATTACAATTATCCATTCGAATCCGAACTTGCCGCTTACGGAATAGATATCAATCAAATTTCTCCTGAACAGGCTACCGACGCAGCAGGCCAGCTTAAAAATGAATTGCAAAACATTATAGTTGAATTTAAAACAGCATACAGTGCAGGCAAGCTTGACGAAAATAGCTATGACAGCTTCCTTAAAAATTATGGCAAATACTTAACCATTGAAAAGCCCTCATTTACCGACAATATGGCTTTTATGTTCAGCTACCAGTTCGGGTATATGTACTGGCGTTACTTTATGTGGAATTTTGCAGGAAGGCAAAGCGATGTGCAGGGTAAATACAATAACGAAGGCAACTGGCTTAGCGGTATTGATTTTATTGACGAAATGAGGCTTGGCCCTCAAAACAGCCTTACCGACGATATGCTGGGCAACAAAGGCAGAAACCTGTATTATTTCCTGCCACTTCTTTTGGGGCTTATCGGTATTTTATATCATGCAAAAAAAGACCTTAAAAGCTTTTATATACTGCTTGCCTTTTTCCTTTTTACCAGCCTTGCGGTAAAAGTATTTTTAAATGAAAAACCTTTTGAAGTTAGGGAGAGGGATTATGTACTGGTAGGCTCATTTTATGTATTTGCCATTTGGATAGCTTTTGGGGTGTATGCAATTTATGATGTACTGAAAAAATACACCGGCAAAAAATATACAGGCCCTGTAGTGCTTGCAGCATCACTGCTTGCAGCACCGTTTCTTATGGCAAATCAAAACTGGGACGACCATAACCGCTCAGGAAGGTACACTGCCCTTGCCATGGCAAAAGCCTACCTCGACTCCTGCGAGCCTAATGCCATATTGTTTACCGTAGGCGACAATGACACCTTCCCGTTATGGTATGCACAGGAAGTAGAGGGTTACCGTACCGATGTGCGTGTGGTATGCGGCACTTATCTCTCGGCTGACTGGTATATAGACCAGATGAAGCAGCAGGCTTATGACTCAATGCCGCTGCCGATATCCTTCCTGCATGACCAATATGTGGATGGCACCCGCGATTATATTATCCATAACCCAAAGACAGAAGCAAGGATGGACATCAAAGATTTTATTACTTTCACACAGCTCGATGATGAAAGGGCAACTGTTGAATTTGAAAACGGTCAGCATGTAAACTACTATCCCACCAACAAAATACGCATACCTGTAAACCGCAAACAGGTGCTATCCCAAAAGGTGGTTGGGAAGGATAAACATGATTCTATTGTTCCGTATATTGATATAGACTTGCCCAATGCGGTAGGCAAGCACCGGCTGATACAGCTCGACATAATAGCCAATAATAACTGGCAGCGCCCAATTTATTTTACAGGTGGCAGCTTTGAAGATGAGGAATATATCTGGATGAAGGATTACCTTCAGCTTACAGGCATGACATATAAACTTGTACCGGTTAAAACACCTTACAATGAGGACAGCTTTTTGGATTTAGGCTATGTGGATTCCGAAAAAATGTATGATACTGTAAAAAAATGGGATTGGGGTAACAGTGGCAGCCCTGATATTTATGTTGACCCGGAAACGAAAAGGAATAGCTTTAATTACCGTAAAAACCTTGCAAGGCTCACCGATACACTCATAAGCGAAGGAAAAACAGAAAAAGCAAGGGACATAATTAATCTTGCAATGGAAAATATGCCTATGGAATCTTACGGATTGTATTTTTTGTATGAGCCGTTTGCCGAAGGTTATTATAAAACAGGCGACAAAAATAATGCAAGGCAACTGCTGGAAAAGCTGGCCGGCAAGTACAGGCAAAAGCTAAGCTACTATAAATCCCTAGGTGATCCACGCCAAAACCAAGCCTATAATGATATTATAGGCGATATAGAACGCTACCGCAACCTGCTGATAATAATGAAGCAAAACCATGACAGTGAGCTTTATGAAAAACACAGGATTGACTTTAACCGGTATAATGCAATGTTTAAACGCTTTAAAAGGGAGGATGCATAAAAATGGCGTTACAACTAAACCTTTTTTAAATAAAAAAATAGTTTCTTTGCATAAGTTAACCAAGACTGTTCAATATAAATGATAACTTTCAACTTTAAAAAATGGAACACCATTCTTGGCTGGTCTGTTTTTGGCATTGCCCTTTTAGTTTATTCCTTAACTGTTGAACCCTCGCTTAGCTTTTGGGATTGCGGCGAATATATAGCAACTGCCGCCAAACTTGAGGTAGGCCACCCGCCGGGAGCACCGTTATTCCAAATGGTGGGCGCATTTTTTTCGATGTTTGCGTTCAGCCCCGATAAAGTAGCATTAATGGTTAACATGGTTTCGGTATTTTCCAGTGCCTTTACCATCCTGTTCATGTTTTGGTCGCTTACCATTATATTGAAAAATTTAATCGAAAAGTTTTCAGAGTTTAATAACAATAACGCTGTTGCCATTTTAGGCGCAGCATTTGTAGGCTCGCTGGCCTATACTTTTTCCGACAGCTTTTGGTTTAATGCTGTGGAAGCTGAGGTTTATGCTATGGCTTCGCTGTTTATTGCCCTGCTTTTATGGCTTGGGCTTCGCTGGGGAGAAGAAATGCATACCCCGCGCGGCAACAAATGGCTTCTGATAATATCATTTGTTATAGGTTTATCCTTCGGGGTGCACTTTATGGCATTACTGGCATTACCCTCAATAGGATTTATTTACTTCTTTAAGAACTATGAAAAAATAACGGTTAAAAGCTTTATCATAGCCAACGTTATTATTGTTGCCATACTGCTTTTTATATTTAAGCTTTTACTGCCATATACTATGGCGCTGTTCGGTAAAACAGAGATTTTCATGGTAAACAGCCTTGGTATGCCGTTTAACTCTGGTACTATATTTATTACACTTGTAATTATTGCGTTCTTTTACTTCGGGCTTAAATATACAAGGGTAAAGCAACTACCGCTATACAATACAATATTATTATGTGTGCTTTTTATATTTATAGGGTTTTCCGCATGGCTAATGCTGCCGATACGCGCCAATGCCAATGTGGTAATTAATGAAAACAAGCCTTCGGATGCTGCCGAGGTACTTGCTTATTATAACAGGGAGCAATATGGCGAGCAAAAGCTATTTTACGGCCCTATGTTTTCTGATATTTACGCCGGACTTGACCCAGATAACCCTTATAAAGATGAAAAACCGAATTACCAGCGGGATTATAAAACAGGTAAATATGTAATCGTAAATAATTACAAAAACGCAAAGCAAAATAGCGACGACAGCCACAAAGGGCTTATGCCGAGAATGTGGAGTACCGACCATGCTGTTAATTACATGAGGTTTACAAAGCCTTTGGATTTCAGGATAAATCCTTCCTACGATTTTGAAAGGGAACTGATGAAATACGGCTTGCCGATTGACCGGATGAGCGATGAAGAACTGGGCATGGCAATGGCACAGGTAAGGAATGAGCTTGAAGGTGTAATTAACGAATTTAAAACATCCTACCGCACAGGCCAGGCCGACCTTGAAGAATATGACAGCTTCCTAAAAACTTACGGGCAATACCTTATTATAGACAAGCCTTCGTTTATGGACAACATGCAGTATATGTTTGAATACCAGTTTGGCTATATGTACTGGAGGTACCTGATGTGGAACTTTACAGGAAGGCAAAATGATATACAGGGCAGGTATGACAACATGGATGGCAATTGGCTTAGCGGCATTAAGTTTATTGACGAAATGCATCTTGGCACTCAGGATAACCTCCCGTCAGACCAAAAAAACAATAAGGGACGAAATGTTTATTTTTTCCTTCCGTTTATATTGGGGCTTATAGGGTTATATTACCATGCCACTAAAGACAAAAAGAGCTTTTATGTATTGCTTTCATTATTCCTGTTTACAGGACTTGCATTAAAAATATACCTTAATGAAAGGCCTTTTGAGCCGCGAGAGAGGGATTATGCACTTGTAGGGTCATTTTATGTATTCGCCATGTGGATAGCCATAGGTGTATATGCCCTGTATGACGGTATTAAAACCAAGCTGCAGCCTAAACTGGCAGCACCTGTTGTAATAGGTGTAACATTGCTGGCGGCACCTGTGCTGATGGCTTCCCAAAATTGGGATGACCATAACCGCTCCGGCAGGTACACCGCACTTGCAATGGCAAAGGCGTATCTTTCATCGTGCGATAAAAATGCTATATTATTTACTATTGGAGATAATGATACTTTCCCGCTATGGTATGCACAGGAGGTTGAAGGTTACCGCACGGATGTAAGGATTGTAAATACCAGCCTTTTTATGACAGACTGGTATATTGACCAAATGAAAAGAAAGGCTTATGAAAGCGAGCCGCTCCCAATATCTTTTACCCATGACCAGTACGTGCAGGGAACAAGGGATTATATGCTTTATGTTCCCGAAAGGAAAGACCGCTGGGATATAAAAACGTTCCTTTCGGTGCTTGCTTCGGAAGATGAAAGGGCTAAAAAGGAATTGAATAACGGGCATGAAGTTAATTATTACCCCACTAACAAAATACGCATACCTGTAGATAAGGAAGCGGTTATAAAACATAAAATTGTATCCCCAAAATTGTATGATTCCATAGTTCCTTATATAGATGTGGATATTAAAGGGGATGCCTTATACAAAAACCGCTTAATGATGCTGGACGTTGTTGCGAATAACAACTGGGAACGCCCAATATATTTTACCGGTGGAAGTTTTGGTGATGATGATTACCTGTGGATGAAAAATTATCTGGAACTGGACGGCATGGTGTATAAACTGATACCTGTAAAAACTCCAATTCCGGAAAATGGAAGCCCTCTTGATATGGGTTATATTGATACTGATAAAATGTATGACATAGTTTTGGGCTGGGACTGGGGTAACAGCAACAGCCCGGATATTTACCATGATCCTGAAACCCGAAAAAACAGTATAACCTACCGCACCAACCTGGCGAGGCTTACCGAGTCGCTTTTAAATGAAGGCAAAAAGGATAAGGCTAAAAAGATTGTTGACCTTGCAATGGAAAAAATGCCGGTTGAATATTTTGGATATTATACCCTGCTTGAGCCATATGCATCGGCTTATTATGAGTTGGGTGAGCAGGCAAAAGCAAGGCAGCTGCTTGATAAGCTAATTAAAAAATACCAGGAGAACCTTACTTTTTATAAAGGGCTTAAATACTCCGGGCAGGATGCTGTTCATATAGATATTGTTACCAATATAGAACGTTACAGGAGCCTGTTACTTATAATGAAAGATAATGGTGACACCGAATATTATAATAAGGCAAAACAGCAGTTTAACACTTACAATAAGATGTTTGAACGCTATAAAAGGGAAAATGAATAATATATAAACAATAATATTCAGTAAATTTGAAGGAGCAGTAATTTATACTGCTCCTTCCTTTTTCAGATAATCAATTTATGAAGCTATACTGGGTTAAAACACGCTGGTTTATAAAAAGGATATTTAGTGGTTACGTGTGGGATAGGCCAAACAACGGGAATAAAATATACCTTACATTTGATGACGGCCCTACCCCGGAAGTTACAGAGTGGGTACTTGCTGTTTTACAAGAGCACGATATTAAAGCTACTTTTTTTTGCATAGGCAATAATATTGAAAAGCACCCTGAAATTTTCAATAAGGTTGTTGCAGGGGGCCATGCTATAGGCAACCATACATTTAATCATTTAAACGGATGGAAAACCGAAAATGATGCTTATTTGAAGAATATTAAAGATACTGAGCAGATAATAAATAATACTACGGCTGGGGCAGTAGGGACAAAATTATTCAGGCCACCGTATGGCAAAATAAAAAAATCACAGGCAGCGGTGGTTAAAAGGGAAGGCTATTCTATAATAATGTGGGATGTTTTAAGTGCTGATTTCGATACTTTAATCACTTCTGAAAGGTGCCTTAATAATGTTGTAGAAAATACCCGCAGCGGCAGTATCATAATTTTTCATGACAGTGTAAAAGCATATAAAAATCTTGAATATGCCTTACCTAAAGCCATACAACAATTAAAAGCTAAGGGATTTTATTTTGATAAGCTGGCTTAAAGCTGCTCCTGTACAAGCCCTATAATGGTATTGGCATCAAGCTCACCGCTTTGCCTCCATACCATTTGGCCGCCTTTATATATCATTAGGGTAGGCAGCCCTTTAATGCGAAGTGCATCGGCCAGTTCCTGGTTTTTGTCCACATCAATTTTTATCACCTTTGCCCTGTCCCCAAGCGCTGCGGCAACATCCCTTATTACCGGGTGCATTGCTACCGACGGCTCGTTCCACTCTGTATAAAAATCAATTAGCACAGGAACTGAGGAGTTAATAAGTTCTCCGAATTTTGACATAAAAGCTAATTTAAATTGACTTTAAACCTAAGTTATGAAATAAAAATCACACAAATATAATAATTTTACCAACTTAAGCTATTTTTTCGCCTTTTTTTAGTTCCAGCACCGTTATTTCAGGCCATATCCCTACCCTTCCCGGATAGGCATGAAAACCAAAACCCCTGTTTACATAAATATACCTTCCAAGGTTTTCATACAAGCCTGCCCATTGTTTGTACTGGTACTGCACAGGGCTCCATTTTATTACTCCCGGTATCTCAATACCAAATTGCAATCCATGTGTATGGCCGCTAAGAGTAAGGTGGTAATTATTGGCATCGTCCTTCACTTCATATTCCCAGTGCGAAGGGTCATGGCTCATTAAAATTTTAAAATCTTCTGCTGTTAATCCTTCCGAAGCTTTTGGCAGGTCGCCCGCCTTTTTAAACCTGTGCCCCCAGTTTTCAACTCCTACCAGTGCTACCTGCTGCCCGTTTTTTTCCAGCTTAACATTCTCATTCAGTAAAAGTTTAAAATCAATTTGGCTGTGCAGATTTTTTATGGCTTTAAAATTATCTTCCTTTTCCTTTTGGGTTGGCCATGTTACATATTCGCCATAATCATGGTTGCCTAAAACGGAATATTTCCCAAAGGGCGGATTCTCAATTTTTTTGAAAGTGTCAATCCACGGGTTCATTTCCTCAGCGTGCGTATTTACAATATCTCCAGTAAATAAAATAATATCCGATTGCTGCTCATTAATAAGGTTTATAGCATGCTCTATCTCTTCCCTGTCATCAAAACTCCCGCTGTGTATATCGGATATTTGTGTAATGGTAAAACCGTCAAAACTATCGGGCAGGTCGGGAAAATAAACTGTTTGTTTACGCACTTTAAAGTTATACTTCCCTTTTGTCATTCCATACAGCAGCGATAAAAAAGGAATGGCAGCAAGCCCCAGTGCCGCCTGGCTTACAAACTTTCGCCTTTCGGGCAGGAAAGAGTCGGTACTGTTTCCCAGAAACTCCCTTATAAAACCACCTATAACCCTAAAAATATCTTCGCCAAGCATTATAGTGGCTATAACTATTTTAGGCAGGTAGGTTATAAGCAGCAGCCCAAGCGTAAAAAGGGTTTGCCTGGTTTGCCCCACACTCCTGTCAAATTGTGTGAAGGAATAAGCTATATATAAAATAATAAAGAAGGAAATTATTTGGTAGCCCCAAAGCAGCCACCGCAATTTAGTTACTGTTTTTATAGCCTGAAATGCATAAATTTCTATAACCGCCACAAAAACAAAAAAGAGTATCCAACGAAACATTCAGTGTTTTTTTCAAATAACGGATAAAGTTACTGTTTTGTTACATTACTTTTTTATCAGCATGTTAAATTAACATCTGTTAGGATGGCGCTGTAAACTTTAATATTTTGTTTGCAGGCTGTTTTGTAACTTTAAAAAAACAAAATATATTGAAATGAAAGCAATTACACTACTGGCCACATTAAAAACAGAAAGGGAATCCAACACACTTTCATTATGTGAATTTTTTAAAAAGCACCTGGCAGCGCATAATGTGGAGAATGAGATTATAAGGCTTGTTGATTATAACATTACCCCGGGCACCTATTCTGATATGGGAAATGGCGATGAATGGCCGGTAATACTTGAAAAGATTTTAAAAGCGGATATAATAATTTTTGCCACGCCTGTATGGTGGGGCGGACATTCATCGCAAATGCAAATGGTTATTGAAAGACTGGACGAAATACATGATGAGATATTGCAGGGCAAAAAATCGAAGCTGGAAGGCAAAGCCGGCGGAATAATTGTAAGCGGCGACAGTGATGGCGCGCAGCACATAATTGCCAATATTGCTAATTTTTATAACGCCATGGGTATTGCGCTTCCACCATTTGCCAGCTTTACCGTACTGTGGGAAAAATTTAAAAAGAGTGAAAGCCCAACAGAAAAGGAAATAAAAGAAAAGCTGGAGAAAGAATATGCAGAAACAGCAGAAACTATGGCAAGGCAGTTAACAAAATATGCCGGGTAGCCATAAACAGCCTTCTTAATGTGCTTTGGTTTGCTTATTTTTACAGCAAATAAATTTCCATGTCACAACAAAAACGACTTTTTCTTCTTGATGCTTACGCACTTATATTCCGTGGTTATTACGCTTTTATAAAAAATCCCAGGATAAATTCCAAAGGTATGGACACTTCTGCCATAATGGGATTTATGAACTCCCTGCTTGATGTTATTAAACGTGAAAGGCCCGACCACCTTGCAGTAGCATTTGACAAGGAGGGCAGCGTGGTAAGGACTGAAATGTTTGCCGATTATAAAGCCCACAGGGATGAAACGCCCGAAGCCATAAAAATAGCCATACCCTACATACAGGAAATATTGCAGGCCATGCACATTCCTGTAATTGAAATGGCAGGCTGCGAAGCTGATGACCTTATAGGCACTGTAGCAAAGCAAGCCGAAAAACAGGGTTACCAGGTATATATGGTTACACCAGATAAGGATTTTGCTCAGCTTGTTTCTGAAAATATATTTATGTACCGCCCCGCACGTATGGGTAACGGTATAGAAATTTGGGGCGTGCCGGAGGTACTGGAGCGTTTTGAAATTGAAAGGCCGGAGCAGGTGATAGACTTTTTAGGCATGATGGGCGATGCTGTGGATAATATACCCGGTTTACCAGGAGTGGGTGAAAAAACTGCCAAAAAACTGCTGAAAGAATACGGCTCTATGGAAAATCTTTTAGCCAATACCCACGAATTAAAAGGGAAAATGCGGGAAAATATTGAAGCTAATTCTGAGAAGGGATTAATGTCAAAAAAACTCGCTACTATTATAACCGACTGCGATGTTACTTTCAATGAGCATGATTATGAGCTTTCCAAACCTGACACTGAAAAAGTAGAAGCCATATTTAATGAACTGGAATTCCGCCGAATGGCAGAACAGTTCCATAAGCTTTTCTCACAGGGAGAGGATTTTGATGATATACCTGCACAGGGTTACAGCCCTACTAAAACCATAACAAAATCAGAACAGCAGTTTTCCCTGTTTGACGAAGGCGCAGCAGATGAGCATGCAGGACATTCTCCCGGTTTTTATAATACTATTGAAAATACCGACCATGTGTATCAGGCTGTTCAGGGTATGGGTATTAATTTCCTGATACGTGATTTGCTTAACCAAAAGAGCGTGAGCTTTGATACAGAAACTACCGGCATTTGTGCCCTTACGGCTGAACTGGTAGGATTGTCCTTTTCATGGGAAAAAGGCAAGGGCTTTTATGTTCCCGTACCCGAAAACCGTGAGGAAGCGCAGGAACTGGTAAATAAATTTATTCCATTTTTTGAAAATGAAGAAATTGAGAAGATAGGGCAAAACATAAAGTATGACCTTGAAATACTTGCTAATTATGGCATAACGGTAAAAGGAAAGTTTTTTGATACCATGATAGCGCACTACCTTATTAATCCTGACATGCGCCACGGTATGGATATACTGGCAGAAACATATTTAAAATACTCCCCTATGCCCATTGAGTCGCTGATTGGCAAGAAAGGCAAAGGGCAAAAATCAATGCGTGATGTTGAACTTGAGCGAATAAAAGAATATGCTGCCGAAGATGCCGATATTACCTTACAGCTTAAGCAGGTTTTTGAACCGATGCTGGAAAATACAGGAACGCGGGAACTTTTTGATAAAATAGAAATACCGTTAATGCCTGTGCTTGCCGATATGGAACGCGAAGGTATTAACCTCGACACTGCATATCTTAAAGAACTATCGGCTGAACTGTCAGGGGATATAAAGGCCCTGGAGCAGAAAATATATGAAACGGCTGGAGAATCTTTCAACCTTGCTTCTCCAAAGCAGTTGGGCGATATACTATTTGACAAACTAAAAATAGGGGGAGCCAAACAGAAAAAAACCAAAACAGGGCAGTATGCAACAGGTGAAGAAGTGCTTTCATATCTTGCACTAACCAACCCGATAGTACAGGATATACTGGACTGGAGGCAGCTTGTTAAACTGCAAAACACTTATGTTGATGCGTTGCCTGCACAGGTTGAGCCTTTAACCGGGCGGGTACACACTGATTATATGCAAACGGTAGCGGCTACAGGAAGGCTTAGCAGCAACAACCCTAACCTGCAGAATATACCCATACGCACAGAGCGGGGCAGGCAGATACGTAAAGCCTTTATTGCCCGTAATGAAGAATACACAATACTTTCTGCCGACTACTCACAGATTGAACTTCGCATTATTGCGGCACTAAGCGGCGACCCTGAAATGATACGCTCATTCCAAAATAAGGAGGATATCCATGCCTCTACAGCAGCGAAAGTTTTTAATGTTGCCCTTACCGAAGTGACACGCGAACAGCGAAGCAATGCCAAAACGGTAAACTTTGGTATTATATATGGTGTTTCTGCCTTTGGGTTAAGCAACCAGACATCCTTAAGCCGTTCGGAATCGAAAGACCTTATTGATGCTTATTATAAAACCTACCCTGCATTAAGGCAGTATATGAATGATCAGATAGAGTTTGCACGTGAAAACGGTTATGTGCAAACCATATCCGGCAGGAGGAGGTATTTAAAGGATATCAATTCCCAAAATGCCGTAGTGCGCGGTGCAGCAGAACGAAATGCTGTTAATGCCCCGATACAGGGAAGCGCGGCCGACATTATTAAAATTGCCATGATTAATATCCATAAAAAACTAACTGAGGAAAACTGGAAAAGCAAAATGCTGCTCCAGGTACACGATGAACTTGTTTTTGACGTTCATAATACAGAACTGGAACGCATAAAGCCCATTATAAAACATGAAATGGAAAATGCCTTTGTACTTGATGTTCCGTTAGAAGTGGAAATGGGTACAGGCAGAAATTGGCTGGAAGCACACTAAAATTAAAGATATTAAATAAATATGAAAAAAATACTCTACCCTTTTTTTGTATTCTTACTATCCTTTGCTGCTGTTGCACAGGTAAACCCCAGGTTACAGCGTATTGACAGCCTTATGAACCATTTTTATTCTAATGGAAAGTTTATGGGCTCTGTCACTATACGGGAAAAAGATAATGTAATATTCGAGAAAGCCTATGGTTTTGCCGATGTACAGAGTAAAACTGCAGCCAATACAAATACTAAGTATAAAATTGGTTCTATAACCAAAATGTTTACCGCATCTGTTATTTTCCAGCTCATTGAGGCAAAAAAGATAACACTGGCTACCAAACTTTCTGCATTTTATCCTGAAATTAAAAACGCTGAAAAAATTACAATTTCGCATCTTCTTGGCCACCAAAGCGGCATTTATAACTATACCAATGATGATGCTTTTAAAACCTATTGCACAACACCGCAAACAAAAAAGCAAATGCTGTCACGCATTGCATCTTATGAGCCTGTTTTTGAGCCAGGTGAAAAAGCGGAATACAGCAACAGCAACTATGTGCTGTTAGGCTACATTATTGAAGATATTACTAAAAAAACTTATGCTAAAAACATTGAGGACAGGATAACAAAGAAATTAAAGTTAAAAGATACTTACTACTATTCCAAAATAAACCCTGCCAATAATGAGGCTTACTCCTATTCTTATGAAAATAACGGATGGGAAAAATTTGAGGAGTGGGATGATTCGGTAGCTTTTGCAGCAGGTGCCCTTTCTTCTACCCCAAGTGACCTTATCGCATTTATAAAGGCTTTATTTGACGGAAAAATAATAAAACAGGAATCGCTCGAAGAAATGAAAAAACTTGAATCAGGCTACGGCAAGGGAATATTTGCATTTTCCTTTGGTGAAAGAAGGTTTTACGGGCATAACGGTGGTATTGAAGGCTTTGTTTCTTCGCTGGGATACTATCAAAAAGATGAATTGGGTATAGCAATTATTGCCAATGGTGCAAATTATGATATTAACGCTATAGCTATAGGCATACTCAGCATTTATTACAAAATGCCGTTTCCGTTCCCTAACCTGAATTTTGTAACTGTAAGCCCGGAAGTACTTAAAACCTATGAAGGTACATATGCATCTCCCGGAGTTCCTTTAAAAATAGAGATTAAATATAGCGAAGATAAGCTTATGGCACAGGCAACAGGACAGGGCGCCTTTGAACTTAATGCTGTAAGCGATAATGAGTTTGTTTATGATGCTGCTGGCATAAACATGGTATTTAAGGAAAATTCCCTTACGCTGAAACAAGGCGGTATGGTATTGTTGTTTACTAAGGAATAAGTTTGTTCTGAAAGTCCCTTAGCGATACTCATGTCATTTTGAACGAAGTAAAACCTTACACCATTCGGCATGAGGTTTTTACTTGGTTCAGAATGACAATTTAAATAAACTTTTTGTTATCATTATTACAATTTTCGGGTAGATTCCCTCTGCCTTAATTCGGTTTTAACAATACGGGTTTCAAATTGAGGCTCTTCACCTTCTTTCGCCTCAAGGCGGTCAATAAGCATATTGGCAGCAGCCTCGCCTATTTCCGGCCCATGCTGGCTTACAGTGGAAAGGCTTGGGGTTAGCCTGCGCGACCACACGCCATCGGCAAAACCTATAATATTAATATCATCCGGTATTTTAATACCCTTTTTTATGGCAACCTTCATAGCCATTACCGAGGCATGCTCATCCAGTGCAAAAATGCCGTCTATTTCCTTATTATCCAGTAATTCCTGCAATTTGCTGTCATACTCATCAATATTATCTGTACGTATTATAATAGCATCGTTCACTTTATACCCATTTTCTTTCAGGGCATATAAATATCCTTCAGCCCTTAGTTTCCCGACACTTAGGTTATCTATTGTAGAAAGCAGGGCTATATTCCTGCATTTTAACTTTATAAGGTGGTTAGTGGCATAAACAGCAGAATCAAAATCATCTACAATTACCTTATCACAGTTTACCTCATCCGAAATCCTGTCGAACATAACTATAGGCAAGTCGTCAGCAATGGCTTCTTTAAAGTGTTTAAATTCCTGCAATTTTTGAGTTTCCTCTGAAACCGATAATATAAAGCCGTCTATAGTACCGTTGCTTAACATATCCATTGCATGTATCTCTTTTTTTAGCGACTCGTTAGAGATACAGGTAATAACATTGTATCCCCTGTCATTAGCGGCTTTTTCAATACCACTAAAAACTTTGGCAAAAAAAGGATTTAGTATGTTGGGTATAATAACCCCTATGGTTTTAGACCTCCTGCTTTTAAGGTTAACAGCAATATTATTGGGCTTATAGTTTTTAAGCCTGGCAAACTCCTGCACTTTAATTTTTGTAGGCTCGCTTATTTCGGGGCTGTTGCTTAAAGCCTTAGATACTGTTGAAACCGAAACATTAAGCTCTTTTGCTATTTGTTTTAAAGTGGCTTTAGATTTCATAACCTTTTGTGTTTATACTGTAAAGAAACGAAAAAAATAAAATTTTAGCTACGAAAAAGTACATATTACCATGATATTCCCCGAAATACATCCATGGGGTAATAGCATAATAATCTGGCATATGTCACCCACATTAATTAGTAAAATGCAAAATATATGTTAAAAACATAACTATAACACATTCATGCTAAAACCATCTGCATTTGCTTCTCGTATATCATATAATATAAAAGCCAAGGCATTACTATTCATACATTATTAACCCTTAATATTTTAAATCATGAAAAACACAGTAAATGTAAAGGAAGTAAGTACAGGCAGCCTGCACAACAGGCGCAGCTTCCTTAAACTGAGCGGGCTTGCCGTAGCAGGCACCGGGCTTATTATTGCAGGCTGCAGCAGCGATGATGACGGCGGCAGGATAAAAGATGAGAACCAGCTTCCCGGCGTAAGAAACGGTGTTTTTGACCTTGGTGGAGGCGACATTGGCATACTTACCTATGCATATGCACTTGAGCAACTGGAAGCCGATTTTTATGACAAGGTAGTAAACAGCAATACTTTCGGCTCAACTTTTAATGCTGATGAAAGGGCTGTGCTTGAAGACCTGTATTACCATGAAGTTATACACAGGGAATTTTTTAAAGCTGCAATTTCAAGCCTTGTAAGCCCTGAAAGGGTACTGCCCGGGCTGGACTTTAGCTACAGTGGTGTAAACTTTGGCAACAGGGAGAGTGTATTGGGCACTGCTATGGCTCTTGAAGATACTGGTGTTTCAGCCTATAACGGCGCAGGTATGTATATAAGTGAAGCAAGCTACCTGCTTATTGCGGGAAAAATAGTATCAGTGGAAGCAAGGCATGCTTCTGCAATACGAAGCATCCTTAATCCCGGTACTGCCGACTTTGCCGGTGATGATATAATAAACGATGATGGACTTGAGGTGGCACAAAAGCCATCTGAAATAGTAACTAAAGTATCGGGGCTTGATTTTATACAAACCCCTTTTACCGCTAAATACCTTCCTTAATTATTAACTTAAAACTCATATCATGAATATTATAAAATTTATAGAATCTTTTACCAACGAAAGTTTCCTTAATAGTAAAAGTTCCAGAAGAGACAGTTTTGGCCAGTTTGGCACAGTAGGAAAAAATGCCGCCATGGCTGCCATACCGTTCGGCCTCGCCACATTTTTAGCACCTCAAAAAAGCAGTGCAGCAAGCACAACATTTTTTGGGCCGCAGGAAACTCCTATAGAAGCTTTACAACTTGCATTAATATTAGAATACCTTGAAGATGAATTTTACGCGACTGCCCTGGCCACTACAGGGCTTATTCCATCGGCACACCAAACCATATTTACACAGATAGCCAAACATGAAAAAGACCATGTGGAATTTCTTGTATCGCAGTTAGGAGATGCGGCTCCTGCAAGGCCGACATTTGATTTTACAGGTGGGCAGGGAAATCCCGGGGGGCCATTTAACCCATTTGGCGATTATGACACTTTCTTAGCTCTATCACAGGCATTTGAAGACACAGGCGTAAGGGCATACAAAGGGCAGGCAGGCAACCTCTTAGGCCAGCCGGCATTACTAAAGGCTGCCTTACAGATACATTCTGTTGAAGCAAGGCATGCATCCCAGGTAAGAAGGCTGCGCATGGAAAAAGGATGGATAGAAGGCGATGACAGGGGCGGGTTGCCGGAAGCAGCGCAAGCCGTTTATGATGGTGAAGATAATTCCATGCAGTTATTTTTTAATACATCCTCGGTATCAGGCATACCGTCAGCTGCCGGGCCGGAATCCTTTGACGAACCTTTAACAGGGGCACAGGCTACCAGTATAGCAAGTTTATTTATAGTTCCATAGTTTAAATTTAAAGTTAGTTGCAAAGCCCTTGATTGCCAAGGGCTTTTTTTATTATAGTTATTTAATATTTAATTAGATAAAAACTTTTACCATTTGTACAAAACATTATTTTTGCATGAATTTAGGATTAGCTATCCACATTTATTTCTATTTAAATAGTAACTATAACCCCTCTTAATACCAAACAACCATGAACAAATTTACTATTGCAAAATCTGTTTTGCTTTTTGTACTGTTGTTATCCTTCGTTGGCCTTAAAGCACAGGATATTGCCGTAAACGAAGTAATGTCATCCAACACATCCATTGTTGAAGATGAAGACGGTGACTTTGAAGACTGGATAGAATTGTATAATTATGGCTCTGTTCCTGTAAACCTTGAAGGTTATGGCCTTACTGACGATGCAGCCGAACCATTTAAATGGGTTTTACCTGAAGTTACACTTGAGCCAAACGAGTTTATAATTGTATGGGCCTCAGACAAAAATCGGGCTATAGCAGGACAGCCACTGCACGCTAATTTTAAAATCAGTGCTGATGGTGAAACAATTACACTTACACACCCAGGCGGTACAACTATAAACGAAGCACCCGCAACAACTTTGCAGGGCGATGTATCCACTGGCAGACAGCCCGACGGCACAGGTGACTGGCTTTTCTTTTATACTCCTACTCCCGGTGCTGCAAATACAGGAACAGCATTACCGGAGTTACTTGTCCCTCCCGTATTTTCGCATAATTCAGGGCTTTATAATGAAGCCTTTAACCTTGTTTTATCGCACAGCAACCCAAATGCTGTTATTGTTTATACTCTTGATGGTTCTGAACCTGCGTTGGATAACCTTGCCGGAACTGTTTATGAGTACAAAAATGCGTACAAGCTGGAGGCAACCGATGAACCAGGCCCGTTATTGACCGACTCATATACCTCGAGCACTTATAATGCACCTATAAATATTTATGACCGTTCTGCCGAACCTGACCAGCTGGCAAATAAAAATACACGCCAGCATCCGCTATACACCCCGGCAACTCCTGTAAGAAAAGCTACAGTGGTTAAGGCACGTACATTTATAAACGGCATAGGCTCTAAAACCGTATCTAAAACATTTTTTGTGTGGAGTGGCGGCAATCCTTATGAAATACCCGTAATATCATTGCAAATACAGGAAAATTACCTTTTTGACTATGAAGACGGGGTTTACACATCGGGAATTGATTTTGATACATGGAGGGCCAACAACCCTGACAATAACCAATGGTGGAGGCCGGAATGGTCTAACTACTGGAGGAGTGGCTCTGACTGGGAATACCCTGTACACGTTGAGTACTTTGAGCCGGTAACGCTTAACTCTGCACTGGATATCAATGCAGGGTTCAGGATTCACGGCAACAATTCAAGGACACTGGGTATTAAAAACCTGCGCCTTTATGCCCGCAGTGATTATGATGAAAAAGATGTTTTTGAATATGATTTTTTTGAAGATAAAATTCCCGGAGCCACAGTGCCGGATAATGATGAATATAAGCGCATAATGCTAAGAGGTGACGGTACCGGCGGCGCCATTGCTTATGATGTGGTTTTTAACCGGGTTATGCAGCCCGTATTTAACGGTATTGCCCGCATACAGCCTGCCATACATTTTATAAATGGTGAATACTGGGGGCTAACGGCATTAAGAGACCGCCTGGATAATAACCATTATGCGTTTAATTTTGACCTCGATGAGGATAATATTGTTCAGATTGACTGCCAGGGCAGCAACTGCGAACTTGATGAAGGTGATAATGCGGATTACCAGAGCTATATCAGCATGAGGGATTTTATAATACAAAATGATATGGCAGACGGGACAATGTTTGCACAGGCTGCCGATATTTTGGATATGCAATCTTTTATAGACCATATGGTTATTGAAATTTATGCTGCCAACGACAGCTACGAACGTAACTTTTGGAAAGTAAGGACTGCTGAAAACGACAATTATGGCGACGGGAAGTGGAGGCTGAACGTGCAGGACTTTGAAGCTTCCCTAAAAAGTAACATCAATTGGCTGGAACATTGGGCAAATATAAATAACTCAGCTAATGAAACACTTTTAGGGCATCTTTTGGCAAACAATGATTTTAAAACAGCTTTTATAAACCGCTTTGCCGATATTTTAAATACTGCCTTTACCACCCAGCGCTTTAACCTGATAGTAAACCAAACGTTTAATGAAATAGGGCCTTATCTGGCAGAAGACAACAACCGTTTCCCAAGGCAGTTTTTTTACCAGGAAGCAGAAAGGCAAAACCTTTTAAGCTGGGGTGTTAACAGGCCCGGTATTCAGCGTGACCAGATTAAAAACTTTTTTAATATATCAGCAACAGTTGACATAACAGTAAACGTTTCCGGAACAGATGCGGGTATCGTTAAAATTAACACCGTTACTATTGAGCCTTCAACCCCGGGTGTACCGGAAAACCCATATCCGTGGACAGGTATATATTTTAATGGAATACCTGTAACGCTTGAAGCTATAGCCGAACCCGGCTTTGTATTTTCACACTGGTCTGGAGACGTGAGTGGTACTGACCCTTTAATTACGGTTACACCAACAGCCAACATGCAGATACAGGCAAACTTTGAGCCAATACAAAACCAGGCGCAGGTAGTATATTTTTGGTTAATGGATTCAGATATTCCGAATAATACGCCACTGCAGAACCTGGAGGCTACTTATGCAAGTAATGGCCTTACTGCGATGTTAGCATATAACTCATGTCTTGAAGGCTATCCTTTCACCAATGCCGATGCCAACTGGCGTAAGGCTTCTATGGAGCGAAGAAATGCACCTACAGCCTTAAACTACCGCCCGGAAGCAAATAATGACATACCTTATTCCGATGGTATCATGAGAGGGATACAAATTAAACAGCCTTTTAAGTCAGGTTTGCTTGAAAACACCATCGAATTGCAAATACCTACAACTAATTTGCAAAATATTAAACTTTCGTTTGCTATAGAATCGGATGGGGCAGCACAAACACTTTTAGCCGATTACTGGGATGGTACGCAATGGACTGCAACAGGGCTTAATAATGCTTCAACAGCAATAAACAGCAATTATGAAGTAACAGAATTGGACTTTTCAGGTTTAACGGCCGCAAATAACAATCCTGATTTTAAAGTACGCCTGCGCTTTGACGGCTCCGATATGTTTACCGATGAGGGCAAAAGGGTTCATTTTAATAACATTGCCGTAGAGGGCGAAACCATTTTAGCTGCACCTTCCAATGAAAAGCTGGCAGATGCAAAAGTATATCCTAACCCTGCCAACACTGAAATTAATATTGCTGCCACAATTATAATGGATAAAGTAGTTTTATATAATTTATATGGTCAGGCTGTTTATCAGTCGGCTCCAAAAACCTATAACCAGCGTATTGATATAGGCAGTTTACCCACAGGCATTTATCTTGTAAAGATATACTCCGGCACTGCCGAAAAAACAATTAAAATTATAAAAAGGTAAAAGCCTGAAACAATAAAGCCACCAAAAGGTGGCTTTATTGTTATAATTAATTTTCGCTTGCAGTAATAAAAAAAGCCCCTGAAATTCAGAGGCTTTTTGTGCGGGTGATAGGACTCGAACCTACACACCGTGAGGCACCAGATCCTAAGTCTGGCGTGTCTACCAATTTCACCACACCCGCAGGAGTTAATTAAAACAAGTAGTTGTTTCATTAAGTGGGTGCAAATATACGCATAGTTTCCAACTTTCAAAGAAAAAACATAAAAATTTTTTACTGTATATTTTTTGTATTTTTGGCAAACAACCCTATATCATTAATTTTAAAATGGATAACATAAAAAGCTACGTTCAGCAGCATAAAGAAAAATTTATAAACGAACTTGTTGAACTACTTAAAATACCTTCGGTAAGTGCTGACAGCGCCTATTCGCAGGATGTAATCAATACCGCAGAAGCTGTTAAGGAAAGTCTTGAAAAAGCAGGATGCGACAAGGTTGAAATATGCGAAACGCCGGGTTACCCAATTGTATATGGCGAAAAAATTATAGATTTAAATTTACCTACAGTATTGGTTTACGGCCATTATGACGTTCAGCCGCCAGATCCTGTAGACTTATGGGACTCTCCCCCTTTTGAGCCTGTTATTAAAAAAACAGCACTACACCCCGAAGGAGCTATTTTTGCACGTGGTGCCTGCGATGATAAAGGCCAGATGTTTATGCACGTTAAGGCTTTGGAATATATGGTGCAAAATAATAATCTTCCCTGCAATGTAAAATTTATGATTGAGGGCGAAGAAGAAGTAGGCTCGCCAAGCCTTGGCTGGTTTGTAGAGCGAAACCAGGAAAAGCTTAAAAATGATGTAATCCTTATTTCAGATACAGGGATGATATCCAACTCGCAGCCTTCAATAACCACAGGGCTGCGCGGGTTAAGCTATGTTGAGGTTGAGGTTACCGGCCCTAACCGAGACCTGCATTCAGGTTTATATGGCGGTGCGGTTGCCAATCCTATAAACATCCTGGCTAAAATGATAGCACAGCTACATGATGAAAATAACCATATAACCATACCTGGGTTTTATGATAAGGTAGAAGAACTTTCCAGAGGGGAAAGGGATGAAATGGCCAAAGCACCTTTTTCGCTTGACGCTTATAAAAACGCACTTGATATAGAAGATGTATATGGAGAGTCAGGCTATACTACAAACGAACGCAACTCTATACGCCCTACGCTTGATGTAAACGGGATTTGGGGCGGTTATACCGGTGAAGGTGCAAAAACGGTGATTGCCAGTAAAGCCTATGCAAAAATTTCCATGCGTTTGGTGCCTGACCAGGACTGGAAGGAAATTACCGAACTCTTTACAAAACATTTTGAAAGCATTGCGCCAAAAGGTGTTCGTGTTAAAGTTAAACCACACCATGGCGGGCAGGCCTATGTAACACCTATAGATAGCATAGGTTACAAGGCAGCCGCAGCAGCTTATGAAGAAAGTTTTGGCATAAAGCCAATCCCTGTTCGTTCTGGAGGCAGTATTCCTATTGTGGCATTGTTTGAAAAGGAACTAAAGAGCAAAACCATCATGATGGGCTTCGGGTTGGATAGTGATGCTATCCACTCCCCTAATGAGCATTACGGGATATTCAACTACCTGAAAGGTATAGAAACAATACCGTTGTTCTATAAGCATTTTACTGAAATGAGTAAGTAAATAAATTTTTAAATCCGCCCTAAGAGGCGGATTTTTTATTTAAACCAAAACATATCAACCAGTTGCAACAATATGACAAAAAACGCGTTACATTTGTAATCATCATCAATCAAAAATAATCATCATGTTAAAACGTTTTTTCATCACCTGTTCAGGGGCAGATAAATCTATTATATACAGCTGTTCCAACGGCGAGCAAAATAAATATGCCGGTATAGGGGCAACAGTATTCTTTACGGCTCTTATGGCATGGATAGCCACTTCCTATGCTTTATATACTGTTTTTGATAATGTTTATACCGCAGCCTTCTTCGGTTTGCTTTGGGGATTCCTCATTTTTAACCTCGACAGGTTTATTGTTTCTACCATACGCAAACGCGACAGGTTCTGGCAGGAATTTATACAGGCAACTCCGCGTATCATACTTGCTGTTATTATTGCAATAGTTATTTCCAAGCCTTTGGAAATTAAAATATTCCAAAAGGAAATTGACACTGTACTTTTAAAAGAAAAAAATGCACTGGCAATGGCCAATAAAAAGCAGGTTTCCAATTACTACAAAAGTGACCTTGACAGAAATAAAGCCGGTATTGATAGCCTGAAATCTGAAATTGCACAAAAGGAAAAAGAAGTAAACAATTTATACAGCACTTATATTACCGAAGCTGAAGGCACAAGCGGCACAATGAAACTTGGCAAGGGCCCTGTTTATAAAGAAAAGAGAGAAAAGCATGATGCTGCTTTAAAAGAACTCGAAGCCCTGAAAACAAATAACCTGGCAAAAATTGCAGCTAAAGAAAAAGAAGCCGGGATACTGCAAGCACAACTGGACAAAAAGATAAACGAAACACAGCCGGTGATAGATAGTTTTGACGGCCTTATGGCACGTATAAATGCACTTGACAAATTACCATGGCTGCCATCATTTTTTATAATGCTGTTATTCCTTGCTATAGAAACCTCGCCTATTATTGCCAAACTGTTATCGCCCAAAGGTGAATATGATTTTAAGCTGGAGGATAGTGAGGAAGCATTAAAAACGAACCTTGCACAAAATAACTACCAGCGGGAATTGCTGCGCAGCACAGATGCGGGTATTTATGATGACGTGTATGCCGAAATAAGAAATGATAAAGAGCTATACAACTATAAAAAGAAAAAGGCTGTAGAAATGCTGGAAATGCAGGCTGACAGTTTTGCCAACAAGCAGAAAAGCGTTATGTAATTTTTATTCCCTGAGTAATTCAATTTCTGCCTGTAGCTTTTTTGTAAGGCTTTTAAAAATCAAGTCGTAGGATAAATCTATCAGTTCCCGTAAAAGCCTTGCGGGAACATCTTTATTTACACTTACAGTATTCCAGTGCACTTTGCTCATATGGTAGCCCGGCTTTACACCTTCATACTCTGCCCTTAGTTCCAGTGCCCGTTCGGGGTCGCATTTTAAATTTACTGATGGCTCATTGTTCTCCCATCCGCTTAATGAGGATAAGGCAAACATTTTACCGCCAACCTTAAAAACCAATGTATCTTCATCAAATGGAAAATGCTCTGTAACGCCTTTTTTGGCAAGGCAGTAATCGTAAAAGTCTTTAATATCCATAAACTTATATAATATAATACAAAACCGGCTTGCTTGGGCTCGCATCATTTTCAAAGGAAGCTATCTGCAGGTTCAGCAGGTATTCCCCATCTTTTACCTCATCCGGAATGAAAACCATTTCGGTTATTGTAGCTTCCAGCCTTGCATCATTATTAAGGTTATTTATATCCTTTACATTCCAAAAAGCTTTATGTGCTTCAAGTCTTCCTTCATCTTTTTCCCTGTCCACGCTGGGGAGGTCAGTCAAAAGGTGCATAACTCCTGATTCTTTTAAATATAAAGCGGCATCTGCTGTAAAATAAGGTGGATTTGTATTACTGTAGTTCCTTGATTTTTTGCCGGTATCATTAGGCAATGTGCGTACTATAACCGCTTCAGCATTTTTACCTCCTAAAGCTACTTCCAATTGCTGTTTTGTAATTACATAATCACCTCCCTGCATAATTGGTGTAACGGAAATAAGCTGCGCGGTAAAAAAGAACTTTTTCAATGCCTGGTTTATACTGTAAAACTCTTTGGTAATATGCCCAAGGCACTCGGTATGCGTGCCATGCCCATGCGGATTAAATGAAATAGTATTAAAATTTGTTGACGCCCCCTTACTTACTTTGCCTATCCAGTCGCCCATTTTTACAGGCTCAATAACAGGTTTATCAATATACCATGCCAAAGGGTTGGTATCAGTATCGGTTAAAGGTATAGATATATCAACAGGACGGGAAAAATCTGTTTCAAAAATCCTGCCCTCATAATTTACGGTAACTTTCATTTAAAAGAGTTTACTCCTTCAAATTTAAAAAAAACAGGTCGCTGGCAATGCCATCTGCCAAAAATTTTCCCTTACGGGTTGTGGTTATTGTATTATCCTGAACCGACACCAGTCCTTCTTTTATAAAGACAGCCGACTCCTTTAAAAGATAATCAGCATACAAACTTCCGAATTCATTATTAATACGTTCTACAGATATTCCCCAAATGGTACGTAACCCTGTCATAATGTATTCATTATAACGGTCGGCTGTAGTAAGTTTTTCTTTTTCAAGGGGTGGCCTGCCCTCATTAAGCGACTTAAGGTAAAGCGTATTATTAGCAATATTCCAACTGCGGTAATAACCGTCATAGCTATGTGCCGAGGGGCCTATGCCTATATATTTTTTGCCCAGCCAGTAAGCAGTATTGTTTCGGGAAAAGTAGCCTTCCCTGCCAAAATTGGACAGCTCATAATGAATAAAACCTTTCGCTTCAAGATTCTCTATAAGCAGTAAAAACTGTTCGCGGGCAGCTTCATCACTGGGTTGTGGTATCACTCCTTTTTTCACAAAAACATCCAATGCGGTTTTTGGCTCAACAGTAAGGGCATAACTGGAAATATGTGGAATACCGAAAGACAAGGCTTTTTCTATATTTTTTATCCATCGGCTGTTATCCATACCGGGTATGCCATAAATAAGGTCTATGGAAATATTATTAAAATAATTACACGCAATGCTAAGGCAGGCTTCAGCCTGTGCAGCGTTGTGTGCCCGGTTCATAAGTTTCAGGTCTTCTTCAAAAAAAGACTGTACCCCAATACTAAGCCTGTTTACAGGTGTTACTGCCAGCCCTTTAATTCTCTCCTCCGAAAGATCATCTGGATTGGCTTCCAGTGTTATTTCGGGATTAATACAAACCGTATGGTTTTTATAAACGGTTTCAATGAGGTACTGAATATCCGCATCAGAAAGCACAGAGGGGGTTCCTCCGCCAAAGTATATGGTTTCAATTGTTTCCTGATGCAACTCATTTTTGCGCAGGCTTATCTCCTTGGCAAGTGCATTTACCATCTCATCCTTTTTCTTCATCGAAGTGGAAAAGTGGAAATCGCAATAATGGCATGCCTGCCTGCAAAAGGGTATATGTATATAAATGCCCGCCATGGCGCAAAGCTACAACCTTTTAACCATATAAAAATAAAACCTGCAGGGGTTGCTCCTGCAGGCTTTAAACCCAAATCTCAAAAAACTAAAATTATTATGGTGTAGTCTTACTGCTTAATAAATTTTGAGGAAACATTCCTCTTTTCCGATTTAAGCTGTATAATATAAGTCCCGGCTTTTAATGATGATACATTAAGCACGCCAGTTTTTAAATTTTTCTTTTCCATTATTACCTTGCCCTGCATATCAATAACAGTAATTGTATCCCATTTTTGCTTTGTTCCCAAATGCAGGTTGTCATTTACAGGGTTAGGGAAAAACAGGGTTTCTCCGGCAGGTTCCGGCAACTCATGCTGCAGGGTTGTTAAGGTTACTTCCTGTATTGAAAAATCAGCAAAAAGCACCTGCTCATCCCTTATCATTTCCGGGCTTAATAAGCTGCGGTATATACCCCATTTCGGGCGTATGCCATCGGCGTCTTCCCGCCAGGTCCTTATGTTCGGGTTATTATAACTTAATAAAACTGAATTATCGCTTACACGTTTAATGCTAATGGAATAAGTACCATTTTCAGCATACTTAATGGTTTCAGTAACCTCAACCCAGGTACCTTTAAAATTGCTGAGCGGTGCACTGGCAATTTCAACCGAAGCTATACTGTCAGAATGCATTACCTGTAATTTTTCATTACTGCCGCTCTTCCTTGGTATCAGGGAAAACACGGGAATACTTTCGTGAGGCCCGCCATACGCTTTTATCTGGTGTATGTGTGTAAATTTATTAGATGCCTTAAAACCGCTGTCCAGCTTAAACTTCCATGTGTAAGTTACAGTTTCGCCATATGTACCTATAAGGTGCGCCGGCGACTGGTTATAGGTTTTAATTTCATTTCGCTGGCGGTCAAATTTTATGCAACGGTCGTTATCAGGCTCTACATGAATATGGAATTTAAAAACATACTTATTCAGGTCATTATCCCAAACTTCCTCAATGTGGCGGCCAAATTCAGGGTGGGCGCAATCGGGTGTTTCAATAACATTATAGCCTGGTGCAAGCACGCTGTTAATAAGTTCATAGGTATCGCCCGGCCCGTCGGCGGTTAGGGTAACAAGCTGCGCCTGTGCAGCAGTGCCCAGGAACATTAAAGGTAAAATTTTAAATATTTTCATATCGTTCTTATTTTCTCCATTTTTTAAATGCATTTACAGATAGTGCTGCAGCCTTTGTTATAGCTTCGGCATCATATTTACCTTGCTGGTTTTTTACAAAAAGCTGTGAGCCAAGCCCAACACAGTGTGCCCCTGCCAAAAACCATTCCTTTAAATTACCTTCTGTTGGCTGCACACCTCCTGTAGGCATAATATTTACCCAGGGGCATGGTGCCTTTACTGCCTTAATAAAATCAGGGCCGCCCACCTGTTGCGCTGGGAAAATTTTTACAATATCTGCCCCAAGGCTTTCAGCATAGCTTATTTCAGTAAGCGAACCGCACCCAGGCATCCAGGGTATTTTTCTCCTGTTGCAGGTTACGGCTACCTCTTGATTAACTATAGGTGCAACCACAAAGTTTGCCCCAAGCTGTATGTACATGGAGGCCGTACCGGCATCTATAACCGAGCCAATACCTAAAATAAGTCCTGGCAGTGCTGTTTTTGCCCAACCCACCAATTCCTCAAATACCTTATGTGCACCTTCGCCCCGGTTTGTAAACTCAAAAATCCTTATACCTCCATTGTAAACGGCTGTAAGCACTTCTTTGCAAACATTTATATCCGGATGGTAAAAAACAGGTACAATACCAATTTCATCAACCGTTTTTAAAACCTCGAGTTTTGTAAATCCAGCCATATCTATCTTTTTAACCTGCCGGAGGTATTACCTTCGGCAATCTGCTTAATTTCCTCGGCATCCGCCAGGTTGGCGTCGCCCTCTATTGTATGTTTTATGGCGCAGGCTGCATTGGCAAAAGCAACGGCTTCCTGTGCAGTATAATCATTAAGTTCGGCATATATAACACCTGCTGCAAAAGCATCGCCTGTACCTATCCTTTCCACTATATGCGTAATTTCTATCGGGTTACAGTTATAAACTTTGTTATCGTCCCATACACGGGCCTCAATACTGTGCCAGGAAGCATTTTTACCTGTCCTGGTTTTATCATACACTTTTTTTATCTGCGGAAATTCTTTTTTCATGGCGGCACATCCCTTACTAAAATCCTCATCAGAAAAAGAAAAATCAGTTCCCAGTAACTCGTTAAACTGCTCCGCCCCTCCAATAAACACATCTGTAAAGGCTACCAGTTCACGAAGCGTTTCATGTGCCTCCCTTCCATATTTCCATAACCCCATCCTGTAGGCCGGGTCGCACGAAACAGTTACACCCATTTCCCTGGCTGTTACAAGCGCCTGTTTTAAAGCCGTATAATTATTTTCAGAATGTGCAGGTGTTAGCCCCGTCCAGTGAAACCACTTTGCTCCCTGAAAAATCTCCCTCCAGTTTATATTGCCGGGGTTCATTGCCCTGAAAGCAGAATGATTCCTGTTGTAGCTTATAACGCCTGAGCGCACTACCGAACCCGGTTCTGAAAAATAAAGGCCAAGCGGTTCTTCACCCTGCTGGATATAGGAAGTATCAACCCCATGCCCGCGCAAATAATTTATAGCTGCTTTTCCTAAAAAATCGGCTGAAACCCTGCTTACATGCAACGTATCAAGCCCCATTACGGAGAGGGAAACCGAAACATTTGTTTCGGTACCTCCGTAATATATATCAAGCTGGTTTGCCTGTACCACCTTTTTATATCCGGGTGGGGAAAGGCGCGCCAGTATTTCACCATAGGTGACAATTTTCTTCATTATAATTATTAACTAAAAGCGGTACCGCCGTTAACATCTATATTATTTCCTGTTACAAAAGAAGATTCTGAAGAGGCAAGGTAAGCCACAACATCGGCAACCTCTTCTGCTTTACCTTCCCTTCTTAGTGGTGTGGCAGCAGCAACATTAGCCCTTACCTCAGGCTTGGTGAATGTATCATGGAATGCAGTGGCAATCATACCCGGGCAAAGTGAATTTACACGAATGCCATGTGGGCCAAATTCCTTGGCAAGTGAACGGGTATAAGTCATAACGCCACCTTTTGCAGTAGCATACATAGCTGCGCCGGGCCCGCCACCGTCACGGCCTGCCTGCGAAGCGAAGTTTATGATGGAAGCCCCGCTTTTCATCATCGGCCTGAAAGCTTTTGTTACCAGGAAAACCGACTTAAGGTTAACATCTATAAGCGTATAAAAGAAAGACTCATCCATTTCCTCTATGGTTTTACGGGCAATAAGCCCTCCTGCCACATTAACTAAAACATGTACTTCTTCACCAAAGGCTTCCCTGGCTTTGCCTGCAAGGGCAGCAACATCTTCCTGCTTGGTCATGTCACCCTGCAATATAACTGCTTCGCCACCAGCCTCTTTTATTAGCCTTAATGTTTCTTCCCCGTCTTCATGGCTAAGGTAATAATTAACCACAACTTTAGCTCCTTCTTTTGCCAGCTTTATGGCTACTGCCCTGCCTATATCGCGGGCACCGCCTGTAACAACGGCTACTTTTCCTTGTAATTTCATTGTAACTTAATTTATATAATTTAATTTATTCTCTAACCTGTTTTATTTTTTTAATGAAGGTGAATACCGAAAGTACCCCCAGCGGCACAAAGGCTGCAATAATTATAAAGGCCGGAGTATAGCTTGTTTTGGTTATAACCGGTATAAGGAAATTCATTATGATTACCGATACCACACCTATTGTTCCGCCAAAGCCTGCCAGCGTTCCCACCGATTTCCTGTTAAACAGGTCGCTTGGCAGTGTCTGCACATTGCCAATGGCAAACTGGAACCCAAACAACACAAAGGATACTATTACCACAAATTTTAAAGGGGTATTGCCCAAAAATATAGTAGCCAATAATCCTAAAAACATGATGACACCCGCTATAATTATAGCGTTTTTCCTCCCCTTATCTACAGAATGGGTACGGGCTATAACATTGCCCGCATACCATCCCCCGGCAATACTACCAAGTGCTGCGCCTACATAGGGCACCCATGCAAAAAGCCCAATCTGTTTTACATCAAAGCCATATGTTTTTTGAAGGTAAAGCGGCATCCAGCCTACAAAAAGCCACCATATGGGTTCGAGGAAAAAACGGCAAAC
This sequence comes from Flavobacterium sp. MK4S-17, assembly GCF_009848495.1. Lineage (GTDB taxonomy): Bacteria > Bacteroidota > Bacteroidia > Flavobacteriales > Flavobacteriaceae > Flavobacterium. The sequence goes on from NZ_WWEP01000009.1 coordinate 37,449, forward strand.
CACCACACCCCATGCTTCCCTGTGTGACAATATTTCTTTTAATGAAAGCGCAGGTGCTGCTTTTGCTTCCGCAACTTCGTTTGCAGGGTTACCGCCCGTTATATGAAGTTTTTCTTCTTCCGTTATCCACGGGTGCTGTGCAGGTTGCTTTTTATTAATAATCAGCCAGGGAATAATCCAAACTATACCCATGCTCCCTATTATAATAAAGGTTGTTTTCCACCCGAAACCGGCATACATAAAGGCTATAAACGGCGGCGCGATAACCGAACCTATTGAAGCCCCTGCATTGAAAATACCCTGGGCTACCGCCCTTTCTTTCATGGGGAACCACTCGGCATTGCTTTTTACGGCACCCGGCCAGTTACCTGCTTCGGATATACCCAATAGCAACCTTACAAAAGCGAGCGAATACAACCCCCTTACAGCAAAGTGAAACAAAGAGGATAATGACCATATAAAAATGGCAATAACATACCCCATGCGGGTACCTATCTTATCAAACATTTTTCCTGATACCGACTGCCCTATGGCATAAGCTATCATAAATAAATTGAGTATTAATGCATAATCGCTGTCATCCATACCCAAATCCTTCCCCATTGCAGGCCACATAATAGACAATGCGGAACGGTCAATATAATTAATGATGGTTGCTATGCCTATAAGGGCAATTATCCACCAGCGCAATCCTTTAATCTTCATTTGTAATTATTAAGTGGCCTAAAGCCTGTTTATTATTTTACTACCTTAACAGTTTTGCTACTACTGCCTGCTGTTACGGTTACCATATAAGTGCCTTTTGCCCATAATGATGTATCTATTGCAGTACCGGTACTGCCCGGTGATAACTGCATAACCTGCTGCCCCAAAAGGTTTGTTACCCTTATGCCTGTTATACTTTCCTGTGCGGTAAGGTTAAGCACATTATTTACAGGGTTGGGATAATAGCTAAATCCTTTGATAGTGTTTTCTCCCGTGCCCATTGTGCCCTCATAGGTAAGCTCAATATCATCAATAGCACCCCAGCCTACTGTAGATGGGTCGTTAAGGTTGTTTGACCTGAACGTAAATACCAGATATTTTGTACCGCCTGCCGCTTCTGCGGGTAGCGGCACATTTATTTCGGTAAAGTCGGCTAAAGCACCGGTAGTTGGATACCTTTCGCCAAACTGTGATGAGGACGGGGTATTACCGGTAGAAGGAGCATCATCTGTTAAAGAAAGATACAGGTAATCATTTGGCCCTGTTGAAGGGTCAATAAATACAACCTCCTGTTTGTATTTAAAGGTAAGCTGCATGTTAGCCGCATCATCCGGAAGGGTAATCTGCCTGTAAAAATGCACTGTGCGCCCTCCGGCATTTGTACCCACACTGGTAGGCGATGCACCAATAAAAGCACACCTGTCGCCATTATAGCCCGGCTGCGCCGAACCTACCTGCCATTTGCGGCTGCCATAGCTTGCATTCTGCACATCCCAGCCGTTACCTTCAAAAGTATCAGCATTTTCAAAACCGCCATCTCCGGCAGGGTCAATAACAGTTATAGTAGATTGGGCTTTTGCCTCAACCCCTAAAAACATCAGCGCAAAGGCTGAGAAAAGAGTAATTTTTTTCATGGTCAATAATTTTTATGTTTGTTAATTATCTTTATTTACAATAATCCATAAGCAGTTTATCCTTCCATAACTTTCTTTCCCCTGCCTTTGCTTTCCTGCCTATTTTAAAAAATCTTCCCTTATTGGGCTAAAAACATCTATAAGCATACCTGCCTCAAGGCAAACTGCGCCATGCAGCACATTTGGTGCTATATAAAATGCGTCGCCCTGCTGTAGTATTTTCTTTTCACCGTCTATGCTTACTTCAAATTTTCCTGAAACCACATAAGATGTCTGTGAGTGGTAATGCTGGTGCAGGGGCCCTATACCTCCTTTTTCAAACATTACCTTAACCATCATTATGCTTACGTCATATCCTGTTATCTGGCGTTTTACTCCTTCGGCTACAGGTTCCCAGGGGTTTTCGCTTTCAACAAAAAATGCATCAGTCCTTAATTCCATTTTTTAATTTATTAGTAGTTTATAATTTCCGTTCCAACTATATTTTTTCCCGCCAAGGGTTAATGTATGTGCCGTATTGGCTTTAGCCGGTTTGTTGGCAAACATTAATATGTATTCTTTATTATTTTTAAATGTTACCGATAATGCAGTATAATTCTTATCGTTATGCAACAGCTTTATAGCGGTTATTTTTGAATGCGGATCCTGCACCGATTCAAGTTTCGGGTCAAAACTGCCATGAGGCTCTATCACACTAACAAAAGTGTAATTGTCTTTACTGTTTACCCGAACCATATACCCCGACTCTGCACGCAGGTTAAACTTCGGGTCGTTAGCCCCGGCCTTTGTAAAAACAAGCTGCGTATCTGTATCTGTTACAGTTGATATGGTATAAAACCTTGAGTCGTTAAGCCAGGTGAATTTTGAAATCCCGTTATTACCCTTGCCTTCGGCCAACTTCCATAAATGCTGGTAACCATTGGCTGAACCTAAAACGCTTAATGAGCTGGTAAAGGGAGTATATTCAAAATCGGTTTCCATTATATGCCCGCTGTACATAAAGTTCAAGTCATATTTATGTTTTTGTTTTGATTGCAAAGAATATACATCAATAACAAAAGGTACATCTCCCCCCACAACTGCAACTGTACGCTGCATATTTGTATCAGGATAAGCATTTTCTTCAACAGCGCTTACAATTTGTATCGCTTCAGGCTTTGCTATATCGCTAAATATAAGTTGCGGACTGTGCTCCTCACCTTTTTTCCATTCAGCACCATAATGGGATGTTTCATCTACAACAACAGTATTGTGTGCTACCGATTGCTGTGCATAACTATGGTTTTCATCAAGGTACCTGCCCCCACTTTTAGATTCTACATTCAGGAAACGGGCAGCGCCATAGTCCTGCAATATTTCTTTATCATTATTATACAGTAGTATGCCAAGCCTGTCAAAATGGCCATGCCCCATACCCTGCGATGCAAATTTATATACCAGCGTAAGCTGCTCGCCTTTTTTACTGGTATCTGCCCTTAGCAGTGCAACACCGCCCGATTTACCATCAGCGCCATCTGAAATAATAGCTGATTCCTTTATATATTTTGCTTCTTTTGAAAGGTTTTGCACCGCTTGTGCTGCAGCAAAGCCAGCACCTGCCATTACCACCTGACCCTGTTCCTTTATTACCGGAAGCAAAGAAGCATCATTATAGTATTGGTAGGCAATATCGGCTGCAAAAACAAGCTCTTCGCTTAGGAAGTTTTTTTCTTTTAACGAGTCGTTAAACGGAAAGAAATAGCCATTTCCATCGGTTAACTGGAAAACTGTTTTTACAGCTTTACCCAAAACCCTGTCCTTGAATTCAAAAATTTTAATTTCTGGCTGATTTATATTTATTGCCTGCGCAAAAACCATAAACGGCTGTAATGCGTAACGCTGGTAATAAGGCCCTTCAGAGTAATAGCCATCCGGTGAAAACAACAGTTCAATTTGCTTTATAAAGCCGGATTTTCCATCTTTGGCAGAGCCGTAAAGGGCACGGTCAACCATATCTTTATCTTTAAGTACATAACCTGTCATGCCAACACCAGCCACAGCCCATGTGCCATGGTTATGTATTTTATTAAAAGTATCCTTGCCGCCTTCACTCTCACTCAAAAAGGCAGCCATGCTCCTGAAAACATCGCGCTCAATTATTTCGCGGTTGGCAGCACTGATATCTGCCTTTACTAAATCGTAGGCCTGTATGCCGTGAACTAACCAAACACAGTCATTCAGGCCCTGCCAGAACAATTTACCGGCATTTTGTGTTTTTTTACGCTGGGGATGCAGCGGTAAACCCGGATACATTTTGGCATATTGTAAAAGCATGTTTTCTACAAACTTTGCATAAGCCTTTTCTCCGGTAACCCTGTAGGCAACTCCTGCTGCATACATTTCCCTGTAATTTCTTTTATGCTTTTCATGGGTGTAGCCCCCGCCGTTATCGGCGGGTAGCGGTACCTCAATTTTATTTTTAAGTGCCTTATCGGCAGTTTTCCTTATTTTATCAAATGACTTTTCCAGTATTTTGTACTCCTTTAAATGGCTGCTAATATTTTGTGCATCCGTTTTGGAAAGTAATAATACAGGGTCATTTTGTGCAGTTACCAAAGTAGTTGCAGCAAAAAAAGATAAGGCTATTAGTTTTTTAAAATTCATTATAATTTAAAATCCGGTTAATTGAACATATCGGTAACATCAACAGCCCCGGCTTCTGTAAGTACTGCATCAGTAATCATAAACCAGTCTGCATTTACCTCAAGTGGAACGCCTGCCTGGTTATCGCTCAGGTAGTTCATCCTCATATAATTGCCGCTTAAAAAGTCTGAAGCCGTTACACCCGGGAAAAGGTCGCGCAGCCTAATGGCTACAAGCTGCCAGTCGCTGCCGGTGTTATAATGTACCAGCTTCCTGCTTGAAGAAGAAGTCATATACAGCCTTAGCGTTGGGGTTGTATTATTGGTGTTAAGCCAGAAATGCAGCACAGGATTGTCATTAAATGCCCCTGCATCAAAAACAGTTTTCCATGTGTCGTTATCGGAGAATGTAAAGCGCATGTAGGCTATACTGCTTCCGTTATTATTAGGCGAAAGTATTTCGGCATGGTAGTAATTGCTTCCTCCGGGAAACGGTGGCTGCGGTAATGAACCGTTTAGCGTGCTCACCAATAAATGGCTGGAAACACTTGATGTGGATGAAATAACTTCCGTACCATGGTTTTCAAAATTGAAATAGGTTTCAATATCCCTGTTAATATAGGGTACGGCATTGCTTACTATCTGCTCGCCCTCACCGTAATTAAGCGTTATTGCATAAGAACCTGAAGCAAGCGATGCAGGCGGATTAAAGGTTAAGTTGCCCGGAGCAGTTGTAAAATCAGTTACCTCTGTAGTACCTAATAAAACTGATGTAATCAAATTCATATTCTGCCCGGTTATAGTGGCAGGATTATTTTTAATTATTGCCGAAGGGAATGATGATACTACAGGCAGCGGTATGTAAATAGTGAAACTTTCTACCAGTACTATGGTTTCCTCTCCGCTTGTGGTATTGTAAGTATAGCTAAGCTGCATGGGGCTTTGGTTATTATTGGGTGTCCTTACAATAATTGTCCTGTCATCCTGCAGTTCAATAACGCCGTCCACATTGCCAAAGCTTACTTTAGTAATAACCTGCAGGTTTTCCCCTTCTATAGTAATGGTTTCATTTACTGTAGTCTGGTCAGGCAGGGTAGACTCTATAACCGGAACCGGATAAGTAACAATAAGTTCCTCTGCCGACTCCGCCACTTTATCAGAGTTGGTTTCCAGCCTTATTATGCCGTTAACGGCGTTGGCAGGAACACGTATAATCATAGTTTTTGCATTTTCCCGTGAATAGATTTCTGCTTCGGCATCACCTATGTAAGCACGGGTTACAAAGTTCAGGTAAGTACCCTGTATGGTTACCAGCCCCTGTATTGGTGCAGTACCGGGCGAAAAGCTTTCTATAGTAGGCTGTGCACCCAGTATTTCCTCAAAGGTTTTATCCACTTCAATATCGGCATCGCAGGCTAAAACAAACACTGCAAGTGCCATACACAAAATGCCTGTTATTTTTTTGTATAATCTTGTTTTCATAATTGTAATGTTTTTAGTTTTTTTCCTGTAAAACACCTATATCCCTGCCATCAGTACCTGCATTTTTAAGCGGTGATTTATCTTTAAGAATAAACCTTTCCTTATCAGAATAATTAGGATTTTTATTAATCAGGTTTGATGAAACTGCTTTTGATGTTAACTTTACCTCTCCTGAATTGTAAACCGCAGAATTGCTTATGCTGTTGCTCTTTCCATCAAGCCTTACCGGGTTGATAAGTAATGGGTTTTCATAAAATACACTATTTTCTATTGTAACGGTAACTATACCTTTGGTAAGCAAAACCTGGTCTTTATCCCTTGAGCCTGTTTTACTGAAAACACAGTGGTTTACATATAGGTTGCCTCCCAGCGTAGATTCGTCATTGCCGCCACGGTAATAATGCAGTACCCATTGTGTAAAGTCAGTAAATACGGAGTTTTCAAATATTATGTTTTCTGCATTATACTTTCCTTTATCATCCTTTTCATAAGAAAGGTTAAAGCCCCTGAAATTATTTTTAATGATACTGTTGCTCACCTTGATTGTATCAGCCAGCGTACCTTTATTAGCTTTAAACACTGCGCCTCCTTCAGAATTGGTAAAGCCCGAAATCAGTGAATTGTCTATATACAGGCTGTAATTGCCCGGTGTATCTTCAGATGGGGAATTGATTGCATATTTTACGTCTGTATTTTCTTTGCCTGAAAGGGCAATTTTATTAAACGTAAGCCTAGCGCCTGAGTCAACCTTAAACATGTAATTGGCTTTCTTTTCAGGTTGTGCCGTAAAAAATATGCGGGTTTTTTCGGCTCCTTCTCCCAAAATGGTAATATCTGACTTAATTACCGCAGAACGTTCCATTTCATAATCACCTGCCGTTAACTTAAGAGTTGTTTTACCTTTCGCTTTTTTAATGGCTGCTTCAAGAGTACCTTTGCCCGGCTCTACAGTTATGGTTTCAACAGCAATCGTTTTTACTTTTTTTGTTGTGCTGGCATCCCAGCTTACTCCTGTTTTAGCATCCAGTGCGGCCTTAAATTTTTTACTGTCTATATTTTGGCCTTTAGGTATGTAAAGTTGGCCCTGCTTTTCCCAGTTAAGTTTTTTCGCAGTAAAGCCCTGTGGTAGTTTTGCATTAGGCGCATCTGCAATATTGTCTTTAAATGTTATGCCATCCATTTTATCATAAAATGTGGCAACAGCATCTTTTTCCGTATAAATAATATTGCCCTTAATACTACTGTTTACAGGCGGCAGTGTCCTTTCGGCATCGCTGCCTGCCCCAAGCTGAAACGGAGAGCAGTTATAATAAATATTGCCAACCACCTGTGCATCTTTCACCTGGTTGTAGCGGTTAAGCGCACTATTCGGCACACCGTTCATAACTACTAACGGCCCGCGAAAATCAGTACCTGTAAGTTCTCCAAAATAATTATTCCTTACAATATGGCCTTCATTGATAACACGCACACCACCGGTATAAGGTTGGTTGTTGCCTAAAAAGACATTGTCCTCAACAATACAGTTATTACCATGGCGCATAACCAATGACCCCTGCGATTCAAGGAAAAGGTTATTCCTGTATATATTATTGCAGGATTTGTTGGAAACCACCTCAACCTCGCCATTGCATTTTTCAAAAGTATTGAGCTCTACAAGGGTGTTGGATTGATACATGGAGTTGGTACTTGTACCTATCCTGATGGTTTCGCCACCGTTGGAACCCAAAGGCGGGCGTTCGCCAAAATAATTATGGTCTATCCTGTGGTTATTATTGTGGTTTTCCTCGCCTTTAAGCCAAACCACCATAGTACATCCCTGGTTGGTTTTTCCTGAAACCGTGCAGTGGTCAACCCTGTTATTTTTACCCCAAAGCTCAATCCAGTGGTTGGTGTCTGACTTCGCCTCGGGGTTATAATCTGTAATAGCACAATTAGTAAGCCTTGAATTGTTAGCTATAGTTTTATCATTTTTAAAGCTTATTACATATTTCTTATCAGAATAGCCGTCTTTAAACCAAAGCCCGTTTACAACAAGGTATTTGCCGCCCATTTCTAACGAGGATTTACCCGTTAAGGCTACTTTGCCTGGGGTTTCAGCCTCAAGGTAAACAGAGTCTTTTGCAGTGCCGTTTGCATTAAAGGCAATTACACTGTCTTTCCAGGTGCCATTAGCCATAATAATCCTGTCCCCCGGCTTTACATTTACCATTGCAGAATTAAGCTCGGCCATATTGGCAACTTTAATATTTGCCGCGCCTGCGGTTTGCAGCCCCGCAATAAGCAAGGCAGCAAAGGTTTTATATATATTTTTTTTAGAATTGATCATAATTAATATCCTGTATTTTGAGCAATGCTTGGGTTAAGGTCTATTTCATACTGCGGTATAGGCAGGTATAGCTGGTAGTGCTGCAGTGCCGGAGTATTAAATGCCGGATGGTCAGGGTCATTATACTGAAACTCAGTGGCAAAATGCTGGCTCATTACCGTTATGGCACGCCCGCTCCTCACAAGGTCAAACCAGCGATGGTTTTCAAAAGCAAATTCCAGCCTCCGCTCATTTTCAAGAGCCAGTTTAAAGTCAAAATAAGTACTAACCTGGTCAAATGTCAGTGCGGCAGCAGCGCCAAGCGAACGTTTGCGCACATCATTAAGATAACCTAAAGCCTCGGCATCAGGCCCGCTCTGCTCATTAATAACTTCTGCCAAAAGTAAAAGCGCATCGGCATAACGGGTTATAATCCAATCATTGCCGCTATCATCAACTACATTAAACTGCGAGTTATATTTTATAACATGCCTGTCGTCATTTACCACACCCTGAAAGCCAATCCACTCATCAGCCATTGAAGCTGCCTTGCGCGGGTCGCCTGCAGGATAAGCATCCGACATGCTTTCGGTTGGCACGTTAAGCCCGTCGCCATTACCAAAAACCACATAATTATCACTTTGCAGCGGCGAAAAGAAGTTAGGGAAGGGAGAGCCAAGGCCCACACCACCCGACTGATAGCGTACTGCAAAAAGTATTTCGTTATTATATTCATTACCAATATCAAAAACCGAAGCGTAATTATCCAAAAGGCCGTGTGTACCGGTAACTACATCGGTAAGTACTGTCCTCGCTTCTGTAAGGTCGCCTGCCGCCTTGCGGGTAAGCAATGCTTTGCCCAGCAGTGTTTTTGCAGCATCAATAGTAACCCTGCCTAAATTAACGCCTGCTTGCTCCGGTGGCAGCAATTGCGAAGCCTGCCTGAAATCTTCTATAAGAAAATCATACACCTCATTTTGCGGGCTCCTGTCCATTGTTTTTGCCTCCTTGCCGGATATTGGGCGCTCCACAAGGAAAACACCCCCCCAAAGGCGCACAAGGTTAAAATAGGCATGCGCCCTTAAAAAACGTGCTTCTCCCTCATAAGTATTACGCTCTGTTTCATTGGTTACCACATCAAGGTTTTGCAGCACTATGTTGGCAAGATTGATTGTCCTGTAGCATGCCCTCCAGTACTCCTCTATATAAATGTTTTGCGATTGTGCCACATGCCTGTCAATTTCACGTATGGGCAAATCTTTAGATTCAGAAGAAACAGGGTTCATATAAGTATTGTCGGAGCGTAATTCGGTAAGCATCCATTCCCTGTTCTGCATGCCGTAAAGGCTGTTATATATAGCTATTACAGCAAGGTTAACTTCTTCGGGGGTTTTGTAAAACTCATCAACCCCTATTTCCGAAATCGGCTGAAGGTCAAGCGTTTCTTCACAACCTGTTATAGCTAACAGGCCTGCAAAAAACAAAACTTTAAGGTTAAACAGCTTTATATTTTTCATTTTCATAATTTTTTAGAAATTAACATCAATACCAAGTGCAATTGTCCTCTGTACCGGGTAAGCCCCGCGCTGGTAGCCGGAAATAAGCGGTGAAGCATACAATCCGCTTGTATTTAAGGCTTCAGGGTTAAGGCCGGTAAAATCTTTTGCCTTCAGGTATAAAAGGTTTTCAGCTGTAAGATAAAAGCGCGCCTTGGCAAGTCCTATTTTTTGGGTAACATCTTCAGGGAGTTTAAAGCCTAAAGTAACTGCGCGTAATGAAAGGTATGATGCATCCTGTATAAGATAATCGGTATTTTGCCATGCACGCCCCAGGTTTTCCCTTGGCTTGCTGGCCGGCACACCTTCGCTAAACCAACGTCCCTGTACAAATTCTTTTTGCAGGTATCGTGTTTCATTATAATAGCCATCGCCGTAAAACACCTCACCACCCACAGAACCCTGAACAAGGAAATTCATGTCAAAATTCCCGTAGGTAAAGGAGTTGTAAAAGCCCCAGGTAAAATCAGGGAACGGGCTGCCCAATGTAGTACGGTCATCAGCGGTAATTTCGCCATCACCGTTCAGGTCAGCCACACGTATGCCTCCCACAGCATCGTCTGAAGAACTCGGGTTGTTAGCCAATTGTTCGGCAGACTGCCATACCCCTATCATTTTATACCCGTAAAATTGTATTGCTTCTTCGCCTACGCGGGCTATATACTGCTCATTTCTTTCACCCTGGCTTATAAACTGTGCCTCGCCTCCCAGTGAAATAAGTTTGTTTTTGTTGGCGGCAATGTTAAATGACGGCCTCCATGTAAACTTGCCCGCCTTAATATTGGCTGAAACCTCAGCTTCAATACCACTGTTTTGTATTTTACCAATGTTATTAAAAAACTGGTTGTGCCCTGTTGCAAATGATACATTCTGCTGAAGTAAAAGCCTGTCGGTTACAGAGTAATAATAATCAAACGTTACATTTAATTTATTGCCGAAAAAACCTGCATCAACCCCTGTATCATATTCATATGTCTGCTCCCAGCTTATCGCAGGGTTTCCTAGTACCGAGCCTGTTTCCCCAAGTCCTGATGTTACACTGCCTGTACCACCGCCTAAAGAATAATTTGCGGCATACAGAAGATTGGTAAATGAGTAGTTTGGAATATTGTTATTACCTGTTACACCAAAACTTGACCTTATTTTAAAACGGTTGATAAATTCAATATTGTTTTTCCAGAAGTTTTCTTCGCTCACATTCCATCCTGCAGAAACCGAAGGGAAAAAACCATATTTATTTTCAGGGCCAAATACCGATGATCCATCGGCACGTGCCGCAACTGATAAAAGGTATCTGTTTTTATAAGAGTAGTTTACCCTGGCAAGGAATGAAAGCAGGTTGTCTTCCTCTTTGCGGGTGAATGTTTGCTCAGCATCAATAAGGTTAGCCGCATTTAATGTGGCTATATAGTCCGATGAAAACTGCGAGCCATACATATTGGAGTATTTGTAGTTTGTTTTCTGGTAGGTTATACCACCCAAAACGTTAAGGTCATGGTCGCCTTTAGTCCAGTCCCATGTAAGGGTGTTTTCCGTTAGCAGCCTTACACGCATGGTACTGTTATCCTGCCCTAATGCCTGCCCTGTATATTCTGCTTCTGAGCTTCTGAAACGTTCATAATTGGAATAATCAACATTTACACCACCCGATGTCCTGAAACGTAATTTTTTGGTAATCCTGTAATCAAGGGCAAAGTTGGTAAGCATCCTGTAATCGTGCTGATACCTCTGGTCGCTTTCCAACCTTGAAATAGGGTTATTATTATTGGTTCCCCATAATGAAGCGGTAAAATCCTGCGGAACACCATCCTCATCTATATAATTAAAATTGACATTTTGAAAATGCCTTCCATGTGCATAGCTTCCTAACGGATAACCTGTAAGCCCGGAAGTATATTCCGTATGCCTTACGGGAAGAAAAGTGTAAGTCCTTGCAAAATCGGTGAATGATACGCTCGACCTTCTCCTTTGGGTATAAGACGGCCTTACATTAACATCAAGCGTAAGCTTATCCGATAGTTTGGTTTTAACCCTGGACTGAAAATTTACCCTCCTAAGGAAGTTGTCTTTCAGCAAGCCTTCATCATCAATGTACTGCCCTGATATATAATACGTAGTACCATTTTTACCACCTGATACATTTAGCTGGTAATTTTTTATAAGTGCCGGGCTGCGCTGCCCTTCCCTCTGCCAGTCAACCTCGCCGTGCCTTGCCACTTCGCGCATACCCTTTTCACGTGTGGTAAATGCTATTACAGCCGGGTCGCGCCCTTCCTGAGAGGCCAGGTAGTTTTCATTAATCTGGCGTTCCCTGCGCAGCATGTCGGTATATTCAAATGTGTTTAAAAGGTCAAGGTTGTCATAGGCTGACTTTACACCAAAATAAGTTTTAAACTCATAGGATGTTACCGAATCTGAACCTTCTTTTGTAGTTACCAGTATCACACCATTGGCGCCCCTTGAGCCGTATATAGCTGTAGAACTTGCGTCTTTCAGTACTTCTATAGATTCTATAGTGCTTGGGTTAATAAATTCAAGCCCGTTTTCTATGGGAAAACCATCAACTACAACAAGCGGGTTGCTGCTGGCACTAATAGAGCCAAGCCCCCTTATCCTTATCTGTGGTGCCTCGCCTACTTCGCTGGTTATGTTTTGTATCTGCAAACCTGCAATGCGGCCCTGTAAAGCCTTGTCCACCCGCGAACTGGTTACCTCATCAAGATTTTCATTTTCAAGTTTGGAAACTGAACCTGTTATTGACGATTTTTTTTGTGTACCGTATCCCACAACTACCACTTCGTCAAGTTCGGTAGATGCACCTTTCATGGTTATGGATACCTCCCTTTCGCCATTAAGGATAACAACCACCGTTTCCATCCCCAAATAGGAAACCTGCAAAGTTTCTTTGCCTGTAACCTCTATGGAAAAATTTCCGTCAAGGTCGGTGCTTACAACTTTTGTAGTGCCAAAAACAGTTACGTTGGCACCCGGAAGCGTCTGGTTATCATCGGCTGAATATACCGTACCTTTTAAAATGTACTTATCCTGCGCAAATAATACAGACGTAACCAATAAGGCTGTAAAAAAGAATAGTGTTTTAAGTTTCATAAACTAACATTCAATATTTTTGGTTAATACTTACTGCCGGCCCTGCCGCTTAGGTATGGCAAAGCCCTTTTGGCGCAGATAAATAACCCTCACTTCCCCAAGCGATATTTAGTTATCCTGCCATTACCGTCTAAAAAAATGCACGTTGAATTTACAACTGCATGGTGCCGCTATTCATTATTGTTTCCGTTTGGCTGCAATATTCATAAAGCAGTTTAAAATGGTGCTGCAGATAGTGCCTTGCCGCCACGGGGTTTTGATTTTTTATAGCTTCAAAAATCTGCAGGTGCTCCATGATATTATCACTTGCCATAGAGCTTTTGCAAACATGGTATTTTTCAAAATTTGTAATTATTTCGGGCGTTATAATAAGCATTAGCGTATTCATTACCGAATTGCCGCTTGCCTCCGAAATTTTAAGGTGAAACATTAAATCTTCCTCAACCGCATTTTCATTACGTTCCACTTTATTCTGGTAAGCTATTAAAGCCTCCTCAATTTGTATAAGGTGCTGTGTGGTGCGCCTTTCGGCTGCCAGTGAAACAATGTTTGTTTCCAGCATTATCCTTGTTTCAACCAACGATTTAAAATCAGGCTTTTTTAGCTGAAGTATATCGGTAAACATACCGCTAAGTGCAGGCACGCCAAGCTTGGCAACAAACGTACCACTTTGCGGAAGCGTTTTAAGTAAACCGTAAAACTCCAGCTTCTGGATAACTTCCCTTACATTGCCCCTGCTTACACCCAGTTCTTCAGAAAGTTTCCTTTCAGAGGGAAGCCTGTCACCCGGCTTTAACTTTTGCGAAGTAATGAGATCCCTTATTTTAGCTATAATCTCTTTTTCTTCTGCTTTAAAAGTGCCTTCAAGTCCAAATTCATTCATTTTTAAACTAAATTGGTTGACCAAATATACGAAAATTTAAATATCTCCAAATTATTGGTTATTTTTTACATATATTTAATTTTTAGAGAATATTTATTGAATATATTTTAATTAATTTTTAATTATAAGCAATATCAATATAGATTTTAAGGCATTTTTAACAATCCGCTAAAACGTTTTCGGTAAATTATTAATCAAGATTTTTATAATTATGCCCAATTACTGCCCAACCAATTATAATTATTAACGTATTATTTACTAAGCATAAAGGGTTTATTTAGTATTTTTGCAGTTAACAATTACTTACAGGTTTAATATTCTAACATTCAATATTGTAGCTAAACCCTCACTTCCCCAAGCGATGCAAGTTACTCATGTAAATAATATAAACCTGTAATACAAGGAGCCTTTATAAAGGCTCCTTTTTTTATGCGACACAACTTTAGTTATGATATATGTATAAATACATGCATAATATTGATATGAATACAATTAATCACCGCAATAATTAAAAATATATTAACGTTATTGTTTTTGGTTGACCAATTATATTTATATTAGCACCCAAACTATAGCGTAATTATGAAAAGAATAATATTATTTATGCTTGCCCTTGTTTTTGGGCAGGCTTATGCAAAAGTTACACTCCCTAAATTCTTCTCCAGCCATATGGTATTGCAAAGAGAAGCTCCCATAACCATTTATGGTTGGGCAGATAAGGGCAAAACTGTGAGTATTGAATTTGCAGGTAAAACGTTACAGGCAAAAGCCGATAATAAAGGCGAGTGGAGTATAACTTTCCCTGCCATGCAGGCCGGGGGGCCATATACCGTAAATATAACCGAGGATAATAAAATTATATTTAATGATGTATATATAGGTGATGTATGGTTTTGCTCAGGGCAGTCGAACATGGGGTGGAAACTGGAAAATGCTGTAAATGGCGAGCAGGAGCTTGCTAACGCCAGCCATGAAAAAATAAAACTACTTCAGGTTTCCAGGACTATGGCTGGCATACCGCAAAATGATATAGAAAAAGGTTCCTGGGCTACGAGTTCTCCGCAAAGTGCCGAAGGCTTCTCGGCAGTAGCCTATTTTTTTGGGCGTGAGCTTTATAATAAATACCAGGTACCCATAGGGCTCATCAATTCATCTTGGGGAGGCACAAACATTGAAGCATGGCTAAGCGCCGATGTTATGGGAAAACATCCTGAAGCGGCAAAAACAATAGCCAAAATGAAAGGTATTGATTTTAGCAATGTAATGAAAGATTACAAGAAAGATTTTGATGCCTGGAATAAAAAAGCCGATAATGACGATGTGGGTTTGAAACAGCAGTGGTATAACAAAGATTATGACACTAAATCGTGGAAAAATATTGAGCTGCCGGTATATTGGAAAAAAGCGAAAGTTGAGCCCAATGATGGTATAATATGGGTAACCCGCGAGTTTACACTTACGGAAAGAGACCTTACAGAAGATGAGCTTACCCTGAGCATAGGGCGTGTGGATAACGAAGATATTACTTATATAAACGGCAACAAAGTTGCCGAAAGCACCAATAAAGACCTTGAGCGCGTTTACAATGTTGCAAAGGAAAATTTTACGCCAGGTAAAAATATAATTACCATACGTGTTAAAAATTCTGGTGATGTTGGCGGTTTCAGGAGCGATGCTTCAGCATTATACCTGCAAACGCCTTCAAGGAAAATAAGCCTGGCAGGCACATGGCGGTATGAAGCAGGCACAAAAGATATTGAACCCGTGCCCGTAAGGCAGCACCCCACTATTTATCCTACTTCATTATATAATGGCATGGTTGCCCCGTTTTTCGGTATAAAAATTAAAGGTATAATTTGGTATCAGGGTGAGGCCAATTCTAAAAACGCTGCTGAATATGCATCGCTTTTTAAAGCAATGATAACCGACTGGAGAAACCACTGGGGGCAAGACTACCCTTTTATATTTGCGCAGCTTCCCAACTACGACAACCAGAATGGCAGGTGGATAACACTACGCGAATCGCAAAGCAAGGCACTTGAGCTTAAAAATACAGGCATGGTTACACTTATTGATGTGGGCGAAGATGATAATATACACCCTATTAATAAACAGGAACCGGGCAGGAGGTTTGCCGTTGTGGCACAAAACGTTGCCTACGGAGATAAACTGCCTGCAAGTGCGCCGGTTTATACAAGCTACAAGCAGGATGCAAATGCAATTTTTGTTACTTTTAATGAAGCAGGGTTTGAATTGAAAGGCAATACTAACGCCTTAAGCGGATTTACAATTGCCGGAAGCGATAAAAAGTTTTATCCCGCAAATGCCAGCCTGCAAAGCGATGGCAAAACTATAAAGGTTTGGAGCGATAAAGTACAGAAGCCTGCTGCTGTGCGTTACCTATGGGCAGACGCACCCGGCAAGGTAATGCTTTATAATAAAGACGGCCTTGCAACGCCACCATTCAGGACAGACAATTGGTAATATTTGGAATAAAAAATAAAGGCTGTTTAAATATAAACAGCCTTTATTTTATGCGGCTTTCATTTTGTTTTACAAACGCTTCCCAGCCCGAGTAACTTTTGCCTGCCACGGTTTTCCCTGAATTAAAAAAATGGCATACCGCTGCCGCGAGCCCATCGGTACTATCCAGGTTTTTTGGCAACTCCTTTAATCCCAAAAGCTGCTGCAGCATTTTTGCAACCTGCTCCTTGCTGGCATTACCGTTGCCTGTAATTGCCATTTTAATTTTTTTAGGCTCATATTCGGTTATGGGTATCTGCCGGGATAAACCCGCGGCCATAGCCACACCCTGTGCCCTGCCGAGCTTTAGCATAGACTGGACATTTTTACCAAAAAAAGGAGCTTCAATGGCTATTTCATCAGGATGATGGGTTTCAATAAGTTCTATGGTACGCTCAAAAATCACCTTCAGCTTTACGTAATGGTCGTCATATTTGCTTAATTGCAGTTCATTGAGCTGCAAAAACTGCATATTTTTATTTACAACCTTAATGAGCCCAAAGCCCATTATTGTTGTACCGGGATCTATACCTAATATTATGCGTTCTAGTGCCAATCAGTATTATTGTACATTAATTATTACAGGAAGTATAAATTGTGTGGTTACAGGCACACCCTCCTTTTGCGCCGGCTCAATTTCGGGAAAACCGGTCAGCCTTGCTTTTATCAGGCTGTCAATGGCCTTTGTATTATAAGCAGTACTGTCAGCCGGGAACATGGGTTCAAATTTAAGGCTGGCATCCGAAAACACAGTAACTTCAACATCAATGGTATCTGCTTCAGGATAAAGCACAGCCAAGGTATCTGCTGAAAGTTTTTCCTGAATAATCCGGGCCATGGTTTCAAAAAAACATTCCTTTTTTTCTTCCTTATCCAGTATCGGCCCACATTCTGCTATTGAAGGATAAGCACTTACCTCGTTCCAGTTGATACGGGCAAGCTGCTCCTGCAATAATTCATCTTCATCAGGCACTTTGCCTTCAAAAAAATTGCATGATACGCCAAGAAATATAAAAATCAGTGCTGCAATTCGCTTCATTCCTGTAAGGAGATTTAGCCAAAAATAAGCAAAATATTTAAAGCTGAACCTATTAATTAAGCCTAAGTTTTATGGGTGCGCCAATTGTACAACAATCAAAATAATTGTTACGGCCCATGCATGTAGTAATATTTCTACATAAATTTGTAACTTATTGTATAGCAAGTAACAAAAATATATATTTATATTTGCATTCCCGTTTTTGCCCTCTAAAATACTTTATTCGTTTTTAGAATAAACGGTGATTAGTATAACAAATTGAAATTATTATTAACTAATTAAAAACGTTTGATTTAAAAATATTTTTTACCCTCAATACCCCTAAATTAATTTAATATGCTGAATAAATTACACAAAAGTGCAATTGCTTTTGCAATTGCATTGTTATCCTTTGGTATAACCTATGGGCAAAGCCCAACGCTTCCCGCAAAAGGCTTTAATGTTTTTACCGAAACCAACTTAACGCTTATCACTAATGAGTCTGAAGGCCCTATAGCCTGCGGCGGAGATTTAACCATTGCAGGAAACTACCAGGCAGCACTACACAGCGCAGGAAGCTTTACAGTAAATAATGTAAAGATTGGCGCCCTGATTAACGGCAAAGTAATTTACCAGTCGGGCAACTCATTACAAATACACCAAAATGCCTATGTAAAAATAGGAAATGGGCAAGGCTCCTACGTTTGGTATTATGACCAGAATAATGCGGCTTCGCCAATAAGGGTAACTCCTTCCTCAAATTACGACTCTTCTCCTAAAATTATGTTGCAGACCAACTCCAACCAACTTGGGGTGGGCGTTAACAACAATCCTGTTATACAAGGAGGATTGCTTGATTTTTCACTTGCTTTCCAGGAAATGAGGGCTACATCATTAAGCATTTCACAATGTACTGACAATGCACAGCTAACTAATGCAAATGGCCAGCCAATACCCAATAACAACCTGCCGAACCAAATAAAAATTAACCTGCAGAATGGTATTAATTACCTTAATATAAAAGGTTCGGACATGAATAATGTGCAGGTATTTAATTATAACCAGCAGCCAAGCGCATCAAAAATTTTAATTATCAACGTTGATGCACCCGGCACTTTTAACTGGAATGTATGGAACCAGACAGGTATAGGTTTTCAGCAATGCCCTTACGTACTTTACAATTTTTATAATACAACACAGTTAAATATTTCCGGAAACGGTTCGGTTGAAGGTACCGTATATGCACCTTTTGCCAATGTAAACAAAACAGCCAACCAGTCGAACATCGAGGGTCAGGTTATAGCCAAATCATTGGTTCATGGTGGCGGTGAAATGCACTATGCTGCATTTACACCATCGGTAACAGGTTGCGCGCCGGTTCCTGGAACGCCGCCTACAGCAGCGTTTACACCTAATAATACTTCACAGTGTCTTGTAAATAATGAATTTGTTTTTAACAACACTTCCAATACCGGAACGGCAGTACAGCCGGAAGCCCCTATAACCTACGCATGGGATTTTGGCGATGGCACTTCCAGCACCGATATGAACCCTGCAAAAGTTTATACCACAGCAGGCACTTATACAGTTACACTTACTGCAACCAATACTTATGGTACAGATACAAAAACACTGCAGGTAATGGTTTACCCATCTGTTGATGCTGTTGTTACACAATCAACCGTAAGCTCAGGGCAAGGCTCAGTTACCAAGCAATTTGTGCTTACAAACAGCAATAGCTTTGGTAATTTTTCATGGTCTTTACCGGGAACAGGCACAAATTTATTTGAAAACCAAAGTACTGTAAACTTTAGCTTTACTGCGGCTGGCTATTATGAAATAACAGTAAATACAACTGACAATAACGGCTGTATAAACACTACCATTATACCTGTTGTAATTGCTTCTGATGAAGTTAATACAGGAAACGAGGGTGGTTTGGAAAGCGAAAGCCTTGGCGATGCTTTATCTAAAAGGTATGTACACCGTAAAATGAAAAGCATCCCTACAGCTATAACAAAATCTGAAGCTACATTATATAATAAGAGCAGGATGATTGCGCTGGCATCGGCTAATAATATAGCCGCCCGCGGAAAAAGCAAGCAAATGCTTCTGGAAATGTTCCCTACCCAAATGGTAAATGGTGATGCAGCCCACGTAACATCCCCTACAGATATTTTAGATTATACCATAGCGGAAGAAGTATTGAGTGTTGACTTTTCTCAAAGCAACAAAACCAAAGGTGTTGTATTAGGAGTAAGGACTAGCAATAAAGTTTATAACCACACTAAAGCATCTTGCGACAGGCTGCGCGGTGCTGAAATTTTAAATGTGAAAACAGTTAAGCTAAACGGTTATAAATTCCTTATGCAGGCTATAAAGCAAAGAAACGGCGTTACTGAATATGCTATTTCATTTGCTGTAGGCAAAAATACAAACGATGATTTTTACACGCTGCAAAGCAACTGGTTTGTAAAGGAATATACCGCATCAAACGATGTGTATAACTTTCAGGTATGGTCAACAGTTCCTGAAAACACCGAAAAGCTGGTGAAGGATATTTTACAAAACCTTATATCTTTTATACCTGTTCAGCAAACTGAAATACAGAAGCTGCCTAAAACCTACGCTTCAAAAGTATCAAGGGAAGGGCTTGATATAGTTGTAAAACTGAAAAGCACAGAAAAAAACCAAAGCATTGAAATTGCAATGGATGAAGTATATACGGAAACCAACGGCTTTGCTTTAAGGTACAATCCTTTTATTTCAGAAAAAGAGCAAACTGTACACCTTGAAATAAAAGATGGTTATGAATATGACGGCTTAATTAAAGTGAATGGCGTGGTACAGGATGCCTTTTACCATGCAGATGGTAACTGGGGCCTTGATTATGATTCAAAATACACTACAATTAACAATTATCAGGTATTTAATAATTTTGACAGGGAATATAAAGAAGGGGAACTGGCTGTACACAGAAATGTAAAACTACAGGCGCACAGCGAATATGATTACTTAACATTATATAAATCATTACTGCCCGGGCAATTGCCTGATGACTATACAGGCTACCAGTATCTTTCATTTAAAGCCAAAGGAAGCGGCCTGTTAGAACTGGGGCTTATCAAATCGTCTGTTGAGAACTGGAAACACCAGTACAGGGCAGTGATTAATGTTGGTGAAGAAGAGCAGACTTATTATGTACCTTTCAGTTTCTTTACCTCAACCAAAAGCAATAAAAAAATCACAGCTGATGATTTAACCATGATAACTTTTACATTCCTTCCTGTAGAGGCCGGCACTAAGGATTTAGACCTGACTATAGAAGATGTGAAGTTCACAAATATGGCACCTCAGGGCTTTGAAGATTTACTAAACACTATGAAGAATGAGTTTATGGTGTACCCTAATCCTTCACTTGGTAATGTAAGTTGTTTACTATATACAGATGTTGCAACAGCAGCTACAGTAACGCTGCATGACATAACAGGCAAGCTTATTTATTCAGCTCCTGTAAACCTTACAGAAGGCAAAAATGAACTGGACTTTAATTTTAACGTACCATCAGGAATGATGTTCTTTAACATTACCAGCGATAAAATAAACTATGGTACTTCAAAAATCATATTCAAGTAAAACATAAGTTCAGATAAAAACAAAAAGAGCTGCCAAATGGCAGCTCTTTTTGTTTTACGTGTATATTAATTTTGCCTTATTGCTATAAATCAAAAAAGCCCTCCAATTTAATGGAAAGCTTTTCATTGGTCTAACTACTAAACCTACCCGTTTCCGGGCATAAACAACACAACTATCTTTAATATTGTTTGGCGCAAAAAGCCCCGCTGTTCGCAGGGCTTCTTTTGCTACTGGCGGTCTGGACGGGACTCGAACCCGCGACCCCATGCGTGACAGGCATGTATTCTAACCAACTGAACTACCAAACCAGTGCTTTATTGCGGTTGCAAATATACAACAGAATTTCACTTCTCCAAACTTTTTGAAACAAAAAGATAAAAAAATTTCACCCTGCTTATCCAAACTTTTGTTTTTCAACCAGGTAAGTTGTCAAAATTTTTTCAAATTTTTCATCTACCGCTACAGGCACATATTTAATTTGATATTGCATGCATGTTTCGGCTATTTTTTTAAAGTAGCCGGAAACAAGTTTTTCATACTCTTCCTTTACGTTTTCAGCAAAAAGGTTTACCTGCTCACCTGTTTCCGTATCAATAAATTTTCTTGGCGCATTATCAAAATCAAAGCGCAATTCTGTTTTCCTGTCGGTAACATGAAACAGCACTACTTTGTGCTTATTATGCTTAAGATGCTGTAATGCATTAAAAAGTTCATCATCATCACCCATCTGAAACATATCGGTAAACAAAATAATCATGGACCTGCGATGCATCTTCTGTGCTATTTGGTGAAGAAAGGTAGCTGTATCTGTTTTTTTCTGCCCTTGTGGGGTTATCAAAACATTTTCCAGCTTATCCAACAGCATCCGGTGATGCCTGCCACTTCCTTTTTCAGGCGCGTAAAATTCATAGCTGTCAGAATATATACTTAGCCCTGCTGCATCACGCTGCCTTTTGAGCAAATCCATCAACACTGCTGACGCAAGAACACTAAACCCTATTTTATTTTCATAAAAGCTTTGCCCTGCTTTTAATGCAGGATAATGCATGGATGAGGAATTATCTAATATAATATGACAGCGCATGTTAGTTTCTTCCTCAAATCGCTTTGTATATAGCTTATCAGTGCGTGCAAAAAGCTTCCAGTCGATATGGCGGGTGCTTTCGCCGGAGTTATACACCTTATGCTCTGCAAACTCCGAAGAAAAGCCGTGAAAAGGGCTTTTGTGCATTCCTGAAATAAAACCTTCCACTATTTGGTTTGCCAAAAGTTCCAGATGTGAAAATGCAGATATTTTTTCTAATTGTGCTTCAATCTTCATATTCAAATATAATCAAATTGACAAACCATTTACAATAAAAAAGCCCTGAACAAACAGGGCTTCTCTTTAAATTATAAAGATTATTACAGTAATGCATCAATAGCATCAGTATATGTTTGCTTAGGGGCAACGCCAACCTGCCTGCCTACAACTTCTCCATTTTGGAAAACAAGTACAGTAGGTATGTTTCTTATACCATATTTTGCAGCAAACTCTTGGTTGGCATCAACATCTACTTTACCAACTACTGCTTTGCCGTCATACTCCTGGCTTATTTCTTCTATAATTGGGCCTACCATACGGCAAGGTCCGCACCATGCAGCCCAAAAATCTACTAATACCGGTTTATCTGATTTTAATACTACTTCTTCAAAAGTAGCATCTGTTATTGCTTGTGCCATATTAAAATATCGTTAGTTTATATAACAAAGTTACTTATTATAGATTTAATAAAAGTTAAAGATATATTAGTTTTAACTATATAAATATAGATAAAATTTATTAGGAAATTTAATTCAATTTAAAATTCAGCTGCATTTTATCGAGTTCATACAACAACTCATTCGATATATTAACCTTAAGCTTCCTGCTTGGCATGGTTAGCTTGGTTACAACCTGTACATCATCAACATCTGCAACAACAGTTTCAGATATTTCTTCTTCAGGCAACGCTGCATCTCCATAATCTTCAGCGGGCTCATTAACCGTGCTCAATATCTCCACCTGCCGTTTTACTTTTTCCAGTTCCATAACCTCAAACATAACTGAATGTTCGCCACGGCTGGCTTTAAATAACTGCTGAAGCCTTGCAATTAGCTGTTCCTGTAAATCGGATACATTAAACTGAATTACCAGCTTTTTGGCAAATGTTGTAAGCACATCCTGCAAATATTGTATAGCTATAAACTGCAGCCTTGGCTCACCGCGTTTACCCTCTGCATTAACCCAGCCTTCCCTTACTAAAACTTTAATATAGGTAAAGTTGTTAGGGATTAGGAAATGCCTGAATTTAAGGTATTCCTCACCATATATCCTGAACTCGTGGTTTTCATCATACCCTTCCAAAAGAAAGGATGCCCAGCCCTTGCCATTTTTGGCAACCTTATGCTGAACAGTTGTTATAATACCGCCAAAGCTTAAATTTTTGCTTACATGCTGCTCAAGGTTTTTTAATGCTTCCAGTTTTGAATTACAAAAATATTTCATCTGGAATTTATAATCATCCAGCGGGTGCCCGGAAATATAAATACCTACTACTTCTTTTTCTTTCGCCAGTTTTTCCATAGTGCTCCACTCCTCGCACGGCGGCACTACCGGTTCCGGTATCTGCACCTCGCTTGCCTCGCCAAACAGGCTAACCTGTGAAGAATTTTCATTTTCCTGATATTTTGCGCCATATCGCATAGCCTTTTCCAAAAAGGTTATGCTTTCGCCATCATCATGAAAATACTGTGCCCTGTGGGTATCGGTAAAACAGTCAAACCCACCGGCAAGGGCAAGGTTTTCAAAAGCCTTTTTGTTGGCAGCCCGCAAATCTATTCGCTTAGCCAAATCAAATATTGATTTGTATTTACCATTCTTCCTGTTATCTACAATGGTTTGTACCGCACCATGCCCTACACCCTTAATAGCCCCCATACCGAAACGTACCGCATTCTGGTCATTAACCGTAAATTTATAAAATGACTCATTAACATCAGGGCCAAGAACCTGCAAGCCCATGCGTTTACATTCTTCCATAAAGAAAGACACCTGTTTAATGTCGTTCATGTTATTACTAAGCACCGCAGCCATATATTCTGCCGGGTAATGCGCCTTAAGATAGGCTGTTTGATAGGCAACCCAGGCATAGCAGGTAGAGTGCGATTTATTAAATGCATAACTTGCAAAAGCTTCCCAGTCTTTCCATATTTTTTCCAATACGGCGGGGTCATGTCCCTTTTCTGCTGCCTGAGATACAAACTTAGGCTTCATTTTATCAAGAACGTCCTTTTGCTTTTTACCCATTGCCTTACGCAAAACATCGGCCTCACCTTTTGTAAAGCCGGCAAGCTTTTGAGATAAAAGCATCACCTGTTCCTGGTAAACAGTAATGCCATAAGTTTCTTTAAGATATTCCTCGCAGGCATCAAGGTCATATTTTATTTCTTCCTCACCGTTTTTCCTACGGATAAAACTTGGTATATATTCCAGCGGCCCGGGGCGGTATAAAGCATTCATGGCAATAAGGTCGGCAAATACAGTTGGCTTAAGTTCCTTCATGTATTTTTGCATGCCGGGCGATTCATATTGGAATATACCAACCGTTTCCCCACGCTGGAAAAGTTCATAGGTCTTTTGGTCGTCTATAGGAAAGTTATCAGGATCCAACTCAATACCAGTACGGTATTTTACCAATTTTACCGTATCCTTAATAAGGGTAAGCGTTTTTAACCCAAGGAAATCCATTTTTAAAAGTCCTGCACTCTCCACAACCGAGTTATCAAACTGGGTTACATATAAGTCAGAATCCTTAGCTACTGCAACAGGCACAAAATTGGTAATATCATCCGGGGTTATAATTACACCACATGCATGAATACCTGTATTCCTTAAAGAGCCTTCAAGCACTTTTGCCTGCTGTATGGTTTCAGAACTTAAATCGCCGCTTTCAGCTAATGATAAAAGTTCCTGTACCCTTTCAAATTCTTCTGAACGCAAAGCACCCCGTAATGAAGGTGCATCCATATTAAAAATCTTTGCCAGCTTCATGTTTGGTATAAGCTTGGCAATTTTGTCGGCTTCAAATAAAGGCAGGTCAAGCACACGTGCAGTATCCCTTATTGAAGATTTTGCCGCCATGGTACCATAGGTAATAATCTGCGCTACCTGGTTAGCTCCATATTTATTAATAACATATTCCATAACACGCCCCCTGCCCTCATCATCAAAATCAATATCAATATCGGGCATCGAAATACGGTCTGGATTAAGGAAACGCTCAAAAAGCAGGTCGTAAGCAATAGGGTCTATATTGGTAATACCAAGGCAATAGGCTACAGCACTGCCTGCCGCCGAGCCCCTGCCCGGCCCTACAGAAACACCAAGCTTTCTTGCTTCGGCTATAAAATCCTGAACAATAAGAAAATAACCCGGATATCCTGTATTTTCAATAGTTTTTAATTCAAAATCAAGCCTCTCGCTTATTTCCGGTGTTATCTCGCTATATCTTTTTTTAGCCCCTTCATAGGTAAGGTGCCTAAGGTATTTATTTTCACCGCGCTTGCCGCCATCCTGGTCATCTTCCGCAACCAAAAATTCCTGTGGTATGGTAAATTTAGGCAACAGCACATCACGGTATAAAGAGTAGGTTTCTATTTTGTCAACTATCTCTTTAGTAGTTACTATTGCTTCGGGCAAATCCTGAAAAAGTTTTTTCATTTCTTCGCCCGGCTTAAAGTAATATTCATTATTGGGCAGCCCGTAACGGAACCCTCGGCCGCGCCCTTTAGGTGTAGCCAGTTTTTCCCCATCTTTCACGCACAATAAAATATCATGCGCATGTGCATCTTCCTTATTTACATAATAGGTGTTATTGGTTGCCACCAGTTTTACATCATGTTTTCTTGCAAGGGTTATTAAAGTCTGGTTTACCCTGTCCTCATCTTCCTGCCCATGGCGCATTAGTTCAATATAAAAGTCATCGGTAAAAATTTCTTTCCACCAAAGCAAAGCCTCTTCTGCCTGGTTCTCACCTACATTTAATACCTTGTTAGGTATTTCACCATACAGGTTCCCCGAGAGGACTATAATATCTTCTTTATATTTTTCTACTACTGCCCTGTCAATACGTGGAACATAATAAAACCCATCAGTATAGGCTATAGAAGACATTTTGGCCAGATTATGATATCCATTTTTATTCTTGGCAAGAAACACCACCTGGTAACCATTATCTTTACGTGTTTTATCCTTGTGGTTTTCACAAACATAAAATTCGCATCCTACAATAGGTTTCATTATAACTTCCTGAGGTTGTTCACCTTTTTCAATAGCCTCTTTATTTTTGGCTTCGGCCGCCTTATTATGGTTTAACACACTGCTTACAAAGTGGAAAGCCCCCATCATATTGGCATGGTCGGTCATGGCAACAGCAGGCATTTTATATTTGGCAGCAGCCTTAACCAAATCAGGCACAGCTATGGTACTCTGCAGTACGGAAAATTGTGTATGGTTGTGCAGGTGAACAAAATCAACCTCCTGCAAATCGCGCTTTTCCTGCTGTGTTGGTGCCGCAGGGGTATTAACAACTTTTAATTTTTCAAGGCGCTTACGAATTTCATCTGATGCCGCCTTTAAGTTTATGTGTTTTAACCCTATCAGCTGGATGGGCTGAGGGTTTTTTATCTTAAAATCATTAAAATAAGCGGGGTGCACATCAAGCTCTTCATGGGTAAATACTTCCCTTTTTACAAGCTCAAGGAAACAACGCGTTGTAGCCTCAACGTCTGCAGTGGCATTATGTGCTTCCGCAAAAGGTTCCCCAAAAAGATATTCATGCAATTCTGTAAGTGTAGGCAGTTTAAACTTACCGCCACGACCGCCCGGCAACTGAAGCAGTTCGGCTGTTATTTCCGTACAGGTGTCAAGCACTTTCATTTTGCCTAATGTAGTTTCCAAACCAAAGCGGTGAAACTCACAACCCATTATATTAACATCAAAACCTACATTTTGGCCTACTATAAACTTTGATTTTGCAATAGCCTCATTAAATTTTTCAAGTACTTCCTTCAGGCTGATTCCTTGCTCAGTAGCCAGTTCGGTACAAATACCATGTATGCGTTCGGCATCATAGGGTATGTTAAAGCCTTCCGGCTTTATAAGATAATCCTGGTGCTCTATAAGCGCCCCCATATCATCGTGCAGTTGCCATGCAATTTGAATACAGCGTGGCCAGTTTTCTGTATCGGTAACAGGGGCATCCCAACGTTTGGGTAATCCGGTGGTCTCGGTGTCAAATATCAGGTACATAACCGGTTTAAAATTTGGAAGTTAAAAAGAAAAAGCCGCCCAAAGGGCAACTTTTCAAATATACATCTTTTTTAAATGAGCTAAAAAAAGGTTTATCAACAAAAAAACCACCCGAAGGTGGTTTGCAGTTTCAGTACTATATAATTAGTAACGGTTATATCCGCCACGGTCGCCGCCACCACGGTTAAAACCACCGCCGCCACGGTTACCACCGCCACGATTATTATTAAAACTCCTTCTGTCAGTTTCCGGTCTTGGTTCTGATTTGTTAACCACAATAGTCCTTCCCTGAACAGTAGCCCCATTTAGCTCATCAATCGCTTTTTGGGCTTCACTGTCGTCCGGCATTTCAACAAAGCCGAAACCTTTACTCCTGCCGGTAAACTTATCTGTAATAATCTTTACAGATTCTACCGAACCATAAGCCTCAAAAGACTCTCTTAAATCTGCTTCCTCAATACTAAACGGAAGGCTTCCTACAAAAATATTCATATATAAAATTTAATTACTCTTTAATTATATGGCAAATGTAATCTTATTTCCTTATAAAACAGTTTTTTACCTATTAAATTATTATAAATAAAAAAGCCCCGCGTTTGCGGGGCCTGCTATTACTGTACTTGTGTTATCCGAACTTTATAAAAAACACCGTTTTGAAAATTAACAACATCCCCGTTTTCATCCTCTGCATTAAACCGGAAAGTGCCGGTTATATATCCTTTGCTAACATCTGTATCCTGAGCGTTTATTATAATTTCACCATTTCCTATATCTGTTCCTGTTTGGTATTCTTCCGATATTCCGTCTGCTGCTATCCTGTATGTTGCTTTACTTGTTTCGTTTACCCCCAGCTGATAAGTTCCCGGTGTTATGTTTGCAGTTTTTAAAGTTAGTTGTTCATAACCGTATGATGCCTGAATGGTAAGGGAATTATCCAACCCGATGATTGCATTAAATTCTGAAGCCCTCCACAACTCGTTATCCCGTAACCCCTGTACTGCGGGATTATTGAATTTTACGTCTTCTTCACAAGAGGTAATGGCTATCAGTAACACTAATAGTGATATAAATTTTCTCATCATTAATCAGTTAGAAAAGGTAAACTAAAAATTTTCCAACGACAAAAATAGTTTTTTATGGAATATATCCTAATTAAAATAAAATAAATCATAATAAAAATTAATAAATCAGGGCTCAGAAATACAAATTTTCTTAAAAAACCAGTTTAAAACTGTTTGTATTATAAGTTTTTATATATTTGCACCCTTAATTAACAGAGGTCGGGAACCTCAAAATTTAATCTAAAGATTATGCCTGTAAAAATCAGATTACAAAGACACGGTAAAAAAGGTAAACCTTTTTACTGGGTAGTAGCCGCAGATTCGCGCTCTAAAAGAGATGGTAAATTCCTTGAAAAACTAGGAACTTACAACCCAAACACAAACCCTGCAACTATAGACCTGAACATTGATGCAGCCGCAAAATGGCTACACAACGGTGCACAGCCTACAGATACTGCAAGGGCTATCCTTTCTTATAAAGGAGCTTTATTAAAGCACCACCTTGATGGCGGAGTTCGCAAAGGTGCCCTTACACAGGAGCAGGCCGATGAGAAACTAGCCAAATGGCTTGAAGAAAAAGCTAACAAGGTAGATGCTAAAAAAGACGGCCTTTCTACAGCTAAAGCCGATGCTAAAGCTAAAGCGCTTGAGGCTGAAAGAAAAGTAAATGAGGAGCGTATTGCCGCAGCTAAAAAAGCTGAGCAGGAAGCTACCGCTGAAGCACAACAGGAAGAAGCTGCTGCCGAAGGTGAGGAAACTGCCGGAGCAGAAGCTGATGCACCTGCTGCAGAAGAAAACAACGAAGAAACCCAAGCTTAATTTAAGCCGCGATAATGCGTAAAGAAGATTGTTTCTATTTAGGTAAAATCGCAAAAAAATTCAGCTACAAGGGCGAGGTACTGGCTTACCTGGATACCGATGAGCCCGGGTTATACGAAAATATGGAATCAGTGTTTGTTGAACTCAACAATCATCTGGTTCCATTTTTTATTTTAGAGTCACGCCTTCATAAAAATGATTTTTTAAGGATACGATTTGAAGATATGGACAGCGAGGAGGCCGCAGATAGAATTTTAGGATGCGAATTGTATCTCCCTCTTACTGCACTGCCGGCGTTAGAAGGCAATAAATTTTATTTTCACGAAATTATAGGCTTTACAGCCGAAGACAAAAGGTTAGGCAATGTTGGTATTATAACCGGTGTTAATGATAATTCTGCCCAGCCGCTTTTTGAAATTAAAAAAGGTGAAACAGAAATATTAATCCCTATGATTGACGACTTTATTATTAAAGTTGACAGGGAAAATAAAACAATACTGCTGGACACGCCCGAAGGCCTGATAGATTTATACTTAAGCTAGGTACCGCAATCTCTTCATCTTATATATAATATATATGTTCCAATTTAAGCAATTTACCATTAAACAGGATAAATGTGCCATGAAGGTAGGGACAGACGGAGTTCTTTTGGGAGCATGGGCACCCATTGCGCACAATCCTTTTAGTATATTAGATATAGGCGCAGGCACAGGGCTTATTGCCCTTATGCTTGCACAACGCAGCGGTGCGGAACAAATTGATGCCATTGAGGTAGATGATGATGCCTATGAACAGGCCGTTGATAATTTTGAGGATTCGTCATGGGGTGACAGGCTGTTTTGTTACCATGCAGGGCTGGATGAGTTTGTTGAAGAAATGGAAGAAGAGGAATATGACATGATAGTATCCAATCCTCCCTTTCATGATGAAAATTACTCGAGTGGCAATCTACAGCGAGACCGTGCAAGGTGTACAGCATCGTTACCTTTTGATGAACTGGCACAAGCAGCGGCGGCATTGCTATCAAAAAACGGTGTATTTACTATTATTATACCCTATAAACAGGAACAGGCTTTTACAGATATTGCCACACAATATAACCTAACCCCTTTTAAAATAACAAGAGTAAAAGGAACTCCTGAAAGTGAGATAAAACGCAGCCTTATGGCATTTTCTTTCAACAATATACCTGCCGAAGTTAATGAACTGGTTATTGAAACTGCACGCCACCAATACACACAGGAATATATAGAGCTAACAAAAGAATTTTATTTAAAATTATAGTGCTCTTCCAAAAATCTCTTTATCCTTCGCTTATTGTATTGCTGCAATAATGCAGGATAAAGATGAAAAATAATATTCGCCACCATAAGGGGCACAATAATCCCGGAATGAAAATCGGCCCAATAACTTATTAATATAATTATTAAAGTTAGTAAAAAACCTATCAGATGGCTTATTTCAGCATTAGTCATTTCATCATAAAGCCGGATTATATTGCCTTTGCCCTCAGCACTATTTAATCGCAATGCGGGATTAAGATTTTTCCAAAAGGAATGTATTATTATTCTCTTCATTAAAATTACACCTATGTATCTATTGGCATTTTCACTTTTTAAAAAATTCATATTTTTAAATTTTTTATAAAAGGCTTTTCTATTCAGGGCATTATTTAACAGCAATCCAAAAACAGCAGTTGCAAATACAATAGATATTGAGGCAGCTATGTAAAAAATTAAAGGCATATTTTTAATTTTAATAGTAGATACAGGCGCTCCGGCTTACTATCTATTATATTTCTATCAGATGTTATTTAAAATTCACAAATAAACAATTTCAATCGAAATAACACACAAAAATTTATCTTTTTGTTAGAAAACTCTTTACATTTGCCATCTATTAAAACAAATAGCAAATGAAACCTGATCTTTTCCAGGCACCTGATTACTATCTGTTGGACGAGTTGCTGACAGATGAGCACAAAATGGTGCGCGATGCTGCCCGCGAATGGGTTAAGCGCGAAGTTTCCCCAATAATAGAAAAATATGCCCAAAAGGCTGAATTCCCAAAGCAAATAATTAAAGGACTTGCAGATATTGGTGCATTTGGCCCTTACATACCTGAAGAGTATGGCGGTGCAGGGCTTGACCAGATTTCTTACGGGCTTATAATGCAGGAAATTGAAAGGTGCGACAGCGGCGTGCGCTCTACAGCTTCTGTGCAATCTTCGCTGGTTATGTATCCTATATGGAAATATGGTAATGAAGAACAGCGTAAAAAATACTTGCCAAAACTTGCCAGCGGTGAGTTTATAGGCTGTTTCGGCCTTACAGAGCCTGATTACGGTTCTAATCCCGGCGGCATGGTAACCAACTTTAAAGATAAAGGCGACCATTACCTGCTTAACGGTGCCAAAATGTGGATAAGCAATGCCCCGTTTGCTGATATAGCGGTAGTATGGGCTAAAAATGAAGAAGGCCGCATACACGGGCTAATTGTAGAACGTGGCATGGAAGGTTTCACTACTCCTGAAACACACAATAAATGGTCATTAAGGGCATCAGCTACAGGCGAGCTTATTTTTGATAATGTAAAAGTCCCTAAAGAAAACCTTTTACCGAATAAATCAGGTTTAGGCGCTCCGCTTGGCTGCCTTGATTCTGCACGTTATGGTATTGCCTGGGGTGCTATTGGCGCAGCAATGGATTGTTATGATACAGCACTGCGCTATGCAAAAGAACGCGTGCAGTTTGACAAGCCTATTGCAGCTACGCAGTTGCAGCAGAAAAAACTTGCCGAAATGATTACCGAAATAACCAAGGCGCAGCTTTTAACATGGAGGCTGGGAGTTTTAAGGAATGAAGGTAAAGCTACTTCGGCACAAATATCAATGGCAAAAAGGAATAATGTTGATATGGCTATTAATATAGCCCGCGAGGCACGCCAGATTTTAGGCGGTATGGGCATAACGGGAGAATATTCTATAATGCGCCATATGATGAACCTTGAAAGTGTGATAACCTATGAGGGCACGCATGACATCCATTTACTGATAACCGGTATGGATATTACAGGCCATGCAGCATTTAAATAATAGCCAGGCATTATTTTTGTATTTATAAAATCAATTGTAAAAGCTTCCTTATACAAGGAAGCTTTTTTAATTTTGTAAAAAATAATGCTATGAATATTGCTACTATCAACAACAGCATCCAGCCCCAAAAGGATAAACTATTACAACATCCCCTTTACGGAAAAATAAAGACAGTAGAAGACCTTAAGCATTTTGTTGAGGGCCATGTATATGCCGTATGGGATTTTATGTCCCTTTTAAAGGCGCTACAATCCAAATTAACATGTACTACCGTACCATGGCTACCCACAGGCAATCCGCAAACCCGGTACCTTATAAATGAAATTGTGCTGGCAGAAGAAACGGATATTGATGCCGAAGGCAAAAGGATGAGCCATTTTGAAATGTACCTGGAAGCCATGAAGTCCTGCGGTGCAGATACAACCGCTATTGAGCATTTTCTTAAGGATATAGTGGCTACACAAAATATATTTGTATCTGTTAAGCAAAGCAGCCTGCACGAGGATATAAAAGCATTTCTGGATTTTACATTCAGGGTAATAGACAGGGGGCAGCCTCATGAAATTGCAGCAGCCTTTACCTTTGGCAGGGAAGACCTTATCCCTTCAATGTTTACAGAAATACTGCGTAATTTTCAGTCAAATTTCCCGGAGACCAACCTTGATAAGCTTATTTATTATTTTGAAAGGCATATAGAACTTGATGGTGATGAACATGGCCCAATGGCTATGAAAATGATAACAGAGCTATGCGGCGATGATGAGCAAAAATGGAAAGAAGTTGAGGATACAGCCAAAGCAGCACTGGAAAGGCGCATTGCTTTATGGAATGCGATAGAAGAAAATATATTAAAACACGATTTGGCGTCCATATAAAAAAATCCCGCTGTAATAAACGGGAATTTTTTATGTTATTCTTGAGGGGCTAATTCAATTTCAAGCCCATCCAAGTCTTCGGTTATAGGTATCTGGCAGCCCAGCCTGCTGTTCGGCTTAACATTATAAGCCTCTGAAAGCATGGCTTCCTCATCAGGGCCCATTTCGGGCAAGGTAGTATCATTCAGCACATAGCACTGGCAGGAAGCACACATGGCCATGCCCCCGCATATACCGATAGTCCCTTCGGGAGCAAGTTCGTAAGCCCTTACCAGTTCCATAATATTCATGGCCATATCAGTAGGAGCTTCAACCTCATGACTTACACCTTCCCGGTCAGTAATTTTTATTTTTACTTCCATAGCAGCGGCTTTGAATAAAGTTAATCAATCGCTTTTACTACCTGCTTTTCAGCTTCCTTACGTGTACCATCAAAACCATCCACACCACTCACGGTTGTATATTTTAGTACATATTTTTTACCGGGGTTTAACCTGTTATATACACTTTGGCA
Organism: Flavobacterium sp. MK4S-17; assembly: GCF_009848495.1. GTDB lineage: Bacteria > Bacteroidota > Bacteroidia > Flavobacteriales > Flavobacteriaceae > Flavobacterium. The sequence goes on from NZ_WWEP01000009.1 coordinate 70,897, forward strand.
CATAAGTGTTGCCTCATGAAAACCGCAAAGTATCAGTTTTAGTTTTCCCGGATATATATTTACGTCGCCTATGGCATAAATACCTTCAATATTGGTTTGGTAATCCAATGCATTATTAACCTTAATGGCATTTTTTTCAATTTCAAGCCCCCAGTCGGCTATAGGGCCAAGTTTTGGTGTAAGCCCAAAAAGCGGAATAAAATAATCTGTTTCTATTGTTTTTATTTCATCGTCATGGTTAACTGTCAAACCCTCTACTTTACCATTACCGGTTATTCCTGTAACCTCAGCAGGTGTAAGCAGGTTTATTTTGCCAAGTTTTTTTAATTCCTGCACTTTTTCCACAGAGTCCAAAGCTCCCCTAAATTCATTTCTCCTGTGTATTAAGGTTACTTCAGCAGCTACTTCGGAAAGAAAAATACTCCAGTCAAGGGCCGAATCGCCTCCTCCAGCAATAACTATACGTTTATTACGAAACAATTCGGGATTTTTCACAAAGTATTCCACTCCGTTTTCTTCATAAGCCTCAATTCCCTCTATCTGGGGCTTTCGCGGCTCAAAACTGCCTAAACCCCCGGCAATAGCCACTGCCTTTGCATGATGTTTGGTACCTTTATTAGTAGTTACTATAAAAGTGCCATCTTCAAGCTTATCAATAGTTTCAGCCTTTTCATTCAGGGTAAAGCCAGGCTGGAATTGTTTTATCTGCTCCATTAGGTTATCCACCAGTTCTCCTGCAAGTACAGAGGGATAACCGGGAATATCAAAAATCGGTTTTTTAGGATAAAGTTCCGCAAGCTGTCCGCCCGGCTGCGGCAATGCATCTATAATATGGCATTTTAATTTTAAAAGTCCTGCTTCAAATACGGCAAAAAGCCCTGTTGGGCCTGCACCTATTATCAGTATATCTGTTGTAATCATTTGTTGTTGCTGCATGTTAAAAACAGTTTTAAGCAACAAAGTTCCTTAAAACTGTCTCTTTATTTTATGATAAATATCAGCTTGTTTATTAAGCTACATTTTCCACCGTTTCTATTTGCGGTGCATACTTTTTTATTGTGGTTTCCACGCCGGCCCTAAGCGTCATCTGGTTAACGCTGCAACCCACGCATGCACCCTCAAGGCGCACTTTAACGTGCTTATCATCCTCAATATCTATAAGCGAAATATTACCGCCGTCAGACTCAAGGAAAGGGCGTATTTCATCCAGCGCACGTTCCACATTAAGTTTAATTTCCTCTGTTGTCATTTTATTTCTTTTTAACCGCTGAACAGCCAGCCATAGTAGTTATTTTTATTGCCTCTGTGGGCGGTAGGTTTTCATTCCTGCTCACTGTTTCCTGCACTACATTACGTGCCAGTTCCTCAAAAGCAGTTTCAAGCGGTGTTGCCGTCTGCAATGCTGCCGGACGCCCATAATCGCCTGCTTCACGTATGCTTTGTACAAGGGGCACTTCTCCAAGGAAAGGCACATCAAGGTCTTCAGCAAGGTTTTTAGCTCCCTCTTTACCAAAAATGTAATATTTATTGTCCGGCAATTCGTCAGGAGTAAAGTAGGCCATATTTTCAATTATACCCAAAACAGGAACATTAATGCTTTCCTGCTTAAACATGGCAACACCTTTTTTGGCATCGGCAAGTGCCACAGCCTGCGGTGTGCTGACCACTACTGCCCCTGTTATAGGCAGCGACTGCATAATTGAAAGGTGTATATCCCCTGTGCCCGGCGGCAGGTCAATCAGCATAAAATCTATTTCGCCCCAGTCTGCATCAAAAATCATCTGGTTAAGTGCTTTTGATGCCATTGGCCCTCTCCATATAATAGCCTGTTCAGGCGTGGTGAAAAAGCCTATGGAAAGTATTTCAACACCATAGCTTGTTATGGGTTTCATTTTTGATTTACCGTCAACCTGTACAGAAATTGGGCGTTCCCTTTCCACATCAAACATTATAGGCATTGAGGGCCCATAAATATCAGCATCCAGCACCCCTACCTTAAATCCCATTTTTGCAAGGGCCACAGCCAGGTTGGCTGTAATGGTAGACTTACCAACCCCTCCTTTTCCTGAAGACACTGCAATAATATTGCTGATTCCCGGTATGGCTTTTCCTTTTATTTCGGGTTTATCAGGTGTTTCAACCTTTACATTTACTTTTACCTTAGCATCCGCATTCACTTTTTCATGAATGGCGTTTACTATATCAGCTTCTGCCCGCTTCCGTATATGCATGGCAGGGTTATGCAGCACAAGCTCTACCACGGCTTCGTCGCCAAAGGTAAGTACGTTGCGCACAGCACCGCTTTCAACCATATTCCTGCCTTCGCCGGCAATGGTTATGGTTTCAAGGGCTTTAAGTATTTCTTTCCTATCTAATTTCATAATATTATACCTTTCAATAACAGCCTGTTAACTTAGACTGATTTCAAATTGCAAAGATAACATGAAAAGGTGATATGTAAAAACTTTTACCCCCCTAAAGGTTTATACAATTAACGTGGTAATGCCTGTGAAGGATCCCAGAAAAACTTTTCAAAATCAACAATTTTGTTGTTTTTCACTTTTATGCCCTCCTCCTCTAAAAGCTGCTGCATTAAGTTTGTACCTTCAAAGTGGTGTTTGCCTGTAAGCAGCCCATGCCTGTTTACAACCCTGTGGGCAGGGACATCGCCTGCCGCACCACTGGCATTCATAGCCCAGCCCACCATTCTTGCGGAACGTGCTGCACCCAGGTATTTTGCTATTGCGCCATAAGACGTAACCCTGCCATAGGGTATTTGCCTTGCAACAATATAAACTTTCTCAAAAAAATTATCATTTTCCTCCATTACTACGAACTACCGATAATTTTAAATATAGTTATTACAGCAATTATGCCTGTAATAGTTCCTAAAAAGTAGTTTATGTTTTTTAAAATAAAAGCTGCCTTATGTTCAAACTTTTTAAAAAAGACAATGTAAAGCGAGAATATTAAATAAGAGCCTAGTACTGCGCCCAAAACAAAAAGGAATATATAAAGCCTTGTAAAGGTAAAAAGCTTATAGGAAGCAAATGTTATGCTTGCAAAAACATAAAAAGGTATAGGGAAAACATTTAATGTTGAGAGTAAAACACCAAAGAAAAAATCGCCGGTTTTACTTCTCCTGACTACTATTTCCTCTCCTAAATCCTCTTTAGGCTTTTTTGCAAAGAAAAAGAAATAGGCTGTTAGCAATACAAAAATTACCAGCCCGATTTCTTCAAGCATATATATAATATCCGGCCGCCTGTTAATAAACTTGGCAAAAGATACTGCTATATAAGCCTGTATAAATATAATACTGACCGCACCAAGAGAAAATATACGTGCCCTTGCCCTGCCTGCCTTTAAACATATTTTTGCTGCTGTTATATTTAACAACCCGGGAAGAAAAATACCCGAAGATGATAAAATACCCAATAGTACCGGCAGGACATACTCCATTATTTAATTTTAAATTTAATGTAGGTTATAGGTTTATCCAGCTCAAGGTACTGCTTTTCATAAAAAGTTTGTATGGCAGTTACAACTTCAGGTGCGCCTTCATTCCTGTATATGTTATGATTGGCATAAATCACCTCGTGCCCCTCGCCGTGAAGCAGCCCAAGGGTATAGCCATGCATAAACTCACTATCGGTTTTTAAGTTCACTACACCGTCTGCCGAAAGAATTTTTTTATATCGCTGTAAAAATTCAGAATTGGTCATCCTGTGTTTGGTGCGTTTATACTTAATCTGCGGGTCAGGAAAGGTTATCCATATTTCCGAAACTTCACCTTCTGCAAAAAAATATTCCAGCAATTCAATCTGTGTCCGTAAAAAAGCTACGTTTTTAAACCCCTGCTCTACTGCTGTTTTGGCGCCTCTCCAAAAACGCGCACCTTTTATATCTATACCAATAAAGTTTTTATTAGGATAACGCTCGGCAAGACCAACGGAATACTCCCCTTTGCCACAGCCAAGCTCCAAAACAAGCGGGTTATTGTTTTTAAAAAAATCCTGATGCCAGCGCCCTTTAAGGTTAAAGTTGCCTGCAACGGCATCTTCCCTTGAAGGCTGTATTACATTGCCAAATGTTTCGTTTTCCTTAAACCTCTTTAATTTGTTTTTACTTCCCACAACTAAATTTAAAATTTTGGTAAAAATAAGGAAATATACAACATAGGGAATATTTTTAGATTGCGCTAATTTATAAAGCCGTAAAAAATTAATCGCCTTGACTACCAAATTAAAAATACTGGTTGCCCCGCTAAACTGGGGCCTGGGCCATGCTACACGTTGTATTCCTATTATTGAGGCTTTGGAAAACCACGGATTTGAACCCGTTATAGCCTCTGACGGTGTTGCGCTCGCCCTTTTGAAAAAAGAATTTCCAAAGCTTACTGCCATAGAACTGCCTTCTTACCAGATTGAATATGCAAAGAACGGTGCATTTTTTAAATTAAAGATGATAATGCAGATACCTAACATGATAAAGGCGGTAAAAAGGGAAAACAGGCTGGTGCAGCAACTGGTTGATGAATACTCTATAAACGGCATTATTTCAGATAACAGGCTTGGGGTATATTCTAAAAAAATACCCTCTGTTTTTATTACCCACCAGCTAAATGTTTTAACGGGAAGCACCACCTGGTTTACCTCTAAAATACACCGCCTGTTTATAAAAAAATATAATGAATGCTGGGTGCCCGACACTAAAACAACCCCTAACCTTAGCGGAAAGCTGGGACATATTGAGCATGAGGCTGCCCTTAAAATTAAATACATTGGCCCATTAAGCAGGTTGCATAAAAAGGTGCTCCCTAAAAAATATGACTTAATGGTTATACTTTCAGGCCCCGAACCACAACGCACCCTGCTGGAAGAAAAACTCATGCAGCAACTTCCTTATTTTAAAGGCAGCGTACTGTTTGTTAAAGGGGTGGTAGAGCCAGAACCAAAAACAGAAGTGAAAGGCAATATAACCTTTTATAATTTTATGAATACGGCAGGGCTTGAACAGGCTTTTAATGAAAGTGAAATGGTTTTATGCCGCTCAGGCTATACAACCATTATGGATTTGGCACAGCTTGGCAAAAAAGCCTACTTTATCCCTACACCGGGACAATATGAGCAGGAATACCTTGCACAAAAACTAAAAAAATTGGGGCTTGTGCCTTATTCCAAACAAAATGCATTCAGTATTGATGATCTGGAAAAAGCTGACTTATATAAAGGGCTTAAAAATATTGGCGGAGGTGTAGCCTGGAAAGATTTATTTTGTCTTTTCAAGCGTAAATGAAAATTCAGAACCTTCTCCCGGCTTGCTATCAACATAAATTTTTTCATCGTGCCCTTCAATAATATGTTTTACAATAGAAAGGCCCAGCCCTGAACCGCCCTCTGAACGGGCACCGCTTTTATCTACACGGTAAAAACGCTCAAAAAGGCGCGGTATATGTTTCTGGTCAATACCCTCGCCGTTATCCTTAACCCGAACAATAATCTTGTTATTGACAAGGTCTTCAATACTAACTTCGGTTGTACCGTCCTCTTTACCGTATTTTATGGAGTTTACCACAAGGTTGGTAACTACCTGCTGAATTTTATCCCTGTCGGCATATACCATTACCGGCTTTGTATATTTCATGTCAAACATGAGGATAATGTTTTTCTTGTCTGCCTTCATTTCAAGCAGGTCAAAAACGCTTTGTACTACTTCAACAATATCAAACTTGGTGTAGTTAAGGTTAAGGTCGCCTACTTCTAATTTTGTTATCATGTCAAGGTCCTGAACGATATATATAAGCCGTTCAACACCTTTTTCTGCCCTTTGCAAATATTTTTTACGCAATTGCTTATCACTCATTGCCCCGTCCAGCAGGGTAAGCAGGTAACCCTGCACAGTGAAAAGAGGTGTTTTAAGCTCGTGAGATACATTGCCTAAAAATTCCCGGCGGTATTCCTCACGCACCTTTAGCGTTTCAATTTCAATTTTTTTATCCCGGGCAAATTTTTCCACCTCCCGTGTAAGGGTAGCCATATCTGTAGTAATAGGCTTGTTCCTGAAACTGCTTGACTCCAGCAGGGAAACATCGTCATATATTTTTTTTACCCTGCGGTAAATAAAATGCTCAACCCTGTACTGCAGTACAAAAAACGAAAAAATAAAAAGCGCTATTGAAAAAGTAATAACAAGGCTCCAGTTTAAAACAGTAAACATATAAAGCAGCCCCGCCAGCAATGCAGTAGAAAATAAAGTAATATATAATGCTGATTTTACAGCAAACTTGTATGTTTTCTTAAAGTTAACCGCCACTAAATTTCGAGCTTATAGCCCACTCCCTTAATTGTTTTAAAAAGGTCATCGCCAATTTTTTCGCGCAACTTCCTTATATGCACATCTATTGTCCTGCCACCCACAACTACTTCATTACCCCAAACCTTATCAAGTATTTCTTCCCTTTTAAATACTTTGCCCGGCTTGGAAGCCAAAAGGTAAAACAGTTCAAATTCTTTTCTTGGGAGTATAATTTCCTTGTCATCTACAACAATTTTATATTCCTCCCTGTTAATCTCAATATTGCCTACCTTTAAAACATCGCCTGTGCTTTCGTCTTCCTTAAGCCTTCTAAGCAGTGCCTTTACTTTGCTTATAAGCAATTTAGGCTTTATAGGCTTTGCTATATAATCGTCGGCACCGGCATCAAAACCTGCAACCTGCGAATAATCTTCGCTCCTGGCTGTAAGGAATGTTATGATAACATTACTAAGCTCAGGAATCTTCCTTATGCTTTCGCATGCTTCCATACCATCCATTTCGGGCATCATAACATCCATAATTATAAGATGCGGAAGCTCTTTTTTTGCTTTGGCAATAGCATCTTTACCATTACCTGCGGTTATAACCTGGTAACCTTCCTGAGACAGGTTATAGCCCACAATTTCAAGGATATCCTGTTCATCATCAACCAACAAGATCTTAATGTCCTTTTTCTTCATAATCAGACTTTAGCGTTTGTTTTCGGGTTGTAAAGGTAAAGATAATACAAAATGAATAAATGCTGTTAACCATAATTTAATCTGTTAACAATTTAATAATAAATACTAAATCCAAGCGTAACCATTACATAACATTTCATTTTTTATCTATGGGTTTCTTTGCACCTAAATTAAACGACACACAATGAAACTTAAATTCTTATTTATCACACTGCTTTTCACTGCATTAGGTTTTTCGCAAGGCAATGGAACTGTTAAAGGTACCGTTACCGACAAAGACATGAATAATCAAACCCTGCCTTTTGCCAGTGTAACAATTAAAGGCTCTCCCATAGGCACAAATACCGACGAAAACGGCAGCTATTCCCTTAAAATACCTGCAGGGAGCCATATACTTGTTTTTGGATTTTTAGGATATGAATCTGTAGAAGTGCCCATTACTATAAAAGATGGTGAAACTAAAACCATAAACCAGGCGCTTGCCTCTACAAGCGTGCTTCTTGAAGATGTTGTTATAGAAAAAACCGTAAGCCGGGAAAAAGAATCGGCACTATTACTTGACCAAAAAAATGCCGTTGAAATAAAACAAAATATAGGTGCGCAGGAAATGGCACGAAAAGGGGTTAGCGATGTTGCTACTGCCGTTAGTAAAACAACCGGTATTTCCAAACAGGAAGGTTCAGGGAGCGTTTATGTAAGGGGGCTTGGCGACAGGTACAACCTTTCAACAATGAACGGGCTTCCGTTACCATCTAACAACCCTTCAAGGAAAAACATCCAGCTTGATATATTTTCTGCCGACATAGTAGAATACATAGGTATAGATAAAACATATACACCTAAAAATTATGGAGACTTTGCCGGTGCCAATATTGATATTGCCAGTAAAGTATATAAAGGCGATGGCTTTTTTGATATTAGTATAGGTACAGGGGTTAATACAAATGCCGTAAACCAGGATAAATTTTACCTGCAGGATGGCCCTTCATTTACTGGTTTCAGCAACCAGAAGCAGCCCAACAACCCATTATCAGGTTACAACTTTACAACCAACTGGAACAGGGAAACACAAGTACCTGTAAACAGCAGCATATCATTAAAAGGTGGCGACTCTTATGACGTGGGTGAAGAAGGAAGGTTAAACTTTTTTACCGTAGGGTCTTTTGACAGTGAGTATGGCTACCGCGAGGGTGTGGGCCGCAGTAATGTAACCGCACAGGGTATTGCAAGGAAAGATTTATATTCAAGATTTTATACCTATGCTACCAATACTACATTAATGGGTAATGTTAATTACAAAATCAACATGAACCATAGTGTAAAGTTCAACTCTGTGTTTATAAATTCCACCAGCCAGAGAATGGAAGAATATGACGGCATTATTGATATTTATGACAACTCGCCAAATGGTGGAGGCTTTATAAGGCGTTCTACTTTTGACAGGACTGCGCTTTACATAAACCAGTTACTTGGCAACAGCAGGTTTACTGACCAGCTTGACCTTGACTGGGGAGTATCATACAACATTGTTAATAATGTTATTCCTGACAGGATGCAGAATACCCTGATGCCTGTAGATAATAACGGCGACCTTACTGTTAAAACCGTTTCTGACCTTGCGAACTCTGACAACCACCGCTATTTCCAGGACTTAAATGAAAATGAGGCAGCTGCCAATATTTTTGCCAACTATAAGTTTGACAAGGGTACTGATGATTTGTATAAAGGAAAAATATCAGCAGGATACAGCGGACGTTATAAAACTGTTGATTTTGAAGCTACACAGTACAATTTTGTATTAAGCCCAACATTACCGCAGCCTGTTGTAGAGCGTAATGATATTGATGCCTATTTTAACCAGGCCAATTTAGATGCAGGCCTTTTTAGTATCGCAACTTTCAGGGGCGGACTCGGCTCGCCAAACGCACTTCGCCCGCAGACTTATGAAGGAGACCAGACGATACATGCCGGATTAGTTTCGGTAGAATATAGTTTTATCCCGCAACTTACAATAATTGCAGGTGCAAGGGTTGAAAATATAGTACAGAACATTGAATGGTCAACCGCAGTAGACCCTCTTGGCGGTGAAGAAAAATTTAACCAGACAAAATTTTTACCAAGCCTTTCGGCTAAATACGAGATTAACGATAAGCAAAATTTAAAGTTTGCCGCGAGTAAAACCTATACACTGCCACAGTTTAAGGAAAGGGCACCATTCCAATATGAAGAAGTATTGCAGATTTATGTAGGTAATGAGTTTTTATACCCTTCTACCAATTATAACTTTGACTTAAAGTGGGAATATTTTCCTGACAGCAACGAAATTATATCGGCTACCGTATTTGGAAAATATATACAGGATCCTATAAATGAAGTAACAATTGCATCGGCCACTAATGACGTTTCTTATGTAAACACAGGCGACAGGGCTACCGCAATAGGAGGCGAAGTTGAAATGAGAAAAGATATTTTCAATTTTAAGCACGGTGAAGACAGCATGCTTAACAATGCACTTTCATTTGGTGCCAATGCAACCTATATGAAAACCACACAGGATTTCAGCTCTGAAAAAGTGGTTAATGAAACCGATTATACTATATTTTTCACGAATGATAAAGGAAGCCTTACAGGTGCTTCAGACTGGCTGGTTAATGCAGACGTAAGCTATTTTTATGAGTTTAAAAAAGAAAAGAATTTAATGGCTACGCTTGCCTATAACTACTATTCTGACAGGCTGTTTGCCATAGGAACCAACAACACCGGCGATATAGTGGATAAAGCTGTGGGCACGCTTGATTTTATATTTAAATCGGATATCAGCAAAAACCTTAGTGTAGGCCTTTCCCTAAGGAATATATTAGACCCTAAAGTGGAAAGGGTTCAGGTACTTGATAAAGACCTGTCTACTGTAGATGAAAGCGAGGTTAACCTTTTATCCTACCGTAAAGGGATGTTTGCCAAGCTCTCTGTTACTTATCATTTTTAAATACAAGCCCTGCATAACACCCGCTTAACATGCAGGTGTTATGTTTAATAAACGCTTAACACGCGCTTAAATGACAATTAATAACACTCCTTTAGTTTTGCGCAATAAAATTTAACTATAAACTTTAAAAAACACAACAGATGAAAAAATTGCTTTTATCTATGGTTGCTTTAGCAGCTTTAAGCATTACATCATGCAGCGGCGATGATGACAACTCAAAAGACAGGGACGAAGTAGTAGTAATTAATCCTGCTAACTTTACAGGTTCTCTTGAAGCAGGACAAAGGGCTGAACTTGACCCTGCTCAAACTTATATGCTAACCGGGCCTTTTGTTGTTAAGGCTGATGCTGAGCTTCGCATTCCTGCAGGAACAGTAATTAAAGCTACAGGAGGAACAAGTGCTTATATTGCTGTTGCACAGGACGGACAGATATTTATAGAAGGTGAGGCTAATAACCCTGTTATCATGACATCATCTAAAGCAACTCCTGCTCAAGGTGACTGGGGCGGACTGGTAATTTGCGGTAGGGCAAATACAAACAAAGGCGGTTCTAACGGACAGACGGCTACTGCTGAGGTTTCTGACCTTACTTATGGTGGTACTAAAAACAACGATAACTCTGGTGTTATCCGTTATTTAAGGATAGAATATACAGGAGCTACTTTTAACTCTTCAAAAGAATTTAACGGCCTTTCTCTTTTCGGTGTAGGTTCTGGCACTAAAGTAGAATATGTACAATCTTACGAAGGTGGTGATGACGGTATTGAATTTTTCGGCGGTTCAGTAAACGGAAAATATTTAGTTGCTACAAACAGCGGTGACGACTCAATCGACTTTGCTGACGGATGGTCTGGCACAGGTGAGTACTGGTATATATCAGGTGGTGCTAAAGCCGGTATTGAAGGTTCTAACAACGGTGAAAATGGTGCTGCTACTCCAACTACAACTGCTACGCTTAAAAACATTACTGTAATAGGCCCTGGTACAGAAGGTGGACTTTTTGTAAAAGAAGGCGGTGGAAACTGGAATGTTGATAACATTTATATTTCAGGTTTCGCAACTGGTATCCATGTAGGATCTGTTGATAGTGACCCGGTTTCTAACCAAAATATTACAAGCGGTAAAATTAAATTTACTAATGTTCAGTTTAACGGTGTAACTAACAATACAGATTACACAGGTACTGCTGAGTTCTTCACTACAGGTACTGCTACTGGCGCAGGCAATGGTGCTGCTGCCCCAGCATGGACTCAAGGATGGACAAGAGGTTTAGTTGACTAATTAAGTCCTTAAAAATAAGCATAAACCCCTCTTTACAGAGGGGTTATTTTTTGGTATAATATTTGAATATTATTTTTTATATTTACCACATCAATCAGGAATATGAAAAAACACTACTTTTATTATATTATATTTATTTTCACTTTAATGCTTTCCTTTAACGCTCAGGCACAGGAAAGTAAAGGTGCGTCTGCTGCAAAGCAGGAGTCTATTGAAGGCTTAAATATATATCCCAATCCTGTTAGCACAGGGCGGATTTATATTACATCAAAATCAACCCAAAACAAGGAAGTTGAAATATTTGACGTGCTTGGAAAGAAAATCCTGCAGGCCACAATAAGCTCTAAGGAGCTTAATATTTCTGCACTTACGCCAGGGGTATATATAATTAAAATAAAAGAGGGCGACGCAACCGCTACCAGAAAACTGATAGTTAAGTAGTTACTTTGTTTTTAGCCATGCTAAAAATGTCTTAATTTTATTACATCATCCTGTGAATTTTACTTTATAGTAGTTATCTTTGTCCTTGAATTTAAAAACAAGCGACATGAAAAAACTTTACACTCTTTCCTTATTATTACTGGGAACGATTGTTTCATTCGGACAGATAATTTATTCTGAAAACGTTGGAACAGGAAGTGGCACCCAATCTATTGCTAATAACCAGTGGCAAAATACTTCGCCCATTATTTACTCTGGTACTGCTGATACAAGGGCAACTCTAATATCTTCAGGTTACACTGGTGCTTCCGGTGACAGAAACATATTTTTTACAAGTACTATTGGCAAAGATTTACTTATAGAAGGTCTTAATACTTCAAATTATAGTACTGCTGATTTACAATTATCCTTTGGGCAGCATCAAGGTACTAATTCAGCTACGCCTGATGTTAATTTAATTGTTGAAGTTAGTACTGATGGTACAGATTTTACCCCTCTATCGTATTCAAGGACTAACGGTACAGGGTGGGAACTGGTAACCATAACCAGCGGAATACCTTCTGCAACAAACCTTAGAATCCGTTTCAGGCAGGCAAGTACTATCCAGTACAGGGTTGACGATATCGCAATTACAGTGGTATCTGCTTCCTGTCTTTTAAATTTAGGTGCTAATGTAACAGCCTGTGACGAAGAAACTCTGAACCTAGATACTTATACTGTATCTATTCCTTTCACAGGAGGTGGTACAGAGACTTATAACATTACAACTACTTCCGGTACTATTTCCGGAGATAACCCTTCAAACATGGCAGAAGGTAATATAACTGTAACCGGTATAACTGAAGGTACTGATATTACCGTTACTGTTGTGGGCGGTACATGTAACCTGGAAAGGCCGGTAATAGCACCAAGCTGTAAGCCTGTTAATACATTACCTTTTATGGAAAGTTTTAATTATACAGTAGGAAACGCTCTTACTGATGAGCAAACATGGGCCATGGCAAATTCAGGTGATGATATTGTTGTAATAGCTGGTAATTTAAACTATACAGGTATAAATTCAACAGGAAACTCAGTTTCGTTATCCGGTTCAGGAGCTGAAGCTTATACTCCGTTTACCTCTACAACATCAGGAACTTTATATGTAGCTTTCCTTATGAGTGTAACAGACATGAGCAATGTAACTGCTGATGGTACAGAAACCGTATTTGCAACCCTGCTTGGCGGAGATACAGAAGGTGTAGCCAACCCTGCAGCATACAGGGCAAGGATATTCATTAAAAAAGCGGGTGAGCAGTATCAGTTAGGCTTAGCTACCGGTGGCTCTACAACCAACTATACAACTTCTGCTTACAACGTTAACGATGAGGTTCTTGTAGTAATGGGATATGATTTTAACAGCAATGTACTTAACGCATGGATAAACCCTGCACTTGCTACATTTAACGCTTCAACCCCTGCTACACTTACAGAAACTGTTACTACACCTATTACTGATTTTGCAGGATTCCTGCTACGTCAGGATGGTGCATCTGACACTCCTACAATAACTATTGATGAGCTAAAAATAATGACAAGCCTTGATGTTCTTGGAACCAAATCATTCAACAGCATCAGCGGCCTTACAATGTACCCTAACCCATTATCAGGCAATATCCTTAATATAGTAACTGATGCTAACGCGACTAAGTCAGTAGCTATTTACAACATTTTAGGTAAAGAAGTTTTATCAGCCAACACTGCTGAAACTGCTATAAATGTTGCCGGACTTACTGCGGGTGTTTATATTGTAAAAATTACCGAAGAAGGTAAAACTGCTACAAGGAAACTTGTGATAAAATAATAAAGCTTACATGAATATAAAAAGCCCCGCTTAATGCGGGGCTTTTTGTTTAAATAACAGAATGCTAACAATTTAACAACTTAAATAAAGCTATCTCCATCACAGTGTTTTTTAATTTTGGCCTATAATAAAATAAAACACATGAAAAAACTTTACACTTCATTTCTATTATTAATTGTAGCACTTTCTTACGGGCAAAGTGTTGTTATTACTACGGTTGCTGATGGTACATTATATATGGCAGGATGTAATTCAACATCAGGGCAAAATATACATCCGAGGTTTGTGGAATTGTATGTTTCGGGTACAGTAAACCTTTTTGGCTACCGGCTTGAACTTGACCCTAACGGTACTGCCGACAATGGCACCTGGAGTAATAATTACGTTTTTTTAAGCGGCACATATACAGATGAGTTTGTTTATATAGTTAACGTACCCTATATACAGGGTCAGCCTACTCCTACACAGGTTGATATTTTCCTGGAAATGTATCCTAATCTTAATACCGATAACATCATATTTTCTTCCTATGGCCCTAATTTTAATGGTAATGATGCTGTGCGCATAGCGCAATATCAGGGCACAGGGCAAAATGCGACCCTGATAGGCGTTATAGACCAGTTTGGCAATCCTAATGACGTGGCTTCATCCAACAGCTATAATTTTGCGTGGGCCTTTGCCGACGGTTATGCCAAAAGGATAAATGGCACGCCTGCAAACGGCGGTAATTTCGTGAACTCTACATTTACATACAGCGGCAATGATGCTTTGGACAATCTTGATTGTGCCGCATTTAAGGCTGCTGTTAATATCGGTACATATAACACTACTGCATCTGCTAAAGATTTTGATACTATTGCAGGTTTAAAAATGTACCCAAACCCGCTATCGGGAAAAACATTATATATATCCTCAGACACAGGAATGGAAAAAACTGTTAGTGTTTATGATGTTTTGGGCAAACAAGTGTTGAGGGGGAAAACAAACAACGAAACACTTAATGTGGCTGCACTTACAGCAGGCGTTTACATTGTAAAAATTACAGAAGCAGGTAAAACTGCTACAAGAAAGCTAATAGTTAAATAAACCAGGTTTTTATTATTTGTTTATAAAACCACTGCTTATTGGCAGTGGTTTTATTTTGTATTTTTGCGAAAATAAAGTTTTGGTTTCAGCAACTGACATATTTACCATATCATCTAAAAAAGAGTTTGAAAAAATTACCCTAAAGGTTTTCAGGCATCAATATGATAACAATGAGGTGTATCGCTATTTTTGCTCGTTACTTGGTAAAGACAAGCTGAATGTAAAATCGGTTAGGGAAATTCCTTTCCTGCCAATACAATTCTTTAAATCGCATGATATAACCAGTTCGCAGGAACCTGTCCAGCAGGTTTTTACAAGTAGTGGTACAACAGGTATGGCCACCAGCAGGCACCTGGTAACTGACGTGAGTTATTATGAACAAAGTTTCCGCCTTGCATTTTCTCAGTTTTACGGTAATATAGAAGATTATGCGGTTTTGGCACTTTTACCCTCCTATCTTGAACGTGAAGGATCTTCGCTTATATACATGGTACAGGATTTAATTGAAGGCTCCAACAATCCTGACAGCGGGTTTTACCTCCATAATTACGATGAGTTAATTAAAAAGTTACTCAGCCTTGACAATTCAGGACAAAACGTATTATTGATAGGCGTTACCTATGCCCTGCTCGATTTAATTGAAAAGCAGGATTTTTCACTACGCAATACAATAGTTATGGAAACCGGCGGAATGAAAGGCCGCCGCCGTGAAATGATACGAGAAGAATTACATAATGTTTTATGCAAAGGCTTTAATGTCAGTAAAATTCATTCTGAATATGGAATGACCGAGCTTTTATCCCAGGCTTACTCCTTAGGTGATGGCATATTTGAATGCCCGCCATGGATGGACATACTTATACGTGACACCGAAGATGCCTTAACCTTGGTTGACTATGGTAAAACAGGCGGCATAAACGTGATAGACCTTGCCAATTATAATTCCTGTTCCTTTATTGCCACGCAGGATCTAGGTAAAAAACACAGTAATCAGTCATTTGAAGTACTGGGCCGTTTTGATAATTCCGATATTCGCGGCTGCAACCTTATGGTTATGTAATAAAAAAGAGGCTTTCGCCTCCTTTATTATTTTACCTTTATTACAAAGTAATTCTTTTTACCCCTTTGCAATAATATAAACCTGTTGTTTATTAAATCACTTGTGGTTACAGTATAATCTTCCGTTACCTTTTCCCTGTTTACAGCTATTGAGTTTTCTTTTAAAGCCCTTCTTGCCTCACCATTCGACGGCAGGAAGCCGGACTCTGCCACAAGCGCATCCACTATATTTACTCCGGCCTCAATAGCGCCCAAGCTAACCCCTGCCTGCGGCACACCTTCAAAAACATCAAGAAAAGTTGCTTCATCAAGCTGTTTAAGGTCGGCAGAACTTGAGTTACCAAATAATATCCCTGAAGCTTTTACTGCATTTTCAAAATCCTCGCGGCTGTGTACAAAAACTGTTACTTCTTCAGCCAACTTCTTTTGTAGCAGCCTAAGGTGCGGCGCCTGCCTATGTTCTTCTATCAATGTATCTATTTCTTCTTTTGGCAGGAACGTAAATATTTTAATATATCTTTCGGCATCAGCATCGGCTGTGTTTACCCAAAACTGGTAAAACTTGTATACAGATGTTTTATCAGCCGTCAGCCATACATTTCCTCCTTCAGATTTTCCGAATTTAGAACCGTCTGCCTTAGTTATAAGCGGGCAGGTCATGGCAAAGGCTTCTTTTTCACCTTCATCATTCATCCTGCGTATAAGCTCTGTCCCTGTAGTTATATTACCCCACTGGTCGCTTCCGCCAAGCTGTAACATACAGTTATACTCTTTGTGCAGATGGTAAAAATCATACCCCTGTATAAGCTGGTAAGTAAACTCTGTAAATGACATGCCATTTCCGGCTTCACCTGAAATACGTTTCTTTACAGAATCCTTTGCCATCATATAGTTAACGGTTATACGCTTGCCAACATCACGTACAAAGCCTATAAAACTGAATTCCTTCATCCAGTCATAGTTATTTACCAGTACCGGCGCATTATCGGCTGTGGATTCAAAATCAAGGAAGCGGGACAGCAGTTTTTTTATTCCCGCAACATTTTTTTTCAGTGCTGCCTCATCAAGCAAATTCCTTTCATCGGACTTACCGGAAGGGTCACCAATCATACCTGTTGCGCCCCCAACAAGGGCTATGGGCTTATGTCCGCATTTATGCAGGTGAACCAAAATTATAATGGGCACAAGGCTGCCAATGTGCAGGGAGTCAGAAGTAGGGTCAAAGCCAATATAGGCAGTAGTCATCCCTTTACTTAGTTGTCCTTCTGTTCCCGGCATAATGTCGTGCACCATACCCCTCCATTTAAGTTCTTCTACAAAATTTTTCATCCTGATATTTATTAATGGTGCAAAAATACAAACACGCTCGAAAAATAGGGAACAATTATGAATAAATGCGGTTTAAAAATTACATTTGCATATATGATACTAGTTACAGGCGGAACAGGGCTGTTAGGCGCACACCTGCTTATGCACCTTGCAGGGCAGGGAAGCCGTATCCGTTCACTTTACAGGAGTAAGGAAGGCATTGCTAAAGCACGCAATGTATTTATGCATTATGGCCAGCCTGAGCTTTTTGATACAATTGAATGGGTTAAAGGCGATGTTACCGATATACCATCATTAGAAGAGGCTTTTAAAGGTATTGAATATGTTTACCACTGCGCCGCTTTTGTTTCCTATGATCCAAAAGATGAGGGAAAACTGCGTAAAATAAATATTGAAGGCACTGCCAACATGGTTAACTGCGCCCTTGATTTCGGTGTTAAAAAATTTTGTCATGTAAGCTCAATAGCTGCCTTGGGGGATGCCCGGGAAGGTGAAACCGTAATTACTGAGGAAACCGAATGGAACCCTGAAATAAACCATAGCGACTATGCCCTTAGCAAGCATGGGGCCGAAATGGAAGCCTGGCGTGCATGGCAGGAAGGGCTTGATGTAGTTATTGTAAATCCAGGGCTGGTTTTCGGTTATGGGTTTTGGCAGCAAAGCAGCGGTAAAATTTTTAGTGCGGTTAAAAAAGGGCAGCAATTTTACACCCTGGGTACTTGTGGTGTTATAGCTGTTGAGGATGTGGTAAACATAATGATAAAACTTATGCAGAGCCCGGTTACAGGTGAAAGGTTTACACTTATAGCCGAAAATATAACTTACAGGGAATTATTTAATAGTATTGCTGATGGGATGTGTAAAAAAAGGCCCCAGATTTACGCCAACAGGTTAATAACCTCGGTTGGGTGGCGGCTGGACTGGTTTTTATCCAAACTATTATTTAAGCCAAGGTTTTTAACGCGCCCTATGGCTAAGTCCTCACACAAAACTGAAATTTTTGATAACAGCAAGATTGTAAAGCAACTGGATTATAAATTTATCCCTGTGGCTGATTACCTGAAGCAGCTTGCTTCGCTTTTATAAGCGAATCATTAAGCGGCCTGGCTTTAATTTCAGGCTTTTTAGGTTCTTCTTTTTTAATCAGCGAGTCCAGTTCGGTTTTCCTGTTTTTAAGCCTTTCCGATACTTCTTTCTGTATCTTCTCATAATTGGCCAGGTCAGCCGCATAATATTTGTGGTTATCAGCAAAGGTAAGGCTGTCTATGCCATACTTTTTATAAATATAGGTTTCGCTGTTTATATTATTATCATCCAGTATTTTAGGATTATAGGATTTAAATGCCTGCAGCACTGCTATATCATAAAGTATATCAACCATTTCCTCCTGCTCAATCAGGTCATCCGGTTTTTCTGCTATAGTGTGCCTGCATGCAGCAGTAAAGCACACAATACACAATAGTACAGGTATTATCTTTTTCATACTTATCTGTCAAATAATAAACGTTCTCCGCAGCGCAAATCTTTCACTTTAAAGTTATTATAAACAAGCTGCCCGTTCACAAAGGTATGTGTAATTCTCGATTTAAAGTTTGTACCCTCAAAAGGCGACCAACCGCATTTATATAAAATATTCTCTTTTTTAACATTCCATGGCAAACCGGGATTTACAATAACAATATCGGCATAATACCCTTCGCGGATAAAGCCCCGCTTTTCAATCTTGAAGAGTTTTGCCGGGTTATGCGCCATTTTTTCCACGATTTTTTCCACTGATATTTTCTTTTGGTGAAAAGCTTCAAACATGGCCACTACCGCATGCTGTACCAAAGGGCCGCCTGAAGGGGCGCTGGTATATGGGTTTTTCTTTTCTTCCAGTGTGTGCGGTGCATGGTCTGTAGCAATTACATCAATCCTGTCATCCAGCAGTGCCTTCCATAAAGCGTCCCTGTCTGCAGCAGTTTTTACAGCAGGGTTCCATTTTATCAAGTTTCCTTTCTTTTCATAATCGGCATCTGTAAACCACAGGTGGTGGATGCATACCTCTGCCGTTATCTTTTTTTCCTCAAGTGGTATTTTATTGGTAAAAAGCTCTGTTTCCTTAGCTGTGGAAACGTGGAAAACATGCAGCCTTGCACCCGTTTTTTTAGCAAGCTCTATTGCTTTTGACGATGATAGGTAACAAGCCTCGGCACTACGTATAAGCGGATGGAATTTTACAGGAATATCATCACCATACTTTGCCATATATTCTTCAAGGTTCTGTTTTATTGTAGCCTCATCTTCACAGTGTACAGCAATGAGCATAGGCGTGCTGCTGAATATCTTTTCCAGCACCTGTTCATTATCCACAAGCATGTTACCTGTTGATGAGCCTAAGAACAATTTAATACCGGCAACATTTTTAGGATTTGTTTTAAGTACTTCTGCAAGGTTATCATTAGTGCCCCCCATCATGAAGGAATAATTGGCATAAGACACCTGGGAAGCCCTTTGGTATTTTTCTTCCAACAGTTGCTGCGTTACCGCATTGGGCAGCGTATTTGGCTGCTCTATAAAAGAGGTAATACCTCCCGCTACTGCGGCACGCGATTCTGTTTCTATATCACCCTTATGCGTTAATCCCGGCTCACGGAAATGCACCTGGTCATCAATAGCACCGGGTATCAGGTAATTGCCTTCCGCATCAATAATATTTACATCCGGCTTTGCGCTAATGCTTTCTGCAATTTCCTTTATTATCTTGTCTTCAATTAAAAGGTCTCCCTCAAAAACCGAACCCTCATTAACAATTTTTGCATTCTTTATTAAAATCCTGTTCATTAGCCCCTTATAATCTGTTTAAAAATTTCTTTATGCGTAACGATATAACACCGGTTATAGCTTCTTTTATTATGGCATTGCTCATTTTTGACTGCCCTTTTGTGCGGTCGGTAAAAATAATCGGCACTTCCACAATAACAAACCCATTGGAATATGCCCTGTATTTCATTTCTATCTGAAAAGCATAGCCCACAAATTTTATGGTATTAAGGTTTATGCTTTCCAGCACTTTACGCTTATAGCAAATAAAACCCGCTGTGGCATCATTTATTTTCATTCCTGTTATCAGGCGTAC
The DNA here is from genome assembly GCF_009848495.1 of Flavobacterium sp. MK4S-17. Classification (GTDB taxonomy): domain Bacteria; phylum Bacteroidota; class Bacteroidia; order Flavobacteriales; family Flavobacteriaceae; genus Flavobacterium. The sequence continues at coordinate 91,040 of NZ_WWEP01000009.1, forward strand.
ATAAGCAGAGGCGTAATAGGAAAGCAATACCCTGCTTAAGGGCCAGTTTACCACATTAACACCTGTAACATAACGGGAACCTATAGCTACATCTGCACCGTTTACACAAGCCTGGTATAGTTTTTCCAGATCTTCAGGGTTGTGCGAAAAATCGGCATCCATCTCAAAAATATATTCATATTTATTATTGATGGCCCATTTAAAACCATGCACATAAGCAGTCCCCAGCCCTGCCTTTTCATTTCTTATTTCCAAATGGAGCCTTCCTGTAAACTCCCCCTGCAAGGCCTGCACTGCCTGTGCCGTTCCATCGGGCGAATTATCATCAACCACCAGCACATCAAAAGGAGTGGTTAAAGAAAAAACCGACCTTATAATATTTTCAATATTTTCAATTTCGTTATAAGTTGGAATTATAACAATGCCATCGCTCATTTTACCACATGGAATTTAGGTGCAAAAATAATGTATTTCTAACGTGCTTATCATAATTAAAGTATAATAAAATAATCCATTATAAAAAATAAGTAATTTTGCGCCATGACAGACCTTGTTTTACATGAAAGGATAGCAGGCGGTAAAGACTGGGCAACCCTACTGTTTGTTTTTTGCTTTATCATTATAGCTGTAAACAGGTCGGCCTTTGGGTCGCGTTTTTCAGAATTTATAAAACTGGCCTTTTCAGATAAATATACTAAAATTTACAAGGACGGCGGCAACATTTTCAGTTGGTTTACCATATCTTTCTTTTTTATCCAGATTGTTTCGTTTGCCTTTCTCATACAATTATTGCTGGCCAGTGTCGGCATGGCAGAAAAAACCAACTGGATAACTTTTATACAGATAAGCACACTTATCGGGGTATTTATCCTTGCCAAATACCTAATAGAAAAAATAATTGCAACATCATTTAATATTGAGGAGTTTAATGAGCAGTACAACCTGCACAAAGTTAATTACCGTACTTATATTGGGTTATTGCTTTTGCCTGTAAATGTTATACTGTATTATAATGATAAACTGCCTGCTGTTGTACTATATTCCATCACGGGGATTATTTTGCTGGCAGCCGTTATTTCTTACCTGGTTTCGCTGCGTAATTATCAAAATGCGATACTAGGCAAATTATTCTATTTTATTTTGTATCTTTGCGCTCTTGAAATAGCACCCTATTATTTCATGTATTATTGGTTTACAAACGTTTAGTAACGATATATAACAACTATGAAAGTGAAAACAATTTTGGTTTCGCAACCGGAGCCTAAAGTAGAAAATTCACCATATTTCGAAATCCAGCAAAAATTAAAAGTAAAGGTTGATTTCAGGCCATTTATTCATGTTGAGGGTGTGAGTGCTAAAGACGTAAGGCAGCAAAAAATTGACCTTAATAATTTTACTGCCATTATACTTACCAGCAAAAACTCTATAGACCACTTTTTTCGTGTTGCAGATGAGATGCGCTATAAAGTACCCGAAACCATGAAGTACTTTTGCCAGAGTGAGGCTGTTGCTTTTTACCTGCAAAAATATGTAGTGTACCGCAAGCGTAAAATATATGTGGGCCAAAAAGATTTTGCAGACCTTTCCCCACTTATAAAAAAATACAAGGATGAAAAATTCCTGCTTCCGGCTTCAGACCAACTGAACGACGATGTACCGCAAACGCTTAACAACCTTAAGGTAAACTGGACACCGGGTATTTTTTACAAAACCGTAATGAGCGACCTAAGTGACCTGAAAGATGTTTATTATGATGTGCTGGCGTTTTTTAGCCCCACAGGTATAAAATCATTATTTAAAAACTTTCCTGAGTTTCAACAAAACAATACACGCATTGCCGTATTTGGAAGCACAACACAAAAAGAAGCATTAGACCACGGGCTAAGGATTGATATTATGGCTCCTACGCCTGATACACCTTCTATGACCATGGCACTGGAAAAATATATTATAGAAGCCAATAAGGCAAAATAATTACCTCAAATTAAAATATACAAAAGCCACTCTATGAGTGGCTTTTATATTTATTACAATGTTCTTGAAAAACAAAAAACCACCCGTTTCCGGATGGTTCTTCGCATCTATTCTAAAATCACACTTATGCCAGAGGTCCGCCTGCCATGATTTCCTCATTGGCAAACTCTTCAAACTTGGCAAAATTTTTCCTGAATGCATCAGCAAGTTCTTTTGCTTTTGCATCATATGCTTCTTTATCTTCCCAGGTGTTTCTCGGGTTTAATACTTCACTTGGCACGTTAGGGCAGCTTTGCGGCTTGGCTATACCAAAAACCTTGTGTGTTTCATAACCCACATTATCAAGCTCACCGTTAAGGGCTGCAGTAATCATAGCCCTGGTATATTTTAATTTCATCCTGCTTCCTGTGCCGTAAGGCCCACCGGTCCACCCGGTATTTATAAGCCATACATTTACGCCGGCTTCTTTCATTTTTTTGCTTAGCATTTCTGCATACCTTGTTGGGTGCAATGGCATAAATGGCGCACCAAAGCAGGCAGAAAAATTAGGCTGCGGTTCATTAACACCTGCCTCAGTACCTGCTACTTTGGCTGTATAGCCGGAAATAAAGTGGTAGGCAGCCTGCCCCGGCGTTAATTTAGATATAGGAGGCAATACTCCAAAAGCATCGGCTGTAAGGAAGAAAATATTTTTAGGATTTTCGCCTATAGAGCCCGGCTGTATATTATCAATATGATAAATAGGATAGCTAACCCTTGTATTTTGTGTTATAGAGATATCTTCATAATCAACCTCATTGGTACCCTGTTTAAAAATAACATTTTCAAGCAGTGCCCCTCTTTTAATAGCCCTGAAAATATCCGGCTCATTTTCCTCGGTAAGGTTTATAACTTTTGCATAGCAGCCGCCTTCAAAGTTAAACACAGTATTTTCATTTGTCCAGCCATGCTCATCATCACCAATCAGTTTACGCTGCGGGTCGGCAGAAAGCGTGGTTTTTCCTGTACCGGACAAACCGAAGAAAATAGCAGTATCGCCTTTTTCACCCACGTTAGCACTACAGTGCATGGGTAATGTATTTTTATTAACCGGAAGTATAAAGTTAAGCGCAGAAAAAATACCTTTTTTCATTTCGCCTGTATAACCTGTACCGCCTATAAGGGCAATTTTTTTATTGAAGTTAAGTATTGCAAAATTGTGCTGGCGGGTACCGTCAACAGCCGGGTCGGCTTTAAAGCCCGGTGCGCACACCACATGCCATTCTGCTTCAAAATCTTCCAGTTCAGAGTCTTCAGGACGCAGGAACATATTGTAGCAAAACAGGTTAGACCAGGAATATTCTGTAACCACCCTTACATTAAGCCTGTAATTGGGGTCGGCACATACATAACTGTCCCTAACATATACTTCTTTACCAGAAAGGTATTCGGTTACTTTATTATAAAGTGCATCAAATTTATCACTGTCAAAAGGTATGTTTACATTGCCCCACCAAACTTCATTCTCCGTTATGGCATCCTTTACAATAAAACGGTCCTGCGGAGACCTGCCTGTAAACTCACCTGTATTTATTGCAAGCGCACCTGTAGAGCTTTCAACCCCCTGTCCTTTTGCAATTGTTATTTCATGAAGTTCACCCGGTGGTAACTGATACTTCACATTAGCATCTTTTATTCCTAACTTCTCCAACGAAATCGTTTTCGTAAAAAGCCCGTAATTCTCCATAAATTTTATTATTAAGTTGCATTGTTTAAAGGGCAAATGTAAAAATAAATTTTTTAAATTATATTGAATTGAAAATTTTTTATCCTTTTCTTTTAATTAAATTTAAAAAAAGTACTGCCCAGCCTAAAATTAATAACAATCCTCCAACAGGGGTAATAAAGCCTATCTTTTTAAAATCGAATGAAAACAAGGTGTTGCAGGCCAGGAAATAAATAGACCCTGAAAAAAACAGCACTCCCGTTACACTTAATATAAAAATACTGTTTTTTACTTTTTTAGATATTTGTGGTATAATACCAACAGCAAGCAAAAACAATGCTGTGTACATTTGGTATTTCACTCCTGTCTCAAAAGTGGCAACGGCATCGGCATCAATTAACTTTTTTAAGCCATGTGCGCCAAATGCCCCTAAAATTATTGCTATCGCTCCTATAAATGCCCCTGTGGCAAGTATCTTCCTATCCATTATAAGTAAATGTTTTAAAATGTAAAGTTACTAAGAATACACAATTTTATGATTTAAAAATTTTTATAAATATCACAAATCGTTACTTTCGTGTTATAATTGTCAATAACACAAACAAAATTCATGAGGAATATATTAATTATTGGCGCAGGCCGTTCTGCCACGTCATTAATAGAATATCTGCTTAACAAAACCGAATCAGAAAACTTACACATAACTATAGCCGACCTATCTGCCGAACTTGCGCAAAAGAAAACCAAAGGCCATACAAGGGCTACTGCAATTGCTTTTGATATTTTTAACGAAGCGCAGCGTAAAGCGGAAATCAGCAAGGCCGATATTGTTATATCAATGCTGCCTGCACACCTACATTACGAAGTGGCAAAAGACTGTATCGTGCTCAAAAAAAATATGGTAACTGCATCATACATAAGCCCTGCCATGCAGGAGCTTGATGCGCAGGTAAAGGAGAACGGACTAATCTTTATGAATGAAATTGGCCTGGATCCCGGTATAGACCACATGAGTGCAATGAAGGTTATTGATGAGATAAGGGATAAAGGCGGTAAAATATTGCTTTTTGAATCTTTTTGCGGCGGGCTTGTTGCCCCCGAGTGCGACAACAACCTATGGAACTATAAGTTTACATGGAACCCACGCAACGTTGTTTTGGCGGGGCAGGGCGGTGCTGCCAAATTTATACAGGAAGGCAATTATAAATACATCCCTTATAATAAGTTGTTTCGCAGGACTGAGTTTATGGAAGTTGAAGGCTACGGCAGGTTTGAAGGCTATGCCAACCGCGACTCCTTAAAATATAAAAGCGTTTACGGGCTTGATGATGCGCTTACCCTGTACCGCGGAACTTTAAGGAGGGTAGGTTTTTCAAGGGCATGGAACATGTTTATACAGCTTGGTATGACAGATGATACCTATATAATGGAAAATTCTGAAAACATGAGCTACAGGGACTTTACCAATTCATTCCTTCCCTACCACCCTACCGACTCTGTTGAATTAAAACTAAGGCACATACTTAAGCTTGACCAGGATGATATACAATGGGACAAACTGCAGGAACTCGACCTTTTTAACCCAGTTAAAAAAGTAGGGCTAAGGAATGCAACACCGGCACAAATACTTGAAAAGATACTTTCTGACAAATGGACGCTAAGCCCTGAAGACAAGGATATGATAGTTATGTACCATAAATTTGGCTACGAACTGAATGGCGAAAGAAAACAGATAGATTCAACAATGGTGTGCATAGGGGAAGACCAGACTTATACTGCTATGGCAAAAACGGTAGGGCTGCCCGTAGCTATTGCCGCCTTGCAGATATTAAATGGCAACATAACATTAAAAGGAGTGCAACTGCCAATTTATAAAGAGGTTTACCAGCCTATTTTAAATGAATTGGAACAGTTTGGTATTGTATTCAATGAAAGGGAAACTTCTTATATGGGTTATAACCCTAACAGTGTAGCAAGTTAACCACTTAACTAACCCAACTTGCTTATAGCCTTCCCTTAATGGGAAGGTTTTTTATTTATAGTAACGCAACATAAATAAAGTTTGGTTATATTTGCCTTAGCATTGGCAATGATGTCTGCCACGAACCGCTTTTTAAGCTGATGACGTCTGTATAACCCTGGCACTTGCCGGCTTAATTTATTATATACAGGCACTATGAAAAATTCAGCTTTTACCCCTGGTTCATTAAATAAAATCCCACAGGTAATTTATTTATATTATTTACTGAAATGGCTTTTACTCGCCCTTTTGGTTAGCTGCTTTATAGGGCCGGTTACCGCTTTTTTCCTAATTTCCCTGAATTGGGTAACTAACTGGCGCGAAAACCACTTATGGATAATTGCGTTATTACCTTTAGGCGGATTGGTGATAGGATTGCTGTATCACTATCTGGGCAGTAATGTTGTAAAAGGCAACAACCAGCTTTTGGAGGAATTGCACAGCCCCAAAAAAATTATCCCGCTCCGCATGGCCCCGTTGGTACTGGCCGGTACACTGATTACACATTTAGTAGGCGGCTCGGCGGGCAGGGAGGGCACTGCTGTACAAATGGGAGGTGCCATTGCCGACCAGTTTACCAAATTGTTCAGGCTTAAAAACCGTGATAGGAAAATTATAATTATAATGGGTATAAGCGGTGGGTTTGCAGCCGTATTCGGCACACCGCTTGCCGGGACTATTTTTGCGCTTGAAGTATTGGTATTGGGCCGTATGCGTTATGAAGCTTTATTACCGGGCCTTATGGCTGCCGTTTTTTCAGATTATATATGCAGGCTTTGCGGAGGGGCACACACCCATTATGCCATTACAACCGTTCCCGGCATTACAACCGAAAATGTATTGTGGACGATTTTTGCCGGCATACTTTTCGGGCTTGCCGCCCTTTTTTTTTCCAAAACCGTACATTTTTTTACAAAGGCATTTTCCCAAAAAATAAGTTATCCTCCATTAAGGCCTGTTATTGGTGGAGTATGCCTGGCTATAGTAATAGGCTTAATGGGCACTACAAAATATATAGGGCTTGGCATACCTACAATTACAGAATCTTTCAGCCAGCAGCTGCCTCCTGCCGATTTCCTTATAAAACTGCTGTTAACCACCTTTACACTGGGTGCAGGCTTTAAGGGCGGAGAAGTAACCCCGTTGTTCTTTATAGGAGCGACACTGGGTAATGCGCTTTTTCTTTTCGTGCCCCTGCCAATCGCACTACTGGCAGGCATGGGCTTTGTTGCTGTATTTTCGGGTGCCACAAACACACCCATAGCGTGTACCTTGATGGGTATTGAATTATTCGGTATGCAAAGCGGCGTATATATAGGTAGTGCCTGTGTGGTGGCCTATCTGTTTTCCGGGCATACAGGTATTTATTCTTCCCAGGTTATTGGCAGCCCGAAACATCTTTTATATGGCAGGATTAAAGGAAAATCATTAAGCCAGTTATAAAATTTAAATCCATAACGCTGAGATAACTTTAAAAATACATCTTTTTGTTATTTTTACAATAAATATGTTAGCATGAAAGTTAACCAGCTGCAAATAGAAATAGACGGTATTGATAAGGAAATACTGCGCAACCTTATGGAAGATGCCCGAAAGCCAATTTTACAAATTGCATCAAAAATAGGCATATCAGGTGCAGCCATACACCAAAGGCTGCGCAAACTGGAACAGGCTAACGTTATTTCAGGCTCAAAATTCATTGTAAACACTAAAGTTTTAGGCTACAGCACAATGGCATTTGTGGGCATATACCTTGAAAAAGCTTCCAGCAACAGCGAGGCTGTAAAAGAACTGCGCAAAATACCCGAAGTGCTGGAATGCCATTACACAACCGGAAACTGGTCTATCCTAATAAAGATTATATGCCGCGATAATGAACACCTTATGCAGTTGCTGAATACCAAAATACAGCCTATTAAAGGCGTATCGCGCACAGAAACCTTTATTTCCCTGCAACAGCAGATAGAAAGACAGATACAATTATGAAAAAAGCCGCACAAAGCGGCTTTTCTCATAACTGTATCTTTTATAATGATTAATCCCTCGAACCTCCAAATACCTGTAGTGCCCAGAATATAAGTGATGCAAGTGCACCAATGGCTGCCACAAGATAAGTGCGTGCTGCCCATTTAAGCGAATCGGCTGCACCATCATATTCCTGCGGGGTTAGCATATTTTTATTTTTTAACCAAGCCAGTGCCCTGTTGCTGGCATCATATTCTACAGGAAGGGTAATAAAGCTGAATAAAGTGGCAAGCCCCATCAATACAAGCCCCGCTACGGCAATATAAAAGCCAAAGCCCAAACCGGATGCCGCACCAAGAATAAGCCCGCCAATTACCAACCATTGCGACATGCCAGATGCCACACTTACCACAGGGACAAGCTGCGAACGCAACTTAAGCATATTATAAGCCGTAGCATGCTGCACGGCATGCCCTACCTCGTGGGCTGCAACTGCCGCGGCTGCCGCGTTGCGCTGGTTATAAACCGCTTCACTAAGATTTACGGTTCTATCGGCCGGGTTGTAATGGTCGGTTAGCCTGCCGGGGGTAGATATTACCTTTACATCATAAATACCGTTATCATTAAGCATTTTTTGCGCTATTTCCGCACCACTCATGCCATTGCGCAGGTGCACCTTTGAATAATAGCTGAATTTGCTTTGCAGCTTTGCGCTTGCGGCAAAACTTGCAAGGGCTATAATACCAATTAATATATAATATTCTATAAGCATTTTGTAATTTGATTAATTTTACAAATTATACATCAAATTTAAAGCCAATCTTTTTACGGACTGGCTTTAATGATATTTTGTCAGCTATACAGCCTGTTACAGGTATAATATTAACTTAGCATAAAAGCGCCCGTGCCCACTTTCCTTTACCGTGTTGTTTACATCGGCAAACTCCGAACCCCACTTACTGTTTAATATATTCCATTCATACCCTACGTTAACACGCAAAGGCCAGTTGGTATCCTGCAGGAAACCAAACGCTGCCGATGGCCCTACATAAACCATATCATTGGTTAGATGTATCTGCCCGGCATAGTTTAACGGGTTAAGGTCATTAAGGTCAACTTCATTATACTTGTTGTAAAGGCTCACCTCCCCCGTTAGGTATGACACATCCAGGCCACCCGAAACAAAAAATTTCTCCTTGTTTACCGGCACATAGTGAACCCTTACCTTAACACCTGCATTCATTGCTATGATGCGTGTAGCATCTTTAGTCTCTCTATAATAGGACGAATTCACTTCAATATCCATCAGTGTTTTTGTCCACATATAATTGAAGCCAAACGAAATTTCGGGTACTGTGGGAGAAAGGTCAGGCAGTCCGGAATTGTTCAGTTTGTCATTAATTTTATAGTCACCGTTTGCCGCAACGCCTAAACCGAAATAAAAGTTCCTTTTTTCCTTCATTTCTTTTTGAGTAGGTGATTCCTGTGCCGTTACTGCACAATTAGTCTCGATAATACAAATAGCTGCGAGTAAAATTTGTTTCATGTTTAATTGAATTAGTGATTGTAATTTTGCAATTACAAAACATATGCCAAAATTTTAAGCAAAAATGCAATTATTAACCAAAAAACAAAAAGACCGCACAATGTTATAACACATGTGCGGTCTTTTTAATAAAATTCATAATAGCCTTAAGCCACTATATTAATAATTTTTCCGGGTACAATAATCACTTTTTTAGGCTGCTGCCCGTTAAGCTGCTGTACTGTCCTTTCATCGGCAAGTATGGCTTTTTCTATTTCGCCGGCAGGCATATCCATAGGCAGCTCTATCTTAAAGCGCATTTTTCCGTTAAAAGATACCGGGTATTCCTTGCTGCTTTCCACAAGATGTTCGGGGTTAAATACAGGGAATTTTACGGTGCTTATACTGCCCTGGTGCCCAAGCCTGTGCCATAGCTCCTCGGCTATGTGTGGTGCATAAGGCGAAATAAGTACGGCAAGCGGCTCCAGTATTACCCTTTCATGGCAGTTGATAGCCGTAAGCTCGTTAACCGCAATCATGAAGGAGCTTACCGAGGTATTAAATGAGAAATTCTCTATATCCTCCTGAACCTTTTTAATGGTTTTATGCAGTATTTTGTAGGCTTCCTTACTGGCAGGGTTGGCGGTTACAATAAGCCCGTTATCATCAAAATACAATTTCCATAATTTTTTAAGGAAACCGCTTACTCCCGTAATACCGGCAGTATTCCAGGGTTTAGCCTGCTCCAATGGCCCAAGGAACATTTCATACAGCCTTAAGGTATCAGCCCCATATTGCTCACAGATGTCATCAGGGTTTACCACATTGTATTTGGACTTAGACATTTTCTCGACTTCAGAGCTTGTTTTAAACTCTTTTGAGCCTTCTTTAAATAACTCAATAAATTCATCTTTATAATAGTATCCTTTTTGAACTACAAAAATTGAATTTTCATAACCATGAGTACCATTTCTATATTGCTTAATGTTTAAAATATTATTATTAACAAAGTTGACATCGAATCTATGAGGGATAATTTCACTGCCAAGTACTGCATATCTTCCGTTTTTAAATTCGCTAATATACTCATAATCAGCACTAAAAAAAACATGTTTTACGTCATTTGTATAATGTGATATATAAGAAAAATCACCTGATTCATTTTCGCTTGGAAGAAATACTGTGTTGGATGCTCTTTCACCTTGATAATCATTCATTGTAAAACCTGAAATAAATGCAACTTCAGAGACCTCTGATGTCCCCAATATCATTCCTTGGTTAATCAGCTTTTTAAAAGGCTCTTCGCTGTTTATATAACCCCTGTCCTTTAAAAACTTATTCCAGAAACGGCTGTATAGCAGGTGCCCTGTGGCATGCTCGCTGCCGCCTATGTATAAATCCACATTTTGCCAGTACTGCTCGTGTGCCTTTCCCACAAACTCCTCATCATTATGCGGGTCCATATAGCGCAGCCAGTACCATGAACTGCCCGCCCAGCCCGGCATAGTGTTTAGCTCCAGCGGGAATACGGTAACATTGTCTATCCTATCGTTACTTACCACCTCATTCTTCTGTACATCCCACGCCCACTCTTTAGAGTTTCCTAAAGGCGGCTGGCCATCTTCCGTAGGCAGGTATTTCTCCACTTCCGGCAGGCGTATGGGTAAATATTTGGCATCAATCATCTGCGGCAGTCCATTTACATAATATACCGGGAACGGTTCGCCCCAGTACCTTTGCCTGCTGAACACGGCATCGCGCAGGCGGTAATTGGTCTTGCCTTTGCCCAAACCTAAATCCTCAAGGTTTTTAATAACAGCTTTGGCAGCCTGCTTATAATCCATCCCATCCAGGAAATCAGAGTTTTTTAATTTCACATTCGGGTCTTTAGCCGAAAAAGCTTCGTGCGAAATATCAGCACCCTCAAATATGTCCTGTATCGGCAAGCCGAAATGTTTTGCAAAATCATAATCGCGCTGGTCGCCCGCAGGTACAGCCATAACCGCACCCGTACCATAACCGGCAAGCACATAATCGCCTATCCACACAGGTATCGGCTCTTTGGTAAGCGGATGCTCGGCATAAGCACCTGTAAACACTCCTGATATGGTTTTTACATCGGCCATACGCTCCCTTTCGCTGCGCTTGGCAGTAGCTTCAATATAAGCCTTAACGGCATCTTTTTGCTCCGGTGTTGTTATCAGCTCCACAAGCTCATGTTCCGGTGCAAGGGTTACAAAAGTTACCCCGAAAATAGTATCGGGCCTTGTGGTAAAAACCTCAACGGCATATTCCCCTGCATCATTTCCACTCAGCATGTAGTCCAATGCGTCAGTGTCATTATTTTTTACCTTAAATACAACCGATGCCCCAACCGATTTTCCTATCCAGTTGCGCTGGCTTTCCTTTAAGGATTCTGTCCAGTCTATAGTTTCAAGACCCTGCAGTAACCTTTCGGCATACGCGGAAATACGCATGCTCCACTGCGTCATTTTTTTGCGTATTACAGGATGCCCGCCCCTTTCGGAAACGCCGTTTACAATCTCGTCATTGGCAAGCACGGTACCCAGTGCCGGGCACCAGTTCACCTCGGTTTCGGCAAGGTAGGTAAGCCTGTATTTAAGCAATATGCGCTCCTGTTGCTCTTTGCTGTAGTTTTTCCAATCATGTGCGGTAAAAGCGGCTATATTTTCATCACTTACTGCATTAATACCCGCATTCCCGTTTTCTTCAAACTTTTGTATCAGCGTACAGATGCTCTCTGCCTTATCGGTATCTTTATTATACCAGGAATTGAATAACTGTATAAATATCCACTGCGTCCATTTGTAATACTCAGGGTTGCTTGTACGTACTTCCCTGTCCCAATCGAATGAGAACCCTATTCTATCCAATTGCTGCCTGTAACGCTTAATGTTGGTTTCGGTAGTTATGGCAGGGTGCTGCCCGGTTTGTATGGCATACTGCTCGGCAGGAAGCCCAAAACTGTCATACCCCTGCGGGTGCAGTACATTAAAACCCATGTGGCGCTTGTAGCGCGCATAAATATCACTGGCTATATACCCCAGCGGATGCCCCACATGCAGCCCCGCCCCGCTTGGGTAAGGAAACATGTCAAGCACATAATATTTTGGTTTGTCCGACAGGTTATCTGCCCTAAAGGTGTTGTTCTCTGCCCAGTGTTTTTGCCACCTGGCTTCTATTTCGTTAGGATTGTATCTCATTTTCAGTAGAAAGTTGTAATATCTTAAAAGTCCGAAAGTTTAAAGAAGTGCAAATTTAAGGTTATTGTACGAATGTATAAAGTTTAGGCGTTATAAACTATGTATAAACAAATACTTTATTTATTTTTACCGCTAAAATGTAACCTATGGCATCTTCTTTTGAAAAATTCCAGAAAAGACGGCTTATTTCTTCCTACTTTTCGGTAGTGCTAAGTATTTTTATAGTGCTTACCCTGCTGGGCGCGCTTGGGCTTTTTGTAATTAATACAGAAAAAATATCAGGCTATGTAAAGGAAAATATCCCCATGACGGTTTATTTTAAAAGGGAAGCAACCGACAGTGCCATGGTGGCATTTGGCAACCAGCTTAAAAATTCGCCTTTTGTAAAGGATTATGTTTATGTGAGCAAGGAGGACGCCGCAGAGAAGAACAAGGATATAATGGGCGATTATGAAACCCTGCTGGACAGCAACCCCCTTTTAAACTCTTATGACCTGCACCTTAAAGGTGACTTTGTAGAAAAAGACAGTATTAAGGATATTGAAGTCCAGTTCCGCTCCAACCCTGCCGTGGGTGATGTAACATATGATAACGTGCTGGTTGAGCTTGCCAATGAAAATATTAAAAAAATAACTTTTTGGATACTGGTAATAAGCGGTGTACTGGCTTTTGTTTCCATGCTGCTTATAAACAGCTCATTGAGGCTGTCAATATATTCCCACCGTTTTATTATAAAAACCATGCAGATGGTAGGCGCTACAAAATCGTTTATCCGCAAGCCATTTGTTTGGAGAGGCATAAAACTGGGGCTTATCGGTTCGGCACTGGCAATAGGTGCGTTAATATGGTTTGTATATTACCTTGATGAGGCTTTCCCTGTGCTTAACATTTGGGAAGACTGGATTCCTACAGCCATAGTGCTGGCAGGAGTGCTGGCCTTCGGTATAATAATTACAGCCATAAGCACGTTTTTTGCAACACAGCGTTTCCTTAATTTAAGGACTGACGACCTGTACTAACAACCACTTACATTAACTTTAAACACACTAAAGTGAAAAATAACAACGAAATTAAAACCCAGTTCCTTTTTGAAAAGGTTAATTATAAAATACTTTTAACAGGGCTTGCCGTTATTGCGCTTGGCTTTTTGCTGATGGCAGGGGGCGGCAGTGATGACCCTAAAGTTTTTAGCGAGGCAATTTTTAATTTCAGGAGGATAAGGCTGGCACCTACGGTTGTACTTATAGGCTTTGGCATAACGGTTTATTCCATCCTTAAAAACCCAAATCCGCAACAGGTACAGGAAAATACAGAAGATGCATTTCCTGAAGACAAGCCAATTAAAAACTTTAAAAACAAAAAGAAATAAATGGATTTTATACAGGCCGTTATCCTTGCCATAATTGAAGGACTTACCGAATACCTACCTGTTTCATCTACCGCACACATGATTTTTGCCAGTTCCTACTACGGCATTCAGGAAGATGACTTTGTAAAACTTTTCCAGGTTTCCATACAGTTTGGGGCCATACTTGCAGTAGTTGCCTTATACTGGCGCAAATTTTTTGATTTCAGTAAATTTAATTTTTATATTAAGCTGGCATGCGCCGTTGTACCCGCACTTTTACTGGGTTACTTATTTGATGACATGATAGAGGCAGTATTGGGCAACCCCGTACCCATTGCCATAGTGCTTATAGTGGGCGGTGTTATATTGCTTTTTATAGAAGACTTTTTTAAAAACACCACAATAGACAAGGAAGAGGATATCACTATAAAAAAGGCTGTTACCATAGGGTTTTGGCAATGCCTGGCTATGATGCCCGGCACAAGCCGTTCGGCAGCTTCCATTATAGGCGGTATGCAGCAGGGCTTAACACGCCAGGCAGCAGCCGAGTTTTCATTCTTTCTTGCTGTACCCACCATGATGGCTGTTACCGTTTATTCCATTTTTATTAAGACGTACGAGCACAGCGGGCTTAAAGGTTATGAATTGCTCACGCAAAGCAGCGACAATATTAAAATGTTCCTTACCGGTAATATTATTGCTTTTATTGTAGCCATTATTGCCATTAAAGGCTTTATAGGGCTTATTAAAAAATATGGGTTTAAGCCATGGGGCTGGTACAGGATTATTGCCGGGGTACTGCTCCTTGCCTATTTTTTAACTTTCAAATCCAATTAAATTGCAATTACCGGATGAATTTGCAGAAGGGCAGGTTTTACTGATTGACAAACCCCTTAACTGGAGCTCGTTTCAGGCTGTAAATAAAATTAAGTGGAGCCTGAAAAAACACTTGGGCTTAAAAAAAATAAAGGTAGGGCATGCAGGCACGCTGGATCCGCTTGCAACAGGGCTGCTTATAATATGCACAGGTAAATTTACAAAGCGAATACCCGAACTGCAGGGCATGGAGAAAGAATATACAGGTACTTTTTATATAGGTGCCACTACCCCATCCTACGACCTTGAAACCGAAGTAAACCAAACATTCCCCACACAGCAAATTAATGATGGATTGATTAACAGTGCAATAAATCAGTTTAAAGGGGAAATAAAACAGAAGCCACCCGTTTTTTCAGCTATAAAAAAAGATGGCAAACGATTGTATGAACATGCACGTAAAGGTGAAGATGTTGAAATTGAAGCCCGTAGCGTTACCATACATGAATTTGAATTAACCCGTATTGCACTACCCGAAATAGATTTCAGGATAGTGTGCAGCAAAGGCACATACATACGCTCACTGGCATACGATTTTGGTATTGCCCTTAACAGTGGCGCACACCTTACTGCATTGCGGCGTACTAAAATTGGCAACTATAATGTTACTGATGCCATGACTCCAAATGATTTTGAAGCCTCGGTGGAAAATAAACAGGCATGAGAAAATATTTATTACTATTGCTTCCTTTATTTGCCTTTGCCCAAAATGTAAAGCTACAGCAATTGCAGGACGGCGACCTTATCTTTCAGGATATGGACTGCGGCCCCTTATGTGATGCTATTGAAGCCGTTACCGAAGGATATAATGGAAATGATTTTAGCCATATGGGTATGGTGTACCACAGAAATGATACTATATATGTTATTGAAGCGGCAGGAAATGCCGTAAGGTTGAACACCCTTGAAAATTTTTCAAAAAACACAAAAAAGCCTATGTATGTAGGCAGGTTAAAAAATCAACATCAACACCTTATACCGCGAGCAATTGATTTTTCACTTCGCCAGTTGGGTGTACCTTATGATGATGAGTATGTATATAACAATGGAAGTTATTACTGTTCGGAACTTATATATGATGCTTTCCTTTTTGCCAACGGTGGCAAGCCTTTTTTCAAGTTATACCCTATGACCTATAAAGAGCCGGGTACAAATACTTTCTTTCCGGCATGGGTAAGTTACTATGCCGAAATTGGCAAGGAAATCCCCGAAGGAAAACCTGGGTGTAATCCGGGAGGTATTTCCCTTTCTGATAAAATTGATATTATAGGGATTTTAGAAGATTAAACTAAACAACAGCTTTATCTGCTGTTTCAATTAAAAGTGTAATTTCTTCCATAGTGCTTAGCCCCTTATCATGCAGATACCATTTTTGCAGTTCGGTTTTTGCTTCTTCTGTAATTTTGCCATCCCTCTCTTTATAATCACGTATAAGCTGAGCTGCGCCGAGCGGCCTTGGGCCCCAACTTCCTAAAGCCACGCCCGTTTCTTTATTTACAAGTACAAGTTTAGGTATAGACCTTGCCCCATTGGTAAGATATTCATCCATTAATTCAGCATTATCGTCACGAAGCACAAGCCTCAATTCAAGATTCGGGTTTTCAGCCTGCATTTTATTCATAACGGGTACAATTTGTGCAGCATCCCCACACCACCCTTCAGATAAAACCAATAGCACATAATTGTGCTTTATAGCTTTTAACCTTTGCTGTAATTCCTCTGGTATTGCTATAGTTTTATCAAGGCGGTTCATTCGCACTTCGTTTAAAGTACTGTAGTGGGTAAGGTCTTCGCTCTGGGTATTGCCTGTTGATAACCCTTTTAAAAGCAAGGCAGATATATGATTTCTATATTCCTGATAGGAATAACTGTTTTTTAAGCTTTTTTCAATCAGCGTTTCCATAGTAAGTATTTTCTGCAAAAGTAATTGCAAAAAGAAAGCCATACCATAAAAATATGTAATTTAGTCATGTAATTATCCAACCCTTAATGAAATTAGAAGGAAACACAATAGGCCTCATACTTTCGGGTGGTGGCTCTAAAGGCATAGCACATGCCGGCGTTTTAAAGTTTTTTGAAGAAAAAGGCATAAACCCCTCGCATATTGCCGGCACAAGTTCCGGCGCCATTGTATCATCCCTATATGCCAGCGGAAAATCACCCGAAGAAATACTTGATTTTTTTAAGTCCATTTACTTTTTTCACTGGAGGCATTTCACTTTCAGGAAAGCAGGTTTCATAGATTCCGAAGCGTTTAAAAACTATTTTATCAGCGTTTTTGGCGATGGCTGCCTGGGCGACCTGCCCTACAGAATGCATATAACCGCTACCGACCTTGTTTCGGGCAAGCTTCGCATATTTGGCCCCGAAATAAAAATTGTTGATGCGGTACTGGCATCTTCTGCCTTTCCCGGGGTTATTTCACCCTATGAAATTGGCGGCAGGCTGTATAGCGATGGCGGCATACTTAACCATTTCCCTACAGATATATTACAGGGCAGGTGCGACACGCTTATAGGTGTGTATGTAAGCCCGATACAAAAAATAGATGCATCTGACCTGAAATCAATTAAAGCAGTTACCACCCGCGCCTACGATTTGCTTTCTGCCAATACCAACATGCAGAAATTTACACTATGCGATTGGGTTATAAGCCCTGACGAACTTGCATTATACAACACTTTTGAAACCAATAAGGCCAAAATGAATGAAATTTTTACCGTAGGCTACCAGGCTGCCAAAAAGTCGTATGAAGAGCTTATTGTATAATTGGGCAGGCTAAAATTGTGTTTCATGCAAAAGTTTTATTATTATATTTGCAGCAGTCAATTTAAACCCTATGAAATATAAACGAATCCTGTTAAAACTAAGCGGGGAAGCCCTTATGGGAGACAGGCAGTATGGCATTGACCCTAAAAGGCTTGCCGAATATGCCGAAGAAATAAAACTGATACACGACAAAGGTGTTGAAATTGCCATAGTAATAGGTGGTGGAAACATTTTTAGGGGTGTTGCAGGAGCCAGCAACGGTATGGACAGGGTTCAGGGAGATTATATGGGTATGCTGGCAACCGTTATTAACGGTATGGCCCTACAGGGCGCACTGGAAGATGCGGGTATGCCAACAAGGCTGCAAACAGCACTTAAAATTGAGGCCATAGCCGAGCCTTATATTAAAAGAAGGGCTGTGCGCCACCTTGAAAAAAGGCGTATAGTAATTTTTGGTGCAGGAACAGGCAACCCATACTTTACAACCGATACGGCCGCTGTTTTGAGAGGAGTGGAAGTAAATGCTGATGTGATACTTAAAGGTACACGCGTTGACGGTATTTATACTGCCGATCCTGAAAAAGATACTACTGCCGTGAAATATGACACCCTTACTTTTGAAGATGTTATTAGCAAAGGGCTTAATGTTATGGACACTACAGCATTTACCCTTAGCCAGGAAAACGAACTCCCTATAATTGTATTTGACATGAACAAAAAAGGGAACCTTGTTAAAGTGTGCGAAGGCGAGCTTGTGGGTACCACAGTAAATGTTTAATTTTTAACTACAAATAAGAATTAATGCTTTATGGAAGAGATTGAATTTATTTTAGATAGTACAAAAGAATCAATGAACAACTCTGTTTCACATCTTGAAAAAGAGTTTTTAAACATACGTGCCGGTAAGGCTACCCCGGCAATGCTTGGCGGTGTAAAGGTAGATTACTACGGTTCGCTTACACCCCTTTCCCAGGTGGCAAATGTAAACACTCCCGATGCAAGGACAATTACCATTTCTCCATGGGAAAAAAACATGCTGCAGCCTATTGAAAAAGCTATTATGATGGCTAACATAGGTTTCAACCCCATGAATAACGGAGACAACATTATAATTAATGTTCCTGCCCTTACCGAAGAGCGAAGGAAAGACCTTGTTAAGCAGGCCAAAGCGCAGGCAGAAGACGCTAAAATAGGCGTAAGGAACGCCCGTAAGGACGCTAACACCGAAATTAAAAAACTGGAAAAAGACGGGCTTTCTGAAGATATATGCAAAAGTGCAGAAGATGACGTACAGGAGCTTACCAACAATTTTATAAAGAAAATTGATGATTTGCTGGTTGTAAAAGAAGCCGAAATAATGAAGGTATAAAAATCCACACAATTAAAAAAAGCAGTCTTAAATAGGCTGCTTTTTTTATAATTCCTACCCAGCCAGTGCTGAATATAATGATTATAGCACGATAAGTTATACCGTTGCTAATATTACTATCTTTGCACAGGTAACAAATTGCCGTTATTTACGTTTACCTTAAAAACTTCATGAGGCTACTGTTTCTTTTGTCCCTTCTTCTCAGCACGGTTTGCCATGCACAATTTACCGTTAGCGGTATTGTAAGAAACAGCACGAATAATAAAACACTTCCTTTTGCCACAATTACTTTAAGCAACGGAAAAATACTGGCAGCAGATGTAGATGGAAAATTCACTATAGAAAATGCCGAAACAGGGCAGGCTGTAACCTTATCTTATACCGGTTTTTCTCCTGAAACTTTTACGGTTCATAAAAATAAAAGATATTATACAGTACGTTTAAAACCGCATACCGAAGTTCTTGATGAAGTAGTTATAAATACCGGCAACCCTGCCAATGCCATAATCAGGGAAGCCATACGGCGAAAGCCACAAAATAATCCAGAGCAAAAACTAAACAGCTTTAGGTACAAAACCTATAACAGGCTTATAGTAACGGCACAGCCTGACTCTATATCGGGCAAACTGGACTCTATATATGTATATGAAAAAACCGGGCGAAGATTAGAAAAAATAGATTCTGCCGACTTCAGGTTTAAAAAAATAGTAGAACGCAGGCACCTGTACCAGACTGAAAAAATCTCTGAATATAGATATGTAAAAAACACAGGGCTTAAAGAGTTTGTACTCGCCACCCGCATGGCCGGGTTCAAACAGCCACTTTATGAAATAATAGGGTTAAAACTACAATCTTATTCGGTATATAGCAAAAATATAGACCTTTTAGAAAACAAATACGAAGGCCCGCTGGCAGATAATGCCTTTGCAGATTATCATTATAAAATACTGGACACCCTGCCTATTGAGGGACGAAAAACCTATATGGTTTACTTTGCTCCCAAAAGAAAGAAAAGGAAAAACCTTTCAGGCATTTTGTATATAGACAGCAGTACTTATGGGGTAGCAAAAGCTGTTTTCAGGATAAAAAATGTATTGGACATTACCTCCACCCACCTGTTTGAATTTGAAAATAAATATGGTTTATGGTTTCCTAAAGGCAAAACCCTTAAAGTTGTAAAGGGCAATAATCCTGAAGACATAAAGATACTGGGGGAAACCATAAAGTTTGATGCTGTTGACAAAACCGACCCAAACCGTGAAAAGGAAGCATCCGATTATATCTACCTGCTTTCAGAGTCGGTTAATTTTGAAAAGGAATTTAACGAGCCACTGTCTATAAAGCATAAAAGTGTAATTATAGAGATACAGGACGAAGCCATAAACAGGCCCGAAACCTATTGGGACACTTACCGACCGGACAGCCTTGACACACGAAGCCGGAACACCTATGCCGCGCTTGACAGTATTGTAACCAAGGAAAATATTGAATATAAAATTTTCCTTGGTAAAAAAATAGTAAACGGTTATGTGCCTTTAGGACCTTTTGACCTTGACCTGAGATACCTTGCAAAATATAATAATTATGAAGGCTTTCGTTTGGGTGCAGGCGGCACCACAAATGATAAGTTTTCAGAAAAATTCAGGGTAAACGGTTATGGTGCTTATGGCTCCAAAGATGGTGAATTTAAATATAGCCTGGGTGCGGCGGTAAGGCTGGGTGAATTTTCCAATTCATGGATAGGCGGGTCTTATACGGATGATGTGAGGGAAATTGCAAGTACTTCATTCGCTACAGATAAGCGTGTGTTTAAAATATATGACCCCCGCCCTTTTAACCTTACCACTTTTTACAATTACCAAACCTGGCATGCCTACATAGAAACGCGTATAATTCCAAAAACTGAAAGCAACTGGCAGGTTACACGCAGCCGCATTGAGCCAAAATTCAATTATATTTTCAGGCCGGGCAATGGTTCCTACAGTATTTTTAACCTTACTATGGCTACCGTTTCCATGCAATGGAATCCGTTTAGCGATTATATGCAAACCCCTAACGGTAAGATTGAAACCGAAAAACGCTTCCCTAAATTTACCTTTCAGTATACACAGGCTGTTTCGGGAGTGTTGGACAGCGACCTCGCCTTTGGTAAATTTGATTTCCGTACAGAATATGAAAAGAAATACCTTAACGGGCAAAAAACTTCATTTTTAATACAGTCGGGGCTTGCAGTGGGTGATACCCCGCTAACACATTTATACAGTACATCGCCCAACAGCCTTAACAAAGATGCTATACTGCAAAGGGTAACACTGGCAGGCAAGAACAGTTTTGAAACCATGTATTTTAATGAGTTTTTTTCCAGCAGGTATGTAATAGTACAGGCAAAACATGCTTTAAGGCGATTTACACTGATAGACCAAATTAAGCTGTCGCCCGTTTTTGTTTCACGTTTTGCCTGGGGTAATATGGATCACAAAGAGAAGCATTTGGGTATTGACTATAACACCCTTGAAAAGGGTTACTATGAAAGCGGGCTGGAACTTAACGAAATTTTCCTGGGATTTGGCATCAGTGCATTTTACCGTTACGGCCCATACTATCTTCAGGATTTTGACAAAAATATTTCGGTTAAGCTATCCTTTACGCTCAACCTTTTTTAATGTGACACCACCTTTAGCCCTACTATAGATGCGATGAGTGTGGTAATAAAAAACAGCCTCCAAAAAGTGGCAGGCTCTTTAAAAATAAAAATACCTACCAGTACGGTACCTACTGCACCTACACCCGTCCACACTGCATAAGCAGTGCCAATAGGCAGCGTTTGCGTGGCTTTGTACAACAACACCATGCTGATTGTAAGGCAAAGTAAAAAACCTCCCAGCCAATAATTAGATGCCATTCCCTGAGCCTCTTTGGCCTTGCCGAGGCAAAAAGCAAAACCCACTTCAAAAAGCCCGGCTATAATAAGTATTATCCAGTTCATTATGCTAATGTAAACTTTTCAAATTATACACTATAAAATTTAACCTTTTTGTTGTTTTTACTACATTTGCAGGCATTTACATTTTCATTAAAATATACAAATACGCAAAAATGAAAAATTCGAAAGTTAAGGACCTGTTGAACAGCACTAAGCCGATTGATGAAGTATCAGTAAAAGGATGGGTAAGGACTTTTAGGAATAACCAGTTTATAGCACTGAACGACGGTTCGGTTATACATAATATACAGTGTGTGGTTGACTTTGAAAACACACCTGCCGAAACTTTAAAAAGGATAACCACAGGTGCGGCTGTAGCCATAAAAGGCAGCCTTGTGGAAAGCAAAGGCTCCGGCCAAAAATATGAAGTACAGGTTACATCGCTTGAAATATTAGGCGACAGCGATGCTGAAAAATACCCTATGCAGCCTAAAAAACATTCTCTTGAGTTTTTAAGGGAAAATGCCCACCTGCGTGTGCGCACCAATGTATTTGGGGCGGTAATGAGGGTGCGTTCGGTATTATCGTTTGCCATACACCAGTATTTTCAGGAAAAAGGGTTTGTGTATGTAAACACACCTATTATAACAGGCAGCGATGCAGAGGGAGCGGGTGAAATGTTTCGTGTTACGGCATTGCCTGCACAAAACCCACCGCTTACAGAAGAAGGCAATGTTAACTATAAGGAAGATTTTTTTGGCAAAGAAACCAACCTAACGGTATCAGGGCAGCTTGAGGCCGAAACCTATGCCATGGCGTTAGGGCAGGTATATACCTTCGGGCCAACCTTCCGCGCTGAAAATTCCAACACTTCACGCCACCTTGCCGAATTCTGGATGGTAGAGCCGGAAGTTGCCTTTAATGACCTTGATGCCAACATGGACCTGGCAGAAGATTTTATACAGTATGTAATTCAATATGCTTTAGATAAGTGCAAAGACGACCTTGAGTTTCTTGACAAGCGCCTTGCCGATGAAGAGAAGCAGAAACCAATGGCAGAGCGCAGTGAAATGGGGTTGCTTGAAAAATTACAGTTTGTGCTTGAAAACAACTTTAAGCGTGTAAGCTATACCGAAGCTATTGATATACTTAAAAACAGCAAGCCGAACAAAAATAAAAAGTTCAGCTATATTATTGATGAATGGGGAGCCGACCTGCAAAGTGAGCACGAGCGTTATCTTGTTGAAAAACACTTTAAGTCGCCTGTTATATTGTTTGACTACCCAGCCAAGATAAAAGCATTTTACATGAGGCTTAACGACGATAATAAAACCGTTAGGGCTATGGATATACTTTTCCCCGGCATTGGTGAAATTGTGGGCGGTTCGCAAAGGGAAGAGCGCCTTGATGTATTACAGCAAAAAATAGCCGACCTTGGCATTGATGAAAAAGAATTGTGGTGGTACCTGGATACGCGTCGTTTTGGTACGGCAGTACACAGTGGTTTCGGGCTTGGGTTTGAACGCCTTGTGCTTTTTGTAACAGGCATGACTAACATCCGCGATGTGATACCTTTCCCAAGGACACCGCAGAACGCAGAATTTTAAAAAATTTTATGGAGATAATAAAGCCTTGCAGATTTGCAGGGCTTTTTTTTATTATACAAAAAAACGCCTTTATCAAAAATTATACCTTAATTTTTCCTGTTATTAATTTTATGCAAAAAAGCATGGCTCCTAATTCGTTATTTTTGTAACTTTAGCCTAACAAAGTACAGGATTACTATGCTGAAGCAGAATTTACAATTAAAATTATCGCAAAAACTATCTCCGCAGCAAATTCAGCTTATGAAGCTGATACAGCTGCCTACACAGGCATTTGAGCAGAGGCTTAAAGAGGAGATGGTGGAAAACCCTGCCCTTGAAACCGGCAAGGAAGATGATTATGATATGGACGACTTCGGCAGCGACACCTATGACGAGTATGATGATTATGACGGCGACAGGATTGAAGCCGATGATATAAATATTGACGAATACCTTAGCGACGATGAAATACCCAACTATAAGCTACAGGCCAATAACTACAGCGATGATGATGAGGAGCGCACCATGCCGTTTGCTGCACCTGTCAGTTTCCATCAAAACCTAATAGACCAGCTTAACACTTTTATACTTAGTGAAAACGAAAGGGAAATAGCCGAATTTTTGGTGGGCAGTATAGATGATATGGGCTACATACGCAGGAGTGTTCCGGATATTGTGGATGACATGGCATTTACGCAGGGCATTTATACTGATGAAAAAACGGTTGAGAACATACTCCATATTATCCACCAGCTTGAGCCTGCCGGCGTAGGCGCACGCGATTTACAGGAATGCCTATTGCTGCAATTAAAACATAAAACGCCTACTCCTTCCATAGAGCTGGCCATAGATATACTGGAGAACCAGTTTGACGCTTTTACTAAAAAGCATTATGACAAGCTGCTGCAAAAATATGATATAAAGCAGGATGAACTTAGAAAGGCAGTGGATGAAATTGAGAAGCTGAACCCAAAGCCGGGCGGCTCTTATGACAACAGCCTGAAGGCGGTAGAGCATGTTGTACCTGATTTTACCATTAAAATTGTGGATGGGGAACTTGAGCTAACGCTTAACGGCAGGAATGCCCCGGAGCTTCACATTTCTAAAGATTACCAGGAAATGCTGCAAAGCTATAAGGATTCCAGGGATAAGTCATCACAGCAAAAAGATGCGGTGCAGTTTATAAAACAAAAGCTGGATTCGGCCAAGTGGTTTATAGATGCCATTAAACAGCGCCAGGAAACGCTGTATGTTACCATGAATGCCATTATGCACTACCAGGAAGAATACTTCCTTGATGGCGACGAAGCCAAGCTGAAACCAATGATATTGAAAGATATTGCCGACTTGGTAGGGCTTGATATTTCAACGGTATCTCGCGTTGCCAACAGTAAGTATGTAGAAACACCCTATGGCACCAAGCTTATAAAGGATTTCTTTTCGGAAGCCATGAAAAATGACCAGGGAGAAGATGTTTCTACCATAGAAATTAAAAAGATATTGCAAACCGTTATTGAGGAGGAAGACAAGAGGAAACCACTGCCGGATGATAAACTGGCAGAAATACTTAAAGACAAAGGTTATCCTATTGCCCGCAGGACTATTGCAAAATACCGGGAACAGCTTGATATACCCGTGGCAAGGATGCGCAAAAGGATATAAGCATGAAAAAGCTGCTGCCTGCATTTGCCTACCTGTTCCACCCGATACTTATTCCGGTTTATGCCACATTATTTTATTTTATAATTACCCGGAACTTTTTTTACAACCATGAAATTTACCTTGTTATACTGCAGGTATTAACATTAACGGTATTATTACCCGGTTCGCTGTATTACCTGTTGCGTTCGCTGGGTATTATACAAACCATAAAACTAAACAGCAATAAAGAGCGCAGGCTGCCGCTGGCCTGCTACGCAGTATTACTTATGCTGTTGTTGCGGCATGGCCTTGCCACATTTGTTATCCCTGAACTGTATTACTATATATTAGGTGTTTTTATAAGCATTTTAATGGCACTGTTGCTGGTATTGTTTAATTACCGTGCCAGCCTTCATGTAATGGGAGTAGTTTCATTGACCCTGTTTATAATAAGCATCTCGGCTTATTACCATGTCAATTTTTTAAACCTTATAGCATTTTTTGTTGTCTGTTCAGGCTTGGTTGCTTCGGGCAGGCTCTATACAAAATCAAACTCCCTTGGCGAAATAATCCTGGGGGCATTAATAGCCACACTTCCACAGCTCTTATTATGGTTTATCTGGCTGGTTCCTGTTTTTTAAAGTATATAAAAGGCCAATCCTAATTTTAGTGAATTCAGGTTTACTTTTTCCCCATCTGCAAATTTAGCATCAGCACTAAAAATAGGGTTCAGGCTGTAATAGGCATAAAAGTTCCATGTATTCCAGCCCACTGAAATGTATGCACCATAAATAAACTTATTAAGGTCATCATTCCCTTTTATTTTTATATCCCCATCACCCGAATAAAACTGTGCTTTATCGGCAAAAAGATAGCTTACTTTAAAGCCTGTATAAATACGGGCAAACTTATGGCTTATAGCGTTAGAATTTCTCCACCTGAATTCTATAGGCAGTTCAAGGTAATGCAGTACAAGTTTGTTTTTGTCAAAGTCGCCTTCCGGCACAATCTCATAAAAGGTATCGCCCCCGCCTTGAGTAACTTTTAAGTTATGCTTTATATTATTATAGGAATATCCCAGCCCTGCAGCTATAGCATAAGTACGCTTTTCATTAACCGGCATATCCCTTAAAAACCCGAAAGACAAGCCAGTAGAAAATGAATTTTGCGAATAGCCTCCCGGCTTACCCTGCATAAGGTTGTAGGATATTGTGGCATAAAACTGGTCTTCCCTGTACTTTGGGTCAGCTACCGGGGCAAGACTGTCAATTTCCACTGGCTGCCCTTCTTCAGGAAGTTCCTGTGCAAAAGCTGAAACAAATAAAAGCTGAAAAAGGATAAAGTGTAAATGCCGCATAGTGTAAGCCATTTGTATTACAAATATGCAAAAGTTTGAATAATAAAATGCATTACCCCTTCCTAATCTTTTTCATTTACATTACTGAAAAGATATGCAAAAGGTTTTAACGGCCCTACATGCTTAAATACAATATTTATCATCCCCAGTACCGGTACTGATAGTATCATGCCTATAACACCCCAAAGCAGGCTTCCTGCCACAACAGCAAGTATTGTCATTAAGGGGTCAAGGTCAACATTATCGCCCACCACATACGGTTCAAAGAAATAAGATTCTATAAACTGTACCACAAAAAACGTAGCCACAATACCTATTAAAGCAGTGGTATCCCCATCGGTAACATACCCAAGCCCAAGCGCTATTATAAAACCGATAATATTACCAATGTAAGGTATAATAGAGAGCAGCGCAGCCAAAAGGCTAATCACTATAAAATTACTTACCCCGGTTAAACCCATGCCTACGGCATAAAGCACCGCCAGGAACAACATGAGCAAAAATTTTCCGTACAGGTATCCCTGTGTAATGCCGGCGGTATCTTTTAGCACCTTATCGGCCTCAGCTTGTTTTTCGGCAGGAAAAAGCTTTAAAATAAATTTTCGGAATTTGCTGCGGTAATTCAACAGGAAAAAAGTATATATAAAAGTAAGCAGGTAATCGCCAGCAAAAGAATAGAACTTGTTTATAAACGTTATGGCTTGCTTTCCAATAGCCCCCGGGCTTGCTGAATTACCCAGCTTTAAATCCTCTTTCTCTATGGGAGTGTTTTTATATACCGCCTGCTCAATCTGCTCTATATGGGGCATAATTTTTTGCCTGGCTTTGTCCCAGTCGCTTAAAAACCCCTGCACCTGCAATGATATGAGTGCAACAAACCCTACGCTTACCAAAAAAAGAAAAAAGGTATTTAGCAAAGAGGCATATACCCTTTTAATACCCCATTTTTCAAGCCTTCGGGATACCGGCAGCATGAGCATGGCAAGCACAAGTGCTGTTACCAATGGTGCAAGGAATGGCTTAGCCTTTACCAAACCTAAAAAAAGAAAGTAAAGGCCCGCTATTATGGCTGCCCCTGTAAAAATTATACGTTTACCTTTTGTCATACTCTGTATCCTGTTTTATTTTGTCATTATTAATTGTTACCCTTGTGCGCGGCAGGCTATCGGGATAGTTTTTCTGTACAAACTCTATAAGTTTTTCCCTTATATATACCCTTAAATCCCACGATATAGAAGAGTCACGCGAACTCATTAGTGCCCTTATTTCCATAACATCGGGCTTCGCATCGGTTACCTGCAATACATTTACTTTACCGTCCCACAACTTAGAGCCCTCCAGCAGCCGTGTCAGTTCTTTTCTAAGCTCATCTACCGGAATATGAAAATCAGTATAAATAAATACAGTACCTAATATTTCGGATGTCTTTCTTGTCCAGTTCTGGAAAGGTGTATCTATAAAGTAAGTAGTAGGTACTATAAGCCTGCGTTTATCCCAAATATTTATAACTACATACGTAAGAGTTATTTCTTCAATGCGCCCCCATTCGCCTTCCACAATAACAACATCATCCAGCCGGATGGGCTGGGTAATGGCTATTTGTATCCCTGCCAGCAATGTACCCAGTGCCTTTTGAGCCGAAAAACCCAATATAATACCCGCTATACCAGCCGAAGCAAAAAAGCTTACGCCTATAGAACGTATGTTTTCAAAACTCATTAAGGCGATACCGACAGCTATAACCACAATAATAAAAACAGCTACACGCTCCAGTATATTAAACTGTGTATATACCCTGCGGGCAGTAAGGTTATCCGCAGCAGAAATATCATACTTTCTTATAAAACCTTTTTTTACTATCCTGATAAATATTATTACAAACCAGGTAAGGCTGAAAATAAACATAAGGGTGCTTATGTGGCCAATAATATCATTTGCCCCTGAAGGGAACACCCTGCTTTCTACCCCTATGCGAAGTGCTACCGATGCTATAAAGAAAATTAACGGCAGCTTAATGCGGTGCGCAAAGTTTACAGGCAGTATATTGTTTGGGTTCTTCCCAATTTTTTTAAGGACAAAAAATAGTATAGTAAAGGTTATTACAAGTCCTGCCACACTTATTATAATGTATCTTAAAAGTTTTGAGTCGAAGGCTGAAAAATCCATTAATTTTTATTTTTTAGTTCGGGATTTATAAAATTAAAAAATCAGGATGCCAATCAGAACCTTTTAAAGATTACATTAACACTAAAGGTACAACAATAGTTAATTATACTTTATAAATACTTAATATTAAGTTAACTATGACATTTGTCATAATACGCACAGCATTTTGTTTATTATATTTGTGTAAGAATAAAACTAAAAACGATAAAGCCATGCTAATACAGATTAACACTGACAATGCGATTGAGGGACACGACAGGATGGAATCTTATTTTTCATCCACACTGGAAAATGCCTTACGTAAATTTGAAGATAAAATTACACGCCTTGAAGTACACATAGGCGATGAAAACAGCTCTAAAGGAGGAGAAAACGACAAAAGATGCATGATTGAAGCCCGCCCGGCAGGGTTAAAGCCTATTGCTGTTATACATCATTCTGACACCATTGAAAAAGCTGTTTCGGGCGCTACAGATAAAATTAAGCGTGCACTTGAAAATACATTTGGCAAGCTGCACAGCCATTAATAAACATTACATACATGCAAAAAAGCTCCGGATAACCCAAAACCCGGAGCTTTTTATTTATAATAAACTTAAAACTAAACTCTTACCAGAAAAGGGTATATAAAGCGGCTGTAAGCGATATAACAACAAGTGAGCCTACAAGGAATGAAGGTGAAACCCTGAACATTGAGGTATCAACTTCCAGTGCATTTTCATTGGCTTTCCTGCTGTTCTCTCTCACACTGATAATATACATTCCAATAACACATATCACAAATACAAAGCCCATCCTGTCTATAAACGGTATTTCATAAATACCATTGGAGTTTGGCACAGCAAAACCCCATGGATAAAGAAAAGATAAATCAGCAACCGCCGGCAGGAATTTAAATGCTACCGAAAGCAAAAATCCGCCAATCATACTGAATAAAGCTGCGTTTGAAGTTGTTTTTTTCCAGAAGAAG
Source organism: Flavobacterium sp. MK4S-17 (assembly GCF_009848495.1). Taxonomy (GTDB): domain Bacteria; phylum Bacteroidota; class Bacteroidia; order Flavobacteriales; family Flavobacteriaceae; genus Flavobacterium. The sequence continues at coordinate 120,458 of NZ_WWEP01000009.1, forward strand.
CCCAATATGAACATGGCAAATACACCCGGGCTTACAAACCCTGAATATTCCTGTATGTACTGAAATCCTCCTTTTTTATCAATCCCTAAAAACGGTGCAACCATTATGGCTATCAGCATGGAAACCACTATGGTTATCTTACCTATTTTTACCAGCTTTTTCTCATCAGCATCTTCATTTATTTTCTTCTTGTAAACATCAAGCGCAAAAATAGTGGCTATACTGTTGGCCTTACCCGCAAGGGATGCTACTATAGCGGCAGTTAATGCGGCAAACGAAAGTCCTTTTAAACCGGCAGGCAATAAATTAAGCAGCACAGGATAAGCCCTGTCAGGGTTAACGCTGCCATCCTGCAGCATCTCTGCCTGAAAACTGCCGTTTTGATATAGTACATAGGCCGCTATACCGGGCAGTACTACTATAATGGGCATTAACAACTTAAGGAAGGAGGCAAATAAAATACCGCCGCGTGCCGTTTTTAAGTCGGCACCCAATGCCCTTTGGGTTATATACTGGTTACAGCCCCAGTAATTAAGATTAATAATTAGCATACCGCCAATTAATACAGATAATCCCGGTAAATCCATATAATTGGGGTTATCCTTATCAAAAATCATATTGAAATGCCCGGAGGCCTTATCTGTCATTATGGAAAAACCTTCCAGCACGCCCTGCCCGCCAAATTCATCGGCAACAAGGTTAAGTGCAAGATAAGTGGTAACCAGCCCTCCCAAAATAAGGAAAAACACCTGTATTACATCGGTAAAACCAATAACCTTCATACCTCCAAGTGTTATCATTATGGCAAAAACAGCCAGGAATATCATGCACAGTGTAAGGTCAAGCCCCGAAATACTACTAATAGCAAGCGCACCGAGATATAAAATAGAGGTAAGGTTAACCAAAACATACAATAGTATCCAGAATACTGCCATTATCATGGCTACCTGCCCGTTATACCTTTGGTTAAGGAACTGTGGCATGGTAAATATTTTATTCTTTAAGTACACCGGGATAAAAAACACTGCCACTATAATAAGTGTTATGGCAGCCATCCACTCATAGGTGGCAATGGCAAGCCCCATTTTAAAACCGCTGCCACTCATGCCTATAAACTGCTCTGCGCTTATATTACTCGCTATTAATGATGCGCCTATTGCCCACCATGTAAGCGAACCTTCGGCAAGAAAATAATCATTACTTCCCGCGTTTTCCTTTTTCTTGCGGTTATATATCCATAGCCCATAGCCTACTATAAGTATAAAGTAGAAAAGGAAAACTATATAATCGGCACTTGATAATGCATTCATTTTTGTGGATGTATTTATTTATACTGTTTGCTTGTAATGTACTTCAGGAAGATTGCGTAATATCTCCGCACTTTTTTCAGGTGAAATATCACGCTGTGCCTCACCCATCATTTCATAGCCTACCATAAATTTTTTTACGGTTGCCGAACGCAGCAAAGGCGGATAAAAATGCATATGGAAATGCCATTCTGGGTGCTCCTGGCCATCGGTAGGAGATTGATGTATGCCTGAAGAGTAAGGGAATGATGTATTGAACAGGTTATCATAACGCACCGTAATACGTTTTATAATTTCGGCAAAGGCTTTGCTTTCCTCATCTGTCATTTGTACTATGTTACCAAAGTGCCTCTTACTGACAATAAGGGTTTCATAAGGCCATGTAGCCCAAAAAGGTACAACAACAGCAAAATGACTGTTCTCTGTTACCAGTCTTTCCTTCTTCTCAAGTTCAGCAGTAAGATAGTCTGCAAGGAGGCTTGTATTATGCTCCTTGTAATATTTTTGCAGGCTTGCCTGTGTTTTTTCCACTTGTGTAGGCAATGAGGATTGCGCCCATATCTGCCCGTGCGGATGCGGATTGCTACATCCCATTACCGCGCCCTTATTTTCAAATATCTGCACGTAGTTTATAAAATCCCTGCTGCCTAAATCCTGATACTGCCTTTTCCACTCCTGCACCACTTTTTCTATAGCCGTTACCTCCATTTCAGGAAGTGTAAGGTCGTGCCTGGGCGAAAAACATATAACCCTGTTTATACCCCTTTCTGGTTTAAACTGAAATAAAGAATTGCTTTCAGCTTTATAATTTATTTCTTCCTGTAATAGTGCCGGGAAATCATTATCAAAAACATATACATCGGTATACTTTTTGTTCATTACACCGTTGGAACGTTCGTTACCCGGGCACAGGTAGCACAACGGGTCATATTCCGGCCTGTGGTCATGCAAAGGTGTTTCGTTTTGCCCCTGCCATGGTCTTTTTGCCCTGTGAGGCGAAACCAGAACCCATTCGCCTGTTAAAGGATTATACCGCCTGTGCGGATGCTCGTTATTATCAAACTGCTGCATACTACTTTTTATAAAGGGAAGTCCCTTTTGCTATTTTTACTTTATAAGCCTCTAAAGCAATATGATATTTTGCTTTATATTCCCTGCTTACCCTCTCAATGAGCTCATCTTCTGTGCCCTTTTTTACAAGGTTAATTGAGCAACCGCCAAAGCCGCCGCCCATCATCCTTGCGCCCAAAACATTTTTATCATTTCTTACAGCATCAACCAAAAAATCTAATTCCTCACAACTTACCTCATAATTTTGGGAAAGCCCGTCATGAGTTTCCAGCATAAGGCTTCCCAATTTTACAAAATCAGATTTTTCAAGCGCATCTACCGCGTCCAGCACCCTTTGTATTTCCCTCACTACAAAAAGGCAGCGCCTGTAAATGGTATCGCCAAGTTTTTGTTTTACTTGTTCAACCTGTGCTTCTGTACAGTCGCGGAATGTTTTTACCTCAGGGAAGTTTTCCTTTATAACAGCCAGGCCCTTTTCCACCTCCTGCCTGCGTACATTATAACCGGAGGTAAGGTGGGTATGCTTTACTTTACTATCCAGTAAAACCAAAGTATAATCTTTAAAATCGGCTTTGTGGTATTCATAATCCAGTGTATTGCAATCCAGTTTTATAACACAGTTTTTTTTTCCAAAAACACTGGCAAACTGATCCATTATACCGCAATTTACACCAACAAAGGTATGTTCTGATTTTTGCCCTATCAGTGCTATTTCCTCTTTAGTAAGCCCCAGCTCAAAAATTTCATTAAGCGCATAGGCAAAGCCACATTCTAAAGCCGCAGATGAAGAAAGGCCGGAACCCATGGGTATAGTACTGCTGAAAACAATATTAAACCCTTTGAGGTTGCCTCTCTGCTTTAACTGGTGCAAAACACCCAAAAAGTAGTTTACCCACATTTTATCTACAGGCTTCAATTCATCATTTAAATCAAAGCTGTAGTTGTCATTAAGGTCTTTTGCTACGAGCGAGCATTGTGTACCCTCGTTTTGCGACACGGCAAAACAAACATATTTATTTATGGCTGCGGGCAATACAAACCCATCATTATAATCAACATGCTCGCCTATAATATTTATCCTTCCCGGCGACAGGAAAATATGCTGTGGCTCAGCATTAAAACATCCTTCAAAAAAAGTACTTACCTGCTTTACTAATTTCTTTTTCATTATTTAATTTCCAAAACAGCCTGCGGCATTCCCTGCACACTTGCCTTTATAGTTATAGGTTTATTTAATTTTTCGGTACGTAAAACAATAGCGGCTATACCTGCTTCCGCCGGCATCGGGTTTTGCCCTATAAGTTCAGCGTTTTCTCCTTCAAGCTCAAAAGTTACAGCAGTAGCTGCATTATGCAGTACAGTACCCTTTTCATCTGTTATTTTTGCATAAATGAATACAGTATCAGGCTTATCTTTATCAATTTCCTTACCCGAAATATCGGCTGTCAATTCAATTTTTGCAGCTTTACCGGGTGTAGTAACAGTATATTCTGCAACTTTTTTCCCTTTTATAAAACCTTCAGCCTTTAATGTACCTGCTTTATATGGAGGCAACGAAAACTCAAAAGGCGGGTATTGCAAAGCATCCGAAAACGCATTTCGCTGTGGCTTTTGTTTAGCTATAAGCTCTCCGTCAAGATATAATGCAACCTCATCGCAGTTACTGAAAACCTTTACATCAGGTGATGAATTTTCATCCCAATAGGACGCGATATATACCATAGGCCCCGACTGCAACGGTTCTTTTAAATCCTGATGTGGTACGCGCTGGCTTTGGTAAAAATAATGGGCAAACTTAGGCAGGCGGAAAATATCGCTTATACCCGAGCTTTCAATATCCGGGCTGTAGCCCCTGTTATAATCAAATATCAGCCAGTTGGCATGCCCTATTGTATTTGCTCCTTTTAAATTAGAGTTATAAGCTTCCTGGAAATTTAACGCCTGCTGTAAAAGCCTTTTTTCCCCCGAGCCCCTAAGCTGTCGGCTCGTGCGTTCATCCTCTTTTAAGTTGGCAAACTGAGTTTGGTTAAATCCTGCATTTTGCGCATAATATTCCCAGTCCCCATACTCGGCAATAAAAATCTTACGGCTGCCTTTATTATAGTTGTTCCAGTAGTCAGGGGCTTTGCCATGCTGGCGGGCTGGTATAAAAAGGTCATAATTTTCGTTATCCATCCATCCGGCAGTATAGGTATTTTTAAAAGGTAGTTCAGCGCGCAGTATTTCATTGGCTTTTTTCATATAAGCCTCTGTCATTTCACTTTCGTTAAGCGAAACTTCCCAAAAAATTACACTGGGATGGTTGCGGTCGCGCCTTGCCATATCTTTTATTTCCTGATAGGAATTTTGCACAAATTTTTCGTTGCCAAAAAACTGCCATCCCGAAATACAGTCCATTACTAAAATGCCCAGTTCATCGCAGGCACTTAAAAAAGATTCGGAATGTGGGTAGTGGGAAAACCTTACAAAATCGTATCCTGCATTTTTTATTTTAACTGCATCGCGGTACTGCGCTTCATCCGAAAGGGCATAGCCTATATATGGATATTCCTGGTGGCGGTTGGTGCCGTTAATAAACAGTTTTTCATCATTCAGGTAAAAGCCGTTATCCTTTATCTCTATTTTACGGATGCCGGTTTTTACAGTATAATTATCCAGTTCCTCGTTACCGGATATCAGCCTTACATTAACCTCATACAATTCAGGGTTTGTAACCGACCATAATTTTGGCTTGGCAACTGCTATTTGCTGTGTCAGTTCAGCAGCAGAACCAGGCTGTACCTTTACTTTATCTGATTCAAAAACCTCTTCTTTCCCTGATGCATCCTTTAAAATGATTCTTGCAGTAACTTCCTTCTCCTTATCAAATTCATTTTTCAGGTGTACTTTTACAGTACCCGAAGCTTTGTTTTCAGATACATCATCAAAATGTACGAAAACACCGCCCCCTGCTGTTACATTGGCATGTACTGCATCGGTTATATATAGCTTACCTGTCCTGATTAAGTAGGCGTTGCGGTATATGCCTCCATAATAATTAAAATCCAGCGTACTTAAGGGCTTCCCAGGCGGAATTTCAGGATTGCTTTCATTATTTACCTTAACCTCAACCGTATTTTTGCCTTTTGCTACTAAATCGGTTATATCTACTGTAAACGGCGTGTAGCCGCCTTCATGGTGTGCCGCTTTTTTACCGTTAACGGTAACATCAGCTTCATGCATTACGCCTTCAAAATAAAGGAACAGCTTTTCATTCTCTGCAGGAGTTAAATCGAATTCCTTTTTATAAAAGCTGTTACCCTGCCACTGGTTTACAACCACAAGCGGCTCTATTTGTGCGGTGTGGGGCAGGTTTATATCCTGCCAGGCAGCATCTTGCTTTTTAAACTGCCAGCCATTGCCAAAATTTTCTTTACTCCTTGTTATACCGGTTTTTTGGCAGGCAACTGCCAGTACTGCGAGCAGCAGCAAAATTATTTTCCTCATTTTTTTATATCCCTGTAATTTTCCTGATTAAAAAAGTCAAATACCGGTAAAGCTTCATTATCATTTTCGCTATTGAAAAAAGCAGCATTATCCCAGTGCGAGCCTTCGCCCCACAATGTGTTGCATGAAGATGTAACCCATGCAGGCTCCCAGTATACAACACCGCTTCCACCGCCCTGCAGTGTAAGCTTTACCAGCTCAATCATATATTCCTTTTGCCCTTTTGGAGTTGCAGGATAATCATCAATAAGTGCTTTTTCATTTAAAATATTTCCCGCCTTGTCAACATTGCTCATGGTATAAGCATAGGCTGTTTCCACAATCATCAATTTTTTATTGTATGTTTCGGTAAGTTCCTTTATAGCTTCAGGAAGCCTGTCAAATTTATACTCCGACCATAAAGGATAATAAGACAATCCAATCCAGTCATAATCGGTAATCCCGTTGGCATTGGCGCCCTTAAACCACTTTAACGCATTTTCAGGTTGGGCAATATGCAGCATTATCTCTATATCCTTCCCTGTTTCCCCGGCTACATCGCGCACCGCCTGTATGCCCATGTTAAGTAAAAGGCTATTCCTTTTCCAGTCTATAGTATCTTTTATAGTGCCTTTAGGCTGTAATATTTCATTATTGGTTTCATTACCTACCTGCACCATTTCCGGCAGCAGGTTTTCCTTCTCAAGCTTAAGTAATGTACTGCGTGTATAGGCATAAACGCTGTCACCTAAAATCTTTACATCTGTAATACCGGCCCAGGCTTTGGGTATATCCTGCCTGCCCGGGTCGGCCCAGGTATCCGAATAATGAAAATCCAATAATACATCCATACCTTCAGCTTTAGCTCTTTTAAGGGACTTTTTTACATCCTTAAAGTCAGAATAAGGAGAAGCTTCCGGCGTGTGCCAAAGGCGGATACGGACAAGGTTACACCCTTTTTCCTTAAACAGTTTGTATGGGTCTGTGTTTTCTCCTTCATTTTTGTAGTATGCACCACAATCTTCAATTTCATTTACATAGGACAAATCGGCTCCCAGATAAATTTTATCATTTTTGGCACAGCCGGCAATCATGGCTGCAATAGCAGCAACAATAAAAGGTTTTTTCATCTACAAGTCTTTTTTATATGCTTCAAGCACCGGGAGTGCTTTATTATCAAAATCCCAAAAGGCACAATTTTCAAAAGTAGAACCATTGGTGGCTTCATTACCCCTGTAGGCAATCCACTCTGGCGCCCAGTAGGCAAAACCTGCGCCTTTACTAACCGATGCTGTTATTTCCCTGATTTTAAGTAAAAATGCTTTTTGCCCTTCAGGTGTGGCTGGGTAGCCCGGTACAAGCTGGTCTTCCTGCCCATATATGTTATTCGTCCAGTCATTCCACTGCAAAGTAAACGGATATGCTGTTTCCGCAATAACAATCTGCTTGTTATGTGCCTGGCTAAGGCTTTCCATTTTGTTTTTAAGGGCAGTAAGGTCTTTGCCATGCCATATTGGGTAGTAGGAAAGCCCTATGTAATCATAATCCACATTCGCCACTTTATTAAAAAACCAGTCAGCACTATTACCTATTCCAGCGTAGTGCAGCATTATTTTTGTAGCGGGTGCCTCCACACGTATGATTTCACTTATAGTATTAACCAACTCCAGGTAGCCTGCCTCATTATTTACAAGATTTCCTTCAGGATATATAAAACCGCTGTTAGTTTCATTACCAATCTGGATAATATCCGGCTCAATTTCATTCAGCACCTGTACAGTATATTGTTTGGCTGCATTTTTAAGGGATTCAAAATCCAGCCCTTCCCACTCCTGTGGTTTTTCCTGGTTACCGGGGTCAGCCCAGGTATCAGAATAGTGAACTGTAAGCCATACTTTCATGCCTGCTGCTTTTACTCTTTGCGATAGGATTTTTACCTCTGCCATACCCGAATGTGGGGTTGCAGGATTATTCCATAACCTTATCCTTATGGTATTACAGCCTGCATTTTTAAGTGTTACAAGCGGATTTTCACCTATGCCCTCCCTGTTTTTAAAGGTTACTGTACCTTCCTGCTCTATTTCAGGCAGGAAAGAAATATCAGCAGCACGGATAAAATTATCTTCTGCAATAATATCATCATCACTTCCTCCTTTTTTACCTGAGTCATCATCAGAGCAGGAAGTAAGCTGAAAGCTGATTAGGCAGCCCAGCATGAGGGTTACTACTATTTTTTTCATAAGTCTTGCTTTTTAATTTGTTCAAACTTAAATCGGGTGTATTTATAATATTCTTCTCCTTTTTTTAATTCCGCATTAGGGAAATGTGCATGATTGGGCGCATCGGGGAAGTTTTGTGTTTCAAAGCAAATACCGCTAAGCTCATGGTAATCTGCTCCATCCTTACCTTTTAATTTGCCCGAACAACTACCCCCCACATATATATGTACAGATGGCTGATTGGTAAAAACCGACATTAAAAGCCCTGTTGCACTACTGAATAAAGATGCCTGGGGCAAAACTGTTTCTTGTAAAACAAAAGAAGTGTCTATTTTATAAGGGCATTTTTTAGGGCGGGAGAAATCAAAAGGGCAATTTGCCACATTTAGTATAAAACCTGTAGGTATATTTTCGGCATTGGTTTCCAGTAACTTTGAAGAATTAATAAAAAGTTCCTGCTCCTCAATCGTTTGCGAATGTCCTTCCAAATTAAAATAGCTGTGCTGGGTTAAATTAAGTACAGTATCTTTTGTGGTAGTTGCTTTATATTCTATTAAAAGTTCATTATCATCTGTAACCGTATAAATAACCTTAACTGTAAGCTCGCCTGGAAAGCCCTCATCTCCATCAGGGCTTGTGTAAGAAAATAGTATGGAACTGCCCTGCAGTTCAGCCTCCCATAAAACCTGCCCAAAACCGGTAACACCACCATGAAGTGTATTGTTACCATGATTTTTGCTAAGCTGAAAATCGTTATCATTCAACCTGAACCGCCCTCCTTTTATCCTGCCTGCATACCTGCCAACAACTGCCCCTATGTAAGGCGCCCCTTGCAATGCATAAGATTTTATATAATTTTCCAGTGTGTCAAATCCTAAAACCACATCTGTCTTTTTTCCATCTGCCGTAGGTACTTTAAGCGAAGTAATAGCTGCTCCGTAATTTATAAAGCAAACCTCCATTCCCCCACGCCCGGATAACTTATATTCCCACACTTCATTACCGCCCGGCATTATACCAAACAATTTCGCATTATGCACAGACTTAAAATGTGAAATATTATTTTTTTCCATTATATTTTTAACAAATCATTATCAAAAGTAATTTTTAATGTTATATATCCGTACCAGTACCTACCAGTTTTTGTACTTTTACTACCAGTTTTAATTTAAGTATATGAAATTAATAGCTATAGATGACAGAAACAGTTTGCCAAAATACAAACAGATTGTATTATCGGTAGAAACGGCTATTGCAGAAAAAAGGATTATAAGAGGCGACAAGCTACCATCGGTTAATAAGATTGCGCTGGAATTTTCAATATCCAGGGATACTGTTTTACTTGCTTATGAGGAACTGAAGAAAAGAGGCATAATATATGCCCGTGCAGGTAAGGGATATTATGTAAAAAGCGAAGAGTTTAGTTTTGAACAGCGCATTTTCCTCCTGTTTGACGAGCTCAATTCCTTTAAGGAAGATTTGTACAATTCTTTTATGGAAACCATGGATAACAATGCGCAGATTGACATTTTTTTTCATTATTTCAGCCTTCCTGTATTCAGGAAACTTATAAATGAAAACAATGGCGACTACTCCAAATATATCATCATGCCCACTACCTTAAAAGGAGCCGCTGAGATAATAAAAACACTGCCTAAAAATGATGTGTACATATTAGACCAAACCAATACTGAACTGGAAGAATACCCATCTGTACATCAAAATTTTGTAAAAGATATGTACAATGCATTGACGGCTGCAAAAAAGAAACTTTCCCGTTACAGGAAACTGATACTGATTTTTCCCGGATCTAAACAACCCCCGGGAATGGCTGAAGGCTTTACACTTTTTGCAGAGCAAAATGATTTTCCTTATGAAATTGTACCCGACTCCACCATTACTAAAATTGAAAAAGGTAATGTTTATATAATACCCAATGACCGCGACCTTGTAAGCATTATTGAGCAGACCATTGCTGCGGGGCTTATTATAGGGAAAGATACAGGAATAATATCTTATAACGACACCCCTTTAAAAAAGGTAGTGCATAATGGTATTACCACAATTTCTACAGATTTTAAGGCAATGGGTAAAATTTTGGCAGAAATGATATTACACCAAAAAAAGGAAAATATTGAAAATGTATGTATGCTTGTAGAACGGAAATCGCTTTAATTCTAAATGTAATTTATAGTTTTACAGCACCCGTTATTTTATCCATAACCCATGCTGTACGCGTTGCTGTAATCCCTGTTGAAGGATGCGTACTGTTACCTAACAAGTGTTCGCGCATATTTTGCACGTGGTATAACTGTATATTTTCAGGATGTTCAATTACACGTTCATTTCTTTCGTCCCCTTTTATAAGTACTAAAGGCAGCTCATCAAAAACGGCAAACTCAATCTGCCCTTTACTCCCATAAATAACTACCTTATCTTCCCGTTTTGCAGCCCCAAAATTCCAGGTACCCGTCCCCGTAATACCCGATTGGTGAAGCCAGCTACCGGCAACAGCATCATGTGCGGTATATAACCCCTGCTGGTTGAGGCTTATGCCGTTTGCAGCAGTTATATCGCCAAAAAAATAAATGAATAAGTCCAGTCCATGGCTGGCAAGGTCATCAAAATAGCCTGCCTTTGCAATTTGGGCATCTGTGCGCCAGTTATAAGTACCTGAAATATCAACCGGAGATGGTTGCTTAGTTAAATGCCAATGGATATGCCTTAAATCCCCTATTTCATTATCATCAAGCCATTGCTTAACCTGAAGGAAGCGGGGTAAAGAACGGCGATAGTAAGCCACGAATAAAGGCAGTTTTTTAGTTTTGAAAGCTTCCACTATTTCAACGCATGATGCATAATCAGGGGCCATAGGCTTTTCAATACAGCATGGCTTGCCCTGTAGGGCCACCTTAAGGGCATAGTATTTATGCGTGTCCGGTGGTGTGGCAATATAAACTGCATCAACTTCAGGATCACTTATAAGGGCATCGGCATCGGTATAATATTTTGGCACATTATGCCTTTTTGCATAATCTGCTGCCCTGGCTTCGTCCCTCCGCATTACCGCCTGCAATTTAAAGCCCGGTGTTTTATTATAAGCCGGCCCGCTTTTACGCTCCGTAACATCGCCGCAGCCTATTATTCCCCATCGTATAATACCCATATTAATGCATTATTTACAATTCAGGTAAATATAACGAGATTATTACAAAAAGGGATACATTAAATAATGTATCCCTTTTTATTTAATAATACTACAAGGATGGACTAATAAATAACTTTCTTATATACTGTTCCGTTTTCAGTTCCTATTTTTACAACCAAAACCTGTTCTTCAGCAATAAGGCCGTTTATAATGTAATTCTCATTATTCAACCCTTCTTTACTATATATCAGCCTTCCCCTTACATCATATATAAATATGGATTTGAGTATTGAAGGGCTGTTAACTACCAAGTTTCTATCCTGCTTATAAATAATCGTTGCATTCGCATCAGCCTTAAAATCATCACTGCCCAGGGCATCGGTGGTATATACAACTTCAAACCTGTCATCAAAATTGCCTGCCTCAGTATTGAACTCATATCCTTCGCCGGATGCCAGGGCAAAATAAGTACCGGTATATAAATCATGTATATATATCGGCTGGCCTTCTGCAAAAACACCGTCAAAATGATCGGCTTCTATTATATATGCGCCAGGCTCCGTAACCGTAAGACCTAAAGGAACAACGTCTGCCACAGCAAATTGTGCCCTGGCCTGTATTGATAACTGAATATCTTCTGCTAAGGAATAAAGGGCTACAGAACCTTTACTTATTAATTTTCCATCCCATCCGTAATCTATTCCGGTGGTGGTTTCATCGGTATATCCCACTGCAATTTGAGAAAACCCGGTACCCTGTACAGTTTTAAGGTTTAGCCATACTCTTGATATCGCAGGTTCATCATCCGTTTGGGAATGACGGAAAAACTGCCCATTATTAACCACCCTTCTCATATCATTTGTGAAAACAATAGTAGAAGTTTCTGCTTTGGCAAAAAAGCCCTGCCCGGTATTTATTACCCATTCCGAAGGGTCTCCTACAAAAACAGAGGAACCGGTATCACCCCCATCGGCCTGATTGGCCGTATAGGCAAGTTTGGTTATGGTGGAGTATGATGAGGCGCCGGGATCATTCCTCTTTCTCCAGAAGTACAATGCCGAACTCTGGCTTATTGCGCCCACATTGGTATCGAAAAAAGCGTGGATATTTATTGCTGAAGGATAAGGATTGCCCAGCATATTGTAGGCATCTCCTGCTGTTGTAACACTAACATTAATATCGCCGTTATTAGGCACACCAGTATATTCTCCCGTAAATACTATAGGGGTTAAACCGTCATTATATCCTGGTTCGCTATCCGCATTAGGCATACGTATTAAATAACCGCGGCCAGGCTCAAAATCCTGCTCAGGGGTTACACTTACATATTCAGCGTTAGCTGAACTATATCCATAAAAACGGTTGCTTAAAGTTAAAGGTGAAAAATCCTGTAGATTTTGCCCGGCTACAGGCGACGACCATATTGTATAATCAAGCCTGTATAATGATGAGCTGTTTTTATACACTATAATATTTCCTGAGTTAACGGCTTCAGTAAGCTGAATTAAATTAGCATTATCTTCAATCACGAAGCTGCCTCCCGATACTGTTATAGCCCCATTAATAGTTACGTTAAAACCTGATGGGATGGTAACATTTGCGGTACCGCTTACCTGTATGGTACAGGCCTCTATATCTGCCGATGCAGTATAGTCACCTGTAAATATTACTGATTTGGTAGCATCGGGCGTGCCGTTGCTCCACGTGCTGCCGTCCCATGTGGTTGAAGTTATTGTAACAGCTACAGCATTGGAATATACAACCGGGCATGAGCCGTTTTGCACAACAGCCCTAAAATAACGGGTAGTTGTAAAGTTGCCCATTTGTGCCCCTGTTAGTATTGGCGATGTGCTTGCTATAAATGTAGGATTTGTAAAACTACCTGTAAGAGAGCGTTCCCACCTTACCACTGTTCCTGTAAAATCATTAAGTGTAATAGCCTGAGGAGTGCTTCCTGCACATATCACCTGGTTTTCGGTAAGGGTTCCGGCATCCGGATTTGCAGTAACCACTATAGTGGCAGTATCGGTAGAAACAATACCATTGGCATCCCTAACCGTAAGAGTATATATTTCTGTACCCGCAGTATCTGTAGGCGGAGTGGCAGTTGCACCGTTACCTAATCCGTTACTCCACTCATACGTATAAGGGGCATCACCGCCTGATACTGCTGTGCTAAGGATAACTTCGGTATCCTCACAAAAAGTACCCTCACCAATTATCTCTGCAACTATATTTTGGGATGTAATCCCTGTAAAAACTGAAGTTTGACCCTCTGTAAGCAAAGCATTATTAGCTGTTAATGTGGTACCCGAAAGCGCACTGAACTTTACCCAGGGATTTGATGCTATATCAAAATCCCCATCAAGCTGTGCGGATATTAATGCTGCTTCTCCGCCTACTGCGTCACCAATTACATAATTGGCAGTAATATTTGCTATAGCGTTGGATATTCCTGTTTGTGTAACATTCCAGTAGCGGGTAAGGTATGCATTAATACTATTATTATCGGGGTGTACGGCATCGCGCACATTAACCCCCACATAAGCATTATTAAATGTACCTGAGGTAATATTTACAATTATAGGTGAATACGTAGTATTGCTTACTTTTTCGCCAACAGGGAAAGTATAGGAACCTGTTGCGGTATAAGGCCTCCTTACAAACCCGTCGCCATCGGCAACTATCATGGTTGTAGATGAAAATGAGCCCGATACGGCATTTGCTCCCAGGGTAAGGTCATAATTTCCTATGTTAAGTAAGCCTGCCGTAAGGGTAAGTGTCCCTCCCACTGTTATATCATTAGCAAGGGAAACATCTGCAATAGTATTATTAATAACAAGATTATTAAAGCCTGGCATTGCAGCGCCTCCTATAAATTGTGCTTCCGCCCCCGTCATTGCTATTGTTTTCCCTGTAAAATCAACAGCCTGGTTAAGGGTAAGGTCGCCCCTGATATTTAAACTGGATGGAAAAACGGCACCCGTTCCGCTGATGATAAGGTTATGATAAGCAGGTGTACTGCCACCGGGTGCAACAATAGTTTGATTTGTACCAGTATATTCTACCGTGTTTTCCACAACATTAGCTATAAATGTACCGGAATTGGTAAATGTACCGGCTATGCGCATCTGGTTATTGGTAAGTGTGCGTAACAGTGTGCCGCCTGCAATAGTTATGTTATTAAAGTCAGTATCGCCCGCAATAGTGGCATCTGCCGTTGTATTATTAAAGGTAACGCTGCTGGTGCCGCCGCCGGGATTAAAAGTCCCGTTATTTATCCAGGCTCCGCTATTGCCCGTAATAGTTAATTCAGAATCATCAGAGGCAGTCACTATACCCCCAGCTTCAATAGACAATGTACCTATAGTAACATTCGAGTTTAAGACGGGGTCGTTTGGCGTAGTTGCACCATCAGGAATAATTACATTGGTGTTGTCCGAAGGTGTGGCATTAGGTGTCCAGTTGGCAGCAGTGGTCCATGAGCTGCTCGCTGAACCATTCCATACCGATGTAGCTACCTGCGCATTTGCCAAAGTTAAGAGCTTGTTGCCGAACGATGCATTAAAAAAGGCTACATCTACGTTGGCCAGCTCAACATAATTATTTGTTGTATTGTAATTGGTTCGGCTCTGCTCTATCGTTTGTAATGGGGAAACCACTACTACCCAGTCCACAAGCCGGCTTTCGTCATTACCGTTTAATTCTGAATCCTTATAACTTGCACTGATAACAGCTTTGGTGCCACTACCACCTGTTTGTATAAAATCATAGGTTCGTAAAATAGCATCTGTTTTGCCGGCCGGAGCTGTACCCAATGTGGTTTTAAGGCTCATAGTGGTAGGCAATGTACCCTGGTTTGCAAACCGTATGGAAGTATAAGGGCTGCCAAAGGTATATAGCTTGTTGCTTTCAATACCTGTGTTTCGGGTTACTATACCACTTACTTCGCCAATGCCTGTGTTGGTGGCATTAGCTCCCATAAATAAAGTATTGGTTCCTGTAGCCAGTGCACCTGCCGTAGAGGAAGGATTGGCAGCCGCAAGGTTTAATATACCGTTTACCGTAACATTTCCCGAAGTTGTTGCCCCTGCCGGTGTGCTTATGGTAACATCGTTATATGTACCGTTAACAAGCGTTTGTGCCGAAGAGACATTGTTAAGCACTACTCTACCTGTGCCCGACCATGTCCTTCCTGTTGTCCATGGGGCAGCAGAAGTATTTTGTGAAGTTATGGTACCATTATTAATTATTGAAGATAATGCCCCTCCAAGGGCATTTGTACCCATATTTAATGTCTGGTCTGTATCCACAGTTAATGTACCTGAAACATTAAGCGCATTGCCCGCGGTAACAGTGTTTGATGTTGTTGTACTAATTGTAATGTTGGTAAAGGCATTGGTTGTACCGGGTGTAGTCTGGTCAAAACTCAGTGTCTGGCTGGTTGTACCTGAACTTATTAATGAGCCCGTTCCGTTGCCTCTTAATCCTCCGGCAGTGGTATTAACAACCGGGCCTGACAGCGTAAGCGTGCTTGAGGAAAGATTAAGCCAACTGTTGTTTGAGAAGGTGGTTGTTCCTAAAACCGTTGTATTTCCTGATAGCTCCGCATTACCCGCCACCGTAAATGTTTCGGCATTGCCCGCAAATGATGCAAATGAAGTGGTAGGGTTGGCTACAATTACCACGTCATCCAATGCAATTTCATCAAAAGCTGTCCCTGAAACGGTTGCACCGCTCCAGCGTAAATAGCCATAGTTGTTTGTTGCAATACTCAACCCTGTTATTGTTACTACTTTGTAATATGCTTTCCATCGGGGTACGGCATCTGCGGCGGCTGTTGTGGTATGGTTTACTGCCGTTGCACTGGTGTAGGTACTGTTATTTGAAGAGTAGCTTAAATTTAGGCTGTTAGAGCCCGCTTCATCATTATATACATATACTTTATACCCTACACTTAACGAAGTAACAGTGCTCCCCGTTTGGTTCTGGAAACGGAAAGTAATACTTCCCGGAGCAAAATTTCCTGTAGAAGGCTGTATGCCCAAGGCAAAGTTGCCGGGTTCCACTTCAAAGGCATAAACACCGCCATCGGTTTCCCCTCCGGGAGAACTGCCGGAATCATATACTGTATCTTCCGCGCTTTCACCTGCAAAATTTACATCACCATCTGTAAAGCCTGTAAAAGCCCATGAATAGGAATTAAGCTCACCTGGTTCGGGGGCAGCAGATATACCATTACCTGAAAAGGCTCCGTTATTTACCCCATCAACAGTACTGTCAAAATCTACTTTATATGCCGTGTTTGCAGTAGACACCTGTAGCCCAAGCGGCGCATTGAATGTTGCCCTGCTGCCTGTGGCGGGTGTTGTGGTTTTATAATTTTGGGGTCCGGAGCTTCCGTTAAATTCAAACACTGCCACATGATAGGTTGTTGAGGCTGTAAGGCCGGTTACCGTAACAGAAGTGCCGGTGCCATTATATACAATGAAGCTTGATGAGCCGATATCAGACCCTAAGCCAAACGCGGTAGAGGCCGTGTAGGATGTCCCGTCTGCCGGTGTAGCCGATACGGCACTCCCCTGTCTTATTGCCACCAGCCTGTTAGTACCGGATCCGGCAGCAAAGTTAATAGTAAAAGTAGAGGCCCCCACATTAGTAAAAGTTACATTGGTGGCAGAAGTTAAAGGTTCTGCAGCAAGTGCTTTACCGGATACCGCTACCTGCTTATTAGAAGCCCCTGTTGCAGAAAGCGTAATGTTACCTGAGTAAATGCCTGCAGGCGCAGATGCTTTCAGCCTTGAGTAAACTGTAACCGGCTGCCCCGTTAAAGCACCGCCAGACTGTGCCAGGTTAATACTGTCAGCAAATCCTGAAGAACTGCTTACAGATACTTCAAAGTTTGCCGGGGCGGTTACAGTAACATTACTGGTAAGGTTAGCTCCTGAAGCCGTAAAGCTTCGTGTTGCTGATGCTGTACCTGTAACAGTAGTAACACTTGTGAGTGCAGTTGTTGAGGTTGAAATGGCTGGTACTGCAGCAGGGTCAATAATAAAAGTAAGTATGTTAGATGTAGCTGTGCCTGTAGTTACCGTTATATCGGCAGAGCCTGCTGTGGTAATATCGGCAGCAGGAATTGAAGCTGTTAACTGTGTAGCTGACACATAGGTAGTTGTCCTGCTGCTGCCATTCCACCTTATTGTACTGGAAGGAGTGAAATCGGTTCCGTTAACTGTTAGTGTAAATGTCCCTGTGCCTGCCGTCCTGGATGAGGGAGATACAGAAGTAATAGAAGGCTCGGTTACTGTAACCGTTATATTATCAAAAAGAGCTGTCTGGCTGTTTCTTGTCCCTGCATTCCAAAATGCTCCTATTAAAGGCAATGATGTTCCGGTAGAAGTGCTGTTAACAGCAGTTCCCTGCGAAATAAGGCTGCCGGATTCAGGATCGTTAAAACTGCTGCCGTCATTCCTTACAAAAAGCTGCCACCTATTAGTACTTGGTGTATAAGTAACCTTAACACTTAAATAAGCATTTCCAAAATCTGACAGTCCACTTGTATTGGAAGATATGATATTGGTTGATGTACGGAGGCCCGCACTATACCTTACTAATCGCAAAGGATCTGTCTTACCGCTGTTTCCCAGTACTACCGCATATCCTGAACCTGTAGTAGCGGTTGTATTTGATGTGCCCGCCAGTACAAATGCATTTGCATAACTTCCGCTTGCCTTACCGGACGGATTGGAACGGCTTTGGCGCATATTAAAAGTCCAGGTAACCATCCCGGGATTACTGTTTAAAATTCCTGCATAGGGAGCACTAAAAGATGTGGAAGAAGTATAGGCAAGAATCCAGCCATTATAATTCCACGCTCCGGAAGCATCGTTGGTAAGTGTAAGTATTCCGGAGTTTATTCTGCTGCCCATATCTGTGCCGCTGCGAATTTGCGACCAAACAGGATTTGTTCCCACAGCACCATTATTTGTAGTATAGCTGCTCCCCGATGAAATGCTGAAATCATCACTAAAAACTGTAGTTTGTGCCGACGCAACAGTTGCCAGCAAAAGCATTAATAGAAGTAATTTATCCCTCATACCAATAAATTTAAAAATTATGCATAATATTTAAAAAATAAATAATTTTACAACCCTATTCTAATAAATATATAAAAAAACTCTAAAAATCATAAATTTTATGCTTATTTTTAAATTTAATTAACATTATAATTGGAGAGCTGTAATAAAATTCATCAAAAAAATTCTTACTAATTGAAATAATGCATTTAAACAGCTATGATTACCATTATTTATATTTGAAATAAAAAGGTAAATAACTTGCTTATTGCTTTAATATTTAAAGCAATAACTTCTCAGAATTATTGGAAGTAGTAAAAAAGCTAGAAATATCGGTGTTCAGATGAGTAAAAAAGGAATAAAAAAATCCGTAAAGATGAATTTTACGGATTGCTCATATAGCTGCTGCCTAAATGGTCAGGATGATAAAAGTAAATATCACTTACACCCGAATTGTAAAAATCTAGTGGCCATGAGGAGGGTACAGGTACATTTCTACTTCAAAACCGGAGTGTACTGTGGCTACTATATCGTTTGCATCGCTTAGTGTGTTGTTGCTTTGAACCTCTGAAACATTTATTTAGTTTAAAGCATCATTAATTGTTTTTAATTGACTATCCTTTATAATATACTCATCAATATACATAAGATCAATTTCACTTTCATCTATTGGCTCCAATTCTACATTTTGAATCTTTCCATTTGGTAAATCAATAAATCGATTAAATGTCGGTACTATTCCTCTTGGGCAATAAATATATAAAGTATAATTTTTATACTTATTCACGGCAACTAAATTTATTGTTTCATAAGGAGTAAAATTTGCAAAAGACACAATTGTATCACTGCTTTGGTTAATATAAGTAGAGATTATAATAGATTTAAAAGTTTTAACTGGGTATGTATTAATATCTTTAATAAACCCTTCCATTAAGCTCTCAAAAGAGGCCTCTTTGAAAATTACTTCTCTAAAATCATTCTCATCTTTAAGTATATCATTATTTTTTTTATCACAACTAACTATTATAAAAAAAATAATATATAAATAATATTTACTTCGGTGTTCTAATCGCTTTCTCTCCATTGTACATGATATTAAATTTTGGACCTTTTGCATAATAAACTTCATGATATTTAGGCATCCTATCACCAAACTCATTTTTATTACTAATATATACATCTCTATCCCCTCCTTTATTATTAGGATGCAATGTCTTTTGATTGAACCCAGAAGGAGCTGCAGGCCAGAATGTTTTTGCATTAAAAGAGCCTGGATGAGAATGTGAAGATCGTGTTACAGTTGCGTCTTCATTCTCTCTTAATACGCCAGACGCATAATCTGATGATGCAACACTCCATGAACTATAATCTGTCATAACGACCGTTTCTCCATAACTACTATTTCCATAAAAAATATCTAAAAGTCCAAACTCAACATCAGTTTGAGCTGCAAATTCATAAAACTTACTAGCTTTTTCAGTGTCTGTGTTAAAATGGATTCGTTGACCTAAATTTTGATTACCTATAGGCCCCCTTTCTATATCAATTCTTGTATCTTTATCAAAGCTCCCATTTTCTCCATATGTATAGCTATCTACAACTTCATTATTATTTTTTGAATCAATAATCCTTACAACATCATCACCTTTTGCCTTAGTTACAGTAGTATAGCCTGTATATTTATCAATATCAATAATATCATCCCCTTCCATTCCTGTCGGGTCAATAAATCGTATAGGGTTATTAAATGCATAAGCATACGAACTCCAACCAGAATATTTCTCCGCCAGCGGGTCTACAGATATAAAGATACTTAATTTTGGATCATAATAGCGTGCTCCATAGTAATAATTACCTGTTTCATCGTCATATTCTTTGCCGTTAAATTTAAACGGGGTGTTGTAAGAGTTCAGGTGCTCATCCACCAATGTTTCGCCAAACGGCAAATATTCCATATGCTGGCTCACAGTACCTTCAGCATTGCTTATATAGCTGCTACTGCCCAAGTGGTCAGGATGGTAATAATAAATATCATCATAATTGTTTGCCTCATAAAAGTCT
>NZ_WWEP01000003.1 GCF_009848495.1 Flavobacterium sp. MK4S-17
ATAACACCTCACATTAACAAACCAACCAATACAAACAAAAAGCCACCTTGTAGGTGGCTTTTTTTATTTGTTGCTATTGATGAGTTGAGCCAAACTCATTTGATGTGAAAAGACAAGACTTGCCGGGCTTTGTTTATTTCATCATCATTCTTGGGAACATTTGTTCTGCTCTTTCATTACCCAGATATTCTAATCTCTTTTTTGTCACTGGATAATTTTTATTCTTAAAGAGTTCGGCAATATTTGTAAATTCTTTCTCTAAAAAATCCGTGTGTTCCTCTAAGGAGGTAACTTTATTGAGATTTTCTTCATCGTCGTACAGCAGGGCTTTTACTAATGCTAAATCGTACCAATTTTCATTTGGTAGACTGCTCTGTATATCAACTGTTTCAAAAGACTTAGAACTACTAAACCTTAATTGAATATTTCCATTAGTAAATATATAGTAGTAATGTCCAAAAAATGTAGATGTATCTTTTTCAATTAACTTAAAGCCATTTGACTTGAGGAAGCTATATGTTTTTTCAATATTCTTCATTGTTCTATTTAACTAACCAAAGTCCATCAGAAGTTACTATGTAACTTTTTCAAATAATAATTCAATTACTTTTGGTAGTAACTATCCGGTTTTACTTTATTAAGAGGTGTTGCTAATCTTATATTATCTCCATGTGAAATCATTCTGTCAAGAAATTTCTGATTAGCAGTCCATTGTTCGACAGAAAACATTTTATTCCAAATTTTAGTTGGTATTTGAAATGTTCTTGCAGTTATAGTTTCAGCAACTTTTATATATTTTGGATAATGGCCTAAAACTGTTGTCCACGTCTTAGCGGCAACTTCAATTCCCTATTGCTAAGTTAAATAAAAAAGCGGGGCATTTGCCCCGCTTTTTTACCAAGTATTTAATTAAACTTAGTTTATTGTAATATCATCAATTTGCATAGTGGTTGTAACACCGCCCGGGTGAGAACCTGTATATTCAAATATAATGAACCCATTACCGGTAGCAGTTATGGTATGTGTGCCACTGTTAGTAAAGTTAGCAGCATAACCGCCTGTAGAGCCTGTAGCAATTGTAAAGTTTGATGTAATATCAACTAAAGTTGCATCAGCAATTACTGATTTAGCTGTATAGTCGGTAGAGTAATATACTTTCAATGCACTACCATTGTTGTAACCGTCTTTAGTTTTAAATGATAGGGTTGTGCTGCCATCAAAATTAACAGGCAGGATAAAGTATGATTTTGCAGCCGAATTAGTGTTGTGGGCTGACATTTGGATATATTTATTTCCACCAAATGAAGTTACTGCCCAATACCTTGGCCCTGTAACAGCATCAGTTATATATTTAGAGAAAGTTAAATAATCACAATTTGATTCCGGAACGTAGCAAATTACATCTGGGTTATAACTTTCAAAGTTTTCCGTGTAGCTCGATAAAAACTGAATATCTGATCCTCCAACAGCAGTTGGGCTTTCACCTGGCTCAGGGCCTGGGTTGCCTCCGCCACCAATCCTGTCTTCAGTAAGCATAATATCTGAAGTATAGCGCGATACAAATTGATAATCTGTATTAAATTTAGTTAATACACCTCTTATTTTACCACTGTTAGAAGGTACTGGTAAACCTGCATACTCTGCATATTGACCTGTCCTAAA
The DNA here is from genome assembly GCF_009848495.1 of Flavobacterium sp. MK4S-17. Classification (GTDB taxonomy): domain Bacteria; phylum Bacteroidota; class Bacteroidia; order Flavobacteriales; family Flavobacteriaceae; genus Flavobacterium. Next base: position 1,663 of record NZ_WWEP01000003.1, read on the forward strand.
AATAAGCGTATTATCATTATCTTCACTGTCAGTAATCAAGTGGTTTGTTTCTGAACCTACAAGATTAGCAGGGTTATAGAAGTTTTGGCCCAATGCAGCATCAGTAAACTGAACGCCATCAAACTCAATTAGCTTACCAAGGTAGCTATCGTTTATATCAGAAAGCGATATGCGGTTTACAAGGCTTTCCTCAACAAAAGTTTTACAGGTTTTAATAACATGCTGGCCATAAAGTTCAGCAGGTATCTGCCCAACATTACCATTATAAAGAGCGCCTATTTGTAGCGTATTACTTCTTATTTGTGTGTAAAGGCCTTTTAGTTTAATATATACAACGCGGCCTACTCCGTAGTCAGTAAAAAGGTCTGCCTGGTTAATTTGAACCGAAAAACCTATGCTCACATCGCTCTCGTTTGTATCAATGTCATAATTCTCTGCATCCTTAAATGAGTTTAAGTACAAAGTTTTATAGAAGTTACCTCCTTTATCACTTGATACTACCACAGCTTTAATTACATCATCTCCCTGATACTGTGTAGCTACAGTTGTAGCCTGTTCTTTTATCTGCTTAACAGTTTTTGTAAGCTCAATTGCCGGGTCTGTACAGTCCAATACCGGTACTGCATAATCATCGTCGTTAACGCAGCCTGACAGTATACCTGCCGTAAGCACTGCGAAAAACATAGACTTTAAAAGATTTGTTTTCATATTAATTTTATTTGGATTATTAGAAGTTTACATAAAGGTTTACAAAATAATTCCTGCCGTAGCCATAAAAATATTTAGGGCCAAACGAGCGAACGCTTCCTGACATATCCTGGCTTAGCTGCCTAAAGTTGGCATTCCTTGCCTGCTCAAAACCACCTGTCCTGTATGAAAAATCAAACACGTTATTTACGCTGGCAAATATGCCTATGATAGTATTGTCAATTTTCCATGATTTACCACCTGTAATATTTATAAGTGTAGCAGGGTCAAGCTTTTCCTGTTTTAGCAATGCTTTCGCATCCTGCTCATTAGCTTCAGGAAATGCAAAGCCGTTATCTGCCGGGTTTACATAAAAATTATTAGTTCTTAATAACGGGGAAATATCAAGATAATTATCAGCCAGGTAGTTAACACTTGCACCTACCCACCAGTAATGAGGGTCGCGGTATTCAAGTTCAAATGAATATGCCTGTTGTGGCATACCCGGCTGCTTGTAATCTTTTAAATAAGATTCTCCAAAATCAACAGTCCTGCGGATGTTGTCTATATTAAGTTTTACATTAGGGTTACTGTCATAAGTGTATTGGCCATAAGCGGCTACTGCAGTTGCCTTTAATGTTGATGTTATCTGGTATTCAATACCAAATTCACCACCCATATTTTGCTTTGTAAGGCCGGTTACGGTTTCAGAAACAAACGCGTTACCATTTGTAGATATTTGTGTTTGGTCTGGTAATAATATACCTAAACCTTCAGCAAAGTAAAACCCTATATCTGTAGCGTCAGATATCCTTGAGAAATAACCTGTAGCTCTTGCTTTAAGTTTAGGAGCCCTTATGATATAGCTTGCGTCAGCACTGAATATTTTCTCATTTTCAAGCCCTTCAACAACATTATTGTTAAGCCTGGCATTAGGGAAAGTATTCCTTAATGTAGGAGATTTAGTCATATAAACAGTGTTGAATTCAAGTATATGGCGTCCTGTAATTTTAAAGTCGGCACCACCTTTTATACCATAGTTATTAAATATAACTTTTTCGCTCTCTCCTTTAGAATTGTCAGCATAGTTACCATTTCTGTATATACCATCCCTTTGATATTCTGAGTATGCATAATTTCCTGAAACGTAGAAATCAACTCGGTTAAAGTTAAATTTAAACTGGCTGAATACATCTATTACATCTGCATATAATTTATAGTTATAACCAAAATCATCACCTTCTACCACACGCCTGTTAGGGTTATCAAGGTCGGTTTGCTGTGCAGAACCTACCAAGAAAGGATCGATATCAAGATAAGATGAACCGCCTAAAAGATCCAGAAGGTTCTGGAAGTTATGCGAACTTAATTTCCTGAATGTTGCTCCGGTATTTAAAACTAAATAATCAGTAAGCTGTGCATTTAAAATACTATTGGCTGTAAATTGCTTGTCATCAGTCCTGTCTTCATATAAAACAGCAAGACTTTCGCCGTTTTCAAGGTTGTCCCTGTACAGTTTGTTCCAGTTTATTTGCCTGTTGTTAAGGAAGCGTTGCCTTGCAAGGTCTGCATAAAGTGTATTCTCAACATTGTTGCCTATATATCCCGGTATTTCACCGTCGCCAATATTATTTGGATTTTCAAACTGTGTAGAATAGTAGCTTGGCAGGTTCCTGTAATAAGTAGGATCAGGATTTCTTGTGTAGTTAAAATCAAGCCTGCTGTTGCCTATACTACCAAACTGGTAAGATACATTTGTATTAAGAGAGCTTTGCTCATTAATTTTCCAGTAATGGCTAAGCATAAATATTGGCTCTTCCACATCCTTGTCACGTGAATTTCTTTTTTTGCCATTATACCATCCCCAGTATGAGTTGTATTTTTCACCGGCAAGGTCTATTACCTCCTGTGTGTTAGGAGAAGTTTTGCCCCTGCTGTTTTGTGCATATATACTTGTAAAGTTAAGGCTGTGCCTATCGCCAAAACGCTTTTCAACACTTGCAAAGAAAGAGTTTGCGCTGTAGTCGGTACCTTCAAAATAGCCTTCCTGAGCCCACCTTCTTGATGCTGATATTACATAGGCAAAACCATTTTCATCCATTCCCGATGCATGTGTTCCCATCATCCTCCAGCTATAGTTAGTGTTGGTTCCTGAAAATGAAATCCTTGTGCCCGGCCTGAAAATAGAAGCACGGGTATTTATTTCCTGTGTACCTAATATGCCGCCAAAAGTATAATCTGAAATATCTGAACCTATGGTAAACTCCTGGTTACGTGTAGCGTCATTAAGTCCTCCCCAGTTGCTCCATTGTGGCCTGCCGTCATAAAGTTTATCCATTGGTACACCATTTATCATGGTCTTACCATATTCATTATCAAGCCCCCTCACTCTGAAACGTGCCTGTCCAAAGTCAAAAGCAGCAGCCTGCATAAACACATCCCTTGATGCCTGCAGCAGCCCCGCAGTACTCTCTGAGTTACCGTTATCGTCTCCTAAATCATTTTCAGTAATAGTAATAAGGCTCAGCTGGCGCTCGGTAGTAATATCCTCATCAAGTATCACAACACCCAAATCAAGCGGCTGGCCTGCTTTTACCTCTAAATTAAAGGTTTGGCTTATGTAACCGGTACTGCTTATAACAACAACCTGATTTCCTTCGGCCACTTTTTCAAAAACAAAAACCCCTTCAGAATTTGTTATTGCAGTTTCATTAGTACTTTGCAAAGTAGCTACAGCATTTTGCAAAGGTTTTTGTGTTTTAGAATCAACCACTGCTCCTTTTACCAATGCAGTTTGCTGTGCCCATACACATACCATCTGCATAACAAATAAAAGACTGATTACTAATTTTTTCATAGATAAATTTAGATTAATACTCTCTTTTTTGCTAAGTTAAATATTTCTTAACGGGGGCAAATGTACATCTTTTATAAATATTATTTACTTTTGGCACCCCGTTTGTATTTAAAGTTGATGTTAAATTAATATACCCTTTATGAAGATTAGAAAATTAGCGGCGCTGTTTTTTGTCATTTTTTCAATATCCGGCAGTTTTGCGCAGGAAAAACAATACAGCATTCACACTATTGCTTTTTATAATGTTGAAAACCTTTTCGACACTATAAATGACCCGAAGGTAAGGGATGAGGAGTGGCTTCCTTATGGAGAGCAGCACTGGACAGGAGATAAATATAGAAAAAAATTATCAAACCTTGCCAAAGTTATTTCAGAAATCGGCACCGCAGAAAATCCTAATATGCCAACAGTCCTTGGTGTATCGGAAATAGAAAACAGGGGCGTTTTGGAAGATTTGGTTAAACAACCCGCGCTCGCAGGAAAAGATTATGGCATTATACATTTTGACTCACCCGACAAAAGGGGTATAGATGTGGGCTTTTTATACCAAAAAAAGCATTTTAAGCCTACCAGCTATAAAAATATACCGCTTATAATTAAAGACAGGTATAAGGTGTCAGACAAAAAAAATGACAAGAAAGAGAATGAGGAGGAAAAAACAGATGATAAAACGGTAACCGATGAGTATGGCAGGATATATACCCGCGACCAGCTTTTAGTTACAGGATTGCTGGATGGCGAGGAAATTCATTTTATTGTAAATCACTGGCCTTCCCGTTCAGGAGGTGAAAAAAGGAGCAGCCCCAACCGAGAAGCTGCTGCAGCCCTTAACAGGAAAATAATAGATTCATTGTATAAAATAAATCCAAATGCTAAAGTTATTACTATGGGCGACCTTAATGACGGCCCTTATAATAACAGTGTTAAAAAAGTGCTTGGTGCAAAAGGCAATAGGGAAGATGTTTCTAAAAACGGTTTGTTTAACCCTATGGAAGAAATGTCAAACCGCGGTATAGGCACACTTGCATACAGGGATGCCTGGGATCTTTTTGACCAGATGATAATAACAGAACCTTTAATAAGGAAAGATTTTACTTCCTACCGTTACTGGAAAGCCGGAGTGTTTAATAAAGCATACCTTACACAATCATCAGGCAGGTTTAAAGGCTACCCGCAGCGTAACTGGAATGGCGTGCCGGGCTATAGCGACCACTTTCCGGTATATATGTACCTTATAAAACAGATGTAATTCATTAAAATTTATACTAAGGTTAGCTTCGGCTAACCTTTTTTATTTAGTACCTTTAGTACCAATTTTAAACACATTGTCATGGCTGTCATGAAACCTTTTAACCTTAATAAATGGATAGAAGAAAACCGCCATTTATTAAAGCCGCCCGTAGGCAATAAAAATATTTATCCCCTTTCTGAAGATTATATTGTTATGGTAGTAGCAGGGCCCAACGCCCGGAAGGATTACCATTATAACGAAACCGAAGAACTGTTTTACCAACTGGAAGGCAGTATAAAGGTTATGATACAAGACGAAGGCGAGCGCAGGGAAATGGAACTGCACGCAGGCGATATGTACCTGCATCCGGGTAAAATTCCACATTCACCCGCAAGGAGCGCAAATTCCATAGGTTTGGTAGTTGAGCGTAAAAGAACAGGGCGGGGCTTTACCGACGGGCTTTTATGGTTTTGCGAAAACTGTAATAATAAACTGCATGAAGTATATTTTGAACTTAATGATATTGAAAAAGACTTCCTTCCCCATTTTGAGCATTATTACAATTCTGAAGAATTGAGAACCTGCAATAAATGCGGCACAGTTATGCAGACAGACCCTAAGTTTACAGATAAAAAACAGTAAATTTTAATGATTAATTAATTAGCGGCGATGATGTGTGCTGCTAATTATCAAAAATGTAAAAAAAGTATATATTTGTAAAAATATAACAACAAACAGCTTAAAAGTTAAAATGGCAACAGTAACTGAACAGTTTGGTATTCAGCAGGCATTAGCCAAACTGGGTATTAAAGAAATAAATGAAGGAACCTCAACAGGCAGTAAAAATTTTGCAAACGGTAAAATTATCGAATCTTATTCGCCGGTAGATGGGAGCCTGATTGCAAAAGTAAAAGCATCTACCAAAGAAGATTATGAAACTGCAATGGCAAAGGCTGCCGAAGCTTTTAAAACATGGCGTTTGATGCCAGCCCCAAAACGAGGTGAAATTGTCCGCCAGATGGGTGATGAACTTCGTGAAAACAAAGAAGCTTTAGGCCAGCTTGTTTCTTATGAAATGGGTAAAAGCCTGCAGGAAGGACTGGGTGAGGTTCAGGAAATGATTGATATCTGCGATTTTGCAGTAGGCTTGTCACGACAGCTATATGGACTTACAATGCATAGCGAAAGGCCAATGCACCGCATGTATGAGCAATGGCACCCAATAGGTATTGTTGGTATTATTTCGGCATTTAACTTCCCGGTTGCCGTATGGAGCTGGAACGCTATGATTGCATGGGTTTGTGGCGATGTTTGTATATGGAAGCCAAGTTCTAAAACTCCATTGTGTGCAGTAGCCTGCCAAAACATAATTAAAACAGTGCTTGAAAGGAATAATGTTCCCGAAGGTGTAAGCTGCCTTGTAGTAGGTAATGAAAGCGGCGACCTTATCAATAATGATAAGCGCATTCCTTTAGTATCGTTTACAGGTTCTACAAGGATAGGCCGCCATGTATCTAAAACAGTGGCAGAGCGCTTTGGCAATACAATACTTGAATTAGGCGGAAACAACGCCATTATAGTATCAGAGCATGCCGATATAAACATGGTGCTTGTTGGTGCTGTATTTGGTGCTGTAGGTACTGCGGGGCAAAGATGTACCACAACACGCAGGCTTATTGTGCATCAAAGCGTTTATGATAAAACCCTTGAGGTATTAAAAAGTGCTTACGGGCAGTTAAAAATAGGTAACCCGCTGGATAGTAATAACCACGTGGGGCCGCTAATTGATAAAGGTGCGGTACAGGATTATCTTAACGCTATAGAAAAAGCAAAACAGGAAGGCGGAAAAATACTGGTTGAAGGCGGTGTAATGGAAGGCGAAGGCTATGAAAGCGGCTGCTATGTTAAGCCATGTATTATTGAAGCTGAAAACCATTTTAATATAGTACAGGAGGAAACTTTTGCGCCAATACTATATGTAATGAAATTTAATGATATAGCACAGGCTATAGCTATGCAGAATGATGTGCCGCAGGGGCTTTCCTCATCAATATTTACAAATAACATGAGGGAGATGGAATTATTCCTTTCCCATGCCGGTTCTGATTGTGGTATTGCCAATGTTAACATTGGTACATCCGGTGCAGAAATTGGCGGTGCATTTGGTGGTGAAAAAGAAACAGGCGGAGGCCGTGAAAGTGGCTCTGATGCATGGAAGGCTTACATGAGGAGGCAAACCAACACCATTAACTACGGTTCTGAATTGCCATTGGCACAGGGAATCCGTTTTGATTTGTAATCATCTTAAACTATAAAGTGTTTATATTAAAAGTGCTGCCTATGGGCAGCACTTTTTGTTTACTGTTTATTTCACCCAAAGACTGTCGGTAAAATAATGCCTGCAGTCCATAAAGTTTTTCTCTACTTTAAATCCGGTATTTTCCGCCAGGTTCTCAATTTCCTTAAAGCTGTATTTTTTAGAAAGCTCTGTCCATATCAGCTCATCTTTGTCAAAAGTAAAAGTAGTATTGAGCACCGTACTGTGAAAATGCTGCTTTTTTAAGCTTACCAAATAACTGTTTACTTCTCCATTGGCGGGATTGTAATCGCAGTAAAAATCAAACTGGTCAAGATTAATATCAGCATCCAGTTCATTATTAATGCGTTTTAAAAGGTTCATGTTAAAAGCTTTTGTTATGCCATGCGGGTCGTCATAAGCCTTTTGTATTGTCCTAGGGTTTTTTTGCAGGTCCATTCCCATAAGCAGCATATCGCCTTTATTCATGCCCTGGTTAAATTTTTCAAGCAGCATTTTGGCATCATCAAATTTATAATTGCCAATGTTGCCTCCCAAAAATAAAAACAGGCTGGGAGTATCGCTCTGCGAAAGTTCATCCAGTATTTCGAAATAATCGCCGGTGCGTGGCTGCATATCAATACCCGGTAAGGTGGCAGTTATATTATTTACCAAAACATCTATTGCCTCTTGTGATATATCAATAGGTATATACGTAAAATCAGCACCTTTTGCAGTAAAGGTGGTTAAAAGCTGTCTTGTTTTAAGCCCGTCGCCACAGCCGAACTCTACAATATTGAATTTACCTTTAAAGCCGGCTTGCTGCAATATTTTATCCGATTGCCGGGATAATATTTCAAACTCACATCCGGTGGGGTAATATTCCTGCATTTTCATTATCTGCATAAATATCCTGCTGCCGTTATCATCATAAAAATATTTTGACGAAAGGTGTTTTTCTTTTTCTGTAAGCCCTTTTAGTACATCTTCTGCAAAAGGGGTAAGTAAGGTTGTTGTAGTGTTCATTTTACTATTTTTTTACAAGGCGTATGCCATTAAACTGCCAGCGTTCATCAGGATGGAAAAAGTTCCTGTAAGTGGGCCTGCTGTGGTGTGCAGGGGTAGCGCAGGAACTGCCGCGCAAAACCATTTGGTTAACCATGAATTTACCATTATACTCTCCCACCGCACCTTCCGGTTTTGCAAAGCCCGGGTAGGGCAGGTAGGCACTGTTTGTCCATTCCCATCTGTGCCCCCATTCAAGTTTGCTGTGTGCCGCTTCCCATTCAAACTCTGTTGGCAGGCGCATCCCTTTCCATTCTGCAAAGGCGGCTGCTTCATAAAAACTGATATGGGTAACAATTGCATTTTTATTAATTTCCTTTAAGCCTGAAAGCGTGAACTGCATCCACCTGTTGCCGGTTTTGTGCCAATACAGCGGAGCTTTTATATTATCCTGGTTTACCCAGCTCCAGCCCTCATCCAGCCAGTAATTAAAATTTTCATATCCTCCGGCTTCTATAAACTCCATGTATTCGCCATTGGTTACAAGGCTATTGCTGATTTCAAACTCGTGCAGGTACACTTTATGCCTGCCTGATTCATTATCATAACTAAATCCTTCACCGCTAAACCCGATTTCATATATCCCCTCGGGTACCGAAACATAACCGGATGCCTTATTCTCCCGGTTTTCCCAACTATTATCTTCATCATATACAGGGGAAAGAGGATTACAGCTCAAAATGTACTTAATATCTGTAATAAGTAATTCCTGATGCTGCTGCTCATGGTTTAATCCTAATTCCACCAGGCCTTGTACCTCATCTGCCTTTAGCTGCAGCAGTATTTCCATATGCATATCAACATATTTCCTGTATTCATATACCTGCGCTACGCCCGGGCGGGTTATAGCCCCGCGGTCGGCCCTGAAAGTCCTGTTGCCTACATTATTATAATAGCTGTTAAAAAGATATCCGAAATCATCATCATATACTTTATAATCCGGCAGGTATTTGGTAAGTATAAACTCTTCAAAAAACCAACTGCTGTGCGCAAGATGCCATTTAGGGGGGCTTACAAAAGCAACAGGCTGCGGGATGTAATCTTCCGTTTGCAACAGGCTGCAAATCTTCTCTGTGTGTTGCCTTATCGTGTTATATCGGTCTAAAAGGTTCATTATCATCTTCTTGTTCTTACTAAGTTAGCAAACATTGATTTCCACCGTGTTTTTTGACACTGTTTTTAACCTAAATATAACAGTTGTTAATATCATTGACGCAACCACATTACCGCAACGGCATCTTTACATAAAAAAATTATAGTTATGAAAAGACTTATTATTTTGCTGGCATTTATTTCGTTTTCATGTAATGATGATAACGATGATGATGTGTATTGTACCGAAGATTTACGCGCAGGCCTGGTGGTAGTGGTTAAGGACGCTTCAACAGGAGAAGTTTTAGGTGAAGGTGTAACTGTTACCGCTACAGATGGTGAGTATAGTGATGAGTTGTATTTTATAGCATCACACAACCATTTTGTGGGTGCTTATGAAAGGGCAGGGGATTATGTGCTCACCGTTGAGAAAGAAGGGTATGCAGATTTTACTTCGGAAGTTATACCAGTGGATGAAGACGAGTGCCATGTTATTACCGAAAACGTAACTGTACAGTTACAACCGGAATAATAAAACAAATTTTATTTTGCCGATTGCCATTCAGGAGCGGTTAATCAACTTTCAGCTTCGTTTAGGAATGGCAATCATTTTTAAGTATTAAAAACGATATCCTATCCCAATACCCGCATTTATCTCTACTGCCGAGAACCTGTCGTTAACATCATTACTAAAATTGCGCCCGATATTGGCATAGGGCGCTACTGTAAATTTATCGCGCCAAATCCATTTGTAGCCGGCACCCAGGCCCAGTATGGGGCTGTCCATATCAGTTTTTACCTTTATGCCATCCTTAACCTCTTCATGATTACCAAATCTGTATTTAAAAAAAGGTGAAATATAATAGCCGGAACTCCTTTCTTCAGAAAAATAAAAGTTATAGGAAAGCATAACACTATTGGTATTAAACTCTTTTCCCCTGCGGGGCTTCTCCTCGCTGTATGAAAATCTGTCATTTATAAATACCTCAATACCTATGGACTGGTCACTTGCAATAAACCTTTCATAGCCTACCTCTACAGAACCCAATACTATTGTGTTTAAAATATTCAGCTTAACCTCATTCTTAGTTTGAGATATGGCAGCCAAGGGCAATAACAGCGTTATATAAAACAGTTTTTTCATAGGATGGTAATTATAATGCAAATATAATTTAATTGCGGCCGCTTTCTTCAGGATATAATGTATAAACACTATCGCTTTGCCAAAATTCTTTTGTGTCGGCATCCATAACGGTTAGTGGCCCTTTAAAGGCAGCTCCCGTATCTACATTCCATACATTTGCCCTGTTAACAGGTACTGTTTCGCCAATGCGGGTTACAGGCGTATGGCCTATAAAAATTTCATGGTAAAGCGTGAACCTTTTTGGGTACAGCGGATGATTATGGCCAAGGTTTTTATCGAGTGCCAGGGCTGTTTCCCATAATGTCCTTTCCCAGTAAAACATACGTGTAAAATATTCATGCTTTACCCCGTTAAGATTGGTAAATCCGGCATGGACAAACAGCCGGTTATGGTCGTCAAGGTAATAATCCTCAAGGCTTTCCAGGAATAGTATATGAAGCTGTTTTTTTTCTTCAGGCACCATGCTGTACTTTTCGGTAGTCAGCTGCCCCCCGTGTGTAAACCACTGTTCGGTATATTCGCCTGTTTTTAGCCAGGCTAACAATAGGTCGTCATGGTTGCCACGCATAAATATGCAACGGTACTTTTGTTTTAACGCGATTAAAAAGTCTATTACTTCGGGTGACTCGCCCCATCCGTCAACATAGTCGCCCAAAAAAATAAGGTTGTCATTTTCGGTTATTGCTGCACGCTCAAAAACCTGTTCCAAAGCTTTTCTTGCACCGTGTATATCACCAAATACTAATGTCCTGCTCATATTAAAATTTTAATTAAAGCCATGCTTTAATGTTACTGGCTTTTATCATATTTCATTTTACGCAACACGCGCATAGCTTCCTTAAATGAAACATAGGCCTGGTTATCAGGCAAAGCCTTTAATAATGGTTTTGTATCTATTAATTTTTGTTTTGCATCATCAAATCCGTTCAGGTAGCATACCATAAGCGTGTGAGGCAGGTTTTGCAGGTCTTTAAGTTCCCTTTCAGAGAGTGTTACGCCTTTTTCCAATTTGCCTATGAGTGCCAGGTTTGCATTATAAATATGGTGCATCATTTTACGGTTATACTGGGGCGGGTCAAACAACAGTGTTGTTTCAATTTTATAGTACCCATTGTCATGAAAATGAATGCTTACCTGTTCAAGCGGATAAAAACTGGTTTTATCATTAAGTCCCAAAGCAATATATTCTGTAATGGAAAACCTGTTATCGTCATATTCAATACTTACCTCATCCAGTGCCGAGTAAAACAGTTTCACCTGTTCGTTAATAAGTTCAATATCAACCCTGGAATAGTATGTTTTGCCCTTAACCGTTTTTTTTATACCTGCCCAGCAGACAATAAAAAGCTCCTTAAAAACCTTATAGCCCGAAGCCATATCCTTGTGCCGGGTATTTAAAAAATCGATTACCCCTTCCAGTGTATGGCCAATGCTGTTTCGTGAACTGTTTTCAATATCTATTACAATGGCGGTGTTTTGGTAATTCATCTCCTCCGATTTTTCCACAGGTACCGAGTTACTGCCCCTGCGCATAAATACCGCACCGTAAGGTATGTTGTAAACAGGTTTTTTAAAATAAGAAATTTTATTATTTGGCCGTATGGTAACCAGTCCCACAACCTTATCTTTCGGCAGGTTAGGGAAAGGCACGTTTTCGTATTGTATACGCGGCGGGTTATCAAGATAGGCATTTACCAGGTTTTGTATCCTGCTGTCATCATAAAAATCAGTTCCCACAATAGTATTGTCCTTATCTTCAACCCCTACAACAATATAGGAGTTGTTAGAAGGGTTGGAATTTGAAAGCGCACAGATGTGCTTGGCAAATTTAGCTTTGCCTTCTTTAGTATGCAGGTTAAGCTGGCGCTTTTTATCATAAAAACTGCTCTCGTCATTATGGGCGAGCAGATTTTTAATAAGTAGGCGCTTATTTATCATGAATGAAAACAGTTCAGGTATTTGGCAACGTTATAAATATACGCACTAAAATTAAACTTCAGTCGTGTTTTTAATTTACTAAAACCTTAAACTGCCTTTATATTTTTTTATTTACAATAGTGGCAGATGCCTGTGCAGTAGGCAGCACCAATAAATCTGCGATGTTTACATGGTAGGGGCGCGTTACTACAAATGTTATTATATCGGCAATATCTTCGGGCTTCAGGGGTTCAAACCCTTTATATACATTTGCTGCTCTTTCGGTATCGCCCTTAAAGCGCACTTCACTAAATTCGGTTTCCACCATTCCGGGATTAATAGCCCCAACGCGTATGCCATACTGGTTAAGGTCCATCCGCATTCCCTGGTTAAGTGCATCAACAGCATGCTTGGTGGCACAATATACATTTCCGTAGGGATAAACTTCCTTGCCGGCAACAGAGCCGATATTTATTATATGTCCGCCCCGTCTTTCCACCATTCCCGGTATTATTGCCTGGGATACATATAAAAGCCCTTTAATGTTTATATCAATCATCATGTCCCAGTCGGCTACATCGCCGGTTTCAATGGGGTCAAGCCCATGTGCATTTCCGGCATTATTAACAAGTATGTCAATTTTTTTAAATGCTTCGGGAATAGAAGCTATTGCTTCATCTGTAGATCTTTTGCTGCGCACATCAAAATTAAGTGTATGCACCATAGTCAGGTCTGCCAACTCATCCTGTAGCTGGGCAAGGCGGTCGTCCCTCCTGCCACAAAGCACAAGGCGAAAATGGTTTTTTGCAAAATAGCGTGCTGTTGCCCTGCCTATACCGCTTGTAGCTCCTGTTATTAATGCTGTTTTCATAATATAGTAGTTGATTATATGTTGTTGTATTTTAGGTTAAGGTACTTTTGTGCCCATGCTCTCGGTCCATATGGCAAACCAGTCTTCCAGTTCCAGTTTAACCTGCGCTGCCTTCATTTGGTTTTTCAGCCTCTCCGGGTTGGTACTGCCTGTAACGGGTAAAATTTTTGCCGGATGCCTTAGTATCCAGGCCAGTAAAATTACATCGGCAGTTACTTCATATTTTACCACGAGCTCCATAAGTAACTGCTTTAGCCTTTGCGTTTGCGCAGTGTCCTGTTTAAAAACACAGCCTATTGGGCTCCAGGCAAGAACCCTTATGTTATTAAGCTGCATATAATCTAAAGAACCATCCAGCATGGGCTGATAGGATGTGGCAGAAAACTCTATCTGGTTGCAAAACACATCTGTACGGGAGCGGATAAGGTCGGTTTGCGTATTGGTAAAGTTGGAAACGCCGAAAGTTTTTATTTTTCCTGCTTGCTTAAGGTTTTCCACAGCTTCGGCAATCTCATCAGGTTCCATAAGTGGGCTTGGCCTGTGCAGCAGCAATATATCAAGGTAATCTGTATTAAGGTTTTTTAGCGAACCTTCTGTTGACTTTATGATATAGTCTTTAGAATAGTCATAATGCTTTACCTTATTGCTTCGGTTGCCGGTAACATGCTGTATGCCGCACTTTGATATTAACTGGATGCTCTCCCTGTTAATGCCGCTTTCGGCAAATGCTTTTCCAAACTCGCCTTCGGTGGTATAACCGCCATAAATATCGGCGTGGTCAAATGTTGTTATGCCATATTCAAGGCAGGAGTGCATAAGGGCTGCCATTTCGGCTGCTGTCATATTTTTGCTCCATACTCCCCAGTTCATAGTTCCGGCAATTATGGGCGATAATGCAATGCTCATAGTATTAGTAAGATTTTTACCTGTAAATTTATATGTTTTTATACTTAAGGTATATAATGTGCGTTGTAAATAACTGTATGTGCAAAATATGCAAAAACGGCTTTATTATACAATCAGCTATTGCTATCAAAGTTGTTTTAACACTATATTAACAAGTTGATGATTAAAAACGGCAATGAATTTGCAATGTGCAAAAAAGCTTATTAAATTCACACTCCAAAATAGAATACTATGGAAGATAATTCTGCCACTTTGGATATAAGGGCAATAAACGAAAAAATAGAAAGGGAAAGTGCTTTTGTTGACCTGCTTGTTATGGAAATGAACAAGGTAATTGTAGGGCAAAAGTATATGGTTGAACGCTTATTGATAGGGCTGCTGGGACAGGGGCACATATTGCTGGAAGGCGTGCCCGGGCTTGCCAAAACACTTGCAATCAATACGCTTAGCCAGGCTGTTCATGGCAGTTTTAGTCGTATCCAGTTTACACCCGACCTTCTTCCTGCCGATGTTGTGGGTACACTTATTTACAACATTAAGGAAAATGAGTTTTCCATAAAAAAAGGGCCAATTTTTGCCAACTTCGTCCTTGCCGACGAGATAAACAGAGCGCCTGCCAAAGTACAGTCGGCATTGCTGGAAGCCATGCAGGAAAAGCAGGTTACTATTGGCGAGGAAACTTTTAAGCTGGAAAAGCCATTCCTGGTAATGGCTACCCAAAACCCTGTTGAGCAGGAAGGAACATATCCGCTGCCTGAAGCACAGGTTGACCGTTTTATGCTGAAAGCGGTTATTGACTATCCTAAAATTGAAGATGAACGCATTGTAATACGCCAAAACCTTAAAGGTGCATTTGAGAAAGTAAACCAGGTAGTTACCCTTGAGCAGATACTAAGGGCGCAGCAAGCAGTACGCGAGGTATATATGGATGAAAAAATAGAAAAGTATATACTGGATATTATTTTTGCAACCCGTTATCCTGAAAACTATAACCTGGCTAATCTTAAGCCTTTAATCAGCTTCGGGTCTTCGCCAAGGGGTAGTATAAACCTTGCCATAGCTGCCAAATGTTATGCATTTATAAAGCGCAGGGGGTATGTAATACCGGAAGATGTAAGGGCGGTGGTTCATGATGTGCTGCGCCACAGGATTGGCGTTACGTATGAAGCCGAGGCAGAAGATATTACATCTATGGACATCATCAATAAAATTGTAAATGTAGTTGAGGTGCCTTAATCTGTCTGTAAAAGCAAATACCGCAAGCTAACTGCAAGCCGGCTTACGGTTTTAAAAAACTTCAGGCTTTAAGACTAACGCTATGGATACAAAGGATATATTAAAAAAAGTCCGCAAGATTGAAATAAAAACCCGGAGGCTGAGTGACCATATCTTTTCGGGGGAATATCACACTTCCTTCAAAGGAAGAGGTATGACATTCAGTGAGGTGCGGCAATATCAATTTGGTGATGATGTAAGGGCAATTGACTGGAATGTTACCGCGCGCGCTAATGAACCTTATATTAAGGTTTTTGAGGAGGAGCGTGAGCTAACCATGATGCTTATGGTAGACGTAAGCGGTTCTGAAAATTTTGGTACACACACGGCCTTTAAAAAAGATATTGTTACCGAAATAGCTGCTACCATGGCATTTTCAGCTACACAAAACAATGATAAGATAGGGCTTATACTCTTTTCTGACCAGATAGAATTATATATTCCGCCAAGAAAAGGAAAGTCGCATGTGTTGCGCATAATAAGGGAACTGATAGAGTTCCAGCCGAAAAGCAGGAAAACAGATGTGTCACAGGCTTTGAAATTCCTTTCAGGTGTATTAAAAAAGAAAGCAATAGTATTCCTTATATCCGACTTTATGGCTGCCGATTATGAACAAACCTTAAAAATAGCAGCTAAAAAACACGATATAACGGGCGTAAGGGTTTATGACCCCCGCGAAGAACAGATGCCAAACATTGGGATTGTAAACATGGCAGATGCCGAAACAGGTGAAACAGTTTTGGTAAATACAGGCTCTAAGCAGGTAAGGCTGGAATATGAGAAATACTATCAGGAAAAGGTTAGGTATTTTAAGGAAACATTCAGCCGTTGCGGTGCAGGCTCTGTAAGCAGCCGTGTAGATGAGTCGTATGTAACCAAATTGCTGGGCTATTTCAAATCGCGTTAATGGCGTTGATAACATGATTAAAATGACCAAAATAAAAATTTATATACTATTGTCCCTGCTGACTTCTGTTGCCGTTTTTGGGCAGCAAAAGCAGGTTCAGGCCAGTATTGATTCTACCAGTATAAAGATAGGTTCACAGTTTAACCTTACATTAAAAACGGTAGTAGATACCACAGCCAAAGTAAATTTTCCCGAAGGAAAAACTTTTGGGCTGCTGGAAGTGCTGGAGTCATACCCGGTTGATACAGTGCGCAAAGATGCCCGTTATGAACTGGTAAAAAAATACGGGCTAACCCAGTTTGATACCGGGCGGTATATTATACCGCCGCTTCCGGTTGTTATAAATAACCAAAATATACAAACCGATTCCCTTGTTATAGAAGTTGCCGGTGTTGAGGTTGACACTGTTAAGCAGCAAATGTTTGATATAAAGCCTGTAGCAACAGCTGATAAGCCGGGCAATAATTTATGGCTGTATATAGTAATAGGCATACTTGCTGCTGCCGCAATAGCTTTTGGCATTTGGTGGTATTTAAAAAAATATAAACGCAAGCCTAAGGCTGTTAAGGAAGAACCTGTTTATACCTCACCTATAGAAAAGGCAACCACGCAGCTTAAGCTACTTGAAAAAAAGGCATTGCTTGAAAAAGGTGCGGTTAAGGATTATTACAGTGAGCTTACAGATATTGCCCGTACTTATATAGAAGAGGCAATACATATACCTGCTATGGAAAGCACTACCAGCGAGCTTATAGAGGGCATGCGTATAGCGGTACTTCGAAAAAAAATGAGCTTAAGCCAGGAAACCTTTGAGCAGCTTGAAAAAGTATTGCGCACTGCGGATATGGTTAAGTTTGCAAAGTCCAAACCGCTTGATTTTGAAATTGCTGAAGACCGGAACAGGATTGAAAAAACAATAGTGGTTATAGATAAAAGCATACCTGTTGAGCCTGATGAGGAGGAAGATGATGAGGGACAGGCACAGCTTTGGCTGGAAATGCAGCGAAAAAAGAAACGCAGAAAAAAAATAAATACTATTATTGGCATAGCTGCATTTGTAGTCCTGTTTGCTGTTGTGTTCATAGCCTCTACAGTAGGGTTTAGTTACCTTAAGGATAATATTATAGGGCATCCTGTAAAAGAACTGCTTGAAGGGGAATGGGTTACCAGTGAGTATGGTGAGCCGCCCATTAAGCTGGAAACGCCTAAAGTATTGGTAAGGGTTAAGGATGAAGCACAACAGCACATGCCGGAACACGTAAAGGCATACAGTAAGTTTGCCTACGGCAGCCTGACTGATAGCTTTTTTATTGTGGCCAGCAGTACCGCCTTTAAGGAACCGATACAGGTAGATGCGGAAAACGTAATTAATAATGAACTGGCTGCTTATGAAAAGGAATATGGTGCTAAAGATATTTTCCTTAAAACGGAAGAGTTTAGCAATGAAGGGGGCATGAACGGAAAAAGAGCTTACGGTACCATGACCATCAAAAATCCTGCTACCGAAAATGTGGAAAAATTGTATTATAATATTATGGTTTTTGTACGGCAGGATGCAGCCCATGAAGTAATTATCTTCCATAAGGACGGAGATAAAGACGCAGAAAAGATAGCGGAAAGGATTATGAACTCAATAGCATTTGTGCAAGTAAGTAAATAATGGAAAATATAACCTTTTTACATCCCGGTTTCTTTTGGCTCTTTTTATTGCTGCCATTAGCTATTGGCTGGTATGTATGGAAAAGAAAACAACAAACGGCCACGCTTAAAATAAGTACATTAAATGGTTTTAAGGCAAGGCCTTCGGTACTGTCAAAATTAAAACCTTTACTGTTTGTATTACGCCTGCTGGCTTTAAGTGCAATTATAGTTGCCATGGCAAGGCCGCGCACGGTTGATGTAAATAGTAAAACCAAAACCACAAGGGGTATTGATATAGTAATGGCTATGGACGTTTCTGGGAGTATGCTGGCAAAAGATTTGCGCCCAAACCGGCTGGAAGCCCTTAAAGATGTAGCTTCTGAGTTTGTAGATAACCGACCTAACGACAGGATTGGGCTTGTAGTATATGCAGGCGAAAGTTATACTAAAACCCCTGTAACCAGTGACAAAGCCCTGGTAAAGGAAGCAATAAAGTCTGTAAAGTATGACGATAATGTTTTAAAAGACGGTACGGGTATTGGGGTAGGGCTTGCAACAGCCATTAACAGGCTGAAGGAAAGTAAAGCCAAAAGCCGTATTATTATTTTACTTACAGATGGTGTTAATAATTCGGGGTTTATTGACCCGCGAATGGCCGCCGATATTGCAAAGGAATACGGAATAAAAGTGTACACTATTGGCATAGGCACAAATGGCAATGCAGAATCGCCTTATGCCAAAACCCCGGCAGGCAAATTTTTATACCGCATGATGCCCGTTGAAATAGATGAGGGACTGATGAAGGAAATAGCACAGAAAACAGACGGAAAATATTTTAGGGCCACAAGCAATACCAGACTTAAAGCTATTTATGAAGAAATAAACAAGCTTGAAACTACCGAAATTGAGGAAATGAAATATTATAACTACGATGAAAAGTACCGTCCGTGGGTTTGGGCAGCTTTCGGGCTTTTGCTGGTTGAAATAGTGGCAAGGAAAACATTATACAGAAGCTTTATATAAGTATGTACGAATTAGATGAATCAAAATATTTATACCTGCTTGCAGTAATACCGTTAATTGTGCTGGTATTCCTGTATAACTTATACTGGAAAAGAAAAAAGCAGCGTGAATTTGGAGATGTGGAGCTTGTGAAAAAGCTAAGCCCGGAGCGTTCGGTATTTAAACCGGTGCTTAAACTCCTGATTGTGCTTTTAGCACTGGCAGGCATAGTTATTGCGCTTGTTAATCCTAAAATAGGCACAAAAATAGAAACCGTTAAGCGTGAAGGCGTAGATATTGTTTTTGCTATTGACGTTTCTAAAAGTATGCTTGCCGAAGATGCTGCACCCAACAGGCTTGAAAAAGCCAAACAAATAGTTTCGCAGGTAATTAACCAGCTGGGTACTGACAGGATAGGTATTGTAGGTTATGCAGGCAGTGCATATCCTGTATTGCCTATAACTACAGATTACAGTGTGGCAAAAATGTTTCTGCAGAATATGAATACCGATATGGTTTCATCTCAGGGAACGGCTATTGGGGATGCCATAGAACTTTCGTCCTCTTTTTTTGATGACCCCAATACCAGTAAATTGGTAATACTTATTTCCGACGGTGAAGACCACGGTGCAGATAGCGAGGAAGCCGCACTTAACGCAAAGGAAAAGGGAATAAAAATAATAACAGTGGGCGTGGGTACCGAAAAAGGTGGGCCTATACCTATAAAAGTAAACGGTATTACACAAAGTTTTAAAAGGGATAATGAGGGTGAGGTTGTAGTAACTAAACTATATCCCGATGCTTTAAAATCTATTGCTTCTGTAACAAAGGGCGGATACGTTTATGGCGGCAGTACAAGGGAAGTTTCAGATTATGTAAAGAATGCACTGGAAAATGTGGAAAAAACAGAATTTGAATCGAAACAGGTGGCGTTATATGAATCGCAGTTTCAATGGTTTCTGGCCGCGGCATTTGCGTTGCTGTTTATAGATGTTTTCCTTTTGGAACGCAGGACAGCATGGATACGCAGGTTAAATCTTTTTAATGAAAAGGAATAGATGAAAACAGTTATAACCGTTAGTATGATATTATATACTTTTTTTGCTTTTTCGCAGGAGCAGGAAAAGAAAGCTGATAAATACCTGCCAAAAGGCAACGAGGCTTTTGCAGAAAAGGAATATGCACAGGCTGAAGCAAATTACAGGATATCAAAATCCAATGAGCCCACACAGGCTGTATCGGCTTACAATCTTGGCAACGCAATTTACAGGCAGGACAAGCCGGGAGAAGCAAAATTCGCCTACTTAAAAGCTATTGAGAATGCCAAGGATAAAAAAGATAAGCACAGGGCATTTCATAACCTTGGCAATGTTTTTATGCTTGAAAAAAATTACCAGGGTGCTGTAGATGCCTATAAAAATGCCTTGCGTAATAATCCTTATGACGATGAAACCCGTTACAATTATGCTCTTGCCAAAAAGATGCTGAAAGAAAACCCGCCACCCAAGGACGATAAGAAAGACGACAAAAAAGATCAGAAGAAGGACGATAAAAGCCAGCAGCCGAAAGACAATAAGGATAAAAACAAAGGAGATAAAGGCGACCAAAAAGATAAAGGCGATAAGGGAGAAGAAAAGGATAAGGACAAAAACGGGCAAGGCGACCAAAAAGACAATAAAAACGGTAAAGATAAGCAAGATAAGGGTGCCGGAGGTAAAGAAGAACAGCAACAGGGAGGTGAAAGCCCTGAAAAGCAACGGATGCAAAACCTGCTGGACGCCATGAATAACGAAGAAAAGAAAATACAGGATAAAATAAATGCACAAAAAGTAAAAGTGCAGCCTAAACGCCAGGAGAAAGACTGGTAACAATTTTTAGGAATTGAAGACTGATTATTTCAGACTAAGATTAATTGTAATGAAAAAATACATCTTACTATTGTTGTTATGCATTCAGGGACTTTATGCTCAGGTAGAGTTTAAGGCTGTGCCCAGCAAAACTACTTTGGGTGTAAATGAAAGGCTGCGTGTAGAATTTACCATGAATGAAGATGGGGATAATTTTGTCCCGCCATCTTTTGACGGTTTTCGTGTAAGCGGGCCCAGCCAGATGATAAGCAATTCCTGGATTAACGGAAAGCGCACTTTCAGCAAAAGCTATACCTATGTGCTTACACCTACTTCCAGGGGTAGTTTTACAATAGGGCAGGCAAGTATAGAAATTGATGGTAAAAACTATAAAACAATCCCTTTTAAGGTTACGGTTACCGATGCTGTACAAAACGCCGATACCCCCAGCAACCCTAACAACCCCTATAACCAGCAGATACAAAATGCAGGAGAGGGGCTGCATCTTGTTGCTGAAGTAAATAATTCCAGTCCTTATGTAAACCAGCCTGTAACGGTAGTTTATAAACTATATGTTAGCCATAACACCAGTGTAAGGAACTGGAGGGAAGTTGCCACGCCGCAGTTTAACGATTTCTGGAGCCAGAATATAGATATAAAAGACCTTGTTGTTGAGGAAGGGCAGTACAACGGGCAAAGTTACAGGTATGTAGTGCTGCGTAAAACCGTGCTATATCCGCAAAAAAGCGGTAGGCTTGAAATAGAACCCCTGTCGCTTGATATTATGATGGATGTGCCTACAGGCAGGAGGGATTTTTTTGGGCAGCCTTTTATGACACAGGCCAACAGAGTAGTTTCCTCGGGTAAAAAATATATAAATGTAAAGGCACTGCCCGAAAATGGAAAGCCTGCTGACTTTACAGGTGCAGTAGGCAGTTTTGACTTTAAAGTTAAGCCATCTAAAACCACGCTGCATGGTGGTGAGTCTTTACAGCTTGAAGTTTCGGTAACGGGCAGGGGCAATCTTAAACTGTTTACACTACCTAAACCTGTAGTGCCTGCAGCTTTGGAAATGTATGACCCTGAACATAAGGAAAATGTTTCGGTACCGCTAACGGGAATGCAGGGCAAAATATCCGACACATATACCATTGTAGCCCAAAATAAGGGTAAATATCCCATTAAGGCACTATCTTTTTCGTGGTTTGACCCTGCTGCAGGAAAGTATAAAACCATTACATCAGACGAGATAATGGTTAATGTATTGGATAATCCCGCAGCAACAGGAACATCTTCAGGTCAGGAAACTGCAAAAAGAGCGGTTGACCCTGTAGAGCAGTTTCGCTTTGTTGACCTTGACACTTCTTTACAGCCTATAGGTAAAGATGACTTTTTTGGTTCGGGTTTATTTTATTTACTGTTATTTACCCCGTTCCTGTTAATTCCGATTATTGTACTTGCCAAAAAGAAGAAAGAGGCTATTGACAGTGATGTTACCGGCAACAGGATAAGGCAAAACAACAGGCTGGCCAAAAAGTATCTTTCTGAGGCTAAAAAGCACCTTGGTAATAAGGAGCCGTTTTATGTGGCCCTTGAAAAGGCATTGCATAATTTCCTTAAAGCTAAGCTTAGTATTGAAACGTCGGAAATGAGCAAACCTAATATAAGTGAACTTTTACTGACCAGGAATGCCAAACCTGAAACAGTGAAAGATTTAATAAAGATAATGGACAGTTGTGAATTTGCACGTTATGCGCCATCATCCGGCGCGGCAATGCAGCAGGATTACCAAAATGCTGTAACCGTTATAACCGCCCTTGAAAAGCAGATATAGTAAAACCTGTTAAAAATGAAAAAGCTTTTATATATAATACTATTGTTTTCAGCCCCCGTTATAATGGCTCAGACAGCTTTTGATAAAGGTAACGAGCTGTACAGGCAGGGCAAATATCAAGAGGCAGCAAAAAGCTATGAAAGTATTGTAAAGGATGGGAAAGAATCGGCTGAGGTTTATTTTAACCTGGGCAATGCCTACTATAAAATGAACAGGATAGCCCCGGCTATTTACAATTATGAAAAATCATTGCTTTTAAAGCCCAATGACAAGGATACTAAAATTAATTTGGGATATGCCCAAAAGATGGTTATTGACGATATACAGCCAACACCTAAAGTGGGTTTTTCCAAACTGGTGTATAATTTTACCTCAGCCTATCATTATGACACATGGGCATGGGCGGCAGTGGGCAGTGCTTTTTTTGTACTTCTATTTTTTACAGGATATTATTTTTCAGGTACAACTTTACTAAAGCGTACCTTTTTTGTAACAATGTTTATAGCATTGCTTGCCATTGTTATAACTGTAATTTCTGCTATTTATGTTAAAGCCCAGGAAGGTAAAGAACGCCCGGCCATAATTTTTAGCGAAGTTGCATCTATAAAAAGTGAACCGCTTAAAAATGCCGAGGATGCATTTATACTGCATGAAGGCACGAAAGTGAATATTACTGAAAAGCTGGATAACTGGTATAAAGTACAGCTTGCCGATGATTCTGAAGGCTGGATTGAAAAAAATGCCGTAAAGGAAATTAAATAGAATTTACTCCCGTACTTCGGTTGCCGGCTTGGCAGGAAAAAGAAAAGAAAGGATTACGGATATTATTAAAATACCTCCCACCACTGCCAGTGATACTGGCGAAGAAATGTGGTAAAAAGGGCTTATAAGCATTTTTACGCCGATGAAAGATAATATTACTGCCAGCCCGTAATGCAGCTTACTGAACATGTGCATAAAGTTGGCCAGCAGGAAATATAAGGCCCTTAGCCCAAGTATGGCAAAAATGTTTGACGTATAAAGTATAAAAGGGTCGTCTGGTGCAATGGCAAATATTGCAGGGATAGAATCTACTGCAAAAATAAGGTCGGTAAACTCTATAACGGCAACTACTACAAGTAATGGAGTGGCTATTCGCTTGCCGTTTACTTTTATAAAAAACCTGTCGCCTTCAAAATTCTTCGTAACCTTAAACAGCTTGTAAATTATTTTTGCGCCCGGGCTCTTGTAAAAGTCTTTATTTTCGTCATTATCCTCATGCGCCGACCATGATTTTATACCTGCAAAAAGCAAAAACAGGCCAAATATTGAAAGTACTGCGTTAATACGCACTTCATGCCCAAAAATTTCCATTTCAGGCAGATAGGTCATATTAATAAGCTCCACACCGGTAAAAATAAATATAGCCCGAAATACAAGGGCGCCTATTATACCCCAAAACAGTACCTTATGATGCAGGTATTTAGGCACGTTAAAAAACCCGAAAACCATTATAAAAACAAACAGGTTATCTACAGAAAGGGCTTTTTCTATCCAGTACGCACTCTGAAACTGGGTGAACTGCTCAAAACCGATGTAATAATAAATAACACCGCTGAAAACCATAGATAGTGCAATCCATACGATTGACCAGATAAGTGCCTCACGGCTGGAAACCACATGGCTCTTTTTATTGAAAACCCCCAGGTCTAACAAAAGCATGATTATTATAATGACAGAAAATCCGCCAATAATTCCGGGATGGTTTATCATATGGTCCATGTGCGTAGTTTAATCCAGTTTTTCAGTTAGTTTTTTAAATACCTGTTTAGCATCCTTCCCTTCATACAATATGCTGTAAACAGCATCAATAATAGGAGTTTTTGCTTTATATTCCTTGTTTAATGTGTAGGCACTTTTGGCTGCATAATACCCTTCTGCCACCATGCTCATTTCCATCATGGCCGATTTAACAGTATAGCCTTTGCCAATCATGTTGCCGAACATCCTGTTGCGTGAAAAAACAGAATATCCCGTTACCAGCAGGTCACCAAGGTAAGCAGAATTATTAATGTTACGCTTCATTTTATGAACCTTGCGGATAAACTTTTTCATTTCGCGTATGGCGTTGCTCATAAGTAGTGCCTGAAAATTATCGCCATAGCCTAACCCGTGGGCTATTCCTGCTGCAATGGCATAAATGTTTTTAAGCATGGCGGCATATTCCGTGCCAATAATGTCGTCAGAAATTTTAGTGTTTATATAATAGCTGTTTAAATGGCGGGCCATAATTTTGGCCTTTTTATCATTGCCGCAGGCTACTGTAAGGTAGGATAGCTTTTCAAGGGCAACTTCTTCGGCATGGCATGGGCCTGTTATTACACCAATGTTGTCATAGGGAATATCATACTTCTGGTGAAAATGCTCACCAACTATCAAGCTTGTTTCCGGCACAATGCCTTTTATTGCCGAGAATATTACCTTGCCTTCAAGGCTTGCAGTAAGTTTTTCTAGCTCGCTGCTTAAAAAAGCAGAGGGTATGGCAAAAATTATATAGTCGGCATAGGCAACAGCCTCATTAATATCATTTGTAAGCTTTAGTTTTTTGGTGTCAAATTCAACCGAGCTAAGGTAGTTAGGGTTATGCTTTTGCAGTTTAATATGCTCTATGGCATAGGTGTTCCTCATATACCAAGCTATTTCAGGAACATTTACACACAGCATTTTAGCAATGGCAGTAGCCCAGCTTCCGCCGCCAATAACGGCGAACTTTGGAATATCACTCATTTTTAGTTTGATTTGGAGCGCCAAAAGTACTTAAAATTTTCAGCATGTGCCAAAAACAAAGGATTGTACTTAAGCCAGCATTAAATTAGTAACGTGATTTCAGCCTTACAAAACATTAACATTTTATTATGATTTGATAATACAATTAACTATAACCACAAGCGTTATTTAATAGAGTTTTGTTTAACTAAAAGGATTACATTAGGTTAGTTAAATTTTTTGTTTTTGGTGTTTTTAAAAAGGCATTCTCAATTTTATAATAGGGAGTGCCTTTTTTACTTGGTATAAAACAGGTTATGGTCTATATACTCCCAAACTTTTTGCGGCAGCAGCGGCCTTACATTTTTTTCCTGTTTAATGCTGTTACGGATAAAAGTAGATGATATTTCTATTACTGGCGCATCAACCCTGTGAATCCTTTTATGGTTTTGAAGTTCCGGCTTAATTTCCTCGGCATTTATGCGGGGATATACATAAATATCATAGTTTTCAAGCAGTACATCATAATTTTTCCACTTGTGCAGCGAGTTCAGGTTGTCTTCTCCCATTATAAGCGCAAACTCATGGGCGGGAAATTTTTCCTGTATGTGTGCCAGCGTATTTACTGTATAATTAGGTTGCGGCAGGCGAAACTCAATATCGCTTGGCTTTATGTTGTTATAGTTTTCGGTTGCCAGGAATACCATTTGCAGCCTGTGGTGGTCCTCAAGCAGTGAGCTTTTCTTTTTAAGCGGATTGTGTGGTGTTACTACCATCCAAACCTGGTCCATGTCGGTATATTCGGCCATATGGTTGGCTATAATCAGGTGGCCTACGTGTATAGGGTTAAAAGTGCCGAAATAAAGCCCTATCTTCATAATCCTGTTTATTTGGAAATATAATCTTTTACAAGCCTGTAAGCTTCCTGCTTGGCTACATCAAGGTCATAATTTTTAATTATAGTATCAAACTGCGGTGCCGTTGCCAGCTCAACCGAAGCTTTGGCAATACGCATATTTATTTTATCATCGCTTTCTGTACTGCGTTTCTTCAGGCGGATTTTAAGCTCATCTACGCTTGGAGGCTTTACAAAAACAGCAAGTGTTTCTTCAGGAAATTTTTTCTTAATGCGCAAGCCTCCCGCTACATCAATATCAAAAATTACATTTTTGCCCATGCTCCATATACGTTCCACTTCGCTTTTAAGCGTACCGTAAAAATTATCGCGGTAAACTTCTTCCCACTCCACAAAATCTTCAGCCTTTATGTGTTTTTTAAACTCGTCAATAGACATAAAGTAATAATCTTTGCCATTTTGCTCCTCGCCCCTTGGGCTGCGTGTGGCCGCCGATATTGAAAATTCAAGGTTAAGTTCCGGCTGTTCCAGCAGGTGTCTTACTATAGTGGTTTTGCCCGAACCGGAAGGTGCGGAAAATACAATCAGTTTGCCGTTTTTCATGTAGTTGTGTGTTTGTGGGGGTAGTACAGGTAAATTTTAAAGCACGTTTAATACCTGTTCTTTTATTTTTTCAAGTTCATCTTTCATCTGTACAACCAGCTTTTGCATTTGCGCATGGTTGGATTTTGAGCCCATAGTATTTATTTCGCGGCCCATTTCCTGTGTTATAAAGCCAAGCTTTCTGCCATTTGCCTCATTACCTGCAAGAGTTTCCATAAAATAATTAAGGTGGTTTTCCAGCCTTACCTTTTCTTCGGTTATATCCATTTTTTCCAGGTAGTAAATCAGTTCCTGCTCAAAACGGTTTTCGTCAACGTTTATTTTTAGCTCCTCGATTGCTGCGCTAAGCCTGTTTTTTACATTTTGTATGCGTTCTGAATCATAGGAAACAGTTTCCTTCATTAAAGACATTATGTTGGAAACCCTTACTAAAAATTCTTTCTCCAAAGCAATTCCTTCGGAAACCCTGAAATTATGTATATTTTCCAGTGCCTGGTTTATAACGCCCTGTATAGGTGCCCAGTCACTTTCCTCAATATCATCACGCTCGGTTTTAAGTGCATCCGGCATGCGGACTGCCATTTTAAGCAGTTCGGTTTCATCGCTGTTTACCACCTCCCTTAGCTGGTTTATGTAGGCCTTAACAATGGGAATATTTACTTTGGAAGACGTTTCTTCTCCTGTAACCTCAACAAAAAGGGAAAAATCAACTTTACCCCGCTCCAGTTTTTGTGCAATAACATTGCGGAGTGCAAGTTCCTTTTCACGGAAAGCGGAAGGCATACGCACACTCAGGTCGAGCCCTTTGCTGTTAAGCGATTTTATTTCAACAGTTACTTTTTTGTTGGGCAATTGCAAAGATGCCTTGCCAAACCCTGTCATTGATTGTATCATGCAGAAAAATTAAAGCTACAAAGTTAATAAAAATAAACAGAGGCAGGAGTGCCTGCACCTTTGTTGTTTATTGTAAATGGTTTACAGCTTCATCTATTACCTTTTTACTGTTGCCGATAAAAATTTTATCTCCGTCAATAATTACAGGCCGGCTTAAAAAGGTATAGTGTTCTAAAATTAAATCCCTGTAATCACTTTCAGCAAGTGCTTTGTCTTTCAGTCCTCTTTCTTTGTATAAAGTTGCCCTCCGGCTGAAAAGTGCTTCATAGCTGCCTGCCAGTTGCTTCATAGTGTCAAGCTGTTGTGGTGTTATAGGTTCCTGTTTTATATCCTGAAGCTTAAAGCCTTCAATATTTGGCAGTAATTTAATTATACGCTTGCAGGTATCGCAAGTTTTCAGGTAAAAAATAGTTTTCATAAGCTGCATATAAAACGCCAAAGGTAAGTTATGTTTTACAGATTGGAAAAATACTTATTTTTATAAAAATTAAATGTGATGGACAAAACCTTTAGTGTAGTGCGCAAAAGCAGGGAACTATTGTTGTCGTTTCTTAATAATTATTCTGTTGAACAGCTTAATAAAATACCACATGGTTTTAACAATAACCTGTTTTGGAATATTGCACATGTGGTTGTATCGCAGCAATTACTGGTATATAAATTATCTGGTTTGGAAATGATGGTTAGCAGCGAAATGGTGAACAGCTACAGGAAAGGTACCAGGCCTGTTAAAGATAGTACCATTGCCGAGGTGGAGGAATTAAAAAGCCTGCTTTTTTCTACAATTAATAAAACGGAACAGGATTATAAAAATGGCATTTTTGTGAATTATCATACATTTACTTCAGAATTTGGATATGTAATGGCATCAGTAGATGATGCCCTTGCATTTAATAATTTTCATGAAGGTGTCCACTTAGGCGTTATGATGGGTATCCGTAAGTTTTTATAGCATCATTTAGCTTAGCAATACACCGTCTTTAAATATTACAGGAATTTCCTTTACGTTTTCGGTATTGATGCTTCCGGCTTTAAATACAAAGTTTTTATCGTAAAGGGTGTTCCCTTTAAAAAAAGTAACCATAAAGCTGTTATTAAGCGCAAGCACGCTTTCTTCAATCATTTCAATTTTTACAGCGGTATTGGCAGGCACTTCAACAAAAGCATGGCGCATGGTTGATGTTTTACGCTGCTCGCCGTTTATTTCTCCCCAGGCGTTAGATACCACTATGGCCGTTTCAAGCTTTTCTTCCCCATCATTAATAAGATAGGCATACCATGTATTTTCCATAAAATCGTCATTCCATTCCTGCAGGGCAGCTACATATACATTTTCAACTTTTGGTATTATTATATCTTTTTTCATTTTATTTAATAGGTTTTAATTTTTTTGAGGCGTAACTTTAATTTAAATCTATAGTTATGAAACAACTATTATATCTTTTTGCCTTTGTATCCCTTATTGCCTGCAAAGATGGTAAAAAAGCTGATGCCGGGCAAAACAATAACGAACCGGCTGTAGAGGTAACCGAATTGCAAAATGATAAAGCCCCCGATATGCATAACAGTGCCAATTCGCTGGACTGGGTAGGGGAGTACTCAGGGATATTATCCTGCTGGAACGGCTGTGAAGGTTATAAACATATTATTGAGCTCAAAAAAGACAGCACTTATACTTTAACATTACAGGCCCTGGGCATAGATGATAAACCAAGGACACTAAATGGTAAATTTAACTGGAGTGATAACGGAAGCATAATTACGCTTGATGCCGAAGGCGACCATTTAAAATTTAAAGTAATGGAAAATATGCTGAAAAAACTGGATAAGTTTGGCAATGAGGAGCAGGGGGCACCACAGGCAAAATATTTATTACATAAAGTACAGTAATAAAATAAAAGGCAAGTGTAATTATGAACAGGCTTAAAGCAGTCCGCAATTACACTTCTTTAATTATATACTTGCCTTAAACTGTTCCAGGAAACGCACATCATTTTCATAAAACATGCGGATATCGCTAATCTGGTAAAGAAGCATGGCAATGCGTTCAATACCCATACCAAAAGCAAAGCCGTTATATTTTGCCGCGTCAATGCCGCAGTTTTTAAGTACATTAGGGTCAACCATACCACAGCCCATAATTTCCAGCCAGCCTGTACCTTTGGTTATCCTGTAATCTATTTCGGTTTTAAGCCCCCAGTAAATATCCACTTCGGCACTCGGTTCAGTAAAAGGGAAGTAAGAAGGACGAAGCCTTATTTTACTTTTGCCAAACATTTCCTTAGTGAAATATAAAAGGGTCTGCTTTAAACCGGCAAAAGAAACATCTTTATCTATATACAGGCCTTCCACCTGGTGGAAGATACAATGTGAACGCGATGATATTGCCTCATTACGAAAAACCCTGCCCGGTGAAATAGTACGTATGGGCGGTTTATTATTTTCCATATACCTCACCTGTACTGATGAAGTATGCGTGCGCAGCAAAACATCTGGATTGGTTTGTATAAAAAAGGTGTCCTGCATATCGCGTGCCGGGTGGTATTCCGGCAGGTTTAAAGCGGTAAAGTTATGCCAGTCATCTTCAATTTCCGGCCCCTCGCTAACATTAAACCCTATATTGGAGAATATATCTATAATCTGGTTTTTAACAATAGAAATAGGGTGGCGGCTACCCAGCGAAAGTGGCTCTCCGGGACGTGTAAGGTCGCCATAAATACCTTTGGCCTCTTCTTTGCTTTCCAAAGCCTCCTGAAGCTGGGTTACTTTATCCTGTGCGGCATTTTTAAGGGTGTTTATAACCTGCCCAAACTCTTTTTTTTGCTCATTGGGAACATTTTTAAATTCCGCAAAAAACTCATTAAGAATACCTTTTTTACCCAGAAATTTAATCCTGAAGGCTTCCAGTTCTTCTTTGTTTTGAGTGGTAAAAGCTTCGGCTTCGGCTATATAGCCTTTAATCTTGTCTATCATTGTTGATTTATAAAAGTGTGCAAATTTAATTATTTTAAATTTTAAGCGCCAGTATTTAAAGTTTAATTACAGGGTTTAACACTGCTTTGCCAAATCAGGTAATAACTCCTTTTTCAAGGAAATAATCAACAATAGCTCCTTTCATTAAAACTGATTGTTCGCCCGCTTTTAATGGAGGAAGCATCTCCTTAACTTTATAGTGGGGCCAACCTTCCTCATCAAAATAATCAAATTCATAGTAGCCGTAAGGTTCCAGCAGCCTGCATATTGCAATGTGCATGAGGTTTACCTTTTCATCTTTTTTAAACTTGCGGTTAAACTTGCCGAGTTCCTGCACGCCTATAAGGTAAATAATAGAGTCAAGGTCAAGTGTTTCACCGTCGGCAAAGCGGTTGGATAGTATGTTTACAAGCTGTTCCCAGCGTTCTTTCAGTTGTTCGTCTCTGGACATTAAATTACTTTTATTCTGCAAAGATAGGCACTTAAAGATTAATGTGCATTTACACTAAGTTTTGCATTTTTGGTTCCAAAAGTTAACTTTGCCTTTATGGCATTACCGGATATTATACTTGGCGGCTTTCTGCTTTATGGCTTTTTAAGGGGAATTTGGAAAGGTTTGTTTACAGAACTGGCTTCGCTTGTGGCATTATTAGCAGGAATATATATTGCGGTTAAGTTTTCGGGTTTTGCAGGGAGTGTTATTGCCGGTTATGTTTCCTGGCAGCCTAAATATATAACCATTGCAGCATTTGTAATTACCTTTATTGCGGTAGTTGTTGGGATTATACTGCTGGGGAAGTTTTTTACAAAACTTGCTGGCTTTGCAAGCCTTGGCTGGCTTAACAGGATTTTAGGCGGTGTCTTTGGGTTTTTAAAATGGGTACTTATTTTAAGCGTATCACTTCAGTTTTTCCTTAATCTTAATAAAAACAATGCCTTTGCCGAAGAAAGCACTCTTAAAAAATCCTTTTTCTTTTATCCTGTGCTTGAGGTTTCAAACACTATATATCCTGCACTTGAGGAGTGGTTTGCAGATTTTAAAAGTGAAGGTTACCAGCCGGAGCAGCAGGAAGATTAGCTTATTTTACTTTCAGGTATTGCTCAATTTCGTTATAAGGCAAAAGCAGCTCTTTTTCCTGTTCTGCATATGAGGCTATTTCATAAGGATTATAATACAGTAAAAGTCCTTCATCTGTAAAGAAAATATTTTGCGGCAGGATAAATTTATCGTTCTCAAACATTAGGCCTGTTGTATTTATAGATTTACCCATAGGAATTTTAAACTTTTCCCTGAATTGTTTTTCTGCAAAATCTGTAAAGCTCGCCTCGTCCTTAAAAATATCACTATATGTTAAAGATTTTCCTGTTTCCGGATTAAATAAAAGAGAGCGTTTTCCTGCATAGCCATGCGCTCCGCCGGTGTAGGTGTAATGCTCCAGGTTTATGTTAAGCACCTTGTCAGACCGGTAAGCTATAAAAGCATTTACATCCCCTTCCCAGCCTAATGCTTCTCGGGGGTATTCGTTTTTAAGTTCCTCATACGATTTTATGAACGAAGCCATAAGGTCGTCATAATTATTGGCAGCATAAGGCTGCTCGCCAAAAAATATAATTTTCCGTACTACATCAAAAACCTTTTTATTAATACTGTCTGATGCAACTTCAGGGCCTTCAGCTATGGGTACATCAATGGTTACTTTTGGGCAGTTATCTTTACAGGGAAGCGAAGTTTTTTTGCTATAGTGCTGTGCGGTAAATGTAAGTTGCTGTACTTCTTTGGGTTCGTTATTTTCCTCTTTATCTTTTTTGCAGCCTGCAAGCAACAGTGTGGCAAAAAGCAGTAAGGTATAATGTTTCATGGTTTAATAATGTTATTGTTTTGTAAAAGGCAGTATATCTTTACAAATAGATAACCAAATTACAGTAAATTTGCCTGAAAAGTAATAAAAGAGAATTTAAATTATATGAAATTTAACACAAAAACAATACATGGCGGGCAGCACCATGACCCCAGTACAGGGGCGGTAATGCCGCCTGTTTACCAAACCTCAACATTTGTTCAAACAAGCCCTGGCGTGCACAGTGGTTATGAGTATAGCCGGGCAGCCAACCCAACCCGCACCGCACTGGAAAATGCACTTGCCAGCATAGAGAATGGTACAAGGGGATTGGCTTTTTCTTCGGGGCTTGCAGCTACCGATTGTGTATTGAAAACCCTTAAACCCGGTGATGAGGTTATTGCAATGGACGATTTATATGGCGGCACCTACAGGATGTTTACCCGCATATACCAGGACTATGAAATAAAATTCCATTTTGTTGATATGAACGACCTGGAAAAATTTAAATCGCTTTTTACTGAAAACACCAAGCTTGTTTGGGTTGAAACGCCTACCAACCCCCTCATGAAGCTTGCAGATATTGAAGCAATAGCAAAAATTGCAAAAGAGAAAAAAGTGCTTTTTGCCGTTGATAATACTTTTGCCACACCCTACCTGCAAAGGCCGCTTGACATGGGCGCTGATATAGTTATGCATTCTGCAACAAAATATTTAGGAGGGCACTCCGATGTTATAGCGGGGGCACTTATTGTAAAAGATGAGGCACTTGGCGAAAAATTGCATTTTACCCAGTTTGCCACGGGGGCAACATTAGGCCCGCAGGATTCCTATCTGGTTTTAAGGGGTATAAAAACCCTGCACCTGCGCATGCAGCGCCATTGCGAAAACGGACAAAAAGTGGCAGAATATCTAAACAGCCACTCCCTTGTAGATAAAGTATTTTACCCGGGGCTTGACAGCCATCCCTTTTATAATATAGCTAAAAAGCAAATGAAAGGCGGATTTGGCGGAATGGTTTCTTTTACCTTTAAATCAGGTAAAAAAGAAGATGCCATTAAATTCCTGGAAAATTTAAAAGTATTTACCCTTGCAGAATCTTTAGGCGGAGTAGAGTCTTTAGCCAATCATCCGGCACTTATGACGCATGCTTCCATACCGGAAGAAAAACGTAAGGAAATTGGCATAAGTGATGACCTTGTGCGCCTTAGCGTTGGGGTGGAGGATGCCGAAGACCTTATTGCTGATTTAGAGCAGGCTTTGGTATAATAACAGTAGGAAAAAGCAACTATATATAGCTGTATTTTAAGAAAAATGTATATTTGCTGTAATCTACGAAAACGTTTTCATAAACAACAAAACAACAGATTTTATGAGTGAAAGCTTAAAAACCTTTATGGACGGGGTGGCAAAAAGAAACCCCAACGAACCCGAATTTTTACAGGCAGTACATGAGGTTGCCGAAACAGTAATTCCTTTTATTGAGCAAAATCCGAAATATCAGGATAAAAAGCTTTTGGAAAGGATGGCCGAACCGGAAAGGGTGATTATGTTTCGTGTAACATGGCTTGATGATAATGGTAAAACCCAGATAAACAGGGGATACAGGATACAGATGAATTCGGCTATCGGGCCATACAAGGGAGGATTGCGCTTTCACCCATCAGTTAACCTCAGCATTTTAAAATTCCTTGCTTTTGAGCAGACTTTTAAAAACAGCCTTACCACATTGCCAATGGGCGGTGGTAAAGGAGGTTCGGACTTTGATCCTAAAGGAAAATCTGATAATGAAATAATGAAGTTTTGCCAGGCTTTTATGACGGAACTTAGTAAGCATATAGGTGCCGATACCGATGTGCCCGCAGGAGATATTGGGGTTGGTGGCCGCGAAGTAGGCTATATGTTTGGGCAGTATAAAAGGCTGCGTAATGAGTTTACCGGCGTGCTGACCGGTAAAGGCATAAGTTTTGGAGGCTCGCTTATACGCCCGGAAGCTACGGGTTATGGATGTGTGTATTTTGCACAGAGCATGCTTGCTACGAAAGATGATAGTTTTATAGGAAAAACTGTGGTTATTTCAGGTTCAGGAAACGTTGCGCAATATGCTGCTGAAAAAGCCATGCAATTAGGAGGCAAAGTAGTTACAATGTCAGACTCATCTGGTTATATACATGATAAGGAAGGGTTTAATGAAGAAAAGCTTGCCTATGTAATGGAAATTAAAAACGTAAGATACGGAAGGATAAAAGAATATCTTGATAAATATCCGGGAGCAAAGTATGTTGAAGGCGGGCAGCCATGGGAAGTTCCCTGCGATGTTGCTTTACCTTGTGCAACCCAAAATGAACTTGATGGTAATGAAGCTAAAATGCTGATTAAAAACGGATGTATATGTGTGGCCGAAGGAGCCAATATGCCATGTACACCTGAGGCGGTTATAGCATTTCACGAAGCAAAATTGCTTTTTGCACCTGGAAAAGCCAGCAATGCAGGTGGTGTTGCCACATCAGGACTTGAAATGTCCCAAAACTCGCTTCGTCTTAGCTGGACACGCGAGGAGGTAGATGATAAGCTAAAAGATATTATGGCTAACATTCATCATGCATGCCTTACTTTTGGCACACAGGAAGACGGATATATAGATTACGTAAAAGGTGCTAATATTGCCGGATTTGTTAAAGTGGCAGATGCTATGCTGGCACAGGGGCTGGTATAATAGTAAGCATGGATGTAAATAAAAAAGGGGCTGCATTATGCAGCCCCTTTTTTATTTACAAACCAAGGTTATACAAAAATCATAATAAATACGTTTACATTATATTTGCTATGAAATAATTGCTGATGAAACGATTTTTGCCCATTTTATTTATTTTCAACTTTTGTACGCTCGTAGCGCAAAATCAAATGTGGAGAAGCTTTTTCTCTTATAATAATATTGTGGATATTTCACAATCTGGCAACAGGGTTTATGCTGCTTCAGAAAGTGCTATGTTTTCCCAAAGCCTTACAACCAGTGAACTGAAAACTATAACTTCAGTAGACGGCCTCAAGGCAGAAACCATCACTGCCATACACCACAGCAGCGTTTACAATAAAACATTGGTAGGTAATGACAACGGGCTTTTATTTGTTATTAATGCAGATAATACAATTTTAAGCGTTGTGGGTATATTGCAGGAAACCAACATCCCATCCAATAAAAAAAAAATAAACCACATTTATGAGTATGAAGGTAAGGCATATATATCCTGTGATTTTGGCATAGCAGTATTTAATCTTTCCAATTCGGAATTTGGCGATACGTATTATATAGGAACAGCGGGTGAACAAATTCCGGTTATGCAGTCAACAGTATTAAATGGTACATTATATGCTGCCACAATTGGTTACGGAATAAGAAAAGGCCAGCTCGGCAATCCTAATCTAAATGATTTTACGCAATGGGATAACGAAATATCTTCGGGTAATTGGCAAAATGTAATTAGTTTTAATAATCAGCTTTATGCCACTGACGGAAGCAATATTGTTTATACAATCCAGGCCGGAACAACTACATTCTTTACACAAGTATCATCTACAATAACAGATTTGAGAGATGTTAATGGATTTATGCTGATAACATCTTTAAACAGGATTGATATTTACAATAATCAGCTGATACTGTTATCACAAATAAATAAAGCTAATGTTTCAGATGAAAACTTTAATTTTACATGTGCTTCAATTATAAATAATGAAGTTTTTATCGGAACAAATACAAAAGGGTTATTTACGGCTCAATTAAACAGTTTATCTTTTCAAAACATTACACCCGACGGGCCATTGCGCAGCAGTATTTTCTCGCTTGAGAAAACACCAAATAGTTTATGGGCAGTATATGGAGGGTATAACTATCAGTATGTACCGGATGTTTCGGAATTCGGGCTAAGTAAATTTAGTACCGAAGGGTGGTTGCATATTCCTTATGAAGATGTTTTTGGTGCAAGATCATTATCTGATATTGCTGTTAATCCTAATAATGAAAATGAAGTATATATAGGTTCCTACCATTCAGGTTTGTTAAAAATTGAGAATGATGAAACGGTAATATTATATGATCAAAACAATACAGGGGAAAATGGCTTGGAAACTTTAGTTGATTCCAGATATCCCGGCTATATAAGTGTTAGGATAAATAGCCTGGCTTATGATAAAAATGGTAATTTATGGATGACTAACAGCCTTATTGATAAACCATTAAAGGTTTTAAAGTCTAATGGGCAGTGGCAGTCTTATAGTTTTTTAGAAGTTTCGGAATCAATAAAGCAAAATAATTATGGTAAGATGGTTATTGATAAGAACGGTACAAAATGGATACCTTCTGAAAAGAATGGAATTATAGCATTTAATGAAACCTTAGGCAATAAATTTATAGTTATATCTGAAGACTCAGGCCTTCCTACTTACAACTCAAGATGTGTTGCAGTTGACAACAGGAATCAATTATGGATTGGTACGGTAAATGGCTTAAGGGTAGTTTCAGGAATTGACCGTTTTCTTACAGAAACAGAGTTGACCGCCAATCCTGTAATAATTATGGAAGAAGGTTTGGCACAGGAACTTATGTATGGACAGGTAATTAATACAATAGTGGTTGACGGGGCAAACAACAAGTGGATTGGCACATCAGCAGGAGCTTTTTTAGTTTCTCCGGACGGGCAGAGAACTATTTTTCATTTCACCAAGCAAAATTCCCCTTTGCCAAGTAATGTTATTTATGATATTGAAATAGACGCAGCAACAGGAGAAGTTTTTTTTGCTACAGATAAAGGTATGGTTTCCTATCAGGGAACATCGACCAAAGCTTCAGGCGACCTGAATAATGTTTATGTTTTTCCAAATCCGGTAAGGCCAGGATTTGATGGGGATGTGAATATAAGCGGCTTGGTTGACAAGGCAAATATAAAAATTACAGATATTGAAGGAAATCTGGTTTATGAAACGACCTCTGAAGGGGGAACTGTGTTGTGGGATACCCGCGCTTTTGGAAGATATAAAGTGGCTTCAGGAGTCTATATGATTTTTATAGCCTCTGAGGATGGAACAGAAACGAAAGTGAAAAAAGTTATGATTGTAAGATAGCTTTACCATGAGGATTAAAACAAAGGCTATAGTTATAAGTGCGTTACGCTATCAGGATAAAAGCTTAATTGTAAAATGTTTTACAGCATCGAGCGGATTAAAATCATATTTTATAAGGGATGCTTTTTCTTCTAAAAGGAATACCCAAAAAGCAATATATTTTCAGCCTCTGAATATACTTGAAATTGAAGCAGAGCATAAAAATAAAGGTAAACTTGAATATATAAAGGAAGTAAAGTTTGCCTATAATTATTTTTCTATAGGGGGAGATATTACAAAATCTTCTATAATTATTTTTTTATCCGAAATTTTACATAACATTATAAGGGAAGAAGAAGAAAATATTGAATTATATACTTTTTTAGAAACCGCTTTTTTATGGCTTGATAATCATGACTATTCTGAAAATTTTCACTTGGTTTTATTATTGGAAATAACCAAATTTTTAGGCTTCTACCCTAATGTAAAAGATAGTGGTTACAATTTTTTTGAAATGCATCAAGGATGCTTTTCAAACACAGCGTCACTTTCTTGTATAAATGAAGAAGAAACAAAGTTGTTTAAAAGACTGATTAATTTAAAATTTGATAATAGCGGAAAAGCCTTTCATGTTAATGAAAGGCGTAACCTGCTAAAAATACTTCTGGATTATTATTCTTATCATCTTGATAATTTTATAAAACCTAAATCTCTTGAGGTTCTAAAGGAAATTTACAATTAATTGCTTGATAAAATTCCACCAATAACTCCAATAGTAAACCATACATACCATTTTTTATACCAGGGTTCTGGTATATCAATTTCGGCACTCTTAATATCGTTTACTTGAATGTAAGGGTTGCTGTTGGTAATATCAGTGGTGATAGTCTGTCTGCCCAAAAGCCATTTCCTTTTTATTCCGGTAATAACTGCTGTTGTATTTGATATAGTAAGGCTATCTATAATAATGCCGTTTTCATTTGAATAGTAATTGAAGCTATACCACTTATTTACTCTACTGCCTGAACGCTCAAACTCGCAGGGTATCATTTCAGTATATTTCACTTTTACTGTATCAATCCGGGTAACAGTTTTATATTTTAAAACAGATTTGACCTTTGCAAATTCAGATGCCAGTGCTTTCAGGGTATTATCTTTTTTTATAATGATTTCCTTTAATTGCTTTTCCGTAAGCTGTAAAGTTTTTATACTGGCTGTTTGTGTACCCAAAGCATTTTTATAGTACCTCACCGTATCCGTAAGGGCATCAAGGTTAGTATTACTAGTGCTTTTCCAGTAGGAGCATTTTTGCACAGATGAAACTAAAAGTATTACCAGCAATGTTATAGTTATGGATTGGGTATATTTTTTCATTGATCTAATACCTTAGGATGTACAAATAATGCTACTGACGTATTTCGGGTACGGCTCATAACCTGCCCCCCGTTGCTGTCATTGCCTATGGCTGTATTACCCTCAACTGTGTAAAACTCACCTTTGCCTTTATCTTTCCAGCCATTGAATATGCCAACGTGGTCGTGACGCTTATCTTTATTCCAGTCGAAAAAAACAAGGTCGCCCACCTGTGGAGTTGTGGTAATTTCACCTGTTTTTTTAAAATGTGCAACTGCTGTCTGGCATCCGGCAAAGCCTTTAGTAAAGCCTATATTGCCTAAAGGCACACCAGCTTTAGCATATACCCAACTGCAAAATATACCGCACCAGGCTACACCATTTAACCCAAACCACTTTCCGTATTTTGTTTTATTGCTGTTTTTAGGGACTTCAGTTGTACCAACTTCAGCTAAAGCAATTTGTATAACCTTTAGGCATTTCATACAAATTTATTTAGTCAAATCAGTCAAATCTTTCTTGAGGTTTTTCGACTCTTTTATAAACTTTCTTATTTGATTATAGATGTTTATTTTTTGTGCGGCTTCAATATTTTCTTTGATAGAAACGAGTTCTATAAATATTAATGTTATAGCCATAACTTTTGTGAAGAAATACTTTATACTAAACCAAAGTTCAAAAAATTCAGAAAGGATAAATACATCCATTATGAATAGCATGATTATAACTGTTTCGTAAATAAATGCTTTTGAAACTAATCCTCGTAGTTTCTTACTGATTATCGGCTCATTTAATTTTTTAGCTTTGTATATGCCTGTAAGAGTATCTACTATAATTGTAACTGCAATAGCAATCAAGATTCCTTGAATCGGTATAAAAAATGCAAAAAGCGAAATTAAAAAAGATTGAAAAAATTTCATGTTGACGTATTTTCGGAAATCTTTTCAATTTTATGTAGGCCCTCAAAATCTTTAAAGTGTTTTAAAGCATCAGATTTATTTAATAACATATAATTGTTGCTTATTACTTCTCCTCCGGTGTATTCTGAAGCTGTTATTATTTGTCTGGCAGTTGCATCATCATTAACATAATAAGTTATCAGATAGGTTTTATCGTCCATGAATGAGCGTATTGATTGATTAATACATAAATCTTTTCCATTTGATTAACCGGGCTGCCGTTGTTGCTGCCTTGTACATATCCAGACGGAGCCTGATATGTTCCTGATGGTCGCCATGAGTTTGCTGGTAAGCTTGCTGAATATGTTATTATATTCATTTGCCTGAATTGTGTGTTACCGATATTTATTGAAGCATTTTCTATGACGAAATTATAAACACTATCTACAAAATTATCCATTGAGTCTAATGTTTCGAAAGATGCATGGCAATCAAAAGTTTTCAACTTTTTTAAAGCAGTAAACCATGAAGGCCACATCATTGACATTTTCTGTTGCCACTGAATGTTGATTTTTTCCAAATTATCTGCACCTGAAAAGTCCCCCCAGTCAGTTAAATTATAGCTGCCATTGCTTACACCATAATTATAAGAGCCGTAAATACTTAAGCTTTTTAAATTTTTCATTTGTCCTATAAAAGATGGCGGCGCACCATTATTCCATCTTCCATAGGCAATATTTATTTCAGTAACAGAGTAATCATCGTAATCTAGAATAATATTTTTAGATATTGAAGTGCTTCCCCAAGTTCTCATATTTAAAATCTTATTTGATGAAGGTACCTCCTGTATGTATCTCTTTATTTGAGTAACTGGGAAACTTATTAGTTCCTGAATATTAAAATTATTGAAGTTTACGAGCTGGGAGAGATCATCAGGAAATTGAAAATTATTACTTGTGTTTGTTCCATTTTCAATACCCATTTCGAATCTTTGGAGTTTAGTAAATTCAGAAAATGTGGCAGGTAATTTATAATTCATTCCTACTCTATTTAAAACTAATTGCTCAAGCGTTTTTTTAAAAATTCCAATACCATTTTCAAAATCAGATAATGTTGGTAATAAAATGTAACCACTTAAATTTAATGTCCTTATGGGACTATTCCTGATCCAAAGAGGTATTTCATTAATTGAAAATCCTAATGATGATAGAAATACAATTTCTATTAATGTTCTTACAGCAGCATTTTCAAAACTTGAAGCATTATATATATAAGCTATTTGCAAGTTTTTTAAATTTCTTAATTTAGCTAGACTTGGAATTTCACCCAACAAAGTACAGTCAGATATAATAATAGTTTTAATAAAATTCCTATTTTCAAATTTTATTAAAATATCCCTTTCCTGTGGGTAGTGGTGGTCTACTGTGTTTATTTTAGAAGTATCTACTAAATCCTGATAAAAATGTAATCCATATTCTTCTCCCCCCATCCCGTCGTTAGGCATAACGCCTATATTGCCACCAGAAGCAATATTTTCAGGTGTATTAGTATATGTGTTAACTTGAAATCTAATGACGCGCATAGCAGTACTAGGTTTTCTAAAAGGATATTCATGCCACCCTGTTCCGTCCTGATAGTCTATATAAATTTTATTGTCTATATAATCCTCAGAATATATTTCAATATAACTTGTTCTGCTCGTATTTGGATCTGCCCTTGTTGGAAAGAATGTACCATGAACTCTGAATTTAAATATAGCTTCATCTTCAGGAACTATAGTTGGAATGTAACCTTCCTGACTATTTATTGAGTTATCTGTTCTTTGAATCATAATTTATTCTAATGGTAAATCTACTCCTTCAATTGTAAACCAGGAAACATCAGTATTATCATATTTATAGTAAACTTTTTTAGGATTAAGCATGCCACATCTGATTTCAGTACCACGGATGTATCCATTTTCTTGGCTGTACCCCCCAATTGTAATCAATTCAGATATACTGTCATAAGGCGTAACAGTATTATCAAAAATTATAAATTCTTTAAGTTCCATTGTTTCAGGTAACCCTTCGGAATTCAATGTTACAGCACTTAACTTTGAAGGTGAAGCAGGGGAATTTAATTTAAGATTTAAAATATTCTTTATTTTTCCTAGCCCTTCAATCAATGTATCTGTTGAAAGGATGTCACCCGCCAATGTCGTTAAACCCGTTAATAGAGAACCTAAAACACGTGGCATAGAAAAGTACTTGTTATTTGGGCCTTCACCAATACTATCTGTATTTAAAAGTACTTCACCTGTTTGTCCATTGACGCTTAATACATCTCCTGAACTTGCAGTAGTAACCCATTTATTATCCGTGTTGTCCCAAATAGCTCTTTTAGCATCTGTGCCTTCTCCTGAATCAATTGTTGCATACTGACCTGGTAGTCCCAATGGAAATGTTGCTTCAAGTTCGGAAACTGTAGGGTATACTCCTATAAAATAGTTTTGTAAATTATCAAGTTTGCTTTTATAGGAATCAGAAAAATCATTGGCAGAAAGGCCCTTCCCTGTTTCTTTGTCTACTTTATTGCCAAGAGCCGGAACTGTAGGTAAATCAGCAGTACCGCCCAAATCGCCATTAAGTTTTAAAATACCTTTTTGCAATGGGCTAGCGTCAGGATATAATATACCGTCTTCATTTAATGATGACCTATAATATAATAGGGCAATTAAAGCTTCCTGTAGTGCTACAGCATTATTAAATGTTAAACCATTAACTATAAAATTTGAATAATTATTAAGAGGTACTAATATATCTTTACGGTCGTAGCAATTAAAAATTTCAATTTTATTATCAACTACCCTTGTAACATAATTTTTAAGATAGGATATACCATTAATTTTAAATGTAGTAATATCAGCAGAATTGATAATAATCATCGTCAACTTAATTTAGTAAATCTTAAATTTCCCATTGATGTGTTACAATGAACAAATTCAGGGTTTTTAGTCCTCTTCAGGTAGTTCTTTACGTTGCTCCAGATTTGGAAAGCAGCTTCTCTGTTTAAAGAATAAATTGTTTTTTTGACTGAATTTTCAGCAGGTTTACTATCATTGCTACTTATTTTTTGCACAACAGAGAAAGGGGTATCAATAGCAGAGGAAAAAAGCATGTATCTTGCATAAGCGAAATAGCAGATTACCATTTTAAGTCCATAGTTTGTATAGCTTATACCATCATTCTCATAAATTCCCCCATCTAAAAGTTCTGTAAAGTCTTCAGGAGATGTTAGGATGGAATTAAAA
Organism: Flavobacterium sp. MK4S-17; assembly: GCF_009848495.1. Lineage (GTDB taxonomy): Bacteria > Bacteroidota > Bacteroidia > Flavobacteriales > Flavobacteriaceae > Flavobacterium. The sequence goes on from NZ_WWEP01000003.1 coordinate 44,788, forward strand.
AGATTTTCACCCAGCAAAGGCTGTATATCCAAAAGCTGGGCATCTAATATCATTTCATTAAGCTTATCATCTTTAGAGGTCTTAGAAATTTGACGGTATTTTGCTATGTCATTCCGGGTTACTAAGGGTTGCATCGTCAATTAGTTTAAGTGGTTCTACTTTAAGGCTTCCGTAATCCTGCGATTTTTCCAGTAATTGATTTATGATGGTAGTAAGTAAAGCACGTTCTTTAGATGTGTTTTCCCAGTACATTCGTTTCATTTCCCTTATTGCTTCACCTGAATTGCCAAAAAGAGATGTATCATTTGTTTTAATCAGTCCGGATGGTAAATTGTTGAATGCTACTAGAATATTTTCACGTACGCTGCCTTCGGTATAGCTAAAAAGTTCATCATCAATCTTGCTTTCAATTTGCTTTATCAGTATTGCATCATCAAGTTTTTCGCCGGCAAAATCCATTTCAAGACATAAAACACCCCCTGTGTTTTCCGCACCTAAACTTTCCTTGATTGCCCTTTGAAACTCTTCGCGTTCATTTTCCGCATCAATTAAAGCTTTGCCGTTTAAGCCTTCCCCAACTAACGGTCGCGTAACTACAAGTGTATTACCAAAGAATCCTTTTCTTAAAAGGCGGTTTTTGTATGTTGCTGCCTGAGCTTCACTATCACAATCGTCTGCAACAGAATCAATGCGCGAAAGAGGATAAATAAGTTTAGTGTCCATATTAATGAACAAAACCTGGCCTTTATAATTTTCCCAGCCTCCTGCCTTTTCAACCTGGGCATCAATAATTTTTTTTCGTGGATTAAATACATCAATCAATTGAATACCTGATCTTTTAGCATTAAGCCACTCCTTACATACAGCTATTTTACCGGCATAATCGTTGCTGTCTGTTTTTCCTATCCTGCACCATTCATAAGGGAGTACACTAAAATCAGATATTTTATATAATGCATTCCAGTTAACATGTATAAACACACCTCGTTGTTTTACAATATCATCTGCTACATCGTCAGCAAAATCAATGAGTTTGAGATTTTTATTTTTATTTACAACTACATTATTATTCTTTTCACCATAACCTTTACCAATTAGGTACTGAACCATAATAGCAGCAGCTGATTTTGCCGTAACACTGTTATTGATAAGCCTATCCATCCTTTCGGGATAGGCATTGTCAGTATCATTGGCAAAAATATCTGCCGATTTACTCCACGGAGTTAATCTTTTCCACACATCAATTAAAAGGGTCTTCATTCTTCGGTGGTGCTTTCCAAATTCTCTGAAGGGTATTTCATTTTCACAGATTGTTTTTTAGTTACAGATGATATAGCTTTCTTTTTTTTGCCGGGACTTAATTTTTCTTCTTTGGGAAGGATAGAAAAATAACGTTCTCCATTTTTATGCTTCAAGAGTATATGTGCATACTCATCTGTTAGCGTTGCATTATTCACCAATATTGGAGAACCAAATTCCAATGGTATATTTTCATATTTGGCGTGAAGCCTGTATTTTGATGTATTTGCCATTTCTATATAATGATTTTTATACCTATTTAAACAGGTGGTTAAACATTTTGGACAACCGGGATTGACCTTTTCATTAAAAATTGAAGTATACTCCTGCAAAAAAAGCTGGAGATACCTTACACCATCACCCCGTTTACCGTGGGTGATGGTGCCGATATCCATTTTGGCAAAATCCATTTACTATATTTCAGCCTGAGCAAACTTATTCTCAAAAGCTGTTTTAGTGGCAGTATAATCTACATCAAGCAGCGTTTTTGGTATACTAGTTTCCTCAAAACCATCAGCAGAAGAAAGTTCAAACATTATCATGTTGTCATTTTCTTTGGAGTTGTTTGTCATTGTGGTAATTTCAAGGCCGGAAGAAAGTCCTAATATTTCAAAAGCATCTTTACTTTCGGCTCCTTTCCATACCTGTTCTACTATAGCTACATATTTAGCACCTTTGGCCAAATTACCTGCCTGCTGTTTATTTTGGGCACTCGGATTAAATATAACCCCGCTAAATGTGTGCTTGAACTTATCAGGTGCATTTTCTTTTTTAACAAGTTCCCATGCTTTACCATTAGCTTGTTTTACTCCTGTAAGCATATAACCTTTTTTACCAGCTTTAAGAGTAAAATCGGTTACAATCATTTCATTGGTTTCATTGTAAGTTATTGATGTAATATCAATATCTTCTTTATTGATAAGTAATACATTCTGCTCTATACCACCTATTGGTGCATTAGTACAATCAAATAATATATCCTGAGTTAAATTTCCTGTGCAATCTACTGGCATTTTTTTAGAGTAAAAATTCAAATATTATTATTCGCATTTTAAATTAGCAAGCTAGGACTGTCATGTAAGCCTCAAGATGTTTGGCATCTATTGTATATGCAGCATCCATGATATTTGTTTTTAACGTTTTATCGTAAAAAACATCAAGTTTTGTAAGGTCTTCTTCGCTTAAAGTACCAAGTGGTATATTGCTTTTTGTAGTAAGTACAGCCCTGTGTGGCAGGTGATATTTTATACTGTTGTCCTGATATGATTTAATATACCTGTCCCAGTCATAGCGAATTTTAACTTCAATTCCATCAAAGTATAATTTTGGCCTGCCTTCTTCAACAACTTCAAGGAAACCTGAACCCAAATTCTTATTTCTTAGGGTAGCGCGATAATTATCCGCAAGGGAGCGTGTTGCAAGTATAAAAGCATCATCGGCAGAAACAAGTCGCTCATCTGCAGAGGTAACCATTTTTTCAAAAATTGCTAATGCGGCATCTTCTTCAAGAGCCTGGTTTGCATAACTGGCACCTGCGTTAGCGTCAATGGCAACTCTGTTTGATGCATTTACAGGCACTTCAGCTAAAATCTGCTTAAACAATCCATCAAATGAGTTGAAATAATCCAAGTCTGTGCCATTTGTAAATACACCACCATTTTCAATAGTTTTAGCAGTAATATCATTAAACCATACTTTACGATGGATGTTTTCCAACAACGAAGTTTCTACTGCTGAAATAATAACACCAAACTCCTGAGAGCCTACAACATCGAAAAAATCAGGGTTAATGCGTTGCGATTTCCTGAAAAGTTTTAAAAGTGCAGGCATATCATTTTGGCAATGTTTTAGCCTAAAGTCTTCCAGTACCGGAGTCCAGAATTTCTCTGTTAAGGCAAATCCGCCGGCTTCATTTGGTGTACATCCTTCACTTTTTTTACCAAGCAGTCCAAGCCTTTCTGCAAAAGCGATTTGTGTTTTTACATCAATTCCGGTCTCAATTTCATGATATTCAGCAAGGTCGCTGTCATTAAAAACCCTTTCAAAAATTACCTCACTTACCGTTTCGGCCTCGCGGGCATTTAATGTTAAAGCGTCAGCGTTAATAAGTGCCATTTACTTCCTGTTTTTATTTTGCAAATATTGCTTCATGCCGGAAAGCCTGTCAGACTCGCCCGGCTTGCGTACAGAAGCTTTTTTACCGTCAAGAGTATAACGGCTTCCAACCTGTCTTTTTAAAGCCATTACTTCACTTTTAATGATGCTAAGCTGGCGTTTTAATGCTTTATTTTCTGCACGCAGGGCAGCGGGAGCACTTTCTTCTTCCGGTTCAATAATTTCTGTAAGCTCTCCGGCAGTAAATATATAGGTATAACCATCAGGCATAAGGTATTCTCCTTCAGCCGGCATACCATCTACAGTTGCCATTGCGCCAACCTCTATTATTGCATCATCGGGCAAATCAGTGAAATCTATCTCAATTCCGGTTGCATCCTGTACAACCTTGTTAAAAATATGGGCATTTTTAAACTTGCCCATTACACGGGTAAAAAGGCTTTCCATCCAGTGCCTGTCCCTTTCTGTAAATGTTCCTCTCATAGTAAAATTTGGGTTAATAAATGCTTTTGCTACTGCTTTTACTGGCTGCGAAGCGGTTGTAAAGCCTAATGCGCTTAACTGGTTTGGTGTTAGCCAGGTTTCATTTTTTAGTAATGGCACTATTGCCTGCTCCTGAACGCTGAGCACTTTTTTATAAAAGCCAACCATTTTTTTTTCAATTACACGCAATTGCCCGGCAAACTGTTCCAGTTCATCAGCTGTGCCCATAGAGCCACCCCATGGAAGGTGAATCATAAACTGTGTGTTTTCTTTTATCAGCCTTTTTTTGCCTGCCATGAAAATTACTGTGGCAATACTGGCAACTATACCGCTGCCAATTGTAGTTAAAGGCTTTCCTAAGGAGCAGAGGTAATGATAAATATCAAAACCGGTATCTACCAGGCCGCCTTCAGAGTTTATATGCACATTATAGGCTGTTGCCTTGGGCTGCTTTTTCACCTGACTGATCACATCTGCAAGGCTTATACCTGTAACACCGTCAAATGTGCCTATCTGGCCGGAGATATAAATGTTTCCTGTCATCCATACAGAATGATGAAATATTTAATGAGATTGAAGTTTAAAGTATTTCAGCCTTTGCTGATAATCAATTGTGAAGTATTAAAAATAACAGCGCTGTTGTTGTAATTTTACAGTACAAAGGTACGGTGATATTTTCATGTTTTACTGAAATTGTATTTTCAGTTTATTTATTTTCCATAAAGGCTATAACGTTAAATATAGTTCGTTCGGTAACTTTATATTTTTCTGCTGTAATTCCCGCAGCACTGGTTTTTTTAGGTTTGTTAAAGTATTTCTTCTGGTATTCCATTTCCTCCACATAAGCTTCATAATAAACTTTCCAGTCCAGTATATGTATTGGGATTAAACCCTTATTGATTAGCTTCATAAAAGCTTCGCCAAGGCTTATTATAGTTTCATAACGGTTCATTACCATTTATTTTCAGGGCAAATATCATTAGACCGTATTTTAGCTGATAGCGGGCACCCGCATGAATTGCAGTATGCTCCTTCAATTTCCTTCAAAGAATCTTTTATAAATGCTAATAGCTTTCCCTGTTTTGCATTAGGACAAGTTGCACAAACTTCGGCTCTATCCGTTGCCAGCTTTTCGGTTACCTCACTTTTGGAAATAAAGTTTTTCCACCCTGTTATAATATTTTTTACATTTAAGTTATTCACCATATATAAAGTTTAAAAATTGGCCATTTCCCTTACTGAAACATAACTGTTGCCTTGGGTAACAATGTCTTCTACCGATACAACAGGGGCGGGCAGGGTACGGTTGGCTTCGGCTATTTTAAATGCCAGTTCATCTGCATTAAGCCTGGGTGTTGCAATTTCGCGCGATACAATACCACCGCTTGCAAAATAATTTGGGGCAGAACCTGCACCTGAAGGGAATGCATTATTAAAAGCCATAAAGTGACGTGCTGCATTACGGTTCATAACCCCAATAAGCTCTCCCTGTTCAGCTTCAAAAGCTGTACCGTCTTCGCCTGTAAACATAGTTCCCCCCGCAAAATGCCTGTTGCCGCCAATATTGAACAATGCTCCTTTTTCTGCTTTTGGTGTTTTTGTAGCAGTTATATTTTTAACTGCCGCAAATCCGGTAGCTGAAGCTGCTGCAACGGCTGGTATTGCCGCAGGGAACCCTAATTTAACCCCTGCAGTAATTCCTAAATAGGTATTAATTAAGGCTTGGGCTAGTGCCGCTGCTTTTCCAGCGGCACTTTCTTTACCCAATAATTCTGATATAGAGCCCAGAGTGTCAGCTGCCATTTTTGCTTTAGCTTTATCTGCTTCTTCTTCAATTTTCTTTTTGGCATTTATATGTTTTTTCTCGATAAGCGTGGTATCTGCACCTGTTTTTTCAGCTGCTGCCAGTTCTGCTTCATATCTTTGCTGCTCCCTTAAAATCTGTAAATCAAATTCATTTGTAAATTTCTCTTCGTCAAGTATCCGTTGGTTTTCCAGGTCAATAGCCTGTTGTCCTTTTTTTGCTTCCTCTCTTTTATTTTTTGCCTCCTCATTTTTCGCCTCATTATTCTCCCGGAGCTCAGTAACCGCAGTATTATATTCATCTTCGCTGATTAAGCCTTGGTCTTTTCTAAGTTTCTGAAATTGAATTTCTTTGTTTAAAAGGTCGTTATTTTCAGCAATTTTAGTATTGAGTTTTTCTTCAGTAAAGAAAGTATCGTCTTCTTTTTTCTTTTCGATAGCTTTCTTATAATTATTTAATTCTTTTTCAGCCTCTGCTACTGTAGCTTCGGCCTGTTTTTTTAAAAACTCTTCAGAGATATTTAGTTTATCTGTTTCATACTTTGTTTTAGATATTTTTCCTGCCTTGTATTCTTGCTCTAAGAGCGCTAATCTTTTTTGTGAAAGTTGTTCTTCAAAAACAAGTTGCTCCTGTAAAGTTTTTTGTTTATAACCTTGTTGGGCAATGAATAGGTCTATTTCTTCTTTATTTTTTTGTATAGCATCATCAACTGATTTTTGTCTATTAGCTGTTTGCTCGTCATGCGCCGCTTTGTTTAATTCACGAATTTTATTATGCTGTGTTTTTACTGTTTGAGCTAGTTCGGCATTGGTTTCTATTAGTTTAGCTTTAAGTTCTGCAAGTTGATTTTTCTCTTCATCAGTAGCACTTTTAACAGACATTTTAGTTTCTAATAATTGAATTTCACTTTTTAACCTGTCTGTTGCCAGTTTATTTATTTCTTGTGCTGTAGTTATACTATTTTTTGCTGCCGCTTCTCTTTCAGCATATGTTTTATTGGTGTCATCGGCTATTGAATTTTGCTCTTGAAGTAATTGTTTTTGCTTTGCATTATTTTCTATAAATGAAGCCTCACCTTTCTCTAGTTTCTTTTGCAACTCATCTATTTTTTGTCCTTTTTTATAACTTTCATCTAAATATTTTCCTGTTTCATTTGCTACATTTTTTATTTTTCCTATTACATCTTCTACACCTGTTGCTGCCTGAAGGGTTCCATCTGCAACTTTTTTAAAGTCAAGTGTTATCAAGCCTTCTAAAATTTTTCCAAAAGCGGTAAAACGATTAATAAGATTTTGCTTAACAAACTCATATAAATCATTTAAAGCTTTTTTTGGATGTGTAAATGCCTCAAAAAGATTTTTACCTACTTTTTGAAATAATGTTGTTAATGCTTGGAATACTGTTTGTAGAGGCCGGGTAATAGCAGTTACTTTGTCGATGCCTTCTTGTGTTGAGGTAAGGTAGGATACAAGTGCCCCAAGCACCAATCCTATTGCAGCAACTACTGCACCTATAGGGGTGGCTATAAAAGCAATGCTCGCTCTTGTCATTCCAATTACACCGGTGGTAATACCTTTTAGGCCTGTAGATAATAAAGGCATTACACCACCTGCTTCCTGAGCTCTTGATATGAAACCTGTTATACCTCCATTAAAAATATTAATCTGATCAAAAGAATCTTTTACCTGTTTTTTGTAATCATCAAGTGTTGTAACAACCCCTTCCTGAACTTTTTTATTTTCAGAAAGCCATTTAGTATTTTCCTTTATTTTGTTGTTTATCGAGTCAAGGGATGATTGATAATTTTTGTTGTGGGTATTTAAATTTCTTCGTATTTCAACAAGCTCCTCATTATTTTTAATATAATCATTTTCAGTATTTTTTGTTTTTAATAAAGCAGTTTGTAATGACTGTTGTTGTGTTGTTAAAATGTTATTTTGCTTTATTTGTGAGTCATGCACTGTTGTTAAGTCACTATATGTTTTTTTAAGTTCATCTAATGTTTTTGTGAGTTCATTTATTTTAGCTTTTGTTTGCTCCAAGGCAGCTGAAATGCTACTTACATCCAAATCAAGTTCAGCCAGTATAATTTTTTCTTTTGCCATTATTCCATTACGGTTAAATTTAAAATATTGCTTTTCAGAATAATATTGGTGTTAACGGCATGCTTAACATGTAACTGAATATTATAAGTACCTTTGTTTTGATAATAAAGTTTGTATTGATAATTTGATAGTACTTTAATATCACCTTCCGGGGCTATTAAATGGAAAGTATAGCTGTTTTGATTGTATAATGAGGAAAGCCATACAGTAACCGCTTCTCCTGCTGTAATGGTTTGTTCGGTAATGCCAAAGCCAAAATCAATAAGGGGTGGAGTATATATTATATCATTTATCATATCTCTATAGTTTCTGTAAGTGGTATTGTTAATGAAACTTCATTTGAATATGCATCCCCTGCCAATAAACGTATTTTAAAGTTTCCTGTTGGGGTGAAGCTGAAATGCCTGGGGCTTATATTATTATAAGGCCAGTTTGACCATGTGTTGCCATTATAACCATAAACCTGCAATGTTACACTTTGTACCTCCGTGTTAAGATTATAGTATACTGCGATAGAATACCCATTATTTGATGGCAGTATTCTATATATTCTTATAGAAGGTTCCGGTAATGTAGGGGCTGCCCTTAAAATACTTATCATTTCGCATTTAGTAGGTTTTCCCGGTATATAATTATTTATTTTGTTCATCAGGAAATAGGACGACAGTTGCTTTATATAATATAATTTGCTGAAATCAAAATTTACAATATCAGTATCCTTGAGCCAAAACTCTATTGTAACCACTTTAGATGCGTTCAGCATTAGTCTCAAAGGGTTATAATATTGCTGGATAATATCAAAAAATGATAATTTTGAAAAACTCTCAATGTAATAGTTTGACACAGCAGTACTGTCATTCAAGTATTCAGAATACAGCGAAATATTACGTGTTTGAGGCATTGCTTTCAGGAAATAATATCTCTTGTCAAGTGATTTATAAGTTATCCGGCTTTCATTTTCGCCTGATTGCTCTTCTAATTCCTTTTCCCATAGTTTATAAACTCTTGACTGCCCGTTTAGGAATTGGGTTGTATATTTTTCAGGACTATATATTTTTGATTTAATTAGATCCTTTTTTTCTTCAAGATTTACATTGGGAACTTCTAAATAAAAATCGTTGAAGGAACTTTCTTTGTCATTATAATTATACCTGAACCAGTTTTTTTGTGCATAGCTTCCATAAACATATTTTTCATTTTTTTTGCTTATAAATTTATCACTCCAGTCAGCATTATCAGCATTTTGAAGTGTTTCTGCAAGTGTAAGAAAAGTATAGTGATTAGAATATTTGTCTTTTAAAATTGTAAGTCCGAAACGGTGCACAACTTCTTTCAAAAAGTCTTTAACAGCAAATTCACTAAGAGCCTCCTGAAAATCATACGCACTTTCATTAACCTTTACTATCCGGATTATGGCTTTATTCTTTGAAACGTGAAAGTTTGTTTTTATTTTTTTTATAACAACGCAAAAAGTATCATTGCTATCCGCATCAAATGTATATGAAGCTTGCGTAATTTCTTCCTGCATTCTTTGGTACTCCTTAATATATGCATACAATGGAACACTATAAGGATTATTGATGCCGTTGGCATTTTTTCCTAAAATTATCCTGTAGTCCCGGTCACTATTTATTTTTCCGGTAACTTCAATCCGGTATTTGCCAGATGTTTTAAATTTAATGTGCCTGTGTTTTTGCTGTGGATAGATGTAATTACTGTTTAAAGCAGAAGTGGACATAGTGGTTAAAAAATACCCGGGATGGAAATTACTTGCACCCACATCAGTATCATCAGCCAAAAAAACTTCTTCTTCAGATTCTCCATTGTCAACACCCTTAGGAAAAGTCATCCACAGGTTGTTAAAATCTTCTGTGTCAAATACAGATCCTGAATAGGTAAATCCATTTTTCTCAAAAATCCTGTCCCAAATGTATCTTACGTTTACAGAGGGCACGAGATAGTCAATATTTACCTCATTATTTGCAGTATTACCTGTTTTACCGTTATAATCAGCAAGTATATAGCGGTATTTTAAATTACCGGATGCACTCCATGAGTTTTTAACTGTAGCTATATTTTTGGTATGTATTATGTCAGACAGGTCAATTTCAGAAAGCGATTGGTTTTCAATCTTTTTAAAAAGTTCAATAATGCCATCATATACCGTTATATCAAAGTTATCACCGTTGTCGGAAACAACTGCACGGCCATTGTAAATAAAACACTCCCCGTTATCGCTGTAAAGGCTGCAGAGATTTTCCTGATACGGAACAGGTGATGTATTTCCTGTTAACGACAGGAACTGCATTATCCTTAAATTACCCGCAGTTTTTGGCACTTTAAATTTATTGGTATAATTCGCCTGCCTGTTTTCAAGGCTGTTAAGGTCGTTTACCTGTTTTGTCTGGGCTATGGTTTGTTCCGGGTCCAGGTCAACTTGCTGCCCGTTTATATATAAAATAAGTCCCACCGCATAGGTTTGTAGTCAAATATTATAAAGTTTGGGTATATCTTGCAGGAAGTTCAATATCAAAAGAAAAGTTATTTAATGGTTGTTTGGCATTTTTAATACGTGCATTTCCTGATTTTAATGATACTTCTATCCAGTCTCTGTAGCTGCTTTGTGCAAAAGGCTTACCTGTAAACATATACACTTTAGGACTGTCCAGTATGCCTTGAAGTACATTTGTTTCCTCCTCGGTTAAGAGTTCTGCTATTATTTTCATAGTGTCCTGGCTTTCCTTGCCTATTTGTATTGCCCTGCTGAAAGTATCTTCAAGGTTTGCATTGTCCCTGCTTAGCTCTCCCAACTGTTTAGCGCTCCTGTCAATGGTATATGTGTTTTCAAAAAGCCAGTAATTATAGCAGCCATACCTGTTAAGCCATTTAAGATATATGCCGCATTGGTATGGAATTTTTTCCAGTAACAGGAATTTGTCATTTTCACCTTCCTCTCCTGAATTTATAATACTAAGTTTATTATATCCTTCCACTAAAGGTAAAAGGTCTTCCAAACTCTCATCTGTCCTGCCGTCAGAAAGATAAATGCGGCTTACATTACCGGGCAGTACAAAAGTTTGGCTTAACGCATTGGTATTATTTTTTATCGTTAAGCTGTTATTGTTGCTATACACAGGAATATCAAAAGGATATCCCTGCCAGTATTTTAAATAATAATGATTGGCAGTATACTTTTCAAATGGTGTAAGCAGGTAGGTTCCATTAACAGCGAAGTAATTATAATCAGCAAGCTGTTCGGCACCTGCCAGCCATTTCATGGTAAAGCTTTGCTCTTCATATTCGGTTTCCGAAAACCATATTTTAAAACCTACATCAGTAATAAGCAATGTACCTGGTGTAGCATCATATATAAAACTTTGCGGATGGGGTGTTTGCAGGTTGGTATGCAAAACATCTTCAAAGTTCCGGGTATTTATACAGGCTGAAACATAATCTTTAAAGTTTATAAAAAATTTTCCGGTTGGAGCAGGGTAAAGGCGCAGGGAAAATTCCTGCCCCTGAAATGAAACATCGCAATATGCCGGTGTGTTTTCCGATGTGCTGTAAAACTCTGCCACATCATTATTATAAGCCATCCTGAGTTTGCCGGTATCTAAAGGCCTGGTAAATGTTATCATGCTGCAATCTTTTTTAAATAGTCAATTATTTCAAAAGAAATATTAAAAAGTACTTCGTCTCCGGCCCTGTCGGCTATTAGCTGGAGCCTTTCAGGCGTTATAACTGCTGTAATAATGCTTTCGCCGCTATTATCTTTGGGCTTCCAGCCCTCCATTCCTATTTTTCTTGCAATAAGGTAAGCAAGGCTGCCAATGCTTATTTTTTTGGCAGCCTGGGCTGCAATACCCTTGTTTAAAACCCATTCTTCTATTGCGGCAGAGGGGGGCTGCTTTCCGGGTTCACGGCCGTATATATAATTAGCGGCCGTAAGTTGCGCTTTAGTGCCTGATACAGATGCTTCAACAGTTTGCGGCCAGTCTGAGGGGTTTGCTGCCTCATTATATTTTGCAATGAGTTCCTGTTTTAAATTTTCAAATTCAACTGTTAAAATACTTTTGATACTCTCAACCATGGCATACAGGTATATTAACTTTATAAGAACACAGTAAACCGTCCATATTGGCATCAAGCGCGTCGGTTACATCTATATTATTCCATTCGTTAATGGTAATCCCCAAGCATGCCAGGCTGTTGCCTAACTCATTAAAAGTAATGAGCAGGGGTTCAATGTTTGTGGTATACTTTGAGGTTTCTTCAGTTCCTGCTTCTTTAAAATAGTGCTGGTCAAAATCACTATGCTTTACCAAAAAAAATTTACCTTCATAATTTACAGCTGTTATTTTTGTGCCGCTATTGTTATACTCGCTTTTGCGGTTGGTATATTCATGAAGCAGGTACACCTTGTTTTCTTCGGCAGAACCATCTAACAGGTTAAGTGCTGCTTTTTTACCATAATGGTACTCCAACTGCTTTTGTGCTGCCAGGTCTTCCAGTATTCTTACAATATCTCTCATAATGATTCCTAAGCAAATATCTTGATGCTATTTCTTATGGAGCTTTTGATACTCCATTTCAACATCGTTTTGTGCTTTTAGCTGCGCTAGCAAGCTGAATATTTCACCGTAGGGTTTTCTGCCCAAATCAAACGGATACTGGCCTGTAAGCTTTGCCAATTGTAATAGCGGTAGTGTATCGCCATAAGGCTTAAGTTTATCGGCACCGGCCATTTTCCATAAATGTTCATCTGTCCCGGTGGCACTAAATACTTTGGCTTCCGTTTTAAGTATGCGTTCAAACTCATTTAAAATAAACTTCCTTGCGGCAAAGTATTCCTTAACACGTGCTTTCCAAAACGCAGCTTCGGGAATATCATAACAAATAATAAAAAGCTCTGCTATCCCTTCCCAACCTGTAATTTTAGGCAGCAGCCTTATACAGTATTTAACATTGGCATAAGGCATTACATTTATATTCATTTGTTTGCCGCTAAAGCTGTTCTTTGGATTAAGGTGTTCCAGTACAGCGTCATACATGAGTGGATTTTCCAGCCTTGTATATTGTTTCAGTGTTATGTTTCTCATACTTAACCTATGCGTATTTTTGCGTTATACGTTTTTCTTAATGCAAACCAGTAACGCATCATAATGCTGTCCCACTCATCGGGGCTGCGGCCAATATGTTCTTTTACCTTTTCTTTGGGTATAATGCCCTGCCTGCCATCTTTATCTATATCCCGCAGTTTAACCTGTTCCATCTCTTCTGTTGTGGACTGTAATACATTATCATTATCGCAAATTTCTCCGGCCAGGCGGTTTACAATCATTTCGGCCATTTTTATTGAGCACTGGCTTTTAAGATTGTCATAATTTGGCTTTATGTATATGTTGCCTTCCCTCATTTCCAGAGGCGATGAATTGTTTACAAAGCCTTTGCATTTTAAAAAATCTACAACACCACCACCTACACCGTCTTCATCAGCAATAACATTAGTGAGCGCTATGCCGAATTTTAACTGTAAATTTTGTGCATGGTTTACCACCTCATCCAGCCCTGATTTTGCAATTTCACTCCTGTAAATACACAGCCACCCGTGCCACACGCGTAAAACTGTTTTATCCCTCCCCTTACGGGCCACATCAATTGTAAGGTATTTTACACCCTCAGGCTTTAAATGTTTCGGATTAAAATAATCGGCAATACTGTCATGGTCTATCAGCGCGGCCGGGTCATCGTCATACTCCCAGTTGCCAAAATACAGCCTTTCCCGGCTGTTCCTGTCCAGCCTTAGCAAAGACTGCAAATAGCCCGGGTGCAGGTGCGGGTTGTCTGTAGGCAGGCTTTGGATGAACTTCCTGTAGCGCGGCAGTTTTGCTTCCCTAAATGGCTTATAAAACTGTTTATAAGCCCAGTTTTTAGAGGGGTTACAACTGCCAAGCATTTTGGGTATCAGCGAATATTCTGCAAGCTTATAGCGTATGCGGCTCTTTACAATTTGCCATGCATGGTAGCTTACCTGGTTACATTCGTCAACAAATGCTCCTGTAATTTCAAGGGAGCCGAGGCTGTCAAAGTTAGGGTCTGACGGATAATGGAACAGGTCTTTTAATAATATTTCACTTCCGTTATTCCATCGGATGCTGTTTTCCTGTACTTTATAATGAAATTGCCGTGTTAATTGCAGTGCTGATGCCAGTTCAAAGAACGTATTTAATGTTGTTTCCTTTAAGTTTTTTAGTTTTGAGCGGCCCAGCAGCCAGCGTGTTCCGGGGTATTTCTGGCACATTTCCATAAGCCAGAGGCACCCCAAGGCACTTTTGCCCCCACCGGCTGCACCGCCGTATAAAACTTCTTCTGTTATGGTGTCCTTAAGGAAAAAAATGGCGTGCTCCTGCTTAATCAAAAGTTTCATTAGCCTCCGGATTTATGCCTGAGCCCAAATTAAGCAGCACATCTTTATGCTGCTCTTCGTTTTCTTCATATTTATCGCTCCATTGCTGCGGATTACGGTTTTTCAGCCAAAACTGCTGGCTCCTGAAATCGGCAGGCACATGTTTCTCCACTTCTACAATTTCTATACGCTCTTTTTCAACACGTTTCCCGTTATCATCATAATAAACCTCTTTGCACTTTATAGCCTGTTTCAGGGTAATAACCCTGTCCAGCGCGGCCTGATATAATGAGGCGGCTACTTCCATATCGGCTGCTTTTTTGCCTTTTATTACAGATTGCGCAAAGTCAGTATGCGATTTTTTCCAGCGGTTAAGTGTGTCCCGGCTAATACCAAAAAAAGAAGCAAGGTCACTATCAGTGGCTCCCAGCAGGCAAAGCTTGTAAGCCTGTGCAGGATATTCATTACGGTAAAGCGGGGGGCGGCCTGCTTTATTTTTTCTGGTTGCCTTATCAGCTATAGGTTTTAAAAGGGCTCCCGCACTTGCTGAGCCTTTTTTCATATAAAGTTTTTTAGCAAATATTGTAGTAGTAGTATTTTATACCCTTACAATGTTATCTATAATTACATTGTTGTATGTGCCTTTTGATCCCGATATGTGGAAATCAAGTTCAGCAACATCGCCGGGAAGTATGTCTTCCAGCAGTTCAATTTTAGTGCCCAATGCCGACGGGTATATAACCCTGCCTGTTTCCTGCTCGAAATGCAGCTGCTGCACTGCCGTGCCCAGTTTGGTTGTTTTTATTTCGCCTACAGCAGTTACAATACCTTTTATTTTAAATTGCATAGCTTTTATGTTTATAGGTTATTTACGGCCGGCTCGGCTGGCTTTACCTTTGCGTTTTGAAAACAAAGCCTATTGGCTATATGATTAAAATCAAGGCTTCCTGCTTCTTTTTTGGTAAGCTTGGTATAAACTACCGCGGGTGCCAGGTTAGCGAGAGCATGAAAAAAATCGGCTGCATTCGCATTGTTCTCCAGTTCGGCCATGCTTATATAATTCTCGCAGTCTTCTTCAAATAGTTCCTGTAGCTGGCCCAGTATCTTTAGTGTGTACTCCTCCTGTTTAGATTCCATATTGTATCGGTTTAATAGTTTGTAACTGGCTCAACTGCCTGTGCTACCAGATTGTTGTACTGAATGCCGCTGTTCTTGGATATTTTTCCCTCAAGTGTTACGGTAACTTCTATTTCATCATTTTCTTTAAAGGCGTCCAAGTCAGCCATGCGCCTTCCTCGAAATTCAACAAATGCTTTTTGCCTGAAGCCCGGCAGCAGGGTTACCACCTTTTTTTCGTGCCCGGCCGTGTTCCTGTACTCAATGCTTTCAATGTTTCCTGTAATTTTCATAGGTATAATTATTAAAGTTAAAAATGGTTACTGTGTTATATTTTTAATAAAATTTTTAAGCTGGCTTAATTCATAGCCTGCACACGCTTTTAGCTGTTTCAACAACTGCCTTTTTTCCTGAAGAAGGGAATGCAGAAAAAGCTGTAGGGAATCAACATCATTTTTTCTCTGAGCTTCACTGCCAAAAATTTTATAAAATGGCAGCTGCTTTACTGCTTCAATTTCTTTTTGGCATTCCTTAATTTTAAGATCGGTTAAGGTTAATTGATGTAAAATTTTCTTCATCATTCTGTTATTTTAAACCTGTTATCACTATTAAAATGCGCTATTACACTTTTTTCCAGTTTGCTGTATTTATAATTAATTCTCGAAATTTTATTGTGAAATACATTTGCAGGTTTCACTCCTTCAGTATGTAGTTCGTTATATAATTTTTTAAGTGCAGCAATAAGTATTTTTTTATTCGACCTGATATTTGTGGCATTTTCCACTTCTTTAGTTGCTCTATAGGATGATAAAAAATGGTTATAAGCTGATTTTATTATTTCTAATTCATTTATTTGGTGCAATATTTTGCTTTTATCAGCCATTTATAATATCTTTGTTAGCAACAGGACAAAATTAAGTGTAATATTTAACATTTCAAAATATATAAATGTTAAATTTTACACTATTGATACTGATGGTTGTATAGTTATTCTTAAAGTGTTGATTTATGGAGGGTTTTGAAATTAAACAGCGTAGGGAGCAGATGGGCCTTACACAAAAAGAATTGGCAGATTTAATTGGTTGCAGCAGGGAAACTATAATTAATTATGAAAAGGGCAGACCTATTCCAAAGTCAAAAAGTGAAATATTGCACAAGGTGTTAGAGCCTGGTAGCGTATATAACAGGATTGTAAGGAATGAATTAATTGTTACAAATGGTGAAGAAGACTTTGAAAATAAAAATGGCAACAAATTTATTGAACTTCCCAATGGGCAATATTATATGCTTATGCCTTTAGCCGAATTTAAAATACAGGCAGGTTTTTTAAGCAATTATCAGGATGCAGATTTTTTAATGGATTTAAGCCAGCATGGTATCCTTGTAGATAAGCCTTTGCAGGGCAGGTATGTGGCCTTTAGGGTAAATGGCGACAGCATGGACGATGGCAGCAGCAATGCCATAACCCGAAACAGTATTGTTTCTACCAGGGAGTTGCAGCGCCACCATTGGCAGGACAAGCTGCGCTACCGTGATTTTCCTTATTGGGTTATTTATACCACGCAAAGTAAAATGCCTTTGCTCAAGGAAATTATTGAACATAATACTGACGAAGGCTATATTATATGCCATTCGCTTAATGACAGCCCGGAGTTTACCGATTTTAAATTAAATCTTAATGATATACAGGCTTTATTTTATGTTATAGATGTTAGCCGTTCAGTTAGCAAAAAAATAAGCTATTAATTAAAAATAAAACAGTCAACATCTGCTATTTTAAGTAATAGGTGAATCTGTTATAAAGCTGATTTACCTATTGCTTTAAAAAAATGATTACATTCGCAAATTGATTTTTTGAACACGATAATAATGAGTAAGAAATTTACTGAATATAAGGGGCTTGACCTGGCTAATGTAGCTGCTGAAGTCCTTGATTTCTGGAAAAAAGAGAATGTTTTTGAAAAGAGTGTAACTACCCGCCAGGGGAAACCACAATATGTGTTTTTTGAAGGCCCGCCAAGTGCAAACGGCCTGCCGGGCATTCACCATGTTATGGCGCGCGCCATTAAAGATATTTTTTGCAGGTACCAAACCCAAAAAGGATATCAGGTAAAAAGAAAAGCCGGCTGGGACACACATGGTCTGCCTGTTGAACTGGGCACAGAGAAAGAGCTTGGTATAACCAAAGAAGATATAGGTAAAAAAATAACTATTGAAGAGTATAACGAAGCCTGCAAACGCACGGTAATGCGTTATACTGATGTTTGGAACGACCTAACTGAAAAAATGGGTTACTGGGTTGATATGGATGATCCGTATGTAACCTACAAGCCAAAGTATATGGAAACCGTTTGGTGGCTGCTTAAACAGATTTATGATAAAGGGCTGCTGTATAAAGGTTATACCATACAGCCCTACTCACCAAAGGCGGGTACAGGGTTAAGTTCGCACGAGGTAAACCAGCCGGGTGCATACCGGGATGTTACAGATACTACCATAGTAGCGCAGTTTAAAGCGATTAATAAAGGAATAAATACAGTATACAAAGCTTTTGTCTTACCAGAATCAGATATGCTCGGAGATGAATTCTATTTTCTAGCATGGACCACAACTCCTTGGACGCTACCAAGCAATACTGCACTTACCGTGGGCCGCAGTATAAAATATGTATTAGTTAAAACTTATAATCAATATACTTTCGAGCCGATTAATGTAATATTGGCTGAAAATCTTGTAGATAAGCAGTTTAATGGAAAATATTCTAAAGTCTATGATATTGAAGAATGGTCAAAGTTTACTAAAAAGGATAAAACAATTCCATATTTAGTATTTGCAACTTGTATAGGAAGTAGTCTATTAGATATAAAATACGAACAATTGCTGCCTTATGCTTTGCCTTACCAAAATCCTGAAAATGCATTTCGCGTTATAGCGGGTGATTTTGTAACTACTGAGGATGGTACAGGTATAGTGCATACCGCACCAACTTTTGGCGCGGATGATGCCAAGGCAGCAAAAGAAGCCAAACCGGAAGTACCACCTATGTTAGTACTTGATGAAAACGGGAACCCTGTGCCGCTTGTAGATATGCAGGGACGTTTTATACAGGGGCTTGGTGAACTTAGTGGTAAATATGTTAAGAATGAGTACTACGATAAAGGTGAAGCTCCGGAAAAATCAGTTGATGTTGAAATAGCCATTATGCTGAAAGAGCAGAATAAAGCCTTTAAAGTAGAAAAATATGTGCACAGTTACCCTCATTCCTGGAGGACGGATGAGCCATTGCTTTACTATCCGCTGGATAGCTGGTTTATAAAAATGACCGATGTTAAGGAAAGAATGTTTGAACTTAACGAAACCATAAACTGGAAACCAAAAGCAACCGGAGAGGGACGTTTTGGCAACTGGTTAAAAAATGCTAACGACTGGAACCTTTCACGTTCACGTTACTGGGGTATTCCGCTTCCGATATGGAGGACGGAAGATAAAACCGAGGAGATGATTGTTGGTTCTGTTGAGGAGCTTTATAATGCAGTAGAAAAAGCCCTAGCAGCAGGTTTTATGGATGAAAATCCGTTTAAAGGTTTTGAGCCCGGCAATATGAGCGAGGAAAACTATAATAAAGTTGACCTTCATAAAAATGTTGTTGACAAAATAATACTGGCTTCACCATCAGGTAAAGCTATGAAACGTGAGGCAGACCTTATTGATGTTTGGTTTGACAGTGGCGCCATGCCGTATGCGCAATGGCATTACCCTTTTGAAAATAAAGAGCTTATTGACAACAATACAGCTTTCCCTGCCGATTTCATTGCAGAAGGTGTTGACCAGACAAGGGGCTGGTTTTATACCCTGCATGCCATTGCTACCCTGGTTTTTGATAAAGTTGCTTATAAAAATGTGGTGAGCAACGGCCTTGTGCTGGATAAAAACGGTCACAAAATGAGTAAAAGGCTTGGTAATGCTGTTGACCCTTTTACAACACTAGCCGAATATGGGCCGGATGCTACACGCTGGTACATGATAAGCAATGCCAACCCATGGGATAACTTAAAGTTTGATATTGAGGGTGTGGCAGAAGTGCGAAGGAAGTTTTTCGGTACGCTTTACAATACTTACTCCTTTTTTGCACTGTATGCCAATATTGATAATTTTACTTACGCCGAACCTGAAATACCAATTGAGGAGAGGCCTGAAATTGACCGATGGATATTAAGCGAACTTAACACGCTTGTTAAGGATGTAGATAGTTTTTATGCCGATTATGAGCCTACCAAGGCTGCAAGGGCAATATCTGACTTTGTTCAGGAAAACCTTAGTAACTGGTATGTAAGGCTGTGCCGCCGCCGTTTTTGGAAAGGCGAGTATGCACAGGATAAAATAGCTGCTTATCAAACATTATATACATGCCTTGTAACTGTAGCTAAGCTAAGTGCGCCTATAGCTCCGTTCTTTATGGACAGGCTTTATAAAGATTTAACACAAGCTTCACAGTCTGAAAAATGGGAAAGCGTACATTTGGCCGACTTTCCTGCCTATGCTGATAACTTTGTTGATAAATCGCTTGAAAGCAGGATGCAAAAGGCGCAAACCATTTCATCGCTGGTACTTTCATTAAGGAAAAAGGAGATGATAAAAGTTCGCCAGCCGTTGCAAAGGGTAATGATTCCGGTGCTTGACGCGAAACAGAAAGCTGAAATTGAGGCGGTTGCCGAACTCATAAAAGCTGAGGTAAATGTAAAGGAGATTGAATTGATGGACGATGCTTCAGGTGTTCTTGTAAAGCAGATAAAACCTAACTTTAAAGTGTTAGGGCCAAGGTTTGGTAAGGATATGGGGCTGGTTTCCAAAGAAATACAAAATTTTTCACAGGAACAGATAGCAGAAATTGAGCGAAACGGCAGTATTGATGTTGTTATTTCAGGAAAAAGTGTTAATTTAACAACTGAAGATGTAGAGATTTCTTCGCAGGATATAGAAGGCTGGCTGGTGGCAAACTCTAACGGGATAACCGTAGCACTGGATATAACTTTGACAGATGAGCTGAGGAATGAAGGTATAGCCAGGGAGCTTGTTAACAGGATACAAAACCTTAGAAAGGATTCAGGCTTTGAGGTAACCGACAGGATTAAAGTTTACCTAAAGCAAAATGACGCCCTTGAGGGTGCTGTAAAAGCGAATGATGCATATATTAAGTCTGAAACGCTTACAGATGAGCTGATTTTTAAAGAAGAAGTTGAAAACGGAACAGAAATAGAATTTGATGATGTAAAAACCTTAGTATTAATTTCAAAATAGTTTGAAAAATGGTAGATGAGCAAATAAGATACTCTGATGCTGACCTTGCAGAGTTTAAGGAACTGATTACAAAAAAAATTGAAAAAGCCAAAGCTGACTTAGAATTGATAAGGAGCGCTTATATGAATGACCTTAATAATGGAACGGATGATACATCACCTACATTTAAGGCGTTTGAAGAAGGAAGCGAAACAATGTCTAAAGAAGCAAACTCGCAATTAGCCATCCGCCAGGAAAAGTTTATACGAGACCTTAAAAATGCATTGATAAGGATTGAAAATAAAACTTACGGTATTTGTAAGGTAACAGGAAAACTTATAAGCAAGGAAAGGCTTAAGCTTGTACCGCATGCTACTATGAGTATCGAAGCTAAAAATATGCAGCGATAATAAAAGCCACCATATGGTGGCTTTTATTTTTGTTGGATATCAGAGTACATTGGGAATGATAAAGCCTAATTTTTTACCAAAATAGAATTGGTTTAATGTATTTGCCTTATTTTTGTCGATAAAAATTTATAATGTCTTTAAAGAAAGCCTATATTATTGTAATCCTGGTATTGCTGGCAGATCAAATTTCCAAGATATATATTAAAACAAACTTCAGGCTTGAAGAATATATAAAGGTTTTTGGGCTGGACTGGTTCAGGATACATTTTATAGAAAATGAGGGCATGGCATGGGGAGCGCAAATACCCGGTTCCTATGGAAAGCTGATACTTACATTATTTCGAATTGTGGCAGTGGCAGGTATAGCCTATTGGCTGCATGACTCTGTTAAGAAAAAATATTCTAATTATCTTATTGTATCGGTAGCACTAATACTTGCCGGAGCATTTGGGAATATTATTGATTCGGTGTTTTATGGTGTTATATTCGACCAAAGTACTACCTCACACGTAGCAACACTATTTGCAGAAGAACCTTACGGGAAACTGTTTTACGGGAAAGTGGTAGATATGTTTTATTTCCCGTTATGGAGGGGGAATCTTCCTTCCTGGCTGCCGGTATGGGGCGGTAAGGAATTTTCTTTTTTTAATGCAATTTTTAATGTAGCAGATGCTGCAATATCAATAGGGGTGGCAATACTTATTGTTTTTAATAAAAAGGCTTTCGCTAAAAATTAAAAAGTATAAATTTTCTCGGGAGTTACACAATAGTCCAAGGGCATATCTGTAGCATTAACCTCTATTGGGTCATTTTCAGCCTCAAAAAAGCTTAATCCTACTTTTAGTGTGTCTTTAGTACATTCAGCCAGAAAACGGTCGTAAAAGCCTTTGCCGTAGCCGGTGCGGTTACCTTTAGTATCAAAAGCAAGTACCGGTACAAAAACAACCTCGATTTTTTTTACAGGCACTTCAATACCATCAATTGGTTCCGGTATCCCGTATTTATTATTTTTCAGCCGTGTATTATCTGTAAGCAGGTAATGGCGCATTGTATAATCCTTAAAATCAGACCGGGATATTATAATTTCTTTATCCTTTCCTGCCAGTATGTGTAAAACATATTCGGTATTAATTTCTTTTTGGTCAACAATACTAAGAAATAAGTGGTAATAAGTTTTATCCCAAATTTTAAGCTCAAGCATCCTGTTGGCTATTGCCATGCTCTTGCTTTCTATTTCTTCATTAGAAAAGCCCTGCCTTAATGTTTTATATTTTATTCGTAGTTCAGCTTTTGTCATATAGAAATTACTTTGACACCTCCAGCACAACATTTAATGTGCCATGGTTTTTATTGTCGGTAATTTCCATAAAGGCTTTTTTGGTAAGGTCTATATCACGCCCACGGGTAAAAGGGCCGCGGTCGTTTATGGTAACTATTACCGATTTATTATTTGCTTTATTGGTAACCCTTACTTTAGTGCCGAAAGGGAGCTTTTTGTGGGCGGCTGTATATTTACTGTTGCTAAACCTTTCTCCGCTGGCTGTTTTACGGCCATTGAATTTATTGGCATAGTAACATGCCACAGCTTTGTTGTCATAGGAAGAAAAAGAACCCGAAACAACTTTTTTTGAAGAAGAGCAGCTTATAAAAAATACTGAAATAAATAATAAAAATGCAATGCGTTTATCCATTATTATACTTTCTCAATAATTTCTATCTTAACCTTAAATGTGCCATGGTTTTTGCTGGAAGCAATTTCCATAAAAGCCTTTTTGGTAAGGTCTATCTCAAGTTTTTTACTAAAAGGCCCTCTGTCATTCACTTTAACATCAACAAATTTCCCGTTAGACTCATTGGTTACACGCACCATGGTTCCAAAAGGCAGTTTCATGTGTGCTGCCGTATATTTAGAGTTATGAAACCGTTCGCCGCTACTGGTTTTTCTCCCATTGAATTTATCTGCATAGTAGGTAGCCAGTACATTTTGTTTGTATAGCGTTAGCTTAGGCTCGGCAGGCAGGCTTTCAGTAATAACTTTTGCCGCAGGCATAGCTATTTTACCTGCAACTAAAGGTTTTCTTTCTGTAAAACCGGATGTTATAAATAAGGTGGTAGCAATGCTGAATAGTAAAATGTATTTTCTCATGACCGGAAAAATTTTGTTGCATAGCATCAAATAATGTGCCAGCAAATTAGCCAATCCATTGGTTCCAAGGTATCCTGCTTAATAATAAAATTAACCCTATTAAATATAGCCAGCCTATTTTTTTAAATTTTGAAGCATCTTCTGCAGTCCTTTTGTGCTTAGACCATCCTATGGTTATTAAAACAACAGCTATTAAATTAATAACAGGATGCTCTACTATTAGCTGCCTTAATTCTGCGTTTTTCATAAGCCCGCCCATTCCCAAAGCTTTAGCTGCATCCAGTTTTGGCGTAACAAATAATAAAACAATACCTAAAAGGAACTGTATATGTGTAAATGTAAGCGCAATTAAAGCTATCTGCCTGTCTTTTTTAAGGAAAGGCCGCTTAGCAGCAAGCCCGGCAAATGAATTTAAAATAGCAATTAAAAGCAGGCCTAATGCTGCATAGGCAATATAAGAGTGAACGTCAAGAACTGATGTGTACATAGGATAGTTTGTTTTTGATTTGAACAAATATAACAAATAACGATTTATGATAAGGCAAAAAAATACCCCGGCCTGTATGGACGGGGCATTAAATGGATATATATTATTTTACCTTTTGCTTAAAAACTGTTTTAAAAGAAATTGGGTAGAACTATCGTGTTGTTTTATATTTCCGGTATGTATTTCATCTAATATGGAGTTAGCCAGTTGTTTTCCAAGCTCTACGCCCCACTGGTCATAACTGAAAATATTCCAGATTACACCCTGAACAAAAATTTTATGCTCATACAATGCTATCAGTGCCCCAAGGGTTTCAGGGGTTAGTTTATCAATCAGCAATGTGTTAGTTGGTTTGTTACCCCTAAACACTTTAAACGGCAGCAGGAACGAAGCTTTTTCCGAAGAAACTCCTTGTTTTTCAAACTCGGCCTTAACCTGTTCTTCTGTTTTTCCGTTCAGCAGTGCTTCTGTTTGTGCAAAAAAGTTAGACATTAATTTATCATGGTGGTCCTGGTTGCCATATAACGGCTTTATAAAGCCAATAAAATCTGTTGGTATAAGTTTGGTTCCCTGATGTATCAATTGGAAAAACGCATGTTGCGAATTAGTTCCCGGCTCGCCCCAAATAATAGTACCTGTCTGGTAATTTACCGGGTTTCCATCACGGCCTACGCTTTTACCGTTACTTTCCATTATTCCCTGCTGAAGATACGGAGCCAGTTTTTGAAGGTACTGTGTGTAAGGAATAAGCGCTTCGCTTTCTGCGCCAAAAAAGTTATTGTACCATATGCTAAGCAGTGCAAGTACAATAGGTATATTTTTATCATGCGGTGCTGTGCGGAAATGTTCGTCCATTTCATGTGCACCGTTCAGTAATTTATCAAAATTATCAAACCCAACTGAAAGAGCTATGGAAAGGCCAACGGCGCTCCATAGGGAAAAACGCCCCCCAACCCAGTCCCACATAGGGAATATGTTATTTTCATTAATGCCAAAGCCTGTTACTTTTTGTATGTTGGTAGAAACCGCAACAAAGTGCCTGGAAACATCTTCTGGGGAAGCTGATTTAAGAAACCATTCCTTTGCAGTTTCTGCGTTAGATAAGGTTTCCTGTGTGGTAAATGTTTTGGAAACGATTACAAATAAAGTGGTTTCAGGATTTAAGCCCTTAAGGCTCTCCATTACATGGTCGCCATCAACATTGGATATAAAACGCACTTCCAGGTGATTGCTGTAGTAAGCCAGTGCTTCCACTACCATATTTGGCCCAAGGTCAGAACCACCTATACCAATGTTAACCACATGGGTAAACGGTTTTCCGGTATAACCTTTTCGTTCACCATTTATAACTTCATCTGTAAACTGTTTAATTTTGTTTTTAACAGCATATACTTCCGGCATTACATTTTGTCCGTCAACCTTAATGTCTGAATTTTCAGGCGCTCTCAAAGCAGTGTGTAAAACGGCCCTGTTTTCTGTGCGGTTTATAGTTTCGCCTTTAAAATAACTATCTATTGCACCTGCCAGGTTAACTTCTTTAGCCAGGTCCTGTAACAGGTTTAATGTTTTTTGGTTTACAATGTTTTTAGAGTAGTCAACTAAAAAATTATTCCACCTGATGTGGAATTTTTCTGTCCTGCCATTATCGGCAGCAAACATATCCTGCATGGAAGCATATTGCATTTCGTTAAAATGCTCCCTTAAATCCTGCCAGGCGGCAGTACCGGAGGGGTTAATGTTTTCGAGTGCCATAGTTTATTTAAATGTGATGTTAGAGATGCTGTCCAGTTCTTTTTTAAGAGGTGCCATTTGTGCCATAAACCTCGGTTTATATTTTGACTCCATAGGCTGCGAGCTTGGCAGTTTTTGTTTTAACGCGTCAACCTGCACGCCGTTTTTCCAAAAACGGTAACATACATGCGGCCCTGTGGCAAGCCCGGTACTCCCCACAAGCCCTATTACATCGCCCTGTTGCACGCGCTGCCCCGTGCGTACCTTTATTTTTGACATGTGAAGGTATTGGGTAGAGTAGGTACTGTTGTGCTTTACTTTTACATAGTTGCCATTACCTGCGGTATAACCTGCGCGTTCAACAACCCCATTGGCGGTTGTCATTATAGGGGTACCTGTTGGTGCTGCATAATCAGTACCGTTATGCGCCTTCCAGCGTTTTTGCACCGGGTGGAAACGCCTTGGTGAAAACCTTGAGCTTATACGGCTGAATTTAAGCGGGGCTTTAAGGAACATGCTTTTAAGCACTTTTCCTTCCTCGTCATAATAGTCAAACCGCTTTGAATTTTCGTCCTGTTTAAAAGGGAAAGCATATTTTTTATCTCCCTTGGTTTCAAAGTAGGCGGCTTCAATACTCTCCAGTCCGCCATATATACTATCGCTTATAAAACGCTCGTTTATAGTAACGGCAAATTTATCACCTTTTTGCAGTTTAAAGAAGTCGATAGACCAGGCATAAATTTCTGAAAGTTCATGGGTAAGGGCAGGGCTGGCGCCGGCTTTGTTTATGGTTTCCGCAAGCGAGCCATCAATTTCGGCAGCAATTGTCCTGCGTTTTATGGTTATAGGACGTGTTTTTTTATATGCCCTGGCAATAGAGTCACGTAAATCTACCACATAATAACTTAGCCTGTCAGGCTGATATATAAATACCTGAAGGCTGTCAGGGTGCTGTTTGTTTTTAAGAAGGGTATAGGGTTTGCCTATGCGGATATCCCTAAGATTAAAACTGTCGCGAATAGCCTGGGTAATATTATGAACCTGGGTAACATCAAAACCCTGGCTTTGCAAAATACCGCCAAAAGTGTCTCCGCTTTTTATAGTGTCATTTACAACCTTAAAATTATTCAGTACAAAGCCAAACTCCTTAATTACTTTTTCCTTTTTAGCTACAGGGGCTGTACTTTCTTTTTCCTCGTCTTTATTACAGGCAAATAATGTTAATAATAGTAGTATGAATGTGATATATCTCAATTTCGGCTTTTTATTCAGTTATACATTTTCTCCCCAGTTGCGCAGCTCCTCATCCGTCCATAATTCCGGGAAAAATATCCTACGCTGGTATTTAGGGTGCATGTATTTCTTCCAGTCGCTGCCTCCTGTGGCTTCCTGGGGACCCATTGAGCTTTCAATATACTTTTTGGCGGTATTATAATGGCCCATTACCCATGTTACATTAACGGTGTAATCATAATGCCGCATAGCATCCACAAGTTTCTTGTTATTTCTGCTCTCATCAGGCAGCTGAAGAAATTTCCTCCAGATGTTAATTGTGTTATATTCCTCCATATAACGCAAAAACTCCTGTTTATATTTTTTTTCGAACTGCTGTATAAGGTAAGTTTTTTTACCGGTATGATAATCTTTCCCGGCAGCCTGCCAGTACAAGTGCTCTAAAGCATGTTCATAGGGTGTGTTCCTGTCTATAGTAGTCCTGTAACGGTAATCTATAAGGTTTATAAGGTCGGTACTGGCAAATTCAATAAGGCGGTATTGCGCACTTTGAAAACCACTGGCCGGGGTGAGCGTATTGCGGAATTTTAAATATTGCTCCACCTCCATACCCTCTCCCATAATGGTGAATGATGAGGTTAGCATATCAAAGTAACGGCTTATTCGCCTTAACTTTTCTGTAAAGAAATCGGTTGAAGGGGCTTCGGTATGGCAAAGCTGCTCAACTTCCCAAAGTACCATTTTAAACAAAAGCTCATTAACTTGGTGATACATTATAAACACCATTTCATCGGGCAGTGTGGTGCGTTGTATCTGCAGGTTCAGTAATGCATCGGTATTTATATAATCCCAGTATGTTATTGGTTTAGACCATAAAAGGCCTTCAAGATGTGTTTCGGTTTTTTGGTCTATATCCCTGAATTTCTCGTCCAGTTGATCGAGCTTATCCATAATGGGCTGGGTTATTTCCATGTTTGTTTGTGTTTGCTGCTTAATTTATTTTGTTTAGCGGATGGCTTAGCCCTTTATACTCATCAAGGTCAGCTTTTAAAGATCCTACAGCAAGGCTGGCTTTTATCCGCAGGGGTATTTTATTTTCATCATCAGATATCCAAACGGTAAGGCTTTCTTCTTCTTTAAACACGCG
This sequence comes from Flavobacterium sp. MK4S-17, assembly GCF_009848495.1. GTDB lineage: Bacteria > Bacteroidota > Bacteroidia > Flavobacteriales > Flavobacteriaceae > Flavobacterium. The sequence goes on from NZ_WWEP01000003.1 coordinate 72,547, forward strand.
CCCTGCCTGTACATAAGGCCTGAATATCATTGCACGCATAGTGCCAAATTTTGTTTTAAGGTTTTCCCTGCCTATAAACTTAAGTTTAAATTTAGTTACTTCATCATCAAAAAACATATCCACGTTTATAGATTCGCCCACTTCAAGCTTATCTACCTTGGGGTGGTTCCTTAAATAATAAAAGGTTGATACTATATCCTGCACATCTCCCGGTACGGTAAATGTTTTTTTGGTATTTTTTTTATAATCATTAACCGTAACTGTATTATTGCTGCGGTTAAAAAAGCCTTCCTGGTTTTTGGTGTAACCACCCTCGTTAATTTTCCTGACAAACTGGTAAGGCTTAACCGAGGCTTTGTCAAAATAGCTTTCATAAAGGTCTTCTACCTTAAAAAAGAATTTTGTCATCCCTGTAGTATAGCCTTTGCCCACTACATGGTGCACTCTTTTACCATTTTTTACGGCGTCTTTTACCTCAAGTGTAGCATACCCCGCATTTACAATTCCGTAATGTATCCTGAATTTAAAATATTCACCCGTGCTGAAAGCGTCCTGCGAAAATGCACTGCACGCTGTAAACAGCAAAATAATTGCCATTAATCTTCTCATAAAACTTGTTTTTGGTGTTATACAACGGTAAAATGCAATTTCTGTTCCAAAAATAATAAACAAAAAAACCCAGTCAAAATTAATGACCGGGTTTTTATGCTATTAACCAACCAAAAAACTATAAATTATGAAAAAACTTTTGCAAAAAACGTAATGTGTAATCCATCTCCTTTTTTGCGAGTGCAAAGGTATTTATAATTTAAAGATTTGATTGTTAAAATTCTACTTTAACACATAATCCTCAAAAAACTATTATTAACAAAGCTTAAAATTACATTATGTGTAAAAAATATATTTAATTATAAAGTTCCTCTCAATTCCTGTTCGCGCTCAATGCTCTCAAACAGTGCTTTAAAGTTACCTGCTCCAAAACCACGTGCACCCATTCGCTGGATTATTTCATAAAAAAGCGTAGGCCTGTCCTCCACGGGCTTGGTAAAAATCTGTAGCAGGTATCCTTCTTCATCCGCGTCAACCATAATGCCAAGGCTTTCCAGTATGGCAATATCCTCTTTCATAATACCCATATGCTCGCCAAGGCGTGCCGGCACTTCCTGATAATAAGCATGAGGCGGTTTGGAAAGAAATTCTACGCCGCGCGCTTTCATATCAGATACTGTTTTAATAATATCATCGGTAGCAACTGCGATATGCTGCACACCGGCACCTCCGTAAAAATCAAGATATTCTTCAATCTGCGACCTTTTTTTACCTTCAGCCGGTTCATTAATCGGGAATTTAATGCGCCCGTTACCGTTACTCATTACCTTACTCATAAGTGCTGAGTATTCGGTGTGGATTTGTTTATCATCAAACGAAAGAAAGTTTACAAAGCCCATTACATCTTCATACCACTTTACCCAGGTATTCATTTCATTCCAGCCTACATTGCCCACCATGTGGTCAACATATTTTAGGCCTACCGGTGCAGGGTTATAGTCAGATTTCCATTCTTTATAGCCCGGCAGAAATGGCCCGTTGTAGTTTTTACGTTCTACAAACATGTGTACGGTTTCACCATAGGTATATATACCTGCACGCACTACCTCACCAAATTCATCTTTTTCAACAGTAGGTTCCATGTAAGGTTTTGCGCCACGTGCAACAGTTTCTTCAAACGATTTGCGGGCATCTTCTACCCAAAGCGCTACAACCTTAACACCATCGCCATGTTTTACAATATGTTCGTTTAACGGAGATTCGGCTGTTAAAGGTGTTGTAAGTACCAGGCGTATTTTGTCCTGTACAAGCACATAGCTGGCACGGTCTTTTACACCGGTTTCAAGCCCTGCATAGGCGTGTGACTGAAAGCCAAACGCTGTTTTATAATAATGGGCTGCCTGTTTGGCATTGCCCACATAAAATTCTACATAGTCGGTTCCTAAAAGCGGAAGGAAGTCCTGTGCTCCTTCAAATATTTTTTCTAAACCGTATTCAACACTTTTTATTTCTTTGCTCATTGTATATTATTTTTAATAACCTTTTGGTTATAGTTGTGTGTTATTACTCTACCCAGCTTTTATAATATTTGCCGTCATCTATGCCCATTGCAGCCTTAGTTACCTTAAGCGGGCGGAAAGTATCTACCATTACTGCAAGTTCGTGCGTTTCTGTCTGGCCAATGCTGCGCTCTGTAGCTCCCGGCGCAGGCCCGTGTGGTATTCCTTTAGGGTGCAGGGTTATATGCCCCTGCTCAATATTATTACGGCTCATAAAGTCGCCATCTACATAGTATAATACTTCATCACTGTCTATATTGCTATGGTTATAAGGTGCCGGGATAGATTTCGGGTGATAATCGTACAGCCTTGGGCAGAATGAACATACTACAAACGAAGTAGTTTCAAATGTTTGGTGTATAGGCGGTGGCAGGTGTACCCGGCCTGTTATCGGCTCGAAATTATGGATGCTGAACGCGTACGGATAATTATAGCCGTCCCATCCTACTACATCAAACGGATGTGTGGCATACACAACATCGTGCATCATGCCTTCTTTTTTAATTTTAATTATAAAGTCGCCTTTTTCGTCATAGGTTTCCAGCTCTTGCGGTAATTTAAAATCGCGTTCGCAAAATGGCGAATGTTCCAGTAACTGCCCACTGGCATTTTTATAACGTTTTGGCGTGTATATAGGAGCAATCGATTCTGTATAGAACAACCGGTTATCCTCTGTGTCAAAATCTATCTGGTAAATCATGCCGCGTGGAATGATGAGGTAATCACCATACTCAAACGGTATGTTGCCCATAAAGGTGCGCAGTGTTCCGCTGCCTTTATGGATAAAAATCATTTCATCTGCATCTGCGTTTTTATAAAAATACTCACGAAGCGATTTTCTTGGTGCAGCAAGCCCTATAATGCAATCGTTATTTACCAGGAGGTCAGTACGGCTTTCTAAAAAGTCGTCTTTGGGTTGTATTTCAAAACCTTTTAGCAGTAATGATTTTATATTCTTATCAATGGCAATTTCAGGCGCAACCGAATAGGATTTTAAAATTTCCTTTACCTGTGTTGGCCTGTGCACTTGGTACAGCAATGAGGAGTGGCCATGAAACCCCTCGGTGCCAAAAAGCTGCTCATAATAAATGCCGCCGTTTGGCTTTTCAAACTGTGTATGTCTTTTTTGCGGGAACTTTCCCAGCTTGTGATATATAGGCATAATTGAAATTTATAAGTTAAACAAGTTAAATACCATGTATAGCCATGTGGGCTCATTCAGGATTTCGCTTGATGAGGAATTTAAGGTAACTTAATAAGTCCTGCCATTGCATATTCATGTAACAAATATCGGAAAAATTAAATTTTCATCCTTATTTTCTATGTAAAATTTAATATTTGGCAATATATGATTTAAAAAATAAGTCTTATATGGTTTATAATTTATTGCCATGCAAAATTTATATAAACGGCTCAATTATTTAAAACACATTTTTTTAGTTAAAATCCTTTACGGAAATTCATTTTTAAGGCGCTAAACTTTTGCTTTTATTTGTTTTTCTGTTTGTTTTTCTATCTTTGGAGTTAATTAACCAAAAACTTCCTTTATGTCAGCAAAAGCAGAATCCTGGGGTTCGCGCGTAGGTTTAATTCTTGCCATGGCCGGTAATGCCGTAGGACTGGGTAACTTTTTAAGGTTTCCGGTTCAGGCAGTGCAAAATGGGGGTGGCGCATTTATAATCCCATATCTGGTTTGTTTTGTAGTAATGGGGCTTCCTCTGCTTTTTATAGAATGGTCAACAGGCCGTTTCGGTGGGCGCTATGGCAACCACAGTACGCCCTATATATTGGATACCATGGCAAAAGGAAGGGTGTGGAAGTATATAGGTGTATTTGGTATTTTTACCAATATTGCAGTTGCGTCCTACTATTGTTATATAGAGTCATGGACCATGTCTTATGTGGTGCATTCCATTAAAGGTACTTTTACAGGTATGGACCAGGCACAGGTTGCCGGTTTTTTTAATACCTATGTAGATGTGGCACATTCCACAACAGGAATCCCTTATGAGGCAGTTATTTTTTACCTGCTTTGCCTGTTGTTAAATACATATATACTATCCAAAGGGCTTGGCGGAATTGAGAAGGTAGCTAAAATAGGGATGCCGTTGCTTATATTATTTGGTGCAATACTCGCCATTAGGGGGCTTACTTTAGGAACCAGTGGCGCGTCAGACCTTTTTCCTGCAGCCAATGCATGGGACGGCCTTAACTTTTTATGGACTCCGCAGTATGATTCGTTAACCAATCCAAAGGTATGGCTTGCTGCAGCAGGGCAAATATTCTTTACCCTGTCTGTTGGTATGGGTACTATACACTGTTATGCCGCCTACCTTAAATCTAAAGACGATATTGCCCTTAACTCTGTATCGGCAGGTTTTATGAACGAGTTTGTTGAGGTAGTGTTGGGCAGCCTTATAGTAATACCTATAGCAGCAGGATACCTTGGGCTTGACTGGGTACTGCAAAATGCAGGTTTTGGTATGGCTTTCCAAACAATGCCTTACCTTTTCCAGCAATGGGGCGATGTACTTTCCGTTTTTGCCGGTATCTTTTGGTTCGGGTTGCTGTTTTTTGCCGGTATTACATCTTCCCTGGCTATGGGAACACCGTGGATGGGCTTTATGCGCGATGAGTTTAACTGGAGCGGAAAAAAAGGGGCATGGTCTTTCGGGCTTATTGCACTTATAATGGGCCTGCCAACCGTTTTCTTTTTTAACCAGGGCGTTTTTGATGAATATGACTATTGGGCAGGGACTGTAAGCCTTGTGGTTTTTGCATTTTTGGAAACCGTTCTTTTCGCCTGGATATTTGGTATTAACAAAGGATGGAATGAAATTAATATGGGTGCTGATATTAAAATACCTGTATTTTTTAAATATGTAATGGCAACCATTACACCACTGCTTTTAGGCTGGGTACTTTTTGCAAGTATCCCTGATATGGTTGCTAAAATTAGTAATGATGACACCAATAATAAAGAATGGTTTGCGGATGCCTACTATGCCGAAAATTTTGAAGCTACCGGAACTAAGACAGGTGTGGTAGATTCTGTAGCTATAGGGTTTGTAAAACTCGCCTTTGAAAATGAAAAAAAGGTGTTTGATAAAAATACTGATAAAGTTAATACGGTAACTTTTACCGACTATAAAACCTATGCCTTTGGTGCAGGGCAGGATGTTACTGTAAAAAAGGGTGATGTTATAAAGCCCAAAGATAAAATAGCGGAAGGCGAATTCACCAACAATGTTTTTTATAAAACTATAGGCAGGCTGCTGCTTACGGCATTATTCCTGTTTATTTGTATAATGGTTTATGCCGCTTATAACAAAAGAAGAAAAGAAGGGAGGATACACTCATGAAAACAGAAGCAATAATTACAATGGTTACAGCCCAGGGGCTTGTAATAATTATAACATTATATTTTTTCTTCAGGGTATTAACAACAAAACCCAAGGAGGAACCAGACTCATATTCTGAAAATGATGATGAGGTGGACAGGCAACCTGATCAGACAAATCAATAAGCTTATTAAACATAAAAGGCAGCGAAATAGCTGCTTTTTTGGGATATTAATGTAGATTCTTAATTATGGATAACTATGATTTAGATGAGGAAGAAAAAGAGATGATTGAAATTGATAATAGGTGGAAAAAGATAGAAGAAGATGGTGTGAAAGATATATTGAAATATTTTGATAGAATACACGATAATCTTTCAAGTTATAATAATCTTTTAATAGGTGCTTTTTTGCATTAGCGCAATTTCAACAAAATATTTCTCGATGGACAATTTTAATCCCTATCGCCAATTTATGGTTTCTTATTTACATTAATTACAGATTAATGGAAAAAAGCAGATTTGAAGCATGTATTAGAAGCCAACCATTTGATCTAATTCAAAAACAAAAAAAGAAAATAAGTATAACAAATTGGCTGTCATTGTTTTCAATACTTACAACTCTTGTAGTTTCATTAATCTTCTTATACTATTTAGCTATCTACTAATTGGCTGTTAATAATAATTACTAATAAAAGCCTATCATGTTGGATAGGCTTTTATTAGTAATTATTATTACTTATTAAATTTTAATCTCTGCTTGAAAGCTTGGATAACAGCCTTAAAAATTCTACATAAAGCCATACAAGGGTAATGATAAGCCCCATTGCACCAAACCATTCCATATATTTAGGAAGATTTCTTTTAGCACCTTCTTCAATCATATCAAAATCAAGGAAAAGGTTTAAGGCGGCAATAATAATTACAAACACACTTATTCCAATACTCATTAGTGAGTTGCCGTAATGTACAGGCTCAAAACTGGTAAACATAGCAAGAAGCCATGATATTAGGTAATATGTTCCTATTGCAAGGGTTGCAGCTATTACAACCGACCTGAATTGCTGGTTTACCTGTACAATTTTAAATCTGTATAAAAGGAAACATACAAAAAATGTTACGAAAGTTGCGCCTACCGCCTGAATTACAATTCCGGGGTAATAAGCTTCGAAATAAGCCGAAATTCCACCAATGAAAAGACCCTCAAGCACGGCATAAAGCGGAGCCAGGAATTGGGAAGACTGAGGCCTGAAACTGGCTATTAAAACAACTATAAATCCGCCTATAGCACCACCTATTGCCAAGGGCATTGGGTTAGAGCCACTGTAAGCCATTGTCCAGGTTACTGCAGCACTTGCAATTAGCAATAAAAGCAATATGAAACTTTTATTTACAGCCCCGTTAACGGTCATGGTATTATTGTAGTCAATAATTTCTACCGGGCGGCCGTCAGTATCATAAACGGTTGCTGTTTGCGCAAATGATTTATTTTTTAAAAACGGGTTTTTAGATTTTAATTCCATAATCAGTTATTTATAAAGCTAAGTTTATTTTATCAATTTTTATTTTGAAGTAATTTTTTCAATAGCACTATCTGTCCTAAATGATAATAACTGTGTTCAATCATACAGTCTATATTGCGGCGGTAAGTACCATATTTTTCATCCACAAACACATCATCCAGTTTTTGTTCCGGCAGTTGCTCAATCAAACCGGCAAGCTCATCAGCATCTGCAAAAAATACGGTAAGTATTTTATCCCATTCCTGCTGGGTATTTATAGCGGGAAAATCAAAACTGTATTTATCTTTTATTTCCAGCCCACCACCTTTAAATACATTTAATATACCGGCAATATAATAATGTATATGCTGTGCCAATACCGAAATTGTATTTAAAGAGCCTGTTTTAGATGTTGCTATTTCCACCGGAAGGCCAAGCAATTCCTTTTTATAATTGGTATTGGCAACCCAAACCCCATTAAGTATTATTTCGCGAAGCCTGCCCGCCATTTGGTGTGCCTGCAGCATAGTTATTACAATTTAATACTACAATATTATAAAAAAACTCCCACTTATGTGGGAGTTTAATTTTTTATTAAATTTCAGATACCCTGAGTGTATTCACCATCCCTTTTTCAACTACCGGCATGGCCGCGAGGTTAATCAGCATGTCGCCTTTTTCCACATAGCCTTTTTCCTTTGCTATTAGGTTTACTTCCTCAACAGTTTCATCCGTGCTTAAAAACTTATCATAATAAAAGGCGTTTACTCCCCAAAGCAGGCTTAGCTGGGTAAGTATCTTTTTGTTTGATGTAAATACAAGTATATGTGCCTGCGGCCTCCACGCAGAAATCTGGAAGGCAGTATAACCACTGTTAGTAAGTGTGGAGATGGCTTTGGCCTTAATTACATTGGCCATTTGAGCCGCGTGGTAACATATTGATTTTGTTATAAAGCGCTTGGTGCGCACCTGCGGAACGTTTTGTGGTACGGTAATTAACGGTGAATCTTCTACAGACTCAATAATCTGCGTCATTTTCTGTATAACCTGTACCGGGTAGTTACCTACAGATGTTTCGCCTGAAAGCATTACGGCATCGGCACCGTCCATAACCGAGTTGGCCACATCATTAACCTCTGCCCTTGTAGGGGTAAGGCTTGTAATCATTGTTTCCATCATTTGGGTTGCAATAATTACCGGTATGCGTGCGGTTTTAGCACGGTTAACCAGTTTTTTCTGGATAAGCGGCACCTCCTGTGCAGGAACTTCCACACCCAGGTCACCGCGTGCTACCATAAGCCCGTCGCAAAATGCAACTATCTTATCAATATTTTCAACCGCTTCGGGTTTTTCAATTTTTGCAACAATCGGAATTTTATGGTCAGAATGTTCCGATATCAAATCCTGTAGTTCCTGAAGGTCTTTAGGTGTCCTTACAAAAGAAAGTGCAATCCAGTCAACCTCTTCCTTAATTGCAAAAATGGCATCTTTAATGTCCTTTTGGGTTAGTGCAGGCAATGATACTTTAGTATTAGGCAGGTTAACCCCTTTTTTAGATTTTAAAGGCCCGCCCTGTATAACCATTGCTTTAACTTCATCTCTCCTGTTTGTTTCAAGGACTTCAAATATAAGTTTCCCGTCATCAAGCAAAATCCTTTCGCCTGCATTTACATCATTGGGAAACTCTTTATAGTTCATATATACCTTCTCTGCAGTACCGGGAATATCTTCGGCAGTGGTAAAGGTAATCATGTCGCCCGGGGCAACCACTACATCTTCTTTCATTACCCCAACACGAAGTTTAGGCCCCTGAAGGTCGGCTAATATAGAAGTGTTGTAGCCAAATTCATCATTAAGGCTCCTGATAATATTTATACGCTCCTTAACATCGGTATAATCAGCGTGCGAGAAATTGATCCTGAATACATTTACCCCCGCATCTATCATGTCTTTAATAACTTCGCGGGTGCTGCATGCAGGGCCTAATGTGGCTACAATTTTAGTTTTTTTACTTGTTGGCATTCTATTAAAAAATTAAATTGTTTTTTGATTTTAGTTTGCTGTGATCTATTTTATAAGCTGTTGTAATTTGTTTTACTGCCAGCAGGCTGTTTACCGTTTGTTCTAACGCAAAAAAAGAAGGTGTATTTTCTACTTTTAGTATATAATCCACCTTTTTCAGCTCGGGCACCAAATATATATTGGCGGCTATGTTAATTCCTTTGCTCCCAAATAAGGAAGATTCGTTTTCCTGCCGGCCATCAATACTGTTTCTGTTCTGTATCAGGTTCCAGGCAGTATCGCTTTCAGGGTCTTCATAAAAAAAACGGGTAAAACAGCTTTCCCCTTCACGGGTTTTTATACCAATGTCTTTAGGGCTTTTTTCCAGCAGTATTTGTAATGACCGGTTAATAAAATAAGCCAGCCTGTAATCTTCTAAAGAAGAATGTATGGCAATTAATTCATAATCAACCGTTACAAAATCATCGATCTGTAATTTGTGAACAGCCATTCGTTTCCAAATAAGCCGTAAATATACTACTTATAAATTACAAAAAGCAGCGTTAAAATTAAGTTTATGATAAATTAATCACGAAAACGTTTTAGTAATCTATGATATTAGTTTATTTTTTGTTAATTTTTTCCTGAAATGCGAAATATGCCCTTTGCGAGGCTTTTTCTTCGGCTTTCTTTTTAGATGTTGCCCTTGCTTTTGCCACTATCCTGCCATCTATTTTCAGCTTAACGCCAAAATGTTTTTGCCCTTCGGTGCCATTATCCTCATAAAGCTCATAATAAAAAGATTTTTTTTCTTTTTGGCACCATTCAATCACCAGGCTTTTGTAGCTTATAACCTTTCCTTCCAGCTTCGGGATGTCAACATAGGGTACAATTACTTTTTTATAAATAAATTTTTCGCAGTAGGGGTAGCCCCTGTCAAGGTATATTGCGCCAATAAAGGCTTCGAACAAATTTCCATGGATGTTTTCGCCAAAATGCTGCGCCGAAACTTTGCTTTCTACCCAACTTATAAGGTTGAGGTCCCTGCCCAGTTCATTTAAATGTTCCCGGCTTACAATTTTAGAGCGCATTTTGGTTAAGTAGCCTTCATCTCCCGTAGGGACTTCATTAAATAAATGTGCTGCTATTACCGAGCCCAGCATAGCGTCGCCTAAAAATTCCAGCCTTTCATAATTAAGCGGGTTTCCTTTTTCATCTGTTTTATTAGATGAGCGGTGGGTAAATGCCCTGCGGTAATGGTCAAGGTTTATTGGATTAAAGCCCAGTATTTTTTTTATTGCATCAAAAAAAATCCCGTCTTCCTGAGGGCGACGGGATGTTGTGAATATTTTTTTTATTATACCCATGCGCTGGAATTACATTTCGAATTTTTTGACCAATACGCATGCATTGTGTCCGCCAAACCCGAATGTATTGCTCATTACAACTTTCATATCCCTTTTCTGTGCTTTATTAAAAGTAAAGTTCAGCTTAGGGTCTATGTTCTCATCATCAGTAAAGTGATTGATAGTTGGCGGTACAATACCATGTTTTATTGAAAGTATGGAAGCTATGGCTTCTATAGCCCCGGCAGCACCAAGCAGGTGCCCCGTCATAGATTTTGTAGAGTTAAGGTTAAGCTTGTAAGCATGCTCTCCAAAAACCTCGGTTATAGCTTTAGATTCTGCTATATCGCCCAAAGGGGTAGATGTACCGTGCATATTGACACCGTCAACATCTTCGGGCTGTAAGCCTGCATCCCTTAAACAGTTAAGCATAACATTTTTAGCGCCCAGCCCTTCTGGGTGGGGTGCTGTAATGTGGTGGGCGTCGGCACTCATACCGCCACCGCCAATTTCGCAGTATATGGTTGCACCACGCGCTATGGCATGTTCATACTCTTCCAGTATTAATGCGCCTGCACCTTCGCCAAGCACAAAGCCTTCGCGATCTTTATCCATTGGTCGCGATGCAGTTTTAGGATCATCATTTCGTGTAGAAAGGGCATGCATGGCATTAAACCCTCCCATACCGGCAATAGTTACTGCTGCCTCGCTGCCACCTGTTACCATAACATCTGCATGGCCAAGGCGAATGTAGTTAAAAGCATCAATAAGTGCATTTGTAGAAGAGGCGCATGCCGATACCGTAGTAAAGTTAGGCCCGCGGAAACCATATTTTATAGAGATATGGCCACCGGCTATATCGGCTATCATTTTTGGTATAAAAAACGGGTTAAATTTTGGCGTGCCGTTGCCGTTGGCAAAGTTTATTACCTCTTCCTGAAATGTTTCAAGTCCGCCAATTCCTGAGCCCCAAATAACGCCAACCCTGTCTTTGTCCAGTTTGTCAAAATCAAATTTGGCATCTTTTACTGCCTCATCGGTTGAGACAAGGGCATACTGGGCATAACGGTCCATTTTCCTTGCCTCTTTTCTGTCTATAAAATCTTCAACATTGAAATTTTTTACTTCGCAGGCAAATTTTGTTTTGAAGTTAGTCGTATCAAAATAAGTAATCGGGGCGGCACCACTCACGCCGTTTATGAGCCCGTTCCAGTACTCTTCAACGTTATTCCCAATAGGGGTTAGCGCGCCTAATCCGGTTACTACAACTCTCCTTAATTTCATAAAGTCAATTTTATAGTTTCAGTTTATAGAACAATACCCATGCATCTCTACTTTGGTTAATGTTAAAGAAACATGGGCATTTAATATTTTTATAAATGATCTTAATTGTAAAAGCCAATAAATAATAACATCCATGTATTAAGGTACATGGATGCTAAATATTTATTATTTTTTTGCTTCTTCTATATAAGAAATAGCCTGACCAACAGTAGAGATGTTTTCAGCCTGATCGTCCGGAATCTGTATATCGAATTCTTTTTCAAATTCCATGATAAGCTCAACAGTGTCTAATGAATCAGCTCCCAAATCATTCGTGAAGCTTGCTTCTGTTACAACTTCGTTTTCGTCAACACCTAATTTGTCTACGATAATCGCTTTTACTCTTGATGCAATGTCTGACATAATCTTTAATTTTAGAATTTAAATTGAACGGCAAAAATAAAAAACTTTATTTTAAAACCGCGTTTTACCAAAAAAATGTGAGTACTAAAATAAAAAATTAATTTTATAAATAACCCAAAAGCCTGTTATTTTAAAGAATATTATTCTTTTTTTTGCACAGGGAAACTTTTTACAAAAAATGAAAAACGTTATACTTTTTGCTTCCGGAAACGGCTCTAATGCAGAGCGCATAATGCACTATTTTAAAGGCAGGGAAGGGTATAATGTAAGCGCAGTTTTTACTAACAATGCCAAAGCGGGTGTAATACAAAAATCGGAAGCATATAATGTACCTGTAATTGTTTTTAACTGGGAAGATATGGCAAACGGCACACTTTTAAAAAAAGTAAAAAACACAACCCCGGATATTATTGTACTTGCAGGTTTTTTATGGAAATTTCCTGGTGATATTATAAAAGAATATCCCGATAGAGTAATTAATATACACCCTGCACTTTTACCTAAATATGGTGGCAAAGGTATGTATGGCATGAATGTGCATGCGGCAGTATATAATAATAAAGAAAAAGAAAGCGGCATTACCATACATTATGTAAATGATAATTATGATGAGGGGAATATAATTTTTCAGCAGACTGTAGCTGTTGATGAATGTATTTCACCTGAAGAAGTGGCACTAAAGGTGCTGCAACTTGAGCACGAATATTTTCCTGTAATAATTGAGCGGCTTTTAAGCAATAAATCAGATTAACATGGCGCACACAGTCCACATATATACTGATGGTGCAGCCAAAGGTAACCCTGGCCCCGGAGGGTATGGCGTTATATTGGAACAGGTGGGTACAGGCTACCGAAAGGAATTTTATGAGGGCTTCAGGCTTACTACAAACAACAGGATGGAACTTTTGGCTGTTATCGTAGGGCTTGAAAAACTAAAAAATCCGCAAACCACGGTTTTAGTGGTTTCTGATTCCAAATATGTTGTGGATGCCGTTACCAAAGGATGGATTTTTGGCTGGGAGAAGAAAAATTTTAAAGATAAAAAAAACGCCGACCTCTGGATGCGTTTTTTAAAGGTTTACCGCAGGCACAAAGTTGATTTTAAATGGATAAAGGGACATAACCAACATCCGCAAAATGAACGGTGTGACGAACTTGCAGTAATGGCATCAACCCAGCCTAAGCTTAACATAGATGCTGTTTATGAACATGAATCAGGGAAATAAAAAACCGGCCTGAGCCGGTTTGATATTATTTAAGAAAGCATTTTGCATATTCCCTTAAGGTAAAACCTTCGGTGTAATCCCTTTCAAACTTGTCCAGCTTAACTTTTACTATCTGTCTTTCCTGTAGCAATTTTAAATCTTTTTCATCTCTAAGCCCTATAATTCCAGTATAAACAGTGCCTCCGGCTCCGTTAGGAGCATGTTTCAGTTTTTCATCTGACATTACTATTTTTTCACCGTTGTCAAATTCTATAACCACACCTCTTCTTATTGCTCCTTCTACTTCTTTGTTTTTATTCGGAACATTAATAATAGCAAATATAAATGTAAATTCGCTTACACTTTTAATAAGGCGGATGCCATCAGCATATGGAAATTCATATCTTCTTGTGCTTTCATCATTAGTTTCTGTTTCAGTAATCCTGTCACAAAAAAAGTTTTCGGGATAATCTAATCCTCCAATAACTTCAAAAGGAAACATGCTGCTGAATTTTGGATTATAATCATAATACAAAGTACCAGTTTCGCTGTTTTCAAGTTTTATTTTAAATTTTTGAGTGCCATATTTATCATAGGGCTCAAACGAAACAACAGTAAACACTTTATCAACTAAAGCATCGTAATCTGAATTATAGCCTTTTTTCTTCTCATATACTTTTTTCAAATCCTCGTCTTTATAAAAGCCTTCATAACCATATTGCCTTGAACTTTCTTTTACCGGTTTAACTTTTACTTGTTTATTGGTAAGCAAATCAACTTTTTCACCGGGAAAATTTTGACCAAAAGATAAAAAGGTGCATAAAACAGCAACCAGGGACATAATTTTTTTCATATTAGATTTATTTATGTTAGTGGCCAAAATTAGAAAAAAATTTATTTTTTATAAAAATAAAAATTGTTCATAGTGTAATTTTTTAAGACTGTCTTAAGGTTTTACTGGCATGATGAAATATTTGCCCTTTGAAATTTATCCACTATCTTTGCGCCTTTAAAATTAAACCCTGTTTATGAACAAATTACTTATTGTAGGTACCGTAGCTTTTGATGCCATTGAAACACCTTTTGGCAAAACCGATAAAATTTTAGGTGGTGCAGGAACATATATAGGCCTTTCTGCCTCATTTTTCAGGCTCAAGCAAGCTATAGTATCTGTAGTGGGGGAAGATTTTCCGCAGGAGTATATTGATTTATTAAAAGACAGGGACATTGATACAACAGGACTTGAAATTGTAAAGGGTGGTAAAACATTTTTTTGGAGCGGGCGTTATCATAACGACCTTAATTCCCGTGATACACTGGAAACCCAGTTAAATGTACTGGCTGATTTTAAGCCTGTAGTACCGGAACATTATAAAAATGCTGATGTAGTGCTTTTAGGCAACCTGCACCCGCTTATTCAAAGCAGTGTGCTGGATCAGTTAACCGAAGAGCCTAAGCTTATAGTGCTTGACACAATGAATTTTTGGATGGATTGTGCCTTGCCGGAACTTCTTGAAGTTATTAAAAGGGTAGATGTAATAACTATTAATGATGAGGAGGCACGCCAGCTTTCAGGAGAATATTCCCTGGTTAAGGCGGCTGCCAAAATACAACAAATGGGCCCTGAATATGTAGTTATTAAAAAAGGGGAGCATGGTGCTTTGCTTTTCCATGGCAGGAATGTATTTTTTGCACCTGCGCTTCCGCTTGAGGAAGTGTTTGACCCTACAGGCGCGGGTGATACTTTTGCCGGAGGTTTTGCCGGTTATATTACACAAAGCGAAAATGTTTCTTTTGAAAATATGAAAAATGCCATTATCTACGGTTCTAACATGGCATCATTCTGTGTTGAAAAATTTGGTACGGAACGGATGGTAAACCTTGAAAAGGAAGAGGTACTGCAACGCCTTCAGCAATTTAGGGCGCTTACCCAGTTTGACATATCACTTGAAGATACGGAAGAATAAATAACAGGCCTCATTATGGGGCTTTTTTTAATTTAAAGCTACAGCAACAACAACACAACTATGAGCGATAGTATAAAACATGAATGTGGTATAGCGCTTTTAAGGCTGCTAAAACCTTTAGAGTATTATAAGGAAAAGTATGGCTCTGTTTTTTATGGGATACAAAAAATGTACCTCCTTATGGAAAAACAGCACAACCGCGGGCAGGACGGTGCTGGTTTTGCCAGTATAAAAATGGATGTAAAGCCGGGGCAAAGATACATAAGCCGCATACGCTCTAACCAGCAGCAGCCGATACAGGACATTTTTACTCAGATTAACGGCAGGATAAATGAAGAACTTGCAGCCCACCCGGAATACCATATTAATATGCAGCTGCTTAAAGAGCAGGTGCCTTATATAGGCGAGGTTTTTTTAGGCCATGTGCGTTATGGTACTTTTGGTAAAAACAGCATAGAAAGTGTGCACCCTTTCCTGAGGCAGAATAACTGGATGCACCGCAACCTTATTGTGGCAGGAAATTTTAACATGACTAATGTTAAGGAACTTTTTGACAGCCTTGTTGAAATTGGCCAGCATCCCAAAGAACTTGCCGATACAGTTACCGTAATGGAAAAAATTGGCCACTTTCTTGATGATGAGGTTACAGACTTATATCAGGAATGTAAGCAGGAAGGCTACAGTAAACAGGAGGCAAGTGCTGTTATAGCCGAAAGGCTTAATATTGCCAAGATTTTAAAAAGGGCTTCAAAACAATGGGATGGAGGTTATGCAATGGCAGGGCTGTTAGGGCATGGCGATAGTTTCGTTTTCAGGGATCCGGCAGGTATACGTCCGGCCTATTATTATAAGGATGATGAGGTGGTAGTTGTTGCATCGGAAAGGCCGGTAATACAAACAGTATTTAATGTAAACTTTGAAGATGTACAGGAACTGGAACCGGGCAATGCTATTATTATAAAGAAGGATGGCAGGGTAAATATAAATGAAATTATACAGCCGCTTGTAAAGAAAGCATGCTCGTTTGAAAGGATTTATTTTTCACGTGGCAGTGATGCTGAAATTTACAGGGAACGCAAGGAACTGGGAAGGCTTATTTTACCCGACGTGCTGAAAGCGATTGATAATGATACTGATAATACTGTTTTCTCTTATATACCCAATACTGCAGAAACCTCTTTTTTCGGTATGGTTGAGGCAGCACAGGATTTTTTAAATGACCGCAAAAATAACCAGATATTAAGAGACAGGAACACACTGACTGCCGAAACTTTAAAAGAGCTCCTTTCAGTAAAGATTCGTACTGAAAAGATTGCTATAAAGGATGCAAAACTCCGCACTTTTATAACTGAGGACAGCAGCAGGGATGATTTGGTGGCGCACGTATATGATGTTACTTACGGGGTTATAAAGCCCAGTGATAACCTTGTTATTATTGACGACAGTATAGTTAGGGGAACTACCTTAAAAAAGAGTATAATAAAAATGATGGACAGGCTTAACCCCAAAAAAATAGTTGTGGTTTCTTCGGCCCCTCAAATAAGGTATCCTGATTGTTATGGTATTGATATGGCTAAGCTGGAAGGGCTTGTTGCTTTTCAGGCAGCACTAGCACTCCTTAAGGAAAGGAACATGCTGCACATTGTGGAAGATGTATATAAAAAATCAAAAGTACAGGAAAACCTTCCCGATGCTGAAGTGGTAAATCATGTGAAAGAGTTTTATGCGCCTTTTACAGATGAGGAGATATCGGATAAGATTGCACAGCTTTTACGTTCAGAAGATATAAAAGCTGAAGTTAAAATAATATTCCAGAGTGTAGATAACCTGCACAAGGCATGTCCTAAAAATCTTGGGGATTGGTATTTTACAGGTGATTACCCTACGCCTGGCGGAAACCGTGTGGTAAACCGTGCATTTATTAATTTTTATGAAGGAAATGACGCCCGTGCCTATTAGAAAGCGCAATTCAACGATTTTTTCTACGTGTTATCTAAAAAAATTGCATAGTATACCATCCCGCTATACTTTTACAATCAAATAGCATTAGTAAATTAATTTTTACGGTATTTTTGGGGGCAAAAAGCAGAAGTAAACACTTCTGCTTTTTATTTTTAATACCATTATAGTGTTTTTGCCTCATTAAAAATCTCTTTCATATCCGTTCGTTAAATATATATTCCATTTTTACATAAAAACATTGTTTTTGCATATTTCACAATTAAATAGTTGTGTAGTTGCAAAACGTACTATAAATTTGCACTTTTAGTAAAATTAATTTTTTACGGTATTTTAGAGGGCAAAAGAGGGGAAGCGTTAAGTTTCCCCTTTTTAGTTTTATGCATTTTATAGAATAAAAGCGCATTTCATCGAAATTTTATAACTTTTCATCTATTTAATTTGCAAATTAGTAAGGTTGGATATAGTTTAGCATCAAAATAGCATTAGTAAATTAATTTTTACGGTATTTTTGGGGGCAAAAAAAGGGAGAACTTTTCCAGTTCTCCCTTTTTTATTTTGTAATAACTATATACATTAAATAGTATAGCATAAAAAAAGGAGGCTAATGCCTCCTTTTTCATTTCAGGTATATTGTGTATTACTTTTCATTAGCATAGCGCCTTGCCACTTCTTCCCAGTTCACTACTTTAAAGAAAGCCTCAATATAATCCGGCCTCCTGTTCTGGTAATTTAAATAATAGGCATGTTCCCAAACATCAAGGCCTAAAATAGGTGTGCCGCCACATCCAATTTCAGGCATTAAAGGGTTGTCCTGGTTAGGTGTAGAGCATATTTCCAGTTTACCACCCAGGTGCACGCACAACCATGCCCATCCTGAACCGAATTGTGTAGCTGCTGCTTTGGCAAATTTGGCTTTAAATTCATCAAATGAGCCAAAAGCCTTTTCAATGGCTGCTTCCAGTTCGCCTGTAGGCTCTCCGCCTCCTTTTGGCGACAATATTTGCCAAAACAGGTTGTGGTTGTAGTAACCGCCCCCGTTATTTCTCACTGCGCTGTTGGAAGGGTCAAGGTTTATAAGTATATTTTCAATAGTTTTACCTTCAAGGTCAGTGCCTGCTATGGCATTGTTAAGGTTGGTTGTGTACGCATTATGATGCTTGGTATGATGTATTTCCATAGTACGGGCATCAATATGAGGTTCTAAAGCATCGTATGCATAAGGTAGTTTAGGTAATTCAAAAGCCATGATATACGTAATTTTAAAAGATTAGTATTAATTTTAATCCAAATTTAAAAATTTTAAATTTTATATCGAAATAAGATTTTGTTATAAATTATCTTATTAAATATTAAAAATAAAACCAGCTAAGTGCAAAAAACCGCTTTTTCCATATACAATGCCTCTGCCGGGTCCGGTAAAACCTATATGCTTGTAAAAGAGTATTTAAAAATACTCTTGTTGTCCCCGTCTGATGATACTTACAGGAAAATACTGGCCATAACCTTTACCAATAAGGCTGTGGAAGAAATGAAAGGGCGTATAATAGCAAACCTTTCCGATTTCTCCAAAGATGAACCGGGTGCCAGGGCAGAAGCCCTTATGATGATACTTCAACAGGAAACGGGCCTCTCACTTGCCACTATAAAAGATAAGTCAAAAGCTATAATTAAAAATATTATACATAATTATGCTTCGTTTGATATTTCTACCATAGACAGGTTTACGCATAAGGTAATACGTGCATTTGCGCATGACCTTAACCTTTCGGTTAGTTTTGATGTTTCGCTGGAAACGGAAAACCTTTTAAAAGAGGCAGTAGATGCCATTATTGCAAAAGCAGGTGAGAACGAGGTTTTGACAGGGCTTTTGGTTGATTTTTCACTGGACAAGACAGATAATGACAAAAGCTGGGATGTTACCCACGAGCTTTTTGAAACAGGAAAACTGCTTATTAATGAAAATAACCGGAATGAGGTAAGCCAGTTTCGGGATAAAACCATAGAGGAATTTTTATTTATAAAAGAAAAGCTACGGCAGGCAGTAGCCGGGCTTGAAGCGCATTGCCGCTCGCTTGGCAGCAGTCTTACAGAAATGCTGGAAGAAAATAACATTGATTTAAAATCGTTTTCCGCAGGCCATTTTCCTAATCATATTGGTTATATATCAAACGGGGAGTTGAAGCCTTCCCACAAAAAATACTTTGAACCCGATGATATAAAGGTTAACAAGTCAGCCAAAGACAAGGATGCCATTGAAGCCCTTAAGCCTGGATTGCTGAGCCTGCTGGCCGAGGTTTATAAAAATTATGAGAAGAAAAGTTTTTATGAAGCTTTCCTGAAGAACATAACACCGCTTTCACTGCTTAATTCTATTAGCCAGGAGCTGGAACGCATACAAAAGGAACAGAATATACTTTCCATATCAGAGTTTAATGCTATTATACATAAGGAAATACAAAACCAGCCCGCACCGTTTATATATGAAAGGCTGGGCGAGCGCTACCGTCATTTTTTTATAGATGAATTTCAGGATACCAGCCAGATGCAATGGCAAAATCTTATACCGCTTATAGATAATTCCCTCGCTTCAGAAGATTTGCAGGGCAACAAAGGTTCTTTAATGATTGTAGGCGACCCTAAACAATCTATTTACCGGTGGCGCGGTGGGCATGCAGAACAGTTTATAAATTTGACCAAAGGGTTAAACCCTTTTTCCAACCCGGAAAGGAATATATATAATTTAGGAGTAAATTTCAGGAGTTACAGTAACGTAGTAAGCTTCAACAATTCCTTTTTTTCTTTTTTATCACAGTATTTTGAAGATGAAGATTATAAGGATTTGTACCAAAACAGTGAGCAGGAAGTTAATAATAAAAACGGAGGGTATGTAAATATTTCTTTTATTCCGGAAATTTCAGGAGAGGATTTGGAAACCACCCGGAACGACCAATACCTTGAAGCAACACTGGCCACTATAAAGAAAGTACTGAACCAGGGCTTTCAGTACAAAGATATAGTACTGCTGACCCGAAAAAGGCAGCCGGGTGTTTTGCTGGCCAATTACCTTACCGAAAATAAAATACCCATACTTTCTTCGGAAACATTGCTAATAGAGAATGCGTCAGAGGTCAAGCTGATAATTAATTTGCTGCGCTACCTTAAAAGTAATGCCAATATGGAGGCTAAAGCACAATTTTTATATTTTGTTGCCAATAACCAAAAAGAAAAGCATCAGGTACATGATTTTATAGCTGCAGGCATGCAGCAGCCGACAGAAGAAAGCCTGGAACAATGGCTGGCAAGCCAGGGTATATACATATCATTTAAAAACTGCCGTAAAAAATCATTATATGAAGCAGTTGAAACCATAGTAGATGTGTTCATCAAGGAAAAAAGCAACCAGAGTTATGTGCAATACTTCCTTGACCTTGTGTTGGAGCGTGATATAAGGACACAATCCGGGATATCAGACTTTTTGGAATATTGGGAGAACAATGGCAGTAAGTTCAGCATTCCTTCGCCTGAAGGTAATGATGCTGTAAGGATAATGACAATTCATAAATCCAAAGGGCTTGAGTTTCCTGTTGTTATTTTCCCGTTTGCCGAAGAAGATTATGCACGCAGCCCACGCGATAAAATGTGGCTGGAGCTTGATGATGAAACCTTTGGTTTTCAAAAGGCACTTATAGACAGTAAAAAGGAAGTGGCAGAGTATGGTGAAAAGGCGGCAGAACTGTATAAAATAAAATCACAGGAAGAGCTTTTGGATAATATTAATGTACTGTATGTGGCATTAACAAGGGCTGAAGAGCAGTTATATATTATTTCAGCGAGGAATTTTACCTCGCGCGGGGAGCTGACCAATAATATGTCATCCTACTTTATAGGATACCTGCAGCACAAGCAGGTATTTGATAATTTAAGGGATGAATATGAGTTTGGCAAGCCCGGAAGGATATCCTCTGCTGCTGCACCTACAGAAGAACAGGAAGTAATAAAGGTAGTGAAACAGCATTTTAACCCAAGGGCTGTAAAAATTGCACAGCGGGAATCGCTCATGTGGGGCAGTGCCCAGTTACAGGCAATAGAGTTTGGCAATGTAATGCATGAAGTACTGTCTTTTGTAAAATCGGCAGATGATATACCTGTTGCACTCATGAAAGCCATAGAGGCAGGGCTTATAACCCAAACCCAGAAAGGCGAGGTGGAAAAAGCCCTTAAAGAAATAACAATGCATCCTGGCCTTGCAGATTTTTTCAATCCGGAAAACGAAATTTTTAATGAGCAGAGCATTATAGGCAATAACATCCAAACCCTAAAGCCGGACAGGGTTGCTATCCGTAACGGCAGTGCCTGGCTGCTGGATTATAAAACCGGGATACATATGGATAAATATGCGAAGCAGTTATCCGGTTATCAAAGCGCATTGGAAAGTATGGGGCTTAAAGTAGAAAAGAAAGCACTTATATATATAGGTGAAAATATTGAAGTAGTGCAGCTGCCGCTTTAAGCCAATAGTAAATGCTTTGTGTATCTTTGCCTTGTAATAATAAACAACAAACAAATTATACTATATGTACGGAAAAATAAAAGAGCATCTTGCTGCTGAACTGGAAACCATTAAAGAAAACGGGCTTTATAAAAAAGAACGGATTATAGCTTCGCCGCAGGGTGCTGAAATTACACTTGAAAGCGGGCAGAAGGTACTTAACTTTTGTGCCAATAACTATCTGGGGCTTTCTTCGCACCCCGAAGTTATACAGGCTGCAAAAGACGCGCTGGATACGCATGGCTTTGGTATGTCATCAGTAAGGTTTATATGTGGTACACAGGATATACATAAAGAACTCGAAAAAAAAATAGCATCCTTTTACGGCACGGAAGACACAATTTTGTATGCTGCTGCTTTTGATGCCAATGGCGGTGTGTTTGAACCATTGCTTGGCGAGGAAGACGCTATTATATCCGATAGCCTGAACCATGCCTCTATTATTGACGGCGTGAGGCTTTGTAAAGCGGCGAGGTACCGCTATGAAAACAATAACATGGCCGAACTGGAACAGCAGCTGAAAAAAGCAAATGAAGAAAACAGGAGGTTTAAAATTATTGTAACCGATGGTGTTTTTTCAATGGACGGATTGGTAGCTCCACTTGATAAAATATGCGACCTGGCCGAAAAGTATGATGCTATGGTAATGGTGGATGAGTGTCACGCTGCCGGATTTATAGGCGAAACAGGAAAGGGAACACTGGAAGCAAAAAATGTTATGGGCAGGGTTGATATTATTACCGGTACATTAGGTAAGGCCCTGGGCGGTGCTATGGGCGGCTACACAACCGGCAAAAAAGAAATAATAGAAATGCTGAGGCAGCGTTCAAGGCCCTACCTGTTTTCAAATTCTTTAGCACCATCTATAGTAGGCGCTTCTATCAAGGTTTTTGAATTGCTTGAAAAAGATAC
Source organism: Flavobacterium sp. MK4S-17 (assembly GCF_009848495.1). Classification (GTDB taxonomy): domain Bacteria; phylum Bacteroidota; class Bacteroidia; order Flavobacteriales; family Flavobacteriaceae; genus Flavobacterium. The sequence continues at coordinate 95,124 of NZ_WWEP01000003.1, forward strand.
TTCACTGCGTGACAAGCTGGAATGGAATACCAATTATTTTAAGAAAGGTATGAAAGAAGCTGGTTTTGATATTATAGACGGCGATTCGGCTATAGTTCCTGTAATGCTGTATGATGCAAAGCTTTCGCAGCAAATGGCAGATATGCTGTTAGAAAAAGGTATATATGTAATAGGTTTCTTTTATCCTGTTGTGCCTAAGGATAAAGCGCGCATAAGGGTGCAGCTTTCAGCAGCACACACACAGGAACATCTTGATAAAGCCATAGATGCATTTGCCCAAGTTGGGAAATCATTAACTATTATTTAACTAGAATTTAGGGGGTTTAGTAGGATATTTTTTAATAAATCGTTTTGCGATTAGATTTTAACATACTAAATTTGCCTAATATAACCTATATGTAATTAAATTTAAAAAAGTATGAAACATCTTAGCAAACTATTTGTTGCAGGTTTTCTGGCTTTAGGTCTTAACTCCTATGCTCAGGACAGCGACAATCCATGGGCTATCTCATTTGGTGCTAATGCCGTAGATACCAGGTTTGGGGCAGCATCTAAATTTGAAGACCAATTCAGTGAATACTTTAATGCTAAAGACCATTGGAACATCCTTCCTTCTGTGTCTTACATCAATGTATCAAGAGCCATAGGAGATAACTTCTCTTTCGGTATTACAGGATCAGTAAACAAAATTGACAAATTGGTTACACGTACTCCCGGTACTCAGGACTATACTGTAACTAATCCTGGAGATCTTACTTATTATGGTGTTGATGGCCAGATTAAGTACAGCTTCCTTAACCTTATTGGTACTAGCTGGTTTGACCCTTATCTACACTTAGGTGGTGGTTATACCTGGATTGATGAAAAAGGTAATGGTACAGTAAATGGTGGCCTTGGTGTTACATTCTGGTTTGTTGAGAATGTAGGTTTAACACTTCAGTCTACTTACAAACATTCATTTGAAGATCAGGCAGAAGCTAATGTGCCAAGGCACTTACAGCATTTTGCAGGTCTTACTTTTAAATTTGGTGGAAAAGACACTGACAAAGACGGTATATATGACAAAGACGATCTTTGTCCTGAAGTACCAGGTTTAGAGCAGTTCCAGGGATGTCCTGATACTGATGGCGATGGTATTCCTGATAAAGATGATGCTTGTCCTGATCAAGCAGGCCTTGCTGAGTTCCAGGGATGTCCTGATACTGATGGCGATGGTATAGCTGATAAAGATGATGCTTGTCCTGAAGTTGCAGGTGTTGCAAGCCTACAAGGCTGCCCTGATACTGATGGTGACGGTATAGCTGATAAAGATGACCAGTGCCCTGAAGTTGCAGGTCCTAAAGAAAACAATGGTTGCCCTTGGCCAGATACTGATGGCGACGGTGTACTTGACAAAGATGATCTTTGCCCGGATGTGAAAGGTACTGCTGCTAACCGCGGATGCCCTGAAGTAACTGAAGAGGTTGTTAAGAAACTTAATGACTATGCAAGGACTATATTATTCAACAGTGGTAAATCTACTTTCAAAGATGAAACTGTACCGGTACTTGAAAATATGAAAAACATATTGAAAGAATACCCTCAGGCAAGGTTCAGCATTGAAGGCCACACTGATAGTGATGGTAGCAACGCTCTTAACCAGACTCTATCTGAAAACAGGGCTGCTGCAGTAGTTACTTACCTTGTTGAAAACGGTATTGCTGCTGACAGGTTGAGGTCAGTTGGTTTCGGTGAAACTAAACCAATTGCTTCTAACAGGACAGCTAAAGGTAAAGCTCAGAACAGAAGGGTAGAAGTTAAGCTTATTAAAGAGTAATTTATACCAGTAAATAAATTGAAAATGCCTCCGCTAAGCGGGGGCATTTTTTTATTTTTATGGCATGGCGCAGCAAACATTTTTAGATAAACTAAGTGCACAACTGGTAAGTGAGTACGGCAGTTCCCTTTCAGGGCTTGTAATTATACTACCTAATAAAAGGGCAAGGATATTCCTTATAGAAGCACTTAAAAAGCAATTGAATAGTGTAATTTTTGCCCCAGAAATAATAAGTATTGAGGATTTTATACAGGACGTTGCCGATGTACGTGCTGTGGATAGCATTGAGCTATTATTTGAATTTTATAATGTTTACCTGGGGCTTACACCAAAAGAGGCGCAGCAGCCTTTTGAAACCTTTGCCAACTGGGCAAAAACCTTATTGCAGGATTTTAATGAGATTGACCGCTATCTGCTTAACCCTGCGCATGTGCTGTCTTACCTTAAGGATATTGAGGATATAAAACATTGGTCGGTTGATGTGGACAAGCATACCGACATGATAAAGAATTACCTTGAATTCTGGAAACAGCTTCCCCTATATTACAGTAGCCTTTACAATCACCTGCTGGATAATAAAATAGGTTATCAGGGACTGATTTACAGGGAGGCAGTAGAAAATATAGGGCATTTTTCAAATAATTTTGCAAAGCAGCAATTGATATTTGCAGGCTTTAATGCCCTTAACGCTGCCGAGGAAAAAATAATACAGCATTTGCTGTCCTGCGGACAGGCAAAAATTTACTGGGATATTGATGAGGTTTTCTTAAACGACCCTTATCATGATGCCGGTTTGTTTATAAGGCGTATAAAAAAGGAATGGCGTCAGTTTGCCCAACAGCCTTTTGAATGGATAACCGATGAATTCAGCCATCCGAAAAATATAAAAATAATTGGTACGCCTAAAACTGTAGGCCAGGCTAAAATAGCCGGGCAAATTGTTGAACAGTTACAGGAGGAGCGATACAGCCTTGATAAAACCGCTTTGGTTTTAGGAGAGGAAAACCTTTTGGTGCCCCTGCTTTACAGCCTTCCTTCAGGAGTGGGCAGCCTCAATATAACAATGGGGTACAGCAGCAAGAATAATCCTGCGCAGATTTTAATCAACAAGCTGTTTAAACTGCATACCAATGCTTTGAGCCGTAGCGAAAAAAGCTACACATTATACTACAGGGAAGTGCTGGATATATTGACGCATCCCCTGGTAGAGCCTTATGCCGAAGCGCAGGAACTGGTAAATAGTATCAACAGGAATAACATAACTTTTTTTTCGCATAGCAAGCTTTTTGAAATTCATGGAAACAGTTCCGCATTTTTCAGTTTGCTTTTTGAACGCTGGGATGATAATGTTGGCAAGGTATTACAAAAACTTTCGGCTATCATACTGGCTATAAAAGAGTTTTTGGGAACAGATGATGAAGAGGATAAAATAACAAAAGCATTTCTTTATTCTATTTTTAAAGTAATTAATAAGCTTATTAATTACCATGAAACGCACCCGCAGATGGATAGCCTGGCAGTACTTTATGCTGTTTACAAGCAGGTAGCTGAACTGGCTGAGGTGTCATTTGAGGGAGAACCCCTTACCGGATTGCAGATTATGGGAGTACTTGAAAGCCGTGTGCTCGATTTTGAAAATGTTATAGTAACTTCCATGAACGAGGGGAAATTCCCTTCAGGGAAAACCCAAAATTCATTTATTCCCTATGATGTTAAGCGGGAACTGGGCTTGCCAACATATAAAGAAAAGGATGCCATATACAGCTACCACTTTTACCATTTGCTGTTAAGGGCTAAAAATATTTACCTGCTTTATAATACCGAAAGCGAGGGGCTTGATGCCGGTGAAAGAAGCCGTTTTTTAACCCAGCTTGAAATTGAGAAAAGGCCAAAGCATAACCTAATAAGCACTATATATAATGCCCATTTGCCGGACAAGGCTTATGAGCCTATGGTAGTGCCTAAATCGGCATCGGTTATGGAAAGGCTTAAGGAAATTGCTACAGGTAAAGGATTTTCGCCATCTGCCCTAACAAGTTATATAAGAAACCCGATATTGTTTTATTACCAAAGGATATTGCGTATTAATGAAGCTGATGAAGTAGAGGAAAGCATTGCGCTGAATACTTTGGGTACTATTATACACGGGGTGCTGGAAGAATTGTATAAGCCTTATATCAATACATTCCTTACGGTACAGCATATAGAGGCTATGGCAGCCCTTGCAGATGACGAAGTAATGCGCCAGTTTGTGAAGGTGTACAAGGAAGGGGAAATAAAAAAAGGGCGCAACCTGCTTGCCTTTGAGGTTGCCAAAAGGAATGTGCATAATTTACTTAAGCAGGAAAAACAGCAATTAACAGCAGGTGATAGTGTAAAAGTACTTGCACTTGAGCAAAACTATGAACGCTGGCTGGAAGATGATACATTACCTTATCCCGTAAAGATTTCAGGTAATATTGACCGTATTGAGCAACGCAATGGTAAAATCAGGATTATTGATTATAAAACAGGTAAGGTTGAAAAGAACAATCTTGTACTGAAGGAATGGGAGGGGCTTACAGCCGATATTAAAAATGAAAAGGCAATACAATTACTAACTTATGCTTTTATGTATGAACCGCTGGCTAATGGCCTGGAAATGGAAGCAGGAATCATATCTTTTAAGAACATGAAAAGCGGCTTTATGGGCTTTAGCTTTAAAGATGCTTTTGACAAGGCAGCCCCAATTGTTGATATTGTAGATTCAGCATTGCTTTCCGAATACAGGCAGCAATTGGTTTTGCTTATTACTGAGATACTGAACCCTGAAATAGCTTTTGAAGAAACAACTTAATTAATGATATTTCTTTTTTTCCTGCTGTCAAAATGCAGGAGGATGGCTAAAACTAAAAGGCATATACTCATAAAAACAGGCAGGAAATACATTTTTTCCGGTTCAAGGTTTAAGCCAAGTATTAATGCGCCGAATGAAATGATTCCTGCAAAAATGGCAAACCACTGCGTTTTATAAAACCATGCATAAGGAAAAAAGTGTGCTCCTGTAATAATAACATATACCATTACAAAATTATCGGGCATTTTTAAAAGCGCAAATATTAAAAAAGGGAAATAAAACAGTTGGGCAAAATTAAGCCAAAGGCCTAAAGGCTGTAAGGGGTTGCTTTTATCTGTCCATTTTGTTTTAAGCAATTTGGATGCTGCAAATGCAAGCGGCAGCATTAAGCTTCCTGCTATAAATGTAAGTATTGATTTGTCAAAAGAGGAAAAGTCAAGCGTCCATATACAGCTTATTATAAGCCATATAAAAAATGCGGATAATATAAAATCCAGCCCGTTTTTAGATTTCACTGATAATTGCACCCTCAAATTTTCTAATTCCTTTTCTGTAATCATTTATTTACTTTTTGCTATTGTGGTAAATATAACCAAACAGGCTATAAATAGCAAAAGCGCTTTATTAAAGCGCTTTTGTATAATGATAATGTAATTACAATTACTGCATTTTCATGAGCCATTTCCTTACTGAAACCTCTTCATTAATAATATTGCGAAGCTCTGTAATTTTTACCCTGTCCTGCTTCATGGTATCACGGTGGCGTATAGTTACGGTTTCGTCTTCCAGCGTTTGGTGGTCAACCGTAATACAGAAAGGCGTGCCAAGCGCATCCTGCCTCCTGTAACGGCGCCCTACAGCATCTTTCTCGTCATAAGCCACATTGAAATCCCATTTCAGGTCATCAATAATTTTTCTTGCTACATCAGGCAGCCCGTCTTTTTTAACCAATGGCAATATAGCGGCTTTGGTTGGCGCCAGTACCGCAGGAAGGCTTAATACAGTGCGTACAGAGCCATCTTCCAGTGTTTCTTCTTTAAGTGATGATGAGAATACAGCAAGGAACATCCTGTCCAGCCCTACAGAGGTTTCCACTACATAAGGCACATAATTTTCATTCAGTTCAGCATCAAAGTACTGTAATTTCCTGCCGGAATACTGCTCATGAGCCTTAAGGTCAAAATCAGTCCTGGAGTGTATACCCTCAAGCTCTTTAAAGCCGAAGGGAAAGTTAAATTCAATATCCGCAGCCGCATTGGCATAATGCGCCAGCTTTTCATGGTCATGAAAGCGGTAATTTTCTTTGCCCAACCCAAGCGATTGGTGCCATTTAAGCCTGGTTTCCTTCCAGTATTCATACCATTTTATTTCTTCACCGGGGCGTACAAAAAACTGCATTTCCATCTGTTCAAATTCACGCATACGGAAAATAAACTGCCTAGCCACAATTTCGTTACGGAAAGCCTTTCCTGTTTGTGCAATACCAAAAGGGACTTTCATCCTGCCTGTTTTTTGTACATTAAGGAAGTTTACAAATATACCCTGTGCAGTTTCCGGGCGCAGGTATAAATCCATTGCGTTTGCTGCTTCGGCACCCAGTTTTGTGCCAAACATAAGGTTAAACTGCCTTACTTCTGTCCAGTTTTTAGAGCCTGTTTCAGGGTCGGCAATTTCAAGTTCTTCAATAAGAGCTTTTACATCGGCAAGGTTTTCGGTTTCAAGGCTGCGTGCCATGCGCTGCAAAATCTGGTCTTTTCTTTCCAGGTATTCTTTGGTACGCGCATTGGTTGCCTTAAATTCCTCTTCATTAAACGCTTCTCCATATCGGGCACGCGCTTTTTCTATTTCTTTCTGTGCCTTTTGGTTCAGCTTTTCGGCATAGTCTTCAATCAGCACATCTGCCCTGTATCTTTTTTTGGAATCCTTATTGTCAATCAACGGGTCGTTAAAGGCATCTACGTGCCCCGAAGCTTTCCATGTGGTAGGGTGCATAAAAATTGCGGCATCTATACCTACAATATTTTCATGCATCTGTACCATTGATTTCCACCAGTATTCCCTGATGTTCTTCTTTAATTCTGCCCCATTTTGCCCGTAATCATATACTGCGCTAAGGCCGTCATATATTTCACTTGATGGGAATATAAAGCCATATTCCTTTGCGTGCGAAATTACATTCTTAAAAATATCGTCTTGTTTTGCCATGTTGCAAAAATATAAAAATCAAATAGTTTACATATATACCATTTGTTATCTTTAACCGGAAATTAAAAAATATTTTCCTGTTAAAAAATAATGCTTAAAAGCCTCTTTAACCTTTTCTTTCCTAAAAACTGTCCGGGCTGCAGTGGTTTGTTGCTGGAAAGTGAGCTGGTAATATGTACAGCGTGCAGGCACGACCTGCCTTTTACCCAGCACTGGCAGATGCAGGAAAATGAAATTTTCCGGCGTTTTTATGGCAGGTTGCCACTGGAACATGCCTCCGCTATGTTGTATTTCCATAAACAGGGTATAGTCCAGCAGCTTATCCATAATTTAAAATACAATGGCAGGGAAGATGTTGGCAGCCTAATGGGGCAGTGGTATGCCACGGATTTAAAGAATGTGGAAGAACTGCAATCTGTAACCGATATTATACCCGTGCCCTTGCATCCCAAAAAACTTCGTGAGCGGGGCTATAATCAGGTTGAGGAATTTGGCAGGGCGATTGCCCATATGCTTAGCGTACCCTATAATGATAAGCTGCTTTTAAGGACAGCTTATACCAAAACACAGACTAAGAAAAACCTTGAAGACAGGGCGGCTATTATTGGTTCTGCATTTAACGTTGACTATACGGAGGAAGATAACGGTAAACACTTTTTGTTAGTTGATGATGTAATGACTACAGGCGCAACGTTAGAGTCGTGCGGGAGGGCACTGCTTAGTATACCCGGCAGTAAATTGAGCATTGTTACTATTGCCTATGCACATTCCTGATGCAAAACATTGAAAAACTTTTTATTTACACTGAATATAATTGTTATTTTGTGCTGTAAAACAGCATTGCCATGTTAAAGAAAATAGTTGCATTTATTTTTATAGTTGTTATGGCTGTAACTTCCATCACAGGATGTGCCAGGAGGGGTAGTATATCGGGTGGATTAAAAGATACTATACCACCTGTTATGGTGGGCAGTTCGCCTAAAAATATGACTACTGATTTTAAAGGCAAACAAATCCGTATTGATTTTAATGAATATATAAAGGTAAAAGATATTAATAAGCAGCTTATTATATCGCCGCCTATGGATTATGCGCCCGACATTTACCCTATGGGCAGTGCCAGCCGTTATATTGATATTAAAATAAAAGACACATTAAAGCCCAATACTACCTATAGCTTTAATTTTGGCCAGAGTATAACAGATAATAATGAAGGGAACCCATATTCCCAGTTTAAGTTTATTTTTTCTACAGGAAGCTACATAGATTCCCTTGCGGTAGGAGGGATGATAAAAGATGCTTACAGCCGAAAGGCAGATAATTTTGTTACCGTGATGCTGTATGAGGCCAATGAAACTTATACGGATTCCACGATTTATAAAGAAAAGCCCCGATATGTAACCAATACACTTGACAGCCTTACCAATTTTACGCTGGAAAACCTTAAAGAGGGAAAATATTACATTTTTGCCTTAAAGGATAAGGGTAATAATTATGTTTATAATCCTAAGTCAGATAAAATTGCATTTTTAAAGGAACCTATAAACGTGCCTAATGACTCACTTATACTTTATCAGCTAAGCCTTTTTAAAGAACAGCTACCATTAAAGCCATTAAAGCCAAGTCAGATATCTTCTAACAGGCTGGTAATGGGCTATGAAGGCGACCCGCGAACGTTAAAGGCTAAGGTAAAGAATGGTACTGGCACACAGGATATACCTTCGGTGCTTACCAACCTTTCCGGTAAAGATTCTGTACAGGTGTGGCTGCCCCGTAATATTGAGCAGGATTCAGTACAGGTGTCTGTAAATTACAGGGATACCATTAAAGATTTTGTAGTGAAGATAAAGGAAATGAAAGCTGCCGATTCGCTTAGCATTACTGCTGTCCAAAAAGGAGGCCTGCATTTCCGCCAGCGTTTTACGCTAAATACATCAACACCAATAGTGACTATTGATACAACTAAAATCAGCCTTATCAATAAGGATTTGGTTGCAGTAAAAATAAATTCTGTTATATACAATACGTTTGAGCAGAAGCTGGAGATTGATTTCCCCAAAGAGGAAAGCCAAAAGTATAACTTTACATTTTTGCCGGGCGCATTAACGGATTTCTATGAAAAATCAAACGACACACTTACATTTAACCTTTCCACACGCACGTATTCCGATTATGGCAACCTGAGGGTAACACTGCAAAATGCCAAACGGTTCCCATTAATACTTGAAGTACTTAATGCATCGGAAGAAGTAAAGGCATCATACTACAGCAAGGGTGAAACCAATATTGTTTTTGACGCTGTTTTACCTGACCAGTATGTTTTAAGGGTTATTTATGACGATAATGGAAACGGCGAATGGGATAGTGGCAACTTTCTTGAAAAGCGGCAGCCGGAAGAGGTTATATATTTTCCAAATGAAGTGCAGGTACGAGCCAACTGGGATGTTGACCAGCCTTTTAACCTGGGAGGAGGGTAAAATTGTCCCTGTCTTTTAAAAACCCGAATTTATCCCGTGCTTCCAGTAACTCCTCTTTACTGATTTCTATAGTATATACGCCTTCTTTTATTGCGGGCTCTAACAGATATTCACCCAAGGGGCCTATTAACTGTGTATGCCCGGAATATTCATGCCCGCTATTATCTGTGCCAATCCTGTTTACGCCTATAGTATAGCACATATTTTCTATAGCCCGTGCCCTTAATAAGCTATCCCACGCTGTGGTGCGCTGTTTTGGCCAGTTGGCAGGAAATAACAAAAGGTCATAATCTTCCGTATTGCGGGCAAAAACAGGAAAACGCAGGTCATAACACACCTGTAGGCAAATTTTCCAGCCCTTGTAGTCAACAATAAGCTTTTCCTTTCCGGCGGTATAATGTTTATCCTCACCCGCTAATGTAAACAGATGCCGTTTGTTATAGGTTTTATAGCTCCCGTCAGGATATACAAATAACAGGCGGTTATAATAATTGCCATTTTCTTTTATTACAAGGCTTCCTGTAAGGGCACACCCTGTTCTCATGGCTGTTTCCTTCATCCACGAAACCGATTCGCCTTCCATTGTTTCATACACCGTTTCAGGGTTCATGGTAAACCCGGTGGTAAACATTTCTGGGAGTACTATAAGGTCAGTTTGCTGATTTACGCTTTCTATAAGTCTTGTAAAATTGTTTCGGTTGGCTTTTGCATCTTCCCAGATTAAATGCGTTTGTATAAGGGTGATTTTCATTTCAGGTTTTTCCTTAAATTTAAGCAAACCATAGCAAATAAAAAAGCACCTTATAAAGGTGCTTTTTATATAATTGGTATAGTATATTATTTCATACTTGCAAACAGGTATTCCCTGTTCATGCGGGCAATGTTTTCAAGTGATATCCCTTTAGGACATTCTACTTCGCAGGCACCGGTATTAGTACATGCGCCAAAGCCTTCCTCATCCATTCTTTTAACCATGTTAAGTACACGCTCTGTAGCCTCAACCCTTCCCTGAGGCAGCAATGCAAACTGCGATACCTTGGCAGATACAAACAGCATGGCAGAAGCATTTTTACAGCTTGCCACACAGGCACCACACCCAATACATGTTGCAGCATCAAAAGAGCGGTCAGCATCATGCTTTTTAATCGGAATAGCATTGGCATCCTGAGTATTACCGGACGTATTTACCGAGATAAAACCACCGGCCTGCTGTATCCTGTCAAAAGAGGTACGGTCAACAACAAGGTCTTTAATTACAGGGAAAGCTTTTGCACGGAAAGGCTCTATATAAATAGTATCGCCATCTTTAAATTTCCTCATGTGCAGCTGGCAGGTAGTAACACCCCTGTCAGGGCCGTGTGCCTCACCGTTAATAAACAGCGAACACATACCACAGATACCTTCACGGCAGTCATGGTCAAAAGCAACAGGGTCTTCTCCTTTATTATTTAGCTGCTCGTTCAAAACGTCAAGCATTTCAAGGAAAGACATATCAGGGGAAACATCGCTGATGTTATAATCAATCATCCTTCCTTTATCTTTGGCGTCTTTCTGGCGCCATATTTTTAATTTTAAGTTCATTTTAATAAAGTTTATTAGCCAAAAGCCATTAGCAATAAGTTATTTGTCTATTGACCTGATGAAGGCGTTTAACATTTTACTTTCTTCAGTTATTAAACCTGATATTTCATTAAATTTTACTTCACTCAAAAAATTCAGTTCCCGGGCAATTATTAGTTGAGTTTCAAGTTCAAATAATGATCCTCTTGCAATCCTTAAAAACTGAATATAATTCTTAGTTGAGTTTCTTCCCCACCCTTCCGCTATATTGGAAGGCACGGAGATAACAGCTCTTTTCATCTGGCTTTGCAAACCGAAAATTTCATCTTTAGGGAAACTTTCAAAACATTTATATATTGCCTTAACCAGTTCTATTCCTTTTTGCCATATTAATAAGTCTTTATAACCTTTAATTTCATTCATTTTTGGCTATTGGCTTATTCCTACGGACTAGATTACTTATAACTACGTTGTACCAGTTTCACATTTTCAAACACTAGTTCTTCTTTATGAAGTACTGCTTCGCTTGGCTTGCCTTTATATTCCCAGGCAGCTACATAAGCAAAGTTTTCATCATCACGCTGTGCTTCACCATCTTCTGTCTGGTATTCTTCCCTAAAATGGCCGCCGCATGATTCATTACGATGCAATGCATCCTTGGCAAACAATTCTCCAAGTTCAAGGAAATCTGCAACACGCATTGCTTTTTCCAGCTCCTGGTTAAAGCTGTACATATCGCCCGGAACTTTTACATCACGGTAAAATTCTTCCCTTAATTCGGCAATTTCATGTATGGCTTCAGTAAGGCCCTGTGCATTACGAGCCATACCTACTTTATCCCACATTATTTTACCAAGTTTTTTATGGAAATGGTCAACAGTATATTTACCATTATTATTTATAAACCTTTCAAGCTGAGTCCTTACATTATTTTCAGCCTCTTCAAACTCAGGCAAGTCGGTTGATATTTTTCCTGTACGGATATCTTTTGCAAGATAATCACCAATGGTGTAAGGCAGTACGAAATATCCATCGGCAAGCCCCTGCATCAGTGCTGAAGCTCCAAGCCTGTTGGCCCCGTGGTCAGAGAAGTTTGCTTCTCCAATAGCGTAGCATCCTTCAATAGTAGTCATAAGGTTATAATCAACCCATATCCCACCCATTGTATAGTGTACCGCCGGGTATATCATCATAGGGGTTTCATACGGGTTCTCGTCAACAATCTTTTCATACATCTGGAAAAGGTTGCCATATTTATTTTCAATAACTTCCTTACCCAGTTTTTTTACAAGGTCCATATCCTCAGCATTAAGGTCCTTTATCCTTGCCTGTTCTTTACCATAACGTATAATGGCAGAAGCAAAGTCAAGATAAACGGCCTCGCCTGTTTTATTCACGCCAAAACCGGCATCACACCTTTCTTTTGCGGCACGCGATGCAACGTCGCGCGGTACAAGGTTACCAAAAGAAGGATACCTTCTTTCAAGGTAATAATCCCTGTCTTCTTCGGCTAATTGTGTCGGCTTAAGCTTTCCTTCACGAATAGCCTGCGCATCTTCTAATTTTTTAGGTACCCATATACGCCCGTCATTCCTTAACGATTCAGACATAAGTGTTAACTTACTTTGATGGTCGCCGGAAACGGGGATACATGTTGGGTGTATCTGTGTATAGCAGGGGTTAGCGAAATAAGCCCCTTTTTTGTGTATTTTCCATGCTGCGGTAGCGTTGCTGCCCATAGCGTTTGTAGAAAGGAAAAACACATTACCATAACCGCCGGAAGCAATTACAACAGCGTGAGCAGAATGCCTTTCCAATTCACCTGTTATTAGGTTTCGTGCTATAATTCCGCGAGCTTTGCCGTTTACTACAACTAAATCCAGCATCTCGTGGCGGTTATACATTTGTATTTTACCACGTCCTATCTGGCGGTTCATTGCTGAATAGGCGCCCAGTAGTAACTGCTGGCCTGTTTGCCCTTTTGCATAAAAAGTACGCGATACCAGCGTTCCACCAAATGAGCGGTTGTCAAGCAAGCCGCCATATTCCCTTGCTAATGGCACGCCCTGTGCCACACATTGGTCAATAATATTAGCAGAAACTTCGGCAAGGCGGTGAACGTTAGCCTCACGTGCACGGTAGTCGCCACCTTTTACAGTATCATAAAATAGCCTAAAGGTAGAGTCCCCGTCTCCCTGGTAGTTTTTTGCAGCATTAATACCACCCTGTGCCGCAATAGAGTGGGCGCGGCGGGGGGAATCCTGAAAGCAGAATGCCTTTACATTATAGCCCAGTTCGGCAAGTGTTGCCGCAGCAGAGCCACCTGCAAGCCCGGTGCCTACTATAATAACATCTATATTACGTTTATTGGCAGGGTTTACAAGGTTGATGTGGTCTTTATAATCAGTCCATTTAGATGAAATGGGGCCGTTTGGTATTTTAGAATCTAATGCCATGATATTAAGCTTTTAGAAAGAAGTAAATGTAAACCGGAATAACGGCAAATAGCAATGGTACAATAATAGCAAATGCCTTTCCGAAGTTTTTAATGAACATGTTATATTTAGGGTTGTTTATACCCATAGACTGGAATGCGCTGCCAAAACCATGGTAAAGGTGAAAGGCAAGGACTATCATAGATATAACATATAATATTGTGTATAGCAGCCCGTATTTTGGCTGTTTAAAAAAGTCTACTGTAATTTTGTAAAGGTCAAGGTAACCTTCTTTTACTTTTACATCGGCAGCGGCATCATAAAAATACTTCCTGTCTTTTATAATAAAACCACCCTGCTCAACCTGTGCCTTAGGTATATAGCCTCCGTCTGTAGTAAGGTAAAACTCCTGTGGCATGCCGCCCACATTTATTGTCTTGGTTTGTAAATCCATACCTTCGTCAAAGTGCATCTTTGCCCAAAAGTTTGCCATGTGGCTAACAATGAATATTAAAATAAGCGTACCCAGCACAGCCATATTCCTTGAAGCCCAGATGGTGTTTTTTTCCGGCTTGTTGTTGGCATACTTTACCGGCCTTGCCTTTTGGTTTTGTACTGCCAGTATTATACCGTCAACCGCGTGGAAAAGAATAGAAAAATAGGTTAGGTAAGAAAGTATTTTAACAGCCGGGTTGGTAGTCATAAAAAGTGCGTATTTATTAAAACGCAATGCTGCCTCACCATCGGCGGCAAGTAACTGTAAGTTACCGATTAAGTGCCCCACTAAAAAAAGGCACAAAAATAAACCTGTTAAAGCCATCCAGTATTTTTTTCCTAAAGAAGACTTTAATAATGCAGATTTTGCCATAGTATTGGATTATAATAATAAGTTTTTTTAAAAATCAAACAAAAATAAAGCTAAAACATAATAACTACAACCTTTTCGGCGTAATTTATAATCAGTATAAAGTGCAGGATTTTTAAAAGATATTGCCAAAAAAATTACATATAGTATTTTTTTAACCTAAAAAATTTTTAAAAAGAATAATTAAATAAAAAAAGCCGCTAAAGGCGGCTTTGCTGTTTAGTATGTTTTAGTCATGTCCTCATCTACCACCAATATAAAGTCAGCTTTTTGCAAATGCTCCTTTTCCAGTTTTGAAACATCCTTTTGAGAAACTGCAGCTATGGTTATTACCTTTACTCCCGGGCGGTATTTGTTTAAATACCAGTTAATACCCTCAAAATTATCGCTGTGGTAAGTGCCGTTGTAATGTATAAAAACTGCATCTGCCTGCATGTTGCGGCTTATAAAATAGGCCATGGTTGCATCTTTTACCGCCTGCGCTTTGGGCAGGTTGTCTCCGCCATGCCCGCCTGCCATTTCCAGCATGGCAACATAGCCGGGCAATGAAGCATCATAAGGTATTGGTAATGGAGCTATCCACTCTTTCTCTTCCGCAGTGAGTTTTTCCAGGGCTTCTAACCCCTGTTTGTAAACCATACTTGCATACCTGCGGGGTATATTGGTTGCTATAAAAGGAAGTTTGTTTTCCTTTGCAAAATCAACAAGGGGTTTGTAATCGGTTTTATGGTTATTCCAAAGGCGTGCAAGCGTATCAAAAGCTTTTTGGTTTATTTCCCCTTTTAGATACTTGTTAAGCTGAGGCTGGTTGTCACGTTCAATCATTTCCGCACCCAGTATAAGTGGCTTTTTTTCGGCAAGGTCTTTTGTCAGTTCAAGCTGTAGCCAGTGTATAAACGAATTGTCATGGTGCTCGCCAAAAAGCACTACTTCTGCACCGGCTGACGCCTTCAGCAGGTTTTTATAAGAGGTTTTTTTCCCGTTTTTATTAAATAACTGATACGGTTGTTTGTCCTGTGCGGCAGCCATGGTAAAAAAAAGCAATGCCGCTATAAAGGAGTAAATTTTCATTATGGTATAAAGTAAAATTAACCGCTAAGGTAACTATTACACGGCATACCATTATTGCATATTTGCAAAAATTGAAGCTTAATTTTTTACAGATTGGCAAAAATGCATCCGCTTTGCATTTTATGCGCCTAACTGCACCAACTGCATATTATTTTTACGCTAAAATTTTTAAAATGAATACAGGAATAGACGCTATAGCTTTTGATGTTGCTAAATTACACCTGCCAATTAAAACTCTTGCGAAAGCCCGTAATATAGATACTGAAAAGCTGGAGAAAGGCTTAGGGCTTTTGAACATTACCGTACCTGATGTTAACCAGGATGCAGTGGTTTTTGCAGCAAATGCGTTGACAAAACTTATAAATGGTAATATAAAACCAGCCGATATTTCACGCATTTATGTGGGTACCGAAAGCGGTGTGGATAATGCAAAACCCATAGGTTCTTACCTTGTTGGTTTAATGGAACAGTTATATGGGGAGGGTTCCTTTAGCCATTGCGATGCAGTTGATTTTACATTTGCCTGCATAGGTGCTGTAGATGCGCTGCAAAACTGCCTGGATTATATAAGGCTTAACCCGGATAAAAAAGCTATTGTAATCAGTACAGATATAGCCAGATATGATTTGGGCTCTACAGGAGAATATACACAGGGGGCGGGTGCTTTGGCAATGCTGGTTTCTGCCAATCCTAAAATTATAGCGTTGGATACCAACTGGGCAGTGAGTACAAAAGGTGTTTTCGATTTTTTTAAACCGTACCGCACTATAAGCAAACGGCAAATTACCGGCAATGAAAACAACGAACCCTGGTTGGGGCAGTTGGAAAGTGAAATAGAACTGCATAAAGACCAGCCTGTTTTTGACGGGCAATACAGCAACCAGTGTTATATGGAGCGCACTAAACAGGCTTATTTCAGGTTTAAGGAAATGGTAAGGGAGCAAGGCTCATTATATAACAGATGGGAGGCGTTGGTTATGCACCTGCCTTACGCCTATCAGGGGCGGAGAATGTTTTCCGAAATATTTGCTCTTGACGCCAATCCGCCATTGTTAAATGAAAATGAACCGGCAGAAGACTATCAGTTAAAGGTTAAGGAAGTAAGTAAAAGTGAGGCATATAAAGATTTTGTAAAAGCAAAGTTGGAGTCTGCAGAGAGGGCTTCGTCATTAGTGGGAAATGTTTATACAGGTTCTGTTTTTATGGGATTGCTTTGTACATTGGTGCAGCTTGCTGGAAACAGAAAAACGCTTACAGGTAAAAAAATAGGATTTCTTGCCTATGGCAGCGGCTCTAAAAGTAAAGTGTTTGAAGGCACATTACAGCAGGGTTGGGCAGATGCCGTAAAAAGCGCACCGCTTTTTGAAACGTTGCAGCAAAGCCACGAAATAGATTTTGACACTTACCTTAAGCTCCATAAAAGAGAAAAACACTCACCTGTATTAAAGCCCAAAGAAGAATGGGTGCTGGAAAGGATAGAAAAAGAAAAACCTAATTTAACAGGGGCACGATATTATAAATGGGTGGAGTAATAATGGATTTATTAGGATATTCTCATTAAATTTGAAATCCTAAATAAATTTTTGTTATGAAATACCACCAGATAGACCGGAACCTTTTTATTAAGAACCGTAAAAAGTTTATGGCCGAAATGAAGCCAAAAAGCGTAGCGGTTTTTAACTCTAACGATATTTATCCGGTTAGTGCCGATAGTACGATGCCCTTTGCGCAGCACCGCGATATTTTTTACCTGAGCGGGGTTGACCAGGAGGAAAGCATAGTATTGCTTTGTCCTGATGCGCCTTATGAACACCAGCGTGAAATACTCTTTTTAAGGGAAACCAATGAGCATATAGCAGTATGGGAAGGCGAAAAACTTACCAAAGAGCGCGCTTATGAAGTTTCAGGGATAAAAACCGTACACTGGCTGCAGGATTTTGAAAAGGTGCTTTTTGAAATCATGACCTATTGCGATACAATGTATATAAATACCAACGAACATTACCGTTCGGCGGTGGTTACCGAAACGAGAGAAGACCGTTTTATAAAATGGTGGAAAGAGAAATATCCTGCACACCAGGTGGCTAAAAGCAACCCTATATTACAACGCCTGCGTTCGGTTAAGGAAAGCGAAGAAATCGACCTGATACAAAAAGCCTGTGATATTACCAAAAAAGGTTTCCGCAGGATATTACCGTTTGTTAAACCCGGCGTAATGGAGTATGAAATTGAGGCAGAGTTTATCCACGAATTTGTGCGTAACCGCAGTAAAGGATTTGCCTACACGCCAATTATAGCTTCGGGTAAAAATGCTAACGTACTGCATTATATAGAGAACAACCAGCAATGCCGCGAAGGCGAACTGATACTTTTTGATGTGGGTGCGGAATATGCTAACTACTCCAGCGATATGAGCCGTACCATTCCTGTTTCGGGGAAGTTTTCCCAAAGGCAGAAAGAGGTATATAATGCGGTGCTGAGGGTTAAAAATGAAGCTACAAAAATGCTTGTTCCCGGCACGCTTTGGAAGCAGTACCATGTTGAGGTAGGTAAAATAATGACATCAGAACTTTTAGGGCTTGGCCTGCTTGACAAAGCCGATGTGCAGAATGAAAACCCCGACTGGCCTGCCTACAAAAAATATTTCATGCACGGCACATCACACCACATGGGGCTGGACACGCACGATTACGGATTGCTTCATGAGCCGATGCAGCCTAATATGGTGTTTACTGTTGAGCCGGGCATTTACATTCCTGCCGAAGGTTTTGGCATAAGGCTGGAAGATGATGTGGTAATACAGCAAAGCGGCGAACCGTTTAACCTTATGCGTAATATACCCATTGAAGCTGACGAAATCGAGGCTTTAATGAATGAATAAGACTGAATTTTAGGTATAAATTATAAGCCCACTTTTAAGTGGGCTTTTTATTATTCTTAATTTTTTTACAAAAAGTTGTGCTTCATTTGTTGTCGTGATAACTTTATAAGTAAACTCTAAACTTAATTGTTATGAAAGCTTACCTAAAATTTTTCCTCATGATGGCAGTTTCATTTGTATTGATGTATGCCGTTATGTATCTCAACGTTTTTAAAAGTGAGCATATTTACCTTAGCACCACCCGCACCTATATGACCTTTTTAATGGTGTGCCCTATGGCAATAAGCATGATGCTGTTTATGTGGAAAATGTATCCTAATAAAAAACTCAATCTTGGTATAATGGGTACAATGGCAGGATTGTTCATCCTTTGC
This sequence comes from Flavobacterium sp. MK4S-17, assembly GCF_009848495.1. Lineage (GTDB taxonomy): Bacteria > Bacteroidota > Bacteroidia > Flavobacteriales > Flavobacteriaceae > Flavobacterium. Next base: position 113,644 of record NZ_WWEP01000003.1, read on the forward strand.
CTTATTGGTTTGCGCCAGCAGGTGCCTATTGAAGACGAACAATGGATGAAAGCCATGATACCGCACCATTCCTCGGCAGTGCTCACAAGTTCGCGTGCTAATATAAGCGACCCTGAGGCGCGCCGCCTTGCCGACCAGATTATTCAGTCGCAGATGGAAGAAATAGCGGAAATGGAAGCGATGCTGAAACGGATGGAGGATGAGAAATAAATCATGTTTATCTGTATTGCGGCTCTTGCAGATATGGCTTAATTTTGTGAAACACAATTATACTTTGAGGCTTGCAGGTAAATTATAAAAACATACAGATAAGTTATACAGATAAAGGCAAAGGCACTGCCATAGTGTTCCTGCATGGTTTTTTAGAAAACCAGGGTATGTGGCAAAACATAACTCCCGAATTCGAAAAAAAATACAGGATAGTTACTATCGACCTGCTGGGACATGGACAAACAGGCTGCCTGGGCTATGTGCATAGTATGGAAGACATGGCCGATGCCGTGCATGCGGTATTGCAGGAACTGCATATCCGAAAGGTTGTTTTAGTAGGGCACTCCATGGGCGGGTATGTTTCGCTGGCTTTTGCAGAGCTTTACCCTGATATGGTAAAAGGGCTCGTATTGCAAAACTCTACTTCAAGGCCAGATAGTGAGGAAAAGAAAACCAACCGCGACCGCGCCATTAAAGCCGTAAAGAACGACTATACGGGTTTTGTTCGCCTTTCCATAGCCAACCTTTTTAGTGAGGAAAACAGGGAAAAATTTAAGCAAGAGATTGAAAACCTGCGCTCCGAAGCATTAAAAACCCCGGTGCAGGGTATAATTGCTGCACTGGAGGGCATGAAAATACGCAAGGACAGGGAGGTTATACTGCATTTTGCGCCTTACCCTATACTGTTTGTACTGGGCGAAAAAGACCAAAGCCTTATTTATGAAGACCAGGCCGACCAGGCGGAAGGTACACAGGTAAAACTGGTAACGTATCCTGACGGGCACATGAGCCATATAGAAAATAAAGAAGCTCTTATACAAGAGCTTCGGGAGTTTTTTAAAAAATGTTAGTTTTTAGTCTTCGTTCAGGGCGTTCCAACCACGTGCTTTTAGCGGTATTTTGGTATTGGCACGGGTTATTAAATGGATGCCTTCGCTTTCCTGAACCATGTGGCCTATTATGGTAAAATTAGGATTGCCCTTAATTTTATCAAAGTCCTCCATTTTTACTGTGAAAAGCAGTTCATAATCTTCGCCCCCGTTTATAGCAACTGTGGTTATATCAATATCAAATTCTTCACAGGTACTCATAAGCTGCGGGTCAACCGGAATTTTGTCTTCATACAGGTTACAGCCCACATTGCTCTGTTTGCAGATATGTATTATTTCAGAAGATAGCCCATCTGAAATATCAATCATCGAGGTTGGCTTTACCTCCAGCGATGCAAGCATTTCCCTTACATCTTTGCGTGCTTCGGGTTTAAGCTGGCGTTCTATCAGGTAGGTGTAATTGTCAAGGTCGGGCTGGTTCTGCGGATTTACCTTAAATACTTCCTTTTCACGCTCCAATACCTGTAGCCCCATGTAGGCTGCACCTACATCGCCGGTAACCACCAAAAGGTCGGTAGTGCCTGCGCCGTTACGGTACACAATTTCATTTTCCTGTGCTTCGCCCAGCGCGGTAATGCTTAAAATCATTCCTTTTTGCGATGAGGTAGTATCACCGCCCACAATATCCACATCATATATTTTGGCAGCCGTGCGGATGCCCTCGTATAATTCCTCCAGTGCCTCCAGCGGAAAACGGTTTGAAACAGCAACCGATACTGTTATATGGGTAGGCTTGGCATTCATGGCGCAAATGTCGCTTATGTTTACCACCACAGCCTTATAGCCCAAATGTTTTAAAGGCATATAGGCAAGGTCGAAATGCACACCCTCCACCAGCATATCGGTAGAAACTACTGTTTTTTTATCCTTAAAGTCCAGTACGGCAGCATCGTCGCCTATGCCTTTTAGGGTTGAAGGCTGTTTTATTTCTATATTTCGGGTAAGGTGCTCTATTAGTTTGAATTCGCCTAAGTTGGAAAGGCTGGTGCGCTGCTGGTTTTTATCTTCTAACATAGTAGTGGAAAGTCGTAAAGTTTGTAAAGTCGTAAAGGTACAACTTAGTTAGAAAGCCGTAAAGTTGAAAGTCGGAAAGTTTATGATTTGAATTTACGGAAAGCCTGTATCATTTCATAGATACCAAAGGCAATGAATATTTTACCTAAGATGAAGATAAGCCAACTCAAAGGCTCTGTTAAAAATACCCTTTGTTTTATTAGAGGATTGTAAAAATCTGTAACTAATAAAAATCTAAAATAACCGGAGAAAAATTCGTTCCCTTTGTAAACCTGAAAAGAATTTAAATAGTCTTCAGAAATTAAGAATGAGCAATAAAACATTAAGGCAGACAATAAGGTAAAAGCCATTGCCCTTAGCCAACTATGGTCAAAGCCTGTTGAAAACCAAGCAGTAATTAAGATAAATTTGTCTTTGAAGTTATCTTTCCAATTTATTTCTTTATAGTATGCTTGTAGCTCATAACCTCTAAATCTATTGTAATCTATTCTATTTTCAGTTTTATATAATTCATGTTTTATTGTTCGTAAAGTGCGTCGGAGTTCTTTAGCTTCGGGTATGGATAAATTTTTAAAATAGTTTTTGTCTTCAAGATTACGGATTTTGATATCATCAAAAAAAGCCCCTTGTATAAAAGTGGCTTGATAAAGCTTTATGCTCTTTACTTCTAATTCGTCGAAAGAGGTTTTTCTATCGAAAGTACAATGTTCTATTTCTAAGTGATTAAAGTGACTCCTATTAAAGTGAGGAAAACTTGTGAAGAGGCAACTCTTAAAGGTTAGATTTGTATTCTCACAGTTTCTATTGTCTTCAAATCCAAAGTATGAATAAAATTTACAGTCGTGAAATATACAATTCTTTCCAAGATTAACAATCTCATGAAAAAAAGCTTTTTTAAACTTACAATCAGTGATTCTTAATTCATTTTCAATTTCTAATTTTTTAAAACTAGTTTCAGCCCCATAAAACCCACTGGATAATTCCAAGTTTTTAAAAGTAGAATTTTTAAAAGTAGATTTAAGATTTTGATGTTCAATATTTGAATGTTCATTTTTAAGTGATAAAGAAAAGCTAAACTCATCATCACTATGATTTAAATTATCAAGCTTTAGATTCTCAAAAACAATATTATTAGTTATATCTACATTTCCCCTAATAGGTGTTTTATCATTATTTCTAAAATACAAATTGTCTAACGTACATGAACAAATAGTGACTGTTGTTATAGATTTTGTGTCAATAAAACCTAAAGTTTCAAAATGACATGTTTTAATTGCAATTTCTGACTTAAATGTACATTCTATAAATTTAAAGTTTAAATCTTCTCGTTTAATATCTTCAAACTCTAAATAGCCTTCAAAAGTACAATTTTGAAAGAGTAAAATTTTGCCAATATTCCTTAAATCGTTTTCAGAAAACAAATCAAAAAGGCTCGATTTTATAGTTTCATTTATAAATTTATATTCTCCGTTGGATATTCGAGTTTTTAAACCATCATCCATTGTTTAGTAATTTATTTGTATAAATATAACAAAAAACCCGGCACATCTGCACCGGGTTCTATTATCTAAAATCTATTATCTTTTTTCTAATTCCCCCTTTGGGGGTTAGGGGGCTGGCTTAATCATTCAGCTTCAACACCGCCATAAATGCCTGCTGCGGTATTTCCACATTACCTACCTGGCGCATACGTTTTTTACCGGCTTTTTGTTTTTCCAATAGTTTACGCTTACGCGAAATATCACCACCGTAACACTTGGCGGTTACGTCTTTACGCAGTGCCTTAATGGTTTCGCGGGCAATAATTTTTGCGCCAATGGCTGCCTGTATCGGGATGTCAAACTGTTGGCGTGGTATAAGCTCTTTTAGCTTTTCGCACATTTTTTTACCTATGGTGTAGGCATTGTCCTCATGTATCAGTGCGCTAAGCGCATCTACATTCTGTGCATTAAGAAGTACATCCAGCCTTACCAGCTTACTGGTGCGCATGCCAATAGGGTGGTAGTCAAAAGAAGCATACCCTTTTGATACGGTTTTAAGCCTGTCATAAAAATCGAATACAATTTCGGCAAGAGGCATATCAAAGGTAAGCTCCACACGCTCCGGTGTTAAGTAGGTTTGGTTTGTTATCTGCCCGCGCTTGTCAATACACAGGCTCATTACCTGGCCCACAAAGTCGCTTTTGGTAATTATTGTTGCCTTAATATACGGCTCCTCTACACGGTCAAGCTTGCTTGGCTCGGGCAGGTCGCTCGGGTTGTTTACTATAAAAGCGTTTTCAGGATCTTTTTTGGTATAGGCAAAGTACGACACGTTGGGTACTGTGGTAATAACCGTCATGTTAAACTCGCGCTCCAGGCGCTCCTGTACAATTTCCATGTGCAGCATTCCCAAAAACCCGCATCGGAAACCAAAGCCCAGTGCTGCGGAGCTTTCAGCGGTAAACACAAGTGAGGCATCGTTTAATTGCAGTTTTTCCATACTGGCACGAAGCTCCTCATAATCTTCGGTATCCACAGGGTAAATACCTGCAAATACCATAGGTTTCACGTTCTCAAACCCCGAAATCATGTTTTGGGTTGGCGTTTTTGCATCGGTAATGGTGTCACCCACTTTTACCTCGCGGGCTTCCTTAATACCGCTTATCAGGTAGCCTACATCGCCGGTTTTAACTTCCTGCTTCGGCACCTGGTTTAGCTTTAGCGTACCAATTTCATCGGCAAAATATTCCTTGCCGGTAGCCATAAACTTAATCTTCTGGTTTTTGGTTATAGAGCCATTCATTACCCTGAAAATAACTTCTATACCACGAAACGGGTTATATACTGAATCAAATATTAAAGCCTGTAGTGGTTCATCAGGATTTCCTTTCGGCGCAGGGATGCGCTCTACAATAGCTTCCAGTATTTTATCTACGCCAATCCCTGTTTTACCGCTTGCCGGAATTATATCTTCCAGCTTGCAGCCCAATAGTTCCACTATATCATCGCTTACCTCCTCCGGGTTGGCACTTGGTAAATCTATTTTATTCAGGACAGGTATAATTTCCAAATCGTTTTCCAGCGCAAGGTACAGGTTGCTGATGGTTTGTGCCTGTATGCTCTGCGCGGCATCTACAATGAGCAGCGCGCCTTCGCACGCGGCAATAGAGCGGGAAACCTCATATGAAAAGTCCACGTGCCCCGGGGTATCTATAAGGTTTAGGATGTATTTTTCCCCATTATAATTATACTCCATTTGTATGGCGTGGCTTTTTATAGTGATGCCCCTTTCGCGCTCCAAATCCATATTGTCAAGCAACTGCGCCTGTTGTTCGCGGGCAGTTACAGTTTGTGTAGCGTCAAGAAGCCTGTCGGCCAGTGTGCTCTTGCCGTGGTCTATATGCGCAATTATGCAAAAATTCCTAATGTTCTTCATCTTCCGTACTTGTGTGTGGCTTACCTAATGCTATAACAGTAAAGGTATTAATTTAATCGGCAAATATAGTTAAAGTTAGCAAGTTACAAAGCGGCGGCTGCTATAATAATGATACACAATAAAAAAGCGCGGGCTGGGGGCTGCCTGCGCTTTTGAGTAGTAATTTTTTAGAGGTATTTTT
>NZ_WWEP01000006.1 GCF_009848495.1 Flavobacterium sp. MK4S-17
TGGGTGTAAACCAGATGCTCTGAACCAACTGAGCTAATCGCCCTAAATGCGAGTGCAAATATACGCTTAGGTTTTGTATTCGCAAGGATTTACCGGATAATTTTTACTGTTTTTTTATATCCTTAAGCAATACTCTGTTGTCATAATTCACCATTTCTACTTCAATGGGTTCATTATTAGTATTTTTGCCTTCTATAATATAAATTTTACCTCCTTTATATTTTTTATTGCTTCGTGAAAAATCAACATCACCATATTCAGTACATTTTTTAATATCGTCTATAGTAACCCATTTTTCATCAAGCTTCTTTTGGGCTTCGTTAGAAATTACTAATCCCTTGCTCCTTATATTCTTTAATACCCTGCAATTGGGCAGGTAGCAAAAATCCTGGCCTCTTTTGTTAAAAACAAATATTACAAGAAAGCTGCCCATGGCAAGTCCGAAAATATAATAAGCAAACCTGTGTTTAAATTTCATTATAAAGTAATTAAAGTAATTTTCTTCTTTTCCTTTCGGTACTGATTAAATTCAGTTCCCTGTTGGTTTGCCCTGCAACAGAGGTGTTCTCCTCTGCCCTTCTTATAAGATAAGGCATAACATCGCGCACAGGCCCAAAAGGAAGGTATTTAGCCACATTATAGCCGCCTGCTGCAAGGTTGTAACTAATGTTATCACTCATGCCATATAACTGCCCAAACCAAAACCTTTGGTCATTTGCATTAATACCTCTGCCTTTCATAATTTCCATCAGCAAGTAAGAACTTTCTTCATTATGTGTACCGGCAAAAACAGCCATTGTATCTATATTATCTGCCATATACTTAATGGCTTCATTATAGTTGGTATCCGTAGCTGCCTTTGATATGCAAATGGGAGATTTGTATCCTTTCTCTTCTGCTCTTTTGTTTTCTTTTTCCATATAGGCACCACGCACCACCTTCATTCCTATATAAAAGCCTTCCTGTTTTGCCTGCTCATGCAGCTTTTTCAGGTAATCCATCCTGTCCCATCGGTACATTTGCAGGGTGTTGTAAACTATAGCTTTATTTTTATTATACTTGCGCATCATATTAGCCACAAGCGCATCGGCTGCGTCCTGCATCCAGCTTTCCTCTGCATCTATAAGCAGGGCGACATCATTGTCATGTGCGCTCCTGCACACAGTTTCAAAACGCTGTACTATCCTCTCCCATTCTTGTGTTTCCTGGGCGTTTAATGCCGTGCCATTTCCCAGTTTTTCATAGAGTTCAAACCTGCCAAAGCCTGTAGGCTTAAATACTGCAAAAGGTATGGCCTGTTTTTCTTTTGCAAAAACTATGGTTTTTAAAGTTTTTTCCAACGCCTTATCAAATTCAGCCTCCTCCTCTTTAGCCTCGACAGAATAATCCAGTACAGATGAAACCCCTTTGGTAAACATTTTATCTACCACCGGCAAGCAGTCTTCCTCGGTAGTCCCTCCACAAAAATGGTCAAAAACTGTTGCTCTTATCAGTCCTTCAACGGGCAGGTGTGCTTTCAGGGCAAAATTAGTAACCGCTGTACCTATGCGTACTAAAGGCTGAGAAGCTATGAGCTTAAATAAAAAATAAGCCCTGTCCAGTTCAGTATCGCTTTTAAGGGAAAATGCTATTTCTGTATTGTTGAAAATCTTTTCCATAGTTAATAAAAAATTTGTGCAAATATAAATACTGCTTCAGGAATTAATAGTATAAAATACCTTATTTTGCTTATTATTTAAAAACCCTTATAATGAAGGCGATAATAACTCCCAATTACCCAATATATTTTAATGAGGAATGTTACAATTTCCTGCAGGATACTGTAACACCTGAAAATTACTCTGTAGTTTTTATAATAGCTGACTCTAACACTGCACAAATGTGCCTGCCTGTTTTTTTAGAACAGTTTGCTACAGAGGTTACTATTGAAATTATTGAAGTTGAACCGGGAGAACATAATAAAAATATTGAAACCTGTATTCAGGTTTGGTATGCACTAACAGAACTTGGTGCTGACAGGCGAAGCCTTATAATTAACCTGGGAGGTGGCCTGGTTACAGATATGGGCGGTTTTATAGCTTCAACTTTTAAACGGGGTATTGACTTTATTAATGTACCGACTTCTTTGCTCGCCATGGTTGACGCCTCGGTAGGAGGTAAAACAGGTATTGACTTAGGTACTTTAAAAAACCAGGTGGGGGTAATTAATAATCCTATAGCGGTTTTAACCGATATATTATTTTTAGAAACCCTGCCTGCTAATCAACTGCGGTCGGGTTTTGCCGAAATGTTTAAGCATGGTTTAATATACAGTAGTAGTTATTGGGATGAAGTGGTTTCTCTTTCCAATTTGGTTACGGGCGATTTATTACAGTCAATACATACATCAATAACTATTAAAAATGATATTGTGCAGCAGGATCCTACCGAAAAAAATGTGCGAAGGCTTCTTAATTTCGGGCATACGCTTGGGCATGCTATCGAATCTTATTTTATGGATAACGAAAATAAGCATCCCGTTCTTCATGGCGAAGCTGTTGCGGCCGGCATGGTGATGGAAGCATATATAGCGATGGAGAAACGCCTGCTGGATGAAGAAGAATATTTGAAGATTAAAAGTGTTTTACAAAACGTTTTTGATGTTATAGATTTTACGGAAACGGATATAGAAAACATAATAGAACTGCTGATACATGATAAAAAAAATGAATTTGGTAATATTATGTTTGTACTGCTTAACGGCATAGGAAAGGCTATAATAAACCAGCCCGTTGAAAACCCGCTGATTTACAATGCGTTTCAGGACTATTTAAACTAACATTTTTTTAAGAGAATTGTTTTTAAATACGGATTAATATTTTTTACATTTGTCGCAATGAAAAAAAATAAACGCAATTTTTTTCCAAGCAATATAATCAGCAAATACAAGGCTTTTACCCATGTACGGCAAGTTATACGCCAGTTAAAAAGCAGTGTGCCCGATGATATATTTAATGCAGCTGCTGTACAGCATGAAAAGCTGCCGATTATTTATGCCAATATAAGGGTTTGAATGTGAATTGAAATAAAGCGTAACTTATTTTAAAATCACACTAAATCCTTTTGCAATGAACACTAAATATTTTGACCTTATAAACCAAACGTTTTACTTTCCGCAGGAAGAATTTACCTTAAACAAAGACAACCTGCTGTTTCATAATATAGACCTTATGAAACTGGTAGAACAATATGGCACACCTTTAAAATTTACCTACCTGCCCCAAATTTCCAATAACATCCGCAAAGCCAAAGAATGGTTTAGGGTTGCTATGGAAAAAAACAAGTATGAAGGAAAGTACTATTATTGCTACTGCACTAAAAGCTCTCATTTTGAATATGTAATGAACGAGGCTTTTAAAAACAACATACATATAGAAACCTCTGCAGCTTTTGATGTGAATATTGTAGAAAATCTTTTAGCAGCCGGCAAAATAAATAAAAACACCTATGTAATATGTAATGGCTTTAAAAGGGACCAGTACATACAAAATATAGCAAGGCTTATCAATAATGGGCATAATAAAACTATCCCAATTATAGATAATTATGAGGAACTTGACCTTTTGCAGGAAGAAATAAAAGGCAAATTTAAAATAGGTATCCGCATAGCGGCTGAAGAAGAACCTAAGTTTGAGTTTTATACCTCCAGGCTTGGCATAGGCTATAAAAATATAGTGCCTTTTTACAGGAAGCAGATTCATGAAAATAAAAATGTTGAGCTTAAAATGCTCCACTTTTTTATTAATACAGGAATAAGGGATACCTCCTACTACTGGAATGAGCTTTTAAAATGCTTAAAGGTATATGTAAGCCTTAAAAAAGAATGTCCTTCGCTGGACAGCCTCAACATAGGCGGTGGCTTCCCTATCAAAAACTCACTGGCATTTGAGTATGATTACCAGTACATGATTGATGAAATAGTAAACCAGATAAAAATAGCCTGTGAGGAAGCCGAGGTAGATGTACCTAATATTTTTACCGAATTCGGCTCATTTACAGTAGGCGAAAGCGGTGGAGCCGTTTATCAGGTACTTTACCAAAAACAGCAAAACGACAGGGAAAAATGGAATATGATTGATTCGTCTTTCATTACCACCCTGCCCGATACCTGGGCTATAAATAAACGTTTCATAATGCTGGCTATTAATCGCTGGAACGATTCCTATGAAAGGGTACTTTTAGGCGGGCTAACCTGCGACAGCGATGATTACTACAATTCTGAACAGAATATGAACGCCATATACCTGCCAAAGTACAATAAGGAAAAACCTTTATATATTGGCTTTTTTAATACAGGGGCCTACCAGGAAACCATTGGCGGCTACGGCGGTATTCACCACTGCCTTATCCCCCAGCCTAAACACATACTTATAGACAGGGATGAAAACGGCATACTGGCAACCGAAGTATATTCTGAACAGCAAAGTTCAGATGATGTATTAAAAATATTAGGTTACAATAAAGAATAATTTATATTTGAATTTTAAAAACAAACAAATGAGTAAAGGACCAATTAGCCAGTTTATTGAAAAGCACTACCTGCACTTTAATGCTGCTGCTTTGGTAGACGCTGCAAAAGCCTATGAACAACAGTTGGAAAACGGTGCTAAAATGATGGTGACGCTCGCAGGAGCTATGAGTACTGCCGAACTTGGTAAAATTTTTGCGGAAATGATACGCCAGGATAAAGTACAGATAATATCTTGTACTGGTGCCAACCTTGAAGAGGATATTATGAACCTGGTAGCACATTCGCATTATGAAAGGGTGCCTAACTACAGGGATTTAACACCGCAAGAGGAGTGGGATTTGCTGGAAAGGGGTCTTAATCGTGTAACCGATACCTGTATACCGGAACATGAGGCTTTCCGCCGCCTGCAAAAACATATTTATAAAATATGGAAAGATGCCGATGATAAGGGCGAGCGTTATTTTCCGCATGAATTTATGTATAAAATGTTGCTATCTGGTGTGCTTGAAGAGTATTATGAAATTGACCTGAAAGACAGCTGGATGTATGCCGCTGCAGAAAAAAATCTGCCAATTGTAGTACCGGGATGGGAAGACAGCACTATGGGTAACATTTTTGCTTCTTATGTTATTAAGGGCGAATTAAAAGCCTCTACCATGAAGTCGGGAATTGAATATATGGCTTTCCTGGCCGACTGGTACACTAAAAACTCAGGTAATGGCGTAGGCTTTTTCCAGATTGGCGGTGGTATAGCAGGAGATTTTCCTATATGCGTAGTACCAATGCTTTACCAGGATATGGAAATGCATGATGTACCTTTCTGGAGTTATTTCTGCCAGATATCCGATTCTACAACAAGTTACGGTTCCTACTCGGGTGCAGTGCCAAACGAAAAAATAACATGGGGTAAACTTGATATTAATACCCCAAAATTTATCATTGAATCTGATGCAACTATCGTTGCGCCTCTTATATTTGCTTACTTATTGGATTTATAATAAATTATGAAAAGAGTTATAGTTGACTACGCAAAACTAACTAATGAAATTTTAACCCTGCTGGTTGAAAAATTTCCGGAAGGATATGACGATTCCAACATTGTACGATTTAAAAATGCCAAAAATGAAACGATTGAGGCTGTTGAAGTACGTACGGAAGATACCATATACCTTGTAAAAGTGAGCACTAAACTTGCTGACAGGATTGAGAATTTTGAGGATGACGACATGGTTGATGAACCGGGCGATGACCTTGATGCACTGAAAGACCTTGAAATTGCTGATGAAAATGAGGATCAGGAAGAAGAAGAGGATTAATCAGTTTATATGAAATTTATTAAAGAACCCTTTAAGGGTTCTTTTTTTATGCAATTAACTGTATATTTAATTGTAATTAAACCTGAATTATGAATAGATTGATGATAACCCTCTCGGGCATGGTATTTTTATTTACCTCCTGTGGTGAAAAAAAAGAGACGGAAGAAAAAGTAACAGAGCAGGAAAATACTGTTGCCGCTTTAAACGAAAAAATGTGTTTTTTACAGGTTACAGAAGGTAATGCTGATACTGGCAAAACAATACGCGACAGTATTGTATTCGAAATAGAGCCCATTGCAGATGGCGATAGCATTAAAGGCATTTTTAACTGGAAACCTTATGAAAAGGATACCAAATTAAGCGATTATAAAGGCGTTCTTAAAGGTAATGAAGGTATTGCCATAGCTACCACACGCGCTGAAGGAATGGTGTATCGTGAAGAAGTTTTATTTACTGTTAACGGCGACAGCCTATCTGTAAAATTTGGTGAAATGGTAGAAGATGATAATGGTATATGGAGGCTAAAAGATAAAAATAATGCTTCGGTGCAGGTACTGCAAAAAGTAGATTGTAAATAAAGAAGGAACTTTTGCAAAGAAAGCAATTCAAAAACAGTTCCTTCTCTATTTTACTATAAATACCTTTCCCTGTATATCTTCATATGGTGGTTTTGGTGGGCAATAATCAAAAAGCCTAACGCCCTTACCGTTACCACATGGCCCGATGCTATACCATTTTGCATAAGCTGTGCATCTGTAAACGATTTAAACAGCATAATGGTAGTGTGCCTAAGTGCAGCCATTTCTGTAAGCAGGCTTTGCAGGCTCCTGTTGCTGCCATTGGCATTATCTGCAAACAAATTCTCATCATAACCGGGAAGTTCAGTTGTATCGCCTCTGGAAAAGCGCATGGCCCTGTAGGCAAATACCCTTTCAGCATCAATAAGGTGCTGTATAATATCTTTTATCGTCCATTTTCCCTCGGCATACCTGTAATCGTGCTTGCCCATAGGTATATCCTGTACAAATTTTATAAAACTGTGCACACTAATTTCCAGTTCCTCGGTAAGTGTATAGGTATCATCTACGTTAGAAAGGTATAAGTTATAATAGGGTGCATATTCACCTTCCTTTAATTCACTGACTCTCATAATTTATTATGCAGAATTCCTGCTGGCATTAATATTCCCAAACAGGGAACGTGTTACAATTTTTTCATATACCTCAAGCAGTTCATCGCTTTCCTTTCCGTTTTTCATCTGCCTGATTTTATTAAGTGCATATTGCTGTATGGTAAGCAGCGGCCTTACTATATGCTCCCTCAATTTTATAGAAGCTTTACCGTCAGGATAATTTTCCATCAGTTCCGTATAGCCTGAAATTTTTAAAAGCAAACGTTTAGTTTCAAGGTACTCATCATAAATAATCTGCCAAAAGCCGCCAAACTCCTCATCATCTTTCATATAGGCAGTTAATGGGAAAAACGACTTGGTTAGCGACATCATGCTGTTTTCCATAAGCGTCCTGAAAAATAATGAATTTTCATACAGGTCAGTAAGCTTATCCCACTCACCCCTTTTTTCAATTTCGCCTAAAGCATACCCCAAGCCATAGAAACCGGGTACATTTTGTTTTAACTGGCTCCATGAACCCACAAACGGTATAGCCCTTAAATCATTAAAGTCAAGTTGTGCCGATTTACTCCTTTTTGAAGGACGGCTGCCAATATTGGTTTTGGCATAATAATTAAGTGTACTCATTTTCTCGAGGTACGGAATAAACTTAGGATGATTTTTAAAGTCAGTATATTTTTTATAGCTGAGCCTTGCCATTTCATCAAATAGCTGCCTCTGCCCTTCTGAAAGCTCCTTTTTATCTTTATTGAATACTCCATTGGTAATACCTGCGCTTAGAAGATTTTCAAGGTTAAAGCGGCAGGAATCGAGCGTACCGAAATTTGAGCTTATAGTTTGCCCCTGTATTGTTATTTGTATTTCGTTGTTGTCAATTGTGCGCCCCTGGCTTGCATAAAATTTATGGGTTTTTCCACCGCCACGTGCCGGCGGGCCGCCACGCCCATCAAAAAATATCACTTTAATGCCATATTCCCTCGCCATCTGGGTAAGGTTCTCTTTCGCCTTAAATATACTCCAGTTGGCCATTAAATAACCTCCGTCTTTCGTACCGTCAGAAAATCCAAGCATAATAGTCTGCCTATTGCCCCTAGCCTTTAGGTGTGCAGCATATTTTTTATTTTCGTATAATGCCTTCATCACCTCATGGGCATCCTTAAGGTCATCTACGGTTTCAAATAGCGGCACTATATCAACCGGTGGGTTATCCCAGCCAAGCAACCCGAAAAGTGAAAAAAGTTCGAGCACGTTATGTGCGCTTTCATTATTGCTTATTATATACCGGTTGGAACCCTGCTCCCCGTTCCTGTCCTGGATGGTTTTTATGGCTAAAACTGCTTCAAGCGTTTTCCGGGTATTTTCATTGTCAAAATCTTCCGGCTTAATATTACCTTTAAGGCTGTCCAGCATTTTAAGCTTTTCGTCCTCACTCATTTCGGCATAACCATTAAGACTTTTATTGCCGGATGATAACGCTTTTATCACTTCGCCAAAAACTTCGTCGTGTATCCTGCTGTTTTGGCGTATATCAAGCGATGCGAAATGAAACCCGAAAACTTTTAACTTGTTGATAAGGCTGTCAATATCTTCGAGGTATAATGATTGGTGCTGCTCTATAATAATAGTACGCATCTGCTGCAGGGCAGCCTCAAATTCATCTTTTGTTATATAAAGTTCGCCATCAGAATAAAATACAGAACGATACAACTTATGTTCAATATCAGTTACCAGGCTTTCTACTCCGTTAAATGTGAGTTTTCTTTTAAGCCTTCGTATATCGCTATAATAACATTTTAAAATTGATGTCCGCAGCCTGTCAGCTACTTTAAGAGTAATTTCGGTAGTAACAAAAGGATTGCCATCCCTGTCGCCTCCAGGCCAAAAACCAAATGATATTGCAGGATGCTTTAATTCTTGCCCCTTATATACACTATCCTGAATGTAGGAAAGCATTTCGCCCGCAGTATGGTAAAATACATTTTCAAGATACCATACCAGGCTTACAGCCTCATCAAAAGGTGTTGGTTTTTCTTTTTTAATAAATGGTGTTTTACCAAGCTGTGCCAGCAGTGTTTTTATTTGCGCAAGATTATTCTGCTTTATGGCAATGGTAAGGTCGGTAATAATACCTAAAACAGAACCCGGGTAAAACTGTGTGGGATGCGCCGTGAGTACAGTGCGTACCTGAAATTCCTCGAGGAATTTTTTAAGTTCGTCCACCAGCCCCTGGCTTTCTGCTTTTTCGCGGCTGTCACGCAGTGAGCCGCTTCCCTCAAGGTTATTCAGGGTATCAAAAGCAGCGTCCTCTATCGCATCAAATAATACTACCTGCCGCTCTACATATTGTATAAACCTAAACATAAGGTCAATACGTTCTTTTTCTGTTGTGTCCTGTAAATATTTTTCGGTAAAAGCATTAAATATTTCATCCGGGCTTTTACCATTTTCATACCCTTCGTCACATATTTCTGAAAACAGCGGAAGCAATACCCCTGTATTGTCTATTGCCCTGAAAGGCAGTGTCATAAAAATACTGTTGAACAACTGGTATTTTAAGTCTACATTTTCATTAAACCGTTCTATTCTTGTAGCAGGATACATAAAAATATTTTTTGCTGAATTTAATAAAAAACCCCCATGTTATTAACATGAGGGTATTAAACTTTTTATAAAATTTCTTACAGGTCTTTAAATATAGTGTGCATTAAACGTTTTTTATCGTTAATGCTTTCCTCAAGGGAAATCATGGTTTCTGTCCTGTAAACACCTTCTATATCATCTATCATAAAAATAACCTCTTTAGCATGTTTGGTATCTTTTGCCCTTATTTTACAAAAGATGTTAAACTTACCCGTTGTTACGTGTGCTACAGTAACAAAAGGTATCTCATTAATCCTTTCCAAAACAAATTTGGTTTGCGAAGTATTGTGAAGAAATACACCTACATAAGCTATGAAAGAATAGCCAAGCTTTTCATAGTCCAGTGTTAAGGAACTTCCCTGGATGATGCCGGCATCTTCCATTTTTTTAACCCTTACGTGTACCGTTCCTGCTGATATCAATAACTTTTTTGCTATATCAGTAAAAGGAACCCTTGTATTGTCAATCAGCATATCTAATATCTGATGATCAACTTCATCTAAACGAAATTTGCTCATAAATGTGTTTTTAAAACGGTTATAAAAGTCTTACTTGTTAACTATATCCTCATTATAAAAAACGTTATCTAACTTCTGTGCCGTTACTAAATTTCCTGTCAGGGCCTATAAAAAAATCGGCTTTTGTATCTAATTCAGGATAGCTTTTATTATCAATTCCTGAAAAATTCTGCGCATTACATTCAAATTCAATATGCCCGGCTTTATCTTCCAAATTGCCTATTTCACTAATAAATGCTTGAAAAATTACAGAATTATCAAATAACACTTCTTTATATTGTGATGCAAAATTCGTTATTATTTCTTTATTTTCATAATTTATTTTGACATTTTTATACATCATGTCATAAAAAATAATCTTATTTTCAGGAATATTAAAATAATTAGTGTTTTTATTAACAACTAAAACGTTTTCGTAAATAGCATCGAATCCTGATAATATTGCAAAAAATACAAATTTACGCGTCTGCTCTCTTTCGTAATCATTCGCAAAATGTCCCGCTTCTATTAATACTGTTGGTACGCTAAGGTATTGAAACATATCCCCAATGCAATTGATATTAAATGAATCATCAAACCTGCCCACCTGCCCGGGTATATATTTTTCCAGACAGGAAGCCATGGCAGCTATAAGGTTAATAGCTATTTGCCTGTTGGCGTTTATATCTCTTTCTGCATTATAAGCCGGTGCTAAAAAAGAAACAGTAGCAGGCTTAACGCCGTCATCTCCCTCAAGACCAAATATAGTACGCTGGTCATGCATATTATAGCAAAAATCCGGCTTAAACTCATCAAAGGCTTTCCTTAGCAAAATACTTTCCGGCTGGGTAAGGTTAACAGAATCCCTGTTTAAATCAATTTTATTTGCATTTTCACGTGTATATAATTCAGCACCGTCAGGATTTAATATAGGTATAATATAAAAACTGAAATACTTTAAGTAAATAGCAGCCCTGGCATCATTACTTTTTAATACATTAAAAAAATCAAATATGGCTTTGGTAGTGGTTGATTCATTTCCATGCATTTGCGACCACATAAAGATTTTTACTTTTCCAATTCCTGCCTTAACTCTATATATAGGTTTACCTGAAACAGATTCTCCTAAAACTTTTATGTCGAAATAATTTTTCAGTTCTTCGAGGCAGGGCTCAATGTGGTTATTTGTTATATACCTGCCATACAGTTTTTGTTCTTTGTTTATAGCAAATAATTCTTCTATTTCCATGAGATGTCATTTACATTACAAAAGTAAACATCTTGTTTTTTACAAAAGTAAACATTGAAAATTATCAAAAATGTTACAACTGTAAACATTTTTAAATCCAGATGCATTGATAAAAGCATTAAGGTGTTTAATTTATATTTAAATTTTTTAAAATCAGATTTTTATATTATTTTATTTAAACAATCAATATAAACCAAATTGTTTATGAAATGCAATTTTGCTGGTTTATTATTTATTATTTACATTTGTAACATCATTAATTAATGAATGCAATTTACAATGATAAACACAGAGGGATTTATAAAAAGGCTGGAGAAAATTTTAGAATACTATGCAATTTCAGCTTCAGGATTTGCAGATAAAATTGGTATTCAGCGCTCAGGTTTATCACACATCCTGTCAGGCCGCAATAAGCCCAGCCTGGATTTAGTAATGAAAATAACCGAGAATTTTAAAGACGTAAATTTATACTGGCTTTTATATGGAGAGGGCGCATTTCCGGCTCATGAAGAAATACCCAGTCCTATCACCCCTACTCCTGCTTTAAAAGAAAACAGCGATAAAACAGAAAAGGTTACTGAAAGCCTGCTTAAGCAACAGGAACAAAAAATAAATAATGACGCAACACAAGGAAAGGATATAGACCGGATAGTAATATTTTTTTCAGATGGTACATTTAAAAATTATATTCCATAAAAAAACCCCGGCTTTGACTTTATATAAAGCTAAACACCGGGGCTCATTAACCAATAAAACAAACACAAATTTTTAAATGCTATATATAATAAGCAAAACATTTAAATATCTGCTTATCTTTATTTCTAATGTAAAGTTACTACCGATAATTGTTAAACAATGAAAATATATAGTTAAAATCTTCTCAAAATTTACATCAAGGTTTAAAACTATATTCTTCAATATAACCTTTCACATTTTTGTAGTTACTTTCCAATTTTTCAAAATCGAATTCTTTATCCTGTGTAAGATAATATGGCTCTGCTATTTTAACCTCCTTCTTTTTATAATCAAAAGCTACAGCAACAACAGGCACCCCGGCTTTTAGTGCAATGTAATAAAAGCCTGTTTTCCATTTATCAACTTTTTTGCGGGTTCCTTCCGGTGCTATTGCCAGCCTGAAAGTTTCCTTAGTATCAAATATAGCAGCTATGGCATCAACCTTATTTTCATTTTTAGACCTGTTAAGCGGGGTTCCACCCATCCACTTAAAATAAAAGCCAAACGGGAATACAAAAAGTTCCTTTTTAGCCACAAAATGCATTTCCAGCCCAATAACTCCCCTTGCCATTACACCAATAAGGAAATCAACCCAACTGGTATGGGGAACAACTATTATTACACATTTTTTTATTTGTGGATTTAGTGAACCGTTTAAGCGCCACCCCATTAATTTAAAAAAGATAAAACTGTATATTTTTTTCATGTTGCGTAGTAAAGCAAGGCATAAAAATACTATATATTTACAATATTAAACCATGGCAGTAATGCTTCAGAAATTTTTAAGCTTTTTTATACCGGTAACCATCTACAGGAAAAAATCATCTATAAATTCAAGCCTTGAAGTTACCTGGAATAATGGGCAGCTTGTACTCGATTCTAAAAACACCAATTACTCATACGGCAGCCTGCAGCGCATATTAAGGAAAGGATTGCGCTATATTGGTTTTTCAAGGATAAAAGGTTTTAAAAAAATACTTGTGCTTGGCGTGGCCGGCGGAAGCGTAATTAAAACCCTTACCGAAGAAGTTGGCTTTACAGGTAAAATTACCGGAGTGGAAATAGATCCGCTAGCTATAGATATTGCCAACAAATACTTTGAACTTGACAAAATCAGTAACCTTGAAATAATAATTGACGATGCTTTTGAATTTGTTTTAAAAACAAAGGAAAAGTATGACCTGATTATAATTGATATATTTCAGGATACGGCAATGCCTAATTTTTTATTTGAAAATTTCTTTATTAACAGGATTAACTTTTTACTTAATGTAAATGGGTTTATTTTATTTAATACCATGACATTATCAAAAAGAGACAAAGAGCGAAACTTAGAGTATCGCTCCCGCTTTAATGAAAATTATTCAGTAAGGATGTACCCTAAAGTAGAAGACCACAATGAGCTTTTCACTATTAAAAAACTGGCCTGATTTATTTTAGCATTTTCCTTGCCTTGTCTAAATCTTCGGGTGTATCAATACCGATGCCTGCATGGCTGGTTTGCACCATTTTTATTTTTTTCCCGTACTCCAGGTAACGCAGCTGTTCTAATTTTTCGGTAGCTTCAAGTCCCTGCATGGGCAGTTTGTAGAAATCCATTAGCGCATGTTTACGGAAAGCATAAATACCTATATGCTTAAAGTATTTAAACCCTGCCCCCGCCTCTCGCGGATAAGGTATAACCGAGCGTGAAAAATATAACGCAAAATTCTTTTGGTCAACCACCACTTTTACATTATTAGGGTTATTGATATCCTCCTGGTCAGTTATAGGAAACATTAAAGATGCAAGGTCTATTTCCCTTGCCGAATCACCTTTAAAAACTTCAAGCAGGTCAGCAATAGGTTCTTTATTTATAAAAGGCTCATCACCCTGAACGTTTACCACAATATCAACATCAAGGTTTTCCACAGCTTCCGCAATACGGTCGCTGCCGCTTTCGTGCTGTTTTATGCTCATTATGGCTTTACCTCCATTAGCGGTAATTTCGTTATATATAATATCTGAATCGGTTACTACAAAAACATCATCAAAAAGCCCCGTTTTTAATGCCGCTGCGTAGGTGCGGGCAATAACTGTTTTACCGCCTAAATCCTGCATAAGCTTGGCAGGAAAGCGTGTGCTGGCATAGCGTGCCGGTATTACTGCTATTATCTTCATATATTACAATTCAAAAAATTCATCCTTAAAACCTATAAGGTATAACTTGTCCTTAGCACGTGTAACTGCTGTGTACAGCCAGCGGATATAGTCCCTGTCAATACCTTCAGGCAGCCACGGCTGTTCAATAAAAACCGTGTTCCACTGCCCTCCCTGCGATTTATGGCAGGTAATGGCATAGGAAAATTTAACCTGCAACGCATTAAAATGCGGGTTATTCTTTATTTTCAGAAACTTTCTGTAATTGCTGGTTTCCCCTTCAAAATCCTTCTGCACCTCCTGATAGAGCCTGTTGGAATCCTCATAGCTTAAGGATGGCGACTCGCTGTCTATAGTGTCCAGCAGCAACACAGTTTCAAAAGGCGGCTGGCTGCTATAATCAACCATACGCACTTTAACTTTGGCAAATTTAAAACCGTACAGCTCCTCTACCCTAAAAATTTCCAGTATTTCAATAATATCACCATTGGCAATAAATCCCGCTTCCGATTTTTCATTAAGCCAAAAATAATTGTTTTTCACTACCATTAAGTAATCACCTGCAGCAAGTTCGCTCTCCCTTGAAAGTATCTTGGTGCGTATCTGCCTGTTGTACTGGTTGGCCCGCTTATTGGAGCGTACAATAAAAGCGGTATCTTCTATACTGTAATTGCTGTAGGCCTGATTTATGGCATCCTGAATGTCATAACCGTCCACAAGCCTTACAACATCTTTAAATCCCTTTATTTTAAACTGGAAGGTATCTATAAAAGCCGATTTTAATATTTCCCTTAGTTGCGTAGCATTATATAAAATACCTGAATCCGTTTCCTGGCGCATCACCTCGTCAAGTTCTATCTGCTCTACCTGTTTCATGTAGTTTAGTGACAGCATGTCAACATTTAGCGCAGGACTCAGGTCAGAGTTTACAGGTGGCAACTGCGCCGTATCGCCTATAAGTATCATTTTGCAGTTGTTGCCGGAATATACATACTGCATAAGGTCGTCCAGCAGCGAGCCGTTTTCATATAATTTCGATTCTGCAGCCGTATCAGAAATCATGGAGGCTTCGTCCACAATAAAAACCGTATTGGTAAATTTATTGGGCTGCAAAGTAAAGCTCATAGCACCACTGCTTGCTTTTTTAGGAAAATAAATACGCTTGTGTATTGTATAGGCAGGCTTTTGCGAATAGCCCGAAATAACTTTGGCTGCCCTGCCTGTAGGTGCCAGCAGTACATATTTTTTATCTGCTTCGCGCAAATGGTTTACAATAGTAGATATTACTGTTGTTTTACCCGTACCTGCATAGCCTTTCAGTACAAAAACCTCGTCTTTAGTCCCACTTGTAACAAACCCGGCAATTTTTTGCAGGAATATGTCCTGCTTGGCAGTAGGTTCAAAAGGAAATTTGTTGCGGAGTAATTTGTAAAAAGAGGCAGGAGTCATTAAAATGTTTTGGTATTTTGTATTAAAATTCAAAGATAGCATGATTTTAGGCAGTAACCCGCCCCAAACCAAAAAAGAGTGTAAATTTGTAATTGTAACCTCATATTAATGAACGGAAACATTACATCTAAAAATTATAAAAAACTTGTATTTAAAGCAGGCATCAGTGGTGCCTCTTTTTGTGTGATTGATACACTTAACAATAACATGTCAGATATAATGCAAGTGCCTTTTACAAAAGGCACTGCTATAGAAGATGAACTGTGGAAAGTTTTTACGGCACACCCGGAGCTTAAAATGCAGTATGATGAAATAACGGTACTGCATGATAATAGCTTTAACACCTTTGTTCCACAGGCGTTATTTGAAGAGGAATATATGGGAAGTTACCTGCAATACAACACTAAGGTTTTTGATACGGATGTTTTTGCTTTTGACAGCCTTGACAGTTATGCCATAAACAATGTATACGTACCGTTTATGAACATCAATAATTATTTAATAGACCGTTTTGGGGCATTTGAATACAGGCATACAGCCAGTATATTAACGGCCAGGCTGCTGGATATATCTAAAAACATTGATGAAAAACAGGTGTTTGTACACCTGCAGGATAAGCATTTTGAAATTGTGGTGGTACGCAACCAGAAACTCCTGCTGTACAATTCTTTTGAATACACTACTCCCGAAGATTTCCTTTACTACCTGTTGTTTACAATGGAGCAGCTTTCGCTGAACCCCGAAATAACCAGAGTATTGCTTTTGGGAAAAGCTGATGAGGACAATAACTGCTTTACACTTGCTTATAATTATATAAGGAATATTGAGTTGTACCAACCCGTAACCTTAACGGATAAGTACCATATACCAGTACAGCAGGCTTCGGAACATTTTATACTATTGAACGCATGAGGATAATTTCAGGAAAATATAAAGGGCGCAGGCTTAATCCGCCAAAAAACCTGCCTGTGCGCCCTACTACCGATATGAGTAAGGAGTCGCTTTTTAATATCCTTAATAACCATTTTGACTTTGAAGGGCTTAAAGTGCTCGACCTTTTTGCAGGTACAGGCAACCTTAGTTATGAATTCGGTTCGCGTGGTGCTGACAGTATTACGGCTGTAGATGGCGACTTTGGGTGCATTAAATTCATAAAGCAAACCGCCACGGAGTTTGATTTTAATATATCGGCCATAAAAAGCGATGTATATAAATTTCTTAAAGCACACAAAGCTTCGTATGATATTATTGTAGCCGACCCACCTTATAATTCTACCCAAAAAGAATTTGAAGAAGTGGTGTCGCTGGTATTTGAAAATAACCTGCTGCAGGAAAACGGTATGATGATAATTGAGCACTCAAAGCACACACCTTTAAACCACATGCCCCATTTTTCATTTGATAAAAAATATGGTGGGAGTATTTTTTCGTTTTTTGAGATAATCCAGAATGATAATCCAAAGGAGTAATTACTTATAATCTAATTTTACCCATGGAAATATTTACTATTATTCTGATGTTATTAATTGCTGTAGGAGCCGGATTGTTTCATGTAAGAAAGCACCTTAAGAATACAAAAAAAGCTATATTACAAACCTCAAGTGAGATGACAGGTAAAGCTAACTATCAAGATCTCAGAAGTCAGGCATTATCTGTAACACCGCAGGATTTGGGAATTGAAACAAGTCAGGACATTTTAGTATATGGGCTAATTATGGATTGGGAAATGCAGGGATATATAACCACCGTTACAGCATTTAAAACAGGTGATTGCAAGTTTATATTTAAGTTCAGGAGGTGGAATTATCGGAGGCGGCATGCATAAAAATATAAACGCCATTAGCGTTGTTACTACAGGAAAATAAAATACGTTTTCATTTACTTACAACTAAAGGTTTGTACTCAGCACAGGAGTTCATGCATAAAATTGAAGATGAAACTTCAAAATGGTATCCTCTTTTTATTGAAGTTAATAACTTAATATACGAACTGCGCACCGTGTCTGAAAAATAAAGCAGGCCTGTAAGCCGGATTCTGTCCCTTAAAACAAGGGCCTTATCATTTATCTGGGCGCAACATTGCTGTTACGCTCTATCTGCCTACCCCCCGGCATTGGGCGGGCAGCCCTTAATTGCCGGTATACATGGCATTTCACCGCATAGAGTTTACCTGATTTCACTACAGCATTACCTGTACATCCTTTCTGCTGCACTTGTCCTACCCTTTTCAGGGCGACGGGCGTTACCCGCTATGCTGCCCTATGGTGTCCGGACTTTCCTCCCTGCCTAAGCAGAGCGATAAGGCGGCCTGCGATGCAAAGATAACTTATTCCCCGATTTTTTTACTATTGCCTTATTTCCTTTTGGCTACTTACTAACCCCATTTCTTATTTAACTTTTTATTGGCAGCCCTGAATAAGGATAATCTGTACTTTTAGGTATAAGACAAACTAACTTATAAATATACTAACTATGGACAGACAGATGTATCATTATGCCACCGTATCAAAGGCATTAGACGAATTAGCCAATAAAGGCTTTACAACAGATTTTAACCTGGAGGAAGACCGCATTGTAAACCATTGCGAAGACTTTACCATTGAGCATATTTACCGTTATGAGGGGGAAAGCGACCCGGGTGATGAAGCAACTGTTTATGGTATTGTGGCCAAAGATGGCGAAAAAGGTGTGTTTGTGGCAAGCCACGGTGCTTACACCGAAAAAAGCGCAGCAAAAATGCTGCATGATATGAGTATTAAAGGAAGGGAAAATTAAGCCCTTAAAACTATATGCGCAGGCTGCAAAAAAAACTTGAAAAAATAGGCAGTGATCCAAAAATCACAGCCAAAGCCGTTGGTTTACGCTATGCCTTACAGTCCGAAAAAGGCTATTACAGGCAGCGCAAAGCCAACGGCTTTACTTATAAAGACCATGAGGGCACTACAGTTACAGATAAGGAAGTACTGGAAAGGATAAAAAAACTGGTAATACCACCCGCATGGCAAAATGTATGGATTTCACCCTACCCGCACGGGCACCTGCAGGTTACAGGGATTGATGCCAAAGGGCGCAAGCAATACCGATACCACCCGGAATGGAACAGGATAAGGAACCAGTCTAAATTTTACAGGCTTCGCCGTTTTGCACTGGCCTTGCCCGATATACGGGAGCAATTAGATAAAGACCTTGCAAAAAAAGGACTGCCTTATGAAAAAGTAGTTGCCCTGGTGGTAAAACTGATAGAGCTTACCAACATACGTATAGGAAATGATGCCTATAAAAAATTATACGGCTCTTTTGGGCTTACCACACTTCGCGATAAGCATGTAAAATTTAAAGGCAATGCCGTATGGTTCGAATTTACAGGAAAAAAAGGGGTTAAACATAAAATAAAGCTGGAAAGCCGCAGGATGGCAAACCTTGTAAAAAAGTGCAAGGATATTCCCGGTTATGAACTTTTTCAATATTATGATAATGACGGCAGGCACCACTCTATAGGTTCGGGCGACGTAAACCAGTATATAAAAGAAATTACAGGCGAAGATTTTACAGCCAAGGATTTCCGTGCATGGGCAGGAAGCCTTAATGCATTATGCGCATTTCATGAAATTGGCGAGCACAGCAGCATGAGCGACTGCAAAAAGAAAATTGTGAATGTGCTGGACTCCGTAGCCGAGAAACTGGGCAATACGCGCGCAGTCTGCAAAAAGTATTATGTGCACCCAACAGTAATAGCTTCCTATGAAAAGGGTTCCATATGGAATTACAAATATACGGATGATGCGCCTGATTCCTTTAATAACAGGGAGAAAGCGCTTTTTGAACTGCTATGCAGCGAAGATATAGCAGAAGTGATAGCTTAAGATTATATTTTAACTATTGCTCTGTACAATCATACCTTAAAAATCTGAAATCATTTACTATCTTTGTTCCGAGCCTATGGAACAATTTATAGTATCTGCACGAAAATACCGCCCGCAAACCTTTAAGGATGTTGTCGGTCAGCAGGCTATTACCAATACACTGCTTAATGCTATTGAAAATAACCATTTAGCACAGGCTTTGTTGTTTACAGGCCCACGTGGTGTGGGTAAAACCACCTGCGCACGTATTTTGGCACGCAAAATAAACCAGGAAGGTTATGATGACCCGAATGAAGATTTTGCCTTTAACGTTTTTGAGCTTGACGCTGCCAGCAATAACTCGGTTGATGATATACGAAACCTTATAGACCAGGTAAGGATACCCCCGCAAACGGGAAAATACAAGGTTTATATTATAGATGAGGTTCATATGCTTTCTCAGGCAGCTTTTAACGCCTTCCTGAAAACACTTGAAGAACCGCCAAGGCATGCTATTTTTATACTTGCCACTACAGAAAAGCACAAAATAATACCTACGATATTATCCCGCTGCCAGATATTCGACTTTAAACGTATTACTGTAAAAGATGCAAAGGAACACCTTGCAGAAGTTGCAAAAAGCCAGGGAATAACCTTTGAGGATGATGCACTGCATATTATAGCCCAAAAAGCAGATGGTGCCATGCGCGATGCGCTTTCCATATTTGACAGGGTGGTTAGCTATAGTGGCAATAACCTTACACGGCAGGCTGTTACCGAAAACCTTAATGTACTTGACTATGAATATTACATAAAGGTAACCGACCTGATACTGGCCAATAATATACCGCAGTTGCTCCTTACTTTTAATGAAATACTTGCCAAAGGTTTTGATGCGCATCATTTTGTAGCAGGCCTTGCCTCACATTTCCGTGATTTGCTTGTGTGCCAAAACCCGGCCACGCTTATATTGCTTGAAGCAGGTGAATCCGCACAGGCTTTGTACAGGGAACAATCACAAAAAGCAAACCCTGAATTTTTATTGCAGGCTATTGACATTACCAATGATTGCGACCTTAAGTATAAAACAAGCCAAAACCAAAGGCTTTTAGTTGAACTTTGCCTTATGCAGCTTGCCTCCATTACTTTTAATGGAGAAAAAAAAAAGCTGAACAATTTATAATTCCGCCGTATTATTTTAAAAATAATACTGTACAGCCACATGTTACAGAGCAGAATGCTGCACAAAATACCATAACAGTAAATACAGGTATTAAGCCACTGCCTACTGCCCAGCTTGAAGTTGATGCCCCTGAGATTATAAAACCTCCTGTTGTAAAACAGGAAGACGACGGGCAGCCAAAGGTTTCAGCCTTTTCTTTATCGAGTATAAAGATGAAACGGGAAATGGCGCAAAGCCACAAAGAGGCACAAAAAAGCCATGATGAACTACCTCGTGAGGCGTTTACAGAAACCGATATGCTGTTACTATGGAACAAGTTTGCACAACGGCTTAGCGACACCGGGCAAAAAATCATGGCAACCTATATGCAGATTAACGACCCCGTTTTGGATGCTGATGGTGTTACTATAAAACTGGAATTACCAAATGAGGGCTCTAAAGTAGATTTTGACAACAATAAAATTGAATTACTGGGCTATTTGCGTGGCAAGCTCCACAATCACGATATTGTAATTGAAACCCATGTTAATGAAGCTGTTGCTGCAAGACATGCCTTTACCCCACAGGAAAAGTATGAAAAGCTAAAAGCTATAAACCCTGCTATTGAATTGCTGCGCAAAGCTTTTGACCTTGATATATAGCCTAAGTCTCCTGCTCCATTTCCTGGCGTTTTAACTTTACCTGTGCCAACAAGCCGGATATAACTTTTTTATTAACTACATTAATTTGTAGCTGCATTAATAAATTATGAAGTTCGCTTTGTATTATCCTGTCATTTTTTCCATAATCCCAAATGGGAAATATTGATGCTTTGAATATTTCTTCAAAATCAGGATTTTTTACCGCTATCCTTTTCTTATGCTCTTCGTCTGATATACTGCTTTGTGGAAAAAAACAGGCCCTGTACGACAGCAGGCGAAACAAAGACCGAAGTGAAAGGCAGGCTGTACCCGGATCGTTTACACCGGGGCTTAATGCCTTAAGTGCTATTTCTGTAAGTTGTTTAAATCCATAAAGAAAATTACCGTCTATAGATTCGTCATTATTGAGATATATATTATCCTGGAGTTTTTTAACAGCTTCTTCAGGCAATGGCCTGCTGGTTTTAATAAACGGGTTTCCTTCAAGTATAAAGGTTCCCGGTTGGTATAACAAGCTTATTACACAGTCATACTCATTACAAACATTAAGCAGCCCCCGTACATTCATCCCCTCGTAAACACCTGATACAGGTGCAGGGACATTATAATCCATCTTTTTGAAACCGGCAGCCAAAGGTTCTTTTTCAAGTTTACAGCTAACCTGCATAACCTGCATTGTGTTTTTAAAAATCCTTTTTATAATAACCTCATATTTAACTGACTGTGTTATATAATGAAGAAAATAAATGAAAAGGAACAAGTCAAAAATAGCAAGTACAATAAGCACGTAAGTACTTATAGCAGGTATATGTATCCCGGAATCAATATCTCTAATAGTACTTAATAAAAACAGTGCATATACAATTGTGCCGATATAAATACCCAATATTACCTGCTGAAACCTATTGCCGATAAGCTTGTTCAACACCCTGTTACTCATGTTTGATGCAGCCTGGTTTAGCACTATCATCACCATAGAGAAGCTAAAAACAGTAAGCGATATAATACCTCCTGTAATTACCACAATTATATTCCTGGCCGTTTCAGGGTCTTTAAGGCTTAGCCACGTTAACTGTGATTTGATATTTTTCCCTGTTTCAGAAAAATCAAAAATAACGCTTACTACCGAAAGTACTAGAAATAGCAATACCAAAAGCGCAGGATAAAAAGCAATACTGTTTATTATGCTGTAATACCTTGTTTTTAGTATAAACTTTATTTTATTTAAAAGCATATTCATTAATACTCAGGGAATTTAGGCCAAGCTAAATTTTTTCATAATACATGGCTTTAATAATACCGTCAGACAAACCTATTTTTGGCACATATATATTCCTTGCACCACTCCATTTCATTGCATTAAGATAAATGCGCGTTGCATAAATTATAACATCGGCGCGGTCAGGGTTAAGGCCAAGTTCGGCAATACGCTGCTCATAAGTGAGGCCGTTTAAAAACTGGTATTGCGAGTTTATGTAAAAGTACGAAAGCGGCTTATCCTGCTTTTTACCCGATAGCTTAAACAGTTTATTAATATTTCCTCCCGAACCTATAAGGGTTACATTATCATAGGGTTCGGTAACGCTTTTAATCCATTTTTCTATTTCCTGCCAAACTATATCATTAACCATATTATTAAGCAGCCTTACAGTACCATTTTTAAATGATTTTGAAGCAACAATTTTTCCTCCTGTAAATAAGGAAAATTCAGTGCTTCCGCCTCCAACATCAACAAACAGGTAGGTTTGGTCAGGCTTAATAAATTCGTGAAGGTCGGTTTCAGCAATGATGGCTGCTTCCTTTTTGCCGTCTATAATATCAATATGTACATCAGCCTCCCTGGCAATCAGTTCGGCAACTTCTTTACCGTTATATGCCTCCCGCATGGCAGATGTAGCGCATGCCATATATTTTTCCACACGGTGCACTTTCATTAAAAGCCTGTAGGCTTTCATGGCATCAATCATGCGGCTTATATTTTCTTCGGTAATTTCGCCTACTGTAAAGGCATCCTGCCCTAAGCGTATGGGCACACGCACTAACGAACTTTTACTGAATTGCGGCTCTTTTCCCGGCTGTTCCACTATGTTAGCCACAAGCAGCCTCATGGCATTAGAGCCAATATCTATTGCAGCATACTTTTTTATATTAATCATTCCACAAATGCCTTGCTGTTACAACCAAGGGCTTTGTTATAATTGTTCGTATATAACTTCCAGCTTATTCCTGTAATAGTTATAGGTTTCAAGCTGTGCACGGAAAACTTTTTCGTTCGGCTTTTTTCTGTATTTATTTTCAAGGCTTTCCGAATGCAGCCTTGCCTTTACATTTCCTTTCCAGCCTATTTCAAAAGTGTCTATTAATTCCTGTTTAATATCTTCATCATAAACCGGGCAGGTTACCTCTACCCGTGCATCAAGATTTCTTGTCATAAAATCGGCCGATGATATATAAATATCCGGTTTGCCTGCATTTCCAAATATATAAATGCGGGAATGTTCCAGGTAATTGTCCACAATGCTAATTGCCTCAATGTTTTCACTCATGCCCTGCACACCGGGAATAAGGCAGCACATGCCCCTTATAATCAGTTGTATTTTTACACCTTCACGGCTTGCTTCATACAGCTTATCAATCATTTTATAATCGGTAAGGCTGTTCATTTTTAACTTAATGTAAGCCTCCTTGCCTGCAATAGCATTAAGTATTTCCCTATCAATCAGCTTACTGAACTTTATTCGGGTATAGTGTGGCGAAACAAAGAGGTGTTTATACCTGTGCACACGGTAATTTACATCAAAAAAGTCAAATACCTTATTTACCTCCTTCATAATTTGCTGATGGCTGGTAAATAAAGTTACATCGGTATATACTTTGGCTGTAGATTCATTAAAATTACCTGTAGAAATAAAGCCGTAACGCTTTACCCTTTGCTCCTCCGCCCTTTCCACAACACATATTTTGCTGTGCACCTTAAGCCCTTTAACCCCAAAAATAAGGTTGATACCTTCCTGCTGCATCAATTCGGCATACGATATATTGCTGGCTTCATCAAAACGCGCCTGCAGCTCAATCTGAACCGTTACTTTTTTGCCGTTTTTGGCAGCGTTAATTAACGAGCTTACAATCTGGGAATTTTTAGCCAGCCTGTATAGCGTTATCTTAATAGATATTACTTTAGGATCAAGTGCTGCTTCCCTTAAAAATTTAATGATATAGGAAAAAGACTGGTAAGGTGCGTATAACAGATAATCCTTTTTCTTTATTTTTTGCAGTATACTGCCTTCCAGGCTCAACCCGTTTACCGGAAGCGGAGTGTTTTGCGCATAAAGCAAATCCTGTCTTCCAAGGTTAGGAAAATCCATATAATCGCGCCGGTTATGGTAGCGCCCGCCCGGTATTATACTATCGGTAGCATCGATACCCATACGTGTAAGGAAAAAGTCCAGCGTATCCTTTTCAATAGACTGGTCATAAACAAAACGTACAGGCTCGCCCACACGCCTTTCCTTAACCCCTGTAGAAATTTTCTCCATAAGGCTTTTGCTCTGGTCGCTGTCTATTTCCAGTTCGGCATCGCGGGTAATTTTTATCATGTGTGCCGATATGCTCTCGTACCTGAATATATTAAATATATTGTGCAGGTTAAACCGTATAACATCATCAAGCATAATAATATACTTCTTCCCGTTTATGGATGGGAGTATTACAAACCTGTTTACGGTTCGGGGCATTTCAATTAACGCATAACGCACTTCCTTAGGCATATCCGGCTGGTGTGCTTTGCCTGGTTTGGTAACAAGCTTAATGGCAAGGTAGCCTGATGTATCCCTTAACAGCGGAAACTCATCAAGGTCATTCAATATAATAGTAACCAGTTCCGGGCTTACTTTCTGGATAAAGAAATCTTTTATAAAAATTTCCTGCTCTTTATTAAGCTGCTTTTCATTAACTATAAAAATATTCTCTTTTTCAAGTTCCTTCTCAATAATACTTAAAATACGCAAGCTTTCCGACTGCTGTTCTATCACTATATCGGTAATTTCCTTAAGCAGTTTTTGGGCTGATATACCACCAAGTTCCTTTTCACCTGTGTGCCCCTCAAGGCTAAGGCGGCGTATGGCAGCATAACGCACCCTGAAAAATTCATCAAAATTATTGGAGAATATACCTAAAAACCTTAATCGGTCTAAAAGCGGAACATTTTCATCGGCAGCTTCCTGTAGTACTCTTGCGTTAAAGGCAAGCCAGCTTTTTTCCCTGTCAATATACCTGTTTACCGGTGAGTGGTGGATCATATTTTTTTAAATCGCTTGGAAATAATACTTTTTCTGTTTGTCCCTTTTGGATGTTACTCCAGTTATCTTCATTAAATAACAAGGATACAAAACCTGCCGTAGGCACATTTCCTATAGCACGGTTTCCAAAGGTATTAACAAAATTAGTAATAGCGTCATTATGTCCAAAAAGAATTAAGTTATCAAATTGGTTATCACAATTTTTTACAACCTTTTCAAGTTTCCTCTCATCAAAGGTATATAACTCATCTTTTAATATAATTGTATCTATAGGTATAGAAAGGTTTTCAGCAAATATAAAAGCTGTGTTTTTTGCCCTTTTTGCGGTGCTGCTCCATACTATATAAGATTTTGGAAGATACTCTTCTATATTACAAGCCATTAAGTGTGCATCGTTGATCCCCCTGTTTGACAAAGGCCTTTCCTTATCGGTAAGGGGTGTATCCCAACTTGACTTTGCATGGCGGATTAAAATGAGAGTCTTCATACGCATAAATATTTAAACATTCATAATCAGAAACTTAAATATCTAAAAAAAACAGAAGCCACGTTAATTAACGTATGTTAATTTGATATTAAAGTTTAAATTATGGTGCAAGGCGTTCAACTTCCCATGAAAAATCAGTTTCCAGGCTGTACCTTATCCTGTCGTGCAAACGGTTTGCCCTGCCCTGCCAGAATTCAACCGAAACGGGCTTCACGATATATCCTCCCCAGTGTTCGGGGCGTTGTGGTTCTGTACCTTCAGCGCTTTTTTCAAGTTGGTCAAGCTTTTCTTCAAGATAGCTGCGGGATGGTATAACCTCGCTTTGCGGCGATACTATTGCCCCAAGCCTGCTGCCAAGCGGCCTGCTCTCAAAATAACCATCAGAAAGGTTTACGGCTATTTTCTCTGCCCTGCCCTTTATAATTACCTGTCGTTCCATTTCATGCCAGAAAAAAGAAAGGCACACATTTGGGTTGGCAGCTATTGCCCTGCCTTTTTCCGAATTGTAATTGGTATAAAATATAAAGCCTTCATAAGTAAACTGCTTAAGCAATACTACCCTGCTTTTAGGAAAACCGTCAAGCCCGATAGTTGAAACTGTCATGGCATTGACTTCGGCTGCCGAACCAAATTCTTCAACCTCTATAAACCAGTTGCGGAAAAGCGTTATAGGGTCTTCCGGCAGATTGTTTTCTATAAGCTGGCTTTTTTCATAAGAGCGCCTGTAATTGCTTAAATCATTTATATCCATACCTGCTAAATTATTTTGTTTTAGTTACAGTTCAAATACTTTTCCGTCATCGGCAAGGTCAACATTTTCAAAAACAGTTGCCGCTTCGTCTCTGAATTTTTCAATGTTGTCATACCGTGTTGAAAAATGTCCCAAAATAAGTCTTTTTACATTTGCCTGCCTTGCTATTTCTGCGGCCTGCCTTGCTGTGGAATGCATAGTTGTTTCACACAGGTGCATTTCTGTATCCAAAAAAGTGCTCTCATGGTATAACACATCAACATCCTTAATTAATGGCAGTATATCCTCATTATATACCGTATCCGAGCAAAAAGCATAGCTTTTTGGCGCGGGCGGATCAAAAGTAATTTCACTGTTGGCAATTGTCCTTCCGTCATCAAGGGTTATATCGCTTCCATTCTTTATTTTTTGGTAGTAGCACACATCAATGCCATACTCCCTTACCTTGTTTATATTGAGTTTGCGCTCATCCGGTTTTTCCATAAACAGGTAACCATTAGTATAAATGCGGTGCTTTAAGGGTATGGTAGAAACAATTACTTTATCATCCTCATAAACAATCTGCGGCTCTTTAGCATCAAGTTCATGAAAATAAAGGTTATAGCCTGTCCAGGAATTGGATAACTTCAGTTGGAGCAGTATTACTTCCTTAACGCCTTTAGGCCCATGCACATGCAGGTCTGTTTTGCGGTTAAGCAACGAAAAAGTAGATATAAGTCCTATTAACCCATAAAAATGGTCGCCATGCAGGTGCGATATAAACACATGGTTAATTTTAGAAAACCTAAGCTTGTTTTTTCTTAACTGTACCTGTGTACCCTCACCGCAATCTATAAGGAACATCCTGTTCTTAATTTCCAGTACCTGTGCGGTAGGGTTGGTCATAGACCGGGGCGTGGCTGCATAACAGCCCAATATGGTTAAATTCATTTAACGTCCTTTCTCCCTCCGCAGGGCTGCGGGAGGATTTAAATTAAAAACCCAAATCGCGCTCTATTTCCTCCATCTCAATAATATCATGTGCTTCCTGAAGGGTAGGCACAATAATCATTTCTTCGGGAGCATCATTAAAGTCAAAATCATTTACCACTATAACAAATGATTTTTTTGATTTGCGGTGTTTATTGGATAGCTGAAGGAATGACAATACATCTTTTAATGCCAGTTTACCATCATTGGTAAGGTCAACAATAATATTATGCTTTTTATAGCTGTTGTAATTATCCGACAGCTTTTGCAGAAAATCATTATAGTTTCCTTTATTGTCCTTTATAACAAAGGTATGCCCCTTTTCCTCAACTTTCATTTTTTATTCAGTTTATTGCCAGTATTAATAAATGCAATTTAGCTATTTATGGCTTATAATTTTCCAAAAAACTTATTTAATCTTGCTGGCCAGAAGGTATATAACTGCCATTCTCACTGCCACACCATTTTCCACTTGGTCGAGTATTACCGATTGCTGCGAATCAGCCACATCACTTGTAATTTCTACACCACGGTTTATAGGCCCCGGGTGCATAACTACAATTTCCTTATTAAGTGAGTCTAACAATTGCCTGTCAACTCCGTATTGCTGTGCATATTCCCTTGTGGAAGGAAAATAATTAACATCAAGCCTCTCATTCTGCACCCTGAGCATATTGGCAACATCGCACCACTCCAGTGCTTTGCGCAGGTTAGGCTCTACCGTTACACCTAAGGATTCAATATACCTTGGTATTAAGGTTTTAGGCCCGCACACTTTTACTTCGGCACCCTGCATCTGTAACGCAAAAATATTAGAGAGTGCCACGCGTGAGTGTAATATGTCGCCCACTATTACCACTTTTTTGCCTTCAACACCACCAAGCCTTTCCCTTATGGTATAACTGTCCAGCAGGCCCTGTGTGGGATGTTCATGTGCACCATCGCCCGCATTTATTATGCTGGCTTTTACATTTTGCGAAAGGAAATAGGCAGCACCCGGCCTTTCATGGCGCATTACCACCATATCTACCTTCATGCTAAGGATATTGTTAACAGTATCAATAAGGGTTTCCCCTTTTTTAACCGATGACTGTGCAGCAGAAAAACTTATAACATCTGCCGATAGCCTTTTTTGTGCCAGCTCAAAGGAAAGCTTTGTGCGGGTACTGTTTTCAAAAAATATATTGGCAATGGTTATATCCCTTAATGAGGGCACTTTTTTAATGGGGCGGTTAATTACCTCCTTAAACTGGTCGGCAGTTTCAAATATAAGGTCAATATCATTTTTGTTGATATACTTTATCCCTAATAAATGATTAACGCTTAATTGTTTCATTGTGTTGTTGTTGCAGTAGCTTTAAATTAAATAAACACTGTCCTCTCCATCATGTTCTTTCCAGGTTACCTTTACTTTTTCGTTATTGATGGCATCTACCTGCCTGCCCCTGTAATCGGGCTGAATAGGCAGATGGCGGCTAAAACGCCTGTCTATAAGCACAAGAAGCTCGATAACAGAAGGGCGGCCAAAAGATTGTATTGCCGTTAATGCCGCACGTATGCTGCGCCCGGTGTAAAGCACATCATCCACAAAAACCACCTTTTTATTTTCTACAAGAAAATCAATCTGTGTTTTATTTGCTTCCAGTGGTTTATCTCCCCTGCGGAAATCATCACGGAAAAAAGTAATGTCCAGGAAGCCAAGCGTTACGTTCTGCACTTTATATTCCTGCTCCAAAATCTGCTTAATGCGTTCGGCAAGGAATTTACCCCTGGGCTGCAAACCTATTAAAACAGTGTCGGAAAAATCAAGATGGTTCTCAATTAACTGGCAGGCCAAACGGTGTAGTATGATATTGAC
Source organism: Flavobacterium sp. MK4S-17 (assembly GCF_009848495.1). GTDB lineage: Bacteria > Bacteroidota > Bacteroidia > Flavobacteriales > Flavobacteriaceae > Flavobacterium. Next base: position 29,696 of record NZ_WWEP01000006.1, read on the forward strand.
TTCCTTTGAAGTAAGCAATATTTTATGGCTCATAATGTGTTGTAGTGTTTGGTTTGTAAAAATAGGTAAAATTAAAATTGTATAAAACAAGGTTATCAATATAATTATGCAAAGCTGCTTTTACATTTAATTTATTTTTAACTAAATACCATAAGGTTACCGCTATCTTTATATAGAAATAACCTAAAAACAATAAATTATGAAAAACAGGATTTTAAATATCGGCTTAATGGCCATGCTTGCCACCATGCTTACAGGCTGCGAACTTGTGGGCGATATTTTTCAGGCAGGTGTTGGTGTAGGCGTATTTATAGTAATTGCAGTTATTGTACTTATTATATGGCTCATCAGCCGCTTCAGGAAATAAAAAAAGCCCCTTTTACCGGGGCTTTTTTTATTTAATTGTACATCTGTTTTCTTAACTCTTTAATTTTGTCATCATCAAGATAATCATCAAACGTCATGTAACGGTCTATTGCACCGTTTGGCGTAATTTCCAGTACACGGTTTGCCACTGTTTGAGCAAATTCATGGTCATGCGTGGTAAACAGCACCGATCCCTTAAAATTCTTAAGTGAATTATTAAAGGCAGTAATACTTTCAAGGTCTAGGTGGTTGGTAGGCTCATCAAGCATAAGCACATTGGCGCGCATCATCATCATCCTGGAAAGCATGCAACGCACTTTTTCACCTCCTGATAACACCCTGCCGGTTTTAAGGGCTTCTTCCCCACTAAAAAGCATTTTACCTAAAAATCCGCGTATATAAACCTCATCACGCTCTTCCTCTGTTTTTGCCCATTGGCGCAGCCAGTCTACCAATGTTAGGTCATTTTCAAAAAATTCATGGTTATCAGCCGGCAGGTAGGATTGTGTTGTGGTTATACCCCACTCCACTTTTCCTGTATCCGGCTTCATATTGCCGTTTAGTATCTCATAAAATGCCGAGGTTGCACGGCTATCGCGGGATACTACCACGATTTTATCTCCTTTTGCCATATTAAGGTCAACATTTTTAAATAATGTTTCCCCATCAATAGATGCGCTAAGGTCGGTAACATTTAATATCTGGTCGCCGGCCTCACGCTCTTGCTCAAATATAATGGCAGGATAACGCCTGTTAGACGGTTTAATATCATCAACTTTAAGCTTTTCAAGCATTTTTTTACGGCTTGTAGCCTGTTTTGACTTTGCCACATTGGCACTAAAGCGCATGATAAATTCCTGTAGTTCCTTTTTCTTCTCCTCTGCCTTTTTATTTTGCTGCGCCCTTTGTTTGGCTGCAAGCTGGCTGGACTCATACCAAAAAGTATAGTTACCGCTGTACTGGTTTATTTTACCAAAGTCAATATCCGATATATGTGTGCATACCGCATCAAGAAAGTGGCGGTCGTGGCTTACTACTATAACCGTATTATCATAATTCGCCAAAAAGTTTTCCAGCCATGAAATGGTTTCAAAGTCAAGGTCGTTGGTAGGCTCGTCCATAATAAGTACGTCAGGGTTACCAAATAAAGCCTGCGCCAAAAGCACACGAACCTTAAGCTTGCTGTCCATATCGCTCATCATGGTGTAATGAAACTCCTCACCAATACCAAGATTGGAAAGCAGCGCTGCTGCATCGCTGTCGGCATTCCAGCCGTTCATCTCTTCAAATATAACCTGCAGCTCGCCTACCCTTTCGCCATCTTTATCAGAAAAATCAGGCTTAAGGTAAATTTCATCCATTTCCTTTTTAACGGCATATAGGGTTTTGTTTCCCATCATTACCGTTTCCAAAACCGTATATTCATCAAACATATTGTGGTTTTGGTTCAGCACACTCATACGTTTTCCAGGCTCCAGGTGAATATGTCCTGAAGTAGGATCCATCTCCCCTGAAAGTATTTTAAGAAAAGTTGATTTACCGGCACCATTGGCACCTATTATACCGTAACAGTTGCCTTGGGTAAATGATGTATTTACTTCATCAAATAAAATCCTTTTGCCAAACTGTACTGATAGATTTGAAACTGATAACATTTAAAAAAATTTTTGCAAAACTACAAAAAATAAGCTAGTATAGCTGCCGTTAAACAGTATAATAAAGAGTTGATTTATTTTAACGCTATTTTAACAACAGTGGCAACATATAAAAAATATTTTTGTTTTTGCTACCAGAATAAAAACCTAAATGTCAAATATTCAAAAAACCGGTGTTTTACTCCTATTGTTGCTTGCAGTAACTTCGTGTAAGAATAAAGACAATTATACAGCATATTTTGGTGGGGAAATAAGCAATCCGCGCAGTGAATATGTTATATTCAGCAAAGGCAATAAAATTATTGATACCATCCCGCTAAAGGAAAACAACCGTTTCTTTATAAAATTCGACTCATTAACGCCGGGGCTTTACACATTTAGGCATGACCCGGAATACCAATATGTTTATTTTGACAAGAATGACAGTATAATGGTTTTTGCCGACAGTAAGGATTTTGACCAGTCGGTAGTGTTTAGCGGCAGGGGTGAGAGAAAAAATAATTTCATGATGGAACTGTACCTTACCAATGAAAAGGACAGGGAAGCCACCTATGATTTTTACGGGCTGGAATACCGCGATTTCCAAAGGAAAATAGATTCTGCCTACGCATTGCGAAACGCTTTTTACAAACAGAAAAAAGACATAATAAACTGGAGTGAGGGTTTTGATTTTTATGCAAAATCAAGGCTTAACTTTAACCACTATACCAAAAAGGAATATTACCCTTACCTGTATGCACGCCGCAACGGAAAAGAAATAGCCTCTAAACTTCCTGCAGGGTATTACAGCCACCGAAGTACAATAGATTTTAATGACCCTAAGCTAACAGATTTTTCTCCCTTTGCACGTTACATAACTGCCATGATGAATAATATGGCTATTACAAGGGCGCAAAAAAAAGCAGATAATGTACAGGAAAACACATTAAGGGATAATATTACCAAACTTAAAATTGCAGACTCCCTTTTTACAAATGAAAAAATTAAAAACCAGGTTTTAAACAATATTGCATTCAGCTACCTGCTGGAAGACCAGAATATAATTAACAACCAGCAGTTCCTTGAAAGGTACATGGAGCTTTCAACCGATAATAGTAACGATAATAGCATCCATAAAATAGCAAATGCGATAAAAAGCCTTAAAAAAGGAAACGAACTACCGGAAATACCCCTTGTTCATCCCGACAATAAGCCTTTTGATATTGATGATGATATTAAAAAACAAAGCGTTGTTTTTTTCTGGACAAGCTGTGCCCATTCGCACCTGGAAATGGTTTACATGAAAATAAATGAACTTAAGAAACAATTTCCTGATGTTGACTTTATAGCCATAAATGTAGATGAAAGCAAAGAATGGAAAAAAGTAATGTCTCAGTACAAGTTTAAAGGAGCAATACAGTTAAGGGCAGCTAATTTTGAAGAGCTAAAAGACAAATGGGTTATTACAAAAATAAACCGTACCATTATCCTTAACCCTGACGGCTCCATAAAAAATGCATTTACCAACCTTATGAATCCTGACTTTGCCGCAGAACTTAAATAGGTTTTACAGGTATCCAAATTTCTTCTTCCGAATCCGGGTGGCCTCTTTTATATTTATCTCCCATAATCTCAAAATGAGGGCGGCTATCTAATACATACCCTGATTGCGGCAACCACTCCATTAAAATAAAAGTATAAACCTGCGGGGCATCTTCTCCGGTTCCTTTGTATTTAAAAACAGCATACATCCCACCTTTTAATTCAAACGGCTTTATGCCTGCCGGTAATTCATCAAATGCGGTAACTTCTATAGCTGCCCATTTTTCAAATAGTGCAGACGGATTAAAAAATGTAAAGTAATTTTCCGGGTATAGCTGAATGTTATATAAATCATTACCCACTGTGTTTTTAATTTCCTTTCTTATTTGCATAAAAGTATTCCATAAACGGAATGTCTGGTTATCAGCAAATGACATGGTAAGCTTGTGCCCCGCCAAGAGTTTATCTTCTACTATTTTAATAACAGGTTTTGAAAGCATATTTTAAAAAATTTAGACATTAGCACACAAAATTCATATTTAATGCTATTTTTGATAAATTTTAATACAAAACAAAAAAATAATGAAAACAAAAATAGCTAATCCTGCGCCACTTGGGCTTATGGGCTTTGCAATGACTACAATATTATTAAATATTCACAACATAGGTTTTTTTCCGCTTAGTTCAGTAATACTTGCCATGGGTATTTGTTATGGCGGCCTTGCACAAATTGTGGCAGGAATTATGAGCTTTAAAAAAGGGAATACATTTGCTGCCACAGCATTTACTTCCTATGGGTTCTTTTGGCTCTCACTTGTAGCTGTATGGATGCTTCCCGCCACAGGTATTGAGGCAGCAGCAAAAACACCACCAGCATTTTTAGCCTGGTATTTGGCATTATGGGGTATTTTTACAGGCTTTATGTGGGTTGGAACCTGGGGCAACAGCAAGGTTCAGCAATTTGTTTTCCTTTCCCTAACTATATTGTTCTTTATGCTTGCGGCAGCCTTGTGGGCAGAAAGTGCCATGCTGCATCATTTTGCAGGCGTAGTGGGCGTTATATGCGGCAGCAGCGCATTTTACCTTGCTATGGCTGAAATACTTGAAGAAGTGAAAGGTAAAAGGGTACTGCCCTACTAATATAATTATAGCGTTATAAATAGCTGCGGTTAACTCCTATTTAACAATTTGTTGCCCACTACCGGTTAATAAAATCTGCACGAAAATCAGTACCTTTGCGTTTTGCACAAATTTGCTATGCTGAACAACGAAGAAACGATTGAAGTGCTGGGCGCGCGTGCCCACAACCTAAAAAATATAGATGTTACCATACCGCGCGAAAAACTGGTGGTTATAACCGGGCTTTCAGGTTCAGGTAAATCATCACTTGCTTTTGATACCATATATGCCGAAGGCCAGCGCCGCTATATAGAAACATTTTCCGCTTATGCCCGCCAGTTCCTGGGAGGGCTGGAAAGGCCGGATGTTGATAAAATAGACGGCCTTAGCCCCGTTATTGCCATAGAGCAGAAAACTACAAGCAAAAGCCCTCGTTCAACAGTAGGCACTATTACTGAAATATATGATTTCCTGCGTCTTTTATACGCACGTGCTGCCGATGCCTACAGTTATGTTACCGGCGAGAAAATGGTGAGCTACAGCGATGACCAGATAAAGGAACTTATAATTGAAAAATTTAACGGCAGGCGCATAAGCATCCTTGCGCCTGTAGTAAGGGCAAGGAAAGGACATTACCGTGAGCTTTTTGAACAGATATCAAAACAGGGTTTCCTTAAAGTGCGTGTTGACGGAGAAATCAGGGATATAGAAAGCGGAATGAAGCTTGACCGCTATAAAACCCATGATATTGAAACGGTTATTGACCGCATGGCAGTAGATGCTTCGCCTGAGATTGATAAAAGGCTTTCCGAAAGTATAAAAACAGCCATGTACCACGGTGATGATGTGCTGATGGTTATAGAGCAGGAAAGTGGCGAAGCGCGTTATTACAGCCGTAACCTTATGTGCCCCACATCGGGCATATCCTACCCTAACCCAGAGCCTAATAATTTTTCTTTTAACTCACCTAAAGGCGCGTGCGATAATTGTAACGGCCTGGGTATTGTGAATGAAATAAACCTTGCTAAAATCATCCCTAATAACAAGCTAAGCATTAAGCAGGGCGGCTTTGCACCCCTGGGTGAATATAAAAGCTCATGGATGTTTAAGCAGCTTGAGGCTATTGGTGAAAAATTTGGATTTAAGCTGACCGACCCTATTGAAAAGATACCTGCCGATGCGATGGATATGATATTAAACGGCGGTAAGGAAAAATTTACGGTATCATCCAAAACACTTGGGGTTAACCGTGAATATAAAATTGATTTTGAAGGCATTTCGAGCTTTATAAAAAACCAGTATGATGATAGCGGTTCTTCTTCTATTAAACGCTGGGCAAAAGATTTTATGGATGAGGTGGAATGCCCTGTGTGCCATGGTACTCGCTTAAAAAAAGAATCGCTTTATTTTAAAATAAACGGCCTTAACATTGCGGAACTATCACATATGGATATTTCCGACCTTGCAGATTGGTTTAATACGCTTGAAAATAACCTTTCCGAAAAGCAGAAAGCCATAGCTACCGAGATAGTAAAAGAAATAAAATCGAGGCTTGGATTCCTTGTGGATGTAGGATTAAATTACCTTGCGCTTGACAGGAGTTCTAAATCCCTTTCGGGCGGTGAGGCTCAAAGGATAAGGCTTGCCACACAAATAGGCTCGCAGCTTGTAGGCGTGCTTTATATTCTTGATGAGCCCAGCATAGGGCTGCACCAGCGGGATAATGAAAAGCTTATACACTCACTGGAACAGCTTAGGGATATAGGCAACTCGGTTATAGTGGTAGAACATGATAAGGACATGATAGAGCGTGCCGATTATGTAATTGACATTGGCCCTGCAGCAGGTAGGTTTGGTGGCCAGATAGTAAGTAAAGGTACCCCTGCACAACTTCTTAAAGAGCACACGCTAACCGCAGCTTACCTTAATGGAGAAAAAGAAATTGCCGTACCTGAAAAAAGACGGGAAGGAAATGGTAAAACCATTAAACTGACCGGAGCAACGGGCAACAACCTTAAAAATGTTAGTGTAGAATTTCCTTTAGGGAAGCTTATTTGTGTAACCGGTGTATCAGGAAGTGGTAAGTCCACACTTATTAACGAAACGCTTTACCCTATTTTAAATGCACATTTTTTTAATGCTGTTAAAAAGCCTGCTCCTTATAAAAAGATTCAAGGGCTTGAGCATATAGATAAGGTAATTGATATTGACCAGTCGCCCATTGGACGCACGCCCCGCTCTAACCCGGCGACTTATACCGATGTTTTCAGTGAGATACGCAAGCTGTTTACACAAACGCCTGAAGCCATGATACGTGGCTACAAGCCGGGCAGGTTCAGTTTTAACGTAAGCGGTGGACGTTGCGAAACCTGTGAGGGTTCGGGGCTTCGTGTTATTGAAATGAACTTTTTACCCGATGTTTATGTGGAATGCGAAACCTGCCAGGGAAAACGTTTTAACAGGGAAACACTGGAAATACGCTACAAAGGGAAATCCATATCAGATGTGCTGGATATGACGGTAGATGAAGCGGTTGTATTTTTTGAAAACATACCTAAAATTTACCGTAAAATAAAAACAATTCAGGATGTGGGCTTAGGTTATATTACCCTGGGGCAGCAAAGCACTACTCTTTCGGGTGGTGAGGCACAACGTATTAAGCTCGCTTCAGAACTTTCCAAAAAAGATACCGGAAATACTTTTTATATACTTGATGAACCAACCACAGGGCTTCATTTTGAAGATATAAGGGTGTTGATGGAAGTGATTAACAAACTGGTTAACAAAGGTAATACTGTGCTTATCATAGAGCATAACCTTGACGTTATAAAGCTTGCCGACTATATTATAGATATAGGATATGAAGGCGGTAAAGGCGGTGGCCAGCTTATTGCCAAGGGTACTCCCGAAGAAGTTGTTAAAAACAAAAAAAGCTATACGGCACAATTCTTACAAAAAGAATTATCTTAGCGCGTTTGTTTAATTTTTAAAAATTGAAAAAGAATGATAGATAACAAATATGAAAATGATGATGAAAGGATTCATGACGGGCTTAAACAAAAAACATGGAATGAAATAAGGAGTAACGACTCGTGGGCTATATTCAAAATAATGTCGGAGTTCGTGAACGGTTTTGAAACTATGGCACGCATCGGCCCGTGTGTTTCAATATTCGGTTCTGCGCGTACAAAGCCCGATGATAAATATTACCTGCTTGCCGAAAAAATTGCAAAAAAAATATCTAATGCCGGCTATGGGGTTATTACAGGCGGCGGCCCCGGTATTATGGAAGCCGGTAACAAAGGTGCCAGCCAGGGAAACAGCCCATCGGTAGGTTTAAATATAGAACTGCCTTTCGAGCAGCACTTTAACCCATACATTGATAAAGACAAGAACCTTAATTTTGATTACTTTTTTGTACGTAAGGTAATGTTTGTAAAATATTCGCAGGGGTTTGTGGTAATGCCCGGCGGCTTTGGCACTCTTGATGAAATGTTTGAAGCCATTACACTTATACAAACCAAGAAAATTGCAAAATTCCCTATAGTGCTTGTAGGGCGTGAATTTTGGAGCGGCCTTTTGGAATGGATTGAAAAAGTAATGATTACCAAATATTTTAATGCCAACCCGGAAGACATGAACCTTATCCGTATAGTGGATACTGAAGATGAAGTACTTGAAGTTATAGACAGCTTCTATAAAAAATACAACCTTAGTCCTAATTTTTAATAAAAAAAGCCGCTTAAAGCGGCTTTTTTTATTTACAGCAGGCAACCTTTAATTCATTTTTTTATCTATATATTAGCACTGGTACAAATATTGCTGCTTCTGTATTCATAACTAAATAATTTTCAGGCTACACAATTGGGTTTATATAGCAGGTTTCTCCTTTTTATTTTTCTGGCTGTTTCACCTGCCGGGCTCTTAGCACAGCACAGCAGCCGTATGTTTGTGGATGTAGATTATGATGCACAACTATTTAGGATAAAGCAGGAAATTACATATCATAATCAAACTACCGATACCCTCCAGGATTTTGTGCTTAACGACTGGAACAATGCATTTTCTGCTAAAAATACGCCTTTAGCCAAAAGATTTTCAGATGAGTTTGTAAGGGCTTACCATCTTGCAAAGGATGAAGAACGGGGCAATACAAAAATATACTCTATTGTTGACCAAAATGGAAGGTTGTTGAATTGGGAACGCCCTAAAAAGCATCCGGATATAGTAGATGTTCAACTTAAAAACCCTATTTATCCGGGAATGAAGTTTAAACTTTCTATTACTTATGAAGTTAAAATTCCCAGCGACAGGTTTACCGGCTATGGATATAACGACGGGGTTTTTAACCTTAAAGACTGGTACTTGGTACCTGCCAGGGTAGTAAATAATGAATTTGTAAGGTACAGTAATGAAAACATTGATGATATTGCCAACTCAATATGCGATTATGAATTAACCATTACATTACCCAAAGGCACTGCATTAACAAGCGATTTATATATAGGAAATAAAACAAGTAAAGGGGATAAGGATGAATATTACCTGATTGGGAAAAACAGGACAATATTTAACCTTGTACTGGAAAAAAAGAATTCATTTGAAATATTCAGGAATGAAGTTGTAGAGGTTACCAGCAATTTAAGGGATAACAGGGTTACAGAGATACAAAAAGCTGATATTGTAAATAAAATTACCCATTTTACCGCCGATAACCTTGGCAGTTACCCCTATGGTAAAATAATGATAACCCAGGCTGATTATGACCGCAGCCCTATGTACGGGCTAAACCAGCTTCCCTCCTTTTTAAGCCCTTTTCCCGACTCATTTATTTATGAAATAAAATTCCTTAAAACCTATACTAATACCTACCTTAAAAATACGCTTAAGCTGGACCCCCGGAAAGACAACTGGATTTATGATGGCATACAAATGTATCTGTTAATGAAATATGTAGAGGAAAACCATCCTGATAAAAAAATGATGGGACAACTTTCCAACTGGGGTATTTTACAGGGGCACAATCTTTTCAGGGTCGACTTTAACGGGCAGTACAATTACCTTTACCTGCTGATGGCAAGAAAAAACCTTGACCAGCCCATTGGCGACCCAAAAAGGACATTTATAAAGTTTAATGAGCAGATTGCCGGCAAATACCGTTCAGGGTTAAGCTTTGCCTATATAAATAATTACCTCGGTAATAATATTGTACCCAATGCTATTTCTGAATTTTACAATCTGAATAAATCCGGTTACACCAGCAGGGAAGATTTTGAACAAATACTAAAATCAAAAACCGATAAGGATATCAACTGGTTTTTTAATACCGTAGTAAATACCCGCAAACTTATTGATTTTAAGTTTGGTGATGTGGACAGGGAAAAAGACTCAGTACGGGTAACCGTTAAAAACCGCACAGGTACAGATGTACCTGTATCATTTTACGGGGTTAAAGATAAAAAGATGTTATTTAAAACCTGGCTTGAAAATGTTACTACTGACACCACTTTTACAATAGCCCGGCAGGATGCTGACAGGCTGGTTTTAAATTATGAAAATGAAATACCGGAATACAATACCAGGAATAACTGGAAATCTTTAAAAAAGTTTTCACTGGGCAACAAGCCTTATAAGTTTACCTTTTTCCAGGATTTGGAAGACCCGACTTATAATCAGGTATTTTATGTACCCAGTTTTATATTTAACCTATACGATGGTTTTTCACCCGGTTTCAGGGTTCATAATAAATCAATGCTTGAAAAACCATTTATATTTGATGTAGAACCTACCTACTCTACCAAGACAGGAAAACTTATAGGTTCAGTATCATTTTTGTACAATCATTACCTCCGCGAAAAAGGATTGTATAATGTTCGTTATTATCTTGGCGGCTCAACCTATCATTATGCCCCTGATGCACGTTATATTAAATTCAACCCTTCGGTACAGTTCCGTATCCGTGAAGATGATTTCAGGAAAAACAAACAGCAATATATACTTATAAGGCAGGTTTTAGTTAACAGGCAGCAATCAGATTATGTTATTACGGATGAGCAAAATGAAAATTACTCGGTATTTAATCTCCGTTACGGCAAGTATGAATCGGAAATAACAAGGCACTATAACTTTTATACCGATGCACAAATAGCCAATTCCTTCGGCAAGCTATCCGGTGAAATACAATACCGCAGGCTTTTTAATGATAACAGGCAGATAAACCTGCGCCTTTTTGCAGGTACATTTATGTACCGCAGTACAAGCTCAGAATTTTTCAGTTTTGGGCTGGACAGGCCGACAGATTATATGTTTGATTATAATTTTTATGGCCGTTCCGAAACAACAGGGCTTTTCAGCCAGCAGTATGTAATGGCTGAGGGTGGTTTTAAATCTATGCTGGAAACAAGGTTTGCCAACCAGTGGATGGTTACCACCAATGCAAGCTTTAATATATGGAACTGGGTTGAGGTATATGGCGATGCAGGTGTGCTTAAAAACAAATACCGGTCGCCGGAATTTTTATACGACAGTGGAATCCGCTTAAACCTCCTCCCTGATTATTTTGAATTATATTTTCCTGTATATTCCAGTAATGGTTTTGAAATGAATAATGGCAATTACAGCCAAAAAATACGTTTCGTAGTAACTATAAGCCCGGGAACGCTTATTAACTTGTTTACCCGTAAGTGGTTTTAAAACAACAATAAGCAAATAAAAATATATTAACCATATTTTTTAGAGGCTTTTATTAATTATTTTCTAATCATTTTTTCAATAAGCAGGCTTTTATTGCTAATTGTTAAATCATTTTTTTCTACCATATATACATTATTTAATTCTTTTAATTAAATTTGTGAACCTAAGACCGTTCCGTTTATGACTGAAACAGAAACAAAAAAATCGCTTTCATTTGAAGATTTTAAAGCCGAAGTGCTTAATGATTATAAAATAGCTGTAACCAGCCGCGAATGCAGTCTATTAGGCCGCCGCGAAGTGCTTACGGGCAAAGCCAAATTTGGTATATTTGGCGATGGTAAGGAAGTGCCGCAGCTTGCTATGGCAAAAGCCTTTAAAAATGGTGATTTCCGTTCAGGGTATTACCGTGACCAGACTTTTATGATGGCTATAGGCCAGCTAACAGTCCAGCAGTTCTTTGCAGGGCTTTACGGGCACAGCGACCTTGAGCACGACCCAATGTCGGCAGGCAGGCAGATGGGCGGGCACTTTTCAACGCACAGCCTTGATGAAAACGGTAACTGGAAAAACCTAACACAGCAAAAAAACTCAAGTGCCGATATTTCGCCAACAGCCGGGCAAATGCCAAGGCTTTTAGGCCTTGCGCAGGCTTCTAAAATATACAGGAATGTTACAGGTATAAACAATAAAACCAATTTCTCCGTTAACGGAAATGAAATTGCCTGGGGTACTATTGGTAATGCCAGTACATCCGAAGGGTTGTTTTTTGAAACCATAAATGCAGCAGGTGTATTGCAGGTGCCTATGGTTATCAGTGTATGGGATGATGAATACGGTATATCAGTACATGCACGCCACCAAACCACTAAAGAAAATATATCCGAAATACTGAAAGGTTTCCAAAGGGATGAAGAAACCAAAGGATATGAAATAATAACCGTAAAAGGATGGGATTACCCTGAACTTGTTTCGGCTTATGAAAAAGCATCAGAGATTGCACGTACAGAACATGTACCTGTACTAATACATGTTTACCAGCTTACACAACCACAGGGGCATTCTACGTCCGGTTCGCACGAACGCTATAAAGATGCTGAAAGGCTTACCTGGGAAGGCGAATATGACTGTATTGCACAGATGAGGAAATGGATGCTGGAAAACAACCTGGCAGAAGAACAGAAGCTTGAAACTATTGAGGCTAATGCTAAAAAAGAAGTAAATGAAGGTAAAAAAGCTGCATGGTCAGCATATACCAGTCCTATAAAAGAAGAGCAGAAAGAGCTTGAGGCACTTCTAAAAAATGTTGCAGAGAAAAGTGAAAATAAAGTTTTTATTGAAAAATATATCAACGAGCTTTCTGCAATAAAGGAACCAATAAGAAAGGAACTTTTAGTTACGGCAAGAAAGGTTTTAAGGCTTGTTGCAAAAGAGCAGGTAAAGCAGCAACTATCGGAATGGATTAAAAGCTACACAGCTAAAATTCAGCCGAAATACAGTTCGCACCTGTTTTCACAATCAGAGAAAAATGTTTTTGGTGTTAACCCGGTTGCTCCAGAATATGCAGTCAATGCCGAAGAAGTGGACGGAAGGGTTATTATAAGGGATAATTTTGATGCCTTGTTTAATAAATATCCCGAAGCTTTGGTGTTTGGCGAAGACTGCGGTAACATAGGCGACGTTAACCAGGGGCTGGAAGGCATGCAGGAAAAATATGGCGATTTCAGGGTATGTGATGCCGGTATCCGCGAGGCTACAATACTTGGGCAGGGAATAGGTATGGCCATGCGCGGCCTGCGCCCTATTGCTGAAATACAGTACCTTGACTATCTACTGTATGCATTACAGATTATGAGCGATGACCTTGCTACTTTACAATACAGGACATCAGGAAGGCAAAAAGCACCATTAATTATCCGCACACGCGGCCACAGGTTGGAAGGTATATGGCATTCCGGTTCCCCTATGGGAATGATTATAAATGCCATAAGGGGAATACATGTTCTTGTACCAAGAAATATGACCAAAGCCGCAGGCTTTTACAATACCCTTATGGAAACCGATGAGCCTGCATTAGTAGTAGAGTGCCTTAACGGCTACCGCCTTAAGGAAAAAATGCCCGCCAACCTTGGGGATTTTAAAACCCCGTTAGGTGTTGTGGAAACTATTAAAGAGGGAACAGATATTACACTTGTTTCTTATGGTTCAACACTCAGGCTTGTGGAGCAGGCTGCAAAAGAACTTATGGAAATTGGTATAAACGCTGAAATTATTGATATTCAGTCTTTACTGCCTTTTGATATAAACCATGATATTGTAAAAAGCCTTGCCAAAACAAACAGGCTATTGGTAATAGATGAAGATGTACCTGGCGGAGCCTCGGCATATATATTGCAACAGGTGGTAGATGTGCAGGGTGGTTATAAATACCTTGACAGCAAGCCCGAAACACTTACCGCAAAAGACCACAGGCCGGCTTATGGAACAGATGGTGATTATTTTTCAAAACCTTCAGCCGAAGATATTTTTGAGAAAGTATATGCTATTATGCATGAAGCCAAACCAAATGATTATCCTGAATTATACTAATAAAAAACAGCCCATTGATTTAAACAATGGGCTGTGATGTTTATGGAATAAATATCATTTTATTTTTCGATTTTGTAGATTACAGCTTCCTTCCCGTCAAATTCTATATCTTTTTCGTATTTAAGACCAATTTTTTCAAGGACTTTTATAGAGCCAATATTTTCTTTCATTGCTCGCCCAATTATACATTTCAATTTTAGATTTTCAAAGCCATACCGCACACAGGCAACTGCACTTTCTGTTGCATAACCCTTGTTCCATTCTTCTTCAAAGAAACGAAATCCAATATCAGTTTCATTTTCCATTTCGTCAAATTTCAGTCCGCACCAACCAATAAATTTATTAGTTGTCTTCTCTATCACCGCCCATCTGCCATAACCATTCAGTCTATAGACCTGATAGCTTTCAAGAAATTCCCTTGCTTCTCCTACATTTTTAAAAGCTGAATTTCCCGTATATTTTATTACATTGGGATTTGAGTTTAAATCATAAAAACTTTTTGCATCATTTGGATTTAACTCTCTTAATATCAGACGATTTGTTTCTAAAATTTGTTTCATTTATAAAGGCTTGGCAACTTGACAAGATTAATCTATATCAACAGACAAATTACAAAAAAAGCCTTACCAAAACAAACAGGCTGTTGGTAATAGATGAAGATGTACCTAGCGGAGCCTCAGCATATATTATTGCAACAGGTGGTAGATGGTGATTATTTTTCAAAACCTCAGCCGAAGATATTTTTGAAAAAGTATATTCCATTATGCATGAAGCCAAACCAAATGATTATCCTGAGTTATACTAAACAGATTTACTGTACAACTATAAAAAAACCCCTTCAGAAGTGAAGGGGTTTTTACATTACTACTAATTATTACCATTAATTCCAGCCGCCACCCAGCGCACGGTAAATATTTACCATAGCATTCATTTGCTGCATTTTAGCTTCAATAAGGTCAAATTTAGATTCAAGGGCATCACGCTGTGTCATTAATACTTCCATATAATCTGCCCTTGCATAACGAAAAAGGTCGTTGGATATATCTACCGACTGGTTAAGCGCATCAACCTGCTGTGCTTTTAAATCAAACGCTTTTTTCATGTTGTCAATTTTAGCCAACTGATTTGCCACTTCAATATAAGCGTTTAAAATAGTACGCTCATAGTTATAAATGGCCTGTACCTGGCGTGCATTAGCATTTTTATATTCAGCTTTAATAGCATTCCTGTTTATCAGCGGTGCAGCAAGGTCGCCCGCCAGTGAATAAAGCAGCGATTCCGGCCTTATAAGGTAATCAGGCTTAAAAGCCCTGTAACCTATACCAGCAGATATACCTAAGGATGGATAAAATTTTGCCTTAGCAACCTTAACATCAAGTTTCGCTGCCATAAGGTCAAGTTCAGCCTGCTTAACATCGGGCCTGTTTTCCAGTAATTGTGATGGCAGCCCTGCATAAACGGCATTTGGCGTCAGGCTTTCAAAGCTATCAGTACTCCTTTTAACGGGCTGTGGAAACCTCCCTATAAGAAAGTTGATTTTACTCTCTGTTTCAGTAATCTTCTGCTGTATTGCAAATTGCAGGCTTTGCGTATTAAGCAATTGTGCCTGAAATCTTTTCACAGCCAGTTCGGTAACCCTTGCGCCCTGCTTTTGCAGTTTAATTATTTCAAAGGCATTATTTTGAATGTCAATATTCTTATTCACAATAGCCAACTGATTGTCAAGGGCAAGTAACTCATAATAGGAATTGGCAATTTCTGCAATAAGGTTGGTTACCATAAAGTTTCTACCTTCAACACTGGACAGGTAACGGCTTACGGCTGCCTTTTTTGCATTATGCAGTTTGTTCCATATATCTATTTCCCATGTGGCGTAAGCTCCCACCATATAATCCTGTACCGGTTCAGGCATTTCCTTACCGGGTTTAATATCGGTGGTAGCTTCCATAGCGCCAATATTGGTGTAACGTCCTACCTTATCGGCTCCTGCCCCTGCCCTTAAGCCTATAAAAGGTAAATATTCCCCTTTTCTTGCCCTTATTTCATTTTTAGTCATTTCAATTTCCTGAAGGGTGATATTCAACTCCTGGTTGTTTTTAAGTGCAGTGCCTATAAGCGTATCAAGGTAAGGGTCTTTAAAATATTCCTTCCATTTAAGCCTGGCTATACTTGCAGTATCCTGCTGCATATCATTATATGCAGCAGGTACTTCCCTGTTTTCTGTTTTTTGTACCACATCAGGAAGCTTGCATGCCGTAAAAGTCAGCATTAAGCCTGTTGCGGCAATCAATAAAAATTTATGCTTATTTAATGTCTTCATTATTTTCCTGATTTTCTTGGAAGTTATCAATCATTTGAACAAAACCTTCGGATAGTGGACCATCATCCTCGTACTTAATTAGTTTCCTGCCACTTGCTATAGTACCGAATATATAATACAGCCCGGGTACTATTATTACCCCGAAAATAGTACCGAAAAGCATACCGCCCAGCGCCGAAGCACCAATAGTCCTGTTGCCTATAGCTCCTGCACCTGATGCAAGTATTAATGGTATTAACCCTGCAATAAATGCAAATGAGGTCATCAGGATAGGACGGAAACGCACTTTAGCTCCTTCTATAGCTGCTGCCAGTATGGTTGCCCCTTCCTTATGCTTCAGTACTGCAAATTCTACTATCAGCACCGCATTTTTACCCAGCAGACCGACGAGCATTATAAGCCCTATCTGTGCATAAATGTCATTTTGAAGCCCCATCATTTTAAGCAGGACAAATGAGCCGAAAATACCAACAGGCAAAGAGAATACAACAGCAAGCGGTATTATAAAGCTTTCATACTGTGCTGCAAGCACAAAATACACAAACGCAAGCACAATAAGGAAAATGTACAACGATTCATTACCCCTGCCTGCTTCGTCATAAGATAAGCCTTCCCAGGCAATATCATAGCCTTTGGGCAACGTTTGGCTGGCAACTTCCTGTATGGTTTTAATGGCATCGGCAGTGGTATAGCCTTTTGCCGGAAGCCCCTGTATAGCTGCGGAATTATACATATTATAGCGGGTAATCTCATTAGGCCCCTGCGTCTTTTTAAGTGTCATAAATGCGGAGTATGGCACCATTTCGCCCTCATCATTCTTAACAAAAAGGTTCAGTATATCTGAAGGCAGCCTCCTGTATTTAGGATCAGACTGTACATAAACTTTAAAGAAACGGTCGAACTTAATGAAGCCCTGCTCATAGGTACTGCCTATAAGTATATTAAGGTTTTCCATAGCCTTGCCTATGGAAACGCCTTTCTGCATGGCAAGGTCATTATCCATAACAAGCTCATATTGAGGGTAATTGGCCGCAAAGAAGCTGAATAGCCCGGTAACCTCTTTGCGCTTACCAAGGTCGTCAAGAAATTTTTTCTGTATTTTATCAAACTCCTGATAATCGCTTGTGCCTGTTTTATCAAGCAAGCGCATTGAAAAACCTCCTGAAGAACCGAATCCTGGTATGGCAGGCGGCTCAAAAAACTCTATAACCGCACCACCAAGCCCATGTGTTTTTTCCTCGAGCTCTTCCATAATCTCATTTACATTATGTTCCCGCTGAGACCACGGCTTAAGGTTAATAAGGCAGGTTCCTGCATTTGAACCCCTACCCTCTGTCATAATTTCATAACCGGCAAGTGATGATACCGACTCCACACCTTCAACACCTTCACAAATTTTCTGTAACTGCTGGGAAACCTTATTTGTCCTTTCCAGTGTTGAACCCGGCGGTGTTTGTATAATGGCATAAATAGTACCCTGGTCTTCACTAGGTATAAAGCCCGCAGGCAATACTTTGTTTTCAAGATATATACCTGCGCAAAAAGCAAGTAAGATACCAAATGTGAGCCACCTCCTGCTTACAATCCTTTTCAACACATTTACATATTTTCCTGTAAGCCTGTCAAAACCGCTGTTAAATTTATCCATGGCTTTGGTAAGTATATTACCTTTTTTATGCTTGCCGTGGTTATTTTTAAGCAGCATTGCACATAATACAGGAGTTAATGTAAGTGCTATAATAGCTGAAATTACAATAGAACTTGCCATAGTTATAGAAAACTGCCTGTAGAATGTACCCACAGGGCCCGACATGAAGGATATGGGCAGGAATACCGATACCATTACGGCTGTAATAGCTATAATAGCCCCGCTGATTTCACCTAATACTTTTTTAACCGCCTGATAAGGCGATATGTGCGGATGCTCCTCAAACTTGGCATGCACCGCCTCGACGACGACTATTGCGTCATCTACCACAATACCAATGGCAAGCACAAGGGCAAAAAGTGTTACAAGGTTGATGGACAGCCCAAAAAACTGTATCACAAAAAATGCCCCTACCAAAGATACGGGTACGGCCAGTATGGGAATAAGGGTTGAACGCCAGTCGCCAAGGAAAATAAACACAACAAGGGCAACCAGTATAAAAGCATCCCGTAGGGTATCTATAACCTGCTCTATGGAAGCATCAAGGAATTGTGATACGTCATAACTTATTTTATAGTCCATCCCGGGAGGGAAAGATACCTTCATTTCCTCAAGTTTTGCCTTTACCTCCTCAATCACATCGCTGGCGTTACTGCCGTAATTCTGCTTTAGCACTATAGCGGCAGAAGGATGTCCGTCAAGATTGGAATAAATATCAAAAAACTCACTTCCAAGCTCTACTTTGGCAATATCCTTTAAGTGTATAGCCTCACCGTTGGAATTTGCCCTTATAATAATATTGTCATATTCTTCAGGTTTATTATACCTTCCTTTATAGGTTAGCACATATTCCAGCGATTGCGCCTCAATACCCGAACTTTGCCCTATACGGCCGGGACGGCCAATAATGCTCTGTTCAGCAAGGGCATCCATTACTTCTTCAATAGAAATGTTATACGCCCTCATACGGTCAGGGTTTAACCATACACGCATGGCATAGGTACGGCTACCTAAAATCTGCGACCTTGCCACACCTTTTATCCTGTTGATTTCAGGAATCATTTTTACGTTGGCATAGTTGTACAGGAATTTTTCATCCATGCTTTTGCTTTTGCTGTAAAGGTTTACATACATAAGCATACTTGGCTGTATGGGGGTAATTACCACCCCTTCACGCTGCACCAGTTCGGGGAGCAGCGGCATAACCTGGTCAACCCGGGTTTTTACCCGTATAACTGCCTGGTTGGGGTCGGTGCCTGGTTCAAAAATTATCCTTAGCGTAGCTTCACCAGCACTGGTGGCATCGGTTGCCATATAACGCATACCCTCTACACCGTTTATCGAGTTTTCCAGTGTAATAAGGGTTGATTTAACTAATACATCTGCACTTGCACCGGGATAGGCAATAAAGATGTTTACTGTGGTTGGGGCAATTTGCGGAAACTGCGATATGGGCAGTTGCTTTATTGCCAGCGAGCCTACAAAAACAATTATAATAGAAATTACAATTGCAAACACAGGCCTGTGTATAAATTTACTAAACATATTTCCTTTGTTTTAAAAGCCTGTTATTCTGCATATAACTCCAGGTCAGATAATACAGACTCCGGCTTAAGTATTTTGTAGCTTATTTTTTGGTTTTCCTTTACAAGTCGCAGTCCTTCAAGCAGTATTTTATCCCCTTCGGATAATCCGCTGCTCACTACATAAATGTGCGGAATTTCAGATGACACCGTAATTTCCCTTGACTGTATTTTATTGTCTTTGGTAACAACATATACATACTTTTTGTCAAGCACCTCAAAAGTTGCTTTCTGGGGAATTAAAAGTGCATTTTTTAGCGGCATGGTAATATGTATATTACCTGTTTCGCCATGCCTCAATAAGCCTTTAGGATTTGGAAAAGTAGCCCTGAAGGAAATATTACCGGTTTCATTATTAAAATCAGCTTCAATAGTTTCTATTTTTCCCGGGTGTTCAAAATAGGTATTGTTAGCCATTAAAAGCGAAACATTATCAGTATTGCCATTAATGCCTGTTTTGGCTTTATAATTAAGGTACTCTGCTTCCGGTACGTTAAAGTAAACCCACATTTTTGAGTTATCGGAAAGATTGGTAAGCAGGTCGCCTTCATCTACAAGGCTACCCTGCCTTACCATAAAACGGTCTATAATACCATCAAAAGGGGCGCGTATTTCGGTAAACTGTAAATGTACTTTTGCCAGTTGCAGTTCTGCCTTTGCCTTATCATACTTGGCTTTTGCCATAGCCAGCTCGTTTGGAGCAACTACATTTTTTTCGGCAAGCTGCTGGGTGTTTTTATATTCTATCTGGGCATAGTCTGCTTCAGCTTTCGCCCGTTGCGTTTCAGCCTCATAAAGGTTAGGCATTATCCTGAACAGCAACTGCCCTTTTTTTACAGACTGCCCTTCATCTACATATATTTTTTCAAGGTATCCCCTTTCCTGTGCACGAAGCTCAATGTGCTGTATAGAGCGTATCTGGCACACATAATCCTGTGTAACTATTGTATCTTTTTTAAGGGATGTGGTTACAAGGAACTCTGTTTCATGTTCCTTCTCTTCTTTTTCTTTATGGCAACTTGTATTGCACAGCAGGGCACAAAAGCCCATGAGGATGAGTATTCTCTTCATAATATTTTGCCTAAGCAATTAGGATTTATTTTTGATTTATTTAATTAAAGAGGGCCATGAGTGGGTAAATGACATACTACACTGCATAAGCATGCTTAAACTATCATTTAAACCTCATGAAATTGTAATAGAGCAATATGCAATTGCTCACTAAAGAGAATAAATCAAATCCTGAATACCCTGAACAATACATACCGCCTGCATGTAGGGAAAGTGATAAGTTGTTTAGCAAAATTAAAACAGTCCTTATCATAGCGGCATAAATGAACGGGTAGTAACCAATTATTAAAAGGTGAAGTATAATAACTGTTTAAGTCTAATTTTTTTACCGAAGAAGTCAGCTCAAACTCCTCTATTTCATGGTGCTTGAGTACAAGCCTGGAATTTTGCTCCAGCGTTGCAGAAATAATCCCCGAAGATTTTAAACCTGCATCAGCTGTGTTTTGGAGATGTGAAGGAATGTTGCTTTTTACACTACCTGCATTTTGTGTAATGCAAAACGTTATACAATCCTGTATTGCATGGGCATGTAAAGTGCTTAGCCCACTTAGCAGGAGTATATATAACGGCAGAAAAAACTTTAGCAACTTTTTCATTTCGGTGGCAAAATTACATAAAGGGAATTATACAGGCAACCTATTACCTTTATAATTTACAATATAATAACCGTAATGGTTTATTTGTTAAAATGGACTTACCAAACATAATGCCAATTTTACCTGCTAAAATTATTTTTTTAGCTTAAGCATCCACTCATACCTGTCAAAATATACTTCATTACGGGTTATTAACCCTTCATCAAATTCCAGTATATCCAGGCCCTCAATAGTAAGCACCTCATCATTTACAGGAATACGGGCTTTCCATTTCAATACATAAGTTTGCCCTGCAGGCAATAATTCTTCCCTGCTCCACACCCATTCGGGATTTGCAGCAAGCAGCTTTGTAAAATATTCCTGAATATTTTTCCTGCCCCTTAACCCTTTACCATTAGCAGGATCCTTGTAAAAGCAGTCTTCCGCATAAAATAAAGCCAGTGTTTTTGCCTGTTCCCCATTTCCGTGCGATGTCCACGCATTTAGCCATTTATCAATCAACTTCTCCATAGCTATTTCACTTTATAAATATCTGGGCGGTTTATTTCCATAAAACGTTCCGGCTTTGCCAGCGGCACAAACCCGTAACGGCTGTAAAGGCTGTGCGCATCAGCAGTAGCAAGTGCAAAGCGCCTTAAGTTTTTAACCCATTCTTTTTCCATAATGTAATCCATCAGCATTTTAGAAAGCCCCCTGCCTCTGTGTTCCTGCTCAATGTAAACATCAGCCAGGTAGGCAAAAGTGGTATAATCCGTAACCAGCCTTGCAAAGCCTATCTGCCTGTCATTATAGAAAATACCAACACAAAATGAATTTTTGAGGGAGTTTTTCACTATTTCAAAAGGTATTTGTGCTGCCCAATAGCTCTCTTCCGAAAGGAACTTATGTACTGCCTGCACATCCATGGCGTTAAAACCTTCCTTAATACTGTAGTGTGGGCTGCTGTCGCCAATATTAATTTTCATGACTTAAATTGTATATTCAAATTTACCCAAAAAATCCCTATCCTTTTTATACGTTTTTTAACCTGATAATTAAGACCTTTTGTGTATATTCCGTAAATTTGCGATAGCAATAAACACTATTGAAATGCCAAAGAAAAACAGGAGAAAAGAGGAATTATGGAATGTGATAACACATGGTGCAGGGGCATTGTTTTCGGTAGCCGCGCTTGTAGTTATGACAGTTTTTGCAGTGGTTAACGGCAATGGTATGCACCTTGCCGCGGCATTGGTTTTCGGTGCAAGCCTTGTAATCCTTTATTCGGCATCAACAATATACCATGCTGTAACCAAACTTAAGTGGAAACGGCTTTTTCAAAAAATAGACCACCTGTGTATTTACATACTTATAGCGGGCACCTATACACCTGTAGCCCTGCTTGGGTTAAAAGGCGCATGGGGCTGGGTTATTTTCGGGCTGGTATGGGCGTTTGCCATTATAGGGTTCATATTTAAATTCTCGCCACTGCGCCGTTCCGAAAAACTTTCGCTTTCACTATATGCTCTTATGGGGTGGCTCATAATAATTGCCATAAAGCCATTAATTGAAAATATCGCTCCGGGAGCTTTGCTTTACCTGCTTGGCGGCGGGTTATGCTACACCTTCGGCATTTATTTTTATGCGAAAGAAAAGATTCCTTACAACCATGCCATATGGCATGTATTTGTACTGGGCGGCAGCACGCTGCACTTTATAGGCATATTTTTTTATCTTATACCTTAACTTATATTTTTTGTGATGTTGCTTATAATTTCATCTTTTGGCAACACCCCCGATTGTTTCCATAACACCTTCCCATTTTGAAACAACATTAGTGTAGGCACTCCCCTAACCTGAAATTGCGGGCTTGCCATTAATGCCTGGTTTTTATCCACATCTATTTTAATTATTGTAATGCGGTCGCCCAGGCTTTCCTTTACTTCTTTTAATATAGGTGCAAGCATTTGGCAGGGGCCACACCAGGTGGCAAAAAAATCTACAAGTACAGGTTTACTTCCATTCATAAGGGTTTTAAAACTTTCCATAGCTGTATTTAATGTATTGTTATACAAAGATAATAAAGCCCTGCCGGCTTGCTGCCGGCAAGGCTGTTAATAAAACCAAAAACGCTAACTTATAAAAGTGTGGTTGGGCACACATAATCTGTTTTGGGCACACCAGTGAGGGCTATTTCTTTAAATCCCCCTGTTACATCGGCAAAATTATCAAAACCCCTTTGCTTAAGCAGTGAGGCTGCAATCATACTGCGGTACCCGCCTGCACAATGCAGTATAAAATTTTTATCTCTCGGTATTTCGGCAAGGTGGCTGTATATTTCGT
The DNA here is from genome assembly GCF_009848495.1 of Flavobacterium sp. MK4S-17. Classification (GTDB taxonomy): domain Bacteria; phylum Bacteroidota; class Bacteroidia; order Flavobacteriales; family Flavobacteriaceae; genus Flavobacterium. The sequence goes on from NZ_WWEP01000006.1 coordinate 53,176, forward strand.
TAAGGGGTATATTTACCGCGCCAATTACGTGTTCAGAATCATATTCGCTTTTCTTCCTTACATCAATAACAGTTGTACCTTTATCATATATGTTTTTAAATTCTGTAGCTGTAATCCTGTTTACACTGTCCGTTTCCTTACCCGATTTTTTCCATGTGTCAAAACCACCTTTAAGATAGCCAATGGTATTATCATACCCAACCCTCGAAAGGCGTATCATGGTTTCTTCTTCCCTGCCTTCATCTGTAACCAATAATATTTCCTGATTAATATCCTTAATCATTTCTCCTACCCACATGGCAAAACTACCATCTATGCCTATATTAACACTATTAGGTATAAAGCCTTTTGCAAAATCTGCGGCACTGCGTGTATCCAATATAAGAGCACGTGTAGCATTGGCTGTCAGTTCAAATTCTTCTGCGTTAAGCGCTTTTTTCGCTTTATCCATAACTTCATCAAGGCTTTTATATCCTTTAATATTCATTAAAACATTTTTAGGAAAGTAGCCCGGCGGCGTTGTAAGCCCTGTAAGCAGTTCCTTCACAAATTCCTCTTCTGTCATATCAGCACGCAGTGCATAGTTCACTTTTTTCTGGTGCCCCAGCGTGTCGGTTGTTTCCCTGCTCATCATTTTACCGCAGGCACTTCCGGCACCGTGGTTGGGATATACTATTAAATCATCATTAAGAGGCATTATCTTTTCCCTTAAGGATTTATATAAAAGCCTTGCCAGCTTCTCTACCGTCAGGTCGCTTATTACATGTTGTGCAAGGTCAGGTCTGCCTACGTCTCCTATAAATAATGTATCTCCTGTTATAATACCATGTTCTTTTCCGTTTTCATCAATCAGCAGGTAGGTGGTACTTTCCATGGTGTGCCCCGGGGTGTGCAATACTTTCACTTTGTAATTGCCTACCGTAAATATTTGCCCGTCTGTAGCTACAACAGCATCATAACCAGGCTTAGCTGTTGGGCCAAACACAATCTGTGCCCCTGTTTTTGCCCTAAGATCAAGATGGCCGCTTACAAAATCGGCATGAAAATGGGTTTCAAAAACATATTTAATTTTTGCACCGTCTTTTGCGGCGCGATCAATGTAAGGCTGTACTTCACGCAATGGGTCAAATATTGCTGCTTCGCCATTACTTTCAAGATAATAGGCAGCGTGTGCAAGGCATCCTGTATAAATTTGTTCAATTTTCATAATAATCAGTTTTAAATTACAGTGTAAAAATATAACGGGCTGTTTAACTGTACAGTAACAAAAGTTACACTTACAGCAGGTGAAATTATGAACTGAAAATGATAGCTACCATGATAAATGTCATGCTACAAAATGTCATAAAAAAATGACAAAATACGCACTGCCTGTTTACAGGATTTTAAAAATTGCTTATTTTTAAGCAAAAGATGAATTGTTATGAAAAAACTGCGCTTATTACTGCTTGCAATGGCAGTTGTACTGGGAACCGCTTCCTGTAAAAAAGATAAAAACCTTGCCAATGTTGAAGTACACGAGCATGATAAAAACCTTGTGAGTATAGATACTGTAAAATTTGACGGCTTTTTTGCAAAGCATCCTAAATTTAAAGAATATGAACCCGAAATACGAAAACTTTACCGCAAGCACAACCATTATATATGGCATGATAAAAAAGGGCTTATAGAGTTTGCCGAAGCTATTTACAACCATGCATACCAAATTGAAGATGAAGGTCTTGAGGGCGACCTGCCTTATAAAGAAAAACTAAGCTATATATTTTATGGCGATGAAAGCGATAAGCCTGACCTTGAATCGGAATTACTGATTAGCAGTATGTATTTTTTCTATACCAAGAAGGTATATGAGGGGCTTGATACAGAAAAAAGCAGGGCTACAGGCTGGTACCTGCCACGTGAAAAGGTGGACTATGTAGCCTATCTTGATACTTTAATGAAAGACCCAACACTAATCAAACAGGATAAAAAGGAACTTTTCAGCCAGTACTATAATCTTAAAAAAGGGCTTGAAAAATACCGCCGCATACAAAAGAAAGGCGGCTGGGGCACAATCAAATTTGACGAAGGTATAAAACAACTTAAAAAAGGTGATTCGTCTGCCGTGGTATCACAGGTTAGAAAAAGGCTTTATACGGAAGGTTATTTAAAAGATGATTCCGATAAAAACATTTTTGATGATGAACTTGCCGAGGCAGTAAACAATTATGAAAAAACACATAACCGTGAATCCAACAGCACAATTAGCCAGCAACTCATTGACGAGCTTAACGTGCCTGTTGAAGAGCGCATTAAAACCATATCTGTTAACATGGAGCGTTGCAGGTGGGTATCCCCGGAAATAAATGATGCCAAGGAATATATTGCGGTAAATATTCCCTCCTATAAACTAAGATATGTAAGAGATGGGGAAATTGTACTCAACTCAAAAGTTGTTGTGGGCAAAGTGCTTAATAAAACAGTTGTGTTCAGCGGGGATATGAGCTACCTTGTATTCAGCCCCTACTGGAATGTCCCCAAAAGCATACTGGAAAATGAAATTAAGCCTGCCATTAAAAAGAATCCTGACTATCTTGCCCAGCATAATATGGAATGGAACGGTAACATGGTAAGGCAAAAACCGGGTGGAAAAAATTCATTAGGCCTGGTTAAGTTCATGTTTCCTAACTCCAATAATATTTACCTACACGACACTCCGGCCAAAAGCCTGTTTAATAAGGATGACAGGGCATTTAGCCATGGCTGCGTCCGTGTGGAAAAAGCCCGCGACCTTGCTGTTGCCATCGCCAAGAAAGACGGTAACTGGACTGAAAGTAAAGTAGATGCCGCCATGAATGCAGGCAGAGAAAAAGTGTACAGGCTAAAAAATAAAATACCTGTTTACATTGTTTATTTTACTGCCTGGGCCGATGAAAATGGCAACGTTGCTTTTTTTGATGATATTTATAAAAGGGACGACAGGCTGGCAACGATGTTGTACAAAATCTTAAAATAAAAGGCTGTTTAAAAACAGTTGAACATATATTTATTGTCATTATGAACGAAGTGAAGAATCTAACCGGTTTAAACTGTAGAGATTCTTCACTTTTATAATTAAACAGCATCTTGTTTAGGTTATTTATTACTTTTACTTTTTAAAGCAAATTATTTATGCTAGTAAAGCCGAAATTACGCACCGTTAATGTAATGCAATATATTACACCGCTGCGCGAAGGCGGATCATTACCTGCCATAGCAGCAGCGGATGATGATTTTAATTATGTGCTAAAATTTAAGGGAGCAGGACATGGCACCAAAGCCCTTATTGCCGAACTTTTAGGTGGCGAAATTGCACGCCTGCTTGGCCTGCCGGTTCCCGAACTTGTTTTTGCCAATTTGGATGAGGCATTTGGGCGAACTGAAGGCGACGAGGAAATACAGGACCTGCTGCAGGCAAGCCAGGGGCTCAACCTTGCGCTGCATTACCTGTCAGGGGCTATAAATTTTGACCCCGTTGTAACTACTGTTGATGCCTTAACGGCTTCTAAAATTGTGTGGCTTGATGCTTTTATTACCAATGTTGACCGTACTTACAGGAATACCAATATGCTTATATGGCATAAAGAATTATGGCTTATTGACCATGGGGCAAGCTTTTACTTCCACCATTCTTTTACAAATCCGGAAGAACATGCCAAAAGCCCGTTTGCCCTGATTAAAGACCATGTACTGCTTCCGCAGGCCTCGCAACTGGAACAGGCTGACAGTGAGTTTAAAGCCATACTGGACGAGGCAAAGATCAGTAATATTGTAAACCTTATACCTGATGAATGGCTAAACTGGGAAGAAACACAACTGTTTCCCACTGAAATAAAAAAGGTATATATATCATTCCTTACGACACGGCTCAATAATTCTGAAATATTTATAAAACAGGCAAATGATGCAAGAAAAGCACTTATATGAATATGCTGTAATTCGCATAGTGCCACGCGTTGAACGCGAGGAATTTATAAATACAGGTATTATTATATTTTGCAAACGGCTGAAGTTTATAAAAATGCTGTATATAGTTGATGAAGGTAAACTTAACACACTATCGCCCAGCCTTGATATTGAGCAGGTACGCCTAAACCTTGAATCTTTCAAAAAAATTGCTGCAGGAGATAAAAATGGTGGGCCTATTGCGCGGCTGGAAGTACCTGAACGCTTCCGCTGGCTAACTGCCGTAAGGAGTTCAGTAATACAAACCTCCCGCCCGCACCCTGGTTTCAGTTATAATCCGGAAGAAACAGTTAAGAGCCTTTTAGAGGAATTTGTGTTATAATAATACATTTATTTCTTTAACAATTGTTTAACATTTATAAGATAGATGTATTGAAACATACAAAAGGCTGCTACTGCACCAAATGTATGCCACAAAAAGTGGGTGCCCCACTCCAGCCATTGCCAGCTATCACTAACACGAAAAGTAAGAGCCAGTATAAAAGCCAATAGTGCAAAACCCACCCACTTGCCGTTAACAAATTGTGTTTTAATAAGATAAATACTTACAGGCACAAGTACTATTGAAGCCAAAATGGCATAATTTATATTAATAAACAATTGTAGGTCTCCACTGTTTATCATTGCCTTACGGGCAAATACCTGAAAAGCAACATATACTATTATAAACAGCACTGCATAGTACCATTTGGTAGCACGTACCATAAAATATATGCCTGCCGCCACGCACAGCAGCATAATGGGCATCCAGTCCATCATTATAAAAAATGGCCACTTCCTCAGGCCATGATATATAGTGCCACCTATACCACCAATATATAAAAGTACTAATGCAAATGAAAGAAAGGTATGCTGCTTCCCTTTTCCCCATAACATAAAGGTCCAGTAAATAGCTATAGCCAGGAAAAAGCATGATGTAATCATGTTCAGGGGCTCGGGGAAAAATCGTGTTAAATCAGTTTCTGCATATAGCATTCCACCATCAGGAGGGGTTTTGTAAGGCATTTTTCAGAAATTTTTCTTACAGCAATTTAAAGCTTAATAAATTGATAATCAAATAAAATTTATCTGTCTCAATAGTATAAATCCTGCTTCTGGATATAACGTTAAACAATTTTAAACAAAATTTAGCTACTTTTACGCAATAAACCACTTACAAAAGCAATGGAACTTTACGTAAAATATAATATAGATGTTATGTGTAAGGTCCTGCTCCAGCAACAGCTTAACAAGTTTGGAATTGACTGTACAGTAACAGAACCAGGTTATGTAAAATTCAGGGAGAATATCCCCATGGATACTTATAAAAAGCTGGTAAACTCGCTAAAGGAATTTGGAATAGAGATAGTAGATAACCAAAAAAGCATAATGGTGCAAAAAATTAAAAATGCCATTATAGAAATGCTTTATTCGGAAAAAGGTGTACAGTCATTAAAAATTTCAACTTACCTTTCCGAAAAGCTGGGCGAAAGCTACAGGACATTATCACAGGTATTTTCGGAGGTAACATTTATATCTATTGAAAACTTTATAATCCTGCATAAAATTGAACGTGTAAAGCAATTGCTGCTTACGGAAAACCTTTCGCTTACCGAAATCTCCTTTATGATGAACTACAGTAGTGTTGCTTATTTATCGCAACAGTTTAAAAATATTACCGGGGTTACCCCCACAACGTTTCAAAAAATAATGAAACAAAAACGATATTCAAAAGCAACTAATTAAATTTCTAGATATTCAATGCATCCTACCTCTATACACATTATGCTGGCTGACGACGATGAAGATGACCGACTGGTTTTTCAGGAAGCATTTGAAGAAGTTAAAATTAAATATAACCTCACAACTTTTAGCGATGGCAACCGCCTGATGCATCATCTTGCCGATGATAACAATCCGTTACCTGATATTATTTTCCTAGATTTGAATATGCCCCGAAAATCGGGTATGGAGTGCCTTAAGGAGATAAGGACCAATGAAAGGATAAAAGATATATCGGTAGCCATATATTCCACTTCTTCTTCTGAAAAAGATATAGAGGATACTTTTGTGGCCGGTGCCAATGTTTACATACAAAAACCCAATGATTTTGATGAGCTGAAAAGGATACTGACCAATGTAATACATATTAACTGGCAGTATATAATAGACGGTTTTAACAAAGACAGCTTTATACTAAGCCTTTAAAAAATTGGTTTCTGCTTAGATATTATACGCACACGGCGGCGGTATTTAAGCAACTCCGGCAGCGTCATTATAACACCTATTATGCAATTGCAAAGTATTATAAGCAAAAGGAGTAAATACAGCAGGTGGTTAGTATCATAACTGCCCTCCCAGCCTGTGTATAAAAAGTATGCAGATGCTATTGCTCCAACAAAAGACAAAATGCATAAAATCAGCCTCATTTCAGTATGTTTATAAGGATATTTGCAAAAATATTATACAGGCAGAAATACTGTTTTATAATTTTTTACGCATATTATTATAATATTTTACTGTATTAAATATTTGTGAAGGTTTGCCCTTCCCCAAATAATTGGCTATATTTGTTATTACCATCAAAATTTGATGTTGTTATGAAGGAGCAGTTTACCATATTTTATACAGATGATGACCAGGATGACCTGGCTTTTTTCCAGGAAATCATAGAGCTTATTGGGGAAGATTATAATGTTGTTACGCAAAATAACGGGTCGCAGTTATTATATGACTTAAACAATCCTCCGCCAAACCCTTACATGATTTTTCTTGATATAAACATGCCGGGGATGAATGGTTTTGATACCTTGAAAAAAGTTAGGGAATCTAACAACCATAAAACCCTCCCCGTGGTTATTTTTTCTACATCAAGCGATGAAACCACTATAGAAAAAAGCCGCGAACTGGGTGCAAGTTTTTACCTGCCTAAATCCGGTATTTTTGACCAGCTTAAAAAAGCTATAGAACATACACTTGCTATTAACTGGAGCGGTTTTATACCTGCAAAAAACAACTTTGTTTACAATTATCTTTAATTTTCCTGAATGAACAATAATTTTGTAATGGCCGAAACCTTTTTGGAAAGGCTTCGCGCAGCCACAGCAAAACCGCATACTGAACTTGAAACTCTCCCGGTTTCCCTTTCAATCACAAACCCTGAAATAACAAAAGAGGACTATACAGCTTATCTTATGCTTATGCATGATGTTGTAAAGGATACAGAAGATAATATATTCCCTGAACTGGAAGGAATAATTACCGATTTATCAGAAAGACGCAAAAAGCACCTTATTGAAAATGATTTGCTGGTGCTTAATGCCGAAGCTAAAGGTAATAACAAGCCTCTAAGCAGCCATTTAAATAACCCGTCTAAAGCATTTTTGCTTGGAGTATTTTATGTTATTGAGGGTTCTGCCCTTGGCGGTAGGGTTATACTTAAAAATGTAAAAGAAAAACTGGGCTATAATGAAGACGGCGGAGCCATGTATTTTTCAGGCTACGGTACAAAAACCGGAAGCTGCTGGAAAAAATTTATTGCGGAGTTCACAAAGTATGAAGAGGAAAATAATTGTGAAGGCGAAATTATAAAAGGGGCACACTTTGCCTTTACAGCCATTAAAAATCATTTAGCATAACTTTTTACCCCAAAGCTTTATGAACATTAAGGATATAGTAAACCGTGATATAGTAAATCTTACAAATTGCGAGCAGGAACCAATACATATTCCGGGCAGCATACAACCACATGGCTTTTTGCTGGGTTTAAAGGAAGAGTCATTTTTAATTGATTATTGCAGCGGCAATACCACCGAATATATAGGTATTGAACACAAAGAACTTTTAGGTAAAGATTTTGAAAGTGTTTTCGGGATAGATAACAGCAAGGCATTGCAGCAATATATTAGTAATAATAAACTATTGTCTTCTACCCTATTAAAACTTTTATACAACGGTAAAAATTTTCTTTGCACGCTGCACAAAAGCAATAATATTTATATACTTGAAGCTGAGCCTGTAAGCGAAGACACCAAAGAGGCAAGCCAGGTTTATGACCAGACATCGCAGTTTTTACTTTATATGCACGATACCCATACCCTAAAGGAGCTTTGCCAGCTTGTGGCAAAGGGAACACGGGAAATAACAGGGTATGACAGGGTAATGATTTACCGCTTTGACAAAGATTATAATGGAGAAGTATTTGCAGAAAGCTGCCGCGATGACCTTGAGCCATTTTTAGGGTTGCATTATCCGCATACGGATATACCCAAACAGGCACGTGAATTATATATGCAAAACCTGCTGAGGATAATTACCGATATAAATTATACTCCTGTACCTATTTATACGGTTGATGACCGGAAAGAAAAAAATCTTGACCTTAGCCTTTCCATATTACGCAGCACATCGCCAATACATGTACAGTATTTACAAAATATGGGTGTAGGCGCTACACTTACCATATCACTTATCCACAAAAAAAAATTATGGGGGCTGATTGCCTGCCACCATTATTCGGCTAAAAACCTTACACCCGAAATGCGGCTTGCAGCACAATTGCAGGGGCATTTTATCACTTCTCAGATAGATTTAAGGCAATCTAACGAGGAATATGAACTGGCAAGAAAAACAAATGCCTCACTTGAAAGCCTTAGTAATTTCAGCCTTTTAAGCAGCAGTGGTTTTGCAGACCTTGTAAAAAGGCAGGATATATTAAGCCTTTGTAATGCAACAGGCATCAGCATATTATTTAATGGTAAAATATACAAGTATGGAGGCGCTCCTTCTGACGACGAAATACAGCACCTTGCCAACTGGATGGCTACCTATAGCGGTAACACGAGTTTTTATACCGATAAACTCTTAGATTACTTACCCGACTTCAGGAATATTTGCGAAAAAACATCAGGTGTTATTTACCATTCATTAAGTATGGAAAATAATAACTGTATAATGTGGTACAGGCCCGAAACAAAAACTGAGGTGAATTGGGGTGGCGATCCTAATAAATCTATAATTAAAGATAAAAACGGGCTTTCACCCAGAAACTCGTTCAAGCTTTGGAAAGAAATTGTGGACTGCACCAGCAAGCCCTGGAAACAGCCGGAACTTGAAGCAGCTAAAACCTATGCGCATTATCTGCAAAAGCAAATAAGCCTTGTTGCTATAATGCAGGAGGAGGAAAAATACCGCAAGCTAAGCGAATTGCTTAAGGAAACCAATGCCGAACTTGAAAACATCAACTGGATAAGCACACACGACCTGCAGGAGCCACTAAGGAAAATACAGCTTATTTCATCACGCATATTAAGCAAGGAAGAAAACAGTATGTCCGAAAATGTTCAGGATTCCATAAAAAGGATGAATAGTTCGGCAAACAGGATGCAGACACTACTTATAGATATACTAAAATATACAAGGCTTAAGCATACCGAGGGCAGTTTTGAAGATGTTAACCTGTATAATATTATTGATGAGGTAAAAGAGGACCTTTCAGAAGCAATACGTGAAAGTGATGCAGAGATAACAGCAGAGGGTTTACCGGTTATAAAAGGGGTTTCTTTCCTGCTAAAACAGTTATTTTCCAACCTTATTGCCAACTCTATAAAATATGCAGCAGCCGGCAGGCAGCCAAAAATAAAAATTACAGCAGGCGATTTTCCTGTGCCTTACAGCAATGAAAACAAAAAGCTATACAACGTTATATATATTGCTGATAACGGTATTGGCTTTGAGCAGGAATATGCTGAAAACATTTTTAATATTTTTACCAAGCTGCATCCTTCTTCAGAATATAAGGGCTCAGGGGTGGGCCTTGCTTTATGCAGAAAAATAATGCACAATCATAACGGTTATATAACAGCTTCAGGAACTTTGGGTGAAGGAGCTGTAATAAGTTTATACTTTCCGGTAGAAAATTAAATTAAGTGATAATAAAAAAGCTGCTTTTTAAAGCAGCTTTTTTTAATTTTCAGTGTCTTTATTCCTTCTCTCTTTAATAAGTTCCATAGTTGCACCGCCCACCCAGTAAAACACAAAGCTTACAAGGAAGAACATTAACCAGAAACCTATAGTTAATATGGTTAAGAAAAGTAAAAAACCTAAGTACTGTTGAAATTCAAACATGTTTTCCGGAATTTTCGAATTCAGCCCCAAATATAGTGATTTAAATTTTATTATGAACCATCTATCCTGCCAAATCGCACTCAATTTTTTAATAATTTCATTTTAAATACCAGTATATAATGAGTAAATTTGGCTGGCTTTAAATGTGCCTCACATTTTCAGCTGATTACAAATAAACATAATTCAACATACTTACCTACACAATGGAATACAGAATAGAAAAAGACACCATGGGCGAAGTAAAAGTACCTGCCGACAAGTACTGGGGAGCCCAAACCGAACGTTCAAGAAATAATTTTAAGATAGGGGCTCCGGCATCTATGCCCAAAGAAATTATTGAGGGCTTTGCCTACTTAAAAAAAGCGGCTGCCTGTGCCAACCACGATTTGGGCGTGCTTTCTGCCGAAAAACGTGATGCCATAGCACAAGTATGCGATGAAATACTTGAAGGCAAACTTGATGACCAGTTTCCGCTGGTTATATGGCAAACCGGTTCGGGCACGCAAAGCAACATGAATGTAAACGAGGTTGTGGCTAACAGGGCACAGGTTTTAGCAGGCCATAAAATAGGTGAAGGCGAACCTGTACTTAAAGCTAATGATGATGTAAACAAATCGCAGTCTTCTAACGATACCTACCCAACAGGTATGCACATTGCTGCCTATAAAGCGGTAGTGGAAGTTACCATACCGGGAGTTGAAAAACTCAGGGACACGCTAAAAGCAAAATCAGAAAAATTTATGGATGTGGTAAAAATTGGTCGTACACACCTTATGGATGCCACTCCCCTAACCCTGGGCCAGGAATTTTCGGGCTATGTAGCACAATTAAACCACGGGCTTAAGGCACTTAAAAATACCTTAACCCACCTTTCGGAACTTGCCCTTGGGGGAACAGCTGTTGGTACAGGCTTAAATACCCCTGAAGGTTATGATGTGAAAGTTGCTGAATACATTGCAAAATTTACAGGGCTGCCTTTTGTTACCGCCGAAAACAAATTTGAAGCACTGGCAGCGCATGATGCCATTGTGGAAAGCCATGGGGCACTTAAACAACTGGCCGTTTCTTTAAACAAAATAGCTAATGACATCCGTATGATGGCTTCGGGGCCACGCTCAGGAATTGGTGAAATTCTTATACCTGAAAATGAGCCAGGCTCATCTATAATGCCGGGTAAAGTAAATCCTACTCAGTGCGAAGCAATGACTATGGTATGCGCCCAGGTTATGGGTAATGATGTTGCCATTACAATTGGCGGCACGCAGGGCCATTATGAGCTTAATGTATTCAAGCCGGTTATGGCTGCCAATTTCCTGCAGTCGGCAAGGCTTATTGGTGATGCCTGCGTATCGTTTGACGAGCATTGCGCGCAGGGTATAGAACCTAATCATGCAAGGATTAAGGAGCTGGTAGATAATTCGCTTATGCTTGTTACAGCACTTAATACTAAAATCGGTTATTATAAAGCTGCAGAAATTGCGCAGACTGCCCATAAAAACGGTACAACCTTAAAAGATGAGGCTGTGCGTTTAGGTTATGTTTCAGCAGATGATTTTGATGCCTGGGTAAAGCCTGAAGATATGGTAGGCTCACTTAAAAAGTAAATTATTATAATAAAAAAACCTGTAGCTTTCTACAGGTTTTTTTTATGCTTTTTAGAAAATCCGTTACTCACAAATAATATGATACGGCTTTTTTTCCTTGCTGTAAATATCTCCCAGTTTATAATTACCCCCACAATGCAAATAGCCATAAGGATAATTAAAAGCGAAACATAAATAATATCATTAAGGGTATCTACATACTCAATTTTTATTGCAAAAAAGTATAATGCAATAAAAAATACAATTACTGATAATATAAGTGAAAATAACTTCATGCCTTTTACTCGTTATATAAGCGGTTATTAGCAAAAGGGGCTGGTTATTGGTTACTCTGCCTTCATTTTTACAACTATTAAGCTGCAATTCCATCCTCTTCTCCACGCCAAATGTAAACAATTAAGTTTATTTTAACGTGAAAAAACAAATAAATTTGAATTACTGCCAGCCTTAAATACAGCTATTAAAATTAAACTATAATTGCCAGGGTTATAATTCAGCCACTTTAGGAGTATAAAAATTTACGTAAAAAAAGTTTTGATGGTCTATTCCCTCCTCCGCAAAAACATTTTTAATGGCTTCCGTACGTTTATCATTGGCAATATTGGCGAGGTTTAAAAATTCAAGCAGCTCGTCCAAATCGTTAAATTTAAAACTCAGGGGTGTATTAAGGGAATATTCTGTAATGCTGAATTCAGCGCGACTTACTTCAACGCCCGCATTTTCAAAGGCTTCCAGTATGGTTTTAAAATGTTCTTTCATGGCTATATTTTTCTACTAAATATAACCCAAAAAAGTTACTTCTGCAATAGTGTATCTATGGTAATTTTCATGGCAGCAATAGTTTCCTTTTGCGCTTCAATGGTTTTAAGCAAAGCTTCTTTTTCGCTTTCATACATCGGGGTTTCAGGTTCATTTATACTTTGTACTGTCCCGGCCGATGTATAGCCTTTGTTTTTTAAGTATAAATCCTGGTTTATAAATTCATCCAGTGTAAGGTTGTACTCTTTGCAAATTTTTTGCATTACCTCAACCTTAGGATAAGATATCCCCCTCACATAAGTCCCTACCACACTTTTCTTAAGGCCGAACTTAGCGCCGAACTCGTCCTGCGATAAAAAATTATTTTCGCATAAATACTTAATGTTTAGCCCTATATAATTTTTCATTTTCAAAAATAATAATATATTTGCAAAAAATTAATTGTAAATTAAATTTAATTTTGTAAGTTTATCTTTATAAAGATAAAGAAAATAATTGCAAAAATATAATTTATGACCGTAAGAGAATTATTAAAAGAGAGAAACACTAAAATTCTTGCCAGGTATAAAGAATTAAAGGAACAAAAAGTATCCAGTGGAGAAGCAAAAAATATTATCAGGAAGGAATTTGATAATATTTCAATATCAACAATAGACCAGATTATTTATAATAAAAAATATTCCAACAGCCCCCTTAAAAAATAATGGTATAAAATAAAAAAAGCTCCGGGCACTACTACGAAGCTTTTACAAAATGATGTGTTTAAAAGTTAAAACTTTTCGTTTTTAACAATTTGCACTTTGCCATGTGGCACCTCATCATTTTTATCTCTTACAATAAGCACTCCAAGCACATTTAAAGGTATGCTTACAGGTTCGCCGGAGTGTTTAATTTCCTCAACTAATTGCTCATAATCCATAGGATTAAGCAAAAGCGAATCACCTTTATCTATCCGTTTCGAAAACAGGTAGTCCCTTATGGCGGCTACCGATATTTTTTTGCCTATTACTACAAATTCTGACATTGGTTCAATTATTATGTTTAGCTAAGATAGCAACGGCAAAATATAAATTATACAAGGTTTTGTTAATTTACCCCTACTGCAAAAAATCTTAAAATTGGCACTAATTAAAATAAGCCTATCTTTGCCGGAAATTAATTGCAATGGCCACATTTCTTGATCTTGACCTGCCTAAGTCTGTACAAAAAGCACTTGATGAACTGGGTTATACTTCACCTACCCCAATTCAGCAAAAATCAATGCCGGTTATACTTTCGGGCCGCGACATGATGGGTATTGCCCAAACTGGTACGGGAAAAACCTTTGCGTATCTTTTACCTATACTTAAACAATGGAAATTTATAGCTACAGATTCGCCAAGGGTAATTATAATAGTACCCACGCGCGAACTTGTGGTACAGGTTACCGAAGAGGTTGAGAAACTGACAAAATATATGTCGGTAAGGGCACTGGGCGTTTATGGCGGAGTAAATATTAACACCCAGAAAAATCTTGTTTACCAAGGGGTTGACATATTAACCGCTACACCGGGCAGGCTTATGGATTTAGCACTTGATGGTGTGGTACGTTTCGACTCGCTGCAAAAACTGGTTATAGATGAATTTGATGAAATTTTAAATTTAGGTTTTCGCTTCCAGGTTACCTCCATACTATCCATGATGAAGCAAAAAAGGCAGAATATACTTTTTTCTGCTACCATGACCGATGAAGTGGATGAAATGCTTAATGAGTTTTTTGATTTCCCTGAAGAAGTTTCACTGGCTGCAAGCGGCACACCTATAGAAAAAATAACACAAACAGGATACCGTGTGCCTAACTTCCTTACCAAATTAAACTTATTGGAAGCATTGCTGCAGCAGGAACGCATAGAACGTGTGCTTATTTTTTGTAACAATAAAAAAACAGCCGACCTGATTACAGAAAGGCTTGAAGAAAATTTTGCAGGACAGTTTGGTGTTATCCATTCCAACAAATCGCAAAATTACCGACTTAATACAATGGCTGCCTTTAAGGAAGGAGAACTTCGGGGAATAGTAACTACTGATGTTATGGCGCGTGGCCTTGATATTCCTGATGTAAGCCATGTGATAAACATGGAATTTCCCGAAGTGCCTGAGCAATATATGCACCGTATTGGGCGTACAGGGCGTGCTGATAAGGAAGGTATAGCAATAAGCCTGGTTTCCCCACGTGAAGAAGAAGAGCAGATTGAAGCGGAATTGCTAATGGAAAAGGAAATTGATTTTTTGCCCTTACCGGAGAATATTCAACATGAGGAAAAACTGCTTGAATTTGAAAAGGAAAAGAAAAAGATAAAATTCCTTTTAAAAAGGCCAAAACTTGAGGGTGGTGCAGCCTTTCATGAAAAAAAGGATAAAAACAAAAAGGTCAATCTTGGCGGCCCCGGCAAACGGAACCCTAAAAAAACAAAGCCGCGAAACCGGGCTGCTGAAAAAAAGCGTGCCTCAAAGAAGAAAAAAGGGAAATAATTATTTGCTTTCTGTAAACAATAAGCACACAGGAGAACAAACTTCAATTTTTTTACCTGTATCTTCAATCATACCGGTAACTTTATCACGCTTAAAAATCATTATATCATTGGTTTGCTGGTGCCCTATCAGTATATAATTATCATTAGGCGTAATAGTAAAGTTGCGCGGCCCTACACCACAGGTAGATTCCTGCTGTACAAAGCCGAGCCTGCCGTTGGCATGCACCCTGAAAACCGTTATGGTATTGGCATCTCCCCTGTTAGTAGCATATAAAAACTTTCCGTCATTAGACAGGTGTATGTCGGCTGCACCGTTTTTACCTGTAAATAAAGGGTCGCGCACAAGGCTTACCTCCTGCACTTTTTCAATTTTTCCGTTTACATAGCTATAAGCAGTTAAACTGGCATCCAGTTCGCCCAATACATAAAAAAATACACCACTGGCATGAAAAGCCAGGTGCCTGGGGCCGCTTCCCGGTTTTGTAGCTAATGCATATTCTGCTTTTAGGAAGTTATCATTTTTACTATCAGGGTCATAGCTGTACACAATTACATGGTCAGTACCTAAATCATTAGCAAATACATGCTTTTTGTCGGGCGAAAAATAAACCATGTGCGGATGCGGCTTTTCCTGCCTGCTTTTATCAATACTTCCGCCATTCCTTTTAATTACCTGCCTGGCTGCTGTAATGCTGCCATCTTCCTTTCTTTCAAAAACAGCGATAGTACTACCCGAATAGTTAGCTGCTATAACATTCTTTTCATCACATATAATATAGCATGGGTCAGCCCCTTTAGCGTCTTTTTTATTAATAAAGTTTATAGCACCGGTGGCTGCATTATATGTAAAGGCACTTATTGTGCTGTCATCGCCATTCTCATTTACACTATATATATATTTCCCATCGGGAGAAACAGCCAGATAACTCGGATTTATAACTTTGTCTGTATTATTTTTAAGCTTAAATTCGGCTGTTGCAGCATTAAAATTGTAAACATATATGCCTTTATTGTTGCAGTTATTGGTATAAGTACCTACAATTAGGTTAAGGTTATCCTGTGCATGGCAGTTCATAATAATAAGCGACAGCAATATTTTAAATAATTTCATTAAAATCTTTTTATAAAACAAAAGTAAGTCATTTGGGTTATATGAAAAATTAATGGGCGGGTATTTACTGTAAGGTTTCACATAAAATTAGTATTTTTGACAAACTTTCAACTGAATGCAGTTTAAACACCCGGAAATCCTTTACTTCCTTTTCCTTTTGGTGCTACCAATATTGGTGCATTTGTTTCAGTTACGCCGCTTTAAAAAAGAATACTTTACCAATGTCAGGTTTTTAAAGGAACTAACTATACAAACCCGTAAAAGCTCTAAAATAAAAAAGTGGTTACTGCTTATTACGAGGCTTTTACTGCTGGCCTTTTTAATTTTTGCTTTTGCCCAGCCTTTTTTTAAAGCCAAAGACAGCGCAAATGCAGGTAATGAAATGGTAATACTGCTGGATAACTCTTTTTCAATGCAGGCAAAAGGAAGTAAGGGCGAGCTTCTTAAAAGGGCTGTGCAGGATTTACTTGAAAACATTCCAGATGAAAGGCAGTTTACCCTTGTTACCACTACAGGGGTTTACAGGGATACCGATATAAAATCAATACAAAAAGAACTGCAAAATTTACAATACAGCGATATTGCTTTCCGCCCTGATTTTTTACTTACAAAGGCCGGAATAAAAAACAACGCAAAAAGTATTGATGCCATAGTTATTACCGATGCTGTAAACCTTGATACCAAAGATATCAGCAGCTTTAATGCGGAAAATCCGGTATATTTTATAGTACCCGAAGCAGAAAACAAAAGCAATATTGCTATTGACAGTGTATATATTTCTCAGGTACTGGACAATTTTTATGAGGTTACTGTTACCATGCAGGCCTATGGTAAAACAGATAGTGATGTATCAATAGCACTATATAATGGCAATAACCTTACTGCAAAAACCCTTGTAAAGTTTGATGAAAATAAAAAGCAAAGTGTATTTACATTACCAAAGCAGGACTTTCATGGTTATGTTTCTGTAACCGATAAGAGCCTTGCTTATGATAATACATATTATTTCAGCATATCAAAACCTGAAAAAGCCAATGTAATAGCTATTGGCAATGATGAAAAAAATAATTTCCTTTCCCGTATTTATACTGCTGATGATTTTAATTATACTTCAACGGCATTGCGCACGCTTGATTATAACAGCCTGCAAAAGCAGGATGCTATTATATTAAATGAACTGGATGAAATACCACAGGCGCTTATAACCACATTAAAATCGTTTTATAATGAAGGCGGTAATATAATTATTATCCCTTCAGAAAAAAGCAGCCTCCAAAACCTTAACCAGCTATCATCTGAATTTGGCGGTACAGCTTTTACTGCTGCGGCTACAGGCAAACGCCAGATAACTAAAATAGCTTTTAGCCATCCGCTATACCAAACGGTTTTTGAAAAACGTACAGACAATTTCCAGTATCCTGAAATAAATTCAGGTTTTGTACTATCCGGCAGCGGGCTGCCTGTACTTTCTTTTGCAGACCAAACACCATTCCTGGCATCAGTTACCAACGGTATAGGCAACGCCTACATATTTGCAGGAGCCATTAATAAGCAAAACAGTAATTTTCAAAATTCACCGCTAATTGTGCCCACATTTTTCAACATGGCGCAAAATAGCGGCAAAACGGGCATAAATGCATTTACCATAGGGCAAAACCACAGCCTGCTGCTTGATGCAGTACTTTCTAAAGATGAAGTGCTTACGGTAAAAAATGAAACTGCAGATTTTATACCCATGCAGCAAATACTTAACAACAGGGTGAAGCTATCTTTTGGCGATTATCCTGAAACAGCAGGCAACTACAGTATTTATAAAAAAGGAGAAAAACTTAAAGACATAAGTTTTAACCATGCCCGCACAGAAAGTAACCTGAACCTTGGCAACAAAGCTGTTTTAAATGATTTTACCAAAGTACAGTCCGTGGGCACAGTATTTAATGATATTGATTCTGCACGCACGGCAAATGAATTGTGGAAGTGGTTTGTAATAGGCACGCTTATATTTTTATTGATTGAATTATTTATACAAAAATTTGTAAAATGAACCTGATTTTCAAACAAGCGGTTGTTATAGATAAACACAGCCGGTTTAATAACAAAACTGTAGATATACAGGTTGAAAACGGCACAATAACCAAAATTGCTGATACCATTACGGCAGGCGAAAATTTTGAGGTGGTTGAACTGGAAAACCTGCATATATCACGTGGCTGGTTTGATAGCTCCGTCAGTTTCGGTGAGCCGGGTTTTGAAGACAGGGAAACTATAGCAAACGGGCTTAATACTGCCGCCCTCAGCGGATTTACAGATGTAGCACTGCAACCAAACGGCTACCCTGTTGCGGATACACAGGCTGATATTAGTTTTGTACTTAACCGTGCAGGCAATCATGCAACAACGCTGCACCCTATTGGTGCCCTTACCAAAGGCAGTGAGGGAAAAGACATAGCTGAATTGTTCGACATGAAAAATGCCGGCGCAGTTGCTTTTGGCGATTACAACAAATCAATAACAGATGCCAACATAGTAAAGATAGCATTGCAGTACGTTCAGGACTTTAACGGCTTGGTAATAACTTTTTGCCAAGATGAGAAAATTAAGGGCAAAGGTGTGGTACATGAAGGATATGTAAGTACAAAACTAGGGCTTAAAGGCATACCTGCCCTTGCGGAGGAACTACAGGTAGCCCGCAATTTATTCCTTTTGGAGTATACAGGCGGCAAAATGCATATACCTACAATATCAACGGCCAAATCGGTACAATTGGTGCGCGAGGCAAAGGCAAAAGGATTAAATGTTACCTGCAGTGCAGCAATACATAATCTTACACTTACAGATGATGAACTTACAGGCTTTGATACCCGCTATAAGGTAATGCCGCCACTGCGCACGGAAAGTGAAAGGCTTGCCCTTATAGAAGGTATAAAGGATGGCACCATAGATATGATTACCAGCGACCACAACCCTATTGATATTGAAAATAAAAAACTGGAATTTGACCTTGCCAAAGATGGCACCATTGGGCTTGAAAGTGCAATTGGGGCACTTAGTACTATATTGCCATTAGATTTGGCTATAGAAAAACTAACCGCTGGGAAAAATGTTTTTGGTATTGAAAATCATGTAATAGCAGAAGGAAAGCCTGCCTGCTTTACACTGTTTAACCCTGATTATGCTTTTACCTTTGATAAAGCCCATATAATATCAAAATCTAAAAACTCAGCGTTTTTAGGCAGGCAGTTAAAAGGAAAAGCATACGGCATATTTAATAATGGTAAACTTGTAGTAAACATAAAATAATGAATTACAATAATACTGTAGAACAAGGCAAAACCGCCGCCATTGTAAGCTATTTTACAATTATAGGCACTGTAATAGCAATTTTTATGAACAGCGAACATAAAAACAGTTTCGCTTCATTTCATATCCGGCAAACGCTGGGGCTGTTCCTTACTTTTTTTGCATTGGGTTACCTGGTGGGCTATCTTAACAGTTGGGCGGCTACCTCGGCATTTTACCTTTTTTTCTTTGTATTATGGGTATTCGGCTTTTTAGGAGCAGTGCAGGGTGAAATGAAAGTTGTACCGCTTATAGGGCAGTATTTTCAAAAATGGTTTAAAAATATATAGCAATGGAACTTTCATTATACCACTTGGTTAAAGAGCCCAAAGTCAAGAAAGATAAAAACCCGCTTTTGCTGCTGCTGCATGGGTATGGCAGTAATGAAGAAGATTTATTCTCTTTTGCAGGACAGCTTCCTGATGACTATTTCATAGTATCTGCACGTGCGCCCTATGCTTTGCCGCCTTATGGTAATGCATGGTATGCCATTAACTTTGATGCAGGCATGAATAAATTTTCTGATAATGAGCAGGCTGTACAATCCCGCGACCTGATTGTAAAATTTATAGATGAGCTGTGTAGTGCATATCCTATAGATAATCATAACATTACACTTATCGGTTTTAGCCAGGGCGCAATATTAAGCTATGCAGTATCACTCACCTATCCTGAAAAAATAAAAAGGGTTATAGCATTAAGCGGCTACCTTAACATGGATATAGTTAATAAGGCTTTACATACCGAAAATTTAACAAGGCTGCAATACTTTATATCACATGGCGCGGCCGATCAGGTAATTCCTGTGGAATGGGCGCGTAGAGCCCCTGAATTCCTTAAAAATTTAGGTATTAAGGCAGAATATCATGAATACCCTGCAGGACATGGTGTAGCCCCTCAAAATTTTTATGATTTATTAAGCTGGCTGGAAAAAACCAAATAGGTTAATTTTCTATAGAATCATCGCCAACAACGCGCTCCTCCTCTATGGCTGCCCCGGCATACATAACTTTACCGTTTTGGGTTAATATATACCCGCTGCCCGGTTGCAGCTTCCATTCTCCGGCTGTATAAGGTGCATCTTTGCCCTCCTGGGTAAGTATAATTGTTTTTGTAGTATTGGGCAGGAAAAGCTCTGCTTTATTCCCTTCTTTTTCAAATATTACAAAGGCACTCAGTTCCATGCCTTCTTCCTTAAGGTCATCGGCCGTGTTAAGCCTGTAGCCTTCGTCAAACGGGCGTATGCACTCTCCCCTTAATTCCGACCACTTATAACCTGCAGAAGTTACACAGCCATTGGCATCCTTATCTGTACCAAGTATAACTTTATTGCCTGTTTTTACCTTTACTGCATCATCATCACGGTCTTTTAAAACAAAGTCACACGAAATTAATGCCGGCAGCACCAGCGCCATGAAAATAAGCTTTTTCATTACGTAAAATTAAGGGGTACTAAAAGTACAAAAAATTAATTTGGAACTAAGGTGTTGGAATGTAATAAAGTTTCTGCCGTTTCAAAGGATACATTACCTTCATTATCAATAAAATACTTAATCAGCACTTCACCCCACGCCTGCCCATTGGAAAAATCGGCAATAACCCAGCGGTTGTTCAGTACTTTAATTTTGTTTATTAAAAACGGCCTGCTGTCAATCGGCGGATACTGGATTAAAGTATTACCCGTATCACTTTTATTTAAGGCATAAATACCATCACGCACCTTTATGGCTATGCGGTTAATGTCCTGCCCATTAAAGTATTCAATAGCATTAGAATTGTTTTGCAGGGAGAAATAATCTGCCTCGGTTACTCTGTCCTTTTCAGCTTTCAGGCTGTCTTTAAGTACGGCTACCCTATCTGAAAGGCTTTCCGCACGCTGCATTTCATGCTGCTGGCTTTTGCTTAAATACATATACATGAATACATTAATAAGCAGTGAAAAAATAAAAAGGTATAAAAATATATTCTTTTTCATGTTTATATGGTTATTTGTAAGTTGTCAAAAGCTAAAAATACATTGTCCGGCAGCTTTTCCTGCACCTGGTCATGAAAGCCCATCAGGTGGCTGATGTGGGTTAAATAAGCCGTTTCGGGCTTAATCTCTTTTATAAAATCAAGTGCTTCCTCAAGGTTAAAGTGTGTGTGGTGCGGTTCTTCCCTTAATGCACTTACTACTAAAACCTTTACACCTTTCAGCTTATGTTTTTCGTCTGCTGCAATGGTTTTTACATCGGTTAGGTAAGCAAAACTATCGCCAACCCTGTAACCGAAAATTTCAATATTGCCATGCATGGCAAGTATAGGTACAATAGTTTTTCCACCCAGCACAAATGGTTTGTCTTTTATTACCTCAATAGTTTCCACAGATGGCGCGCCGGGGTATTTGTTTTCCTTTTCAAATATATAGTCAAAACGTTTTTTAAGGATTTGCAGTACACGCTTGTGTCCATAAACAGGAATATCGCCCTGCCTGAAAAAAAACGGCCTTATATCATCCAGCCCTGCTGTATGGTCGGCATGTTCATGGGTAAAAAGTATACCGTCAAGCTTCTGGCAGTTGCAGGTAAGCATCTGCTGCCTGAAATCGGGCCCGCAGTCAATAACATACGAATATTCATCCCACTGCAGCCATACCGAAACCCGAAGGCGTTTATCCTTAGGATTGTTACTATGGCAAACAGGGTGGCTGCTGCCAATTACAGGGATGCCCTGCGAGGTGCCGGTACCTAAAAACCATACTTTAACCACAGGTTATTTTTTTACAAAAATAACATTATTTGTTTTATTAAACTGCGGTATTTGCTAACTTTGCGATATATCACTTCCGGCTATGAAACTAACTGAAAATGACATTACGCTAAAAGGCGATAAAATAATTGAGCACGTACCCTCTATTAAAGATAAAACCCTCCGTATAAATCTTAATGAAAATATTTACGGCACTTTTTCCGAAATAGGTGCGGGCCAGGAAACCGTGCGCCATTTTTTCAGGGCAGGCGGTTCTTCCGGTACTATCGCAAAGGCAATGTCAGCTTATGATAAGGATTTTAGCGATGCTATTTACGGTGTTGAGGATGACGGACGTTATGTTACCGAAAGCAGACTGAAAAAAATGCTTACTCATGAAGTGAAAATTATTGAAAGCCGCCTTAAAAGGGATAAACACCCTAATAAAGTATTTTTTAGTTATGCCAATACCGTTGCCACCATAGATTTTGCCAAGCAGTTTAAAGGGCATGGCTGGGTAGGCATTAAATACCAGGTTGAGCCGGATGAAGATTATAATGAAATAATACTGCACATACGCTTTAAGGAGAACGATGCGCGCCTGCAGCAGGAAACATTAGGAATACTGGGTGTCAACCTTATATATGGCGCATTTTATAAATATAACGACCCTAAAAAGCTTTTACGCTACCTGTATGACCACTTGGATAAAGACCAGCTTGAAATAGATACTATTAACTTTTCGGGGCCACGCTTTGCAGATGTTGACAACAGGCTTATGAGCCTTCAATTGGTTAAAAACGGTATGACAGATGCGGTTATGTTTAACCCTGAAGGTAAAAATGTACTGCCCGCAGCAGTACTGTACAAAAAAAATATACTTGCCTTGCGGGGTAGTTTCCGCCCGGTTACTAAGGTAAATATGGATATGTATGAGAAATCATACAGGATGTTTCTTGAAGAAAATAAGGTTGATAAGGACAAAGCCCTTGTGGTTTTTGAAATTACATTATCCAACCTGAGGTCTGAAGGCGAAATTGACGAGCGTGATTTTATGGACAGGGCAGAATTACTTTGCTCACTCGGGCAAAATGTAATGATTTCCAATTTCCAGGAATATTACCGTGTGGTAGAGTATTTTTCAAGCTATACCAAAGCCCGTATGGGGCTGGCAATGGGTGTAAATAACCTTGTGGACATATTTGATGAAAAATATTACCGCCATTTAAGCGGGGGCATACTGGAAGCTTTTGGCAAACTGTTTTACAGGGATTTAAAGGTATTTCTTTACCCAATGAAGGATGAAGAGGGAGAAATCATTAATTCTGAAAACCTTAAGGTACACCCCCGGATGAAGGAACTATACAAATTTTTTAAATTTAACGGTAAGGTTATTGACATACCTGAAGTAAAGGAAGACCACCTGGATATATTTTCAAGGGAAGTTTTAAAAATGATAAGCAAAGGCCAGACAGGATGGGAAGGTATGCTGCCACCCGGCGTTGCAGATATTATTAAAAAGAACCATCTTTTTGGTTACGACCCGAAAAAGCTTCTTGCCGAACAAAATTAAAAAAAGCCCTTTACAAGGGCTTTTTTTAATCACTTAAGTATCTGGCTGGAATGTTCTTTGGTTTTTACTTTATCTATAATCTCCTCAATAATACCATTTTCATCAATAATAAAAGTTGTGCGGTGTATGCCGTCAAATTCCCTACCCATAAACTTTTTGGGACCCCAAACACCAAATGCATGTATCATTTCCTTATTCTCATCTGCTATAAGTGGAAAAGGAAAATTATATTTATCCCTAAATTTACCCTGGGCCTTTTGGTCATCAGCGCTTACTCCTAATAACTCATAATTGTTGGCTTTAAACCGTTCAAAATTATCCCTTAAATCACAGGCTTCTGTAGTACAGCCCGGTGTATTTGCTTTAGGATAAAAGAAAACCACTACCTTTTTGCCTTGGTAATCACTAAGCTTATGCGCTTTACCATCCTGATCTATACCTGAAAAGTCAGGAACTTTATCACCTTTTTTTAATGTTGTCATAACTGTTATATTTGTTTGTATAAAATTACAAAAAATGACCAAGGCTGAAAAGGCGCAATTTGTTATAGATACGCTAAAAAAGATATACCCAACCATACCCATACCTTTAGACCATAAGGACCCTTACACTTTATTGATTGCCGTTTTAATGTCTGCCCAAAGCACGGATGTGCGTGTAAACCAGATAACCCCACTGCTTTTTGAGCGTGCCGATAACCCCAGGCAAATGGTAAAACTGGATGTAGATGAAATAAGGGAAATAATAAAACCCGTTGGGCTTTCCCCTGCCAAAGCTAAAGCTATACACAGGTTATCAGAAATATTACTTGAAAAGCATAACGGGCAGGTTCCTGATAATTTTGAAGACCTGGAAGCGTTACCCGGTGTGGGCCACAAAACCGCCAGTGTGGTTATGAGCCAGGCTTTTGGCGTGCCTGCTTTTCCTGTGGACACACACATACACCGGCTAATGTACAGATGGGGACTGAGCAATGGAAAAAATGTTGTACAGACAGAAAAAGATGCAAAAAAACTTTTTCCCGAGGAATTATGGAATGACCTGCACCTGCAAATAATATGGTATGGAAGGCAATACTCACCCGCGCGGGGATGGAGCCTGGACAAAGATATTATTACAAGAACAATAGGCCGAAAATCGGTGCTGGATGAATATTATAAAAAAACCTCCCGCAAATAAAACGGGAGGTTTTTTCTTAATTAGCTATATTCTCAAAAGTGCCGTTACCTGTTTTAACTATTCTTAATGCTTTGGAAAAGCTAAGCAAAAAATTTATTGTTTCTTTTTTAGGTAACATTTTTGGAGCTGCCAATTTCTTTTTAGAGTAAATTTTTGCCATATAGAATTTGTTTGTTTTCTATATAACGCAAAGCAACTTTTCAATATTGTTTAATTGGTTAAAATAATTTTATTTTTTTCAATAACCTTTCTTAGGTTCATAAGTGCATACCTCATCCTGCCCAGCGCAGTATTAATGCTAACGCCTGTTAAGTCGGCTATTTCCTTAAAACTAAGGTCTTGGTATATGCGCATCTGCAATACTTCCTTCTGGTCATCAGGAAGTTCCTCAATAAGCCTTTGAAGGTCATTTTCAACCTGTTCGGTAATAATCCTGCTTTCAATATTGGGGCTGTTATCGCTCATTATCGAAAAGATGGAAAATTCCTCTGTTTCACGGTACATCGGCATTTTTTTGTTTTTCCTGAAATGGTCAACAATAAGATTGTGCGCAATGCGCATAACCCACGGCAGGAATTTGCCTTCCTCATTATACGAATTTGATTTTAAAGTCCTGATTACTTTAATAAAAGTATCCTGAAAGATATCGTCAGCAATATCCCTGTCGGTTACCTTAGAGTAAATAAAACCATAAATTTTGGATTGGTGCCTCCTGATTAATGCGGCAAGAGCGTTTTCGTCTCCGCCTATATAGTTTTTAACCAGAACAGCGTCGGGGATTACAACATTAGCCATAGAACTACTTTTTAGCGTTTTTTGATTTTGAAATTGATGTTTTGCCTTGCGGCTTCTAAAAAGTATTTTTTTGTATAGGCTATGTTAATTTTAAATTAATACTATGCCAAATATAACATAAATAAATTTTAAAAAACAAGAAACAATTCAAAATTTAACATTATCAGCACAATATGTAATAAAACAATTCATTTTATAAGGCATTTCATTCTTTTTAATGAAGAAAATTAAATTAGCAAGGCTAATGTCTTTATACTTAACTCAAGTGCTAAACTTTTGATGTCTTTAAAGATTTTAATATTAATGAATATAACAAATCCCTTTTCAATCCCTTAACAAAAATTTCCCTGTAAAACCGTATCTTTGCTTATTCAATTTTTGCCATGATAAAGACTGATTTCTCTACTTTAGAACCCAAGAAAAATATACTTATAAAAGGTGCACAACTGCACAACCTCAAAAATATAGATGTAGCCATTCCGCGCAATAAACTGGTAGTAGTTACAGGGCTTTCGGGTTCAGGTAAGTCAAGCCTTGCTTTCGATACACTCTATGCTGAAGGCCAGCGCCGGTATGTGGAAAGCCTTAGCAGTTATGCCCGGCAGTTTTTAGGCAGGCTGGACAAGCCTAAAGTAGAATATATTAAAGGCATAGCTCCCGCTATTGCCATAGAGCAGAAAGTAAACACAACCAACGCCCGCAGTACAGTGGGCACAAGTACCGAAATTTACGATTACCTGAAATTACTATTTGCACGTGTTGGGCGCACTTACTCGCCTGTTTCGGGTCGGGAAGTAAAAAAGCACACTGTAACTGATGTTATAAACGAAGTAAAGGGTTTTGAGGAAAACAGCCGCTGGCTCCTCCTTGCCCCTATCCATACTGAAAAAGGCCGCAGCATAGAAGAAAAGCTTGGCGTATTGCTGCAACAGGGTTTTGCCCGTATACTGGTAGATAATGAAACACTTAGGCTTGATGATCTTGCCGATACAGATTTTACCAATAAGGAAGTATTACTTGTAGTTGACAGGATTGTAGTAAAACACGAAGAAGAGTTTTACAACAGGCTTGCCGATGCAGTGCAAACTGCTTTTTATGAAGGAAAGGGGGAAGCATTCCTCCAGGATGTAAGCACCGGAAACCGGTTGCCTTTCAGTAATAACTTTGAGTTGGACGGCATGGTGTTTCTTGAGCCTAACGTGCACCTTTTCAGTTTTAATAACCCGTATGGTGCCTGCCCAGTGTGTGAAGGCTACGGCAGCATAATAGGTATAGACGAAGAGCTTGTAGTACCCAATACCGCTTTATCGGTTTATGAAAATGCCATTTTCCCATGGCGTGGTGAAAGCATGAGTTGGTACCGCGACCAGTTGGTTAATAATGGGCATAAATTTGACTTCCCTGTACACAAGCCTTATTATCAGCTAAGCGAAAAAGACAGGCAGCTAATTTGGAATGGCAACCGCTATTTTACAGGCCTTAATGACTTTTTTGCCGAACTGGAGGAAAAAAACTATAAAATACAAAACAGGGTTATGCTTTCCCGTTACAGGGGCAAAACCAAATGTCCGGCATGCAAGGGAAAACGCTTAAGGCCGGAAGCCAATTATATCCAGGTAGGCAACCATACCATAAGCGACCTTGTGGATATGCCCATTAAAAACCTTGCAGAATTTTTCAGCGGGCTGCAGCTTTCTGAATACGAGGAAAAAGTGGCTAAACGGCTTTTAGTGGAGATAAATAACCGCCTCCGCTTTTTACAGGAAGTGGGGCTAAGTTATTTAACCCTCAACAGGCGTTCTGCAACGCTATCAGGCGGAGAAAGCCAAAGGATTAACCTTGCTACCTCATTAGGCAGCAGCCTGGTAGGTTCTATGTACATATTAGATGAGCCCAGTATTGGGCTTCACCCTAAAGATACCGAAAGGCTTATTAACGTACTGGAAGGATTGCGTGCATTGGGCAACACTGTTATAGTGGTGGAACATGATGAGGATATAATGAAAGCCGCAGATATGATTATTGATATTGGCCCCGAGGCCGGTACCTTTGGAGGGCAGCTTGTGGCACAGGGCACCTATAACGAAATTTTACAATCAGAATCGCTTACGGCTAAATACCTTAACGGGGATCTTGAAATAGCTGTGCCTAAAAAACGCAGGAAGTTTAAACATCATATAGATGTTATTGGTGCGCGCGAAAATAACCTGAAAAATATAGATGTTACTTTCCCACTGGACTGCCTTACAGTTATAACAGGCGTTTCCGGAAGCGGTAAAAGTACGCTGGTTAAAAAAATACTTTTCCCCGCTATACAAAAGCAACTGGAAGGCGTAGGTGAAAAGGCAGGGCAGTTTACCGAACTGCGGGGCAGCTACAGCCATATAAAACATATTGAGTACGTTGACCAAAACCCTATAGGGCGAAGCTCACGCTCTAATCCGGTAACATACATTAAGGCGTATGATGACATACGTGATTTATTCTCTAAACAAAAACTGTCAAAAATAAGAGGTTACCAGCCCAAGCATTTTTCTTTTAATGTTGACGGCGGGCGCTGCGAAACCTGTAAAGGCGAAGGCGAAGTAACCATAGAAATGCAGTTTATGGCCGATGTGCACCTTGAATGCGAAACCTGCAATGGCAAGCGCTTTAAAAAGGAAATACTGGAAGTAACTTTTGAGGGTAAAAATATTGATGATGTGCTCACCATGACCATTGATGAAGCCGTAGCCTTTTTTGGAGAGCACAAACAGGCAAAAATAATCCAGAAGTTACAGCCATTACAGGACGTGGGGCTGGGGTATGTACAATTGGGGCAAAGTTCCTCTACCCTTTCGGGCGGCGAAGCACAACGTATTAAGCTGGCTTCATTCCTTGTAAAGGGCGCTACCAAAGAAAAGGCACTTTTTGTATTTGATGAGCCTACCACAGGGCTGCATTTTCATGATATTAAAAAACTATTGGCCTCTTTTGACGCACTTTTAGACAAAGGGCACTCCATAATAGTAATTGAACACAACCTTGACCTTATTAAATGTGCCGACTATATTATAGACATTGGCCCTGAAGGTGGTGAAAACGGCGGGCACCTTGTTGCCTTTGGCACTCCTGAGGAAGTGGCCAAAAACCCAAAATCAGTTACGGGGGAATATCTTAGGGATAAGTTATAGCAGTAAATAATACATTTTCATGTAAACAAATAATTGACTATTTTCGTACGCACAATTTAACAGCAAATTATTTTTTACTGATGAAATACGATATTATTGTTTTAGGGAGCGGCCCGGGTGGTTATGTAACAGCAATCAGGGCATCGCAGTTAGGCTTTAAAGTAGCCATAGTTGAAAAAGAAAACCTTGGTGGAATTTGCCTTAACTGGGGCTGCATACCCACAAAAGCCTTATTAAAAAGCGCACAGGTTTTTGACTACCTGAAACATGCATCTGATTACGGGCTTACCGTAAAAGAATTTGATAAAGATTTTGGGGCTGTAATTGCGCGTAGCCGCAGCGTTGCCGATGGCATGAGCAAAGGTGTACAGTTCCTGATGAAAAAAAATAAAATAGAGGTTATAGATGGCGCCGGTAAAGTAAAACCCGGTAAAAAAGTGGAAGTAACCGATAAGGATGGAAAAACCAGTGAAATAAGTGCCGACCATATTATTATTGCAACAGGTGCACGCTCAAGAGAGTTGCCAAACCTGCCACAGGATGGTAAAAAGGTAATTGGTTACCGCCAGGCAATGACTTTGGCAGAACAGCCAAAATCTATGATAGTAGTAGGCTCGGGAGCAATAGGGGTTGAGTTTGCGCATTTTTACAACTCAATGGGTACAGATGT
Organism: Flavobacterium sp. MK4S-17; assembly: GCF_009848495.1. GTDB lineage: Bacteria > Bacteroidota > Bacteroidia > Flavobacteriales > Flavobacteriaceae > Flavobacterium. The sequence goes on from NZ_WWEP01000006.1 coordinate 82,708, forward strand.
TACCATAGTAGAATTTATGCCAAACATTGTTCCTGTAGAAGATGAGGACATATCAAAACAATTTGAGCGTTCGCTTAAAAAAGCTGGTATAAAAATAATGACTAACTCATCTGTTGAAAAAGTCGATACTTCAGGCAATGGTGTAAAAGCTACTGTTAAAACCGCTAAAGGTGAAGAAGTACTTGAAGCGGACATTGTACTTTCAGCAGTTGGTATAAAATCAAATATAGAAAATATAGGTCTTGAGGAAGTAGGTATTGCTACCGACAGGGATAAAATACTTGTTAACCCCTATTACCAGACGAACATCCGTGGTTATTATGCAATTGGCGATGTTGTGCCGGGACAGGCTTTGGCACACGTAGCTTCGGCAGAAGGAATACTTTGTGTTGAAAAAATTGCAGGGCTTCATGTAGAACCCCTTGATTATGGCAATATTCCCGGATGTACTTATGCAACACCGGAAATTGCTTCCGTTGGGCTTACAGAAAAGCAGGCTAAGGAAAAAGGCTATGAACTTAAAGTCGGTAAGTTTCCTTTTACGGCTTCAGGTAAAGCAAAAGCAGCAGGCACACCCGATGGTTTTGTAAAGGTTATATTTGATGCAAAATATGGTGAATGGCTTGGCTGCCACATGATTGGTGCCGGCGTAACCGATATGATTGCCGAAGCTGTAGTGGCACGAAAACTGGAAACTACAGGACATGAAATACTTAAAGCCGTTCACCCGCACCCTACTATGAGTGAAGCGGTTATGGAAGCTGTAGCCGATGCTTACGGCGAGGTAATACACCTGTAATAAATTATAGAAATTAATACAGTAAAATCCGCTCCTGTTAAAGGGCGGATTTTTTGTAACCAAATAACAATAACGGTTACTAATACATGTACAGTTTTATTAAATTAGCACACAACAAATAACTAAATTCAATGAAAAAATTATTGTTACTGTTCCTGCTTTCAGGAATAGCCTTGTATGCCCAGCCGGGAAAATCAAGGAAGAGAAACCTAACTATACAGGAAGCAACTTATGGCCAGTACCAGGCATTTGCTCCTCAAAGCCTTGTTTCACCTTTATGGAGGCCCGGAGCGCAATCATTAACCCACCTGGATGAAACCTATTCAAATCTTGTAGAATTAAAAGGCCAGTACCAATGGAAAAAGTCGGTATTGCTTTCTAAAGATGAAATAGCTTCTGCACTAAAAGAAAAATTCCCCTCTGATGAATTTATGTTAAGGATTTTTCCCTACGCATATACATGGAAAGACGATAACACTATACTTTTTGATGTGTCAGGTAAAAATAATGCGTATAAGGTACTGTTTGATGTAGAACAAAAAAAAATTACAAAAGCTTTTGCCTTAAACCCAGAAGGTACACAACAGGATTTATCGCCAAATGGTAACAGCGTTGCGTGGCTTAATGAAAACAATATTGTTATTACTACCCTAAGCGGTAAAAATATTAATGTTACTAATGATACTGATAAGGGCATAGTTAACGGTAGCGACTATGTACACCGCCAGGAATTTGGGATAAATAAAGGAATGTGGTGGAGCCCGGACAGCAATAAACTGTTATACTACCGCAAAGACGAAACTATGGTTGCCGATTATCCGCTGGTACAGTGGGCTGAACGTATAGCGCAGGCTAAGGATGTTAAATACCCTATGGCAGGCATGAAAAGCGAGGAAGTAACACTTGTGGTTTATGATGTAGCTTCGGGTAATAAAACAACATTAAAAACTGAAGGCCCTAAAGAGCAGTTTCTTACAACTGTTACATGGTCTCCCGATGGTAAAAATATATTTGTGGGTGTGCTTAACCGCGAACAGAACCACCTTAAGCTTAATAAATATGATGCTGAAAGCGGTAATTTTATAAAAACATTATTTGAAGAAAAAGCCGCTACTTATGTAGAGCCGCTTCATAACCTTACTTTTGTGCCCGGCAATAATAACCAGTTTTTATACCGTACTGAAAAAGATGGCTATGAGCAGCTTTACCTGTATAACACAGATGGCGAACTGCTTAAAAAGCTTTGCTATAAAGATGTGGTTGTAATAAACCTTTTTGATTTTGATGAAAAAGCCAAAGATATATTTTATTTGGGCACTGCCAATAACGGGCTTGAAAGGCAGTTATATAAAGTTAATTTAAAATCAGGTAAAACAACACAGGTAACCACAGGTGCAGGTACACACAGTGTTTTGGTAAGCCAGGATGGTGATTGGGCATTGGATAGCTTCAGCAATGTTTCAACACCAAATGATGTGAGCATCATTAATTTAAAAAATAACAAAACTACCACCCTGTTCAAAGCTGCCGACCCGTATGCAGGGGTTATAGATTTACCAAAAATGGAGCTTGTTACCGTAACAGCGGCTGACGGAAAAACACCTTTGAATGGAAGGCTTATTTATCCTGCCGGTTTTGATGCTGCCAAAAAATATCCTGTAATGCTGTATGTATATGGCGGGCCCCATGCCCAGCTTGTAAGCAATGACTGGCTTGGCGGGGCATCATTATTTGATTATTATATGGCACAGCAAGGCTATGTGGTATTTACGCTGGACAACAGGGGAAGTGATGCGCGCGGCCGCGATTTTGAACACGTAATACACAGGCAACTGGGCCAAAATGAAATGGCCGACCAGATGAAGGGTATAGAGTTTTTAAAAAGCAAACCTTTTGTAAACCAGGATAAAATAGGCGTGTATGGCTGGAGTTTTGGAGGTTTTATGACTACATCGCTTATGCTTAACCATGCCGACATTTTTAAAGTGGGTGTTGCGGGCGGCCCTGTGTGCGACTGGAAATATTATGAAGTGATGTATGGTGAACGCTATATGGATATGCCACAGGAAAACCCTGAAGGATATGATAAAACAAATGTTGTAAATAAAGCCGGGCAGTTACAGGGCAGGCTGCTAATGATACATGGAGCCCAGGATAATGTAGTTGTGCAGCAGCACAGTATGGAATTTATCCAGGCTTGCATTGAAGCCGGGAAACAGGTAGATTATTTTTTATATCCTACCCATGAGCACAATGTGCGGGGCAAGGACAGGTTTCACCTGAATGAGAAAATTGCTGATTATTTTGATACTCACCTCAAAAAATAATTATAGCTGCTACATGAAAAATACCCATTAATGGGTATTGTTTGCAGTTTACCTATAGCTTTACTTTGTAATAGCTTTAAAAAGCAGGTAAAATCAATTTTCTTATCAAAATTGGGGTTTTTGATAGAAGTAAAGGAGGCCATTGGCCTCCTTTATATTTTATATTTGTATATAATATGATTATTAAAAAATATCAGGATCGCCCTTACCTTCCCTAACCACTATGGGCTCATCACCCGAAAGGTCTATTACCGTGGAAGCGGTATTATCACCATACCCGCCATCAATAACAGCATCTACAAGGTTTTGCCATTTTTCAAATATAAGTTCCGGGTCGGTTGAATATTCCAGTATTTCATCATCATCATGTATGGATGTAGATACTATAGGATTACCAAGCTGTTTTACAATTTCCAACGCAATGTTATTGTCAGGAATACGGATACCTACCGTGTTTTTTTTCTTAAACTCCTTAGGCAGGTTATTGTTACCGGGAAGTATAAAGGTGTATGGCCCCGGCAGTGAGCGTTTTAAAATTTTAAACGTACTTGTATCTATCTGCTTAACATAGTCTGATAAGTTGCTGAGGTCATGGCATACAAACGAAAAATTAGCCTTATCCAGTTTAATACCCTTTAACTTTGCAATACGTTCCAGCGCTTTGGTATTAGTTATATCGCAGCCCAAGCCATAAACAGTATCGGTAGGATATATGATAATACCACCGTCCCTCAGTATTTTAATCACTTTGGCTACTTCTCTTTCATTCGGGTTCTCAGGATATATTTTAATGAACTGTGCCATGATAAATCAGTTAAAAATTTAAAATCCTAAATTTACGTGTTTTTTATCTTAACGAATTATTAATATCCAATCACTATATCTTAAAATGATAACTTTAACCTAAAAGAATAGGCTTCATAATATAAAATCCGTGAAACTATTTACATCATTGTAAGATATCCAGCTTTGCAAAACGTAATAACAGTTTTTTTATACCGCCAACTTCAAACTGTATTTCCGCTTTTTTATCTGCACCCACACCTTCTAAATTAAGTACTTTACCCCTGCCAAATCGCTCGTGCATTACCATGTTACCAATAGTAAGCTTTGTATCCGGCATAGCTGCACCACCACCGGCAGGCGAATTACCTGAAACAGGCTTAAGCCTTCTGACATTGGCATCAGGCTTAGGCTCATTATCCGTAACCCATTTGGGCGGAGTACCGTTAACAGGCTTATTTTGCCGTAATTTTGATTTATCTACATCGCCAAAAATATCAGCATTAATCATTGGCTTATACCTGTAATTGTTTTCAGCGGGCGTAAGATATTCCAGAAAACTGTCGGTTATCTCCTCAATAAATCGTGAAGGCTCGCTGTCTACCAGCTTGCCCCAGCGGTAACGCGACTGGGCATAAGTAAGATAAGCCTGATGCTCTGCCCTGGTGAGTGCCACATAAAACAGCCTGCGCTCCTCTTCCAGTTCGCTGCGGGTATTAAGGCTCATAGCACTTGGGAATAAATCTTCCTCCATACCAACAACAAAAACATAAGGAAATTCAAGCCCTTTAGCAAGGTGAATGGTCATAAGCGCCACACGGTCGTCATCACCGGTATCTTTATCAAGGTCGGTAGCAAGCGCAACATCCTCCAGGAATTCGCTTAGGGCACCCCGAGCGCCATCTATTTCCTTTTGTCCCTCAATAAAATCTTTTATACCGTTTAAAAGTTCTTCTATATTTTCAATACGGGCTATACCTTCCGGCGTTGCATCTTTTTTAAGTTCCTGTACAAGCCCTGTTTTTTTGGTTATATGTTCGGCAAGATAAAAAGCGTCCTGTGTTTCGTTTAAAACCTGGAAGCTCTTTACCATTGTTACAAAATCCTGCAGCTTATTTTTAGTACCGCTGTTCAGCCGCAGGTCAATTCTGTCAATATTTTCCATTACCTCAAAAATAGACCGGTCATAATGCTTGGCTGCAACGGTAAGTTTTTCAATGGTGGTATCCCCTATTCCCCTTGCCGGGTAATTAATAACCCGCATAAGGGCTTCCTCATCCTTGGGGTTTATTACCAGCCTTAGGTAAGCCAGTACATCTTTAATCTCCTTGCGCTGGTAAAAAGAAAGCCCGCCATAAATACGGTAAGGTATATCGCGTTTGCGTAAAGCATCCTCTATAGAACGCGACTGCGCATTGGTGCGGTACAATACTGCAAAGCTGCCGTTTTTAAGCTGGTTACGCATTTTTTCCTCAAAAACTGTGCTTGCCACAAAACGGCCTTCCTCACCATCGGTAAGGCTGCGGTGTACTTTTATTTTAGGCCCTTCATCATTGGCAGTCCATACAATTTTATCAAGCTTGGTTTTATTCTTATCGATAATAGAGTTGGCGGCTTCGACTATATTTTTAGTAGAACGGTAATTTTGCTCCAGCCTGTAAAGCTGTACATTATCGTAATCCTTCTGGAAGTTCAGTATATTATTAATGTTGGCTCCCCTAAATGCATATATACTCTGTGCATCATCCCCTACCACACAAATATTTTGGAACCTGTCAGAAAGGGCACGCACAATAAGGTATTGGGAATGGTTGGTATCCTGGTACTCATCTACCAATATGTAACGGAACCTGTCCTGGTATTTCATTAAAACATCAGGAAAACGGTTCAGCAATTCATTTGTCCGTAGTAAAAGGTCGTCAAAATCCATAGCGCCCGATTTAAAACAGCGCTCAACATACTGCTCATAAATTTCACCAAGCCTTGGCTTTTTACTCATAGCATCGGCTTCCTGAAGTTCAGGATTGTTAAAATATGCCTTAACGGTTATTAGGCTGTTTTTATAGGAAGATATACGGCTTAGCACCTGCTTGGGCTTATATATATCCTTATCAAGCTGCATTTCCTTAATAATAGCCGAAATAAGCCTTACACTATCCTGCGTATCATAAATAGTAAAATTGGAAGGAAAGCCTAGTTTGTCCGCTTCAAAACGCAGTATCTTGGCAAAAATGGAGTGAAACGTACCCATCCACAGGTTTTTGGCTTCCGATGGCCCTACAATATCGGCAATGCGGCTTTTCATTTCCCGCGCTGCCTTATTGGTAAATGTAAGTGCAAGTATATTAAAAGCATCAACCCCCTTGCTCATAAGGTAGGCAATGCGCATGGTAAGAACCCTTGTTTTCCCTGAACCCGCACCTGCTATTACAATCATTGGGCCATCCTTTTGCAATACAGGTGCCCTTTGGGCTTCATTTAACTGGCTTATATATTTTTCTATCTCCATCATAACAACTAAAGAAGCAAAAATAAATATTTTAACCGAGAAAAACAGGTTAAAAAAACGCCGGCAATACTGCCGGCGTTATATATAAAAATAATAACCTTAAAGCTTTTATGCCTCCCGCTTTTTGCTGTCAAACATATAAATCCATAACATGCGCGACAACCTGAAATTAAATGTGCTGAGTAACACGGCTGTTATAGCTATAATGGTAATTATAGTGGCAAAATCTTTTGTAAAAAACTGTGTAATAATATATACCGCCATCATCTCGGCAACCGTTACTGCGTAACTCACATACATTGCACCATAAAAATACCCCGGCTCACGCTCAAATTTATGCCCGCATACATTGCAGGTTTCATTCATTTTAGGCATTTTAAATAATAATGGATTTCCTTTTTTGCTGAACACATGGCCCTTTCCGCAAACAGGGCATTTTTCCTCAATAATATCTGTAAACTGCGACATACCTTTTTTTATTACAAATTTACTGTGGCAATAGTAAAATGGCGATATACAATATTCGCAAAAAATTGTACTTTTAAGACATGAAACAAGTAAACATACTCAACATAAACCAGTTTAAAAAGCAAAGCACATTACAAGGATTTTATGCCAATACACTGGAAGACCACCTTATAACTGCCCATAAGGACATAGCATTGCCCCACTCCCACAATTTTTACCTGGCAATATTATTTACGCATGGGAAAGGTGTACATGAAATTGATTTTACAACTTATGATGTTGGGCCCGGAAGCCTTTTCTTTTTAAACCCTGGGCAAACACATCACTGGGAACTATCTGCCGATGTTAAAGGATTTGTGTTTTTCCACACGCAGGACTTTTATGATTTGTATTACACCCAAAACCGTATAAGCCAGTTCCCTTTTTTTTACAGTATGCACAGCAAACCCTGCCTGTACCTTACTGATAAAGAGGCTGCTGAAATAACTTATTTATTTGAGCAGGCTTATTATATGAATGAAGAAAACGGCATACTTAAAAAAGAAAAGGTAATGAGCTTTATAAACCTTGTGTATGCCTGTAGCACCGGTATTTATGCCAATGGAAATATACCTGCTGAAAAAAACATAAACAGTACATATTATAATAAATTCAGGAAACTGGAAGAACTGGTGGAGCAAAACTATAAAACAGAAAAACGGCCCGCAGCCTACGCCCAAATGCTTAACATAAGCCCCAAGCACCTTAACCGTATAACACAGGCGGTAGCACAAAAAACCACAGGCGATATTATAACCGAACGACTGCTTTTGGAAGCAAAAAAAGAACTGGTATTACAGCAAAAAAACTTTAATGAAATTGCTTATAGTTTAGGGTTTGATGATTATGCCTACTTTTCAAGGCTTTTTAAAAAGAAAACCGGAGCAACGCCTTCTGCTTTCCTTATAAAATATAAAAAGGGCTGAGCAGCAGCATTTTGTTAATTTATAAATGCATCTTGCAAAATTTCAATACCTTTGCCCCTCAATTTTTTAAAATGAGATTACACAGGAACCTGGTTTTTACAGTTATAGACTCGCTCAACTTTATTTTTAATGAAGGTGAATATGCCGACAAGGTAGTTGCACGTGCGCTTAAAAAAGACAAGCGCTGGGGCAGTGCCGACCGTAAGTTTGTAGCGGAAACCATATATGAAATAGTACGCTGGAAACGCCTTTATGCCGAAATTGCAGAAGTTAAGGAGCCTTTTGACAGGGACAAGCTTTGGCGCATATTCTCGGTTTGGGCAGTACTCAGGGGATACAATTTACCTGACTGGAAGTATTTTGAAAATACGCCTGTCCGCCGTATTAAAGGCCGTTTTGATGAACTTTCCAAAATCAGAAAGTACAGGGAATCAATACCCGACTGGATGGATGAACTGGGCGTTAAGGAATTGGGCGATAAAAAATGGGAAAAAGAGCTTGCAGCGCAAAACGAACAGGCAAAGGTTATATTACGTGTAAACACATTAAAAACCACTAAAGAAAAACTGCGCGCCATATTAATGGATGCAGGGATAGAAACAGAATTCCTTAAGGATTATCCTGATGCGCTGGTACTGAAAGAAAGGGCAAATGTATTTCTTACACAGGCTTTTAAAGATGGTTTGTTTGAAGTTCAGGATGCATCATCACAGCTTGTTGCCCGCTTCCTTGAAGTAGAGCCGGGCATGCGTGTGGTAGATACCTGCGCAGGTGCAGGTGGAAAAACACTGCACATGGCTTCCCTTATGCAGAACAAAGGGCAGCTAATAGCCATGGATTTGTATGAAAGCAAGCTCAAGCAGCTTAAAATAAGGGCAAAACGCAACAGTGCCTTTAATATTGAGTACCGTATAATAGACAGTACAAAAGTTATTAAAAAACTGCATGAAAAAGCAGACAGGGTACTTATAGATGCACCTTGCAGCGGACTGGGCGTATTAAAGCGCAATCCTGACAGCAAATGGAAGCTACAGCCGGAATTTATAGACAATATAAAAAAAACACAGGCGGAAGTACTGGAAAATTATTCAAAAATAGTAAAACCGGGCGGTAAGCTGGTTTATGCCACCTGCTCTGTACTGCCTTCTGAAAACCAGGAACAGGTAAAGCATTTTCTTGATACTGAAACCGGCAGACAATTTACCTTTGTAAAAGAAAGTAAAATACTGGCGCACGAATCAGGTTTTGACGGTTTTTATATGGCACTGCTGGAACGAAAAAAATAATCCTTATGAAAAAAATTACTTTTATAACCCTGCTTTTTGCCTCGATAGGCTTTGCGCAAATACCGGCAGGGTATTATAATAATGCTACCGGTACTGGTTATGCTTTAAAAACACAGCTAAGCGCTATTGTAACCAATGGGCATGACCCGCAATCATACACATCAGGGTTATGGAGCCTGTATGCTACTGCGCTAAGGGATAACTTTTATGAAAATGATGGCACACTGCTTGATATTTATTCCGAAAACCCTGCAGGAGCCGACCCTTACAATTACTTTGACACTGATGACCAGTGTGGTAATTACAGCATTGAAGGCAATTGTTACAATAAGGAGCACCTTATACCAAAATCCTATTTTAATGATGCTATGCCTATGTATTCTGACGCGCACCATGTAGTGCCTTCAGATGGGAAAGTAAACGGCTGGAGGGGCAACCTGCCTTTTGGTGTTGTGGGTACTGCCAATAATTACTGCAATGGTGGAGCAACTAATATACCCTGCCATAGCCAGAATAACTCAAAAATAGGGAATAATGTAAATTCAGGGTATTCAGCCGGGTTTTCAGGCAAAGTATTTGAGCCTATAGATGAATTTAAAGGCGATATTGCCCGTACTTATTTTTATTTCGCCACACGCTATGAAAGCCAGATGGCCGGGTTTTATAACAATGTAAATAATACAGAGGTAATAGCCATGTTTGATGGCAGTGCAGATAAAGTTTTTGACAGCACATTTCTTAATATACTGCTAACATGGCATTTTATGGATCCCGTAAGCCCCAAGGAAATTGCATTTAACGATGCTATTTATACCTTTCAGGGAAACAGGAATCCTTATATTGACCATCCTGAATATGTACAGCTAATATGGGGAGTGCCGCTTAGCACACCACAGGTAGCGGCTGCCGATGTGATTTCGGTTTACCCTAACCCTACTGCAAACGGTACAGTAAATATAAGTACTCAATTACCTGTGCAAAATATAAAACTATACAGCATTAACGGCCAGGTTATTATCAATAAAAATGTGCCTGTAGCAGAGAATAACAACTATCAGCTTGACAACCTGCCACAGGGTTTTTATTTTCTTCAGATAACTGCCCAGGGTAAGTCAACAGTAAAAAAACTGTTGGTTAATTAAGCTATAAAACATTAAAATCTAAGCCTGCATAAAAGCAGGCTTTTTTTATCGAAATTATTTAAATGTTAATTTATAGTTAAGTTTTTATTTTAAAGATTTAAATTTGTCACCCCAATTTAATGATGATGAAAAAATTTTATTTGCTTTCAGCCTTAATTTTTACGGCTCTTTCGTTTGCACAAATTCCTAATGGCTATTATAACGGCGCAACCGGAACAGGTTACCAGCTAAAAACACAGCTGTACAATATAATTAAAGGCCATAACACAAAGAGCTATGATGCCCTTTATACCTGCTATCAAACATCAGACAGGGATTACTTCTATGAAAATGACGGTACAATACTCGATATGTATTCTGAAAAACCAAACGGGCCGGAATCTTATACATTTTCCGCAACAGGCAGTAGCGACCGTTGCGGAAATTACCAGAGCGAGGGCGACTGTTATAACCGCGAACACCTTATGCCACAGAGCGTTTTTAATGAAAATTCGCCCATGGTATCAGATGCGCACCATATAGTACCTACTGACGGTAAAGTTAACGGTATGCGCAGCAACCATCCTTTTGGCAGGGTTGGCAATGCCAACTGGACATCTACAAACGGTTCAAAAAGAGGTAGCAACCTTAATTCTGGTTATTCAGCAGGGTATTCAGGAACTGTTTTTGAACCTATTGATGAGTTTAAGGGCGACATAGCACGCTGCCTTTTATATTTTGCAACACGCTATGAAAATAAAATAGCCAACTGGAACCATGCCATGCTTAACGGTACCAGTAATCAGGTTTTTTCTGATTGGTTCCTTGAGGTATTGCTAACATGGCATAATATGGATCCTGTAAGCCCAAAAGAAATAGCGCGCAATAACGCTGTTTATAATTTTCAGGGGAACAGGAACCCATATATAGACCACCCTGAGTATGTACAGCAGATATGGGGACTGCCATTATCCTATGATACTTTTGAAAAGCTTTCGGCCGCTTCGGTTTACCCTAACCCCGCCATTAATAATGAAATCAATATTTATGCGGAATCACCGCTTGATGAAATTGAATTGGTAAGTGTTAGCGGGCAAACAGTAAAACATATAAAAAACCCTTCGGCAACGGGCAATAATTACATTTTACAAAACCTTACTTCCGGGTTTTATATCCTTAAATTTTCATCGGGTGATGCCTCTGTAACCAGGAAGATCATTGTAAAGTAATTACAATATAAATTCATTATAGAAACCCTGCATGAGCAGGGTTTTTTATTGCATCAATAATTTTTCGGCTTAATCGTTATAGTTTTATCAATTTCTTTACCTTTACGGCCTGTATAAAGGCCTGCTATGCCTTTACTAAAAATGTCTTTTGCTATGAATGAATGTATTTCAGTTTTCGATATGCTTAAAATTGGTGTGGGCCCTTCCAGCTCGCACACCCTGGGCCCGTGGCGTGGCGCAGAACGGTTTTTAAACGAACTGTATGACGAAAATATATTCAGCAAAGTAAACCGTATAAGGGTTGACCTTTATGGTTCGCTTTCCCTTACGGGTAAAGGGCATGCCACCGACCTGGCAGTAATGCTTGGCCTTAGCGGTGCCGACCCTGAATATGTTCCTGTAGAAGACATTTCGGGAATAATTGATAACATAAACAGTACACATAAACTTATTTTAGGCGGTAATCGGGAAATAAGCTTTAACCCGGAAACAGATATTGTTTTTAACCGTGACTTCCTGCCGTTTCATGCCAATGGTTTTATGTTTACAGCCTATACAGGTGATAGTGAATATGAATCTACTTTCTACTCCATAGGGGGCGGTTTTGTGGTGAAGGAAGAAAGGACTGTAGCAAAGGAAAAAGAAAAAATAAGATGTGCTTTTCCTTATCTTGTAAATACGGCGGACGAATTACTTGCTTTTGCAAAAAGCGAGAATAAACAGATTTCTGAAATTGTTTACGAAAATGAGAAATCCATACGCAGCGAGGAAGAAATACATAATGAGCTGATGCGTATATGGAATACCATGCTGGAATGCATGTATATAGGCTGCCATACAGAAGGCACGTTACCGGGCGGGCTTAATGTGCGCCGCAGGGCCTTTGACATGCATAAAAACCTTATCGGAGAGCTGCCTTACAGCAATCCATGGGAGTGGCTTGGGGTAATACGTAAAACCGAAGTTAAGTTTCGCCAGATATTAAAATGGGTAAGTTGCTTTGCGCTTGCCGTAAATGAGGTTAACGCTGCACTGGGCAGGGTAGTAACAGCACCCACCAATGGCAGTGCGGGTGTTATACCCGCTGTACTTATGTATTACATGGTTATAGAAAACCATGAGGCCAATGAAAGCCATATAAAGCAATTCCTTATGGTTGCCGGTGAAGTTGGCAGTATTTTTAAAAAAGGGGCTACCATATCGGCGGCTATGGGCGGATGCCAGGCAGAAATAGGTGTATCTTCGGCAATGGCTGCGGCTGCTTTATGCGAGGTTATGGGCGGAACGCCTGAACAGTGCCTTATGGCTGCTGAAATTGCTATGGAACATCATTTAGGTATGACCTGCGACCCAATAGCCGGGCTTGTACAGATACCCTGCATAGAACGGAACACCATGGGGGCTATAAAAGCAATAAATGCTGCGGAACTGGCACTGGAAACCGACCCCAAAAATGCAAAAGTACCTTTGGATAAAGTAGTTAATACCATGTGGCAAACTGCCAAGGACATGAACAATAAGTATAAGGAAACATCCGAAGGCGGGCTTGCTGTAACTGTAAATAATTCTGACTGCTGATTATCCTGCGGTTATCAATTATATAAACAATCTTTCCATTTTCGTTATCATTTAATACCTGAAAGTAATTGACTCCTTTACATTACCATGTATTGCTGTAACCTAATTGCAGGGGTTACACTGCCTTTTTATTATACCTATTTGCCAATAAAATCTGAACAAAGGAATAATTCTTATTGCAATTTATTACTTTTACCATCCTAAAATTTTTAATCATGTCAACCGCAAAAAAAGATTATAAAAGGATAACCACCCGCTCGCTTATTGAAATGAAGGCAAACGGCGAGAAAATATCAATGCTTACCGCCTATGATTTTACTATGGCAAAAATTGTTGATACGGCAGGTGTAGATGTTATACTTGTAGGCGATTCAGCTTCTAATGTAATGGCAGGCCATGAAACTACTTTGCCTATAACACTGGATCAGATGATTTACCATGCATCTTCGGTTGTAAGGGCTATAAGCCGGTCGCTTGTAGTGGTTGATTTACCTTTTGGCAGCTACCAGTCCGATTCTAAGGAAGCTTTACGTTCGGCAATACGCATAATGAAGGAAAGCGGTGCACATGCAGTAAAAATGGAAGGCGGCAGCGAAATAAAGGACAGTATTAAAAAAATACTTAATGCAGGCATACCCGTAATGGGGCACTTGGGGCTTACCCCACAGTCAATTTATAAGTTTGGCACCTATACCGTAAGGGCTAAAGAGGAAGCCGAAGCTGAGAAACTTATAGAAGATGCCAAAATGCTGGAAAGGATAGGCTGCTTTGCCGTTGTACTTGAAAAGATACCGGCGCACCTTGCGCAAAAAGTAGCCGAAAGCATATCTATACCCGTAATTGGCATTGGGGCCGGAGGTGGTGTTGACGGACAGGTACTGGTTATACATGATATGCTTGGAATGAACAATGAGTTTAGTCCAAGGTTCCTTCGAAGATATATGGATTTATATGAAGGTATGACTACAGCTATATCGCAATATGTGAGCGATGTAAAATCAAAAGACTTCCCTAATGAAAAGGAACAATATTAAATAAATGAAGATTGTTTCCGACAAAAACAACCTGCAGGTTATTTATGAGGATAACCATATTATTGCCGTAAATAAACGTGTGGGAGATATTGTTCAGGGCGACAAAACAGGCGATAAGCCCCTTAGTGATGTTGTTAAGGAATATATTAAGGAAAAATATAATAAACCCGGTGAGGTTTTTTTGGGTGTGGTACACCGGCTGGACAGGCCTACCACAGGAATTGTTGTTTTTGCAAGGACATCTAAAGCGTTAACCCGGCTTAATGACCTTTTTAAAAACCGTGAAACCCAAAAAACATACTGGGCAGTTGTAAAAAACAGGCCTCCATATAATGAAGCTACCCTTGTACACTACCTAAAACGTAACGAAAAAAACAACACTTCCAAAGCCTATAATAAAGAAGTGCCCGGCAGTAAAAAAGCAAGCCTGGACTATAGGCTTATAAAAACGCTTGATAATTATTTTGCACTTGAGGTTAACCTGCATACAGGGCGGCACCACCAGATAAGGGCGCAGCTTTCAGCTATAGGCTGCCCTATTAAAGGCGACCTTAAATATGGTGCTGAAAGAAGCAATACAGATGGCGGCATACACCTGCATGCACGCAGCCTTAAATTTATACACCCTGTACTAAAAGAGGAAATTAAACTTGTTGCACCCGTACCTGATGATGCTGTTTGGAAATCTATATAAAAATACCCACAGATAGGTATTTTTGCATTTTATTAAATTTTAGAAATTTGCTAAATATCCAGTCTTAATTTTTTGTTAAGTATAATTTATTTATCTACTTTAGTGTGAAGATAACTAATATGAAAAAATCCTTATTATTTGTTTCAGCGTTGTTTTTAGCAGGTGCAGCGTCTGCACAGGAACATTATGCAGGTATTAATACCTCAAAGCGCGTGGGCATACTAAATACCGCTATAAACCCGGCGGAATTTGTTAACCTGAGCAATGATTATGAAATCAACCTTATTACGTTCAGTGCGAATGTTGCCAACAATAAAATATCATTTAAGGATATTGTTGACGGTAAGGACTTTGACAACCTTATTTTTGAAGGGAATGAACCTACCAACCTAAGGGTAGATGTAGAAATATTAGGTCCTTCATTTGCCATGAAAATGAACAAGTGGGCTTTTGGTATTACATCAGCCGCAAAAATAAAAGCTGACATGGTGGAGGTAAACCCCGCTTTAGGTAGGGCCGTTACTAATTCCGGCGTTGATGATATAATTGAATTATATGATATTAATTCACAATACAACCAGCGTGGTTCCGCAACCACATGGGGAGAAATAGGCTTTTCTGTTGCAAGAGAATTGTATAACAGTGAAAACCACCGTTTATCTGGAGGTGTAACATTTAAATTGCTTTTCCCCGGCTCTTACGCTAATATAGCTTTAAACCAATTTGAAGGGACAATAGAAAACGTTGCCGGAGATGTAAGTTTAACTAATGCAAGCGCAATGGTAAATATTGCCTATTCCGGTTCTTTGGCAGAAGATTTTACTGACAGTAGCAATTTCAGCCAGTTTTTTGCAGGCGGACTTAATGGTTTTGGTACCGATATTGGTATTAATTACCAATGGAAAGATGTTGAAAAAGGCGGGTATAAATTAAATACAGGGCTTGCAGTCAGGAATATAGGGAGCATGAAGTTTAAAGATGATAACAATGTATCCAATAATTATAATCTTGAAATTACAGGCGCTGAAAGCTTAAACCTGAACCAGTTTGAAGATGTAAGCGATTTAAAAGAAATTGAGCAAATTTTAATTGAAAGCGGTTATGTAACAATTGATGACTCTAAAAGGGACTTTAAAGTTAAACTGCCTACAGTGTTTTCTGCCTATGCCGATGTAAAACTTTACAATAAATGGTTTGTTACAGCTTATACACAGCAAAAAGTTAATGAAGACAGCGATAACGAACAGATTGCCATTCAAAACATACTTACGGTAACGCCGCGTTACTCCACTAATTTCTTTGAAGCCTATGTGCCTTTATCGCATAATGAAATTTCAGGGTTTACAGCAGGTGTAGGTTTAAGGATTGGCGGGTTCTTTATCGGTTCCGGCTCCATACTTTCGGCAGCACTAAGCGAAACTGACCAGGCAGACGCTTATTTAGGATTCCGTTTTGGATTTTAGTAAATTATAAGCACTAATAAAAAAGCCATACAGATTGTATGGCTTTTTTATTAGTTATTTTTACGGGCATTCATAATCTGCCATTGGTCATTTATATATTTCACTTTATTTACCTCTTTCATAATAAGTTCACGTTCTTCTTCATAATAATCAGGATCGGCTGCACTATGCTCATCCACTTCCCCTGCCCTTTCCAAAAGGTTATTTAATACGGGCTGTAATTTATCCTGAACCATTTGCGGCATGCTGCTGAACAATTCCTGTAATTCGTTTTTAAACATTTTCTTTTTTCTTTAAATTATTTATCCCAGCCAGCCTTCTCTGTCAAGGCTCCTGTATTGTATTGCCTCACTTATATGCTGTGCCTCCACATTTTCTGCCGCCTCAAGGTCGGCAATAGTGCGCGATACTTTTAATATCCTGTCGTAGGCACGCGCAGAAAGGTTAAGTCTTTCCATTGCTGTTTTAAGCAACTGGAGCGAAGTATCATCAAGCCTGCAATATTCACGTATTTGCTTTGTGCTCATTTGCGCATTGTAATGAACATTTTCAAGGGCTTCAAAACGCTTTGTTTGTATTTCCCTCGCCTTGATAACACGGTTTCTTATTTCAACGCTGCTTTCTGCCTTTCTATTGTCCGAAAGCTTTTCAAAAGGCACAGGCGTAACCTCTATATGGATATCAATCCTGTCCAGCAATGGGCCTGATATTTTACCCATATAACGCTGCATTTCTGCAGGGGAAGAGCTTACGGGCGCATCTGGATCATTAAAATAACCACCGGGGCTTGGGTTCATGCTTGCCACAAGCATAAAAGAGGAAGGATAGGTTATGGTAAATTTTGAACGGGATATTGTAACCTCCCTGTCTTCAAGTGGCTGGCGCATTACTTCGAGCACTGTTCGTTTAAACTCCGGCAGCTCATCAAGAAACAGCACCCCGTTATGTGCCAGCGATATTTCGCCGGGTTGCGGAAAAGTACCGCCTCCTACCAGTGCCACATCACTAATAGTATGGTGCGGGTTGCGGAACGGCCTCTGGTTCATAAGCCCAGCATCCTTTACCTTGCCTGCCACACTGTGTATTTTTGTGGTTTCCAGGGCTTCCCTTAACGTCATGGGCGGCAGTATGCTGGGAAGCCTTTTGGCTAGCATTGTTTTACCGGCACCGGGCGGGCCTATAAGTATAATATTATGTCCGCCGGCGGCTGCAATTTCCATACAGCGTTTTATACTTTCCTGCCCTTTTACATCAGAAAAATCATGTTCGGGAAAATCAAGTGTTTTATAAAATTCCTCCCGGGTATTAATTACCGTGGGCTCCAGTGCAGCTTTACCTTCAAAAAAATCAATTACCTCTGTTACATTTTCTATGCCATACACATCCAGCCCGGCTACAATAGCGGCTTCCCTTACATTTTGTTTTGGCAGGAAAAAGCCCTTAAAGCCTTCTTCCTTTGCTTTTATGGCTATGGGCAAAACTCCTTTTATAGGTTGCAGGCTGCCGTCTAACGAAAGTTCACCCATAATAATATACCTGCCCACCTCATCGCTCTTTATCTGCCCCGAAGCTGCCAGTATGCCTATAGCAAGTGTAAGGTCGTAGGCAGAGCCTTCTTTCCTCATGTCAGCAGGCGCCATATTTATGGTAATCTTCTTTCCTGGAAGTTGGTAGCCATTATTTTTTAAAGCTGCCGCTATACGGTAGCTGCTTTCTTTAACGGCATTATCAGGCAGGCCAACCAGGTGGTATCCCACCCCTTTATCTATATTCACTTCTACGGTAATGGTGGTGGCCTCAACACCAAAAACGGCACTCCCGTATACTTTTATCAGCATATATCAATATTAGAAGTCGAAAATAAGAAAATTTATTCCAAATCATAAAATAGACTTAAAAATAAATAGCATAAGCAATGTGAAAGAAAAATCATCATTAAATTTATAGGACTAAATTCAGTAAAAATGGGATTATTCAATGCTATATTAGGACACGCCTCTGAAGTGGCCATAGAAAAAGTACAGGCGGAATTTGAGCCGCTTTTAGTAAATGGTGAGCACATTGAAAAGGCATACAAGCTTATAAGGGATATGTTTATATTCACTAATAAAAGATTGATTTTGGTGGATAAACAGGGAATTACCGGTTCTAAAACGGATTATCTTTCCATACCCTATGGCAGTATCATAAAATTTTCAAAGGAAAGTGCGGGGTTATTAGACCTTGATGCCGAGCTGAAAATATGGGTTCGCGGTGAAAGCGTACCTATCAAAAAACAATTTGGCAAAAACCATAATATTAATGAAGTTTATAAAGTACTTAGCCAGTACATTTTAAGTTAACCATTTAAAAAAACAGGCTTTATCCTAAAAGGTAAAGCATTATATACATGCCTGATTATTTTACTTTAGAAGATTATAATTTAATATTGCTTATTACGGGAATAATAGCCATGCTTGCCGCTATTGTACCTGTAATTATGTCACGCAGTTATATTTCTGCCCCTATCGTTTATCTTATTATAGGCATAGCAAGCTACTTTATTTTCCTGCATTATTTTTTTGAGCCCTTAAGGCATCTCGATATTATAAAACGCATATCAGAATTTGTGGTAATTGTTGCGCTCACCAATGCAGGCCTAAAAATAAAAGAGCCTTTTAAATGGGAAACATGGAAATATTCATTCCGGTTACTGGCCATTGCCATGCCCATAACTATTGTTGCCGCGGCTTTTTTAGGCTGGAAAATAGCAGGCCTTGCGCCCGCTACGGCATTGCTTTTCGGGGCACTGATAGCACCCACTGACCCTGTGCTGGCAGGTGAGCTGCAAACATCTGAACCCAGTAAGGCAGATACATCTAAAATAAGGCTTGGGCTAACCTCTGAAGCCGGGGCAAATGACGGACTTGCTTTTCCGTTTACCTATGCCGCAATTTTATATGCTGTTGCAGGGGGCGATTATACTGAATGGATTGGCTACTGGTTTCTGCACGACTTTTTGATAAAAATAACACTGGGAGTTATAATTGGCCTTATAACAGGTTGGGGATTATACAAACTTGTTTTTTCTATTTCTTCAACCGCTATATTAAATAAAATAAGCAGGGGAATATTGTCGCTTTCCCTTACACTACTGCCTTATGCACTTACCGAAATAATAGGCGGTTATGGTTTTATTGCCGTTTTTGTAGCTGCCTGCATGTTTAGCCGCTATGAGATATTTGACAGCCATATGGACAGCCTTCATGACTTTAACGAAGAACTTGAGAGCATAGTTG
This sequence comes from Flavobacterium sp. MK4S-17, assembly GCF_009848495.1. Classification (GTDB taxonomy): domain Bacteria; phylum Bacteroidota; class Bacteroidia; order Flavobacteriales; family Flavobacteriaceae; genus Flavobacterium. The sequence goes on from NZ_WWEP01000006.1 coordinate 102,242, forward strand.
TGGCCATTATATTTATAGCTACGGGTATTTTTATTTCATCGCAGTATTATATACTGCTCAATCCGGAAATAGTTGCCGTTGCCTTAATAATGATACTGGTGGTGCGTCCGCTGGCAGGGTATCTTTCGCTTGTAAAAACCAATCTTAACCATTTTCAAAAATTCGTGCTTTCATTTTATGGTATCAGGGGCATTGGGTCGGTATTTTACCTCACTTACGCCTTAACCTATACAAAATTTGTAGATACCGATAAGCTTTTTGATATAACCATTGCAACAATATTTTTCTCTGTACTGATACACGGCCTTACGGCAGAATTGGTTCAGAACAGAATAGACAAATACGATTCAATTTAATTATGGGGAACAGGCTTGTAGTAATAGGCGGTGATGCCGCAGGTATGTCGGCCGCTTCAAAAGTAAGGCGCGAACAGCCCGGCAGGGAAATAATAGTGTTTGAAAAATCTCACTATACATCCTATTCCGCATGTGGCATTCCCTATTTTATATCAGAAACTATACCTGCTGTACAGCAGCTTATTGTGCGCAGTCCCGAAGAATTTAAAAATAAGTATAATATAAATGTTTTTACCCAGCATAAGGTAACACAGGTTGACACCGAAAACAAGCGTGTAAAAGTGGTTAACCTGGCTGGCCAAAAAGAATTTTGGCAGGAATATGACCAGCTATTAATAGCTACAGGCGGAAAAGCATTTTGCCCGGATGTACCGGGATATGGTGCCGATGGTATTTTCGGGATTTCAACCCTTAAAAGCGGCATTAAGGTAGAACACTTTATAGAACATGAAAAACCAAAGCATGCCGTAATAGTGGGTGGCGGGTATATTGGTTTGGAAATGGCAGAAGCTTTACTGATACGCGGGCTTAAGGTTACTATAATTAACCGCTCGGCACAGGTAATGAACACTCTAGACCCTGATATGGGTGGAAAAATATCATGTGCTATACATAAACTGGGTATTGCTCTTTACTGCGGGGAAACATTAAAAGGGTTTAAATCAGAAAATAACCGTGTTACAGCAGTAATTTCAGACAAGCAGGAAATTGCCTGCGACATGGTAATACTGGGAATGGGGTCATCTCCAAATACAGATTTTCTTGAAAGTTCAGGAATTGAACTTGGTATTAAAAACGCTATAAAGGTAAATGCCAGTATGCAAACCAATATACCGGATGTATGGGCGGCAGGCGATTGTACCGAAACTTTGAACCTCGTCAGCAAAAAACAATTTTATATTGCACTTGGCACAGTAGCCAACAAAACCGGATTAGTGGCTGGCAGCAATTTAGCAGGTGAAAAAGTAGTATTTCCCGGTGTTGTTGGTACTGCGGTATGCAAAATTTGCAGTTATGAGGTAGCCCGCACAGGGCTTAGGGAAAAAGAGCTTAAAGATTTGAATATTGAATATATTACAGGCATTATTGACAGTAAAACAAGGGCTCATTATTATCCCGGTGCTAAAGACATAACAGTAAAGCTCCTGGCAGAAAAAAACAGCGGTAGGCTGCTGGGAGGACAGATTATTGGCGAGGAAGGTGCTGCCAAGCGTATAGATGTGCTTGCAACTGCCTTAACCCACAATTTAACCCTGCAAAATATTATTGACCTCGACCTTTCTTACGCTCCACCGTTCTCACCTGTTTGGGATCCTGTGCAAACAGCAGCACGCGCTTTAATAAAAGATATATAACAATAATTTATATAGGCCTTTGTAATTATAAATCCTGCCTTTGTAACAAAAGATACTGACCGCGCTTTTTCATTTAATTTATTTTGCCCTATAAAATAAAAAGCATGGACTGGATTTATGAACCCTGGCCCTGGTATGTAGCCGGGCCGCTTATTACCCTTACGATGGCTGCACTTCTTTTTGCAGGTAAAAACTTTGGCATGTCGTCAAACTTCCGTACTGTGTGTGCCGCACTGGGCGCAGGAAAAAACTGTGATTTCTTTTGTTTTGACTGGCGGAGCCAGCGCTGGAACCTTTTTGTTATAGCTGGGGCAGTTATAGGAGGCTTTATAGCAATACATTTGCTTTCGGACAACCCTGTACCTAAAATTAACCCTGAAGTTATAGCACAGCTTAAGCAGCAAGGCTTTAAAAGCGCAGTAAGCAGCTACCTGCCTACAGAGCTTTTCAGCTATTCTGCTTTATCATCTGTTAAAGTGGTTGCGTTACTTTTTGCAGGAGGTTTTTTGGTTGGCTTTGGTGCACGCTACGCCGGGGGGTGTACCTCAGGGCATGCCATATCGGGGCTTAGCAACCTGCAATTCCCTTCTTTAATTGCTGTAATAGGATTTTTTACAGGAGGGCTAATTATGGTGCACTTGCTGTTTCCTTTATTATTTTAAAATTTACATAAAATGAAAAATTTATTATTCCTTCTTATAGGTACTTTCTTTGGCATTGTCATGTTTAAATCAGAGGCCGCATCATGGTTCCGGATATATGAAATGTTTCAGTTCAGGTCGTTTCACATGTATGGTGTTATTGGCTCGGCGCTGGTAACAGGGGTACTGGTTGTGCAGTTAATAAAATACTACAAGCTAAAGCATATAAATGGAAGTACCATAGCATTTATACCTAAAGAAAGAAGTTTTTACCGTTATATGCTTGGAGGAATTATTTTCGGGCTGGGCTGGGCACTTGTGGGAGCCTGCCCCGGCCCCATGTTTACCCTTGTGGGCGCAGGTTTCATTCCGGTTTTAATAGTTATAGCCGGTGCGGTGGCAGGCACGTGGGCATATGGCTATATAAAAAATAGGCTACCCCATTAATTATTATCTTTACAGCTATAAAAGCAAGTATCTATGGGCGAAATTACAAATGCTTACAGCAGTATATTTGAACCGAAACTGATTGAGGAAATAGCAGATGTTGCCAGTATTATTGATTTTGATGAAGGCGACCTGCTTATTGAAATAGGGCAGTATATAAAACAGATGCCTTTGCTGATAAATGGGGCTATAAAAATACTGCGGGAAGATAAGGTTGAAGGTGAATTGCTTTTGTATTTTCTTGAAAAAGGAGACACCTGTGCCATGACACTGGCCTGCTGCCTTGGCGATACCAAAAGCGAGATACGCGCCGTAGCCGAAACAAGGGGAACGGTAGCTATGATACCCATAGGAAAAATGGAGGAATGGCTCGGCAAATATAAAAGCTGGCGCAACTTTGTTTTCAGCAGCTACAATAAAAGGCTTTCAGAAATGCTTTCTGCAATTGATAACCTTGCTTTTATGAAAATGGACGAGCGCCTGCTGAATTACCTGAGAGAAAAAGCCAAAGTAAACCAATCGTCATTAATTGCCAATACCCACCAGGAAATAGCCTATGAGCTAAATACCTCACGCGTGGTGGTATCCAGGCTTTTAAAAGCCCTTGAAAACGAAGGTATAATTAAGCTAAACCGTAATATAATACAACTGCTGAAATAACTGTTTGCTGTAACATTTGTTACTGCCAGTATAATCCCATCGGTATAATTTAGCCTATAAAATAATTATATGGATTTTATACAATTATCAGGCTATTTACTTGCGTTGCTGATTGGTGTTTCACTTGGGCTTATAGGCAGTGGGGGTTCAATACTTACTGTACCTATACTGGTTTATGCAATGGGCCTAGATGCGGTAACCGCTACAGGCTATTCGTTATTTGTTGTGGGCATTACCGCCCTTGCCGGAGGAACAAGGAATGCTTTAACAGGTAATGTAAATTTTAGTATCGTTTTCCTGTTCGGCATACCTTCTTTAATAACCGCTTATCTTGTGCGTGCTTTAGTAATACCTGCTATACCTGATACTATTGGTACAATAGGCAACTTTGCCCTGACAAAGCCGTTGATGTTAATGCTACTTTTTGCCGTAATAATGCTGCTGGCAGCCATGAAAATGATACGGTCAGCATCTCCTGCCTTTGAACCCTCGGCTCTTTCAAAAGGAAAAATTATTATAAGTGGTACAGCAACAGGCTTGCTTGCAGGCGCAGTGGGTGCCGGGGGTGGTTTTCTTATTATACCTGCGTTAGTGTTCCTTGCAGGGCTTCCCATGAAAAAGGCCATAGGCACTTCACTGTTTATTATCGCCATACAGTCGTTAGCAGGGTTTGCGGGTGATGCTTTTAACCGCGCTATAGACTGGTTCTTTCTAATACCCTTCACCCTGGTTGCCCTTTCCGGCATTTTTATAGGTATAACATTGTCGCGTAAAATTGATGGGGAAAAACTTAAATCCGGGTTTGGTTATTTTGTATTGCTGATGGGGGTTTATATTATTGTAAAAGAGCTGGTTATTTAAAAGGCATCTATTCCACAAGGCAGATTAAAAAAGTAGTCCTTTCACCATCGGTATTGTAAATCAGGTAACCATTATGGGCTTCCACAATATTTTTGGAAAGGGTAAGCCCTATGCCGGCCCCCTGCTTCCTGGTGGTAAAGAAAGGAAGGAAAATTTTATCTTCAATTGCGGCGTCAATACCACTTCCTGTGTCGGATATTGTAATGAAGATGCGCTTATTTTTAAACTCGGCAGCTATTTCAATTTTCTTATCGGCCTTATCTTCCAGTGCATACATGCTATTGGTAAGTAAGTTTATGAGTACCTGCTCAATTTGCAGCCTGTCAACCATCAACCAGCGCTTATCAGTAACTTTATTGTCAATACTGATTCCTGCATTTTTAAGCAGAGGTGCCATAATTTGCAGCACGCTGCCAATCAGTGCGGTCAGCTCCGTTTTCTCTTTAACAGGAGATGGCAGCATGGCAAGCTTGCGGTAGCTTTCTATAAACCCCTGTAAATGGTCGCTGCGGTGTATCATGGTATTAACACTTTGCCTTATATCATCAAGGTCGTCATCCGTTAACTTTTCCTGCCCGGCTATTTCCTGAAGGTTCTGTGCAAGGGAGCGTATGGGAGTAACGGAGTTCATAAGCTCATGTGATATAACTTTCATCAGGTTTACCCATGCTTCTTTTTCCTTTTTATCTATTACATTTTGTATAGAATCCATCAGGACAATATAATACTCATCGTTATAATTTACCGTTTTAGAAGCCTGCAATATAAAAGTCTGCATGTCCTCTTTATCTATGCGTATCTGTATTGATGTTTTTATATCATCAAAATCCCGTTCCTCTATAATAGTACATAAGGATGGCAGCATATTTTTAAGGTAATGCCATTTTGTAACTTTGGGAACCCGGAAATGGCCTGAAAAATAATCATTAATAAAAAAGATGTTCCTCTCCTCTTCCCCTTGCTTTTTTTGCAGTATAAGTACTGCCGTTTCTATATTGTTGAGTATGGAACTGTAAACGATGTCTTTTGATACCTGCTCCTGTTTGTTTGCTTTCAGGGTATTGTATAACCTAAAAAGGCTTTTGTAATTTTGAAGCCCGCTGTGTTTGGAGAAATCAGCTGAAAAATCATCATTTAATATGGCACTGATTGTTTTATCATAAAACTGAAAAACATTTTGAACAAAATAAAACAGCTCAGCCAGCAATGCTATAAAAATTAGCAGAAAAAAAATGGTGGTGTATATAAAGTGATGGGTATATAAAAAGAAAATACAAGCTACAACAGCCAGTATAACTATGAGCCGTAAAAATAAAAGCTGGTATAACTGAAATGATTTCTTTTTAGCCATTGCCTATTTCATATTTTTCAATTCGCCTGTATAAAGCAGCCCTTGACAGGCCAAGCTCTTCTGCTGATTTACTGATATTATAATTATTTTTTATAAGCACCTTCTCTATAGATTTTTTCTCAATTTCAGATAACTGGAGTTCGTTTTCATCAACAGCAATATCCGTAATATTAGTAAGGTTCAAATCATTTGCCGTAATTGTATTATTCTCGCATAATATAACAGCCCGCTCAATACGGTTTTCCATTTCACGTATGTTGCCATTCCATTGGTAAACCTCTATTTGCTGCAATGCCTTTTCATCAAATACCACTGTTTCCCTACCATATTTTTCTGCCATTTTACTTAGCAGGAAATCAGCAAGGGGTATCAGGTCTTCCCTCCTTTCACGCAGGGACGGCAGGGTTATCTCCATCGTATTTATACGGTAGTATAAATCTTCCCGAAATATTTTTTTCGCTACTTCACTCCTTAAATCGGTATTGGTTGCGGTAATAATGCGTACATCAAGCTGGCGGGGCCTGCCCTCCCCCAGCCTGGTTACTGACTTGCTTTGTATTACCTGCAATAATTTGGACTGAAGATGCAACGGCACATTTCCTATTTCATCTAAAAAAATAGTACCGTTTTGCGCCAGTTCAAACCGGCCCGCAGTATCGGCCTTAGCATCTGTAAATGCACCTTTGGCATACCCGAAAAGCTCGCTCTCAAAAATATTTTCATTAAGCGCCCCCAAATCTACATGCACAAACGGTTTGCCTGCCCGCGCTGATGCCTGGTGTATGTGCTGTGCCATAACATATTTACCTGTACCATTTTCACCCAGTATAAGCACATTGGCATCTGTTTTTGCCACTTTGCCTGCCAGCGCATAGGCATTTTTTATTGCCGGTGAATTACCAATAAAAAAGGTATCCCGGGCCGGTGCTTCCGCTATCTTTTTCTTCCCTTTACGTGCCTCATCTACTGCAGCTTTTACCACTTCAATAAGCCTGCTGTTATCCCAGGGCTTTAAAACATAGTCAAAAGCGCCTTTTTTTAATCCTTCTACGGCTGTTTCCACCTTTCCAAAGGCGGTCATTAAAATAACTACTGTTGCAGGGGCAAAAGTTTTAATTTCCTTCAGCAGGTATATGCCCTCACGCCCATCTTCAAAACCAATCCTGTAATTCATATCCAACAGGACAACATCAACCGGTGTTTCCGAAAGCAGCGAAAGTATATGTTTGGGATTATTAAGGGTGTAAACCGATTCAAAATGCTTTTTTAATACCATTTTTGAGGCAAATACAATCGCCTCATCATCGTCAATTATTAAAATACCTGCCTGTGTTTTTTTCATTGGTGTGCGGTTTCGGACAAAAAAGTGTTCGGTATCGGACACTGAGAAATTTTTGTGGTAAATAAATCACTATAAATTAATCAATTACAACTTTTAAAATAATGGCATAAAATTGTTATTCTATATGCCAAAACAAACATAAATGGATACCGTTGTTAAGCGTAAAAGTAAAAAAAATAAGTATTTTTTGATGGCAGTACCTGCTTTTTTACTGATAGGCTATTTTGTTTATTCAGCAGCAATAAAAAAGAGGAGCCTTAACGTAAGCAGGAAAGAAATAGTGATAAAAACAGTTGAGGATAACTATTTTGAGGATTTTATAGTATTTCAGGCTAAGGTTGAGCCGCTGCATTCCACATTGCTTAATGTTATTGAAGGAGGCTCTGTACAGGAAATATATATAGAAAATGGAGATTATGTAGAAAAAGGCCAGCCATTGGTAAGGTTATATAACCCGAATACCGAACTGGGCTATGTAACACAGGAAACCTCTATAATAGAACAGATAAACAACCTTAATAAGGCAAAACTGGACTTAAGGAACCAGGAACTAAGCATGGCTAAAGACCTTGTAGCAATAGAACATGATTACCTTGATGCCAAAAACCTATATGAACTGAACGGAAAGTTATATAAGGAAGAAATATTATCTAAAAACGAATGGGATAAAACTCAGGAAAACTTTAGGTTTCAAAAAGAGCGCAAAGGCATTATACAGCAAAGCATACAAAAGGAAAAGCAGGCAAACATTATACTTATATCGCAAATAAACCAATCGCAGGCCATTATGCAAAAAAGCCTTGAAATACTGCGCAGCAACAAAAAGAATTTTTTAGTTACCGCACCTTTTTCGGGCAGGGTATTGTCTTTTGAGCCTGTGCTTGGCAAAAACTACCAAGCAGGCGAAAGCATAGGAAAGATAGATGTTATGAAAGGTTATAAATTACAGGCCGAGGTAGATGAATATTATCTTGATAAAATTTCTACAGGACAAAAAGGGCAGATAGATTTTAACAACAGCATAATTGAAGTTGAAGTAGCTAAAATTATACCTGAAATTAAAAACGGGCGCTTTTTAGTTGACCTTGAATTTAAACAGAGTAAGGAACTTGACCTAAAGCAGGGATTAAGTTTTGCAGTAAGGCTTATATTGTCAGAAAAAACAAAAACCACTGTATTAACTAAAGGGAGTTTTTATGAGGATACTGCAGGGAAATGGATATTTGTTGCCGAAGGAGATAAAGCAATCAGGAGAAATATAAAGCTGGGAAGGGAAAACCCTCTTTATTATGAAGTAGAAGAAGGCCTTAAACTGGGTGAAAAAGTAGTTACCTCATCTTACAGGGATTACAGCGATATACAGGTATTAAATATAAAAGAGTAAAGTATGATACAAATAATAACAGAATGTATTTTATCAATAATGAGCATGTTTATTTAAAGAGTTCAGTCATCAATCAATTAACCAATTATAACAGCGGACTAATCAACCGCATACTATAAACACACCAAATATGAAAAAATTAGTTTTTTTATTATTAGCAGCACTTCCTTCATTTGGACAGGAATGCAATTGCGAGGAAAGTTTTAACTGGGCTAAAAAAACTTTCGAGGAAAATGACGCAGGATTCCGTTATGCGGTTGACAAAAAGGGCGAAGCCGCTTACAATGCGCACAACAGGTCATTTCTTGAAAAGGTGAAAACTATTAACACCACCGCAGGTTGTGCCGAGGCCATTTATGACTGGATGAAATTTTTTAGAAACGGGCATATATCAGTCAATATTATTGAAGACAATACCGGGCAGGATGCAGAACCTGCTCAGGAAATACCAGGGCATGCAGATTGGGAAAAATATGATATTACCGAGCAGCAGCTAAACAAATACCTTTCAAAAATAAAGAAAACCTCTGTAGAAGGTATCTGGAAAACAGGCCCTTACACAATAGGAATAGTGAAAAATGGAAATGGCTATACCGGATTTATTATTGAAGGAGGGAATAGCGGGTGGCAAAAGAATCAGGTTAAAATACAATTTAATGCTGTTTCAGACAATAAATATGCGGGGACTTATTACCTGAAGAATTACTCGGAATACAAATTTGAAAGCGCGAAACTGATTGGCTTTAATACGATGCAGATTAGTGCATTTACATTAACACGTGTAAACCCTGATAAAAAAGACTCCAAAAACACTATCAACTATCTTGAATTGCTTAATGCACAGGGGCCAATGGTTCAGCAGTATTCTGAAAACACCCTTGTGTTACGCATACCCTCATTTGCTTATGAAAACAAACGCAGTATTGACAGTGTTATAAACGCAAACCATGATAAAATAATAAAAACAAGGAACCTTGTAATTGATATAAGGAACAATGGCGGAGGTTCAGATAACAGCTATGCGCAAATTATACCTTACCTATACACTAACCCTATCAGGATTATAGGGCTGGAAATGCTTTCTACACCGCTTAACAACCAGCGCATGGAAGAATTTTTAAAATATCCTGACATTTCCAGTGAGAAAAAGAAAGCCATTAAAGAAAATTTAAAAACCCTGAATGATAACCTGGGTAAGTTTGTTAACCTTAACGATCAAAAAGTATATGTGCAAACCCTTGATACCGTTTACAATTATCCTAAAAATGTTGCAATACTTATAAACAGGGCAAATGGCAGTACATCAGAGCAGTTTTCGCTTGCTGCAAAACAAAGCACAAAAACAAAGCTTTTTGGTACAACCACTATGGGTGTGCTTGACATAAGCAATATGCATTTTGTTACATCGCCATGCGGAAAAATAGAAATGGGCTACTGCCTTTCCAAAAGTTACAGGATTCCCGAAATGGCTATTGATGATAAAGGCATACAGCCCGATTATTACCTTGATGATACCATACCTGATGAGGATTGGGTAGAGTATGCCGAACAAACATTTTCAGCAAAATAAAAAACAATTAAATAAACATATAGTCATGATAAAAATTGAACAGCTTTCAAAAATATTTAGCACCGAAGAAGTGGAAACAAAAGCCCTTAATGAAATTTCCATGGAAATAAAACAGGGTGAATTTGTAACAATTATGGGCGCATCCGGCTGCGGTAAGTCTACACTTTTAAATATTGTCGGCCTGCTGGACAATCCTACCTCCGGCAGCTATAAATTACTGGACAAAGAGATAACAGGATTAAGCGAAACGGAAAAATCAAAAATAAGGAAGCAGAACATAGGCTTTGTATTCCAGAATTTTAACCTGATTGATGAGCTATCAGTTTATGACAATATAGAACTGCCGTTGATTTATAATAATATCCCTGCCGGCGAAAGAAAGAAAAAAGTAGAGGTCATTGCCGAAAGGCTTTCCATATCGCACAGGCTAAAGCATTTCCCGCAACAGCTGTCGGGCGGGCAGCAGCAACGGGTAGCTGTGGCAAGGGCACTGATTAATGACCCTAAAATAATACTTGCCGATGAACCTACAGGAAACCTTGACAGTAAAAACGGCAACGAGGTTATGGAACTGCTTACCGACCTTCATGCCAACGGTGCAACCATATTAATGGTTACCCACTCTGACTATGATGCGTCCTTTTCACAAAAAACCATTTTAATGAAAGACGGCATGATACTCTCACAAAAGCAAAACAGCAGGAATGTAGATGTGCTTGTAAACAATTAACAGCTTTTATCAATCAATCATTAATCAAAAACAACATGCTTAAAAACTGGTTTAAAATATTTTTATATAATGTAAAAAACAACAAGTTATTTACATCACTCAACATACTTGGGCTTAGTATTGGTATAGCAGGATTAATTTTTGCCATGCTGTACTGGAACGAGGAACATTCCTACAATAGCTGGATAGAAGATAAGGACAGGACGTTTCAGGTAACCAATGATTTGGGCGACCTTAACCTTGATATATGGTCTACCAACCTTGCAGCCACCGGTGAACTTCTACAGGCTTCATCAGATGATTTGGAAAGCTATTGTTATGTAAACGACTGGTATTCGGGCGAAATAATTTCATATAAAGGCAATAAGATTATATGTTCCAAAATTACTGATGCCCAAAAAAACTTTTTCTCCTTTATCCCTTTTGAATTTATAAAAGGCAACCCTAAAACAGCATTAAGCGCAAACAGTATAGTATTATCTGAAAAAACAGCCAAAGCCCTGTTTGGTGATGAAAACCCTATAAACAAGCAGATAAAGTATGCTAAGGGTGTTAAAATTGTAAAAGGGGTTTACAGGGTTGATAAAAGGACATTTTTTGAACCCGAAGCAGTTATTAACAATATTGAAACCAGGCTTGCCGAAAATAAAGATGAATGGGGTAATTTTAATTTTGCCCTGCTTGTAAAGCTTAAAAATCCTGCTGCTAAAGAAAAGACTGAAAAGCAGATAGAGAATATTTACTATGAAAACAGGATAAAAAGATATGCTAAGAACGAGGGTATAAGCCCTGAAGAATATTTAAAAAAGAACGGTAATATTAAAGTGCATCTTGAACCTTTATCCCAGGTAAGGCTGCATACCCTTACTAGTGGTGGCCCGGAAGGTAAAGGCAACTACCAGTTCCTAGTAATAATGTTTGGCCTTTCTATACTGATACTTATCCTTTCTATAACCAATTATGTAAACCTTGCCACAGCCAATGCCATAAAAAGGGCAAAGGAAGTAGGAATACGTAAAATACTTGGGGCAACCAAAGGCAATATTATCCGCCAGTTTATATTTGAAACTGTAATTACAGCAATAATTGCTATTTTAATTTCACTTGTGGTAGTAGAGTTATCCCTGCCCTATTATAATGATTTTTTAAACAAAACACTGATGCTGCACAGTAATGAGTTTTATGTGCAGCTAATAGTAATTTTTATAATAGTAGTTATTACTGCAGGTATATTTCCGGCGGTATATGTATCAAATTTTGAGACATTAAAAGTACTTAAAGGCAACTTTAGCAGGAGTAAGAGCGGCGTATGGCTGCGAAACGGCATGCTGATACTCCAGTTTGCCATTGCATCCTTTTTTATAATAGGCTCTTACATTGTTTACAGCCAGGTAAACCACATGGCCAACATGGAACTGGGCTTTAATGGCGACCAGGTAGTACAGGTACAATACAGGAATTTTTATGACTGGAAAGATGAAAACTATCAGGAAAAATTATTTAACCGCTACTATACCATAAAAAGGGAGCTTTCAAAAATCAAGGGCGTTCAGCAGGTAACTACAGGTGCTTTTGATTTTGGCAACGGCGCCAATTCATCATCGGGTTTTAAGTATAAAGATGTTAATAATATTCAGGGACAAAACATGGCAGTTGATTTCGGCATGCTGGAAATGATGCAAATTAAAATAGTAAAAGGGCGCGGCTTTTCAGAAAAATATGCACTGGATACTGTTAATTCTGTTATGGTTAATGAAACGGCGCTAAAAATGATGAAAGAAAAAGACCCTATAGGCAAAATAATACACTGGAACAATAAAGATTTGAAAATAGTAGGCATAGTAGATGATTTTAATGTAACCGGCCCGCAAAATGAAATTCCCCCTATGACATTTTTCCATTTTAAAACCATTACATGGATGCTTGGTAATGTTAGCAGCATATATGTTAAAGTTGATGCAGAGAACATGCAGCAAACCATTGCAGATATTGAAAAATTCTGGACAACAAAAGTAGATACCGAATATCCGTTCAGTTATGATTTTGTAAATAAAAATTATGCACGCACATACGAGGATTATATAAAGCAAAAAAACCTTTTTTCCCTTCTTAATATTATAGTAATCCTTATCGCGGTATTTGGTTTATTTGCCCTGGCCTCCTACTCTATCCAGAGAAAAATGAAGGAAATAGCCATAAGGAAAACACTGGGCGCTGAAACGGGCGTACTTTTAAAGGAACTTTCAAAACAATATATACTGTTTTGTATAGCAGGGTTTGCTATTGCTTTACTTCCAGTTTATTACTTACTGGATAAATGGCTGGAAAATTTCGCTTTCAGGATAGATATTTCACCCATGCCGTTTATAGTAGGCTTTATAGTGCTGCTTATGCTCACACTGGTTGTTGTACTTAGCCGTGCTTATCAGGCAACAAAAGTTAATGTATTGAAATACCTTAAATACGAATAGATACAATTGTTTAGTTTTTTTGCTTTTAATAACCTGCAGGTTAACGCCTGCAGGCTATTATTTCCTTTATTAAAATGAAAAGATACTTTATTTATATAGTTTTTATTTCATCTGCCTGTGTTTGTTCAGGACAGGAAATATGGACATTTGAAAAATGTATGGAAACGGGCATGAAAAACAGCCTTGATTTTCAGTTAGCACAACTGGATGTATTAAGTGCCGAAAAAACATACAGGCCCGCTGCAATGGAGTACCTGCCAAGGGTAACGGCAAATGCAAGCCATAATTACAGTATAGGCTCTACTATAGACCCTGCAACAAACAACAGGGTAAGCTCAAATATACAATCAGACAATGTAGGGCTAAATGCAGAAATGGACATTATTAACTTTAATATTTTTACACAGGCGCGAATAAATAAAATAACTCTTTTAAAAAGCAAAGCCGATAAGGAAGCTATAATTAATGAGTACCTGCTTTCACTACTTGAAAATTACTTTAATGTGCTGTACACACAGGAACTGCTTAAAATACAGCAAAGCCAGTTTGAAAATGCAAAGTTTAACCTTAACAGGGTTGAAAAGGAAAGCGGGCTGGGAAGCAGGCCCAAAAGCGATTTATATGATATGCAGCTAAGTTATGCACAGGAAGAAAATGCAATTATAGAAACGCAGCAACTGCTTGAAAACCAGAAACTATTGCTGTTACAAATAATGAACATAACCGGAACCAATCCTGATAGCTTTAGCGTAGCACCTTTTAACCTCCCCACATTTACTGAAACCGCAGATGTAAATGCTGTTTATGAAACTGCATTAAAAAACAATCCTAAAATAAAGGCTGCCGGGCTGGCTGAACAGGTGGCTGCAAAAAACGTAAATATTGAGCGGAATAAATACCTCCCTGGATTGTCTTTATACTATAACTATTCCTCTTTTTACTATAAGCAGTTAAATGGTGTTGGCAATACGCAGGCTCCCCCATTTTGGACGCAGATAAATGATAACAAAAACCACAATATAGGTGTAAGCCTTAACATACCTATTTTTAATGGCTTTAGGAATCATCGGGATGTACAGCTCGCCAAAATTGAACGCGAAAAAAACAGGGTTAATAGTGAAAAGGAAAAAATGATACTTATGCAGTCCATAGAGCAGGAAACAGCAAAGCAAAGGCAAAGCCTGGCGCTTATCAGCAAAATGGAAGCAACGGTTGTAACAGCACAAAAATCTTTTGCCACAACGCAGGCTAAGTTTACAAACGGCCTTGTTGAGGCTGTAATTTTCACTACTGCAAAAAACCAGCTAACAATGGCAGAATATAACCTGCTAAGGGCAAAATTCACAGCACAGTATCAGTACCTTAAATTAAACCTGATACAATACAACAGTATTTAAATGCTTCAAATTCTCGGTGAGAACATGCAAATACTAAAATAAATACCCCGGATAATTATTTTTGTTACCTTGTTTCATAAGTCTGTGTAAATTTGATTTAAAATCAACAGGTTATGAAACAATTATACTTATTGCCCCTACTATTTTCATTATATGTAAATGCGCAAAGTTTTGAGTGGATTATAACACCTGAAACCAGTGTAGACGTTAATCCGGATATGATTGGCTATGCCACTGCGGGCGATGCTGACGGCAATATTTATTTTGCAGGATTTAAAGATACTCCCTATCCGTATAATGATATAAAAGGTAATTTATTTTATAACAAATATAATTCGGCAGGGCAATTGCTTTTTAGCAACACCTTTACAGGCAAGGGCAGTGTCTATAAAATAGTGGCCGATAATTCCGGTAACAGCTATGTAGCTTTAAACTATTTAAATTCATTCACTGTAAGCGGCACAACATTTACATCATCTTCCCAGGGGGAACAATGGGTTTTGCTAAAACTCAACAGCCAGGGCAGCCTTATTTGGTACAGGGAGTTAGATACTGACGTGCCGGAATGGAATGAGATAGCCGATTTCAGGGCAATGGCACTGGATGCAATGGGAAACTTATATATAGGTTATGATACTTATTTAAACTCCTATATAATAAAGCTGTCACCTGCGGGCGTTGAAATGCTGACTATTGAACAGGAAAATGTAAACCGTATTACATCTGTAAGTGTAGATACTGATGGAAATATAATAGCTGCGGGTTCGTGCGCTAACCAGGACGCAACATATGCGGGTGTATCAGTAGGCAACAGCCTGCTGTACAATACATATATAGTAAAGTATTCACCCATGGGGCAATACCAGTGGGTAAAATATGTTGAAGATATAACCTGCCCGCAGACACAGGTGGTAACACATAATGCAAATGAAATATACTTCAGTTCCCATTTATTTGGTGACTACCAGTTTGACGGAATAACTGCCGAAGGCCCCTTACAGGGATTTTCAGATTTTTTTATTGCAAAATTGGATGCATCTGGCAACTTTCAGTGGGTTAAGGAAGTGCCCGGCCAGGGAATGGTAATTCCGGGAAACCGAAATTTTTTAAGTATTGACAGTTCCGGCAACATATATTTTACAGGGCAAACGGCAGGCACTATACAATGGGGCAATAATATAACTACAGGCTCCCAAAATTTTAATTACAGGGGAATAGTATTAAAATACAATCCTTCAGGAAATATTGTAATGGCAAAAACCATAATGGGAAGCAGCTATTCGCAGTTCGGCAGTATTCATGTAAATCCTGATAACAGCATATATACTACAGGGATAGGTATGGGTACGCTTACATTTGATGCTATACAGCATGTCCCTCAAAATGCCAACTATTATCCATTTCTTACTAAAATAAGCGGAAATAGCACATTAGGCACTGAAAAAGAAGGTGCAGGCAAACTGACCGTTTACCCAAACCCTGCCACTAATGCTCTCTATGTAAATTCTGAAAAAGAAATAGAGGCAACAATATATAACACACTGGGGCAAAAACTAAAAACTGTTATGATAAGCCGTGAAAGCCCTGTATTTATTGAAGACTTGGCGCAAGGCTCCTATTTTGTCCAGTTCGCTAACAATTATACTGCAAAAATTATAAAGCAGTAATTTTCTTCTTCATTAATTAAGAAGGGCATTTCAAAAATGAAAAGCCCTTTTTTTTATTCTTAGTGTTATTTTAACATGCAGATTTATAATATGCATAATTATGCATTTTAGTAACATAATCATTTAATAATTAGAACCTTAGTAACTTTAAATTAATAAAAGTTTAGTGTAAAAATCGTTTTCGCGCCGTTGGTAAAAGGTAAATTTGAAACAGTTAAAGTTAAACCCTGCAGGTAACATCTTTAATTATAGCAACTTATCAACCTAAAAATTTATTACCATGTTTAAAAAACGATTTTTATTAGCTTTGGCCCTGGCCTGTATTACGGGCCTGTCGTTTGCCAGCTTTAGTGCCCGCTATCACAATGCCGCAACAGTTTCGGCAGCGTTTGAATGTACAGGTGGCGGCAATGAAACTTTTGCCAACCTGGGTGCAAATGCAAGCAACTATGCAACCCGCAGCTGGACTGGCGATAACGGTGTTGCCTGGACGGCTACCGATGCAAGGACTGACCAGACTTTAAATGGTAAAGCTGTTGCCATAAGGTCAGGAAATATTCAAAACACATCGGTTATAACCGGAGGTGTGGGTACACTTAGCTTTCAGTATAAAAGGGTTTTTTCAGGCAACTCTACACTTAAAGTATATGTAAACGATGTACAGTATGGCGGAGACATTGCTGTTTCTTCTGAAACTGCGGCTACTTTTTCTTATGCGGTTAATGTTGCCGGAAATACTACAATTAAAATTGTAAACAGCGGTAACAGGACAATTATAGATGATATTACATGGAACTGCTACCCATCTGTTAACGGGCCGGAACTGCAGCTTGCCGATGTGGCTAATAATAATTTTGACTGTGACAGCCTTGAGGTAAACTTCGGCTCTCCGGCAGTTAATACATATCAGGATGCCATATTTTATATTAAAAACAATGGTAACCAAAACCTTCAGGTTAGCCAGCTTAACCTTAGCAATACTGATAATTTCAGTATAATATCACCTGCAATACCTTTTTCAGTAGCACCTTCAGCATCATCTATTGTTTTAGTACGTTTTCAAAGTACTACTGCCGGAGCTAAAACCGGTACTCTTACAATAGTAAACAATGATACTGATGAGGCCAGCTGTGTTGTTAACCTTGCCGGTATAGCTGTAGGGCCATGTGCTGCCCCTGTTGCCGATGGTTCTGTAATCACAATAGATAATGTTACTGCTACAAGTGCAGATTTCAGTATTGAAAATCTTGATGCCGATGGTTACCTTGTTGTTGCTACAACCGCAGCACCGCTTACCAGTGCCCCTGCAGACGGAGTTACTTATGCCGTAAACGATGCCCTTGGCGGTGGTACTGTAGTTTATAATGGCACTGACAGCGAATTTACAGTTAATGGCCTTAGCGAGGATACAATTTACAGCATATTTATTTATCCTTACAATAATGTATCATGTACAGGAGGCCCTGTATATATTGAAGAAGGTTTTGAAGATGAAATTTCTACTCCTGTGGCACCATGTATTGGTGGCTCTGAAACATTTACAAACCTTGGCAGCAGCCAAAGCAATTATGCTGTTAGAAGCTGGGTGGGAGATAATGGTGTTGCATGGACAGCTACAGATGCAAGGACTGACCAGGAACTAAATGGTGAGGCTATTGCCATAAGGACAGGTTCATTATCAAATGATGCGCCGGTATCTGGTGGTATGGGTACATTAAGCTTTAACTATAGGCGTGTATTTAGTGGGAACTCTACATTAAAAGTATTTGTAAATAATATTCAGGTTGGTGATGATATTACAGTATCTTCAGAAACTCCAATGCTTTTTACCCAGTCAGTTGACATTGAAGGAGATGTAACTGTAGAGATTGAAAACAGCGGAAACAGGGTAATTATTGATGACCTTTCATGGGATTGCTACCAGATACCAAACGAGCAGGAACTACA
This sequence comes from Flavobacterium sp. MK4S-17, assembly GCF_009848495.1. Taxonomy (GTDB): domain Bacteria; phylum Bacteroidota; class Bacteroidia; order Flavobacteriales; family Flavobacteriaceae; genus Flavobacterium. The sequence goes on from NZ_WWEP01000006.1 coordinate 120,421, forward strand.
GCTTGTTGATATAAACGGTGCAAAACAGGCATGTGGCAATTTTCTGCTTGACTTCGGCAATGTTGAGGCAGGTGTAAGTAACGATGCTATATTTACAATACGCAACCAGGGTACTGTAGATTTACAGGTTTCTGCTTTATCGCTTGCTAACAATACTAATTTTGAAATTGTAAGCCCTGCTGCCCCTTTTACTGTAACAGCCCTTAATTCTATAGACGTTACTGTAAGGTTTAACAGCGCTGCTGCCGGAAGCGATACAGATATACTTACCATTACAAGCAATGATGCTGACGAGGCAACCTGCGTGGTAAACCTTGCTGCCAATGCGCTTACTGCATGTGTTGCCCCTGTGGGTGGAACTGTTACAATAGCTAACGTTACAGATGCTACTGCCGATGTTTCTGCAGGTATAACTGCTGATGGCTATATTGCTGTAATAGTAGAAGCAGGAACAGGAAGTATAGCTAATCCAGTAAATGGTACAGAATATAATGTAAACGATACTTTAGGTGACGGTACTGTAGTATATGCCGGTACTGATGCCAACTTTACTATATCAGGATTAAACCCTGAAACTGTATATGCAATAAATGTTTACGCTTATAATAATACTGATTGTGTTAACGGGCCTGCTTATACCGATGCTTACGAGGATGAATTTGAAACTGCTGTTGCTCCATGTGTGGGCGGTACAGAAACTTTTGCCAACCTTGGTGCTAATGCAAGCAACTATGCCGTAAGGACATGGACAGGAGAAAACGGAATAATCTGGACTGCAAATGATGCAAGGACAGACCAGACTTTAAATGGCAAGGCTATAGCTGTAAGGTCAGGTTCATTAACTAATGTTACTGCTATAACAGGTGGCATAGGCACATTATCATTCCAGTACAAAAGGGTATTTACCGGTAACTCTACCATAAAAGTATATGTAAACGATGTACAGGTAGGTACTGACATTACTGTTTCTTCTGACACTCCAATGACATTCTCTGAACTGGTAAACATACCGGATGACGCCATTATAGAAATTGAAAACAGTGGAAACAGGGTAGTTATTGATGATGTAAGCTGGGATTGTTATTCAGAAGTTTCTGCAAGGCCGGCAGCACAGTCTAAAGAAATTAAAACTGCCGGAACTGTTAGCAACAGCAATAGCGAGGTAATGGTTTACCCAAACCCAAACAATGGCAGCTTTGAGATAAACCTTGGCAATGCTGCACAAAATGCCGAAGTTGTTATTTATGATTCTCTTGGCAAGCAGGTATTGTCAAAAAAGATAAATGGTACTGAGGCAATAAACCTTAACAATGCGCAAAAAGGTATTTACTTTGCTGTAATTAAATCAGGTAACACAGTAACAAATAAAAAAATAGTTGTTAACTAAGCAGCTTTTTTCTCTGTAGTAATTAGTCCGGGAGGTTATACCTCCCGGACTTTTTTGTAAGAATAACATTTTTTTAAAACAATCTTAATTTAAATTTTGGTTTTATAAATGTACCTTGCACACATTTGGCAAATACTGAGTTTTCTTGAATTAAATAAAAATAGAACATGCAAAAAACTACCAGTTTATTTAAAAGTGTAATAATTCTAATTGCATTATTTACGGGTATGTACACTACTAAAGCGCAGGTATACGTACATAATTTTGACACTGCGCCCATAACTTACCCTTATACTGCGGCCCCGCTTTCGGCCAATCCTGCAATAACAGGATCAACATGGACAAACAGCAGGGGCAACTGGCTTTCTTCAACAGGAGCAACAGGGCAGGCAATTCTTGTGGAAACAGTTGTTGGCTCTACCACACCTACAACCACAATAACGCTAAATTTTAATGTGGCAACAGGAAAACTGCTGGATATTACATCTTTTAATTTCTGGAGAAGGCGCACGCCTTCGGCTGCACCAAACTGGAGCATGGCAATTAACGGCACTACAGTTTATAACAACAGCTCTATCCCTACAACGGGAAGCGCTATAGGGCAAACAAATGTGGCTGCCCCGGTAACCGGCTTAACAGGCACAGTTACCGTAACATTTACCTTAAATAACAATGCTACAGGTGCGGGTACTGTTTATCTTGACGATTTTACTTTATATGGTACTATATCTGATGCCCCTTGTACACAGGCACCTTCAGTTTCATCTTTCATTCCAACTTCGGGCCCGGCAGGTACCTTGGTAACATTTACAGGAACCGGTTTTGAAGACGGAGTTACCTCTGTAAAATTTAATGGAGTTGAGGCTGCGGGCTTTACCGTAGTTTCAGATACGGAACTTAAGGCACTTGTACCTGTTGGAACATCAACTGGCCCAATATCAGTTAGTACAGGTGCTTCATGCAATGGCGTTTCGGCTACTCCTTTTACTTTTTTTGCCACTGACTGTCCCCCTGCACCGCAGGAAATTTATATTTCCGAAATATATGATAAACTGGGCGGTACACCGGGAGCCATAGAATTATATAACCCTTCGGGCAGCCCGGTTAACCTTAACGGGTACCGCCTTTTAAGGTATGGTGAAATTGGTGACCCGCAGAATGCACCAAGTTTTTATAATATGATATTATCAGGTACTATAGGCCCTGAGGATACGTTTTTGGTTACCATTAACATGAACAATAGTGACACTTGTAACATTATTGGCGATTTTGACCTTGAAAATGGTATTAATGAAAATGATGAGTTTGAATTGCTGAAGAATAATGTAGTTATAGATAATGTAGAGATACCTTTAGGCACCGGACAAACATCCGGCCGTGGCTATACCCTGATAAGAAAACCGGGTGCAATAGCTCCTAAAGCTGCTTTTGATGTAAATGACTGGAATGTATTTGGTGATGAAAACTGTGCAGACCTAGGGCAACACCTTGCTGACCCTATAACACTGCCGCCACCGGGTGAAATTACACAGCAGCCTGTAAGCGAAAGTGTTTGCGAGGATGAAACAGCTACATTTACTGTACAGATAGACGGTACAGGTTTTACTTACCAGTGGAAGTTTTTAAATGACAGTGGCAACTGGGTTAATGTAAGCGGTGCCAATTATGCAGGCGGTAATACTGCCACACTTACTGTAAACGCTGCTCTTGAATTAAATAACACACAATATTACTGCGAAATTGTTTCGGGGGATTGTACACTTATTACAGAAGCGGTTCAGCTGACCGTTTCACCACTTCCAATTGTTGCGGTAGCTACAACTTTTGACTGTACACTTAACCTGGGAGGCTTTACAATTACACCTTCTATTGGTACAGGACTAACCTACAGTATAAACGGCGGTATGACTTTTAGCGCTAATACTATTTATACAGGTCTTATTGAAGCTGAATATACTTTAATTATACGTTCGGCTACCGGCTGCGAAACCATAATGCCTGTAACAATACAGGGGCCTGTACTAACAGCAACAACACAGGATGAAACCTGTAATGCATTAGGAAGCCTTACGGTTACAAGCCCAATGGGTGGTACCTATACTTACAGCATTAATGGTGGAACACCACAATCAACTCCTGAATTTACAGGCTTAGCTGCCGACACTTATACTGTTACAGTAGATGACGGTGTAGGCTGTGTACTGACAGAAACATATACTATTAACGGCCCTGCAACAGTAGTAGTAACCGCAGATTTAGAAGATGAAACCTGCGGTGGTTTGGGAAGCATAACTGTTACAAACCCAACAGGAGCTACTTACACCTACACATTAAACGGAGGTGCACCCCAGGCTTCGCCTATATTTGAAAACCTTTCAGCCGACACTTATACAATTGTAGCGGATAATGGAAGTGGATGTACTTATACAGAAACGTTTACTATTAATGCCGCACCTACGCCGCCTGTATTACTGGCTGACGTGGTAGATGAAGTTTGTGGTGCATTGGGAAGCATAACTGTAACCCAGCCTACAGGCGGAACATACACTTATGCTATTAATGGCGGTACACCTCAGGCTTCACCTGTATTCGGCAACCTTGCTGCCGATACCTATACAGTTACCGCAGATAACGGAAGCGGATGTATTTCTACTGAAACCTTTACGGTAAACCCTGCACCTGCTGCCCCTGTTTTATTGGCTGACGTAGTAGATGAGGTTTGTGGTGCATTGGGAAGCATAACCGTAACCCAGCCTACAGGCGGAACTTATACGTATACTATTAATGGCGGTACGCCTCAGGCTTCACCGGTATTCGGCAACCTTGCTGCCGATACTTATACAGTTACGGCTGATAACGGAAGCGGATGTATCTCTACTGAAACCTTTACGGTAAACCCTGCACCTGCTGCCCCTGTTTTATTGGCTGACGTGGTAGATGAGGTTTGTGGTGCATTGGGAAGCATAACTGTAACCCAGCCTACCGGCGGAGCTTATACTTATACTATTAATGGAGGTACGCCTCAGGCTTCACCTGTATTCGGTAACCTTGCTGCCGATACTTATACAGTTACCGCAGATAACGGAAGCGGATGTATTTCTACTGAAACCTTTACTGTAAACCCTGCACCGGCAGCTCCTGCTTTACTGGCTAATGTGGCAGATGTTACATGCAGCGCACAGGGCAGCATAACCGTAACCCAGCCTACCGGCGGAACATACACCTATAGTATAAACGGTGGTACGCCTCAGGCTTCACCTGTATTTAACGGGCTTGCTGCCGATACTTATACAATTACGGCTGATAACGGAAGCGGATGTATTTCTACTGAAACCTTTACTGTAAACCCTGCCCCTGCTGTTAATGTTATAGCTGATGAACAGGATGTAACCTGTACATCGCTTGGCAGCATCACGGTTCAGTCTCCTGTAGGGAATACTTATACCTATACCATTAACGGAGGTACACCTCAAAATTCACCTGTGTTTAACGGGCTTACAGCAGATAGCTATACTATTGTGGCGACTGATGGAACTTGTACTTATACCGGCACTTTTACAATAAATGCTGCCCCGGTATTGCCAGCACTTCTGGCCGATGTAGAAAATGCAACCTGCAGCGCAGCGGGTAGCTTAACAGTTACACAGCCAGTTACAGGCGGTACATTTATGTACAGCCTTGATGGAGGCACTCCGCAGGCTTCTGCTGAATTTACAGGACTTACCGCAGGAACTTATACTTTAACAGCAGAAGATGCCAACGGTTGTACAACTTCTGCCACATTTACTATTACAGGTTCTACAGGAACACTACCTTCTGTAACCGGAATACAGGAATGCAGGGATACCCCATCAGGTAAAAATTATATACTTGAGGCATTACCTGTTAATAATTCTTTTGACGGAACAGCAACATTTGTATGGGAAGACGCATCAGGAAATGTTTTACCGGGAAGTGAAAGCACATTTAATGTAACACAATATGTTGCAAACAATAATTTTGATGCTGACGATTATCCGCTAACAATAAGGGTAACCGTAACTAATGCCGGAGGATGTGAAGGTACTTATGATTTTACCGTAGATGGTGTTATTTGCAGCATACCGCGCGGTATATCCCCTAACAATGATGCTAAGAATGATAGTTTTGACCTGACAGGCCTTAACGCAAGGAAGCTGATAATATTCAACAGGTATGGTAAAGAAGTGTACAGCAGGAATAATTATACTAAAGAGTGGCATGGCCAGTCTGATAACGGTGATGAACTTCCTACAGGTACTTACTACTATATGATTGAAACTGTTGGCAAGCCACGCACAGGCTGGATATATGTCAACAGGGAAGAATAAATTTTAAAAAAATTATAATTACATAAGGATGAGCCGCTTAATAAGCGGCTTTTCTTTTTGTTTACACTTTAGTAACTTTTACATAACCATATACCGTTTGTTAAATAATGTTTTGATAATGAGATTATTTAGAAATACTTTTACTTTTGTTTTGTTAAACCTTTCTTAAAAATCACACACACGGTAATGAATAGAATTACTAAACTTATTTGCTGCGGATTTTTTTTTGTCCTGCTGTTTTCCTTAACTGCACATGCACAAATAATTTACCAGCATAATTTTGGTATAGCTCCAATTTCAGCGCATCCCTATACCGAAGCGCCCAATATAATAAATCCAAACCTCTCAGGTTCTTCATGGACTAACAGTACAGATGCCTGGACTAACAGTTCAGGTGCAACAGGCCAGGCAATACAATTGTATAACGCCCCCGGTACAACAACTGTAAAGTTAACTTTCCAGGTTAATTCAGGTTACCAGCTAAATTTAACTTCAGGCAGTTTCTGGTCGCGCCGCAGTAATTCAGGCCCGCAAACCTGGCAGATGTCAATTAATGGTACAAATGTTAGCAGTGGCGCAATAACTCCCCCCGGCGCATCAAGTTATTTCCCTTTGTCATTAACGGGGTTAACAGGTACAGTAACTATAGAAATAACTATGACAATGGCATCCGGCAATGGAAATGTAAGGCTGGATGATTTTACACTGGAAGGTAGTTTAACATCCAATTGTAACGGAGGCGCAATTACTTCATTCTCCCCTGCATCCGGCCCTGAGGGCACAATTGTATCAATAAACGGTTCTGGGTTTACAGGTGCATCTGCTGTTCAGTTTGACGGCATTACGGCTAACTTTACTGTAGTTTCAGATTCATTGATTGAAGCAGAAGTGCCTGCGGGAGTAACTTCAGGTGAAATAACAGTATTGACATCAGGCGGCTGCAATAGCGCAAACAGCAGTTTTAACCTGCTGGACTCAAGCTGTGCCCAGGGAGAAATATATATATCGGAAATTTATGATGAAACGCCCGGCGACCCAGGCTTAATTGAAATATATAATCCCGGCAGTACAACAATAAATTTTACAGGACAATATGTACTGGAAAGGTATCAGGATTATGATAATTCCGGTAACGCAACGCCCGTTAGCGGATATGTCTCTGCACTTACAGGCTCTATTGCCCCTGGAGGGACTCACATTATACGCTGCGGCGGCAGCAATGATTGCGGCATAAGCGGCTCTCCGGGTGCATTTTCATGGAATGGTATTAATGAGGATGATGAGTTTAAGCTGCGGAAAAACGGAACTATTATTGATGTAGCCCGCGGGCGCGCAGGAAAAGGATATACCGTAATACGAAATCCTGATGTACAGGCCCCAAAAGCAAACTATAGTGCTGCCGACTGGAATATTACTGCTAATGAGGATTGTAATAATGTTGGAATGCATAATCCGGGTAATGTTAATGGTGCAGTACCAAACATTAACCACCCGCTGGACAGGACAATATGCCAAAATGCATCCACTACATTTTCAGCTTCTGCTGCCAATGGGCCTTATACGTATCAATGGAAGGTATTAAACAGTTCGGGCGTATGGGTAAATGTTACCAACGGGCCGAATTACTCAGGCGCAACCAGCGCAACATTAAATATTATAAATGCACCCGCATCTTTTAACGGTAACCAGTATTACTGTGTGCTTACGTCTTCATCATGTACTTTAATAACCAATGCTGCGCAATTATACATACTGCCACCGCCAGCCCAGCCTGTAGTAGCACCCGTTGTACAACCGGGCTGTACCGCAACAACTACAAATATTATTATTACAAGTCCAACCGGTACAGGACTAACATACAGTATCGGTGGCCCATACCAATCCGGTACGGTATTCCCTATGATACCGCAGGGTTCATATAACGTAACCGTAAAAAATGCATCAGGATGTATATCTGCAGTTACAGTTGTTGTTGTTGACCCGCCGCTTCCTGCCCTGCCGGAACCGGATGTTACGGTAACACACCCGGGCTGTGGTGAAACGGAAGGTACTATAACTGTTACAAATCCTGTTGACCCTACTATATACAGCTACAGTATTAACAATAACCCGTACCAAACCTCTCCTGTTTTTAATAATTTAACTCCTGATACGTATACAATTAAAGTAAAAAATACTTCGGGGTGCGAATCTCCTGAAAAAACAGTGGTTATAAATAATGCACCTGTAGCGCCTGTAATGACAGCAGATATTATTCAGACTGATTGTACCAATGCTACAGGAAGTATAAATATAACAAACCCTGCAGGCACGGGTTATATGTATAGTATAAATGGAGGTACGCCTCAATCCTCACCACTGTTCAGCAGTTTAACTCCCGATACTTATACCATAACAGCAAGTAACGGTGTGGACTGTATATCAACGGGTACTTTTACCATAAATCCAGCCCCTGTTGCCCCTGTATTAACCGTAGATATCACTCCTGCCGGATGTGACGGTACCGGCAGTATAGAGGTTATAAATCCTGTAGGGCTTAATTATACTTATAGTAAAGATGGCGGCGCACAACAGGCATCCCCGGTTTTTGATAACCTTGCCCCGGGCAACTATATTATTGCAGCCCACGCTTCAGACGGATGTATATCTTTTAACTCCTATACAGTTAATCCGGGTACAGGCCCTATACCATTAGCAGCCGATGTTGTTGATGAAACCTGTACCGCTTTAGGAAGTATTACTGTTACTGCCCCTACAGGCAGCAGCTATACCTATACGCTGGGCAGCAACCCGCCGCAAGCTTCACCCGTATTTAACAATCTGGCTGCGGGCAGCTACACTGTAACTGCTGACGATGGCAACGGGTGTATTTCAACTGAAACTTTTATTATAAACGCACCTCCCGCACTGCCTGCTTTAGAGGCAAGTCCTGTTGATGAAACCTGTACCGCTTTGGGAAGTATTACTGTTACTGTACCTACAGGAGCTAATTATACTTATACACTTGACAGCAACCCGCCACAGGTTTCACCTGTTTTTAATAATTTATCCGGAGGTACTTATACCATAACGGCAACCGACCAAAACGGCTGTGTTACTTTT
>NZ_WWEP01000029.1 GCF_009848495.1 Flavobacterium sp. MK4S-17
AACTCTTAATTCAGTATCTGATGCGGAAATCAATTTATCTGAACTTTCAGATGGAATGTATTTTATGAATATCAATTCAGATAAAGGAACTGGCTCTTACAAGATTATAAAAAAATAAACATCTATATTCAAATAAAAATCCCCGGTATTTAGTACCGGGGATTTTTTATTACAAATATTATTATATACTATTCCTTAAACCACGAAGAATACATTACATAATTATTTGATATCCTGCCTATTTCACCTGCAAAATCAGAAGCATTAATATCCTTAACCTTTTTAGCCGGTACGCCTGCATATATGGTTCCCGATTCAACAACAGTATTTTGGGTAACTACTGCACCGGCTGCAATAATAGAATTGCTTTCAATAACGCAATTATCCATTATAATTGCCCCCATACCAATTAAAACATTATCGTTTACTGTAGACCCATGCACAATAGCGTTATGCCCTATAGATACATTATTACCTATCACTGTAGGATGTTTTTGATAAGTGCAGTGTATTACAGCTCCATCCTGTATATTTACTTTATTCCCTATTTTAATATAATGCACGTCTCCCCTAACCACGGCATTAAACCAAATACTGCACTCTGCACCGAAGGTAACATCGCCAACTATAGTGGCATTTTCAGCCACAAAGCAATCATCAGGAATTAATGGCTCTTTGCCATTTACTTTTTTTATAACCATAATATTTAAAAAAATGTCCCGATATAATAAATATACCGGGACAGGAATTAATAATATCGATCTATATAATTTAATTAACTGCAGGACAATTACAATCGTATTTCTCCCTCTTGCAGAATAAGTTTATACCTAATGTTATCTGGTGGAAACCGCTGTTGTCAAATTTAACATCTCCTGTTAAATAAGAATAAGTATAGGCAAACATAAAGTTTTTATAATTTACACCAACTATAGGGGTAAAGTATTGAAGGTTTTGTTCAGATGTGCCGTTACCATCCACATACTGTGCACCATCAAGGCTTCTCCTGTATGATAAGCCACCCCAAAGCCTTCCAAAATCAAGCTCTTTATATACTTTAAGGTTTACGTCAATAGTTTTCTCTTTTGTCTCATCAACCGCCTGGAACATTATTGATGGTTCCCATTGTAATGAATCATCAAACCCAAATACATAACCAAGGCTTAACAGGTATTTCTTAAGGTTATCACTTTCAATATCTGTATAAATATCCCTTTTGCTGGCTATAAGGTTTTTAACTGTAAAGTGCGCATAAAAATCAAGATAGTGGTAAGAAGCACCCACATCAATATTAAAGTAAGAGTCCTTTTGTTTCATGCCGCCATCAACAATCGGGTCATATTCAGGGTCAAACTCTGTTTCATCAAGCCTGCTCTGTATAAGCCCGCCGCTCATACCGAATGAAAGCTGGTTTAAATCATAATCACTTCTTGAAAAGCGTATATGGTGTGCATAAGTTAATTTGGCACCCGTTTGCGAGTGATAGCCGTTTTTATCGTTAAAAGCTATTATACCTATACCAGATTGTGGGCCAACGCTTGTATTAAAGCTTAATGTTTGCAATTGTGGTGCATCATCCTGGCCAAACCATTGCTGGCGTGCAGTTAGCCTAATCTTTCCGCAGTTTGCGGCACCCGCCATAGAGGGGTGGATTAAGTAATAATTATCCGAAAGGTAATCAGAATAAACTGCAATACCCTCCTGTGCAAAGGAGAATTGTGCCAATAGTAGTCCAAAAACCAGATAAAACCTTTTAAAATTCATGTTGACCTTGTTCATTTAATGAAAAATGCGCTTATATTTTACGTATCACTAACTTATTAAAAGTAAGCCTGTTTAAAAAAGACCTAACTATAACGCGCCATCTTTCACCATATTATGCATATAACTTTTTAGATAGCGGTCAAATATATAAATTTTTGCGTTAGGTTGGTAATATATGCACAATAATTAATATTTAAAAAAAATGCTGTCAAAATTGACAGCATTTTTATTTAACAGTTAAAACTTTACTATCTCTTAAGAGCGAAGTGGGCCTTAAACTCCTTCTGTACGCTCTGGGTGACCGGGGTGGTA
>NZ_WWEP01000028.1 GCF_009848495.1 Flavobacterium sp. MK4S-17
ACGCCCCAGAAATTCTTTTTGAATTTCCGGAGCGCCAAGCCTGTAAGCGATTGATTGGTATTATCCATTCAATTTACAATTTATGTTTTAACCAGCTTTTCTTTCTTTGAAATGCTGATTGCATTCTTGCCTGATGATTTTGGTTGCATATCATCAAGGATATTTAATGCTTCCTCTACATACACATCCTTAGAAAGGCTTTCATACCATCTTTGCTTTTTCTCTGCAAGGGCAGGGTCCTTTTTAAATATTTCCTGCTCATAAGGCAACGCTTCAAATTTAAGATTGTTATTATATTCAGTCAGCGCATTAAACTTCTTGGTTATAGCCTCATTTTTGGCAAGCTCAGCTTTAAATTTCTCAATATTCAGGCTATATTTATTATCGTCTTTTTTCTCATTAATCCATTGCGCATTTTCATCAATAAGCCTGAATTGCTGATTGGCAGCCATCCTTTGTTTGCTCTTTTGTATAACATTATCAAAATTATTCCTGACAGGGCTAAACTGCGCAGCATCTATTTTATCCCAAGGCATAGCATTATCAATATCCCTTTCACCCATATCAATATAAGAGTAACGATCCGGCATTACAATATCGCTGTACACACCCTCACGTTGTGTAGAACCCCCATTTATCCTGTAGAATTTTTGCGTGGTGGTTTTTAAGGCACCTAAATCGCCAAAGGAATTATTCCTTACAAACTGGTTAAGGTCAATAACATTTTGAACAGTACCTTTACCATAAGTATGCCTGCTGCCTAAAATAAGTCCCCTGTTATAGTCCTGTATAGCAGCCGCAAAAATTTCTGAGGCAGAAGCAGAAAAATTATTCACCAGCACCACAAGCGGCCCGTCCCATTGCACTTTAGGGTCAGTATCTGAAAGCACCTCTTTTTTCCTGCCCGTAGATTTTACCTGTACTACAGGGCCTTCCGGTATAAACAGCCCCGTTATATCCACTACTGTTTTAAGTGAGCCACCGCCATTATTTCTTAAATCCATAATAATACCTTCCACGCCCTGCTTTTTAAGCCTTTCCACTTCAAGGGCCACATCTTTGGCAGCATCACGGTTATCTTTATTTTCAAAGTCGATATAAAATTTAGGCAGGTATATTATACCATACAATTTGCCATCTTTATTAACCACACTGGATTTTGCGTATGTTTCTTCAATTTCCACAACCTCCCTGGTAATAGCAATAACTTTTATAGTACCATCCACTTTCTTAACTGTAAGCCTAACTTCGGTTCCTTTAGGGCCTTTTATTTTTTTAACTACATCATCAAGGCGCTGGCCAGCAATATCCACAGGATCATCATCCCCCTGGGCAACTTTCATTATTATATCGCCCTGCTCAAGTTCCTTGCCCCTCCATGCCGGCCCACCGGGAATAAGCTCTGATATTTCCACATAGTCATTTTTCTTTTGAAGCCTTGCCCCTATACCTTCTAAAGACCCCCTCATGCTGGTATCAAACTTCTCTTTATCATCAGGGGCAAAATAAAATGTATGCGGGTCAAAACGTTCGGCTATTGCGTTAAGGTATATGGTAAACCACTCATCACGTTTAAGGTCGTCAATAAAGCTGAAATATTCATCCAGCGATTTCCTTGCCGATTCACGCGCTTCTTTTTCCAACTCATCAAAAGTTTTCTTTTTGCCAGCGTCTTTTTTATCTGTAGGTTTTTTTTCGGCATCAAAGCTTTTGTTGGCTTTTTCATCAGCCACTTTATCTCCTGATTTTATCTTTTCAGGGTTTTCCTCAAGCTTCTGCTTGTCAGAAACCGTTGAAAGCACCGAAAGCTTTAACTGTTTTCTCCAGCGTTCCTTAAGCTCTGCCTTGTTTTTAGGGTAAGGCTGCTTTTCATAATCAGTATCAAAGCTTTCATCGGAAGTAAAGTCAAAAGGCTTTGCCAGTATATCTTTATACAAATCTTCAGATTCTTTTATCCTCTGCAAAAGCCTTTGGTAGGTTAAGTCAAAAAAGCTTAAATCCCGCTCCATTATCATATCGTCAATACGGGTTTCATATTTTGAGAACTCGTCAATATCCGACTGGATGAAAAATCTTTTAGAAGGGTCAAGGCTTTCAATATAACTTTTATAAACCCCTTTGGAAAAATTATCATCTATTGCTGCAGGGTCATAATGTCCCCTTTCAATAACAAAAGTTAACAGCTCAATAAGCAGCTTATCCTTATCCGGGTCATCCTGCGCACTAACATCAATTGGTGCAATAGACCCCCTAAAACTCCACAGGCAGCCTGCAAGCAGTGCTACCAGCAATAATATTTTATAATTTCTTTTCATATAGCTTAATACGGCTTTCATTAGATTTTAATTATATAAAAAACTGTGCCAAATATTCCTTTACACCTATTTTGTTCAGCAAACCACTTAAGGCATCAGGGCAAAATGCGTATTTTAGCAAACGTAAAAGTACAATTCTTATTTTTATTTTAATACACAATGAACAAAAAACCCCTTATACTTGTAACTAATGATGATGGTATATCGGCTCCCGGCATAAGGGCCCTTATTTCGGTAATGAAAGAAATAGGCGATGTTGTGGTAGTAGCACCCGACAGCCCGCAATCGGCAACAGGGCATGCTATTACCATAAACAACACCCTGTTTATAAACAAGGTTGACATAGACCCAGATGTGGAGCAGGAATACAGCTGCTCCGGCACACCTGTTGACAGTGTTAAATTTGCAGTACACGAAATTTTAAAACGCAAGCCAGATTTATGTGTTTCGGGAGTTAACCATGGTTCCAACTCATCAATAAACGTTATATATTCAGGCACCTTAAGTGCAGCTGTAGAAGCAGGCATTGAAGGCATACCCGCCATAGGCTTTTCCTTATTGGATTATGACTGGAATGCTGATTTTGAGCCTACAAAGCCTTTTATTAAAAAAATTGCGCTTGAAGTTTTAAACAATGGACTGCCCGAAGGGGTAATATTAAATGTAAACTTCCCCAAGCTTAAAGAAAAAGATATTAAAGGCATAAAAGTATGCCGGCAGGCGAAAGCCATTTGGGAGGAACGTTTCGATAAAAGAAAAAACCCCCAGGGAAGGGAATATTACTGGCTGACTGGTGAATTTGTAAACCTGGACAAAGGTAATGATACCGATGAGTGGGCACTTGCCAATGGCTATATATCCCTGGTACCCGTGCAGTTTGACCTTACCGCCCACCATGCCATGCAGATTATTAATAACTGGAAACTGAACCCATAATTTTAGAATCCAGTTTTTTTACAGATTGCCATAACATATTTGTTCCTGTAATAAATAGTTCTGGTTATGAAGTACAAATTTTTATTTTTTTCAATTGCTGCTTTTTGTTTTACAACCAGCAGTTTCGCGCAGATAACACCTCCGGGAATGGGGCATACCCAAACGGCCTCATGGCTTGCTTTTGGAGTAAAACAAAAGCTGGATGACAAAAACAGCCTTAATGCTTATATAGGCGCAGGAAGAATAAGTACTCCCGGCTCATTAAACCCTTTTAAAAAACACTCTGCACTGGTTATTAATGCTGAAATAGGGCACAAATTCAGCAAAGGGTGGAAATATGGGTACTCGCTTAGCTACAGGCAGCAAAACAAATATGATGACCGGGAGCTATACCCGGCATCACACCCTTCATTTATCAGGGAAGCAAGGCTTTACGGAAAGTTAAGCCACACTCTTGAGGGAACTGTATTTAAGTATGCTTTTACACTGCGCCAGGAAGCACGCGCTTTTTTTACACCTGATTTTCATGCTGCGGGGGAAGATGCACAATTACGTACACGCATAAAGGCTGCTGCTACAATACCCCTGAGAGATGATAATAGTGATAAGCTTACAGGTACTGCAGAATCATTATTTACCCTTGGGCATGAACAGCAAGCCGGCTGGGATAATTATAAATACAGCGAAAGCCGTTTCAGCCTGTATTACTCACACAATCTTAAAAACCTGCCTGTTATAATTGATGCAGGATATATAAACATTTTAAAGGGCCATGGTAACGATACATCGGACTCAAGCTATATAGCAATGGATATTATTGTGAAAGATATTTTTTGATGTATATTATTGATAGCCGAATAAATAGTAATTTTGGCTTTATAACTACTATGCATGAAATATTACATTATAGCTGGTGAGGCTTCGGGCGACTTACACGGGTCGAACCTTATGAAAGAAATTTTTAAGCTTGACAGCAGTGCTGAAATACGCTTTTGGGGAGGCGACCTTATGCAGAAAGCCGGCGGTACACTGGTAAAGCATTACCGCGACCTGGCTTTTATGGGTTTTGCAGAAGTAGTGCAAAACATCAGGACAATATTAAACAATATAAAATTCTGTAAGCAGGATATTGAAGCCTTTAAACCCGATGTGATTATTTTTATTGATTATCCCGGTTTTAACATGCGTATAGCCAAATGGGCAAAAAAAGCAGGCTATAAAACTCACTATTATATTTCACCACAAATATGGGCATGGAAGGAAAACCGGATTAAAGCCATAAAGCGCGATGTAGATAAAATGTATATTATCCTGCCCTTTGAAAAAGATTTTTATGAAACCAAGCATCAATACAAGGTAGAGTTTGTTGGCCATCCGCTTATTGATGCCATACATAGCCGGCCTGCAGTAAATGCAGATGCTTTCAGGAAAGAAAATAACCTTAATGAGAGGCCCGTGATAGCCTTACTGCCGGGCAGCCGCAAACAGGAAATAGCAAAAATGCTTTCCATAATGTTAAGTGTGGTTGACGATTTTAAGGACTACCAGTTTGTTATAGCAGGCGCACCCAGCCAGGATTTTGATTTTTATGAACAATTCCTGACAAGCAAAAACGTGAATTTTGTTTCTAATAAAACCTATGCACTGCTGGACATTGCACATGCCGCACTTGTAACATCGGGCACGGCAACATTAGAAACAGCCTTATTTAAAGTACCGGAAGTAGTGTGTTATAAAGGAAACTGGATTTCCTACCAGATTGCTAAACGCATTATTACGCTTAAATATATATCTCTGGTTAACCTTATAATGGATAAGGAAGTGGTAAAGGAGCTGATACAGGATGAACTGAACACAAGAAATTTAAAAGCAGAACTGCAAAAAATACTAAGCCCCGAACACCGTGAAAAAATGCTTAAGGATTATGATGTACTGGAGCAAAAGCTTGGCGGTGAGGGGGCGAGTGAAAAAGCAGCCGCACTTATAATCAAACATTTAACATAGGAAGTTAAATTTAATTAAAATTTATTTTTTTATATTTGCAAAAACCGATACCGAATTTGAAAGAATAGTTTTGAAAAAACTCCTGTCCATATCTTTTTTACTGCTGCTAATGATTTCATGGAAATCGTCTGCGCAGATTATAACTTCCAAAAAAGAAGCGATAAAAAAAGGAGTTTATGCCTATTCTGATAACGAAGCACAAAACCGTGATGCGGTTATTTCAGAAAAAAAGGCTAAAAAACTTGCCGGCAGCTATAAAGCCAGGGAGCGTAAAAACGAAACTGCAGCCAAAGGCGATGACCCTGTAAAAATAAAGCTTCCTGCTGAAACTGAAAAAGAAAACCCTGACTACGAACCTGAACCGCTGGAAAATTATTTTGCACAACAGGTGGTAAATAACGCCATGGAATTTGAAGGTGTAAACTACCGCACCGGGGGCACAACAAAAGATGGTATGGATTGTTCAGGTATGGTTTATACCACTTTCCGCATTTTTGATGTTACACTACCCAGGAGCTCCTATCAAATGGCCAAGGCCGGGCGTAAAATTGATATTAAAGATGTGAAGAAAGGCGACCTGCTTTTCTTTGATAATAACCCAAGGAGAAAAAGAATAAACCACGTGGGCCTGGTAACTGAAGTTACTCCTGAAGGCGACATAAAGTTTATACACTCTACATTACAACTGGGCGTTGTAGTATCTTCATTGAGCGAGCCTTATTATGACAGGACTTTTGTACAGGCCAACAGGGTTATTGAAGATTAATCCACATATTAATTTCACACTTGCCAATACCTAATTTATGAAGGTATTGAAATATCCTCTTATACCAGTTACACTGTTTTTTGCCGCCGGTATAATAACAGGCTATTACCTGCTCCCTGAAAGGAATATTATTTTTTTATTTACCGCCCTGGTTTTTATAGTATTACTCTTTGCTTATAAAAGGGCAAACAGGTTATTAATATCTAATTCTTTTTTTGGGATAACCGCACTTGTATTTTCTTTTGCAATGGGCTTAGTGGTGCAGAATATACATTATGCCCCTTTAAATAAATTGCATTATTCCAATTTTGTCGAGGATACAAAACCCCAGCTTATTAAAGGTGTTGTAGCAGAACGGCTAAAGCCAAATGATTATAATGAAAAATATTTCCTTGATATTGTTTCAGTAAATAAAAAAGTAACCACAGGTAAAGTATTGCTTACAGTTCCAAAAGACAGTGCAAACAACTTACTCCATGCAGGCGATGTACTTATAGTATATGACAATTTTAAACCAATAACCCCGGCCCTTAACCCTTACCAGTTTAGTTATGCTGACTATATGAAAAAGCAAAATGTTTTTCACCAGCTTAAATTAAAAGACAATTATATCACGGCAGGGCGTGAATACAATTTCAGCTATTATACAGAAGCCTTAAGAAACAAACTGGCGGACAGCTTTAAGCAGCACAACTATAGCCCTGCAACATTAAATGTAATTAAGGCTTTACTGCTTGGGCAAAGGCAGGATATGGATAAGGCAATAAATGAGGATTATACTAACGCTGGTGTTATACACATATTAGCAATATCTGGTTTGCATATTGGTATATTGTTCGCGTTTGCAGCATTCCTGTTAAAACCGCTTGAAAGGGCAGGTAAAAAAGGAAAACTGTTAAAGCTGGTATTTATCATTGCCTTCTTATGGTTATTCGCCTTACTGTCGGGGCTTTCAGCTTCCGTGGTGCGTTCGGTAGTTATGTTCAGCTTTGTAGGAGTTGGTATCTACCTGAATCGCGGGAGAGATATTTTTAATACTATAGCCGTTTCCATACTATTGCTTCTGTTGGTTAAGCCAAACTTCATTTTTGATGCCGGATTCCAGTTGAGTTATGCAGCCGTTACAGCAATAGTAGTCCTGCATCCGGTATTCAGCAAAGCGTTAAAAAGCAGGTATAAAGCCCTGAATTATTTTAACGACCTGGCAACGGTTTCAGTCGCTGCGCAAATAGGGGTTTTGCCATTAAGCCTATATTATTTTAACCAGTTCCCCCTACTGTTCCTTTTGGCAAATATTCTTGTAATACCCCTCTCAACAATAGCCCTGGTTACAGCATTAATTACACTTTGCTTAAACTTTATCTGGGCTGATGCAGCATTGATGACTGGCAAACTGCTGGATATACTAATAACAGGCATGAATGGTTTTATAAAATGGGTTGCATCTTTTAAAGGTTTTGTAATTAAAAACATTCCATTTACCTTATTGCTAAACATACTTTTATATACAATTATAATAAGCTTTGCCCTGTGGCTTTACCGTAAAAGCTACAAACGCAGCATCGCCTTATTAAGCACTGTGGCGCTATTCCAGATAGCTTATATTACAACAGTACAGGCTTACAAGACAACATCAGAACTTTTGGTATTACACAATTACAACAACTCTTTAATTGTACAGAAAGAAAACAACCAGGCCGTGTTTTATACCAATGATACCTTGCCTTTAAACAACAGGAATATTACAGCTTATGTAAAAGGGAATTTTATTGAAAACGTAATGATAAGGCCGCTGCAAAACACCCTTTGGTATAACAAAAACAAAATTTTGGTGATTGACAGTATGGGTATATATGATATTAAAGCGAAACCGGATATATTGTTACTTACACAATCGCCAAAAGTTAATCTTGAAAAGGCAATAAGCCTGTTACAGCCAAAAACAATTGTTGCGGATGCTACCAATTATAAAAGCTATATAGCCCGCTGGCAGGAAACATGCAGGAAACAAAAAATCCCTTTCCATGCAACAGCCGAAAAGGGATTTTATAAGGTAAACTAATTTGTATATTATAGCTGCTTTGATTTAAGCAAAGGCAGTAACTGCTCCGGTGTATAATAACCCACTACAGGCTCATTAATTTCTCCTTTGCTGTCAAAAAGCATCATTGTAGGATATGCCCTTACCTTTAACAGCAGGGTAAACTCATGAATAGCATTTCTTCCCCTCCTTTCAGGCTGGAAGTTCGGATTTTTATAAGTCTTGCCTTTATAGGAAACTTCAGAATTTCCTTCGGCATTAAACTTAACAGCATAAAAATTCTGGCTGATGTAATCAACCACCGCTTTATCGTGAAATGTATTTTTATCAAGCATTTTACATGGTCCGCACCAATCGGTATAAATATCCATAAAAATTGGTTTTGGAGCTTTCTTTTGGGCAGCCAGTGCCTCTTCAAGCGTCATCCATTTAATTTCCTGTGCCTGTGCAGCCACTGTTCCCAAGGCTATGAATAATATCAAAAGTAATTTTTTCATTTATAATTAATTTTAAAAGATGGTTTTCAAAAACAATGCCGAAAATTAATGCACACCATGCATAAGCCTTTTCAGCAACGGGTTTAATGACATTACTATAAGCCCTGCCACAATAGGTACAATAGTAAATATCAGGAAGAAGGTAGAAAGAGAATACTCTTTAGTAATATTTTCAATCTGCCCCCCAATTATAGCTGCAAGCTTATTGCCTATAGCTATTGCAAGATACCACATACCAAACATAAATGCAATCATCCTGCCCGGCACGAGCTTACTTACATATGACAACCCTACAGGTGAAAGGCAAAGTTCTCCTAAAGTATGGAATAAATAGGCCAAAACCAGCCAAACCATGCTTACCTTTACGCCTTCGGCCACACCATAAGATCCAAATGCAAGCAGTCCGAAACCTATAGCCATTATAATAAGCCCAAGCCCGTATTTTACAGAAGCACTCGGGTTATACTTACTATCCCATATTTTAGAAACAGTTGAAGCAAATGTGATAATAAAGAAAGAGTTTAATATACTGAACCATGAAACTGTAATTTCTGAAGATTCGGCTATCAGATATTGATACAGCATCCATCCGGCAATACTCCATACACCCAGAAAACATACTGCAAGCACAATATTTGAACCTGGAATTTTTCCCCAGGTTTGTTTTGCAAGCAATATCAGTACCCATGTAATAATAGCCAATGGCACTATTGTAAGCAGGGAGTTTACAATATTAAATATAGTGAGTGAGCTTCCTTCAAGCGTTCTGTCAACATTATCCCTTGCAAAAATTACAAGCGAAGAAGCACCCTGCTCAAAAGACATCCAGAAAAAGATTGTAAAAAAGGCAAAAATAATTACGGCTATCATCCTGTCCCTTATAACAGGCGTATAGCGTGCTATACGTGATATTACTAAAATAAGGAATAAGATTAAAGCACCCAGTACCATAGCATTTTGCCCATCAAGGCTGCCCAGTTTAAAAGGGAACATATTTATACCGCCTATTTTTGAAAGCGGATCGTTAAAAGCATAAAGCAAACCTACAACAGTAGTTATAAGTATCAGTATTTTATCGAAAAATGTAAAAGGGTTTCTTCTGTCTTCTGCGTTTTGAGATGTTTTTGCAGCAGCTTCCTCTGCCCGTCTTTTTTCTTTTGACGGCACTTCGCCAATAGTACCGAATAAAGGTTTAGCCAGCCAAAACTGTAATGTACCTAAAAGCATAAATACACCTGCAAGCCCAAAACCATAATGCCAGCCAATATTCTCTGCAAGATAGCCGCATAGCATCATCCCAAAAAATGCACCTGCATTAACACCCATATAAAATATAGTATAGGCACCGTCTTTCTTTTCAGGGAAATCCTTATACATTTCAGATAGTATGGAAGTCATGTTCGGTTTAAAGAAACCTGTACCAATAACCAGTAAGGCAAGGCCAAGATAAAGATAAAAAGGTGTATCCAAAGCCATTGATGCATGTCCCAGCGTCATAATTACAGCACCCACAACCACTGCCCACCTATAGCCTATATACCTGTCGGCAATAATACCTCCAAAAATAGGGGTAATGTACAACAGCATGGCATAAGTACCATAAAGTGCGCCAGCATTTTCGGCAGACCAACCCCAACCGGGATTATCACTCATAATTGACATGGTAAGGAAGTTTATCAATAGTACCCTCATACCATAAAAGGAAAAACGTTCCCACATTTCGGTAAAGAATAAAACAAACAAACCTGCCGGATGTCCTAGAACATTGGATTTAAAAAAGTCATTCGAAGTTGCTGTCGACATAAGTAATTATATTGATTTCTATTTAATTTTATTTTTCGTCCTGCATCAGCTTTTTAACCACTGGCGATATTACTATCAGTACCAAACCTGCAATCAGCGCATATATCGCCAGTTGTTTATAACCATCTGTATAGGTAGCCAGTTTTTGGGGCAGCGAATCATTTTCACCTGCTTCCGAAAGCCCTGCTCCTAATATCCCTGCCACATACTGTCCGTATGCGCTTGCCAAAAACCACATCCCCATCATTACACCCTGTAGCCTTTGTGGCGACAATTTTGTCATTAATGAAAGTCCTATAGGCGAAAGGCAAAGCTCGCCAAAGGTAATTACAAAATAGGCCAAAACAAAAACATCAAGGCTGGCAATACCAGAGCCTGCAATAACTTCAAAAAAGCGTGTCAGGTAAAAAATGTAAAACCCGCCTGCAAGGAAAATAAACCCTAAACCAAACTTTATTACAGAGTTAGGTTCTATCTTCTTTTTTGCCAATGCTATCCATACAAGCCCTACAATAGGCGCAAAAATGATTACAAATACAGAGTTTGCCGCGTTATTTACACCATTAGGGTCAAGGGTCAAGGTTCCTAGCACATTATTATCAAGGTTTTGCGCTGCAAATATGCTTAATGAACCTCCACTCTGCTCAAAAAATGCCCAAAACACAATAGAGAATAATATAAATATTAAAGCGGCAATTAGCTTTTTACTTTCCTCCCAACTATGCTTGCTCATTTCATAAATAAGGTAAATAAGCGTAACCGGGCCTATTATGTACATAAACCAGTCAGTATACTCGGTTTTGGCAACCATTGTCATAATAACCGGTATTAATGCCAGTGTACCTGCATATACCGCATATTCGTACCAGCTTTTACCTGATTTTATTTTTCTCGGCACAGCAGTCGGCTCAGGCTCAACAGTCCCTATACCTTCAATCTGCGGTATTTTCTTAACTTCATTATCCTCGCTCTTAAAAGGTGATAAACCTATTGGCCCAAGGGTGCGCTGGGTAAACACAAATGTTATAAGGCTTATTGTCATCACAATACCGGCAAGTCCAAAAGCCACATTCCAGGTATATTCAGCAGGTATAAAACTTGTAAAAAGCTGTCCTTTACCAATTGCAATACAAGCATATCCGCCTAACAGTGCACCGATATTAATACCGGAGTAGAACAGTGAAAAACCTGCATCCCTCCTTGGGTCTCCCTTTTTATATAATGAGCCTACCATTGTAGAGATATTAGGCTTAAAGAAACCTGTACCTATAACTGTAAAACTTATCCCCAGGAAAAAGTTCTTTTCCGGAAAAGGGTCAAACGCCAATATAGCACTACCTACTATCATAAGGATACCGCCCCAGAATAATGATTTGCGGAAACCGAGTATCTTATCGGCAAAAAGACCGCCTATAAAAGTAAATGCATATACAAAAGCCTGTGTTGCACCATACTGGAGGTTTGCCTGGCTTTCCTGCATATGTTCGCCGTTTTCCAGTATTAAATGGGTAATCATAAAGTAGGTTAACACCCCCCTCATCCCATAAAAACAGAAACGCTCCCACATTTCTGAAAAGAACAGCCCCCATAGCTGCTTAGGGTATTTCCCTTCAAAATTCTGGATTTGCTCCAGCGATGCCGTGTTGCTCATTATAGTTTCTCTTTAATAAAGTTAGTCATCTTGGTATAAAGCTGCAGCCTTGTGGCCCCACCATATATACCGTGGTTTTTATCAGGATAAATGGCCCAGTCAAATTGTTTATTGGCCTGCACAAGTGCTTCTACCATAAGCATGGTATTTTGCAAATGTACATTATCATCTGCCGAACCATGTACAAGTAAATAAGAACCCTTTAGTTTATCAGCATGGTTTATAGGTGAATTATCATCATATCCCGAGGCATTTTCCTGCGGTGTCTGCATATATCTTTCGGTATAGACAGTATCATAAAAACGCCAGTTGGTTACGGGTGCTACCGCAATAGCCATCCTAAAAACATCATTCCCTTTCAATATACAGTTAGATGACATAAACCCTCCATAACTCCACCCGAAGATACCGATACGCGAAGCATCAACATAGCTATATTTACCTATAACCTTAGCTGCATCTATCTGGTCTTCCACTTCATATTTACCCAGTTCTTTATACGTAGTTTTTTTAAATTCTGCGCCTTTATATCCCGTTCCCCTGCCGTCAACACAGGCTACAATATAGCCCTGCTGTGCCAGCATCATAAACCAGTAATCATCATAGCCGTTCCAGTCATTATTAACCTGCTGCGAACCCGGCCCGCTGTACTGGTACATGAATACAGGATATTTTTTAGTAGCATCAAATCTGGCTGGCTTTATCATCCAGGCGTTTAGCTGGTGCCCTTTTTCGGTTGTTAAAACCATGAATTCCTTTTTAGGCAGGTTATATGTTTCAAGTTTCGTGCTTAGTGCTTTATTATCCAAAATCTCCTTCACCACCTTACCATCTTTTGCACTGCATAAAGTATAGGTAAGCGGAGTTTGCGCACTGGAAAATGAGTTGATAAATAAACTATAGTCAGGGCTAAAAGTTGCTTCGTTGGTTCCGGTTTGTGGTGTAAGCCTCACCTTGTTTTTACCGTTTATACCTATACGGTAAACATCACGGTTTATAGAACCATTTTCAACCGACTGGTAAAATATATTACCTGTTTTTTTATCAAAGCCGTAATAGGCGGTTACTTCCCAGTTGCCTTTTGTAACCTGGTTTACCAGCTTGCCATTTTTATTATAATGGTAAATATGGTTGTATCCGTCCTTTTCACTTGTCCATATAAAACTGTTATCATTAAGGAAAGTAAGGTTATCCGTTATATCAACATAAGCCTTATCAGTTTCATTATGTATTTTACTTACAGCACCCGAATCAGCGTTTACAAATACAAGGTTAAGGTTATTTTGGTGCCTGTTGATCAATTGGGCGCTGAGCGTTTGCGCTTCATTTGTCCATTTTATCCTTGGTATATAGTAGGAATTAATATTGCCAAAGTCAATTTTTTTGGTGCTCCCTGATTTTACATCATAAATGTGCAGTGAAACCTGTGCATTGTTTTCCCCTGCTTTTGGGTATTTAAAAACATACTGCTGCGGATACAGCCCTGTGTTATATAAATCCATCGAAAATTCCGGAACCTGTCTTTCGTCAAACCGTATAAAGGCAATTTTATCACCTGTGGCATTCCAGTCATATGCCCTTACAAATGCAAATTCTTCCTCATACACCCAATCGGTAATACCATTTATAATTTCATTCTTTTTACCATCAGCAGTAACCTGTTTAGTAGTCCCTGAAGCCAAGTCATATAGGTATATATTATTATTGTACACATAAGCAACTTTAGAGTTATCTGCCGAAAAGGTAGGCTCCTGCACTTTATAATCAGCCAGTTTTACAAGCGTTTTCTTTCCAATGTCATATATATAAAAATCTGCAACAAATGAATGCCTGTATATAGACTCTGAATTTGTTGCCAGTAAAAGCTTTTTTTCATCAGGACTAAAGGTATAACTGTCAATACCATTTTCAAGCTCCTTGAAATCCTGCGAACTTACAATTGTGCTTACCTTGTTAAGTGTGGCAAAGTCATATAAGTCAATTTGTGCAGTGCGTGCCCGCCAGTTAGCATTTAAAACGGTGTACTGGTTGGTATTTTTCATGGCCTGCAAATCGTCCATTTGCTGTTGCCTGAAAGCCCCGCTCCATATCTCTTCCAGTGTTATTTGCTTTTGTGCCAAAGCAGGCACAGATATCAGTAAAAATAAAAAAATTGACTTTTTAATGTAATTCATTTTGCAGATGGTAAAAAACTCCCAATTTTAATAAAATTTTATGAATTAGCACCCCTTTTTTTTGTTAAATGAATTTTTATAGTTCCTCCCGATTGACAAGTTTTTTGGTAAATGGTGAGTGTAAAGCGTATCTTTGCGTTAATTATTACATAACCATTTGGAAATGAGCAAAGCAATAGCAGGTTTTTCCAAACTTGCCAAAGAGCAGAAGATTGAATGGATTGCAGGGGAATACTTTTCCAACCCTGCGGAAGCCATAGAATTAATAAAAAAATACTGGAATGATGATGCAGCCCTGCAAAAACTGCATGATGAATTCATAGAAAATACAATCACCAATTTTTATCTGCCATTGGGTGTTGCACCTAACTTCAGTATTAATGGGCGGGATTATACCATACCTATGGCGGTAGAAGAAAGCTCTGTAGTGGCTGCGGCTGCAAAAGCTGCAAAATTCTGGGCCAGGCGTGGCGGATTTAAGGCTACTGTAATCAATACGGAAAAAATTGGGCAGGTACATTTTATATACAAGGGGGATACCGGAAAACTTACTGCCTTTTTTAAAAACATAAAAGACAAACTGATATCAGGAACGCACGACCTTACCCGCAATATGGAAAAGCGCGGCGGTGGTATCCTGGATATTGAACTGCGTGATAAGACTGCTTTATTGCCGGGTTATTTTCAACTTCATGCCACTTTTGAAACAGTGGATAGCATGGGGGCTAATTTTATAAACTCCTGCCTGGAGCGTTTTTCAAAAATACTAAAGGAAGAAGCAGCAAAATATGCTGTTTTTACCGATGAGGAAAAAGAGATACAGGTGGTAATGAGCATACTTTCCAATTATGTGCCTGGCTGTACTGTGCGTGCGGAGGTTTCTTGCCCGGTAGCGCAGCTTGATGAAGGCAATGGCATGCCCCCTGAAGAATTTGCCCAAAAATTTGTTACTGCAGTGCAAATTGCCGAAGTGGAACCTTACAGGGCTGTTACACATAACAAAGGCATAATGAATGGTATTGATGCTGTAGTAGTAGCCACAGGAAACGACTTCAGGGCTGTGGAGGCAGGCATACATGCCTATGCAGCAAAAGACGGACAATACACAAGCCTCTCTCACGCAAAAGTAGAAAACGGCATATTTACACACTGGATAGAAGTGCCCTTAGCACTGGGTACAGTGGGAGGGCTAACCACGCTTCATCCATTGGTTAAGCTATGCCTGCAAATGCTGGGCAACCCCTCTGCAAAAGAGCTTATGCAGATAGTGGCAGTAGCGGGTCTGGCGCAAAATTTTGCTGCGTTACGCTCACTAACAACAACAGGTATACAACAGGGGCACATGAAAATGCACCTGATGAATATACTGAACCAGCTTGGTGCAAATGAAGGCGAAAAACAGCAGGCCGCAAAATATTTTGAAACTAATACTGTGAGCCATGCAGCAGTAGCCGATTATATAAAAGCAATACGACAAACCACTACACCCGCCTGATTGGAAAAGACATATTACAGTAATGGAAAACTGCTTATAACAGGCGAATATACTGTACTGGATGGTGCACAGGCATTTGCATTGCCCACTATATTCGGGCAGTACCTGCATATTAGCAAAGGCAGCGATAAAATTTTGAAATGGCAAAGCTATACTGTTGAAAGCAACTGCTGGCTCAATGTTGATATTGATTTTAATACAATAATCTATAATGATCAGTTATACAGTACAGAAGTGAACACACTTATAGGCATATTACATAGTGCTTATAAAAAAAATCCGGCAGTGCTTGATAATGCAGAAGGTTATAAAATACAAACGGAGTTGACATTCCCAAGGGAATGGGGGCTTGGCTCCTCCTCTACCTTAATTAATAATATAGCCCAGTGGTTCGGCATAGATGCTTATGCATTGCTTTGGGAAAGCTTTGGGGGGAGTGGCTACGATATTGCCTGTGCCCAAAATGACTTCCCAATACTTTACACCATTGAAAACGGAAAACCCACCACTAAAAAAGTAACATTCAACCCTGATTTTACAGATAAGATTTATTTCGTGTACCTCAACAAAAAACAAAACAGCCGTTCGGCAATTGAGGCTTACCGCAACAAACAAAAAGAGATTAGTGCCGTAATTGAAGCTATAAACCAATGCACACAAAAGGCACTAAATGCCGAAAATGTTACGGAATTTACTTCGGCACTGGAAAAACATGAAAATATAATGGCCAGTATACTGGAAATAACCCCTGTAAAAAAACAACTGTTCCCTGATTTTAAAGGTACAATTAAGAGCCTTGGCGCATGGGGCGGCGATTTTGTACTTGCCATAAGTGAAACCAATCCTTTACCTTATTTCAGTGAGAAAGGTTTTAAAACAATATTACCTTATAAAGAGATGATAAAATAAAAAATCCCGCAGTTGCGGGATTTTTTATTTATAAGTAACCAGTCTTCTTAGTTGAATTCTGCCCTGTTATCTTCAATATCAGCTTTGTCTTTAAGAGCCATCGCAATCCTTGAAGGAACCTCGCCCCTTCCCTGGGTTTTCATCCTGCTTGTGTATGAGCTGTAGTTAGGCAGTTCAGCAGCTTTCGCTATACTGTTAACCTTAATTTTGAAAACACCCATTTTACCTTCAATAAGGTCAGAAGTTTTTCCTTCTCCCAAAGCAAATGCCTTACCTACAACTTTAGGTTCAGAACCTATACCTGTTATCATAGGTGCTGCAAGGGTAACATCACTTGCTTTAGCTATTGATGAACCTGATTTTTGCGCCACCTCGTCCAAAGTGCTGCCTGCCATTTTCTGTTTTACAAGCTCTGCTTTTTTCTGGTCGCGTAATATAGGCAATACAGTTTCTTTAGCCTCCTCTATCGGTAAAAGCCCTTTTTCGTAGCTGCCTTTAAGGCTTACTACAACATGGCCCTGTGGAATGTCAAATTTCTTAACGTCGCCCACTTTTGTATCATCAGAAAAAGCCCATTTTACAATTCCTCTCTGGTTGCCAATTCCCTGAACATTTTCATCATTGGCTTTAAGATTGTTAACAGGAACTGTAGTAAGCTTTTCTGCTTTTACCAGTTCCTCAAACGGTTTGTCCTGCGCATCCATTTCAAGCTTGGTAGCTTTTGTGAACAATTCGTCGCTTGTTTTTTCTGAAGGCTCAATCTTCTGTGCTATAGTAGCCAGCCTTACTGCTTCATTTTTACCGCTTACTTTTATAACGTGGTAACCAAAATCAGTTTCAACAACTCCTGTTTTACCTACCGGGTTATTAAATACAAAGTCATTAAAAGGCTTAACCATCTGCCCGGGTACAACATTATCATATTCACCACCATTATTGGCAGAACCCGGATCATCAGAGTTTTCTTTAGCAAGTTCTGCAAAAGAACCCGGATTAGAGTTTATTTTCCTTAAAAGTTCATCTGCTTTGGCTTTGGCCTCCTCCTTAGTCAGTGTTACAGTTGGGGCAGCCCTCATAGCATCTTTATAAGCAATAAGAATGTGGTTAACCTTTGCGCTTGCACCCTGTTTCCTGTCAACCATTTTAGTTAGCTTGTAGTAGCCATTATCAATATAAGGGCCATAAACTTCACCTTTGCCCAGATTATAAATCTGCTCTGCATGGTCAAGCGGAAGGTCTTTTTTAGCTACATAGGTAGTATCATATTTAACATCAGAATTTGCATTTACAAACTCCTCAATGTTTTCCACATTCCTAAAGCCCGGTATAGTATCGTTGGCTTTGGTATCTTCATTATAAACAACCTTAGGCGCAAGCAACGCATTAATTGATTGCCTCATTTCCAGCTCATCTGCTGTAGATGGTTTGTTTTCAATCAAAACATATTCAATGCTGCGCGAAGCTTCCGCTTCATATTTCTTTTCATTCTTTTTCATGTAGGCAATAATCTCATCGTCAGAAACCTTTACCTGGTCATCATTAATAGTGCTGTAAGGCACATATACATAATCAAAAGAAACTTTGTCGTTTTCAGCTTTATACTTGGCCATACCATCAGCATCAGTTGCAACAACACCCGCCTTAAGCATGGTTATATATAATTGCCTTTTAGCCTGGTTTTCTATATTTGGCCTTTCCCTTTCAACCATTTCCCATTGTGCAGGGTTGGCTGTTTTCATATTTAAAAGGAACTCATTAAACTTGCCTTTATCAAATTTTCCGGCAGCATTTAAAAACTGAGGGTTTTGCCCCACCTGAGGATTTTGGCTGTACATGTTTATCACATGGTCGCGGCCTACCCTTAAACCTGCATCATCAAACCTTTCAGCAAAAATTATCCTGTCAACTTCCTGGTTCCATACAAGGTTTGTAGCCTGGGTACTGCTTATACCCTGCTGCATCCTGGAATAATCGTTTACTTTCTGCATAAAATCCTGAACAGGAATATCGGTACCGTTAACGCTACCCACGTTTCTTGAAGGCCCTCCAAAGCCACCGCTGTTTATAATATCACCTATTATAAAAGCAAGTAAACAAAAACCTATAACTAGTATCAACAGGAGCGAACGCTGCCTAATTTTTGATAAAACTGCCATTTTACTTAATGTTAATTTTTAATTCAGTGGGCGAAAATACAATTATCTGCGAAATAATAAAAGAAGCGCAGCTATATTTTACAATTAAGTGATATTTTTTTCTATTTATTGCGGATTGGCGTAATGCGAACCAACTCAATCCGTTTGGCCGAGGCCTGTTCTATATATACTTCAAATTCATCAACCGTAAGCGTTTCGCCTGTTTGCGGTATTTCCTTTGCACAATGCACTATAAAGCCACCCAGTGTGGTGTAGGAATCTTTTTCGGGTATGTTTATATCATACTCATCATTAAGATATTCCACATCAAGCCTTGCCGAAAACACAAAGCTGCCGTTTTCCAGCACTTTCTCTACCCTCTCCTCTTCCTCATCGTGTTCATCCTCTATTTCCCCAAACAGTTCCTCAATAATATCCTCAACCGTAATAATGCCTGATGTACCTCCATATTCATCCATTACAACCGCCATGCTTTTGCGTTTGCGGGTAAGTATATTAAGCAGCTCTTTAATGTAAATGGTTTCGGGGACACATTCAATAGTTATCATTACTGATTTTATTGATTGCGGCTTTTTAAACAGCTCAAAGGAATGTACGTAACCTATAATGTTATCTAGTGTGTCCTTATAAACAATCATTTTGGAATAGCCCGTTTCCACAAAAAGCTCCCGCAGTTCCGTAACCGAATCATTAACTTCAACCGCTGCAATTTCGGTGCGTGGTGTCATTACATCCCGTGCCTTTAAATCGGAAAACTCAAGCGCATTCTGGAATATCTGTATTTCCGAATCCACTTCTTCCTGGCTGTCAGAACCGTTCATCTGTTCGGCTATATAATGTCCCAGTTCACCTTTGCTGAAATAGGCCTGGCGCGTATCGCCCTTAGTGCCCAGTATTTTTACAAGTATAAAATCTGATATTGCAACTATAATAAGGGATATTCGTGAAAATATAAGGTAAAAAACATAAGCCGGGACAGCAAAAAACTTTATAAGCGTGTTGGCATATATCTGGAAGAAAACCTTAGGTATAAATTCGGCAGTAACCAGCAGTATAAACATGGAAATAACTACCTGCAGCAAAACATTGTAAAAAACAGGCATTTGCCATCCTGCCGTTTCCAGCCAGCGCATTACCACACCGCCCATATAGTAACTATATACTACAAGGGCAATGCTGTTTCCTATAAGCATTGAGGTAATAAACTGTATGGGGTTTTCGGTAAGGCGGGTTAAAATGCGGGAAATAAATGTAGTCTGCCTGCTTTCCACACCAAGGTAAACCTTATTTGATGAGACATAGGCTATTTCCATCCCCGAAAAGAATGCCGAAAGCAACAGGCTGGCTATTATTATCAGGGTTTCCAATACATTTACTTTTGTTTTTTCCTTTCTTCAAATTTTTTGGCAAAACGCCTCCTGAAAAAAAACATGAAAATTGCACAGCCGGCCAAAAGGAACATCAAAAAGCTGTTTTCATTATTTTGCATAGCAACCACACCCTCATATATAAAGAATGCACCTGCCAAAAGATATATGTATGCTACAAATTTTAAATATCCCATTTTTATTTATTTTTCATTTTCATCAATCGCCCTTTCGCCGGTATTCCTCTGCATATTAAAAACCTTAAAGTCCTTGCTGAAGTCTATCCCCGGCCCCTGCAGGAAGCTGCCCTGCCCATCGGTAAATTTAAACCATTCTTCCGTATAAAACCACTCATTTTTCTGGTCATAATAAAGCTGCTCAGTTTCCAGCACTTTTCCATCTGCCGAAGTAATCTTTACATTACCCCTTAAATCTATTATATCGGTCTTAGCATACGAAATAGCGTAGTCAGAATCTACATAGCTCTCCTTGCTTTTATCGTCCAGCAGTGTAACATGTACACCTTCAGGAAATTCATTAAAACCATACTCAAGATTGGAATAGTCCAGCATAAGCGGACTCACAAGAATAGCCTTTACCCTACCCGAATCTGTATATTTCAGGTTGATGTCCTCAGCACGGGTAGATGGCATAAATGCCACTTTGTTAATGCGCTGCACATCTTTAAAATTGCTTTCACAGGATAACATCAGCATGCCGCATGCCGCAAATAATAATATTCTTACAGTATATTTAAACTCCATATTATAATTTAGGCACAGTAACGGTTTCATTTATCCAGCAGCCATAAACAATTTTATCGCCCTTATCTTTTTTAGCCTCCTTAGCTTCGGCTTTTGTAGGCAATCTTTTGCCATAGCTTTTCACCATCGCTTCAACAGTAGATTTATATTTCGGTTCTGCCATTTCGGCTTTTTTAAGCGTATCAATAGCAAGCCACAATAAAGCTTTACGCTCAAATTCGGTCAGTTTGCAATCGCCTGGTGTAACCGAAGAATACATTTCTGCAAGCATAAGGTAAGGCTGGCCTGATTTAGGGTTTAAATCAGCTGCTTTGGTAATATACTGCTTGGTTTTTGCTTTATCTATATTTCTTACAATAGTAGCTACACGAAGGTATATATTGGATTTTTTGATTGCGCTCTCCTCCATTTCTGCCGACTCATCAAAATATGCTATAGCCTTTTCTGTATTGCCAAGCTTTAATTCAATATTAGCAAGGCGTTCAGCCGATTTGGAAGACGGTTTTACTTTATGCAGCGAAAGTGCAGCTTTATATAATGAAGGCGCGTTATAACACTTGTTATTATACATTACATTAACCATGCTTTCCAGCCACGAAATGTTTGTATTATTCGCTTCCAGCTTTTCCCCATAATAAGCTTCCAGCTTCTGGCAGTTAAAATGTTTGGCCGCCAAAAGGCTTATATTATCAAGTACGCCATCCAGCGCATCGGGTGAAAATTCCGTATCCATTATATAAAACTTCTCATCAGGAGTTAACTGCTCCTTGTTTTGCTGTTTTGCAGTAATCCTGTCGCGCTCGGCTACTACTTCCTCCTTAGCCTTCATAACCTGCCCTGCTACCTCTCCATACTTTTCTACAAACTGCGCATCTGTTATTTGCTTATTTCCTTGCTCATAGCGTTTCTGGAACAGTATAAAGTATTCCTGTAAGGCTTCATAATCGTTAAAAGCCTCTTTATTTTTTGTAAATGAGGCATCCATTAACTTAAATGCTTCTTCTTCGGTAGCGAGCCCGTTATTTTTAAGCAGCATTGCCTTGCGCATTCCGGCAGCAAAATTGTTAACCGGGAAATTCTTTTCATACAAATCATAAAGTGCCACGAGGTCGCTAATGTATTGTGATTTTAGTTCGGGGTTATTTTCAGAAGTAATATTGGCTTTTAAAACCCTTTCCCCATATATATAAACCTTCTCGCTAAACTTTGGGCAGTCTTTTAAAATATCTGCCAATTGCACCGAAAGCCCATTATAATTACCCTCAGTAATTTTCTGCTCAAAAGCCTTAAAGGCTGCTTCACAGTCAACACTGCCCTGCCCCAATACATTTAGGGATAAAGCAACTGTAAAAATTAACGGCAATATAAATTTAGCTTTCATATATCAGGTTTTAGGCTTTAGTCGTACTTCCTTTTTACGAACCACTTATCGTTTAAGGAAAGGCTGACGAATAAATTTACATAATTTTCCTGAACCAGGTTAGCATTTGTTGTGCCTCTTTTACCATACTCAACACCTATGTTAAGGTTAGATGAACCGATATAGCTGCCTAACGGGAGCCCCATGCCAAAAGAAACCCCATAATCATTGATGGATTCGCCGTTTACTACAAGCCCTGTTTTTTCGTATTTAAAACCTGCCCTGTAGGTAACCCTGCTTAAATAACTGCTGAATGACATGTAACGGGGAATGTAATAACCACCCACGGCAACTTTATGTGATTGCTCAAATCCCGCATTTGTTATATTATCAAACCTGTTGCCCAGTTCATTGCTTTCCTGAAATGTATATTCTACACCCGCAAACCATTTAAGGTTTTGCCCTATTCCTGAACCTAATGAAATTTTTGAAGGGGTTTTTACATCACCATCAAAACTGCGCACCCCAAGCTTTTCCACTACAATTTCATTACCTGACCTGGAATAGTATATGGTTGCCAGTTCCCTTTCGGTAGAGCTGTTAAGCGTACCTGCCGGGGTATAAGTGGCACTGGTGTACCAGTCGTATTTTTCCTTAAGCCTTGTTTTATAAATTGCGCCTATGTTAAATGAAAAACCGCTGTAATCAGAATTATTCAATTCCCTTGTAGAGTACTCCAAGCCTGGTATAGATACAGCCGACCTGGTTTCTATATCACCAAAGTTATACTGAAAATCTGCACCTAAACTAAATTTGGGAGTTATATTATAGGATGCGCCAAGGAACACACGGTTAAGGCCGCCGCTTCCCTCAAATCGCCTTGCCCTTTCAAAACCGTTATCATCAATAACAGAGTTCCTTATTTTATAACCAACCGCACTATAAGGCATAAGCCCGAAAGCAAAGGCAAGGTTATTAACGGGAAGGCCCACCGCAAGGTAATCCACCGTGGTACGGCTGGCATCGTCATTACCGGAACTGGTTTTAAATGTTGTGGAAGACGTACTGGCCGCGATACTGAATGTTGTAAATTTTAACGCACTGTATGATGCGGGGTTTTGCAGGTTAAGGTGGATACTGTCTGACAATATGCCCAGCCCGCCCATAGCGCGGTTTTCTGCAGTACCTTTAAATTTTACATCACCTATTCCGTAATATGAATATGGGGAAGCATTGTTTTCCTGCGCAAAGGCAACCGAAGCCGCAAGCAGGCTAAAGCTCACAATAATTTTTTTAATCATTTTTGATTTAAGTATAAATATAAATGGTTCAAACTTTCCAGCAGGAAATTTGAATTGGCAAATATGGTGTTTTTTAATCTTTTAGCCAAAAAATCAGCATCCCCACCCGTCAATATTAGTTTTACATCCTGATACTGTTCCGTATACTGTTTTATAAAGCCCTGTATTTCATGCAAAACCCCGTTCACCACGCCCGAATGCATGGCACCGGCAGTGGAATTACCGACAAAATCATCAGGCATTTCAGGATATAACAACGGAAGTTTTGCGGTAAAATTATGCATGGCATTATACCTTAGCTGTAATCCGGGAGAGATTGCGCCTCCATGGTAAACATTATCCGCATCTGTAAAGTCATAAGTAATACACGTGCCGGCATCAATAACAAGGCGGTTGCTGCCCGGAAACTGCAATACAGCCCCTGCCGAAAGCACCATCCTGTCGATACCCAATGTTAAAGGGGTTGCATAATTATTTTTAAAAGGGAAGCTGCTGGTGTGGTTTATTAAAATTACCCCTGCTTTTTGTATAAGCCATGAAAGCATTGTTTCATCTTCATTTTGCACTGAAGCCAAAATAAGAGTGTGGATTTGGGAGTAGCCCGTAAAAATTTTTTCAAAATTTTCCAGCCAGTGTTTTTTATCAAATACTGCTTTATTTAAAAGCCCATATCCCTCAAAAACAGCAGCTTTAATTTTAGTATTGCCAACATCTACAGCTAAAAGCATTTCCCCTTTGTTTGTTGGGCAAAGATACAAATTGATTTTTTTTAAATTTTGTTTTGGATAATGTAAAAATGATTCTATATTTGCACCCGCAATAGCAACGGTACCTTAGCTCAGTTGGTAGAGCAATGGACTGAAAATCCATGTGTCCCTGGTTCGATTCCTGGAGGTACCACAAAAAGCCCCTTAACTTTTAAGGGGCTTTTTATTTTTTACACTGCCTTAAAAATCATATCTCCCCGGTCATCATAATATTTTCCTTCATTCCATGCTTTTTCAACATCCTGAAATGCGAGCGTACTGCTTTATGAAAAGGATAATTAGTATAAGGCAGGTTGTATTCGGCTGCATACTTTTTTATTATAGGTGTTATGTATGGATAATAGGTATGCCCAACCCCCGGAAAAAGATGATGTGCCACATGATGTGTAAACCCTCCAAAAAGGAAATTGGCAAATTTACTTTCAGTACTAAAATCTTTAGTAACAACCATCTGGTGCATAGCCCAGGTGGTGGAAATTTTTCCGTTTTCATCAGCAACCGGAAAATTGGCATGCTCATCTACATGGGTTGAAACCAATGCTATTACCCCCAGCATACTTGCCAAAAGGTGCATTACAATCCACGCAGAAAAAATAATGTGCCATGGCTGGTTTAAAATTATAATCGGCAAAACCAGCATATAAAGCAGGTTAAATATTTTAGCACCAAAAAGCCGGTACACTTCGTGCCTGGGTATTTGCACAACCCTTTTTACATAATTATCTTTTTCACCAAAGAAATCTTTAAAATCTCTTATAAACAGCCAGTTGATAGTGTAAAAAGGATATATAAACCACATATATATGTGCTGGTATTTATGCAATTTTAATAAAGGGCTGGTAGGAAAAATACGCACCAGGTCACTCTGTTTAATATCTATATCCCATTCCGGCACATTAGGGTAGGCATGGTGCAGGCTTATGTGCCTGCGCGACCAAAGCCATTTATTACTGCCAAAGACTTCCAATATATAAGTAAACATATCATTATGCCTGGGCTTTTTAAAAAGTGCGCCGTGCACCGCATCATGAAAACCGTTTATAAAAAGCACAATCATTGTAAAGCCGCAAAGTATATAGAAAAGGAACAGTAATGATGTGTTGCTGCCAAATAAAAGAATGCAAGTGTAAAAGGTAAAATATAAAATTAATAGTCCTAAAGATTTAGCTACATTATAACGGTAGTAACGGTTGTTTTTTAAAACAGTTTCTTCTACTTCCTTATGCAGTTTTTTAAAAAAATCATCCGCTCCGGGTTTAAGATATACAGGCCTTTTTAACTTGGACATGGTGATTTATTTTATATAACGGTTCATCAAATTTAAATATACCTTATGAATTAGATATAAAAATAAAGCTTTTTAATAATCCTTTAACAACATAAATTAAAATATTACATTGCCCTCAACTAATACAAGTTAGGTATTTTAATTTGCCTAATTTTATTAAAATTTTGAACTTGAATTATGAACGAACTCCACCTTGAAACAAGCCCTTACTTATTACAGCATGCAAAAAATCCTATTTACTGGAAAGCATGGAATGATAAAACACTTGCACTGGCAAAAGAGCAAAACAAGTTAATTGTGCTCAGCGTGGGGTATTCTGCCTGCCACTGGTGCCACGTTATGGAACATGAAAGTTTTGAAGATGAAGAAGTGGCACTGGTAATGAATGAGCATTATATTTCCATAAAAGTTGACAGGGAAGAACGCCCTGATATTGACAGTATTTATATGAAAGCTGTACAGTTAATGACCGGGCAGGGCGGCTGGCCTATGAATGTTGTGCTGTTGCCGGATGGAAAGCCGGTTTGGGGAGGCACTTTCTTCAGGAAAAATAACTGGATAGATGCTTTGCAGCAATTGCAGCAACTATACCAAAACGAGCCTGCTAAAGTTTATGATTATGCCGAAAAATTACTTTCAGGTATCCAGGCTATGGAACTGGTAAGTGTAGATAATGAGGCTGCTTTACCTACCATGAAGGAATTAGAAAAACTGGTAACTAAATGGGCTAAAAGTTTCGATAAAGAATATGGAGGCTATGCACGCGCACCAAAATTTATGATGCCCAACAACTATCTTTTTCTTCAGCGCTATGGTTATCAGACTCAAAATAATGAAATCCTGGATTTTGTAGACCTAACCCTTACCCGTATGGCATGGGGTGGGCTATTTGATACTATTGGCGGCGGCTTTTCCCGTTACTCTGTGGATATGCGGTGGCATGTGCCGCATTTTGAAAAAATGCTGTATGACAATGGGCAGCTCCTGTCATTATATTCAGAAGCCTATAAGCGCACCCAAAAGCCACTTTATAAGGAAGTGGTTGAGAAAACGCATGAATTTATAAAAGCAGAACTTACAATGGAAAACGGGGCGTTTTACAGTGCACTTGATGCTGACAGCATAAATGAAGATGGAAAACAGGAGGAAGGCGCTTTTTATGTGTGGCAAAAAGATGAGCTTGAAAGGCTGATTAAAGAAGATTATGAAATTTTTTCAGCAGTTTATAATATTAACGAGTTTGGTTATTGGGAGCATAAAAATTACGTACTTATACAAACCCGTCCATTAGAGGAAATTGCAAACACATATCACATAACTTTTAAGGAGTTGAAACTCAAAAAACAGGGCTGGGAAAAACTATTATATAACGAACGAAAAAAAAGGCATTCACCCGGGCTTGATGATAAAG
Source organism: Flavobacterium sp. MK4S-17 (assembly GCF_009848495.1). Taxonomy (GTDB): domain Bacteria; phylum Bacteroidota; class Bacteroidia; order Flavobacteriales; family Flavobacteriaceae; genus Flavobacterium. Next base: position 27,006 of record NZ_WWEP01000028.1, read on the forward strand.
TGCTAACCTCATGGAATGCGTTAATGCTTAAAGGCTATGCTGATAGCTATAAAGCTTTTCAAAAACAGGAGTATATTAATGCTGCCATAAAAAACGCTGAATTTATTGTAAAGGAAATGTGGCATGCTGATGGCTTTTTATGGCGGACTTATAAAAATGATAAAGCAAAAATCAAAGGTTTTCTTGAGGATTACGCACATACTATAGATGCCTTTATAACACTATATGAAGCTACCCTGCACGAGCAATGGTTACTTTATGCAAAGCAACTGGCCGATTATTGCCTGGATAATTTTTATGATGAGAAAAAACAGTTTTTTGCTTACAACCAGGTTAATGAAAAAGCATTGATAGCCGCACATTATGAAACCGAAGATAATGTTATTCCCGCTTCAAACTCTGTAATGGCTAATGCATTATTTAAACTGAGCATATTATTTGAAAACAGCCATTATGAAATTAGGGCTAAAAACATGCTGCGGCTTATAACTCCTAATTTTGATTATGCTTCTGCTTTTTCAAACTGGCTTAACCTTTGGTTAAATTTTTCCGGCCAAAACAGGGAACTGGCTATATGCGGCACAAATGCAGCCGAGGCTGCCAAACAAATCAACAGCCTATATATACCTCATGTATTATTAGCCGGATGTACCGGGAAATCACCCATACCTTTTTTAAAAGGCCGCTTTGTTAAAAATAGTTTAATGTTTTATGTTTGTAAGAATAAGGCTTGTAATTTGCCTGTTTATGATGCTGATGAAGCTGTAAAACAATTAAAAATAAATATTGAACAGAATGAATTTTAACGACTACATTGAAGGGCTGCAAAATTATTTTATAACGTTTTTACCCAACCTGATTAAAGCTGTACTTATTTTAATTGCGGGGATTTTTATCATTAAGTTTTTCCGATGGTTCATGAAACGCATGATGGTGCGCAGGGAAGATATGGACCCAACGCTCATTAAGTTTTTAATGGATATATTTACATGGGTTTTAAGGGTGTTGTTATTTATAATGGTAGTTGGTGCACTGGGTATAGAAACCTCTGCATTTGTAGCTGTAATAGGTGCCGCAGGCCTTGCAATAGGCCTGTCATTGCAGGGTTCATTATCCAACTTTGCAGGAGGTATATTAATAATACTTTTCAAGCCATTCCGTGTTGGCCATTATATTGAAGTGCAGGGCGAAGGCGGTACAGTTGTCGAAATACAAATTCTTTACACCAAACTGCTTACCCCTAACAATCAGGTAGTGTTTATACCTAACGGTGCATTATCTAACGGCAATATTAAAAATTACTCCAAAGAACCTTTGCGTAAAGCAGAGTTTATTATAGGGGTTGGGTACAACAGCAATATTGAACACGTAAAAAGCGTTTTAACCCGTGTAATTGAAAAAGACCCAAAAATACTTAAAGATCCTGCCCCGGTTATAAGGATAAAAGACCTTGCCGACAATTCCGTTAATTTTCAGGTTTTTGTATGGGCTACCAATGAGGATTTCTGGCAAATGTTTTCTGACATAAAAGAAAACACCAAAATTGAATTTGACAAAGAAGGCATTGAAATACCTTTCCCTCAGCGCGATATCATAATAAAAAATACTGACGGTAAAAATGTACTGTCGCAACAGTAACAAGCTAATCGCTATTTACCGGCTATAAAATCTTTTAAATAATAAGGTTCAAAATAAGCGACATCAACAGTGTCGCTTATTTTATATTTTAGATAAGATAACTCAGCCATCTGGGCAGTAGAAGGATATATAACATCATCATGATATATAAACCTGCTGTCAAAAAGTAATTCTTTGCATTTTAAGGCTCCATCGCCCACAAGGTGTATTTTACCTGTTGTTTCAGTAAAAGAACTCTCTGTTATTACTTCAGCCTGTGTAGCTCTCAACTGTCTATAATCGCTTGTATATATGGCACTGTAAACCTCCATGCGCCTGGCGTCTATCATAGGTATAATAACCCCGTCGTTTACTGAAATTTTACGGGCAAGAAGTTCCAGGGTATCAATAGCAATAAGCGGAATATTCAATGCATAGCATAAACCTTTCGCGGCTGAAACACCAATACGCAAACCCGTGTAAGAACCGGGGCCCTTACTTACAGCCACCGCACTAAGGTCACTGTAGGCTAAGCCTGCTTCTTTAAAAACTTCATCTATAAAAACGTGTAACTTTTCGGCATGGGTATATCCCTGCCCCGCATATTCTTTCAGGCTTACAGTATCCCCGTTTTTAGATAATGAAACCGAACAGTTTTTAGTTGCTGTTTCTATATTAAGTATAAAGCCCATTAACTTGTTTCTGTCTTCTAAACCTTATTGCTTGGATTTTACTTTTACAATATCATCCGGGTTAAGTTCTCGTGTTACGGTTGTATAAGGGCCTGTAATAACCACATCGCCTTTTTTCAGCCCTTTTACCACCTCTATATTAGTGTCATCCTGTATGCCTGTAGTAATTGGCTTTAAAACTGCCTTATTACCTTCTTTTACAAAAACACACTCAAACCTTTTATCTGTTACACCTGTTTTTTGTTCTTTTTCTTTTTGCTCAAGCTCTTTAACAACATCTCTTTTAACGGAGGTAGTATCTGACTTTACCACTACTGCACTGATTGGAACTGCAAGTATATTTTCTTTTCTTTCGGTTATAATATCAACAGTTGCAGTCATTCCCGGCCTGAAAGGAGAATAATTAGATGGCTTGCCTTTCATCATATCTTCGTAAGACTCTTTAAGTATCCTTACTTTAACTTTAAAGTTGGTAACCTGGTCTGCAGTAAGGTCACTGCTGGCGGAATTGGATATACTGGTAACTTCTCCTTTAAATTTCCTTTTCAGGTAAGCATCAACCTCAATATCCGCTTCATCACCAATTTCAATTTTTACAATATCATTCTCGTTAACATCAACTTCCACTTCCATATTATTAAGGTTTGCCACCCTTAATATTTCGGTACCAGCCATTTGCTGTGTACCTACCACACGTTCGCCAAGTTCTGCATCCAGCCTTGATATGGTACCATCTACAGGAGAATATATGGTTGTCCTGTTCAGGTTGTCGCTTGCTTCACTCACTGTAGCAGCAGCGCTTTGAACACTAAAGTAAGCCGATTGGCGTGAGGCCTGGGCCACCTCATAAGCAGATATAATTTTATCCCATTCGGATTTAGATATAACGCCTTTATCAAACAGGGCCTTGTTCCGGTTATAATTCGCCTTGGCCTCTTTAAGTTGTGCTTCTGCCTGGTTAAGCCCGGCTTTTGCTGTTGAAAGTGCTGCGGCACTCCTGTTTACACCCGATTCATACAAATCCGGGTTAATTTTTACCAATAGGTCGCCTTTTTTTATAGCCTGCCCTTCCTTAACCGGCAGCTGTATTATTTCACCCGATACTTCAGAAGATATTTTAACTTCCACCTCCGGCTGTACCTTTCCTGTGGCAGAAACCGTTTCAACCAGTGTAATTTCTTTTACCTGTTGTGTTTCAACTTCTTTTCCTTCATCTTTTTTACCTATTACTCCACTTTTGCTAAGTACTATAAGTAAAATAATTACAACTACGACTCCGCTTAATAAATATATATTCCTTTTTGACATAGCTATGGTTTTTCAATAATTGGTATACCGAAATAAAATTCTAAAATCTTTATCCTGAAAATTAAGTCATATTTTGTGCGCAATACTTCTGATTGTGCGTTTACGGCAAGGGTTTGTGCCTGGTTCAGGTCAAAAACATTAATAAGCCCCTCCTCATAACGCGCCTGTGCATACGTAAGTGCCTGCTTTCTTGCCTCAGAAGCCGAAACAGCAGCATCATAAGCCTTTTGCGCTCCCTGTACATCTGTATAGGCAGTATAAACATTTCTTTCAAGGTCAAGCTCCTGCTGCTCCAATGCAAGTTTAGACCTTTCAAAAGCCACTTTGGAGCGCTGTACATTATTGCGGGTACTTAAACCGTTAAGTATCGGGATGCTTAGCTGGAAGCCCAATGTGTGCCCTTTATAATCCCACAACTGGTCCCAAAAAGGATAAGGCAGTAATGAAGTTACCCTAGAATCGAGATTATAAAAACCTGAAAGTGTCGGCTGATATGCACCTCTGGCTACTTTAACATCCTGTTCCGCAACATCACGGTTGGCTTCAGCCAGTTTTATTTCTGTCCTTAAAGTACGTGCCTTATCATAAACCGACTTAGGGGTTTCAGCCATCACCTCGCTTAATTCCGCCTCATATTCCTCATCGGCTATATCAAAATTGGCAAAATCTTCCAGTTGTAATAACTGCGCAAGGCTTAGTTTGGAAATCAGCAACTGGTTTTCTGCAGCCACCACCCTTTGGTTATCGGCTGCAACGGTCGCCTCAATATCCAAAAGGTCGCCTTTTGGCACCATACCGCCATCCACAAGCTGCTGGGTACGGTTAAATTGCTTAGTATCTATTTGCAGTTGTTCCTGCTGTACCTTTAAGTTTTCTTTATTGAATAATATCTGCAAAAAAGCATTTGCCACGTTAAGGGAAACATCTTCCCTAATTTTTTGCAATTGGTACTGGCTTGCTAAAACAGCCATTCTTGACCTGCGGAGCTGTGCCAGGTTTTGAAGCCCCTTAAACAAATCTATACGTGCACTTATACCTGCATTAGTAAAACGTGTGTTCTGCTCCTGGTTAACGTTGGTTATGGGGTTGGGGCTCAAACCCATGCTCCAGCCATGTGTAATATTTGCATTGGCAGAGGGTAAAAATGCACCCCATGCATCTTTTTTACTGATTTCTGATAACTGAAGGTCAAGTTCAGACTGGCGTACTGAAATATTGTTTTGCATTGCATATTCCACGCACTCGCGCAGCGTCCATTTTTTTTGCTGTGCCTGCAACTGCACCGCAAAAAGGCTTAAATACACAAATAAGAGTAATGCAACCGGTTTGCTTCTCATATTGGTTAATAAAGGTTTTTTTACAAAGTTATTTAAATATTCCAAACAAAGGAATTTAATTGTACCCATTAGACACTATACACTGTTTTTTGTTACAATTTATATACTACATTTACTGCGATTTTTGCACAATAAATGTATGAAACGTATAGCATTATCCTGCCTGCTGTTTATGCTAACAGCAGTATTTATTACCGGCTGCTCTACAGCGAAGCGCATAGAAGCCCTTAAGCCGGAACCTTCAGACAACGCTCCTGTTGTATATGAAACCTCTACCTCTTTTATAAATGTTCCTGTTACCATAACACTGGGCGATATTGAAACACAGTTAAATAAATTCCTTAGCGGACTGATTTATGAGGATAAGGATATTAATGATGATAATATTGCCATGAAAGTGTGGAAAACAGCACCTATAAAATTTACCGAAACAAAGGGCAGGCTGCAAACAGTTGTTCCCATTAAAGTAACGGCAAACGTAAAATATGGGGCATCTGCGCTTGGTATAAGCCTGTATGACACCCGAGAGGTAAACCTTGATGCTGTAGTAACGTTTAATAGCAAAGTGGGCTTATCCAACTGGAAGATGACTACTGTTACCTCAATTGAATCTCTTGAATGGAAGGAAAGCCCTACGGTTACAGTAGGCGGAAAAAAAATAGCCATTACTTACCTTATAAACCCTGCCGTAAAGCTGTTTAAATCACAAATTGAACAGGAACTGGACAAGGCTATACATAAGGCTACCGATTTTAAGCCACAGGTTCTTGAAGCACTGCAAACCATCAGCAATCCTTTTATGGCTAATGAACAATATGAAACCTGGTTTAAGCTTAACCCTGTAGAACTTTATGTTACTGATGCCGTACTTACCAATAAACAGATTACAATGGAAATGGGGCTTAAGTGTACTATGCAGACAATGGTAGGCCAAAAACCGAAAAGCTCATTTAAAAAAGAAGATGTGGTTTTAAAAGCGGTGAGCAAAATGCCGGATAAGGTAAATGTAAATATTGCCGCTGTTTCAACCTATGCAAGTGCTTCGGGCATAATTACCAAAAACTTTAAAGGGCAGGAATTCGGTTCTGGTAAAAAAAAGGTAACTGTTCAAAAAGTGGAACTTTGGGGCAAGGAAGGCAAAATAATTATTGCACTTGATTTAACAGGCAGTATAAATGGCACTATATACCTTTCGGGCTACCCAAGCTATAACCCCGCCACCAAAGAAATTTATTTTGACCAGCTGGATTATGTACTGAACACTAAAAGTGTATTACTGAAAACAGCCAACTGGCTGGCCGAAGGCTACATACTTAAAAAAATTGAAGAAAGCTGCCGCTATTCCATAAAGGATAACCTTGAAGAAGGCAGGAAAAACCTGATGCCGTATATAAGCAATTATTCACCAATGGAAGGCATATTTATTAACGGCTCTATAAACGAACTGGAGTTTGATAAAGTACAGGTTACCAATAAGGCGATAATTGCCTTTTTAAAAGGCACAGGTAAAATAGACCTGAAAATAAACGGAATGAAATAATTATTCTGCTGCTGCCTGGGCTTCTTTTTTCTTTTTGCGCATTTTATATATGGCATAGCCCACAAGCCCTACAAGCAGGTATGGGAAAATCATGAGGTATACAATACCATCATTTACCGCTTCGGGTTTAATACCGCTATCACTGCTTTCCAGTGCTGCCCTGCACATAGCACATTGCGCATTGATTGATATGGGCAGTAGCAAGAAAACTACAAGTGCAAATAAAAACTTCTTCATTATCATTCAGCATTATGCCCTGCACTTAATGTGCGTAGTAAGGCGAAATCATTAAATAAACCACTACACCTGTAACGGCAACATACAGCCATAATGGGTAAGTTATACGTGCCAGTTTCCTGTGCCTTTCGAAAGAACCCGTAATAGCCCTTACATAAGTTATAAGCACAAAAGGTATAATTATTACCGAAAGTAATATATGTGTTATAAGTATAAAGTAATAAACATATCTTATAACACCCTCGCCCCCAAACTTTGTAGAGTCGGAAGTCATATGGTAAGCTACATACATAGCCAGGAAACATACTGATAAGAAAATGGCAAACTTCATTAGGTTTTCATGCAGCTTTTGCTTTCCCCTCCTTACAGCCATTACCGAAACCACAAGTACAATTGCAGTAAGCCCGTTTATAGCAGCATATATAGGCGGCAGGAATGAAAGCGGCTTAACATCATAACCCAGCTTCCTAAGGTTAACCCCAAATAAAAGCGCAACTACTACCGGTATGGCAACAGATAAAATTATTATCCATTTATTATATTTCTTTTCGGCAGCATTGCCGTTCATTACCTTTTCCATTATTCTTCAAGTAACTTTTTTATATCTTCTTTTATAGCCTGCACACCACTGTCTTCAAGGCCGTCATAATACAGTATAGGATTACCGAATTTGTCTTTCCTGCAGCGTATTTTGCCTTCTTTATCTATAAGCGCAAATAGCCCCGAGTGTTCAAAGCCACCGGCAACATTTTTATTTTCACCTGCATAAAGGTTAAAACCTTTTTGTGCAAGGCTGTATATGTAATCCTTATCCCCTGTTAAAAAATGCCAGTTATAATGCTTTACACCCAAAAGCTCGGCATGCTCCTTAAGCACCTGCGGAGTATCATATTCCGGGTTAATGGTAATTGACGCTATCCCGAATTCAGGGTTGCCGTAAAACTCTTTTTGCAGCAACAGCATATTCTGGTTCATTTTTGGGCATATGGTTGGGCAGGTAGTAAAAAAGAACTCTACCACATAAACTTTACCAAGGTAATCTTTATCCGAAATTTTCTTTCCGTTTTGGTCAGTCAGCTCAAATGAAGGCACAGGGCCAATTTCAACAAGGTCTGATTTTTGGAATTTTGCTACAATTTTAGGCACTGCCCAAATACCAAAAAGCAGCACTATAAAAGATATCCCGATGTATGATTTATTCTTCATTAAATTTCCCTCCTGTTTTTATTCCTTTTTAAAGCAAGGCGGTATTCGCGAAGTAAGATTTTTACATCATCGGTCATTTCATTATGAAGTTCTGCTGCCGAAAAGGTGTTATACCCTTCCTTATATTCTTCACTACCGTCTTTCCCTTTGCCATTACGGCCTCTAACATTGCGGTCTTTATCTACAATAAATACATAATAAGAACCATACTGTGCGTCAAGCTGTTCCTCAACATCCAAAGACTTATGAAACCTTGCAATGTTTTCAGGGGATGTAAATACAAAGCGCCAGTCCGATATATCTGCCATTACAGCAAGTTCAGAAATCATTTTATTCACTTTTTCTTCATTACCCTCCGGCACCAGCATAACTATCTGGAAATCGGCAAAGCCCCTGTATTTGTTGTTTATCTTCTGGCTAAGGTTAAAAATACTTTCTTTTCGTTTTTCAAGGTCGTTGCCTAAATACCCTACAATAGAAATTTTGTCTTCCAACTGTACAAATTTACCATCAAGGGTTTTACCCTCGGGCAGTTCATTAATGTTTTTGGAAATAATGGGCAGGAAAAGCGAATTATGCTTTGCCAGCGAAAAGTACAGGTAAATAACCAGTGGCAGTATCAGCAGCCCTATTAAAAGAAACCTTTTTTTCATCTTGAAAATATCCTTTTGCAAAAATAAAAAAGGCGGTTCAAAAAACCGCCTTTTTTATTAAATGTATTTTCTTAAAATAACCATTTGTATTGTGAGTTATGGAAAACCTCAAAAACATAATTACCTTCTATCAATATTATGAATATAAGATAAATTATAAGGAATACCAGCGGTGCTACTATAGTCCACCTTAAATTGGCTTTTTCCCCTTCAAGGTGCATGAAAGCCCACATAATATAATATGCTTTTACAAGAGTCAGAATAATGAAAATCCAGTTTAACAGGTTAAGGTTAAACAGGTTTGTCATGAATAAAAAATCAGGCTTTTCTATACCCAAAGCTACCTCTACAATTGTTATTATAGATAATATGCCGAATACAGTCCAGATTCTCTTAGTATTTGATTCGTGAGAATGTGCCATGGTTTTTATAACTTTTTAAATAAATTAAACAAGATAGAAGAATGTAAATACAAATACCCAAACAAGGTCTACAAAGTGCCAGTATAAACCAACCTTTTCAACCATTTCATAATTTCTCCTTTTTTCATAAGTACCTAAAAGCACATTAAGGAAAATAATGATATTAAGTATAACACCCGAAAATACGTGGAAACCGTGGAAACCTGTTATAAAGAAAAAGAAATCGGCAAAAAGCTTATGCCCGTATTCATTCCTTATAAGGCTTGCACCTTCTACAACTATATAAGAATCTTCAATCCTTTTTAAGGACTCTTCCCTTGACAGTACAATTTTTTGCTTTGTATTCTGGTCAATTAATTCTGTTTTAATTAGCAGGTCAGGGTTTGCCTTAAAGCCTTCCACTACTTCCTGCACGCTGTAATTACCCATAGGGGCAGAATCCTGGAACCAAATACCTTTACTCCTAACATTATTTACCCTTTCAGCAGGCATATCAACAGCAAAATCAGCAAGCGCAACCCTTTCACCATCTGTATTTACAAATTGCAGTATGGCACCACCATTGGTTTCAACAGCACCATATTCACCTTTTATAAAGTTTTTCCACTCCCATGCCTGAGAGCCAAGGAAAATAGCACCACCTATAATGGTTAAAAGCATGTATATGGCAACTTTGGTTTTCTTCATCTGGTGGCCCGCATCAACTGCAAGTACCATAGTTACAGATGAGAATATAAGTATAAATGTCATTAAAGCCACATAATACATTGGGGCATCTACACCATGCAAAAACGGAAAGTGTGTAAATACCTCATCGGCTATAGGCCATGTTTCAATAAATTTAAACCTTGAAAAACCGTAAGAAGCAAGAAAGCCTGAAAAAGTAAGTGCATCTGAAACGATGAAGAACCACATCATCATTTTGCCGTAACTCGCTCCCATAGGCTCGTTTCCGCCGCCCCAAACTTTTTCGGTAGTAGTAGCTGTTGTTGTAACTGTCGCTGCCATATTGAGTTATTAGTTAAAAAGTTTCCAAATTTACATTTTTTTTCTTTAATAGAAATAGAAAAATAAAAACAGGTAAACCCACAAAACATCAAGAAAATGCCAAAACATTGCACCTAACTCTATTCCAAGCGTTTGTGTAGGAGTGTATTTTTGTTTAAAATGATTATAAATTACCACAAGCAGCACAATAAGCCCTGCAAACAGGTGCGCCATATGCACTATGGTAACTATGTAAAGAAAAGATGTTGTTACAGTACTTTCGGCACCTGTAAAATAATAGCCATTGGCAATTACTTCAGCAAAGCCATAAAATTGCGACACCACAAAACCTATTCCCAGCGCAAGGGTTGCCAGCAAAAAAACCGTTGTATTATTCCTGTCACCTTTTTTTATTGCCATTTTTGCAAGGTGAAAAGTAAAACTGCTGGCAATTATTACCACAGTACTTACCATAAACGCAGGTGGCAGGACAAAGTCATTAAGCCAGTCGGGCCTTGAGGTGCTTACCACGTAGGCACTGGTAAGCCCTGCAAACATCATAAACATACTTATCATGCCAAACCAAAGCAGCATTTTGTATGACCTGCCTTTTCTATCGTTATGTTCTTTTAAGGACATTTCCATATTTTATCGTATAAATTTGTCTAACACATATATAACCTGCAATAACGAAATATAAGAAACGCTTACAAGCATAAGCCTGCGGGCAGCCGGCCCGTCCATCTGCTTATACAGTTTCACCGCATGCCACAGCATCCACAGCCCCAACAGCAAAACAAGTACAGCAGAAACTAAACTTAATTTAAGCGAACCTGTATAACCCGTAGCCGGAAGCAGCGAGGCAAGTATAAGCCATGATGTATAAAGTATGGTTTGCAAAGCGGTTTTTTTATCGCGCTTACCGGTAGGCAGCATAAAGAAGCCTGCCTTCTTGTAATCATCAAATAAAAACCAGCCAATAGCCCAAAAGTGAGGAAATTGCCAAAAAAACTGTATAAGGAATAGTGTTCCCGCCTCAATACCAAAATCATTGGTAGCAGCTACCCAGCCCAGCATAAAAGGTATAGCCCCGGGAAAGGCACCCACAAAAACCGCAAGTGGCGTTACAGTTTTTAAAGGAGTATAAATACTGGTATATAAAAATATAGATATAGCCCCAAACATGGCCGTTTTAGGGTTAATACTGTATAGTATTGTTATACCCATAATTGTGAGCAGTGAACCCAGTATAAAAGCATTTCTTGACGACACTTTACCCGAAGGTACAGGACGGTTTTTAGTCCTGTCCATAAGCATATCAAGGTCTTTTTCTATAACCTGGTTATACACATTTGATGCACCCACCATGCAATAACCGCCAATAGTTAGCATAATAAGTGTACCCCAACTGAATGGGTGCTCGCCGGAAACACCTAACAAATATCCTGCAACAGATGAAAAAACCACGCTTATTGCCAGCCTGGCTTTTGTAATTGCAGTAAAATCAGCAAAAAGTGCTTTTAGTGATACCGGTTTTTGTGAAGCGTTCAATATAATTTTCATTATTGTCAAAAACTGGCGCAAAGATACTTCAAAATGCTATTTATCAAAAGGAATTAACTTTAAAAGAAGCATCAGATTATTTATTATTTTTTTTCTGTACCGACGCAACCTTTCCTTTTATGGCGCATCTATTATATGTAACGTCCCTTTCGTAAGGTTTTGTTTAAAATTTAAAGTTGTTACCAAAAAGAAAAATTCGTTACAAAATTGCTATGAAAGAGAAAACCTTCCCTAAACCGGGAAGGTTTTTTATTTAGTAACTGCTTTCAGCCGAACCACCATAGGCTATTGCCTTTGCCGAAGATGTACCTATGCGCTTAACGCCAAGTGAAATCATCTCTATGGCCTCATCATAAGTGCGCACACCACCAGAAGCCTTAACCGGTAAAGGAAATGAATTTTCAAGCATGAGCTTTATTGCCGGTACGGTTGCACCATTAGGCGCCCCGCCTTCGGTTTTATAGAACCCTGTTGATGACTTTACAAAAACCCGCTCATAATATCTTTCCTCAAAATGGGAAAGCACAACATTTTTAATCAGCACACACAGCCTTACTATTTCACTATCGGTTAGGGCAGCGGTTTCAATAATCCATTTAACCGTTTTATTATTTTTTAGCCCTAAAGCAGTACATTCATAAACCTGTTTTTTAACACTATCAATATCCCCCGCCTTAAAGGCAGTATAATTTATAACATAATCAAGTTCATCAGCACCATCGTCAATAGCCTGCTGTGCTTCCTTCAGCTTATCAAACAGCGGGGCACTTCCTTCAGGAAAATCTATAACAGTACCTACCAAAACAAGAGAATCGGCAGCATCTGTTAACGATGAAGCTATTCTAACCATTTCCGGCCTTATCATAATAAGCTTAAACTTTTCTGCTATAGCTTCATTAATATAATGCTTTGCTGTTTCAATGTTTTCTTCTTCTGTAACCCCTGCCTGCGCAGCCGTTTTTAAGTAGGTAGAATCTAAATATTGTTTTATATCCATAGTCCAAAAAATAATCCCCTGAATAGTTCAGGGGATTAAAGTTAATTATTATCTCTTTTCTTTTTTACCAAAAGCCATAAAATAAGTATAGCGGAACCACTGCCGAGGCTGTTTGCTAATGCATCCAGTAAATCGGCACTCCTGCCTTCTGTAAACAAAAACTGGCAGGCCTCAATACAGGCACCATACAAAACGGCAACTATAAAGATTAAAAACCTTAGCCTGGCTAAACTTTTAAACACCCTTACCGAGCGTAAAAAAAGATACCATAATATGGTAAAGGTAAAATAGAATATGAAATGAACAAATTTATCTGCGTCCGGAAGATCAAATTTGTCTATACTTTCAATACGGGAATTGCTCATAAGGCTTAATACCGTAATCAATACAGTCCAAAGTGCTGCCGGCCATAAAAACCTGTTAAGCACCTATCAGCTCCTTATATTGGTCGCTGCTTAACAGCCCGCTTTCTTCAGACGGGTCGCTTATTTTTACCTTAACCATCCAGCCTTCGCCATAAGGGTCGCTGTTCACTTTTTCAGGCGTGCTTTCCAACGAATCGTTAAACTCAATTATTTCACCTGATAAAGGCAGGAAAAGGTCAGAAACAGTTTTTACCGCTTCTACCGTACCAAAAACATCGTCTTTAGCCAATGTCTGGTCAAGCGTTTCCACTTCTACATATACAATATCGCCAAGTTCTTTCTGGGCAAAATCTGTAATACCCACTATAGCTGTATCGCCTTCTATTTTAACCCACTCGTGGTCTTTTGTGTACTTTAAATCTGCAGGAATATTCATTGTTAGTTTGTTTTAGGCAAATGTATGTTTTATATGATTATTTAAAAAAGTTTTTATCTTAATTTCCAAATATGTACCTCAGCGTAAACCATGCCCTTATATTGGTTATAGGATAGGTGGTTGATATAACAGCCTTAGAGAAAGAATGGTCATAATTAAATATAGCCGTAAGGTTTTTACTAAAGGCATAATCGGCTGTAAACTTAACCGACCACATATCCTGGCCACCACCCAGCTGGTTATTATCATAATCAAGGTAACGCACAATAGTTTCGTTTTTCCTTAAGGTAAAATCAGCCTTAAGGTTTATATCACTTTTTATTGTATTGGTAGGGTTATCTGCAAGGCGCGAATTAATGGTTACGTCTTTTATACGGTATCCAAGCCCCAGTGTATATTCATTTCCTTTCACCTCGGTAAGCAGGTTGTTATCAAAGCTAAGGTTTAAAGTCCTGTCCTTTTTAATTTCAGCAAGTATTTTTATAGAGTTCTTCATTTCTAAATCAACCTTAATCAACGGGTTAAACATCTCCGTAAGATTGACATTTGATATGATATCTTTTGTATAGAAGTTCTTATCATAAAACTGTGCTACATCGTCATTAATTCCCGCTACATAATCAAGATTAGAGCGATACGCATTAATATTATAACTTGCTTTATAACCATGCTTCAGGGTAAAGAACTTAAACCTGTCTTTAAAAAACTTATAGCGCATTAAGCCGGTGTACTGTACTGTCCAGTTTGGTATTGGTATATTGCGGAACAGCCCTGTTGATACTTTTGAGGCATCCTGCCCTGTATAAGCCGCCAAAAATGCAGGCAATAAAACCTTTTGGCTGTTTTTACCAAAGCCTACAGGGTATCCTGCATTAGCAGTTGCAAACTCGTTTGTGGGTAATGTAGGGTCTCCGTACCTTGGGAAATTTGTAGAGCCATAATGCTGTGCAGCCAGCCTGTTGGCAATATCAAGCCTGTTTTCCCTAAACTGATCAAAGGCTTCAGAACCGTTAACATCGCTCGTGCTGAACGCAGTTTTTATAAGTATGGTTGAAATTTCAAAGTTACCATAGTCATAAGGGGAGCGTGAGTGGTAGTGAAGTTCATCTGTAAGGATAGTAGATTCCCTGTCCTGATAATAGTTAACATCATACTGCTCAGAATAGTTATTGGTATATTTCCTGTTCCCTATCAGCTCTATTTTAAAATCAGGGAATAAATCCACTGTAGCATTATAATCAAGCGTTTGTGTTTTTGTCTGGGTAAAGTTCTGGTTAAACTCCTCATAATTGGTAAGGTAGCCTCTTTTTGCTGCTTCATACCTAACATCGGCATCCTGGCTGCCCAAAATAAAGCCAAGTGTAGGCTTTGTAGTGCCCAGGAAACCAACCCCCGGCAAAAAGCCCGGTAATAAAGTACCGTTCACTTCACTGTAATTCACCTGTATGCTTTTTACACTTGTAAGCACACCTAAAAGACCATCTACAAATGTATTGCCGTTTTGCGGCTGTGCGGGTGCAGAAGTAATCCTTTCCCCCGGCCTTGGCGGTGCCTTAGGCGCAGCATTTCTTGCTGCCGGTTTTTTTACCCCGATACCAATATACTTATACAACAAATCCATATTGAAAGTTGTATTAAGTTTATGGGTGTTATTGTTTTGTATGGTATTACCCAACTGGTAAATTATACCGCCTGACTCAATTTGTGAAAGCGCATCGGAAGAACGCTGCCAGTTATAGTTAGCCGTATAGGAGTAAGCCGACTTTACAAATGCAAGTGCCGGTATTTTGTTAATCGGAAGGTCGTAATTTACTACAAACTGTTGTGTATGCTGATTAGGCTCGCCAGTATTCCAAAAGTCCTGCCATATATTATATTCCTGTATCGGCCTGTTGTTTTCATCAAGGTAATTCCTCACAATGTTGCTTGTAGCCACCTGGTAATTAAACTTAAGCGATTTTGTAATATTATAATTGAAGCCATACTGGTAATTAAAGAAATAATTTCTCCTGTACAGCGGGCTTATGGCAATACCCTCAACATCAACATTCCTGTATTGCTGCCTGTTATACTGCCTTATTATATTGGTGCTGAATGACAGATTGGAAGGAAGGTAATTAAAATTAAAATCCCTCAGTATTTTCCAGTACTCGCTTTTTTTCATAAAGCCGGTATTTTTAAACGGCTCTACGGGCTTGCTCTGGAAAGTATAGTTATAATCAGCCGTTACCCTTACCTGCTGGTCAAGCAGGTCTTCAATTTCATAATCATGGTGCTCCGTCTGGTTAAAGGAGTAGGAAAGCGTAACATTTTCAGGGTCATAAATATGAGGTTTCTGCTCCGGCGACCTTTCCTTTTTTACACCTATAAAGTTTATACTCTTCCTTTTAGTATAATCAATTGCCCTTTGGCGCAGGTTTTCCTTTTCGGCTTCATCCTGTGTTACATCAATGAGCTGGTCAAGTTTTACGTCCTGTTGAAAAGGGTCATATTCGGGTGTAATAATTTCTTCGCCCACAGCATAATTAAACGGCAGGTTTATAGCCCATTTTTTAGGCAATAGCTTACCTAAATTAACATTGGTAACAAGGTCATATTGTTTAGTGTCTTCCCTGCTTCTTTCATTAGGCCCCTGCTCAATAGTACCAAAACCAATAGTACTTAATCTTCCTGTTGCCGAAACAGTGGCAAAATCGGCAAAATTGGTATCCATATTGGCTACTGCTGCCATACCGCCCTTATTATCCATATCCGAAAGGCGAAGCTCATTAAACCATACTTCACCCCTTATACTGCGGTTGCTTGTAGCCGGAAGGTTGTTTTTAACGCCCACCATTAAAGTACGCACAAAACCAAAATTAGGATTACCTTTAATACCTATGGTCATATTTTCGCTTAAAGAAGAATCAAGCAGGTTTGCCTGCATATATACAATACCATTGGCATCAGGTGCCGGAAGGTCGGCATCGCCATTCAACACTTTTATTTTAAGTTTGGTTAATGCAGAAAGCGTTACCAGTATCTCGTTTTCATCATACCAGATATCCTCTTCCCTTTTTGCACCGAAAGGTGTTTTTAAAAGTCGCTTCTCTACCTGGTAAAAGTTTTCAGTAAAGTCGTTACCAAAACGGATAAACCCACTTATTTCCCCTGATTCTAGGCCGCCGTCTTCCTGGCTTGGGTTAACCTGGCTTGGCAAAGCTTCGGCATGTAAAAACATCCTTAGCTTTTTAAACTGGCGCATATCAACATTTACATTTTTAAACACAGCGCGCGAATCCTGTGGCTCAAGCCCGCCGTTTACACTGCCATCAGTTGCATATACCCTTAATGAAAGGGCCTGCTCATTTTGATTTATTACTGCATTGTTGGCATAAAGCTGCTCGCGCTGTACACCCGGCGGCGATTTATAAGGTATCGGCTCACGGTCGCCATTTTCCTGTATATTCAATGCAACAACATCAAACCCTGTATTATCAAGCTCATTGGTAGGTGTGTCTTCATTAGGGTCAAGAGAATTTACAAAACGCCTCCATTCTCCCCTAACAAGGTCAAACGCACCAAAACGTAATGTTACATCCCTGCGGAAACCCGTTAAAAATACCCTCATAAACCTTATGGAACGGAAATCTGCAATACCGCCTACTTCTGGCATATTGGGCGAATCAACCGGTATTTTATATAAAAGCCACCTTGCGGGTGTTGTGCCCCCACCGGGAACCTGCCCCTGTACTTCCCTTTCGTCAACCACGTACCCCTGCCCCGGCTGTACTCCCGGTTCTATAGCCACCCGATACCTGAAATAGGCATCAATGGTGTTCATGGTATTATCCCTGTTTATATCTTCAGTATCAGGCAATGTGGTTGCCCCCCTGTTGGTATTGCCTACATCTACAGGAGAGTTACCATCCATGCCGTTATAATTCTTGTACCTGTCAAGCACATTTCCGCTTGCGCTCAGGAAAAACTGGTAGTTATCCCCCGCAGGGTCAGAAAGCCCTGCAAATTCAGGAAAAGCAATAGCTTCTTCCGCATCGGTATAACCATCAAGACCCACATCCTGCACATTCCTGTTGGCAGTATTGGTATCAAAAGCATAAATAAGCGACTGCGAAACAGGGACATCTCCCCATGCTGTAGTAAAAACAGGCTGGTTGCCCCCAGCTTCCGGCAATCCGTTTTCATATTGCTTACGGCCATCCTTTAATATATCTTCCGATATTTCACCAAGGTTTATTTCAAGGAAGCCTGTATTGTCCGAACCTGTTACATCATCAGCATTTCCATAATAAGGGTCAAGCATCCAGAATTGTATGTATTCAACATTTGTCTGCTCAAAGTTGGTAGAGTTTATTGCCCTCATTATACCTCCCCAGTTATCCGGAGCCTGTGCTTCGGTAAAAGTGGTACCACCAGCCAGTACAGGGTTAAAGTTATAAGGCCCCCTTTCCTGCGGATAGTAGGAAAGGTCAAGCGTATTTACTACCCTTGACTGCCCCGGTGGAACATCGGTTACAGGGTAAAGTTCTTCATAATAAATACGCCTTGTACGGTTAGACCTTAAGTCTCCGTCTGTAATGCCTGACGGCCTTTGGCTGGTATAAAATGTAGGGTCTATACTGTACCATGCCAGCTTTGCCCTGTTATACCCATACGAAAGGTCATTAGTGGGCGGGGTATCTGCAGGAAATAGGCTTGCCGGAGCACTGGATAAATACCAGGATTGCGC
The DNA here is from genome assembly GCF_009848495.1 of Flavobacterium sp. MK4S-17. Taxonomy (GTDB): domain Bacteria; phylum Bacteroidota; class Bacteroidia; order Flavobacteriales; family Flavobacteriaceae; genus Flavobacterium. The sequence continues at coordinate 45,095 of NZ_WWEP01000028.1, forward strand.
GCCGCGGACATCTATATTAGTTTGTGAACCCTCAAAATCATCTACATAGGTAGTAGCCTCACCGTTAAACTGGTCGGCTTTGGAAGCTCCCGGCAAAAGGTAAGCCACCTCACCCCTGAAGGAGAAGTTAGAAGGGGCGTCAGTATCTATATTAGGTAGTTTGTTAACCAATCTTGTAAAGAAAGGAACCTCTGTAGAATAAATAGTATTCAGGCCGAAAATAGTATTGTTAACCGACTCCTGCCCATAATTGGTTTTGCTTGTGTATGGCCTTTCGGACATATTGAGCAATGTTGCCCCTACAAGGAATTTGTCGTTAAACTTATGCTCTATATTAAAACCTGCAAAACGCCTTGTCTGCTGCCCGAATACGTTATTGTTTTCAAGGGAAACATCAATCGGTGTATTTTGCAGTGACGGGTCTGATATATACACGCGGCCTATCTGATAGTTAACTGTATAATCAACACCTTCCACAAGAACACGCCCTCCGGCCTTAACCACAACGGAGCCCTGTGGTATATTAAATGCATTTAATGATATACCATCGCCACCACTTGATTTAAAACGCCCGCGCAGCTGGAATTTGTTTTTCTCGCTGTTTTGCAAAGCTGCAGCCTGTGTGCTTTGGTACATACTGCGGTACACATAGCGTTTTTGGTTGGCATTATAAGTGGTTTCATTCTGGTCGTCATAATTCTCGGTAGGCGATGTGGAGAGTTTGTCAAACAGGTACTCACCAAAAGGCTCTGCGGTTGTAAATATTATACGCCCATTCTGGGTATCAATAGTAAGGTTGGGTACAAAGTCAAAAAAACCGTCTCCGCCCTCTTGCGGGTCATTGGTGTAATTAAGCCTGTCAACATTAAACACCCGCAACAATGGGGTATCCGCCACATCCTCAGGTAATGGCACGCCACCTGCGGGGGTTATATAGTTTAACGGTGAAGGATCGGTATATAAAATATTGAAACGGAAATCTTCCTGGCTAAGCTGGTACGCATTAGGTATCTGGTAGATGTTTTTCATCATCAGGTCCCATGTAGGTTCATTAACGTTAACCAAAGTACCTTTTAATAGCTTCAGTATAAGGCTTTTTGTAGAAACAGCAGGCTGTGTGCCGGTATCCCCGGGATTAGTAACCACCGTTGCATCTACACCGTCAGTACCAAACTCACCCACCTGGTAAACCTGGTCGCCTATGGTGTACTGATAGGCTACGGCAAGGACTTCATCATTATTAAGCCTTTGGTTAAGGGATATATAACCTAACTGTGTATGGAAAGTATATTCGCTGGGCGAAAGTTTACGTGCATTTTCAAGCTTGGAATAGTCGCGCCCTTCATTAGCATCAAGCCCGTTGGTAAAACTACCGTTGGTAACAGTAACTATTTCCCTAACAGAAGGGTCAAGCCACCCTGTACCTGTACCAATTAGGGTAGGGTCAAGTTTATTATTACTGTTATCCGGTGGCTGGTTTTGTGTTACATTAAAAAATCCCGAAGGTGCACCGCCGGGACTGGCAAAACCTACAGCTTCAGGAGTTATGTCCTCACTTGTTATACCTGAAACAGTATATCTTGTCAGCGGGCCTTCCCCTAAATCCTGTATTGCCAAAATATTCCTTGAATTGTTCTCGGTCGGGTTAATCCTGTTCTGCCTGTTGGTAACCCAAACCTCAATCCGGGTAATTTGTACCCTGCTGTCAATCAAAGGGTAGTTACGCAGGGAATAATCATACAGGTTCCTGAAATACTGCGAAAGGAAAAAATGCCTGTCGCTATCATACTCAAGAGCAAAAAGCTCAAAGTCCTGAAGCGCACCGCCGCCCTGCGCCGTAATTGTTTTTGTCTGTGATTTTTGTTCTGAGAAAATACCGGTAAAAGTAGTTTTACCAAACTGAAGCTGCATTTTTACACCAAAAAGGCTTTGCGCCCCACGCACAAGTGAATTGGATAATGGGAAACTAACATTACCCACCTCAATTTTTTGGAGTATATCATCCTCCGTTGGGGTATATTCCAGCTTTATAAGGTTTTGAAAGGCAAAGGTAGATTCAGTATCATAGTTGGCATTAACCGCCAGCCTTGTACCTACTTTACCCTGCAGGCTCATGCTTATACGCTGGTCAAAATCAAAAGTAAAGGTACTCCTGTTGCGTGGCGAAAGGGCAGGGTTATCCTGCTTGGTATAACGAACCCCCAAATCAAGTTCAACCGAACCCTGGGGTTTAATATCTATAGTATTGCTGCCAAATATGGTTTCAAAAAAGCTTGAATTTACATAATAGCGTGGCAATAGGTTTTTTTGTTCCTCTTCGGTTCCCTTGCCATCTATAGCTTTTGATTTTTGGCGGTAATATTCCCGCATTGATTCCCTAAGCACCAGTTCCTCATACTCCTGGGGTGTAAGTATAATAGGGTAGTTTATATTAAAGCCATCAACTTTATTGGTATATACATACCTGTTGGTTACAGGGTCATAGGTATACGCCTCTACAATGCTTTTAGGATTGGGTATTTCCACCCTGCCTGCATCATATCCCTTTATAGTATCGCGTGATTCCTCATCTTCTTCGTCCACCTGTGCCTGCATGGCAAAACCAAAAAACAGGAACAATACAGAAATAACGTATTTTAATTTATTGCAAATAAAATTCTTGGAGTATTCTGTTCTCAAGGACTATAAATTTTTTAATGCTTGTTTTATAATAGTTTCCACATTGGCTTCAGGGGTTTCTTTAATAATTTTATCAATGGCTTTTTCTGCCAGCTTTTTATTAAAACCTAACACCTCCAACGCAGATAACGCTTCATCTTTATTTGTATTGTAAGCAGAAACAGAAACTTCTTCCAAATCATACAGTTTTAACACTTTATCCTTTAAGTCCAGTATTACGCGCTGTGCCGTTTTATTACCTATTCCTTTTATTGACTGTATTGTTGCAATATCTCCCGACGCTATGGCCTGTATAACCTGCTTTGGGGCCATAGAGGAAAGCATTGTACGTGCTGTGCCCGCACCTATGCCCGAAACCGATATCAGCAGCTTGAAAAGCTCCCGCTCTGATTTTTCAACAAAACCGAATAAAGTATGCGCATCTTCCTTAACCTGCAGGAATGTGTACAGTTTTATATTTTCAGAATCCGGCAGCAGCGAATAGGTATGCAGTGATATGTGTAACTGGTATCCTACCCCATTGCAATCTATCACCACCTCAGTCGGCAATTTTTCTGCTAATCTTCCCTGAAGATGTGCTATCATAGCTGTAAATTAATCGTTTTCAAAAATAGTAAAATTCTTTAAAGTTGAGTTAAAATCTACTTTTTAGCCATTTTAAAGCGCTTTTCCTTTTCCTGCGCATCTACTACGGCAACAGCAGCCATGTTTACCATTTCTTCAACACTTGCACCAAGCTGGAAAATATGCACAGGCTTATCCATACCCAGCATGATAGGCCCTATTGACACTACCTTATTGAGCTCTTTTAAAAGCTTATAAGTTATGTTGGCTGCCTCAAGATTAGGAAAAATAAGGGTATTAACCTTTTTCCCTGCAAGTTTGGAGAACGGGAATTTATCTTTAAGCATTTCCGGGTTCAGCGCAAAATCAGCCTGGACTTCACCATCTACTATAAGGTCAGGGTAATTTTTATGTAAAAACGATACAGCCTCCCTTACCTTGCTTGCGCTTTTATCTTCCGATGAGCCAAAATTTGAAAATGACACCATTGCCAGTACAGGCTCCATACCAAACATTCGCACCGTACGGGCTGTCATAAGTGCTATTTTTGCAAGGTCATCTGCAGAAGGGTCAGGATTTATTGCCGTGTCCGAAAGGAAAATAGGCCCTCTTTTGGTGAGCATCATGTTAGTCGTGGCAATTTTGGTTACGCCCTGTGCTTTGCCTATAAGCTGCATTACCGGCTTAACCACCGATGGATAGCTCCTTGAATAACCTGTTACCATAGCATCAGCTTCGCCCTCATTAACCATCATTGCGGCAAAATAGTTGCGTTCCCGCATCCATTTCTGGGCATCAAGGTAGCTCACGCCCCTTCTCTGCCTTGCCTTCCAAAACACATCGGCATAACGGTTACGGCGCTCATTTTCCTCATTTATCTTGGGGTCTATAATTTCAACCTCGCCGTCAAAATCTATTTCCTGCATCAATTCGGTAATAATTTCCTTATTACCCAAAAGTATAGGTATACCTATCCTCTCTTCCATTACAATCTGCGCGGCTTTTAGTACGTCAAGGTGGTCAGCTTCTGCAAATACAATCCTTTTGGGGTCGGTTTTGGCACGGTTGGTTAATAGGCGAACCATTTTATTATCATTACCCAAACGCTCTAAAAGCTCCTCTGTATATTTATCCCAGTCGGCTATCGGCTGCTGTGCAACACCCGATTCCATAGCCGCCTTGGCAACTGCCGGGGCTACAACGGCTATAAGACGTGGGTCAAAAGGCTTGGGTATAATATACTCCCTGCCAAAATTTAGTTTTGTTTCACCATAGGCTATATTTACCTGTTCAGGCACAGGGGCCTTTGCAAGTTCGGCCAGTGCCCTTACTGCCGCCATTTTCATGGCTTCATTTATTTTAGCAGCCCTTACATCAAGCGCACCACGAAATATATACGGGAAACCTAATACGTTATTTACCTGGTTAGGATGGTCTGAACGGCCCGTTGCCATAATAATATCATCACGCGTGGCAACCGCCAGGTCATAATCTATTTCAGGTACAGGATTGGCCATTGCGAATACAATTGGATTTGCATTCATTGCCAGCAGCATTTCGGGTGTAAGTATATTGCCTACTGAAAGCCCCAAAAATACATCGGCTCCTTTTATGGCTTCGCTTAGTGATTGTTTATCCGGTTTTGCATACCTGCGCTGCACTTCCGAAAGGTCTGTCCTTTCCAGCGTCAGCATACCATCCTTATCAAACATTACAATATTTTCCACCTTAACACCTAAAAGCAGGTAAAGGTTGGCACATGCAAGTGCCGCCGAACCGGCGCCGGACACTACCACTTTAACTTTATCTATTTCTTTTTCCGCCAGTTCAACTGCATTAAGCAATGCCGCCGAAGAGATAATTGCAGTACCATGCTGGTCATCATGCATTACCGGTATATTAAGCTCCTCTACCAGCCTTCTTTCAATTTCAAAAGACTCCGGTGCTTTAATATCCTCAAGGTTGATACCGCCAAATGTGGGGGCAATATTTTTTACTGTTTCAATAAACTTATCTACATCCTTGGTATCTACCTCAATATCAAAAACGTCAATATCCGCAAATATTTTAAACAGAAGGCCTTTACCTTCCATCACAGGTTTTGATGCCTCAGGCCCTATATCCCCAAGCCCCAATACAGCAGTACCATTAGATATTACGGCAACAAGGTTTCCTTTAGTAGTATATTTATAAACATTATTTACATCTTTGGCTATTTCAAGGCAGGGTTCGGCTACTCCTGGCGAGTAAGCCAGCGACAAATCCCTTTGGGTAGCATATTTTTTTGTGGGTATAACCTGGATTTTCCCGGGATGCGGCTTGGCATGATAAAGCAGTGCTTCACGCCTTTTGCTATACTTGTTCATGTTTATTATTATTAAATAACAAGTTTACAAAGGTAAACCTATGAATGTAATTAAGAAATTTTTAATACTATTTATTAAGCGTAGTTGCTTGTAAATAGTATTTTGAAAAATGTTAGCAATAGTGCCCGGGGCGGATTTATTCTTTTAAAAAATTGATGTTCCTTTTCAGCCCCTCAAATTTTGTTCTCTTTACAGCCGAGTTTTTAAAAACTTTGCTGAAAGTATCCCCTGTTATTTCTTCCCAATCTTTCTTTGTCATGGAGAGCAGGTCGGGGTTTGGGCTGAAAAGCGGTTCGCTATGAGGTTTTGAAAAACGGTTCCAGGGGCAAACATCCTGGCATACATCACAACCAAAAGCCCAGTCATTAAAACTGCCCTTCAATTCCTGCGGTAAATTATCTTTTAGTTCAATAGTAAAATATGATATGCATTTGCTACCGTCAACTATATAAGGTTGTACTATAGCCTGTGTGGGGCAGGCATCTATACAGGCCGTGCAGCTTCCGCAATGATCTGTTACCGGAAGGTCATATTCCAATTCAATATCTACAATCAATTCCGCTATAAAAAAGAAAGAGCCCACCTGCTTACTAAGCAGGTTGCTGTTTTTTCCTATCCAGCCCAACCCACTCCGGGCAGCCCATGCCTTATCCAGAACAGGTGCGCTGTCAACAAATGCCCTACCGTTTACCTCACCTATATTTTCGTTTACAGAATAAAGTAACTCCTTTAGTTTACTCTTTATAACAAAATGATAATCCTGACCGTAGGCATATTTTGATATTTTGTAGCTATCCGATACCTGCTTGTGGGTAGGATAATAATTAAGCAGCAGCGATATAACACTTTTGGCTCCATCAACAAGCAATGTAGGGTCAAGGCGCTTATCAAAATGATTCTCCATATACTGCATTTTACCATGCCTGCTTTCATTAAGCCATTTTTCAAGCCGTGGGGCTTCTTCTTCAAGAAATCCGGCCTTTGCTATGCCACATGATAAAAAGCCGAGGCGTTTTGCTTCGCTTTTTATAAATTGCGAGTATTTAATTTTGGAGTTCAGAATTCAGAAGTTAGAACTAATTTAATTTCGCTTTAGCGGTTTTTAGTGAAGTTACAAAAATTGCGGTTAACTGATTACCTTCTTTCCAAACTGTATTAACTATATTAGCTGAAAGCCAATTTTTCGCTTCAATTATTTCAAGCCAATATAACGTTTCATCCGCTTCTTCCAATACAATTTCCATTTTAGCAATAAATTCCCGATCACTTCTTGACCTGCAGGCTGCCCTGTAATTAGCCCCTACTGAAGTACCACTTTTAGCAAGTTGATAAGCCACAACTTTAGAGGATGTACTAAAAGATAACTGCTCTACAATGCTTAGAATGGATAATGCATACTGCATAGTCCTGTCTTTTAATTCCTGAGCCATAAATTGATCTGCTTTCTAATTACTGACTTCTAACTTATTAATCAAACAAGCCTCCCTGATTACCTGATTTTACCCTGCCTAAATGTTTATAAGCCTTTTCTGTTACTTCCCGTCCTCGTGGTGTGCGGATAATAAAGCCTTCCTGTATTAAAAAGGGTTCATATACTTCCTCTATGGTTTCCCCACTTTCCGATACCGCAGTGGCCAATGTAGAAAGCCCAACCGGGCCACCCTTAAACTTATCTATAATGGTGGTTAATATTTTATTATCCATTTCATCAAGCCCATGCGCATCTACATGGAGCGCCCTTAATGAGAACCTTGCTATTTCTATATCTATTTTTCCATTGCCTTTTATCTGAGCGAAGTCCCTAACCCTGCGCAATAAAGCATTAGCTATACGTGGTGTGCCACGGCTTCTACCAGCAATTTCTATAGCCGCCTCCATGGTAATGGGCATTTTTAGTATTGCAGAACTTCGTTGTACAATAGTGGTAAGTAATTCGGTAGTGTAATACTGCAGCCTGCTGGATATACCAAAACGGGCACGCATTGGGGCAGTAAGCAACCCTGAACGTGTAGTTGCGCCTACCAGTGTAAAAGGATTTAATCCTATTTGTACGGAACGGGCATTGGGCCCTGACTCTATCATTATATCTATACGGAAATCCTCCATTGCAGAATAAAGGTATTCTTCCACAATTGGGCTAAGCCTGTGTATCTCGTCTATAAAAAGAATGTCCCGCTCTTCAAGGTTGGTCAGCAGGCCGGCAAGGTCACCGGGCTTATCCAGTACAGGCCCAGATGTAATTTTGATACCTACACCCAGTTCATTAGCCAAGATATTGGCAAGTGTTGTTTTACCAAGTCCGGGCGGGCCATGAAAAAGGGTATGGTCTAACGCCTCACCCCTTAAATTAGCTGCCTGCACAAAAATCTGAAGGTTTTCCAGCACCTGGTCCTGCCCTGTAAAATCCTCAAATGATAATGGCCTGAGCTTTTTTTCAAGGTCAAGCTCTTCGGCATTATAATTTTGGTTAGTAGGATTTAAGTTTTCATTCATCTGGCAAAGATAACTGAATTTAGCAATAATTACATTTGATAACCTTCAGACAGGATATCCCTCCACTCCGGATTTTTATCAATGTATTTTGCAACATAGGCGCAGGCAGGCACCACAATTAAATTATTTTGCCTGCAATACTGCAGCGTGTGCTTTACAAGTTCAGCCGCAATACCCTTACCTCTTAACTGCTCAGGCACCTCTGTGTGCGTAAGGAATATTTTATTTTCCTCTCTGTGATATTCTAAAAAAGCCAGCCCATCATTTAAATGAAGTTCAAACTGGCTTTCCGATTCATTAATCTCAAAATTACTTTCTCTGCTCATTATCCTATTTTTATTAAAGATACTAAAAGGCAGTAAAGCAGTGAATAAACTAAGGCAATATTAACAAAAAAGCCCCTCTGGTGAGGGGCTTTTGTATTTAAAACCAATATTAATGGTGTAATTGTTCTTCATTTTCCTTCATTGGCACATTTTGAGGAACAAAGTCCTCTTCATGCCCAGGCTTGCTGTAGTCATAAGGCCACCTGTAAACTTCCGGTATTTCACCCGGCCAGTTACCGTGTATATGCTCCACAGGTGCTGTCCATTCAAGCGTATTAGATTTCCATGGGTTCATTGGAGCCCTCTTACCTTTAAATATGCTGTAGAAGAAGTTCCAAAGGAATACCAACTGGAATGCTGCACCGATTATGGCGAACATTGTAACCAACACGTTTACATCCTGAAGGTCATCAAATAAAGGGAATGCAGTGTTGGTATAATAACGGCGCGGTAAGCCTGCCATACCTAAAAAGTGCATTGGGAAGAATACCCCATAAGCACAAACTGCAGTTACCCAAAAGTGTACATATCCCAGTGTTTTGTTCATCATTCTTCCGAACATTTTCGGGAACCAGTGGTAAATACCCGCAAACATACCGTAAAGGGCAGATATACCCATTACAAGGTGGAAGTGGGCTACAACAAAGTAAGTATCGTGAACGTTGATATCAAGTGTACTGTCACCTAAAATAATACCTGTTAAACCACCAGTGATGAAGGTAGAAACAAGGCCTATAGAGAAAAGCATTGCAGGATTCATCTGCAGGTTACCCCTCCACAATGTAGTAATGTAGTTGAATGCCTTAACTGCCGATGGTATTGCAATAAGAAGCGTTGTAAAGGTAAATACAGAACCAAGGAAAGGGTTCATACCTGAAACGAACATGTGGTGCCCCCATACAATTGTTGAAAGGAATGCGATAGCTAATATAGAAGCAATCATCGCACGGTAACCAAAGATAGGCTTGCGTGAGTTGGTTGCAATAATTTCAGAAGTAATACCAAGTGCCGGTAAAAGTACAATGTAAACCTCAGGGTGACCAAGGAACCAGAAAAGGTGCTCAAACAATACCGGAGAACCTCCCTGATAGTGCAATACTTCGCCTGCAATAAAAATATCCGAAAGGAAGAACGAAGTACCAAAGCTACGGTCAAACAAAAGAAGCAGTGCAGCAGAAAGTAATACAGGGAATGATACTATACCAATAACGGCAGTAATAAAGAAAGCCCATATTGTTAACGGCAGCCTTGTCATAGACATACCTTTTGTCCTTAAATTAATTACGGTAACCACATAGTTAAGTGACCCCATAAGCGATGACGCAATGAATATGGCCATTGAAACCAGCCAAAGCGTCATACCTGCACCAGAGCCCGGAATTGCCTGTGGCAATGCACTTAATGGCGGGTATATAGTCCATCCGGCAGAAGCAGGGCCTGCCTCTACAAATAGTGAAATAACCATAATTACTGACGAAAGGAAAAACAGCCAGTAAGAAAGCATATTCATAAACCCGGATGCCATATCCCTGGCACCAATTTGCAGCGGAATAAGCAGGTTACTAAAAGTACCACTTAAACCTGCCGTAAGAACAAAGAATACCATTATAGTACCATGAATGGTAACCAAAGCAAGGTATATATCATTACGCATCACTCCGTTTGGAGCAAATTTTTCGCCTAATAAAACTTTAAAAATAGTGAAAGACTCTTCAGGCCATGCAATCTGCATACGGAATAATATTGACATCATAATACCAATAATACCCATTACAACACCTGTTAAAAGGTATTGCTTGGCAATCATCTTATGATCTATACTAAAGATATACTTTGTAATGAAGGTATCTTTATGGTGGTGATCATGTGCATCGTGATGACCGTGTTCTTCGTGACCGTGTATTTCGTGTCCTACTGCTGACATATTTTTTTAATTTGAAATATACTAAACAATGTTATTTTTTATCTACGTTGGCCTGGGCTGCGTTTTGCGCAGCAGTTGCAGTTGAATCAGCAACCGGCTCAATTACTTCAGATGATTTTGTCTCAGCGGCAGCCTCAGCAGCCTGCTCTTTAGACTCTTTAACAGCGGCAGCCATTGTTTTCCTTTCGCCCAGCCATTTATTAAAGTCTGCTTCATCTTCAACTATTACTTTCATCTGCATGTTGTAGTGCGAAGCACCGCAAATTTTATTACAAAGCAAAAGATAGTCAAAAGTATAAGGCTCTAAAGCAGATTCACCTTTAGCTACAAGGTCAGCGCTTTTCTTAGACCTGATAGTGTTGATGTTCGCAACCTTTTCCATGATTTGCGGATCCTGGCGCATTTCTTCTGTTGTTAGGGTTGGTGTAAAGCCGAACTGCGTAACCATACCGGGAACAACGTTCATTTGAGCCCTGAAGTGAGGAAAGTATGCAGAGTGCAAAACATCCTGCGAACGGAATTTAAAAATTACTTTTTTCCCTTTTGGCAGGTGAAGCTCTGTTGAAGCAATATCGTCCTGTGCATTAGGGTCAGACATATCAACACCCAAAGTATTTACACCTTCTATATACCTAACGTTAGCCTTTCCAAGCACACCATCTTCACCGGCATACCTTACTTCCCAGCTAAACTGCTTGGCATAAACTTCAACATACATTACATCCTCTTTATCCTCATCAATAAACATAATGTTAGTCCATGCATATAATCCGTAAAGAATTAAACCTGCAAGTACTATAACCGGTATAATTGTCCAGATAAATTCAAGTTTGTCGTTATCGGCATAGTAAAAAGCAACCCTACCTTTTTTGCCCCTGTATTTGTATGCAAAAAAGTGTAACAAAAACTGTGTTATTGTTTGTACTATAAATATAAGCCAAAGCGATGTAGCCATTAGGTTATCATACTGCGGCCCGTGTTCTGAAGCTGGTGTGCCAAGTGCAACCTTACCCCATTTCCATAAAGAGTATATGGTAAACAGGTAAATAAAGCCCACAAATGCAAACATTAGGTAACCATTAACATTATTATCCCTGTCATTTGCAACCTCCTGATGGTCATCAGCATGCTGTGATGCACCTATCTGTGTAAGGTGGAATATTTTAGTTAATTGCCATATTGCAATGCCTAATAAAACTAAAACTATAATTATCAATAAACTTGTCATTTGTTTATTTCTTTAAATATTAATAATGAAAATGCTTACTTTCCTCAATATACGGGTTATGCTTAGCAAGTAGCGGTGCTTTAGTTAATGATGTAAACACAACGAATATAAATAACCCAAAGAAGAATAGTATTGCACCTATTTCGCCTGCGCCAATAAACCACTGGTCGCCCACGGTTGCCGGCATAATCATGTTATAAAAATCAATATAGTGTCCGCAAAGTATAATGATACCTGCAAGTACAACTATCCATGAAAGGCGTTTAAAGTCAGTATTTATAAGGATTATAACCGGCAATACAAAGTTCATAACTACCATGCCGAAGAAAGGCAGGTTATAATGCTCTATACGTGTAACAAAGTAGGTTACTTCTTCCGGTATATCGGCATACCACATAAGCATGAACTGAGAGAACCATAAGTATGTCCAGAATACACTTATACCAAACATAAATTTAGCTAAATCGTGTATGTGGCTTGTGTTTACAAACTCAAGATATCCTTTTGCCTTAAGGTATAAAGTAACCATAGCAATAGCTGTAATACCGCTTACAAAGAAACTTGCAAACACATACCAGCCGAATAATGTACTGTACCAGTGTGGGTCAACAGACATTATCCAGTCCCATGACATTATAGATTCGGATACAATAAAGAATACAAGGAAAGTGGCAGCAGCCTTAAAGTTTTTCTTGTAGTATAGGTTATCATTAGCGTCATCCTGCAATAATGAGTTTTTCCTTGCATACTGGCGGTATAAAATCCAGCCACCTAAAAATATAACAGCCCTTATAATAAAGAACGTTGCATTAAGATAGCCCGATTTTCCTTGTATAAGGTGGTCTTCCGCCACAACTTCAGGATCCATCCATATAAACAGGTGGTGAACATGGAAAACACCCAGTAGCAGCAATACAAAGAAAATTATTGCTCCTGGTATAAGGTAGGCCGATATACCTTCCATAACCCTGAACAATACAGGAGACCATCCTGCCTGGGCAGCATTTTGTATAGCATAAAAAGCAAGTGCACCTAAAGATATAAGCATAAAAAATATAGCAGCAACATAAACGGCAGCCCAAGGCTTGTTTTGCAGTTGGTGCAATACATGCTCCAAATGTTCATGGTGTGCATCATTATGCCCTGCACCTGTAAGTGCTTCATCAGCATGATGGTCTGTTGCACCGTGTGCAGCAACAACAGGTTCAGCATGCGCTGTATCATGAGCAGGCTGGCCAACAGAATCAACTTCATGGCTTCCTGTTACATGTTTCTCTAAATTCTCTTTATGTTCTATTTTATCATGTATAGCATGCTCTGTGGCATCCTGTCCGTGAACTTCGGTAGCATTCGCTTCACCGGTAGTTATTTCATGGGCATGGCCTTCATGGGAACCATGTCCTCCATGGTGGCTGTCTGCCGCAAGTATCTTTTCTACGTCTTCAACAGTTTTAGGTGCAGTGAAAAAACTATAGCCTATCCCAAGAACACCCAAGATCATCAGGACAAACGAAAAAGTTTTTAATCTACTTGAAAATGTGTACATATTTTATGCTTTCAGTGTTCTACAATTATAATTCACTCCTTAGTTTCAGTACGTAGTGTGTAACCTGCCAACGTTCCTCCTGGTTAAGCTGGTTAGCATGCGAACCCATAGAGTTTAAACCGTAAGTAATTACATGGAATATGCTTCCTTCAGTAATTTCCCTGTCTTTATAGCTTGGCACACCAAGAAACTTTTCCCTTTTAACAAGGTTTCCTTTTCCGTCGCCCTTATCACCGTGGCAAATAGCACAGTAAATGGTAAAAAGCTGTTCTGCCCTTGGCATATCAATCTCATCCGCAGCTAAAGGTGATTTAAGGTTAGCTTTAGCCAAATCATATCCTGCTGTAGAGTTTTCATGCTCATATGGAGTAAACCCTCGCGGTATAGAACCCTGCGCAGGAATTTGTCCTTCCTTGCCATTAGGAAAAGCCTCTACCTCTGAATAGGTTTCATATGGAATCGGCTCATACATATTAGGGAAATACTGGTAATTCGGGCGCGACTTGTCAAAACAGGAAGTAAACGCAGCTGAAATACCTGCCAATAGTGCTATTTTATATAATACTTTCATAGTCTGTTAGTGCTTTTCAATTACTTTTACTTCCACAGCGCCTGTGTTCTCAAAGAATGAAACCATTTCATCTACATTACCATGAGCGGCAACTTCTATAAGGAAATGGTCGTCAGTAGTTCTTACATCAGGATTTTCAGCTTCTTTAAACGGCCATAGCTTACTTCTCATATAAAAAGTAATCACCATTAAGTGTGCTGCAAAAAACACTGTCATTTCAAACATTACAGGAACAAATGCAGGCATATTCTGGATAAAGCTAAAGCTAGGCTTACCGCCTATATCCTGTGGCCAGTCATTAATCATTATATAGTTAAGCATTGCTGTAGCAACAGTTAAACCAACACAACCATATAAGAAAGAGCATATAGCAAGCCTTGTAGGAGCCAGCCCCATAGCCTTATCAAGGCCGTGAACGGGAAAAGGTGTATAAACCTCTTCTATATGATGATGCGCTGCGCGGGTTTTTTTTACCGCATCCATCAGGATATCATCATCATTATATAATACGTGTATAACTTTATTAGTCATGATCTTAATGATTATGTTCTGAATGTGAATGATTATCGTGTGCCGCGTGCAGTTTTTTATACTTTTCGCTTGATGTTTTCATTATCGACTTAACCTCTGCCTGTGCAATTACAGGGAAGCTCCTTGAATACAGAAGGAAAAGCACGAAGAAGAAACCAATTGTACCGATATAAAAACCTGCATCTACAAATGTAGGCTGGAACATTGTCCATGAAGAAGGAAGGTAATCCCTGTGCAGCGATGTAACAATAATTACAAAACGCTCAAACCACATACCTATATTTACCACGATAGAGATGATGAACGAAGCCATAATGCTTGTCCTGATCTTTTTAAACCACATTACCTGCGGAGAGATAACATTGCAGGTCATCATCAGCCAGTAAGACCACCAGTAAGGCCCTGTTGCCCTGTTAAGGAAGGCATACTGCTCATATTCAACTCCTGAGTACCATGCAACAAAAAGCTCCGTAATATAGGCTGTACCCACAATAGAACCCGTAATCATAATTACGATGTTCATTAGCTCAATATGTTGTATTGTAATATAATTTTCAAGATTAGATACCTTCCTCATAATGATAAGCAAGGTATTTACCATTGCAAACCCAGAGAAGATAGCTCCCGCAACGAAGTAAGGCGGAAGGATTGTAGTGTGCCATCCCGGTATTACGGAAGTAGCAAAGTCAAAAGATACAATAGTGTGTACTGAAAGTACAAGTGGGGTTGCCAAGCCTGCAAGTACAAGAGAAACCTCTTCAAAACGCTGCCAGTCTTTAGCACGTCCGCTCCATCCGAAGCTTAATATTGAATATACCCTTTTTGTAAATGGTGTTATTGCCCTGTCGCGAAGCATTGCAAAATCGGGAAGTAAACCTGTCCACCAGAAAACCAGTGATACCGAAAGGTATGTTGAAATTGCAAACACGTCCCAAAGTAGTGGCGAGTTAAAGTTAACCCAAAGGGAACCGAACTGGTTTGGCACCGGCATTACCCAGTATGCAAGCCAGGGGCGGCCCATGTGGAATACAGGAAACATAGCTGCCTGTATTACCGAGAAAATTGTCATTGCCTCGGCAGAACGGTTAATTGCCATTCTCCATTTTTGGCGGAATAATAGTAGTACCGCAGAGATAAGCGTACCTGCGTGGCCGATACCTACCCACCAAACAAAGTTGGTAATATCCCAGGCCCATCCAACTGTTTTATTTGATCCCCATGTACCTATACCTGTACCTACAGTATAGGCAACGCAACCTACACCCCAAAGGAAAGCGGCAAGCGCAATAGTAAATGCTATCCACCATTGCTTGTTAGCCCTGCCTTCCACCGGCCTTGCAACATCAACTGTTACATCGTGATAATTCTTGTCACCTATAATTAAAGGTTTTCTAATGGGTGCTTCGTAATGAGACGACATATCCTTTATATTGTTTCTTATTAATTATTTCTTGTTACTAAGTATTCCTAACCTTAACCTGATAGAATACATTTGGTTTGGTTCCTATATGTTCAAGAAGGTGATACATCCTGTTATCCTCTTTAAGTTTAACAACAGTATCTTCTTCATTATTAACATCGCCAAACACCATAGCCCCGGAGCCACAAGCCTCTGTACATGCTGTATAGAACTCATCTTTCCTTACACGGCGGCCTTCCCTCTTAGCGTTAAGGATAGTAGCTTGTGTCATTTGTATACATAGAGAACATTTCTCCATTACACCCCTTGAACGCACATTAACATCAGGATTAAGAACCATACGGCCTAAATCATCATTCATGTGGTAATCAAACTCTTCATTCTTGTTATATAAGAACCAGTTGAAGCGGCGTACTTTATAAGGACAGTTGTTAGCACAGTAACGGGTACCCACACAACGGTTATAAGCCATGTGGTTTTGCCCCTGGCGCCCATGCGATGTTGCCGCAACAGGACAAACAGTTTCACAAGGTGCGTGGTTACAGTGCTGGCAGAATACCGGCTGGAATGCTACCTGAGGATTTTCTGCAGGGTCTTCCATAGCATTAAATGTGCTGATAGAATCCATTAACCCTGAAGTACCTTCCTTAAGTTCAACATCGGCAGCAAATGTTTCTTCGTGAGAATAGTACCTGTCAATACGCAGCCAGTGCATATCGCGGCTTCTCCTCACTTCTGATTTACCAACAACAGGCACATTATTTTCAGCGTGGCAGGCTATAACACAAGCCCCGCAGCCAGTACATGCATTCAGGTCTATAGAAAGGTTAAAGTGGTGCCCCACAGTCCTGTCAAATTGTTCCCAAAGGTCAACTGTTGCAGCTGGTACCTCTTTATGGTCTAAAGATACCTGCGGAATAATATTCCATTCCTTAGCATCTTTAGTATTAAATATCTCAAGGGTGGTTTCTTTTATAATATCTCCCCTACCCATTAATGTTTTTTGCAACTGTATGCAGGCAAACTCATGATCGCCGGCGGTTTTGGTAAGCTTGGCGGTTTGTACACTGTTAAAGTTGTTATACACAGTATAGGCATTTAAGCCAACCTGCATTTCCTTCTTCATACCTGATGTACGGCCATATCCCAAAGCAAGGCCCACAGTACCTTTTGCCTGGCCCGGCTGTATAATAACAGGAACGTTTTCAAGCTTTTTGCCATTTACCTCAATGCTTACATAGCTTCCGTTAAGGCCGCCATTTGCCACATTGTAGTTTTCAAGCCCAAGGCGCTCAGCATCAAATTTAGAAACAGTAACATAGTTATCCCATGAAACCCTTGTTACTGGGTCAGGAAACTCCTGCAGCCATGGGTTATTAGCCTGCTGCCCGTCACCCATACCAATTTTAGTATAAAGCACAAGCTCTAAATCCCCGGATGGTTTTGCCTGTGCAAGCCTTCCTGCAGCTCCGGCAAAATCTGCACTGCCCGCAGTGGCTGTTGGCATTGTTTCTGAAACAGAAACACCATCATGCACTAACTGGTTCCAGGATTTACCCGCAACGTTTGAAGCTGATGAAGCCTTTAGATAGTCATAATAAGGCTGCGCGTTGCCAGACCATGCCAAAAGCGCATCCTGCAACTGCCTTGTTTTAAATAAGGGACGGATAGTAGGCTGTGTAATACTGTAATATCCTTTAGCGATGCTTACATCTCCCCAAGATTCAAGATAGTGAGGGGCCGCAGCCGCTATATTAGTTAATGAAGCTGTTTCATCCTCTTTCATAGAAAAAGCTACAGAAAGCTTCACTTTTTTAAGCCCTTCAGTAAAATCTGTACTGTTTGGCAAAGTATATACCGGATTAACACCACTCATTATAAGTGTATGTACCGAACCGGCTTTCATATCATTTATAAGCTGCGCCACGGCTTTGGCATCGCCTTTTCTTATAAGCCTTGCACCGCCGGGGTTAAACGCCTGCGACTGTAATGCATTGTTAATAGCAATAACAAGAAGTTGTGCGTTAACATCATCAAGCCCTGAAACAAGAACGCCGTTAGATCCGGCTGCCCTTAACTGCTGTGCAGCTTTTGTAACAGCATCCTCATGTGCTTTATTTGAAAGCGCAGGAACACTTATTCCGGAACCTGTAATTGCATTATATATTTTCACTAAAGCATATTTCTGCTCTGTTATCGTAAGCGGTATGCGTTTATCAGCATTTGCACCTGAAAGCGACATATTAGCCTCAATCTGGATGTGCTTAGACATTTTTCCGTTTTTAGGGATACGACCTTCAGCATAGCCGGTATCACATCCGCCACCCTGCCAGTCTCCAAGGAAATCAGCACCAACAGAAACTATAACGTCAGCTTTAGAAAAGTCATAATCCGCAAGTGCCCTCTCACCATAAACAGTCTGGAAAGCATCCAGTGCTTCAGAAACTGAAACGGCATCATAAACCACATGTTTAAAGTTAGGGTACTTAGCGCCAAATTCAGCTATAAGTTTATCTGTTGAAGGGCTTGCCATGGTATTGGTAAGCAACACAACCTGCCCACCTGTAGCAGCAGCCTGTGAAAGGCCTGTTTTCACAGCAGCATCAACTTCTTCCCATGAAGCCGGCTTACCAGCAATAAGGGGCTGTTTAAGACGCATGCTGTCATACAGCGACAATACAGAGGCATACACCCTTGCATTGGCTTTTATTTTAGAACCGGGAAGGTAATTGTTTTCAACCTTTATCGGCCTTCCCTCGCGTGTTTTAATTACTATATTGGCAAAATCAAAACCATCAGCTATTGTAGTTGCATAATAATCTGCAACACCCGGTATGATTTCTTCCGGTTGAACCACATAAGGAATAGACTTTATTACCGGGCCTTCGCAGGCAGCAAGAGATGCGGCTGCCGTACTGAACCCAACATATTTCAAAAAGTCACGACGGCTTGTAGATGAAGACGACAAAGTTTCCTTATCACCAAGAAATTCATCAGTAGGAATTTCCTCAACAAACTCATTGTTTCTCAGCGTCTCAACAATAGAGCTGTTTTCTTTCAGCTCCTCAACACTTTGCCAGTATTTTTTGTTTGATGCCATTTTGTATATAGATATTAGCTTCTTAAAAATTGATTAATAGTGACATTTACCACACTCAGTACCACCCATGTTTTCAGCAGTAAGCTTCTGCACGCCATATTTTTTGGCAAGCTCTTCATGGATTTTAGCATAGTAGTCGTTACCCTCTACCTTCACATCTGTTTCACGGTGGCAGTTAATACACCAACCCATAGTAAGTGGCGAGTGCTGCTTCATAACCTCAAAGGTTTCAACCGGCCCGTGGCACGTTTGGCACTCCACACCGGCAACAGAAACGTGCTGCGAGTGGTTAAAGTAAACAAAGTCAGGCAGGTTATGTATCCTTACCCATTTTACAGGCGT
>NZ_WWEP01000001.1 GCF_009848495.1 Flavobacterium sp. MK4S-17
AAGGTTGATGGCCCCTGTAGCACCGCCGTTGCAGGCAACATTGGTAACCACTGTAGTACCTGAAATATTTGCTATTACATTTTGTACAGAATTAGAATATGCTTTCGGAGCCGTAGCACCAGTAGCTTCAAGTCTGAAATAATAGCCTGAAAGCAGGGAAGCATTAATTACAGTAAGTGTGTTAGACTGGATACCTGTAGCATTTTCAAAAGTGGGATCAATGTAAGACCAGTCGCTATTATTTGTTGATATCTGCCACCAGTATGATGTGGCATTACTGGCTGTTGCGGTATAAGTTACAGAACTACCTGCACATACTGTCTGCTGGGTTGGCTGACTTGTAAAAGCTGGAGCCGGAGGAGCAGGAGGGGTGTCAAAACACCCTGAAGGCACTGTTGTAGAAGGATTTGGAGAAAAAGTCAATGTCCAGTTTGAATCATTCATTACAGCCGTGCGTATTTGAGCCGCAGTTGTAAACGGGCTGCCGGAACAGTTAAATTTTCCTGATTGAGGTGAGTTTCCACCTGTAAAAAATGCGCTGGTTCCCGATACCAAACCGGGAGGCATCCGCGAGGCGTTGGGACCTATGGTACAAGGAGCATCATTCCATGAAGATGCTGACGTGCCACTCCCGCAATTAAAAAAGTTAATACCGGCTATAAATGTAACTCCTCCTCCGGTAACCGATCCGCTACCGCCTTGAAAGGCAATAACCTGGTCGCCTACATTTGACAGTGATAAACCGTTAGAAGAAGTACCCTCGGTAAGTGCTACAGTACCGTTTACGGAAGAGTTTGATGCCAGTGTGGCTGTTAACCCCTTTATCTTTATTTCGGTACCAAAAGGCAGTGCTGAGCCTGAAGTCCAGGTTGCAGTAGATTCTGTAGAACCTGCGCCAACCCACCCGGAACCGTTATACCCTCTATCAGTAAAACTGATTTGTGTACCTGCCGAGATAGCTTTAAGCAGCACAAATGAGTATTCATCGCCGGCAGAAGGGGACGGATTAGAATCAAAAGCCGTAAATACAATATCTCCGGCTGCAAGGGTGGTTTGTGAAAAGGCACGATGACCCTGAAGCAACACACCCGTAAAAAGGACGACTAAAAATAAAGTCCTGATTGTAAAATAAAAGTGTTTCATATACAGTAAGTTAAATTAAATACTAAAAAAGCGGTCTCCTTTTTTCATTCCGAAACCGGATAGCCGGTAAGCCGGCATAAAACCTTCATCTGTAAAGATGATATCTACATTCAGCTGTGTGTTGCCACTGCACTGAACTGTTATTCCCCCTGATTTTTCTATGGACAGCACAGTTCCGGGTATTTGCCTTTCTTCCCTAATACCTTCAGCTGCGACAGCCTCTACAATGCGGATATTCCACCCGTTCCATTGCGTATAGGCACCTTTGTTCCAGGGGTTGCAGGCTCTTGTAAGCGCCTGCACAGAATGTGCATCCTGTGTTTCCCAATTAATACACACTTCGCGTGCGCCCGGCCTTTTGTAATATTTGGCCAGTATCTCGTCCTGAGGTATGCCATTTATACTATTATTTATCACGGTCAGTACTTCGGGCAATATATTAGCACCAAGATAGGAAAGCTGTGTACACAGCAGCCCATGTGTGGAAAAAGCATCAATAGGTAGTATTTTCTTCATGATAATCGGCCCACAATCAATCTGTTCTTCAATAGAATGAACCGTAATGCCTGTTTCGGTACGTTGCTGCCTGAGCGATTCAAATACCGGGTCGGCACCCCGCATTTCGGGCAGCAGGCCATAGTGAAAATTATAAAACCTGCCGGAATACCTATTGAGCACCTCAGATGGAAGTTTCCAGGGAAAGGTCATGGTAAAGGCATATTTTACCCCTGCCAGCATTAGTTTGTTTAACTGAGGGATGAGAGTTTCTTTTTTGAGAATAATTAAAGGGATGCCTGCCTGTTTTGCATAAACAGAGCAAAAGTCCATAATATCCTTATTACCGGAAGGTGTCCCTATTGCATACAAAAGCCCCATTTCATGAAGGGACTGTATTGCAGGCAGGGCCATACGGTTATTGCATAAAATGGCTATGTGGCGATTTATAGTCATGAATCTAAACAGGCATAAGCATTAAGCCAGGAATTGGCAGTAGTAGTCCTTATAAAATCTATATCATGTTGCAAACGTTCGCGATCTATATCCAAGCCTCTGGCTTCCGTTATATTTGTTAAGTAGCAGTTACCGGTTTCTTTATTCTTTGTAACTGTGGCATAATATACAGGTGCTTCCGAAAAACCAGTCTCGGGGTTCATATATATTTTGCCCCGCGGAGAATTTATGCTGATATTCCCTGACAGTTCGCCGTTTGTAGCTGCTATGTATAAGGCAGCTTCCCATCCAAGTAACGAAAAAATATTTGCTTTGCCTTGCCTTATGCCCTCCATAGCAGCTACAAACTCCCGGTTATCATTAGAATCCATAGCAACTGACCACGGCACGGCACATTGCCAGTCACGCCCCGGGTAAGGGATTTTTCCCAGCCATTGCTCTTCGGCAATGAAGCCGCTTCCATAGGTGTTGTGGGAAACTATAAGGTTAAGTTTTGTGCTTTCCCTAAAAAAATCTTCAGCCATGTCGCCGCAAAAAGTAGCAAACAAAGCAGTCTTGTTATTATCCTGCAAATATTCCGCCAGCGGTTCAAGGGTAAAATCTTCTCTGCGCAAAGGCGTGACGTGGCTAAAGGCCACGCCTGCATTTTTTTCTTCGGCTGCAGCCGAATATACATAAGGCAGGCGGTATCCGGCATCATAAAAAGAGCAGGCAAAAGCAAAGTTACTGTTGCCCTGTTCTATAGCTTTTCGTACTATGGCTCTTGCGCAAAGTGCCCCCTGCAAAGAAATAAAACGTGCATTAGACAGCCTTTCCAGAAACTGAGGAAAATGATAGCCACTGTCGAGCACTAAAAGCTGTTTTCCCGCGCTTACAAAAAGAGGGTGTATAAACTCGGCTGCCATAGGGTTTATATAAGCGATAATCAGATCTGTACCGTCAAGCAGCATTTGTTCGCTTTGGGCATATATTTCCTCGTTTTTACCAGCTATGCCTATTCCTGCCGACACTATTTGATGGCTATTTTCAATACCCTGCATTTTTAAGGCCTGTTTAAAGCCGTCCATAATGTCAAAAGACATTGATGGATATATGACCGATCTGGGCAAGAGTAATCCTATTTTCATGTATTTGATATTTAATGCTATTCCCCTAACAATTTTTTATGGTTGTTAGGGGAATATTAATTAATATTTATTCACTTTAGCCCCTCGAAGGGAAAATGCCCCATAAGCAAATAATATAGTTCATCCCTAAATAAGGCTGTTCAATATTCATAGGCTGATTGCTTCCTACAGCACTTATATTTACAGCAGTTTGCACCTGTCGCATTGTTGTATCGGGAGTTGCAGAACTATACAGCCCCTGCAATGCGGCAAGATTGGTATTAGAAGGCGATCCGCTATCTCCCGAATCAGAATACACAGGGATATTCACTGCCGTATTAGGTACAGGATAATGCATATGAGCAGGCAGATTAGCCAAAGTAGCAGTAGCCGTTGGTGTTCCTGTCATCTCGCCAAGCTTGAATGAGGAAACAGCAGGGGCTGTACCTGTGCCAACAGGAACGCGACCCCGCATATCGGGTAAAGCAAAAGTCTGGACGCCATTGCCCCCATACATTGTTCCTAATAGACTGAATAGTGCCTGGTTAGTATTGATGGACAGCAACTGTCCTGCACAGTATGCCCATGTTTTAGGCTCAAACGGGCCGGCAAACATTCTTATTTCTGACATTGTTCCTTCCATAATTTTAATGCTTTTAGAGTTAAAACCAGTTAATTAATTTCTGGAAGGAAAGATACCTTCCAGGCAAATGATGTAATTGAGTGCCGTAACAGGCTGCATAATGTTAAAGGGCACTGCCATACCCGTAGCGCTAAGCGTTAATGGTGTAGTGATAGGAGCCAAATGCGAATCCGGTTGTTCGGAAGAGTAAGCTCCGTTGGTTGATGCCAGCACTGCATCTGTAGGTCCGCCTGATCCTGCTCCCGACGAGGCAGGAGTAGTTATGTTAGCCAAACCAATGTGAGTATGGGCAGGCATTTGATTTATTGTCATCGTTACTGTTTCTGTACCGCCCACCTCTCCTAAACTTACACCGGGGAGACCAGGGCCCGTACCTGTGCCTATGGCTATGCGGCTGTAAAAGTTGGGAAGCTCAAAATTTGTGATCCCATCACCGCCATAAGTATCGCCAATTACTGCATACAAAGCTGAATATTCACTAATACTTAAGGCTGTGCCGTCACAATAGGCCCAGCTTCGGGGAGCAAAGTTCCCTGCAAATAAGCGGATTTCTCCAATTGTACCTTCCATATGATAATATTTTTAAAGTTTAATTTTTTACTAAAATCACTAGGTTAATTATTGACGGGCAGGAAAAACCCCATACATGCAAATAATATAGTTCATGCCTATTACGGGCTGCATTATATTAAAAGGCATAGAGCTTCCTGCAATACCTATGCTGGCATTGTATGGTATAGGCTTAAGGTGTGTGTCGGTCTCCTCTGTGGTATACATTTGTGGCTTGGAAGCTAAAACATTACCTGTGGGACTCCCGGTAGTTCCTTCATCTGAATAAGTGGGGATTGTTACATTTACACTTGCGGCATGTGTGTGTGGCGGCAGATTAACCGAGGTAAGGGTGACAGTATTCACCCCTATGCTTTCCCCTAAAGAATAATAACTAAGCCCGGGGCCCTGGCCGGCTCCTATAGCCGTGCGGCCGCGAAGATCGGGCAGTGCAAAAGTTTGTACACCATCACCTCCGTAGGTGGTGCCCAAAATTGAATACAGTGCTGTGTTTGACCTGATGGCAATTATACTGCCATCACAGTACCACCACGATTTTGGGGCAAAAGAAGCGGCAAAGAGGCGGATTTCTCCAATAGTTCCTTCCATAATCAGTTGGTTTAAAATGAAACATAAAATGATTTTTGTCTTGGTTTGTTATTCACTCCATTTCCGGAGCAGGTTACTGTAATTTTGTTGTAAAATATTCAATTCCGGCTTGTTGTTCCCTGAATTGCCCAAACTGTTAATTACCTCGCGCAGGCTATTAAGTATGGCTCTCTCTTCAGTTCCCTTAACAAGGCTTTGTATCCAGGTAACTGCCACGTGCCTTTCACCTCTTATTAGTTCCCTTACCCTGTGTAACTGCGCGCATGGATAGCAAATAGCATCGCCTTTATCAAGTTTATAAAGTATGTTTCCCGCCGGGGCGCTTAGTTCCAGTTCCCCGCCTTCATACTCCGAAGGATCGTTAAGAAATATTGTCATTGCAATATCCGTGCGCATCATGTTACCCATCAGGGGGCTGTCTACATGCCATCCATATCCTTCCCCTGTAGTATATCTGCTTATAAGAAAGGGGTAAATGTTTTTTGGGAAAGTAGCATTTCTAAACAGTTCATTTTGGTTGATTGCCGTAAGCAGGATTTGCTGAACACCCATATACTGGCTACTTTGCATATTCATTTGCTGGTTATGCTTTACTTCACGTGCAGCATTTGACGCGGTATTTTTTCCGTCATCATAAGGGGCTTCTGATATCAGATCCACTATATCCTGCAGCTGGTTATCGTTTAGCAATTGCTTAATACGGAAGTATGTGTTCGAGTCGTTCATCTATAGCAAATATATTATTAATAAAATATATTATTATATTATTGTTATGGATTTTTTTTACATTTTATTAATATTTTTAAGCTTTAATTAAATAATAAATAATATTTAACCTATTTTATTTGTTTTTTTTGGATTAAAAATAAGCTTGAATAGCCAGTTGCTCATTTCATTAATCATAATGTCCATACCTAACAAAATGATAATGTCGCCTTCCACAGCGGGTTTCACCAAGTCTTGGTTACCGGGTTAAGCTGGCGTGGGGGTATTAGGCCGGTAAAAATCGATGACCATTTATACAATACTAACTTACTCAATGTTAATGGTTTATTATTGCGTAGAATTACCTGTTTTTAAAAACAGGTGTTTTTACTTATAAAAATGTCTGTAATATTTATCAATTAGATAAATGAGCCATTTCTGCGATTCAGAATATTTTTTTGTCTGGGTAATAGTAGGATACAAATTTGAGCCAAACATCACCAGATAAAGATAAAGTTGCTAAAAATAAAAAACCAATTAAATTACTGTTTTATAAAAATTTAACTGGTTTTGTTTGTGATGTTTTGTATAGTTTTGCGCCTGCTATTTACCGATGCAGAAAGTAATGCACCCTTATAATATGTGGTGTTCTAAAAGCAAATCAATGAATACTCAATATTATTTATAATTTTCCCTTTTATTTCGATTGACATGATTTTTAATTGAATTAATTTTTAACAAATCTACTTTTGAATTTGCGAAAGGAAAATAATCAGCTATATTATCTAATTCAAATAAATTTAATCCTGATTTTAATTCAACATATTTCAAGATCATTTTAAACTCCGTCTCTCTTGGATTTTGACTTTCTGCAAAGTATATATATAAATCGTCAAGACAAGATAGCAATTTTATCCAATAACCACCAGTATGAGGACCCTTTTTTCCAACTTTGTGAATATAAAATTGATTAATTCTTTTTTGAATTGGATTGGTTTTAGAAGTTGATTCGCCAATATATAATATATTTTCATTTTCATCCCAAAATCTCATGAGATAGTGCTTTACTTGGCTAATACAAAATACTTTCTCATTTTCAATTTCTAAATTGGGAGCATCATTCAGCCAACTATTAAAAGTTTGTTGACAAATATTTAGTTCAATTTTATTTTGATTGTGTATCAAAGGATCATTTGATGTTGAGATTACATAAACTCCATTAATATTTGCATCTAATTTCTCATTCCACTTATATGGCTTAGAATATTTTAAATTAACTGTCTTAAAAAGAGAATCAACTGAAATAGACATGGTTTACTGTTTAATTTTTAGATCATCAAAATGATCTATTTTACTAAATAATTTTGATTTTGCAAAAGTAATACTAAGTATCCAGATTAAAATTGTGGACAATATAAATGAAAACAAATATCTTAGTGACTGGTTACAACATTCTTGCATTAAATTTAGATTATGAAAAAGGAGAAATCCCCAAGTAACAGTAACTATATAAGAAAAAAGGATAGCTACTTTTGAGGTTGATATATTTGCTCCCATTATTGGACTAGCGTAATTATTTTGGGTATTTTTATTGGCATGTATAAAATAGATTCTTTTTTTTTCGTCCATCCAAATATTTCTTTTTCATAATTGTTCACGAGCGTGATAAAATTTATATTCCAATAATAATACCCTTTCATGCTCCAGTACCATAAACATGAGAATGTAAAGCCCAGAGAAATTATAAGAAACTCTAATAGCTTTTTATTTTCGAAATATTCACTACATACAACTGTATAATATGCAACTAAAATAGCTCCAATTGCTACATAAAAATAACTAGCCCATTTATTAAAATTGTCATAATGAAAATTTCGAGCAGTTATTAAAATTTTATATTTTTCGAAGTCTTCGTTTGATATTTTATTTTTAGTTTTTTTACTCATTTTTGGATAAACTTTTTACAACTTCTTTAAAACTATTTAGAGCACTTTCTAAGCTATCAATTATTTCTTGTGCTAATATCTCGGGTTCGGGTAAGCTATCTAAATCAATAAAACTATCATCTTTCAGCCAAGTAATGTCAAAATTTACTTTATCCCTTGAAATCAATTCTTCATAAGTATATTTTCTAAATCGTCCATTTAAGTTTTGTTCACTCCAAGTTTCGACTGTATTTTCTCTGCTTCCGGCTTTATAACATTCAACAAATGGTTTTAAATGTTCAAATTGTAATGGAAACTTTTTTAATGTATGATGAACATTAGTTCTGTAATCATAGAACCAAACTTCTTTCTTCTTTGACTTTTTCTTATCCAAAAACAAAACATTACATTTCACACCATTAGCATAAAAAATTCCTGTAGGAAGTCTTAAAATGGTATACAAATTTGTTTCTTCTAAAAGTTTTCTTCTGATAGTTTCTCCTGCACCTCCTTCAAACAAAACATTATCAGGAAGTACAATAGCAGTCCTACCATTTTCTTCTAACATACTTATTATATGCTGAACAAAACATAATTGTTTGTTACTGGTAGTAGTCCAAAAATCATTTCTTAATATATATGATTCTTGTTTGGCTAACTTTTCATCATTAGTTATAGTATAAGTACTACTTTTTCCAAACGGTGGATTTGCAAGTACGATTTTTACTTTATCTTTTGGCTGTTCAAGCAAGCTATCTTCAACCTTTATTTCAGGAGTTTCTTTCATATCTCCAATTCCATGCAAGAACAAATTCATTAAGCATAATCTTGCTGTGGAAGGAACAATATCCCATCCATGAAAAGTATCAAATTGTAAAAATCTCTTTTCATTTTCTTTTTGCAGTTGTTTGGAATAGTTATTATTCAAAAATTCAATTGCGCCAAGAAAAAAACCACCAGTTCCACAGGTTGGGTCTGAAATTGTTTCTAATGGTTTAGGTTCAATACATTCTACAATTGCTTTTATAATTGAACGAGGTGTGAAATACTGACCTGCACCACTACTTTCTGCACTTTTTTGTAATAAACTTTCGTAAATATCTCCTTTAATATCTACCGATTCAGAAACCCAATCATCTTCATTAAGGAGTTCAATAAGTTTTTTTAATTTATAAGGGTCATGAATTTTATTTTGAGCTCCATTAAATATATTACCCAGCATTTTTCCTGAACGAGATAATGTATTCAGAGCATTGATATAATCTAATGTCAGTCCCTCTAATGGATGTTTTAGAAAAAATTGCCAATTACAATTTTCAGGAATATTAAAATCTCTATTGTATGGGGGTCTTGAATATTCATCAGCCATTTTAAGAAATAACAAATATGTTATTTGTTCTAAATAATCCCCATAACTAACTCCGTCATCTCTTAATGTATCACAGAATGACCATATTTTTGCTACTAAATTATTTGTTGTCATTGTAATACTGCATTTATGTTTTCAAGCCAAGGATAATTATCCTTATCTTTAGATTTTTCTTTTATAAAACATTTTACAACCATGGTGTACGGTTCTGTCTTTTTCGTTAAATTCACTAATTCAACATAGCATTCACTTATTTTTGAATTAATTTGTAATTGAGTTGGATTATGATGTTTGATGTAATTATTAGCTGTTTCAATTATAGTTTCACATTTTTGCCATATTTTATTCCTACTTCTTTGAATAGGAGTATGGTCTAAGCCATAGAACTTTATTGATAATATAGCTTTTGTATTATTAATTAAATTTTCTTCTGCACTATAAGTTGGATAAACATCTCCGTTACTATCAAAAGAAATTAAAGTAACATCATTTGGATTTATTGGGTCTATTAATAATGGACTCTCACAGTTACAGATAAAGTCTTCAGGCTGTGCTATTAAAGAATTTTGGTTTAGAGGGAAATAGTTTCCTTTACCATATACTTCCGTTCCATTTTCAAATCGGTCTTTTCTTAATTTATTTACTAAACTACCTGCTAATCTAAAGTTTTTCCAATGAAATGATAGCCACCAATATCCATCATCTCTTATAACAACTCCATTTTCATTTTTTGACTGGGCTTTAGGTCTATAATGTTCAATTTCCCATTCAGAGGAATTTTCTGGGGATTCTGAATACCAACATTTATGACCTGATAATTCTGAAAGTGTTGAGTACAATGCTCTCCAATGATTATTTTTTGACCAATAGTCACTTCTTCCTTTAGCGTCTAAAGGTTTAATATTTTCCAAATGCTGGTTTGCCACATCTAGCCAATCTTTAAATGTGGTATCTGCATTCAGTCTATTGAAAGTTACTTCAAAATCAGAAATGTCAATGTACCTCATTATCGTTCTGATTCATTTCTTTAAGAATTTTTTCAACTGCTAATTTACTGGCTTCTTCAAGCATTACCTTTTGCTTGTCTGTAAACTCAATTTGTTGAATTATCTCATATTTGGACATTTCAGCTAAATACATTTGAAACCATTTATCTTCAACCTCTTCATAAAATCCATATTCTTCTAATTGTGATTTTTTGACTTTGTATTCTTCATATTCTTCATTTGTAATATCATTTCTCATTAATTTACCTTGCAAATATCTTTTTCTATTTAAAAGTAATTGAGTTTCTTTATCCAAAATAGTTGGTAAACCAAATAATTCACTTGTAAGGATTCCTGCAACGCCCATTCCTTTGGGGTCTTTTTCAGCGGGTTCAGCTATTACATTTCCATTCTCAGGATTTCTTCTAAAAATTCTTATTTGTCCTTTTTTTAACCCACCAATAACTAATGGGGCGTGTGTGTTAATTATGATATGGGTAGTTAAGTCCATACTTTCTGTTTCGGAATCATTTCTATAAATATCATTCAATAAATCTAAATAATGCCATTTCCATAGAGGGTTTAAATGTGTGTCAGGTTCATCTAACAAAACAAGTGTTTCTTTATCTTTAGTAAATTTAAGAAGTCCTAAAACAGTTAATAATTGTTGTTCACCCTCGCTTAATTCTTTGAATGTAATCTCATTATTAACATTTGTCTTTTTTACCTTTACTCTTACCTCATCAATTAAGTCAGAAATATAGGTACTTTCTAATGCTTTAAATAAATCGGTATTTGTATGATAAAACTTATTTAATTCTTGTAGTTTTTCTTTGGTAGGAACAAACAGATATAAGAATTCTTTTTGCTTATTTGAAGAATCTCTGAAACTTTCTTTATGCTCTTCATAAACATCAATTGGAGCAAATGAAATTTCCCAAAGTTTATCTAAAAACTCTCGTACCAATCCTTCTGCTCCCCACATAAACTCATCTTGAAATTTTGCATTTTTTTGCCATTCAGGTTTTTGAAACTTAAATAAAACTGATTCCAAATTTTCAATATTCAAATAGTCTAAAAGAAATTTTTTGGTTTTTTCTTCTTCAAAAGTGTAGAACGCTAATAATACAAAATAAGAATGCACCAACTGAACATAGAACATTCTTCTAAAATCTTCAACATCTTCTTTTGTTACTCCTTTGACTTTGGCTTTATTATAAAAATTTCTTTGATTTTCATCAAAATGGTCTTTTAGCTTATTACTGATACCTGAGTAATAGGTAAACACATACTTGGGTAAATAGATTTCTTTATTTATAAAGAATGATTTGTAGGATTGTTTCTTTTCATCAACATATATTTCATAAGATGACTTTTTTGTTTTCTCATCTATCTTACAAGTAATTTTTATGTTGTGTTTTCTGCATTTATACTTTATTTCATATTCAAATTCTGGAAATCGTGGAGTTGAACCAGCCTTGCTTAAGTCTAAATATTTGAAAATCAAAACTAAAGACTCAATAAAATTAGATTTACCAGTAGCATTTTGACCAAGAAGGACAGTATTTAATTCATTTTCGTCTAAATCAATTTTAAATTGTTTTAGATTTTTAAAGTCTTCAATGTATAAACTATCAATTCTCATTTTAGGGAAATTAAACTTCCTTTTTCCGTTTTTTCTTCAATGATTTTTTCTTGAACTTTTTTAAGTTCTGAATAAAATTTTTCTATGTTATCATTATACATAGAATCTTCCCATAATTGTTTTGCAGAAATAGGTTTTTTATTTTTTTCTAAGACCTGAATGATAGATAATTTTTCTTTTTCCATTCTTTTGATTTTGGGACGGTTTTTAATTACCTCTTGCTGACTCAATAAATACTGTTCTTTTTCATTTTGGATATTTTTAAGCAAAATATCAGTTGAAGTATCTGTATTTACTTGATTAAGTAGTATTCCTTGAAAGGCTTCTTGAAGGATTTTATCTTTAAGCATTAGACTAGCTAAATAACTTTCGTTTATTGATTTTTTTAAATTGTTACAATAAATTTTGGTCTCTTCTAACTTATCAACTATAGCTCTTTGTTCAAGAATTGTATGTTTTGGAATTTTAAATTCTAAAATTTTGTACAAAGCCAATTTGGGCTGAGAAGTCGATTTAATTGATTGATTGATTTGTTGTTTTACAAAGGGAGAATCGAGAAGATAAATTAAATAATCTTTTAATAATCTTTCTTTATCAAAAATAAATTTAGCTGCATTTTCAGTAAGAATTGTATTCGACAAATTGTTTGGTATAGAACCAACTAATCCAATAGTACCTGCGATTGATATGTAAACATTTTCGCTATCAATTGAGTAAGTTTTTAATTTTTCATAAACTTCTTCAGATATATATTTGAGTTTGCTTTCATCAACAGAATAGTTTGAAAAATCGGATACCCTAATATACGGATATTCAGTTTTATTTTCACTGTAACTAAAATTTTTAGGCAATCTTTTTCCTCCTTTTATTTCAACTAAACTTTCAAGATTGACTAATTTACTATTTTTGCCTAAAGCTTTATTTAATGATATTGTCCATAAATTCTCAACATCTTTTAAGCTTTTTTCAAACTGCTCTAAATTTTTATCTAATTCGCTAAATAACTCTTCAAGTTTTTCAACAATTCTATTTTGTTCCTCAATTGGAGCAACAGGAAAAGGAAAACTATTTAGTACTTTCTGACTAATGTTAGGCTGTGCACTTCCTTCTCTTTTGTTTAAGAGTTCATCTTTGGAACTCATCAGATAATAATATAAGTATTTAGGATTTACGCCAAATGATTTTATTGAAGCGACAGCTTGATTTGTAGTTGCATCAACACCTAAAAAAGCCATTCTACCAACAGTATTACCATATAATGCAATCAATAATGTACCTTTTGGGAAAATTTTAGCACTTGAATAATCTACAGCCTCTTGTGTTATATATTCTTCTGTTTGTGTAATAACATTGTAATTAAGCTCCCCCGATTTTACCCATGGAATATCCCCTCTGAAATAATTAGAGTTCTTTCTATCGGGAGTTCCTCCACTACTTGTAACAGAAACTTCATCTAAAGTAACCCATTTCCAATGTTTTGGAATGTCTTTGAAGATTTTTGCCACTTAATAATATTATGAAAAATTTAATATCACAAAATAGCACGATTTTTTAACTTTTCAAGTTTTTATTAGTGTTTTTTTACGCAAATTTTATCTTACAATATGTGTTAGGACGTCAAAATGTTTATTTATATAAAAATTGTATAATCCTTATACCTTTGTCCACATATTTGTAACATCAATTCTAAGAGTATATTCCTCTGATATGTCACGTTCGATATCTTCACAGTTAAAGATTAAAATAGCTTCAACTTTACTAATTTTATATTTTTTAAAATGTAGTGGGATGTAGTCTGACTTAATAATCAGTTTCTCTCCGATCTCTCGAGTTTCATTTTGCACCCACATATTCTCACTATCACCAAAGTCAGTATACATACTTAATACATCCCGATACTCTTTTTCAGTTAGTGTACTTTTATTTGCTAGCGTAAATTCAACTTCTACGGTTGTATAAACTTTCTCAAATGTGTAACTAGATAAATTTTTTACTTTTCCTCTAAATTCATATTGGTAAGAATTTCCCACTTTGTTGAAACCATCCTTATCTATGTGGATAAGTTCAAACTGAAATATTTCCGTTGCATCACCTGATGATTCGCTTTTTGTTTGGCACGAGTAAAAAAAAGGTAATAATATTACAGTAAATAAGGTAAGCTTAACTTTCATAAATTAGATGTTTTGATTATATATAAAAAAAACAGGCTTGAGTCATTGACATTACCTGTTCTCGAGGGAGTCGAAGCCCTTTCCACAAAGTAAAGCAACGCCCAAGCCATACGCTTGAGCATTTTGCTAAACTTTTTCCTGTGGATTAAGAAATTTCGACTTTTCAAGAACAGAATCAGTTTGCTAAATGCAAGTATATATTTTAATTTACTAGTTTTTTTACATCATATTTTTCTGATAGTTTGCTGTAAAATTAATATTTTCTTTTTGAACTTCAACAAAATATATAAGAACACTGCGTTTACCTATGTTTAGCATTGATTTGCGCAATGTTCCGATTAATTATATATGGTTTTATTCCTCTTTCAAAATTATAAGGCTAACAAAGATATTTACTATAAAAATCTATTACCTTTTTATCTATGATTAAATCATTATGATACAAAGAAGAAGAAAAACTTAAACCATCAATATTTGTACATCGACTTAGTGCTACATAAGTTTGCCCATGTAAAAAAGCTCCATAATCAAAATCAATATGAACCTTATCAAAAGTTAGTCCTTGGCTTTTATTAGCAGTTATTGCCCATGCTAATTTTAAAGGGTATTGTACAAATAATCCAACTGCTTCTTTTTTAAATTTTTCATTGCTACTGCTTTTGTATTCATATTCAATCCATTCAGCCTTATTTACGTCAATTAGTCTTTTGTCATCAGTTAAAACTATAATTTTTTTATCATCAAGATATTCAACTATTCCTAAAGTACCATTGTTATAACCTGCTTCTCTATTGTTTTTTACAAACATAACTCTCGCTCCTTTTTTTAGTCTTAGATTCGTTTCAACAGGATAGTTTTTAATTTAATTTTTCCTGACTCTAAAGAATTATAATTATACTCTGTACCTTCTAATAGGGCCAATCTATTATCGTTAATTTGTTTCGCCCTGTTGTTAATGGTTGTAATTATAATGGCAGAAGTATCTATGTCGCTTATTTTTTTTACACAAGTATTATTAAGATTATTTAGCATTTCAGTTGATATTGAATTTAACCTTATTGAATCTAGTATTTCCATAAAAGACGAATCCTTTTGTCGATAGCATATTTTTAATTCAGATGAATTTTCTTTTAAGCTACTAAAGGATTTAGCATCAAAAAAATGTTCGCTATTCCAATGTTTTTTAATTAACGCTCTTTCATTTCCAACAACAACAGGAGCTAATTGAAATGGATCTCCAACAGTTAAAAGCTGAACACCTCCGAAGGGTTCTTTACAACATCTAATTTTCTGAAGAAGTTTGTTAACACAATCTAAGATGTATGAATGAACCATTGAAACTTCATCTATGACAAGCAACTCTAGCTCCTTAATAAACATTTCTTTATCATGAGTATATCGTATTTCATTATACCCTTTAAAGTTAGTATCTAGTAAATCTAAAGGAATTCTAAAGAAAGAGTGTATTGTTTCTCCTTCCACATTATTAGCTGCGATACCAGTAGGGGCTAAAACAGCATATTTCTTATTTGTATTTTCTAAAATATACTTAAGTAATGTCGATTTACCTGTTCCTGCTTTTCCTGTAAGAAATTGAGATTTGTTGTTATTTAGAATATCATTATAAGCTTTTTGAGCAATTTTATTATTATTAAAATTATATATAGATGGTTTCATATTTTATTACTGATTAATTAAGCTTCACCCTATATTATAAATGCTGAAACTTGTTGTTTTTGTTTTATGTGGTTATTAACTTCTCAAATTTTTCTTTCATCTTTTTTCTTATTAAAGAATGAGGGCTAGAAGATGATTCTTTAAGATTATCATGAACAAGTTTGAATTCTGCCATCATTGGTTTTAAGTTCTTTTTAAAGTCTTTATTCAGCATAGAGTAGGAGTAACATAAAGTTTTAGTATATGCCTCTATACCGTCACTCGGAAAGGCTAATACTCTAATACTATCAAAGGATTTCATAATCACGGTGTAACATTTATCCCAAATCTCTTTCTTCAATAAGTCAGCCAATGAAATATCTTTCCAACCAAATACATTTTTCGTTTTAACAGAGGATTTATGCACTATTTCATATCTGAGGATATTAGTTCCGTATAAACCACTCTGCTTACCCTTGTCGTAACATTTTATTGTATAATGTGTAAAGGAGCAAAACTTACTATATGGCTTCCCTGATTTGTTATAGAACACGTTAAAAGGATTTGTGGCAGTTGTTACAACAGATTGAAATCGTTCAATTATATCAGCATAAGGCTTGTAATCTCCAGTGACAATATTAAAGCCATATTCAAATCGCCCTAATATTTTCATTTCGTTACAGTCTCTTTGAAAAGCTAACTCTAAATATTCCACCGTTTCGGTAAGATTGCTCATTGTGTAATCATTGCTATTAATAGCACCTAATCCTAAAATTTGCCCATTGTAAAATTTGTGAAGAGAGTTGGAAACCTTAATAATCGAAGTTTTTGGAAAATAGTTAATTCTTAAATTTCCCCAATCTATTTGAAGCCTGTCCCCAAGAGGTTTCGGAGTCTCTTGGATGCAGTATTCAGTTAAATGATTAAACTCTTCAGGACTAAACTCTTCAATTTGAAAAGTAACAGAATCATACATGACTGCTTCCTTTCCTGTCTTTAAGAAAACGTCTTGCTTCCTCTTCAATTTCTGCTTTTGATTTTAGCCTGTTTTGAGTAATGTAAGCAATTAACTCCGATTTTTTGTAGTAAATTTTTTTTGAGCCGTTTCCCCTGTAGTAGGGGAGTTTTTTCTCAAAATTCATTTTATACAAAGTACTCTTGCTTATTCCAAGAAAAAAGCATGTTTGTTGAACATCAAGAAAATCATCATTCCCTGAATTCATTTTTCTATCAAGCAATTGCTCAATAGCCGATAAAATAGTTTGCATTTTAGTAAAATAAAATTCTTCGATCTGGGATTAACCCGGCGATTTTTACTTCTTAATCTGAAGTGAAGAAGAACTTTATTGTCTGAATAGACTTCTGTGTAGATACTTCATTGCTAATGTAGAATATTTTTTTTATATAATCACTACGATAGCCGAAAATTATTAATATTGTTTAATAATATTTTTTATGGACGTAAATTATCGAATTAGAAAAAAGAATGAAGCTACTGGTGTAAGAATTGTTTCTCAGTATGTGCAAGAATTTTGGGAATGTGGTTGGCAACCATTTGATAGTAGGAATGATGAAGGAATAGATGGCTTGATATTAATGCTTAGAAAAGGAATCGATTTAGGAGTTAGGATTAATGTTCAAGTGAAATGTGGACCTACCTATATTTCAAGTATCAATAAGGATGAAATAAGAATTTCAATAGATGACGAAAAAGGTTTACTTAAACATATTGAATACTGGAAGAAACAATTAGAACCTGCGATATTGATTTTTGTAAATCCTTCATTACCAATTAAGGATAAACATGGAAATATATTAAAAGATATAAATAATAAAATTCTTTTAAAAGAAAATAGATTACACGCAAAAGCATGGTGGGTCAATCTTAAAGATGAAAATTTACAACCTGATAATACAAAAACTATTGTAAGAATCCCTAGAGTAAATGTTTTTGGTGAACATAGCAAAGGAGATTTTCTTAAACTGATAAGACCTTTGCAGTCAATTGAACACTTACCAAAAATTTTGCTTAACAGCGACAGCAAAGGATTATTATTATCGATGAATTTAAAAAAAGATGCAAGAGAATTTTTTAAATCATGGAAAAATAAGAAGGCTGTGTTTTGTAAAGCTATTAATAGTGAAATTATTATATCTAAAATTGGATGGAGACATATTTTGCATAATAGAAGAGGTAAAGAACGTAGAATTATTTCTTTAAAGTTATTGGGTATTGCTAAGCAAATTATAGAAGAAGTTACTGAGAAATATCTACTTAACCAAAAAGAAACGATTTCAAGATTAGAACAAAAGTATGGACTTAGAGCAGTAATTAATGATAAAATCACAGGTACTCAAGTAGTTCAAGTAATAATTTTACGTGTAACGAATAAACATACACAAGAGACTATATGGAAGTTTTATAGCGTACATTACAGAAGATAGATGCATTACCCTTGTTTAATTAACCAATTGAGTGGTCATCTCGCGTTAAAACGCTTAAAAATAGCCGGCCACACATCTACCTTTTCCATAATGATGTACAAATATATTTTATTTTAATTATAAACTAAAATTTGGTAACTTTTCCACGGCTTCAATTTTTGTTTTATTCATTACCTTGGCATAAACCGAAGTTGTTTTTAGTTCTCGATGCCCTAACATTTTGGAAACAGTATAAATATCAACTCCATTATTCAAGAGTAATATTGCATTCGTGTGTCTTGCACAATGAAAGGTTATGTGCTTTTTTATACCTGCATTTGCTACCCACGTAAATAAAGCAGTATTAAAATATGAGCTATATCGTAGACCGACAAATACTCTTTCGTTATTATCTCCAATATTTCCCATTAATTTAACTGCATTTGCCGCTATTGGTAGTACTTCTGAATTCTTCGTTTTACGTTGCGTATATACAATATGATATGCACCGTTATCGGTTCTAACGTCTTTCCATTTCAGGTTGTGAACATCGCTCCAACGTAAACCTGTAAGACAAGAAAATAAAAAGGCTCGTTTAAGTACATTATATCTGCAATCTGTAGCAATTAGGCTATCAACTTCTTCTTTTGTGAGATACTCTCTGTTTGTATCTACTTCTTTAATGCATTTTACCCTTGCAGCAGGATTGTCTTTTATTAAACCTCTCCTGTATGCTTCATGGATAGACCCTTTTAATATATTAAAATAGGAAGAGGCAGAATTTGGCTTTAAGTTATTTAATAGCTTAGACTTGAACTCTTCGAGATACCTGACAGTTAAATCAGTAAACAAAATTGAACTATTAAATTTGTTTAGATGTTTATATACACATTCCCAGCTTACAAGATTAACACCTGTTCTTTCTCTTTCAGCTACTAAGTCGAGAAAATATTCATTGAACGTGCGATATGTTTTTTCAGGTTTTTTAAATCCAAATATATCATTTTGTAATTGATACAGTCTTTCAGTCTGTATTCTTTCTGCAATAGCATATGTCTGTTTATTCATTTGTTTTTTTGCTGGATTACCTTTTTCATTTTCGAGGTAGAGCTTTAAGTTTTCCTGCCATTGATTTTGATGGGCGTAAAGGTCTAAATAAAGTGCGTATCGTCCCTCTTTCAATTTTCTTTTGCGAATTGTAACAGTCATTTTTTATTGAGTTTTATTGAGTTTAACAGGATAAATTTAAAATCAATAAATGCTCAATACAACTTTTGAATTAATATCCATACAAAAGGAAACAAACGGAAAATATAAACTCACGGAAGTCGTGAGTTTACAAAGGTTTTAATGTTGAAATGTTTCTTATTGTTTCCTGTTGTTGACTTGATTTACTTTCCGATACAGAAATTAACTTTCCAGTAATTTCAAGGCTTTACATCAGGCGAGGTACAAATAGGGTACAAAGTTTTAGCAAAAATTGCAAAACAATACAAATAAAACCGCTTTGTTTTATGATACAGGAAGAATAGAACTTTGGGGCTGATTATTTTACAAAGATAAAGTTTTCAGAAACACTTTGTATTGATAATGTTACTTTTTGAAGACGCGAAAAGTTTCTCCTGTCAAGGAACAGTAGAGCAGGATTCGAACCTAGTGGCTGAAACCCGCGTCATTACTGCAAATGCAAAATCGTTAAATAATATTGCCACGATTTTGCCATAGATTATAATTTGGTAGCAGATTGTACTGTCTTAACCGATTAGTTACTTAGCAAAGATATATCAACTTTTTGCAGCATTTTATCAAAGTCAGCAGCTGTAGTATTCTTGTACGAACTATTCTTAATATTTTCAATATACTGATCACTATTGTAATTCCAAAGATACATTTCCTCTTCGAGACTATTCTTGTCGCTTGATGACATAGGTAGTTGGCAAATCTCGTTATATATTTTATTACGAAGCTTTGTCAAAAGACCCGGTTCGGTAGCTAAAAAAAATTCTGTTATCATCTTCCTCAACTGGATTTTTTTGTCAGATTTATTCATAGCGGTTTTCAATTAGTACGTTAAGGTACAATAATAAATGGCTATAATTACATCAGTATTTTTATTTAACGTTATTCATTCGCTTAACAACCCAATTAATAGTAAGGCCTTGTCCAATTATGGAGAATAGCACAATAAAATAACAGCAGGAAAGTATACTTTCCCTAAATGGTGAGGCAGGTAACGATAGCGCCATTGCTATGGAAATACCTCCGCGAAGGCCTGCCCAGGTTAAAGTGAAAAGGTTGCTCAACCTTACTTTACCCAAAACAAACAAGGTTGGCAATGATACACTGGCCATCCTCGCTACCAGCAGGATTATGATCCCAACAAATCCCAGTAGCCAGTATTCCCGTAAAAAAGGCATTGCTACAAGTTGTAGGCCTATCATCGCGAACAGGATAGTATTCAGCACCTCATCAATAAGTTTCCAGATTTGCAGCAGAAAGTTATCGGAAACAGAGTCTTTATTAAAGCTTTTATTGCCGATAATTAAACCTGCCGTTACAGCTGCAAGGGGAACCGATACTTTATAGTAACTGCCAACCAATGCAATGCCCAGGACCAAAGCGAGGGAGATTAAAAGTATAGTCTGAAAGTCCTTGATCGACTTAATGAGTCTAAAACCCGTAAAACCGCCAATGAGCCCAATTACTATACCGCCAAAAACTTCTTTTAACAGTATTCCTGCTACATGGGATATAGTAAGGGACGCTTCTGGTTGTTGCGCAATTTCTAAGAGGGTCACAAATAATAGTAACCCAACGGCATCATTAAAAAGCGATTCGCCTGAAATAATAACGCTTAGTTTTGGAGGAATTTGGGAATGTTTTAATATTGAGCTTACGGCAATCGGGTCTGTAGGTGAAATTAATGCGCCGAAAATACAGCAGTATACAAATGGGAGGGGAAAATTGATAATCCTTACGGCAAAGAACAGGAGTGTACCGAAAATTGTTGTTGAAAGCAGCACACCGATCGTACTTAAGAGAAATACAGGCCATCGCTGCTCTTTGAGCTTTTTATAATCAAAATGCAATGCACTTGCAAAAAGGAGGAAGCCCAGCATAATATCCAGCAGTACCTTGGAAAAATTTATCCCTGAGGATATCTCCCTGACTTTCTCTGCGGTCGCAATATTTGCTTTACCCAGAAATATTATTAAAACCGAAACAATTACCGAAATGGTCACAACACCTATGGTGCCAGGCAGTTTCAGAAAGCGTTGGTTGAAATAAGAAAACCCGGCACTAATGATTACCAGTACCGTAAGCAGCGTTAATATATCCATATTATAAATTCATAAAGTTAGCTACTATCTCTCTTGAAATTGCCAATAAGTTCACAATAGATAAAAGGTTGTGAGCAATTTAACAGCTTTGCTTTGAATGAATGCCTATCATTGACGGACATAGCATTATAATTAAGTAATGCTCTAAATAATCAGGATTATGGACTTACGAAAATTAACAAAGCTATTGGGAAAGCCGATAATTATAAACAGAATACAGGTATTTACAGACAGCGCCGATATTACTGAATGTATACAGGGTATATTGAAAGAAATTAAGTCACATTCAATACGGATTGAACAATGTTTTACAGATGGGGATTATATCGATAAAAAAACGTCGTGTACCATCAGGGAGTTTACAGACGAAGAATTTGTCTTAGTGGCACCGCTGTGGAATGTAACACGAACAAATTAATTAAATCTATGTACCATGAGCAAGTTTATCGACATAAAAGACAGCAATCTTACGCACAGTATAAACATCGATTTTATTGTCAGTGTTTCAGAAGATAGCAACAAAGTAGCTACTATACATTTAAACAATAGGGAAATTATTACGCAATTATCGCTTGAAAAAGTAAAGGTGTTGATAGCTAACGCTTCGCCTTACTGATTATCAGCAAGCCGTATTGTAAATGTACGAGCGTTGAACGCAGCTATAACTGAAGAATCTTAGTATTTAGCGGCGTTAAAATCCATTATAGAATCCTAATTTCAGGTATGACAACTGCTACAAAAATTTTCATTAATTTATGGGTGGGGTAATAGCGGACGAAAATATACCTGTAGGCAAAGGCAATGAAATTTTTGGACGACTACCTGCAATTGCCTGGTGAAACGGAATACGCTTTACGTGTAAAAATTTATAGTTAAGTGCTATCCCAATAACAGACATACTTAATAATATTACAAGCATGGATAACATGATCCAGTCATGAAAGTAATTAATATCTGAAAGTTTAAACGCAATACAATAAATTGTGCCAACCGTCCCTATTGCTGACATGGATAATAAAAATAACTTCATGGTAAATTGTTTTAGATTAAAACTCAGTAAAACAAATTTCTAATGAGAGTATGTTATCTCCCGGTAGTTACTTTTTATATTTCTTCTGAAAGTAGAAACTATCTAATAAAAGTCAGATTTCCAAAGGTACGCTATTGGAATGGATACTAAAGGCTTTTCTTAATAATAATTTATTGTTTATCAGATTATTACTGTTTACCAATTCCTTAACACATAATAGAGTACCTTCACAGAAAACTACAGGATATGCCACATAAAAATGTTGCTGTTATTGTGGCGCATCCCGATGATGAAGTGTTATGGGCAGGTGGTTTCCTGCTCAGTAGTCCTGCCTGGAGATGTTATATTATAAGCTTGTGCAGGAAATATGACACTGACCGTGCGCCTAAATTCCATAAGTCACTTGAGGTTTTACACGCCGCAGGAAATATTGGAAATCTTGATGATGGCCCTGGCCAGCTGCCTATTGACTATAGAGAAATAAAACAACTTATATTGGAGCTTTTGCCCAATAACCATTATGATGTAATTATAACACACAGTCCTGAAGGCGAATATACCCGGCATATACGGCATGAGGAGATTGGCAGGGCAATAATATTGCTTTGGTTTGAAGGAGCATTATCATGCAGGGAGTTATTGTTATTCGCTTATGAGGATGGAGGCGGATCTTATTTGCCCAAAGCCGTAACAACGGCCGACATTTATGTTGAACTACCGGCACAGCTATGGCATCAGAAATACCGCCTTATAACGGAAACTTATGGATTCAGCCCTTCAAGCTGGGAGGCGAGGGTCACTCCAAAAGCAGAGGCGTTTACCAGATTTACAAACAGCAGGGCGGCCATGAGGTGGCTCAATAACATCTACAAAATATGAAAATCCTTGCATTATATGATTATCCATCGGTGCCCGGTGGTCTTTCGACACAGG
The DNA here is from genome assembly GCF_009848495.1 of Flavobacterium sp. MK4S-17. Classification (GTDB taxonomy): domain Bacteria; phylum Bacteroidota; class Bacteroidia; order Flavobacteriales; family Flavobacteriaceae; genus Flavobacterium. The sequence continues at coordinate 23,187 of NZ_WWEP01000001.1, forward strand.
GAGACCTGCTCTATAGAGGGCTTTTGGCCTTAGGAGTAGATGTGCATGCCGTAAATTCAGAGTCGGATATTGAAAAAGAATGGTATTACAGATGGTTTAAACCGGATATAGTGGTCGGCATAGGGTATTGGGGACATGTCCCCCAACTCGTACTGCATCCGCAAAAATTCGGGATGGTCTGTGTCCCGTGGCTTGTAGCTGACGGATACATAGCCAATTATCAAAGCGTGCTTAACAAGCTGCCATTACTTTTGGTTACTTCCCATTGGGTCAAAGAAATGTACGTAAGGGATGGGATCAGCAGTGGTAACATCCTGGTACTACCTGTCGGCTGTGATACAGATACTTTCAGGCCCCAATCCAAAGAGGATATTAAGATACTTGCCATTCGGCAGGCGCTTAAGGCGGATGCGCACGAATTGTTGATCCTCACCATAGGAGGAGATGCCGCTTCAAAAGGGGCGAGGGAAGTAATGGAAGCGCTCGCAGCTATTAAAGATGAACTACCGCCTTGGAAATACGTTTGCAAAGTCTGGCCACAGCCCAGAACAATGCTACAGAGTGATTGGGATATGAACTACGCGCAGGAATTAGGAATCGGAGACCGGGTGTCATTTCATACCGGGATAGTATCCAGGGCATTTACGCCTTACCTGATAGCAGCATGCGATATTTATGCCGCGCCCTCCCGTCTGGAAGGCTATGGCATGCCACAGGTGGAGGCCGGCGCATGCGGCAAGCCTGTTATTGGCATTAATGCTATGGGTATGCTTGATACCCTGCGCCACGGAAAAACAGCCTATCTGGCGGGGATAGCCAAAAGGATAGTGGTGAACGAAGTAATTCTGGGCGCCGAATCGGGCTATGAGGCCAATAGCGTAGTAGCTTTTGACGAACCACGGACTGTTGACTACAGGGCTAATGTAAACGATATTCAAAACGGCTTAAAGCTGCTCATGAATGATGCGGCACTGCGGGATAAAATGGGAACTGCTGGGCGGGAACGTGTCCTGAATCACTTTGATTACCGTGTAGTGGCCGCCCAATTTTTGAAGATTCTAAACCATAAGTTTGGAATATATTGATACAATTATGGATCTAACATGTAACGAAGTTGAGAAAGCAAAAGCGGCAGCATTACAAGTCCTACTGAATAACATGAACGGGCCGTTCATGGGCCTTCCCAGAACCGCAGCCTGGGGATATCCGGAACCTTATACACGGGACTTGATGTTTTCGGTGTTGGGAATGGCAGCCTCGGGCAACCGCTATTTAATTGGTTCTATAGAAAAAACGTTAACGGTTCTTGCAGGCAATCAGTCACTCAGGGGGCATATCCCCTCTTTTGTGCACGACCCTTTGAACCGGGGGGCAAGCGATACTACACCTTTATTTTTACTTGCTGTTGCTATTTATAGGAGATGTACGGGCAAAACTGAATTTTTGGAGGAAGCTGTGCAAAAAGCCCTGACATGGATGGAATATCAGAGCCCTTCTGACGATTATCTTATTTCACAACAGCCCACCAGCGACTGGCGGGACGAGCAGTGGGTGTTAGGTTATGGGCTCTATGTGAATGTATTGTCATATGCCTATCTGTCGATGCTGGGTTATCCTGAGCGTGCCTTCCAGCTAAAGATTGCGATGCAGGCCTTTACCATTACCAATGGTACCAATCCGCAACACAATACCGGGGCACCGGTACCACAAAAGCCTTACTATGCGCTCTGGGCCTACAAAGAGTATAAAAGCGACCGTTTTGACCTTCTGGGTAACAGTTTAGCTATTATTTCGGGCCTGGCGTCACCCGATATGGCGGAAAGTATGCTGGATTGGATAGAGGGCGAGTGTCTGCAAATGAAGGCGAAAAATGAGCTGGCCGTACCATTGCCTCCCAATTTGTTCCCTTTTATTCTGCCGGGAGATAAAGATTGGCTGCCGAGATACTCACAATATAACCGGCCCGGAGAGTACCATAACGGAGGGATATGGCCCTTTATTTCTGCCCTTCACATTGCTGCGCTTGTAGCTGCCGGAAAGAACCGCCTTGCTGAGGAGAAACTTTTTGAACTGACACGGCTTATAAAAGTGTCAGACAATCCGGATCTTGAGTATGGCTTTAACGAATGGTATAAAGCGCAAACTGCAGAAGCCAAGGGGCAGGATTGGCAAACCTGGTCAGCTTCTTTGTATTTGTATGCTGCCAAGTGCGTAGCGGAAGAAAGGGTGGTGTTTTTTAATGATTTTTAATTCCTATTTATTGGTATGACCAATGAACTTAAACACGTATACACTTTTTCCAAGCGAGGATTTAACTGTTTTTCACTTTGTCAGCACGGGTAGCAAGGGACAAATTCGAAAAATCATCAGATATATGCCAACTTTGAATCCGAAAGTATATAATTTAGGGCTTGCCGATGTACTGTATATTGATGGAAATGAAGATGTGTTCACAGTTGATGACCAGACAGCTAGCGATAATGGCGATATAGATAAACTGGTAGGTACCGTAGCGCGGTCACTTTTGCTGTTCAGCCAACATTATCCAGATGTTTTTGTTGTTTTTGGGAGCATAAACCCGGTTAAGATGCGGCTCTATCGCATAATAGTGCAAAAGTATTACGATGAGCTCAGTAAAACTTTTATTTTATTTGTGGCAAAGCGTCAGGACGATGGAAAAATAGTCAATGTCCCTTTTTATTTCAATGCGAACGTTGATGGTTTTTTTATCAAGCTTAAATCATTTTAAGGCAACTCCACCGGAACTTTTCGGGTACAGTTGAATTTTAAGGCATTATAATGCAAATTAAATTTGTTGAATCTTATTTTTATAACATGGCATTTGAAGAACTTATTTCTATAGAAAGGGTGGATAAACTGACTAAAAAGGAATTTATGGAGTGTTATTACAGGCCTCAGAAACCTGTAGTGATTACAAACCAGATTGATGACTGGCACGCATATACAAAATGGAATTTTCAATTCCTGCGTGAAGTAGCACGTGCCTCTTATGAAATCCGATATGCAGTGGCCTGATCTCGGGCCAAGACTTCTGAAGAGCCTGCCCCTGGTTTTCTTCGGAGGGGAAGATGCAAAAGTTTTCATGCACTATGATATTGATTTCCCCAATATTTTCCATATTCATTTTGCAGGGCGCAAGCAGTGCATTCTGGTCGATCCGAAAGAGAGTAAGTACATGTATCGTTTACCTTATTCGTGGTTATGTAATGAAAGTATTGATTTTGATAACCCGGATTATGAAAAATTCCCCGCTCTTAAAAAGGTCAAGCCCTACATAACCCATCTGGAACATGGAGAAATGCTATATATGCCAGAAGGCTGGTGGCACTATATGAAATACCTTACACCCGGATTTTCTCTGAGCCTGCGTTCATTAGCCGGAAGGCCTAAAAATCTGTTTCGCGGACTGGCTAACGTAACGCTAATCCGGCACTATGATAACTGGATGCGAAGGCACATGGGGCAACAATGGTTAGACTATAAGGATAGGGAATCCGTAAAGAGGACTAATGAATATTTATTCAGGGAAGGCGCTGGAGAAAGAGCCTAATTAAAGGCAGCTGTAGGAGGCAGGCACTTTGTGGGAATTATTATGGAATAAAGCTTTAACTAATTTTTGCACGGTGCCACTTCCGCTTATTGTACACGCATTTCCTGCAATTTATCGAGTTGTCTGCATTATACAGTCAAAGCTGAAAACGCAGGAATTTTACTACTAGCGTCCCTATTTGTCGAAACATTTAAAATTTATACCCCATGCCTATCTGGAAAACAGCATTTTGCACATTCATGTTGTCAGCGATATCCGAGACGCCCTGTATGTACCTCGCTGTGGCAAAAAGTCCCAGATCTGTCTGGAAAGTCAGTCCACCTGCTACGCCAAACTCAAAAGTCTTCAGGTCTTTCCTGAAAGGAGTTGGCGCGTCACCAGTATTTGAGTTTGGGTTGCTATCAATTTCATCATTAAGCAGAAAACTGAATTGCGGCCCAGCCTCCAGGCTGAAGCCTTTAAATAGATAAAACTTAGCCAGAACAGGTACGTTAATATAATCGAGTTGCAGTTCAGCTTTATCGCCATCACTGCCTTCGTATTCGAATTCAGCCCCCTGGCCTGAATATAATGCTTCGGCTTGTATGGAAAAAATCTCCGCAATAGGGAACTCTGCCAGTACACCAGCGTGAAAGCTGACCCGTGATTCCGGGCTCTCAATGCCGCCATTGATTGTTGACAGGTTCGCACCACCCTTCAATCCAAAGCTTACTGCCATGGATTGTGTGTTGCTGCCATTGTCCTGAGCACTGGCCGTCCAGGTTATGCTCAACAGGACTGCTGCTAACACAACTAGTTTACTTTTTTTCATCTTTTTTATTTGTTTAATTAAGCAAAGCTAACCCCTTACTACAGAGCTCATGCCAATTCTGTCACAATTGGTATAAGATTAACCAACACTTTTTCGCAAATAGAAATGCCTTTCGCAACAAACTAATTCAGCTTCATATGTTACTCACATTATGTAAACGTGAGTCATATTAGTCTTTAGAACGTTTTTAACAATTTTTAGAACGTTTTTTGCAACTGGATAAACCAGTGTTATTGCTATTTTGGCAGCACTTAATGCGTTAGTATGAAAAAATATCCCCTTACACAAGCAGGCATTATAGATTTTTATAATGGTTTATCGAAGTATAATGATGCTCAACTTCTAAAGGAAGGAATAGAAATTGCAGAGGATTTTAGAGCTTACATGCATAGTAGGTTTGAAATTGACATATTCCTGCTGGAGGCCATACGGTCGCTTGACGAGAAGATTGTGTGTTCATTGGGCTGGTGCCTGGCCGCTGTGCTCGCAAACAGGGAGTCGTTTTCCATAAAAGGCCCGCTGCTTACCACTTTAATATCCCTGAAAGCAGATATTGCAGGACACATTATAGCCCTTGATTGCCCCATTGCTTTGCGCGTAACGTAGCATCGAGGCATTTAAGATGCCTCGCATATTGCTGCCCTCATGCGGCTGGGAGACCCGCGGGGATAAGTGCAGGCAGTGTATCACCACTGCCTGCTATACTTTTTTATTAAACAGTCGGATCACCAGGCAAGCCATTAGGGCTATCGACGGTGGGATCACACCCATTGGCTTTACGTTCAGCCCAAGCAATCCACTGCTGTGTCTGTTCAGGCATTTCGCCAGCTTCAATTGCTTTTCGCTTCACTTCATGTACAAATGCCCGTATCATCTGTGCCCTGGAAAAAAGCTCCGCCTGTTTTAGCAGAGTATCGGTTTTTTGCTGTTCTTCCCTGCGGCGGGCTTCCGCTTCCTGACGCACTTTTTCCTCCTCTGCTCTTCTTATTGCAGAGAGGCGGCAATCTTCCAGCCATTTGGCTTCCTTTTCCGCATCGATCTCTAAACGCGCGACGATCTTTGCCAGCATGCTTTCCAGTCCGTTTTTATTTTCGAGCCATTGCTTGTCCCAGGAGTGCCTGCCGGTCTTAAGGTGCAGGCGTCCATTGGGAACAATTTCTGATGTCCGCCATGGACCATCGTTGTTATAGACCCGGTTGCCCGATTCACGAAGTGTCAGGTTCAGTTCAATACTACCAATAACGGCATAGGTCGCTGCCTGCCTTACAATGACATTGTGGCCCCGGTATTCCAGCAGCTTAATGAGCGAATCAAAGAGCCGCAGGGCACGCGGCTGCGTGTCCTTTTCAACGTAGATGCTAAGGCAGGAAAAGGGATTTTTAAAGCTGTAGTCCGCTTTGTGCTTTTTGACCGCAGCCCAATGTCGCTTTGTTTCCTTAATGAGGAAATGCGGCTTGTCCAGTTCTTCCGGAACAGTAAGCGGTGCTTTAGGGTCGCCCTTAATTTGCCGTACCAGGAGGGTTTCAGGCGACACATCTGCATTAAACGGATTATCCACCCCCCGCAGGGGCAGTTCAATCGCATACTTTTCCATAATAAAAGCCGGCAGCTTCTCAGGCTTTACCGGCTTGTTATATTTCAGTTTCTGCCAATACCCGTTAAAAGGGATGGGGACTTTGTATTTTTTGCACATCTTGCGAAGGCCGTTATCCGATATCGCGTATGTTTTTGCCAGCTGGCTCAGGGGCGTACTCCATATCAGCTTATGGAATTCCTCACGGGTAAGTATAACTTTTTCCATTGTTATAAAGGTTAAGCATACTGCAAGATAGGTAATTACTACAATTGCAAGGAGTGATAAATCAGGGTAAGGTTGCAGCATCCTGCGCCGCACGAACCCCCGAAAAGGTTTCGTGCGGCGCGCCGCCGCTACAACGGCAGCGGCACAGCCCTGAACTCAGCAAGGTTTAAAAAACAGCCCCTGCCTATGGTAAACCCGTTTCGGAACAGCTGCCACAGCAGCGAGCAGCCTGTCTGTGCCAATGCCGAATTAATGAACAAATCCTGTTTTTCGAGTGCTTCAGCGATCGAGCAGCTTGGCAAGTCATCACTGTCCGACTGCCGCAGCAATTCCCCAAATTCCTCGGTCACAAACGGCAGGCTTTCCACAGTCTCAAACTTCTCCGACTTTGGCTGCTTTACTTTTCCTATAGTGGAAAGGATAGCCTGCCCGCTGTCTTTCCCGTTCCCGAAATCCATCCAGTACCTCGGTGCATTGGCATAAAGGCTGCCGCCTGCCGCTTCTTTAAGCACTTCTGCTATTTCAAAACGCGCGGCTGCCGTGTCCACGCAGGATATGTAAATAGCAGCCTTTGCCTGCCCTGACGGGCTGCCGAATTTCTTATTGACCGCTTTCCACCCTGTGCCGAAAAAGCGATTGCAACGGGTGATGAGCGTAACGGCTTTTGATAATCCTACCTCGCATTCGGCAAACAGCTGCCTGCCCCGATTGGCTTCGGTAATTATATCATCATCCCACACACTCACCTGAAACCCCGCATGCCCGAGGGCTTGCAGGCTGTGGCTCATCCGTGCGAGTGCGGCCAGCACCTGTGAGCCTGTGCCGCCTGCCCCGATAAGGCAGACCTCAATGGGATTGGTCGGGTTCAACAGTTCGGGGGCTATAAAATGGGCTTTTGGTTTCATTGGAGTAGATGTTTTAATTGTTTAGTAGTAGGTATAAGTTCCTGCACAGGAAAAGTGCCTGTCCCCGCAAGGCTTTGGTAAAGGCTGATAAGGTTGCCCTTTACAGGGTTATGCCCGTCAATCAGGTGGCTGAAATAGCTCCCGAAGAAATAGCCTTCCCACACAGTCATAAATTCTTCCAAGGATGCCGAGGGACTGATGCGCACATCCACCGAACCCATGCAAACATTGCCGTTGCGGTACAGGTTAAAAAGCGGCGCACTATACAAAGGCGTGTTCAGGCGGGGCTTTCCTTTGCCAGCAAGGGCAAAGACGAACAGCCTCTTTTTATCCGCAGCCCACACTAGGGCGGGAAGGGGGAGTTCCTGCGGTGCGAAATTGAGGCTTTCGGTGAAATACAGCCTGCGTGCCTGCGGCTTGGTGTACCATACCACGCTGCCGTTCTCGGTGGGGTTGATGTGCAGCACATTGGAAGGCAGCAGCCCTTTCGGCTTGAGAAATGCCTTTGCAGCTGCCTTCCTTGTATCAAGTGCTTTGGAAAGCCCCTGTGCTTCCTTTACCGATAAGGGGCGGGGGTTGACAGGGCAGCCGCTTTCGTCCATATCGTAATGCTCAAGATACAGGTCAGTATCGCTGTCCTCAGGCTTGAATACCACAATAGCGGCAGCAGGGTGGTAGAGGGTCGGTGCTGTATCAGGAGTTTTCATTGTCGGTAGTATTTAGTAAATAGCATAAATCATCCATCAGGGAAAAGAGCCTGCACTCAAAGTCAAGGCTGTCCGCCTCCTGCGCGCGCCCGTCAAAAGTGCGGGTCAGCACAGGCTCTTGTATGTCGCGGCACTCGTTGAACTCGTTGTTCACGCATTCGGACAGGGTATGGTAGAGCCACCCCTCGGTCTCGGCGCAAAAGCCGATGTACTTGTCCATTGTGATGCAGTCCTCGTTATAATCATCATCATCCCCGTGCAGCACTTCGGTATCAGCATGTCGGTACACATGCCCCTGCGGGTGATCCCGCCATAGCCTTAAAGCCTTTTCTGCAATGGAAAGGCACTCACACCCAAAGCGGTTAAGCGGTACAAACTGCTCCACCAACTCGGCAAAGCGGTTGAGGTGGCACGGGCTGGACAGCCTGCGCTGCATCACGTTGCCGATATGCTCCGCAGCGTTCAGCTGCGAACGGTTGCTATTATAGCTTTCTGCTTCCCAATCTGTTCGGTCATTCTCAACCCATTCCCGTATCATATCGTATTGCCAACAGAGGTAGCTGCCCTCATCGGTATAGTAGGGGATGCCCGCCACTTGGTAGAGGTAAGCACAGGTAGCGAGCAGCAGCTGTGCCGCCCGTTTTGTCCTGCGGTCTTGCAGCAGCCGATGCAGCGGCACGACAGGAATGTAGTAAAGCGTGTTGCCCGTGTTATAGGTTTCTTTAGATTGCAGTATAAGGCTTCCCGCAGCATCCCTGTATTCTGCTACTTGCACGTCCTCCTGCCTTGCCCGAAGCAGCTTACGGGCTTCCCATAAGGCTAGAGCCTTGCTGTAGGGATAGCCGAGGGAGCGGGTCTCCATAGGAGTTATGCCGTAATGGCTGCACAGCAGCGTAAAGGAGCGGTAAAAATCTTCCTCATCCCTTGGCGGTACTGTGACAGGCAGCCCTGTAAGGTGGGGCAGGAAGCGCACCTTTAGAAAACCATAGGCAGTAGCCCCTGCGGGGCGGATTGCAGCCTGTCCCGCTGCACCTCGGCGGCATCCTTCCTGCGGCTGAGGTTCAGCAGGAATTGCCCTGCGTTTTGGTGGAGCCCCTTTTGCCTTTTGTTTGTGGGCAGCCGAAGCTGCCCGTTTATGTTTAATCGCATAGTCCATAACTATTAGGTTTATGATTATCCTTTTGTACCCATCATGCTCTCAAATCGGTACTGCACTTTATCATCGCTGATGACAGGGCCGCTTATCTTGGCAGTGGTCAGTATGGGGTAGGTATTGGCATAGAATTGCAGCACGGCATCTACGCTCCATTTCGCATCGGGGTCGGTAAGGGTGATGTCATTCCCTTTCTCCCGCATCAGGAATATCCTCGGCATTTGACTGGCTATCAGCATAATCTTCGGTATTAGGTTCTGTATTTACTTCCTCTTGCTCCTCGGCAGGCTGCGCTGCCCCGAACAGGTCGGGGGCGAACTGCGCCTTAAGGCTGTCCCTGCGCTTGCGCAACTGTTCCGCCTTGTCAGGGTACTCGGTCGGCTGCGGCACTTTGCACCATGCTTCCTTGTATTTTCCCTCGGCTTCCAAAGCATCCACCTGCTTCATCGCCTCGAGGAATTTCTTTTCCTTGGGGCTTACCTCGGGGGCAGGCTTGTCAGCTTTCTCGGTTTTCTTCTTCTCCATTGCGGAGTTTTTCTTGGCTTCTTCCTGCCCTTTGAGGTACTGCTCCATGTTGGTCAGCAGTTGCGAGGTCGCCAGTACAGGGGCTGCAATGTTGGGGAAAAAGCCCTCGCCGAGTTCCTGCGGTGTCCCTTTCAATATCAGCGGCGGGATGTGCGCCTTTGCGGCATCGCCGCAGGCATCGTTCTGCAACAGCACCGAAACGGTCAGCTGCTCGCCATCCCTGCGCAGGGTCAGGTTCAGGCAGCCCTCAAACCCAAGGGCTGCGACCTGGCTGAAAAAATTCGTAATTGCCATAATTCTAATTTTTAGGTTCTTCAAAGTGGGGGCTGCTCTCCACAATCCCCCGTAAAAGGTTCTCCGCTTGTCGTGCATCAAAAGCATCTTGTGCGCTCATCCCGAGGCTGCCCAACTGCCCGAAGCAGGGCAGTACTTTTTGAATTACCGCAATGGCAGCCTTTTCTGTGGTTTGGGCAAGGCGGCTCATGGGGATGCGGTATAATGGTTGAACAATAGCTGTACGGCAAGCCTGTAGCGGCTGTTCTCGGGCAGGGGCGGCACGCTTGCAGCGTGCTTTACGATGCAGTCAATGGTAAAGATGGCGATGTACCCGTCAAATAACTGGTCGGAAAACAGGCTTGTGCTTTTGGCTAGCTTCTGCCCGTAGTGGTTTATAATCTCCCGTGCCTGCTCGGCAAGCTGCAGCCAAAAGTCCAAGGGCAGCAGGGTATTCTCCCACGTACTGCGCAGGGTCTCTTCGTTTTCGTTCAAAAAGGAGTGCGCCGCCGTAAGGCTGTCGAGTATGCCCTGAACCTGTTCAGGGAAAAGCGTGGCGAGCAGCTTGCCCTTGTCCACGTTGTTCATGCTTTGGAGTGGTTTCATAGCGATAAGTTTGTGCAGCCCCGCACGGCGGGGCTGCGGTTATACATCAGTTCAGGTGCAGGGCAGCCGCCCCGCCTTTTACAAAATCGGTGCAGAGGTCAAAGGCCTTTTGCGCCCTTGCCTGCGCCGTACCGCCGAGGTAGATGCTTTTGAGCTTGTCCTCATCGGATTTAAAATTGCGCACATTCTGGTAGTAGCCTGTCACGGCGTTGTACGCCCCGAAGACTGTCCCTTTGGTGGTCTCCATCTGCTGCGTGTCGCTTGCCATCGCATAGCCGAAAGCCGCATCACACGCATTTTTGAATACGCTCGAAAGCTCCTCGTCCGCACCTTTTTTCAGAAGAGCAAGGGTTTCGTTGTTCGGGCAGAGTGCCAACTGTATCAGCTTTTTGGCCTGTGCATCCTCAATACGCACTTTAGCCCAGTCGTTGAAGATGCCCTCCAACTGTACCGACAGGTTATCGGCAAGCCCCATCACCCTGTGGGCATCCTCCAACCGCTGTTTTGCATTTGCCGTGTGCCTGATGCGCACCACGTGCGACATATTGCGCAGGGCTGCGTTAAGGGTATTTTGGCAAACGATGCGGATAGGGGTAAAGGCTGCCGTAATGCTTCCTGAACCATCGTGAGAGGTGGTCAGGAAGATGTACTTCTCGGTTACATCGTCCCCGCTGCCCACGCGGATATACCCGGGCAGCTTGGCAGTAATGAAAATGCGCTCCCCTTGCCCGATAGCCCCTGCGGTCTCGTATAAGATACCGTCCCCGCCGCCCACAATGGCATCAAAGAAGGCGAAAGCATCGGCGTTCTGCACGATTTGGTAATCCTTGCCCACCACGCCAAAAATGGCATTGGTATCGGTGCGCATGGTGGCGTACTGGTCAGGTACGGCAAAGTCAATAGCAGGCTCTGTGCCTTTAGCAAAGAGGGGCGCTTTTACCACCTCATAGTCAAGCCCCGCAAAAGCAATCGCCTCACGGCTTGTCGGGTACTCCTGCACGGTTTGCCCAAGGGCGTGCCATGCTTTTTCCTTTAAGCTGAAAAAAGAGTATTTTCCAGTCAGTTCGTTGAAATTCAGGTTATGTGCCATGATAATTTAATTTAAAAGTTAAACACGATGTTCGCTGTTCAGAAGGGAAGGTCATCTTCCTGCCCGTTGGGCTGTACCTGCCTGCCTGTAACTTCTGCCGCCACAGGCTCCGCCTTCGGGTGCCTTTCCGCCTGCGGCTTCTCTGCTGTAGCCCCACCACCGTGCAGGATAATTTTCCAGGTGTTGAAATTCAGCCCCGCCCTGGCGTTGCCTTCGCTGTCCACCCATGCCCGTGTGCTCACCCGCCCCGAGAGTTCCACAATAGTCCCTTTGGTGAGGTACTGCGCTACGGCTGTGCCTATCCAGTAGGAACAGTCAAAAAATTCGGTCTGCGTAACCCGCTCCCCGTTCTTTGCCTTGTAGCTGTCATTGACCGCCACAGAGAAATTCACCACCTGCCTGCCTTCTGACACGCTGCGCACCTGCGCATCCGCTGTCACCCGTCCTGTAATGTCCATAATCGAAATGTTTTTAGTTTGACACTATTTTCAATATGCTTCCCCAAATCCCGCATAACATTTTTTCAAAAGAAAAACGGAAAAAAAGAAAGCCAGCCCAAAGCGGGCGGTAAGGGCGCGGAGTGCTATAAGTCCCGGAGGGTGGGCACGCGGTGAGCGGGGCCATTATGCGCATGCAGCGCACGCCGCCCACTAGCTTAGCTGCCCTTTTTGGCCGTTTTCGCCTTGGAAATGTAACGTCTGAACCTGAAGTTGTTTAAAGCAGGTATTTTTACGTATTGCAAATGCAGTATTGTCTTGCTAAATTGCTTTCTGGAAAATAGATAACTATGGCAGATAAAATTGGCAGGAACGACCCTTGCCCTTGCGGATCAGGAAAGAAGAATAAGAAATGTCATAATATAGACAGATTGCCGGATATGCCTAAACATAGAAGGCAGGTAAGTGTATCGGCTTTCGAAAAATTCGCAGAGGAGCACGACTCCCATGGTTTACTGAATGCAATTACAGCTCTGCAGCTCCTTCCACAGAATCATGGGAAAAATGTACGGATTGAGGAAATAATAGCTCTCGCGATTCAACATTTAGGACCGGGAAGACCTATACAGACTGACGGTTTTCAAAAGCTTCTCAAATCTGAATTTCCGAACAATCACATGGAAGACCCTGCTGAGAACCTGTTTACTGAAAATGCCTCCTTTTATTACGGGAATCATGTGGTCTTCCCGGGTATAGCATCCCACCCAGGTGAAATATTCCGTGTCCTGACCCATATAATTTTTAATACTCCCTTGGAGCTTCCCGAAGTATTCAGGGCAAGGGTTTATCAGGGCATCACTCTCTTATTGAATTTTGCTGACCATATTGCGGAACTGGGGGGAATCACCGGAAATCTTGAGAAGAAAGATTCAGATGGTTATATTTCAGTTCAATCCGATCCCCCTGATTATTCCCTTACAATTGAAGCTTTCAAAGACCTCTGTGCGCTATTGGGTATTGATCCAAGGGCGATAAACGACTTTATACTTACAACGGATAGGCAAGACCTTTCTAATGGTGATCCGACCTTTGCGCCTATCTTATACTATCCTATCATAGCATATCAAAATAGTTTTTATTATCTGTTGGTCTCTAATCAGCTCAACACCCTTAATGAGTACATACTGAGGATGGCTGCAGAATACGGATGCCAGGAAGTATTGATGATGGGATATAGAAAGGAACTCTGGAATCAGGTACTTTTTGCCTGCAATGAAATGGGGTGGCGCTTGACTGATATCGACATTCCGCCTTATCCCGGAGATAATGCGCCAATGGAAGCTATTTTCCATTTCGATAATAATCGCCTTGCTTACGTAGTGCTTGATACTCCACTATTGATCCCGGATATCTTTGAAAACCCCGGAACCGAACATAGACCCAAAGGATTATCAAAGCATATGAAATCGGTCCTTGACGAGCTTAAATCGCGTGAGGACCTGAGGGATTGCCAGTTTCTAGTAATGCAGCTATTTGATTCTTGCGGCAGGATGCATTTTGGTGGAATTGATAGCCCTAAAGACAGGGAGTATAAGCTTGCGTTTCCTGTGCATGATTTCCTGCTCTTGTACAAGGGAGAGGATTGGGACCAGCACAGCCTTTGGAAATTTGCCAAGGCATTTGCCAGATTTATAGAAAGGTCAAGGACGATGTCAGGCATCGTCGAATTGTACAGCATGTATAAGCGTAAGAGTTCAAGCTTTTATTTTTCAGATGACGCGGCACCAGATTTTTTAACTATTGTTCCGGGGGAAGGGAGCGAACTCATCAGGGCTGCAAAACTTAAGGAAAATTTTCATGCTGCACCTTTTTCAGAAGGTGGGGAAATCCATTTTTACCCGGTGGTCTCTTGTGGCGATTTTGCCCCGATTTATAAGCCGGCTCGGCCAGCAGGTTATTTTATAGAGGGTCTGGAAGGTTACCGGTATCCGATCTGGATGGTGAACCGGCAGGTCAAAAACAATAAAATGGCCAGTACTGTGCGACTCTACACCAATGCGCTGTCATTTTGGCTTAGCAAAATGATGCCTTCGTTAGCAGACATAATCAATCCTGTGCTAGATAGCCCCCTTACAGTCGAGTTAGTCTTGGATAATGAGCTTTTCCAGGATGCGCCGTCGGGTGTACTGGCGCCGCAGGTTTTCGAGCATTATGATATGCATCTTGCAGATGAAGTGCTGGTGCTCAATGTACCCTTAACATCATTACGTTCATTTGCGGGGCCAGTTAATGAAGGAGAACGGCATATGGTCAGGAATTTCCTGGAGGGGCTCAATTTAATCGGTTGTGAGGGGCTGGCATCTGATTACATTACCGAAATGATTGATACATATATGCCGCTGGGCCAGGCAAAAATGATATTAGTATCCGATAGCCAAACTGACATGATGATCGATATGAGGTGGCTTGTGAAACCATTTCTTATGTCTGATGCCGAACTCGAAATGCTAATGGATGAACTTCCGCTATTGATTAGTGCAGAAATCGAAATACCTGATAAAATTGCTTCAAAAGAAGATAAAAGGCGATTATTCAATACGGCTACAATGGTACTGTTATCTATGTTAGCAGCTGAAGTAAGTCAATTTGATCATGTTGCACTCTTAAGAGTGCTTATGAATCTGCATGAATCGATTGTGCGGAAGAGGGAATATGAGAAGACCATCATCCCTGCTCAGCTGCTGTGCTTTGGTGGGATGGAGGCAAAACTGGATGAAATTGCGGAAAATGAGCACAAACAGGTACGGACATCAGTAGCGTTGCGGAACCTTATTGAGTATTTGGCCGCCCAGCCTGCACAGGGTCATTTGGATCCATCACTCGATGATGTGGACAGGCTCTTAGCCATTATGCATGAAATAACTAATTTCGGTATGATGAGCGATGCCGTGCACTTTGATATGGACGACCCTGAAGTAGGAATGTTGCCCTCCGGACGCATCGGATTTACTTCAGAACTTTTCTCAGACAAGATGGTGCCTTTTGCGCAGGCAAACATTAAAGCGGACGTTGATACGAAGCTCGAGAGTTTCTCCGATCGTTTTGAAATTTATCAGGAAGAGGAGGAAGAAATATCTGAAGAGATTGCAGCTATAGTCAAGTCACATGATGATGCTTTTCTGGAAGATTGGGGAATTAGCTGGACGAATCTTATCCATATGTTCCACATGGCGGTTAAATTTTGCATAGATGCAGAAGATTCGGTTATTATAATAGATGAAGAAGTGTTTATAAAACGCGTTGTAAATGAGGCCAGTATTCCAGAACAGCAGGTACGCAATGGGTTGGAGAAGTTACAGCTATTTCCCCGTGAATCTTATTTGAAGGCGCCTGAAGGCTATACTAATAACGAAGTTTTTCCGTGGAAATATAACCGTGAATTCAGCCTGACACGAAGATTTATGGTAAGTATACCGGCCCATGACGGTAAAACTAACCTTATGTGGGGATTTCGTGGGGCGACAGCGGCGAGGCACCAACTTTATTACCTGTTGCGTGGAGGCAGGCTGAACAATGGCGGAACAGAGATCAAAAAGTTGATTGGCAGCTATACGGAAGAAAGGGGAACTGATTTTCGCAACGCAGTCCGCGACTGGCTTAAAGAGCAGCCCGGATTTGAAGTTATTGACTATGAGGTTGCCATCAGGCCTGGCGGACCACTCAATGCTCAAAAGGTTTATGGGGATGTTGACGTGTTAGCGATGCATAAGCCGTCCCGGACGGTATTTAGCCTGGAATGTAAAAATACAACGCAGGCTAAAAATATACATGAAATGAAAACGGAGATGGATAGATATCTTGGCAGAAATGGGGGAAGGGGAATGGTTGATAAGCATATTGACAGAGATGTGTGGCTTCAAGATAACATTAATCAGTTGCAAAGGCTATTCAAAACTGATGAGGATATTGTGGTGAAGTCATTAATGATATCTTCTCAGGTGATTCCGACCGCATATATCAAGGCCGATTCCCTGCCGATGCCAATTATTGCATTTCCTGACCTAAGGCGTATGGGTATTTCGATTTTGCTTAACTGATTTTAGGCCATTGCATAAAAAAACCAGCCCTATTGGGCTGGTTATATATATTTTTATGTTCAATGTGCCTTAGATGGGTTCCCTGCTTTAGCTTCCTGTAGTGACTGCTGCGCTGCAGCTACGTTAGTGTACTCTGTTTGCATTTCCATATGTGCCTCCTCTTCTGTATTACGGTTAGTGATAATCTCTTTATTCTCAGTCGCTTTCGCGCCCTCATTTGCCAATTCGTTGGCAATTACATAACATTCGCCTCCATGTGCGATAACCAAAATTAAATAACCCAGTAAAGTAAGGAACCTCAATCTATTTTTTATGACATCAAACTTCTCATGAGTTCGTTGTTAATATAACAAAGGTATCAATTTTTTCTAGGTTAAACAAATTGCTTAACTATTTGCTAATTTAGGATACTATGTTTAACTTGTCTAAAGGCCAAATTAATCCTCGGAAGCATTTCTTTCGTTGACTTCGGAATATGATGCTCCCAAAAAGTATTGGTCGTCCCTGACATCAGCAATAAAGTTCCGTGATGCAGAGGAATCTCCAGCTGTGGTGGTACTTTGCTTTTATGGCGGAACCGGAACGGCCTTGTCTGTCCAAAGGTAACGGAAGCAATGCTTGGATTTTTTCCTATTTTATGCTCCTTATCCGAATGCCATGCGACACTATCGTTGCCATTGCGGTACAGGTTCAACAGTACCGCATTAAATTCAAGCTCGGTCTCAAGTTGAACTTTATCCCGAAGCGCAAGTAGGTCAGGCGTCCATGGCAATACACTTTCACCGGCTTCTTCCTGCTCCCCATACCAGGCAATCATCCGCGGGGCAGTAACAACCTTATCATACATCGGCATCCGGTACTCATGCCATGGCGTATTGTGCAGCAGGATGTTATAATAATGGTCTGCTTCTTCCTTTGAAATGAATCCATCATATTTCATGAGCTCGAGGTCTGGAAGGTCATATGTTTTCTTGCCTTCAGTCCCTGTGGTAAACATATCGGTATCGTTAAACAAAGTCATAGTCAGTTTCTTTAGCTGTTCACAGTTTTCATCTTATGCCTTGGGAGGCCTATCTCCTGTTCCTGCGGATAGGGCGCCCGTTGGGTCATCGACACATCCTCACGCAACCTCTCCTGGGTTTGGGAACTCTCCACATCGCTTTCCCTGTAACGCGGATCAGGTATGAAGGGCATCTTTTCCATTTTGGATATGGTAATGGTAGGGAAGTGGTAGTCTACTTCAACAGTACCCAAAAGCAAATAACAACCCCCTCCCTTAAAAGGGTATTCCTTCAGGCTGCCGGTAAAGTGCGCGGTATCGAAGAATTCTCCGTTGGCATCAATCCAGGTCCCGAAATACATGGCACCCATTTTAGTGGGTACATGCTTTCTTGAGACAAGGTAAGCCAACATCCTGACCTGCTTTTTATGGTAATGCACCAAATCACGTGCCATCACATCGCCACGATAGGATGTTTTCAGTAGGTTAAACGGCGTTACCGATACCGGGAACCCCAACAGTTCAATCTCGTCAAAGGCATCCTCAAAGGGGGAACGTTTCAGCTCCGGGAGCCTGTATTCCCGGACAGGCTGTGGCAGCAGTTGGGGCTGGCGTTGCTCAGGCCTGAAGTTCATCATGATGCGCCTTGCCGTTACCAGCAGCTCGTTCTTGTTCTTGCCCGTACAACGGAAAGCCCCTATATAAATCAATAATTGCAGTCCTTCTATGCCAATGGGCACGCGGTTGATAAAATCCTCTAAGCAAACATAGTCCCCATGGGCAAAGCGTTCCTCTACGATAGTCTTTGCAATGTCCCCCTGCAATCCCTGAAGGTGCATAAAACCCAGATAGACCTCTTTTCCATACAAGGTGGTCTCTACCTCGCTCTTATTTACACAGGGATTGTGGATAATAGCCCCCGACATCCGCGCCTCATGCACATAGACTTCTGTGCGGTAAAACCCGCCCTGGTTGTTGATCACCGCCACCATGAACTCAATAGGGTAGTATACCTTCAGGTACAGGCTTTGGTAGCTTTCCACGGCATAGGAAGCGGAGTGCGCCTTGCAGAAGGAATAGCCTGCAAAGGATTCGATCTGGCGGTAAATCTCAGCACTCAACTGTTCGGGATGCCCTTTTGCTGCACAGGAGGCAAAGAAATTATCCTTCACTTTCTGCAGGGCTGCTTTGGAGCGCCCTTTGCCACTCATGGCACGACGCAATATGTCTCCATCAGCGGCAGCCAGCCCCCCGTAATGGAGCGCAATCTTAATGACATCCTCCTGGTATACCATGATGCCGTAGGTTTCACCAAGCTGCTCCTCGAAAACCGGATGGAAATATTCAAACTTATCAGGATAGTTGTGCCGGAAGATGTACTCCTTCATCATCCCGCTCTGCGCCACCCCCGGGCGGATAATAGAGGAAGCCGCCACCAGCGTCTTATAATTGTTGCACTTCAGGCGGCGGAGCAAGCCCCGCATGGCAGGGCTCTCTATATAAAAACACCCGATGGTCTTTCCCTGTCCGAGGTATTCGTTGCAGGCCGCCTCATCCTTGGATATCGACGTGTCACGGATATCGACATCAATGCCACGGTTCTTTTTGATGAGCCTTACCGATTCATCGATGTGCCCGATCCCTCTTTGGGAGAGGATATCAAACTTATCAAAGCCTATCTCCTCGGCCACATGCATGTCAAATTGCACGATCGGAAACCCTTTGGGCGGCAGCTCCAGTGCCGTAAAATCAGTGATCGGGTCTTCCGATATCAGTATTCCACAGGAATGCATCGAGCGCTGGTTAGGGTATTTCTCCATCATCATGCCATAGCGGTGCACCAGCCGCACCACTTCATTTTTATCGTGCTGGTCCATGGCGGTACCCGACAAGGCATCAAGCTCCTCTTTCGGGAGGCCGAACACCTTACCCACCTCACGGAAAATAGATTTGTATTTAAATTCCACGTTCGTACCGCAGAAGGCAACATGGTCTGACCCGTAACGCCTGAAAATATATTCAAGGATCACATCGCGTTCCTTCCAGGACCAGTCGATATCAAAATCCGGCGGGCTTTTGCGGTTGAGGTTCAGAAAGCGTTCGAAATACAAATCCAGTTCCAGTGGGCAGATATCGGTAATGCCGAGGCAATAGGCAATAATGCTGTTGGCGCCGCTGCCGCGCCCAATATGCAGGAACCCCATGGAATTGCTGTATCGCACAATATCCCATGTAATCAGGAAGTACCCGCTGAATCCCAGTTCGTCAATCACCTTCAGCTCCTTTTCCACACGTGCCCTCGCAGCGTCATTATCACTTCCATAACGGCGCATCAGCCCCTGTTCTGCTAGAGCTGTAAGCAGTTCAAGGTCCGTTTCCCTTTTCCCGGTATAGTGCTTTTTGTTGCGCGGCACCCCGAAGGTATATTCAAAATTACAGCTGTTGATCAGCGAATTAGTATTCTCCAGTAATTCAGGATACCGGCTGTAACGGTTAATACAGTCTTGAAAAGGAATCATCATCTCATCAGCTTTTGCGTAATCGGTAGGTGCCAGCTTGCTGCCCAGGGTATTCAAGTCAATGGCACGCAGTATGCGGTGCAGGTTGTATTCGGCCTTCGTTCGGAAGGTTACCGGCTGCAGCACAACCATCTTTTCCAGCCTGTCTTTCCATTGGGGGCGTATCAGAAGGGAGACCTCTTCAGGCCGCACCCCAATGTATTCAAATTCGCGAAGCGAGTCTGGCGCCTTATCCATTGGATAGATAACAAACACCTCCTTAAAATCGGGAGCCAAAGAAGGCACAGGTGCCCCTTCAAGGTTATAGCGTGTACGGTGCTGGTTGATTTCCCCTATACCTGACCGGCTTTTTGCAAGGGTAATATAGAGCAAAGCATTTCCTTCACGGAATTCCATCCCTACCAAAGGCTTTATATCCGATTCCCTGCAGACCTTATAAAACTCATAGATACCCGTTACCGTGTTGATATCGGTCAGCGCCATAGCGGTAACCCCCAAGCTTTTGCCCATGGACACCAGATCGCTTACCGGGATAGTACCGTAGCGGAGGCTGTGGAAAGAATGGCAGTTCAGGTACATGCTCAGATCATTTTGGTTTTATACATGCCGCTGGCACGCATGACAGCGCCTGACCCGAAGCGGTTTTTAATCCTGTCCATAGCCTGGTACAGCGACATCATTTCCTGGGTATCCTCAAACAGGTTGATCTGGTATGACCCGCGTACCAGCTTTCCGAAGCGCACCCCGACAAGCCGCAGGCTCATACGGCGCTGGTAGAGCTTTTCAAAAGCTTCCAGTACCGCTTTTGTAAGGGTATGGTCGGAGGAGGTATAGGGCAATGTCACCTGCCGGGTCTCGGTATCAAAATTGGAATACCTAATCTTAACTGTTACATTTGAAGTCAGCCACCCCTCGCTGCGCAGTTGGTAGGCCAGCTTTTCCACCATCGTGCACAGTACCGCGCGCAGGAATAACAGGTCCGTGGTATCCTGGTGGAATGTATCTTCGGTCGATAATGATTTACGCTCCCTGTACGGCTCTACAGGTGTGTTATCGATCCCATTGGCTTTTTTCCACAATTCCACCCCGTTTTTACCGATCATTTCCTGCAACACATTCACGGGCATTTCCGCCAGGGTCTGTATGTTGCGAATCGCAATGCGGGACAACAATTTAAAAGTTGCATCACCCACCATGGGGATCTTGCGGATGGATAATGGATTAAGGAATTGCTGTACCATGGGTTGCGGGATTTCAAGGTTGCCCCTGGGCTTTCCTTCACCGGTGGCAATTTTGGAGACCGTCTTATTAACCGAAAGCGCAAAGCTGATCGGCAGCCCCGTCTCACGGGTAATGGTTGAGGAAAGCTCACGGGTCCATTTGTAGGAGCCATGAAACTTATCCATCCCGGTAATATCCAGATAGAACTCATCAATCGAGGCCTTTTCCATTACCGGCGCTTTTTCCTCGATAATCTGTGAGACCGTAGTGGAGTAGCGGGAGAACAATTCCATATCGCCTTTAACGACACGTGCTTCGGGGCAGAGGCGGAGCGCCATCTTAATCGGCATTGCGGAATGCACACCGAACTTTCGTGCTTCATAAGAACAGGAAGCCACCACGCCCCGGTCGCCACCGCCAACAATAAGGGGAATCCCTTCCAGGCCAGAATTTTGCAGCCTGACACAGGATACAAAAAAAGTATCCAGGTCCATATGTACAATCGAGCGTTCCATAATCCATCCCATTTGTACTGAACAAAATTAGGACAGATATTCCCAAAATATTTTATATTTGTTGCGATAAATAATCCCAAAAAACGCTATGTCTTTATTTTCCGACAACATCAGGCACCTCAGGATGAAAAAAGAGGTTTCTCAGGCGATCGTAGCTGAAAGCTTAGCTATTACGCGCGACAGGCTTGCTAAATACGAAGAAGGCAAGTCCCAGCCGCCTTTTGAGATCCTGATCAAATTATCGCATTACTACCATATCAGCATTGATCTTTTGCTGACGGCCGATATCCGGAAGGTTGATATTGACGGGCTCATGCAACTGGAAGATAACCGTATCCTGCTGCCTATCGCCGTGGACAGGGAAGGGGAGAACACCATTGAGGTGATCCCCCACAAGGCACGTGCCGGTTACCTGAGCGGCTACAGCGACCCTGAATTCATCGAAAGCCTGCAGCATATCTCCCTGCCGTTCCTGCCACAAGGCAAATACAGGGCTTTTCCTGTAGCAGGGGACTCCATGCCGCCCCATAGGGAAGGTTCCTTTATCATCGGGAAATACATCGAAAGCCTTGGCGAGGTACGCGACGGGCGTACGTACATCCTGCTGACCCGAAATGAAGGGATCGTCTATAAGCGCCTGAACCGTAACGGGAAGAACAGCCTTACCCTGATCTCGGACAATACATTTTATGAACCCTACGATGTTAAGCTGTCCGATGTCCTTGAGATCTGGGAGTACAGCTGCAGCATTGCCACCAAAGAATATGAGCCTGACAACCTGGAACCGCAGAGTATCCGGGAGATGTTCAGCAGCCTTCAAAATGAGATAAAAGCCTTAAAAAATATACAATCCTAATTTATGCCTGTAACGATACGCCTTAAAATATCAAGGGATATTGACACCGCTACTGAAAAGAAAGTGCTGAAGCTTAGGGGAAGCCTTATCGCCCGCGGCTTCACTGATATTATTTATTTCGAGGAAGAAGGTCCGGAGCACTATGTCCATTACTTTACCAGTGAAACAGCGCTCGCAAATGAAGCAAAGGGCTACATCGCTCACTGTATCGTAACGGAATCACTTTCTGATACTATCGAGCTATTGCCTGAAAAAGGATAGTAATAAAAGATTTGCAAAAAGGTTTATTTTAGCTTACACTTGACCCTTAAGTTTCTCACCGGTTCTCCAGCGCCTGCTGGATATCTTCCTTTATAAGTTCCCAATAGTAGCCTTTGAGGCTTACAGGGTCAAAATCATCATCAGCAAGGGTGAAGTTTCTGAAGTTGGCATAGATCAGGTTCCGGTCATGGTTATAGGGATACCGCTTGTGATGCAGGCTGAGCATCTCCGCAACTGTATAGTTGTCGAGAAGCTCGTGCAGGTCCCAAAAATCTTTTTTGCGCCCCCCGCGCTGGACGATGTCCACCTTCATGGCAATGATCTCTTCCAATGTGGCCATGCGGATACCCTCACAGTCCAAAGCCGGTGTTATGAATGTATCGGTATAGTACAGGTCAAGCTTGACAGCCTTGTCCCTGCTGTTGCCGATAAGGTAGGACTTCCCCATGCCGATGGCCGTACCAAAGCCCTTGTCCAGATAAGGGAATTCCCTTTCCATGAAAACCTCAATAGCTTCAAAATCAACCGAACCATATTCCGCATCGGTAAAAAGGTCAATATCTACTGATATGCGGTGCCCCAGCTGCAGGCTAAGGGCCGTTCCGCCCACCAGCCGGAAATCCTCTAATGCTTCTGCCTGCATCAAAAGCAGCAAGGCTGCACGCAAATCTTCGTTAACCGTGTTCCAGTATATCATCCTGCCTTGTTCCATTTTGCTGAAAGTCTAGCATTACCCTTATCCTTTACTACCTGGCGTGTTTTTTCAAACCCGTAAAAACGCAGGATCTCTTTTTTTTCGCTGATATTGCCCCTTTCAAATACCCGCAGTATTACAGGGCGTGCCTGGCGCTCCCAGTCAATGCTTTCTATATCGGTATCCCAGAAAAGGCTTTTGCGCAGCAGCTGCATATTGGGGCGGTGCTCTTTCAGTAGTTTCTTTCTTTCCTTCTCGATCTCGTGATGGGTCTGCAAAAGCGCCAGGGTGCCTTCCTCCAGACCCAGTTCCCGGTCTATCTTTAAGGCAGCAGGCAGCGGAAGGCTTCTTTTTCCCTTGATGATCTGGTTAAAGGATTGGGGAGCCAGGCCTACTGACAGGGCAAAAGGGCGCTGGGCCAGGTCCCTCTGTTTAAGTTCCCTTGCCAATATAACACCCGGGTGGATACCCCTATATTTTTCAAAGCGCTTTTCCATACTACAAATATAAGCAAAATTGCTTATATAAATAATGTCGTTACTGTCTAAATTACTGTTTATCATATATGTATTATTGTGTATTCAGTTTTCTACTTTTTAATCACCAGATAGGAGAGGGCAGGGTCGGATAGCAGCCGCTCCATTTCAGATTGTATGATCTCCTGAACGTCCTGCTTCACCTGTTCATAATTCCGTTGTACTGCCTGCTGGTCTATCCTGCGCACAGGTTCAATTTCGCGATAGGCCGCTTCCTCGTTCTTTATAGCCTCATGGTCATTGAGTATCTCACAGTGAAATGTTTTCAGGTCAATTTTAGTAAGGGGGTCATCGGCTACCATACCGACAAATTCACCGGAACTCAAAGAGGCTATTTTTGAAGGGGGGATGGCGGATTCCAGTTGTTTGGAACGGCTGATGGAAGTATCATTGCTGTTGATGGAAAGGCTTTCCCGGTCCTGCATGATCTTGCCAAAACGCTCAGAGAGCTGCTTTGCCGTATCGCCCGTTACCTGCCCTGCAATGATGTTCCCTGTGATGTTCATGATGACATCCGCCTGTTCCCTCCCATAATCCTTGCGCAGCTGGCTGAAGTCCTGTATGCCCAGGCATGTGGCGACCTTATTGCTTCGCGCGGTAGCAATGAGGCTGTCCATGTTATTGAGGTAGATGGTCGGGAACTCATCAAATACCAGGCTGCTCTTCAGTTTACCCTTTTTGTTGACCTGCTTGACCAGCCTGGTCACATATAAGGAAAGCACCGCGCCGTATATCTGGATCTTCTGCGGGTTGTTGCCCATACAGACTATTTTAGGGTCGTCGGGGTTGTTGATGTCAAGGGTAAAATCGTTGCCGGAAAGTACATAATACAACTGCGGTGAGGACAGCCTTGCAAGGGCAATCTTAGCGGATGCGATCTGTCCCTCTAGCTGTTCCATCACATCATTAAGGTATGCATTGACAAAAGGGTTGATAAGCACCTCGATCTCCTTTTCAGTGCGCAGCAGTGTAAACAGGCTGTCATACTCCACCTGCATCAGCTCCAAGACATGGGGCAGGGTACAGAATTCGCCGTCCTTGTATTTCCTGAGGTACCATATTACCGCGGTAAGGAAGTTGATGGGGGATTCCACAAAGAAATCACCCTGCTTCTTGATCCACTCCCGGTTAAGCCCCATCAGTATGGTCCGCGCTGACTCAGCCGCATCGGTTATGTCCGTCATTGCTGAAGGCTCAAGGGGATTGCAACGGTGGGAGCGGGTCAGGTCATCGAAATTGATCACATAGAATTTGGCAGGTACCGGATATTTGTCCTTATGCCTGAGCCATGAGTTGTATGCGATACGCGAAAGGTCATCGAATTTAAAATCATAGACGAACATGGTGAAGCCCTTGGCAATATGCTGGGTGATGACATGGCGTATCACAAAATAGGATTTACCGGCGCCGGGGGTTCCCAATACCATCAAAGCCCTGAAAGGGTTGATGATGTTTATCCAGCTCAGCCTTTGCTTATCCTTAAGGCGATATTTTGCCGGCAGGTTAATCGAAAATTCGTTTTCAAGAAGCCGCTCCTCCTGCGGAAAGGTCTCGTTAAGCGTATTGAAAATGTCGCCGCTGCCTAATTTTTGCCTGATGATACGCGAGAGTTTAGTCCCTCCCGAGAGCATCAGCAGGTAGCCGCATGCACAACTTGCCATGTATAACACGGCAATGGCCTGCATTGTAAAACCGCTGTATAAAACAGCAACCGAGCTGCCATATAGGATGACACCTGTAATTATAGTCCGGGCAGCCTGCCCGGTTGTGGCTTTCTCGTCCTTTCTACCCCTGGCACCTAACAGCGAAATGATCAAAAATCCCACAGCGATAAGCTTGGGTTTATGGAAAGTAGCAAACAAGCCTGTGGCTATAATATTCTTTAGGATCTTCTCAGTAAACCCAGTGGTGAGTTTCAAATAATTAAAAAAACCATAGCATTCGTAATAGAAATGCAGGAAGAGCACCAGCAGGCTTATCAGCCGTGTCATGTCTAATATCTTCCGAAGCGCCTGTTCATTTTCACCTGTATTCATAGCAATTATTTTAGTATTACGAAGTTCCCCGCTTCCTTCTTTTTTTCTTCCGTGTGTAGTGTTTGGATACATAATCCGGGGCGTATCCTGCAGCTGTCAATGTCCCGATAAGGCCTGCTATTTCCTGTATCAGCCCTGCGGCCCTCGGATCATTCTCTGCAATATTTGCCGCTATGTGTTCCAGCTTTCTCTCTTCGGTGCGTTTAGCTTCGCCTGATGATATGGGGCTGAACCGTTCCTGCATCTCTTTTGCACTATAAGATTTGCCCAAAGCGCTGCCATTAAAAACTGCACCAGTCTTGTGGTCAACGTAGGTCAGCCCGTATAAAAAGCCTTGGCTGTTCCGCCGCTGTACCATGATGACACCTTCCTTAGCCAAAGCACTTTCCAATCCCTCCAATGAAGGCTTCACCTTTGCCGCGGCAAGGTGGTCGATCATGTTCTTAATCCTTGCCGTATGTACCTTACCTGCTATCTTATTTCGGGCAAATTTGCCTTCAAGCCTTGCAAGTGTCGGCCGGTTATAGAACAGGCTGGCCTTAATTGGTACACCCACGGGCTGTCCATAACTATTGATGATGCGGTAGTACAGCCCTTTGTGCTTTTCCACCCGCGAACTTTCCCTTCCTCGTTCCGCCTTTACATTGTAAATGCCCAGCACTGCATTAAGTTCATGAAGGCTTGTATAGCGGTATCGGTCCAGCACTGCCTCCAGCACATTCTGTATAGCTGAGCGTGTTTCTGATTTCCCATATACCGCGGGCCCGGTACCCGGCCTGTCCACGTGAAGGCGTGCCGTGTTTCTGTCTTGTGCCTTTACCAGCCCAAAAGCCTCCTCAATCCTTTTCCGTGCCGGCTCCGACTTACGGATACCCAAATGATGCAGGTCAATCCGGCTGCCATCGGGCAGGATGTTCGTACTAACCAGGTGCAGGTGCGGGTGCCCCGCATCAAAGTGCCGGTAGACTAGGTAAGGCTGGCTGCCGAAACCGATGTCCTCCATGTATTCAGCTGCGATGGCAGTAAGCTTTTCAACAGGAAGATCTTTCTCTGACGGGTCGAAGTTCAGTGAGATATGGATGCTGTTTCGGCGGGCATTGGTATTGAGCTCCATACGCTTTAGAAAGTAGTTCAGCTTTGCATTAAAGGACAGCTGCACCGCATCCCCGGGAAAGTTTTCTCCTGTCAGACAAACCGCATTTTCCTGCTTTACCTTATTCTCGTTGTAATTGAGGATGCGGTGTATGGAACTGCTCACCTTAATCACCGCAACCATCGCTCAGCCATTGAATTTAGCAAAGCTTTTGCTTCATTGATCTTCAGTAGAAGCTGCTCCGACTCCGAGGCATGCTGAAGCGCCCATCCGGCAGCCTCACCCTCCCGTAGCGTATGCAGTTTTTTCACCGACTGGTTCACATTATTACCGATTGCACTAAGCTCCCGCGTCAGGGTTGCCATAGCCTGGAGAAGATCATCCTGGGAGGCATTCCGGTAGGTTGCCACAAGCGGCTTGTCAAGCAGTACAGCCCTTACAAACTGGCTCAGGCTTCGGCAAGTTGTCCTGGAAAATTTGTTTTGAAGTGCCTTATACTCATCCGGGAGAAGCCGAAGGTGCACCCATTTGGTACGGTTGTTCTTTTGTGCTGTCATCATACTTCATTTTATCACTTATCATTATTTGTCCAGCCTGGGCAATATGCCCCAACGAGTTTCGAGTGAAGGGGCCAAGATCCGGTTGTGTGATACAACCGTTCATCTTGCCGATTGCAACAGAAACAGCAATCTCTTACTGTGTCCGGAAACTTTCTTACCGGCATCTTTTACCTGTTACCTGCAGGCTCTTTTAAATCCCTTCAGGATTAAAGAGAGATAAATGCTGTCCAGAGCAAGTATCACATTCATTGCGAAAGTGAGTCCATGAAGCATTTGCGCAATGGATTCTTTTTCGCCCATTCTTACATCCCAGGGAAAAATCCTGAGGGCCTGCCCGAAGGTTATTTCCGGATCATTACCTATCAGCAGCAGCGAGCTTCACATTAGAGTGATCATGCGTTACTTTGCAAGTTCCTGAACAAAATTATACAGCGGGCGGAAGCAATCCAATCATGGGTAAATTATAACTATGATAAATAGGGGCAGCCTGATTAAATTTGTTCCTCTACATGTTTAATTTAAATCTAAAGCGTATGCTGACTACCAATGAAGTGGGGCAGGTGTTCGACACTATTTTGAGCAGCCCGGGAATGAATGATGCGGTACGTATCGACATGCGTATCTCGAGAAAAAATGTGTTGCTGCTAACCCATGTTATCGAGCAGGGGCTACAGGAAAAAGGAGAGGGCAAAGGAGGCCTGTTTGCCTCGGCGCCTGAAGAGGCCCGGCAGGAACTGAAAGACCTTTCCCATGATTTCCTGGAAAAGGCGGGGCTTGTTGAATTAAGTGAAAAGCTTAAGGCACTGGCCGCCTCAAAATGACCGGAAGGGCTGCCGACAGGTGGCCCTTCATCTTTTATAAATCTAATTAATTTTTACAACTTTAGGCACGCTTTATAAAATAAGATTCCTACTGTACTGCGATAACTTAGCCATAGTTAT
Organism: Flavobacterium sp. MK4S-17; assembly: GCF_009848495.1. Classification (GTDB taxonomy): domain Bacteria; phylum Bacteroidota; class Bacteroidia; order Flavobacteriales; family Flavobacteriaceae; genus Flavobacterium. The sequence continues at coordinate 51,395 of NZ_WWEP01000001.1, forward strand.
TTATTCACAGTGCAATGAAAATATCCTCCCGAGTTAAAGGTATCGCCATAGAGGCTGTCTGCGGCCTGTTCATTTTACTTTTTGTATATGCAGCGGTCAGCAAGCTGCTTGATTTTGAAAATTTCAGGATACAGATTGCCCAGTCCCCCGTCACGGCGGCCTATGCCGCACCGCTGTCTGTCATTGTCCCTGTAGCGGAGCTTGCCATCAGTGTGCTTTTACTCTTTAAAAAGTTCCGGAGGGCTGCCTTGCTGGCCGCTTATACGCTGATGCTGGTCTTCACCGGATACATTTATATCGTACTGCATTACAGCAGTTACATTCCCTGCAGTTGCGGTGGCATACTGGAGGAGATGGGCTGGACGGCACACCTGTACTTTAACCTCGCTTTCGTCCTTCTTGCAGCGGCAGCGCTACTGCTTTCCGGCCCAAACGGGAGCAGGTTTACCGGGCCTGTAATGCAACTATTTGTATTCGGTTTACTTGGCCTTGGCATGATTGGCATCCTTTATAAACGGTCTGCCACTACCATGCAGGAGCACAATACCTTCATCCGGAATTTCCCGCATAACCCCAACAAAGTCCGTGAGGCCGACCTGCGGTACAACAGCTATTACTTTGCCGGGACTGCTGACGATACCCTATACCTTGGCAATACTACCGCGCCGCTCATTGTAACCCGGCTGGATACATTGCTTTCTGGCCTGGAACAGGACACCATCAGGCTGCTCCCGGATAACCTGCCGTTCCAGTCACTCCAGCTTGAGGTTGGCACCAGTGGCTTTTACCTTTCCGACGGTACTGTCCCCGTCATTTTCAGGGGGCACCAGCGCCATGGGTGGAAGGCGCGGGAGGCCTGGAGGGGCAGTATTTATTTTTCGCAGGCCAGGGCGGTGGACACCTCTTTTATAGCGGTACGGTGCTTTGACAGGGACAACACTTTTACCCTGGCCGGCATTCACCTGCCGAACGGCAAGGTATCCATCAAACGTGGCTTGCTCCAACGCCAGGTTGACGGACGCTTTGATGTGGACGGGACGCTCCAGTTCGATGCCAAACAGGAAAAACTGATGTACCAGTATTATTACCGCAACCAGTTCCTGCTTGCCGATAACCGCCTCAACCTGATCAGCCGGGGGAAGACCATTGATACCATTGACAAGGCGCAAGTACAGGTGGCTTACGTAAAGAGCCACCGGGAATATAAACTATCAGCACCGCCGCTGACGGTCAATAACAATGCCTGTATCGACAATGGTTTTCTCTTTGTCCAGTCCGCCCTGAGGGGGCGGTTCGAGAAGGAGGATATGTGGAGGGAGGCTTCCATTATTGATGTGTATGATGCCGCTGCCAACCGTTACATATCCAGTTTCTATGTGTATCACGAAAGGGGTGAAAAACTCCGGTCATTTATGGTTAACGGCAATCATTTCTACGGGCTGCTGGGAAGGTACCTGGTCGATTACCAGCTGCATCCCGCGATCTTCACGACAACAAAATAAAAACGACTGCAGCAGGGGTAAGGCCGAAAACCTGAGACAGAGTAGGCCGCAACTTAAAATTATTTATTATGAAAACAAATCTTTTGAAGAGGGTAGCTGTGGCAGGTGTATTTGCCGTGGCTGTTTCGGGTGCATTTGCCACCCATGCGCAAACGCTACAGAAAAGGACCGCAACCACAAAACCCGGCTTTGTCAGGGGGGCAACGGTTTTTATCTGTAACAATGAAGAGAACTGCCAGGTTGAGAGCAACAGCCACCTGTGCAGGGTAGGCGGGTCGGACACAGGAACCCAGCTTTGGGGCAAGGATGACCAGAACCGATGCGTACAGACACTGTACCGTATCATGCCGTAAGCAAAAAAGAAAATGCAGTCCCGACGGACTGCATTTTCAACTTAATCAACTTAAACTAAACTAACTCAATTCCATTTATCAGGCTCTGCCCAAAGGGGCTTCGGCCTGCCTTTAAGGTAATAGTCAAACCATTCTTTTATGCGTACGGTCAGGTCTTGCCTGTTCCCATACCCGGAGAGCGTATGGCCTTCACCCGGATACAACAGCGCAGTATGTGTTTTTCCCTGCCGCCTTAACGAAAGGTGTAGGCTCATCAGCTGCGTATAAGGGACCTGCTGGTCGTCCTTGCCGCACCACGAGAGCAGGGGTGTATTGATCCCTGCCGAATTAAACAAAGGGGATGCCTGGTTATATCCACGGGGATCCTCGTGGTAAGGCTTTCCTATCCTGAACTGCCCATATTCCATATGCCAGAAATTCGGCCGTTTGAACTCCGGCACCACAAAGTGGTAAAAAGAGGGGATGTCATTAATGGCAGCCCCACTGACAGCCACCGCAAACCTGCGGGAGCGTGTCAATATATAGTTGGTTTCATATCCGCCGAACGAGTGCCCGATAAGGCCGATCTTATCTTTATCAATGTCTGTCCTGGCCTCCAGGCTTTCCAAAGCCGCCTCCACACAGTCCAGCGCTGCCTCACCGGGGTTTGCGTCATTGCCTGTGAAAGAGATATCCGGCAAAAAGACAAAATAGCCGTCCATCATATAATTGGCCGGGTTGAACCCTGCACCATTGTCATAAGAGGGGCGTATGAACTTCTGCATTTCCCATGCCTGCTTTTCATAGATATGCACAATCATCGGGTATTTTTTGTCCGGCCTGTATTGCTGCGGATAGTACAATATCCCGTCAAGGCGTTCCCCCTGGCTGCTGTAGTAGTTTACTTTTTCAGCCCTGAAAGGCTGCATATTGTAATACTGCTTATTGCTGCGGTAGCGTACTTTGGGAGCCCTACCCAAGCCGGCTATTTCAATGACCGGTGGGGTTTGGTAGTTCTGCCGTATATACACAAGGTTCTTTCCGTCGCTGTCAGTAACCCCGTGGGACAGCATGTCATCAGTTTCAATAAACTTTTTAAATTTTCCCGATGCCAGCCTCATGCAATACGCCCCTGAAACGGAGCCGACCCTGAACAGCAACGGGCGGTCCAGCCTTACTGTCCCTACATAGGAGCCGTTATAGTTGCCCCTGGTATGCTGCTCCGCCAGCTGGGGAACGAGTCGGTACGGTTCCCCTTTCTCCCTGCCAAAAGTGATGCGCCTGGGCGCTTTGCCCGGTGTGATGCCCCACACGTCGTACTTATCATAAACCATTATTTCAGCATCTCCGGGGCTCCAGCCCATAACGCCATAAGCCGGTGGCTCATCCGGCCAGTCAAAACTCTCTTTAAAGAGCGGAAAGGGTATACTCTTTGTCAGGTTGTAATGCGTGGCTGAGGCGAATTCGTAGGCCCACCAATCGCCGCCCCTGAAATAACTGAGGTACTTTCCGCCCGGGGAGATGCTCAGCTGCCCCGCAAACCCGCCGTCGTTAAGGAGCTGGCTGATCCTGCCCGTGCGCATATCCAGTATATGGTAGGTGCGTGGGGCGTACATGTTCGGGCTGGGTTCATTGCCATAAGGATCCCACAGCACCGCATAGGGATGGTTTCCGGCCAGCATCACGGAAGGGTATTGCTCACTGGTGAGCATTGCCGTAGTGTTTTCCACCGGTGCCCACACGGCCAGCTTGGGCATTTGCGTCCATTCCCTGACCGTAACCTTTGAAGGGTAAATGACCCTGTCAGCCGCGTTCCAGACTTCGGGCCCTTTGATGCTGTCGGCTATGGGTTCCGGTGCAATCTGGAAGTACACTTTTGAGGCATCACCGGATATAACTATAGGGCCGTAACCGGCTGTGATCGTTCCCCTGATAAGGCCGGGGTATGCATTAGGCTGAAGCGTGTAGCTTCGCCCTGTATCCATACGGTGCAGTATCAGCTCGCCAGTGTCATTGCCATTGACCTTGGCAGGCCCTAAAATATAAGCCAACGCATCTCCCTTATCCTGCCATTGCAGTGACCGGCAGGAGGCAGTTCCCGAATAGATTTCCGTCTGGCTGAAATCATCCATATCCAGCACTATGATACACAGGTTTGCTTCCTGCTTTGCTGCTATGGCCAGCTTACCCGTGGCGCTATTATAACTGTAAGCCTCTACCGCTGGGAAGGTCAGTGAGATGCTGCCGTTCAAATTTTTGACACGTAGCGCCTTATTGCCATCAGAAGTATGCTTTGTAAAAAACAGCGCCTGCTTCCTCTCGGCAAAACCAAAGGCATCCGCCGGGAAGGCACTAACGGTCCTATTTTCCAGATCCACCAGTGAAAGGCCGCTGTTGTCAAGGCAGGCAAACCAGCGCTCCCCATAAAAGCTGCCCGATCTCCCGCTAGGAAAATCAAGCTGCCGGGAGCCATCGGCTTCGACCAGGAACAGCGTGTCCCCTGCTGGACCGTATGCCATGGAGTAAGTGAGCCATTTACCATTAGTGCTCATGCCCTGAAGGTTGAGCGCACCCCATCCCGCAAATGGGTCATGGCCAGACTCCCGCGGAGCAGCCTGCCCAAAGACGAGCGCAGTACAAAGCACCAGCACACAACTGCAGGAATACCTGTAGAAGCCTTGTATCATGATTGCATTTAGCGCTTGCATTATAGTCATTTCAATAGCCGGGATTTTGTGAACCCAGGTTCGGGTTGGTGATTAGCTCATTTTCCGGGATGGGCAGCAGCGCATCGGTAGGCTGCCATCCGGGTTTCAGGGGATCCAGCGCCGCATCGAGGTTCGCTGTCCGCTTCAGGTCAAAAAACCGGTGTCCGAACTCGGTAAATAATTCTGTGCGGCGTTCCCGAAGGATCGCTTCCAGGATTTCAGAGGCACCGGACGCTTGTGTGTCATCGAGGCCGGCATGCTGGCGTACCCTGTTCAGGTCTTCCAGCGCACCAATAAGGTCACCCTGGCGCGCCCTCGCTTCGCTGCGGATCAGTATGACCTCAGCAAGCCGCAGCACCACAGACATTTCAAGGGTGGCGCCTGTAGCTGCCCGCTCCTTGTACTTGTTGCTGTGGTACCATGGCCCGCCATCACCGGGAACCTCTTTTACCCAATGCACTTTCCTGAGGTCCCCATCCTCATACGCCTCCATGAGCTCCTGCCGAAGCGTGGCAAAAGAGGGTGGACCTGAAATAAAAATGAAGGTGGCACCTTCCGCAGTGTTTTGCCCTTCCGCCGCAGGTGAGAATTGCCAAATGGTAGCATTACTCTCCTTAAGAAAAGTAGTTTCAACAGGTTCCTCGCTGTACAGCGCCGTGTTGTTCAGCACCGCTGAGGCCATGTCCGCCGCTTCCTGCCACTGCCCACTGTAGAGGTAGACCCTTGCGAGCAGTGCCTGCGCGGCTGCCCTGTTAGGGCGTGTACGGTCCTGGGTGATGTATTCTTCGGGGAGTAATGTTAGGGCCTGTTCAAGGTCCTGGGCAATCATTTGGTATACCTCCGGGGAAGGCATACGCTGCGCTACCCTGTTGACACGGTAGTCGGTCGTGGTGATGTATGGGATATCCCCAAATACATTCAGCAGATAAAAATGCAGCAGCGCACGGCAAAAGAGCGCCTCTCCGATAAGCGGTTCCTTGTCAGCCTGGCTGATGGCCTGTGAAGCGGCTAACCCTTCCAACACGGCATTGGCACCGTATACCTGGTTGTAGGCGCCGGACCACCACGAACCTACCTGCGAGGTGGACGGCAGTACGGCATTGTTATAGAAGGAGGCCGCAAAATAAGTTGATGCGCCATAATATTCCAGTTCATCAGCGTAGAGCCCCATGGCAGCGGAAAGCCCCTGTGCGGACCCGCTGAGCATACCTGAACTGCGCATTTTCGCATAAATTTCCGTTACGGCAGCGGTGGCTGTAGCTTTATCCTCAAACACCATCGAAGCGGTCAGCTGCGATGAGGGGAGGTCCACCTCAATATAGTCCTCGCATCCTGCCGTCATGCAAAGGAGCAGCAGTGCGAGCATATGTAAAGGCAGTGCCTTAAGTATAGTAAATCGTTTCATCCTGTTTGTTTTAAAAAGTTAGCTGAATCCCCGTAGAAATAATTTTCAAAGGCGGCAGGTAGTTCAATCCCGCGAATTCGGGATCCCGGCCTTTATATCCTGTAATGGTCAAAAGGTTCTGCCCTTCGAGGAAGACCCTGCAGCCCAGCCTGGGCGTTACATTCTTCGGCAGTGTATAGGACAGGGCTATGTTCTTCAGGCGGATAAAGGAAGCATCCGAAATAACCCCCGTACTGTTCATGAAACGGTTGAATGCCGTCACAGCCTCAGAGTCCGCGCCCGTTGTGAAGCGCTGGTACTGCCCGCCGCTTCCCGGAGATGTCCACCGGTCCATCACTGCAGCGGGCTGGTTGGCAAATGTCCCCGGTGGCCCCGAGGACACTTTTTCGTTGTAATTGTCCTGGCTTACGAACTGGAAAAGGAAATCCAGGGTAATACCTTTGTAGGACAGGCTGTTGCTCACGCCGCCAAAAAACCTTGGGTTCAGGTCGCGTACCGCCTGGCGGTCATCCTCGCCCGTAAGAATGCCGTCCCCGTTAAAATCCCTGAACTGGTAAAGGCCGGTCTGGGGATCTATTCCCGTATACTCGTAAACCTTGCGGATGTTCAGGGGCTGGCCGATGACGTACAGATTCTCGTAAGAGGAGCCTTCAAGGTCAGGGAACGCTACCAGCCTGTTGCGCGCTATGGTCAAGTTGATGCCCGTGGACCATGTAAAGTCGGGTTTCTGGACATTAACGGTGGTCAGGGAAAATTCCCATCCGCTGTTCTCTACCACCGCATCTAAATTGGCCTGTATGGAAGTAAAGCCGGTTGTTGCCGGTAAAGGCACCCCTACGAGCTGGCTTGATGACCTGTTGCGGAACCAGCCCGCCGAAAACAGTATCCGGTCCTTCAGCCAGCCAGTCTCAAGGCCTACCTCCAGTTTACGGTTGGTTTCCCATCCGTAGTCGGGATTGAAGAGCCTGGTCGGCTGCAGGCCGCTGCTCCCGCCGTAGGTATTGGGCGATACCGCATAACTGTCCAGGAACTGGTAATCCCCGATCTGGTCATTGCCGGTGGTGCCGTAACTGCCGCGCAGTTTTCCATAACTCAGTACTGTGCTGCCCGAGAGGAATTCCTCGGAAGAGAACAGCCATGCAGCACCCACAGCGCCAAAATTGGCAAACCGCCTGCCCGGGCCAAACCGGCTTGAGCCATCCCTGCGCCCTGTCAGGTTCACGATGTAGCGCCTGTCCCAGTTCAGGTTTACCCTTGCAAATACCGCATTGTAGCGGTAGTCCGATTCGAGGTGCGAAGCCACATCCAATGACGTGGCGGCAGCAAGGTTGTAGATCAGGCTATTGCTGCTGAATCCAGTACCGGACTGCGCCAGCTGCGCGCCAGTGAGCTGCTGGAAAGTAGTACCTGCCAATGCTTCCAGCTTTAGTTTCTCCCATTGGCGCGTGTAGGCCAGCTGCGGCTCAATGATGTAGGACTGCCGTGAGGTAGTGGTGAGGTATAGTGTTGAAAACTCAGGGCCTATCCCATAGGCAGGGTCATAAATAGTATTGGGCATGGTGCGGTCCTCAAGATGGCGCGTGTCGGTAAAGCCGAAGCTGGAACGAAGGGTAAGCCCTTCCAGTACGGTATAGGAAAGGAGCGTATTGGCTATGAAATCATGGGTGTCGGTGCGGAACTTTCCGTTGAATTCCCCCAACGGGTTGATCCAGGTACTACCTTCCCAGTTCAGGTTGCCCTCGCTGTCATAGAGTGCTGGCGCATTGGGCACCAGCATTGCGGCAATGGGGGTAGGGTCGAGGCCCGGCTGCTCGTTTTTCTGCGCCGTGTAGCCTGCGGTGGCATTTGCGGTAAACCTGCCGTCATCGGAGCGGTGGCTGACCTGCAGCCTTGCCCCGCCTTTGCCATAGCCGAAGTCCCCCGGGAATACGGTAGTTTCTTTATTGTAGGTACCGGTAAGCAGGAACTGCGTTTTCTCGGACCCGCCGCTTACCGAAGCCTGCAGGCTGGTAATATCGGCAGTCCCACCTAGAAGGACATCCTGCCAGTCGGTATAGCGGTTCCTGTCGTAGGTCCCGTTGACATCGAAATCCGCAGGGCCTATCGGTATCCCGTCATTGGCAAAGGCTTCCTCGCGCATTTGAATGTACTGCTCGGTACTCAGCATATCCATAAATCCTGTTACACGCCCAAAGCCGCGGGAGTAGGTAGCCGAGACGGTGGTCTTACCAGCCTTGCCTTTTTTGGTAGTGATCAGCACCACGCCATTGGCCCCCCGCGAGCCGTAGATGGCTGTAGCATCCGCATCCTTGAGCACCTCAATACTTTCTATTTCCGACGGGTTAATGCTGTTGAGCGGACTAGTAGGGGCCGGCAGCACTGTGGAGGTCTGGCCGTTTCCGATGTTCTCGGAGGAATACGGAACCCCGTCAATGATATAAAGCGGCGCATTGCCGCCATCCCGCAGGCTGTTCTGCCCACGAATCCTGATGTCAAAGCCGCCGCCGGCAACACCCGTCCCCTGCACAATATGCACCCCCGGCATCCTGCCCTGCATGGTCGCCAGCACATTGGTCACAGGCTGGCCTTCAATTTCCTTTGCTGTTATCCTGGAGATGCTTCCTGTACTTTCTTTTTGCCTGACATTGTAATAGCCGGCATTGATTACTACTTCCCCAAGCTGCGTGGTGTTTTCTTCCAGCGTTACGTTGTGCACCGGTGCCGTTACAATAAGTTCCTTGTCCTTAAACCCTACAAAGGAAAATACCAGCGTATCACCAAGAGCTGCATTAATGCTGTACTGTCCCTTTTCGTCTGTGATAGTGGAAATAGATTTCCCTTTTACAAAAACGGTAACACCGGGCAACGTACCGGCAGTGTCGGATACTGTACCCGAGACGGCTGACTGCCAGTAGGAAATAGTTATATTGTGACTAAGATAGTTGGCATGCATGTGGCTGCACCAGAGCAATAGCCCTAAAATAAAGGCAAAGCAGCCCTTATCCAATGAAATTATTTTCATAATTTTGAATTGTTAAATGAAACGAAAGTTTTGTTATCACGGCCTTCTGCAAGCACCGCCAAGTAATTGCAGAGGGCTTTTTATTTGTGTTTGGTCCAATAGTTTACTGGTCTGTCATGGGCAAAAAAATGGTTTGTAGGTTAGTATTCAGGCTAGTTATTCTCTTTCCAATAGTTCCGGAGCCTTCTCCGGGTATTGCGGCATGAGTGGTGGGGTCCAAAGAATAAGGACCAGAGAAAGAAAAACAATGAATTTTCAAACACGCACCCATCATGTAGTATTGCTTAGCGCGACACCTGGGAAACATTGCTGAGAAGTAAGCTGAATAAAAATAAAATAGAAAACCATCCCAAAAAAGGAGGCGTGGGTTTCAACTCAGCTTACTGCCTTCAAGGTACTGGTATACCCGCGCGCAAATAAGTGAGCCCACGCCATATGGCGTGAGCATTTACACTTATCGTCCCGCGCGCTAAAATTACCAGTTTTTGAAGGCGAGATTCCAAGCGAATGCTTCAATTATCTTAATAGAAGTATCGCAAATTTATTAAAACTAATCAAATATAGTGAATTTTTTAAGTAATGCATATGCATTACTTAAAAAATATTTAAAAACATGAAATTGCCATATGGCAACATTGAGAAAAGAGGACGAAATACTGAGGGATAATATTAAGTTAAGACTAAAAGAGTTAAGAGAAACACACGGAAAGACTAAAGCAGGTGTTTCTCAAAATGTTGATATTGATAGACAAAATTTTCAAGCTTGGGAAAAGTTAGATACTAATCGTGGTATGTCAATTTATTCAATTAATAGAGTTTGTAATGCTTTGGGAATAACACTTAAAGAGTTTTTTGATTCTCCAATATTCAAATAGAATAGCTGCCATTTGGCAGCTATTATTTTCTCGTAGAAACACCTGTTTTTTCTCTGCAGGTGTTTTTACTTGTATTAATTACAATTAGGATTATTATTTTCGACTAGAAGAAATATGTTTTAAATGGCAGTAGAAGATTCAAGAAAGCTTTTGAACGAATTCCTTGGGTTGTGGACTCTAGCGGTTGTAGAGGTAATGTCAATAGACCAATTTGTTGGCGTGGGTAATAAAGATACATTTTGTCAATGGGTTGAGACTAAAACAAGATCTCTTGGTAGTATAAAGGGGCGTCCGGGCTCTATTAAATTTGGTATCTATGAACGAAAAGATCCCTCAAAAAAGCCGAAAAATTACAAAGGAGATAACAGATATTCTTGGATAAAAGCCTATGGAGATAATGCAGAAATTGCTTTTAAAACAGCAAGAGAGGACGTGGTTAAAATAATAAATTTATCTTTCAAAGGTGAGTTTAGGGATATTGATGACATCCGTTTACCAGATATGTTTAAATGGAAAATCGCCTTTTTGTATTCAAATGAAAGACTCATTCCAATTTATAAACGTGAAGTGCTGTTTAAGATTGCAAGACATTTTGGTATGATTACTACGAGAAGGACCAAAATATCAGAAATCCAAGAGCTAATGATTAATAATAAGCCGGCTGAGCTAAACGTCTATGAATATATGTGGCTGCTTTATAAAAGATTTGGACTAGAACTGGACGATGAGATAGTAAGCACTACGGGAAAGGCTCAAGGAAAGGGTGGCACAAAAGATAGAAATACTAATCGGCAGGAGCGAGGATCTTCTAAACCCTATACAGCTGAACAAAAACACAACATAATCCAACAAAAGCTTTACAGCAGACTTGTGGCTGAACATGGGGAAGAAAATGTAATTATGGAGCAAAATAGGGTAGATATAAAATTGTTTCATCTTAATTTCATCTGTTTTTATGAAGTAAAATCAGCATCTTTTGCTGCCGAATGTGTGAAACAGGCATTAGGTCAAATACTACTATATTCCATCAATGATACAGATTCAAGGCCGAAAAAACATATTGTTGTTGGGCAATATCCGCCGACAGAAATTGATTTAAAGTATATAAATTTTATAAAACAAAACCTGAAAGTTGAGTTTGATTATTTAGCTGTAGCTTTATAGTAAACCAAAAGTAACAATGATAGAAATTAAATTGGGAACAATTGCCCAAACGGATAGAGGAGCATATATAGAATTAGATAAGGAAATTAGTAGTAGCGAGCACGAAAAGTTACTTAAAGCAATATCGGAACTTCATTTTTATGAGAGTAATTTGAGATTGTTGGAAATGATAATTCTTAATAACAATGAGCTAACCGATTTAGCTAACACTGGGAAAGACTTAGTACATAACTCTCTTTCTTTTACAGGCGACAAAAGAGCTTACTATGTGCATCACCTTAATATGAACCGTAAATTTTTAAACTATCTAAGTTCGATACGTAGTTTTTTGGATCACATTGAAACAAACACAAAACGTAGATATGGAAAGGAATCTTATAAAATTCAAGAATTTAAAAAAATCACTGGTTATCTATACGATTCATATTTTGCGTACAGATTTTTGTATAAGCTAAGAAATTATTCTTTGCATTGTGGACTTCCAATTGATGACATAGAGCTATCTGTGACAAAGGTTGGCGAAAATTCATTCAGACCTGAATATAAAGTTGAATTCGATGCAAGAGAATTGTTAGCAAATTATGCCGAATGGGGTCCTGTAAAATCTGATTTAAAGAAGATGGATAAATTCTCCGTATTTGAAGTAACCAATGATATGTTTCCGATTTTAACCGAATTATGGCAGAAAATTATGCAACTATTCGAACCTGAGTTGAAGGAAGCAATTTCCTATATTACAAAAGAGACAGGTCATTTGAGGACCGATCATAATCATGTTTCTATATTTACTAACATTATTTATGAAAATGACTCGCCTCGGTATTTCACTAATCAAATTATCCCATATGACATAATAGACTCAATCTTGTCTGAACTTAATTCGAAATAAACCTATTAGCAAAATAATTTATTCCCGAATTTTAAAGTGGCTAATTTCATTAAATTTGATGTATGGACGAAAAAATAATATACCTTGATAATGCTTCAACAACCAGGCCGGATGATGACGTTATAAATGCGATGTCACTTGCAATGTCGCAAAATTATGGTAATGCAAGTAGTTCACATCAATTTGGTGAAAGAATAGGACAGGATGTAGAAAAAGCAAGAATGATGGTTGCCAGTTTAATTGGCGCTGATGCGGAGGAGATTACATTTACCTCAGGAGCTACTGAATCGATAAATACTATCCTAAAAGGTGTTGTTTCTAAAAATAAAAGTAATAGAGAGAAAATTATAACTGTTGAAACTGAACATTCTGCTGTACTCGACACGTGCAGATTTCTCGAAGAACAGGGTGTTGAAGTTGTTTATTTACCGGTTAATAGTGATGGGCTTATCGACCTTTCACTTTTGGAAAAAAATTTAGATGAAGACACTTTACTTGTCTGTGTTATGATGGTTAACAATGAAACCGGAGTAGTCCAGCCTATTAAGGAAATAACACAGCTTGTTCACAAAGCTGGAGCTCTAATGATGACAGATGCCACTCAGTCGGTTGGAAAATTACCGATTGATGTCAGTTATTTAGACGTTGACTTCATGGCGTTTTCAGCCCATAAATATTATGGGCCAAAAGGGGTAGGAGGACTTTTTACTAAAAAAGGAGTAAACGTCTTTTCTCCACTTATACATGGTGGAAACCATGAAAAGGGTAAGAGAAGTGGTACACTCAATGTTCCAAGTATAATTGGAATGGGAGTTGCTTCGCAAAAAGCACAAGATTCTATGGAGGAAAATCTGAAATTTATTTCCGATCTGCGCAACTTACTTGAATCAGAACTTCTACAAATACATGGTAGTTTTATAAATGGTTCATCTGAGCGTCGAGTTTATAATATAACAAATATATATTTCCCCAATATTGAAGCATCAGTACTAATAAAAAAACTTGATAATATTTGTGTTTCAAATGGTTCTGCTTGCACCTCAAATATAATTGAACCATCACATGTCCTTAAAGCAATGGGTAAAGATGATAATATTTCATTCTCTTCAATACGGTTCAGTTTAGGGAAGTACAATACAAAGGAAGAAATATTACAAGTTATAACCAGAATAAAAGAACTAATTGGATAATTCTATGTTTGAAATTACTAATGAGGAACTGTTTAAAGCGCTGTATTTTAGCGGAACTGAGGAGGACGTAGAAGTACTCCTTCAGAAATTTCCAACCATTTTTAACGACGATAACTGGGCTCCGCTAGGGGGGAATGAAAATATGTTTGGTATCGTAAGAAATCAGCAGTCAAGTCCCATTGCCGCATTAGTAGAAAAAGTAACTAATTCAATCGATGCTATTTTAACAAAGGAATGTCTTATAAAGGGAATTCAACCCGATTCTAGTGATGCACCTCAATCAATGGAAGATGCTATAAGAACTTTTTACCCCAATTATAAAAATTGGGATTTGAAGCAGGCAAGGCGCAAACAATCTGAGGATATTCAAATTGTGGCAGATGGAACGCCACGTAATACCTCGGTCATTATTTATGATAATGGCGAAGGGCAGCATCCTGAAAAGTTTGAGACAACTTTTCTTTCCCTAGTAAGAGGGAATAAGATTAATATCCAGTTTGTACAGGGAAAATATAATATGGGTGGAAGTGGAGCACTGGTTTTTTGCGGTAAAAAGAGATTCCAATTAATTGGTTCAAAACGATATGACAATACAGGCGAATTTGGATTCACCCTAATACGTCAAAAGAAAATTAGTGAAGCAGGAACCAACAGACGTTCCAGCCATTTTGAATATTTAAAAATCAATGGTGCCATTCCAAGCTTCGCGATACATGAGCTTGATTTAAAATTATATAATAGGAAGTTCTTAACAGGTACAATTATTAAACTATATTCATATCAGTTTCCTTCAGGTTATTCGGGTTTTGCGCAAGATTTAAATCAGTCTCTGAATGAATTCTTATTTGAGCCCGTTCTCCCATTGCTTACGGTTGATAAAAAAGAAAGGTATCCAAATAACAAAGTCCTTGAACTTGACTTGTTTGGTTTAAAAAGGCGGCTGGAGGAAACAAATAGTGATTACATAGAAGACTATTTTTCAGAGGAATATGTGGACGAACTTTTTGGGAAGGCAAAAGTTACCTGTTACGTTTTTAAATCCAAGGCTGAAAAACATGATGTAAAAAAAAGCAAAGAAATTATCAGAAGTAGATTCTTCAAGAATAATATGTCTGTTATGTTTTCAATAAATGGCCAGGTGCACGCTAGCTACACTTCGGAGTTTATCACAAGAACATTAAAATTTAATCTACTTAAGGACTATTTGCTGATCCATGTGGATTGTACCAACATGAATCCGGATTTCAGAGAAGAATTATTTATGGCCTCAAGAGATCGCCTGCGCGATGGCGATGAAGCTTTGGCACTACGGGAATACTTAGGCAAAAAATTGAGAAAAAGTTATCTTGATGAGATAAACAGACACCGTAAAGATAGTATTGGCCTTGAGAATGAAGATACTACAGAATTGATCAAGTCCTTTGCCAAGAATCTACCTAAGAACAGTGAACTATTTAAATTGCTTCAGCATACCCTGAAGCTCGAGGATAAGAAAGAAGAAAAAGAAAAGGAAGCAAACAAAAAGCCATCTGAACCTAAAACAAAGCCTGAACCAAAACCGTTTTTACCACAACGTTTCCCTACCTTCTTTCAACTTTACAGTAAAAAAGATGGGATTAATATTATAACCTTACCTAAAAACGGTGAGCGTACTGTAAGATTCGCCACGGATGTAGAGAATAACTATTTTGATCGTAGCGATAATCCCGGCGATTTAGAAATAAGTATACTATCAATAAAAAGAAATTCTTCGAATGGAGGTGATGAACCAGGAAATGGCACTAACATTTCCGGAACTTTAAATATTGCGAAAAGTAGCCCACATGAGGGCACAATTAAACTTTCTATTGAACCAACGGAAGAGATAAATGTTGGAGATGAAATAGAGGTTAAAGCATCACTGTCTGCTCCGGGAACAACATTCGAAGAGATTGTATTGGTACGAGTAGCGGATAAAGAGGCTGTTAAAGAGAAGGTACCTGATGATACAGAAGATGACGATTCTATCGGGTTACCGAAACTTCATAGAGTTAAAGAAGAAAACTGGAAAGCCTTAGAACAAAATAGTATTGAAATGAACCACCGTACGGTTATGAATCTTATCGCGGAAGGGGACCAGCTTCAGGATATATTTGTCAATCTGGATAGTCAAGTCTTTCTTAATCACAGATCAAAACTAAAAAGTGAGCAGCAAATACTAACCGCAGAGAAAAAGTATATCACATCAGTCTATTTTCACACTTTATTCTTATACATGATTACCAAAAGAAGAAAGTATTCAATTTCGGTAGAAAGTGAAACAGGTACCAATCCAATTAGTATTGATGAATACATAAAAGATATCTTTGATAACTATTACTCCGACTTTCTATTGAATTTTGGAATGGAGCAATTGATGAATGTATTGGAAGAATAGCATTAATTAGCAGAATCTAGATTTTTATTATTTCTGCAACATACTCTTGTATTTCTATATAATTGTCACGTGGATCAAAAGGGATTATATTAATGTTATAATCTTTTCTCCATCTACTAACCTCTGTATTCGTTATTTCATTTTTATTCATTAATGCGAAGTGATCTGGAGATCCGCCGTGGAATATATTATGAATATACCCTAAAAGTAGTTTTAGTTCTGGGTCTTTCAAGGATGCACCAAAGAATAAAACATTACAGGTCGAAAATAAAACATGTAAGACACTTTGGTATCCTTTTTCCTTAAAAATAATATTTCGGTAATCTTTCTCAGTTAAAATAATTTCATTGGCTGCACTACCTGCATCACCATGAGCCTTGAGTAGAAAATGTTCATTAGTCAGAATATTGTAATTTACGGCACTAGCATTCTTATAAGTTAAGGGATTTTTGCTTTCGTGATATACTTTAGCGTATGCTTTTTCAATTAAAGTATCATAGTTAGTAGTGATTATAAATCTATTTTTTATTTTTATGATATCACACAACGTATCGGATGGGACCAAAGACTTATCGTCAAATCTCTTCTTAAAAAACTTAGGTAAATCGGATCCTAAAATATCTTTCAAATCTTCCGCTACGAGAAGAAAATTATTGGAATCATCCGTTAATTGAATAAGTTCTTCCCTTTTATCGTTCGTAATTAAAGTATTACTATACGCTAAGTTAATCATTTCAATTAATAAATCTTTCCAGTTTGGTAACCCAGAAGACCTAGATATTCCCGCTCCAATATATATACCGAATGCACCTTTTACATAGGCTTCGCGAAGTTTAGGGATTACTTCCATGATAATTTTAATTTAAAAACTTATTAGTAAAAACTCTATGTCTAATTTTGATGTTGTTTATTTCAGCACCACTAGTTTTAAATGCAATTATATAATCATAAAGGTCTTTATCATAAATTAGACTAGTTTTATCTTCAATTAGTTGTTCTGGTTGAGCATTATATTTTCTCCTTAAATTCTCAAATTTTACAAAGTCATCTGCAATTTTAGAGGCTTTTATTGTTTTAATTTTATCATAATTATTATATAACAAGTAAAACATATCGACGAAAGCCCATTTATTTTTAAAAATTCCTTTTTTGTAACTGTTGATTTTTTTTAATGTGTCCAAAACATCATTAGTCTTTTTCATTAAAGGTTGTAACTCCGCTAATGTAGAGTTTGCCTTGTCAATATACAATTGTCGCATATCAACTGCCTTTATGCTACGCTTACCATCGTAGTTACAAAGACACACCACATTATCTAGATAATCTTGATGTTTATATCTTGAATTAGATATTTTACAGTCATTATCAAAAAAGGGATGATTTTCAACTATTGAATTTATAGCTGTTCCAATGTTACTAGCTAAGGCATGTCGTAACTCTACAGGATTCAATCTCTCGCCCATTTGTAGTCTAGCAAAAAGCGATCTTATTTCTTCAGGTGTAGTGTTGTCAATAATGGATACATGAAGTTTATAATTAAGAAAGTGGTTAAGTAGTGTTTTATCATTATTTGATTTTAGACTTTTAAACTTTACCCCTTTGGTATTAAAACCATTTATTAATGCATCATTCAAGGTATAATTTACGCTATCATTATCGTCTACAAATTCCCAAATAGCTCTAATACGTTGCTGACCATCAGTTACTTCATACTTATAGCTTAGATCTGCAGGCGTCTCTCGTAGATAAAATTTTGGAATATCGTAACCTCTTAATATCGAGTCAATTAAAAGCTTTTTTTTCTGGGGATTCCAAACTGATGTTCGTTGATATTGAGGTTTTGGATTTATTTTATTTTTTAGCTGGATAAGTTCTTTAATGGACCAAGTCTCACTTTTAATTTGCATAGCCGCTACCTGTTAAGTTTGGTTAAACGTTGTTCAAGTTCAAATTTTCTTTGTTCTAGTAATTGATCGAGATTTCTAGGAAATGTTAAATTAGTAAATCTGCTTATGTCTCCAGTTAAAGCTCCATCGTAGGCCAATCTCAGTATTAAAAAATGGGTTGTTGCTAGAGGTAAAGTTACAGTTCTTAAGTTTGTATCATCAATTAATCCCGCTTTATCGTGGATTAACTTTTCTGTTAATTCACCTATTTTTATAATTTCATCTAGAAGAATTTTGTCGTTTCCAGAAAATACATGCCCATTAAGAAGATAAATTAAAGTTGAAAAATTTGCATCATTAACTCTATATTTCTCTGTAAACTTTTCATATAGTAAGTTACTCTTTTTTCGAAGTTGTAGGAGCGGCCCATATAATTCGTCTAATTTTTTCCTAATTTCTGCTCTTTCCTCATCTTCTTTCTTAGCTTTCAATGTTTTCATTATCTGAATATAAGAAAACCATAAAGCTAATAACCCTATAATTATAGGACCAAGATCTTTAACATATGACAACCAATCCAAAGGAATTTTGCTTGGTTCATTGAAGTTATTTATCACATTATTTAGGCAAAGTGATACCATTCATTATTTTTTTTAAAAAATTTATACCGTCTTCTAGATTATCAAATACAATAGTAGCGCTTTCACGAACAATTTCAAATCTTGCGGCAAAATTTTTGTCTACTTTGGATTTTTCGTCAATTAATATTATTGATTTATCCATAGCTCTAGCATACCCGACCTCCAAAGTTAGTCCAATACCGGAAGGATTGTCACTTTGCATATAGGCAAATAGAATGTCAGATTGCTTTACGTAAAATAAATCCCAGAAAGTATATTCCGTGCTATCTGTCAGGGAGTGCTCTCTTGGATTGTAAAAAATAAAATTTTCAGAGTTAATAGATTCAATTACATTTTTTTGCCAGTTTGATTGATTCATTCCACCAGCTAAATATACTTTTGTTTTCATGTTCATATAAAACAAGACGCGCAACCTTCCTCTTCAGTATCGTCCAGGATATCCAAGAGGTAAGGGGATTTTTTATCTTGTGTTGATTTTAAAGTTTTTGCTATATGGTCTTGTTTTATTCTTGCCATACGTTCAGGTTTAATAATATCTTCAAGGCTTTCTTCCTGCATCCAAGTATATCCTGACTTTTCATACTCCATAGCTAAAGCAAACTTATCGGGATGCTGTTCATATAGCCAAATCCATTCTATTTTCTGTTGAAAAAAGCAGAAATAGCAGCCTGATCTACTGCGGGCATAAGCTCCAGTTTCTCCATTAATTTCGTAGGGCACTTTTTCATAATACTTCGGAACGCCTACACCACTATTCCGCAACAGGTTAAAAATATCTTCACGTACGAGATTATCTTCATTTTCTAACAACTGAAAATCATCGCAATGCGATAGCGGATACTCTGTTGTCTTTATATATTGGAATACAACCTTATTAAAAGACTTAGTACTAATTTCCAACAAATCCTGAAGTTTTGAATGCATATCATATTTCGCTGATATACGCTCTTCCAAAATTTCATTTACTCTACTTAAGTGGTGTTGTTCTATAGTATCAGCATACAAGTTCTTAAGTTGATCAATGTTACTATTCTTAAGCACTTTTTTTATGACATCTTCACTCCAAATGTTTTTTCTAAAAGGAAATATTGATTGGATGTTATTTTTTTTTGAAATATATCCTTCACGATTCTCGTCTCCTCTAATGCCGACATAAGATATGACAGGATCATTACCAATCCATTTCTCAAAAGGTTCAAGTTTTAATTTTTTGGTACACCAGCGAGCATTAGATGAAGGTAGGTATCCACCAAACAGATTCAAAAAATGATCAAAAGGTTCCTCATGGCTACCGGGAGCCGCTTCAATACGCGCTACGGTTTTTCCGGTGTATACTTCAATGCCTTTTATCAGGTCATAAGTTTCCTGAAGTTCTTTACCTGTATCTGTAAAGTAATATTCTATATCAAGATCCGGATATTTGTCATAGAGGTAAATAGCAAGTGCACCGCTATCCTTACCGCCCGATATACCCATCACGTGCCTTACTTTCTTCATTTTTTCAGTTCTTTCTGCAGTAAGCTGGTTAAAACTGCTATATTCACCCTGCTATCTTTACTTAAAGCTAATTTAAGCTCAGCCTCTTTGTTTTCAACTTCTTTGTTTTTATTCTTTGGTAAACGTACCAAATTTTTCTTTAATCCATCTACAAAAGACGTAATTTCAATCTGAAAGACGTTCTCGTTTGCTTCGTCAAAATCCTGTTTACTTAAATCACAAAGGTTATCCAATTCACGAATCATTTCAGTAAATAAGCTATACAGTCTAATTTCCTCATCGTCCGAAATGTTCTCAAGCGTTTTACCTAAACACACCTGCACCAAAGAATTTAGCCATGCTATCCTGTCGTCAAGCGGCGAGTTAATTCTTTGGATGAACGCTTTTTGTTCCGGTTTGAGAAAATGTCGTTTTATTGCTGAAAACCTGTTTTGCAATTCCGACTTATATGTTTCAAAATCATTTGATTTGCCCAAAATGTCTTCTGCCAAGAAATTCTCAAACCTTTCGATCAGGTGGGTGTAACTGAACCTTATTTCTTTAATACTCAATTGTAGGTCAGTAACATAGTTGCCCAGTAATTTTTCATCTTTCTGTAGCTGAGTAAGACTATAACCCATAGCAGCAGGAAAATCCTCAAAGAAGGCTTTTTCTGGATCCGTTGATTGGGCAATAGCAGCTCGCAACCGTATTGATTGCAAACTAATACGTTCAGTGTTCTTTGAGTAATAATTTATATCCTTTGCATAAAATTTCAAGAATGGCTTGATTGTTTCAATGAAACTTTGATTGCTAAGCTTTTCCTTTTCAGATTGCTGAAGGAGTTTTCGATATTGATTAAATAAGGCTAGTCTGATTCCTTGTACATCAAACGCTTTCACTTCGAATTTCTGTGGGTCCCTTGAAACCAATTCTAATGTCTCATCTGTCAGCTCAGGAATATAGATATCATTACTAAATAATGCAAAATCATTTCTGTTAATATAGAGAAATATTGGAATCCAAAAATCAATAAATCCCTGTTTTAGTTTAAATGGCTTTGTCGACATTTGTTGTACAAAATCGCCAAGGTTTCTCTTACTATGTTTGGCTGAATTCAAGAAATCAATTCCCAAATGCCATAATGGGGCAAAGCTAGGGTCATTCGGTTCACCTAAATCAAAGCTACCGTTATTATTCTCATAGTGTATTCCGGTTTGAGAAATTAAACTCAAATAAATTGTTTTATCTGGTGGGAATGTGTTGGGAAGATAGCCTATTTGTGGCGAATTCCAGTTGCCCGTAAGGTGTCTCATCATCATTTTTCGCGCTGTAGATATTGCAGATGATATTTTTGTTTTATTTACCATCTCATTTTTATAAATAGGAACAGCATGATATATATTATCCGAAAGCCTGGATAACCACCTATTTAAATCTCTCATGCCATTTATCTCTCTACGTTGCCCCTGAATGATCCAATCTACAGAATGTTCATTTGAATAAAGATCTTCTAAAACTAATTTGTTAAGCATCATGATATGGTGATCCTCTATGAGAGTCAACTCTTCTGTTGCTATCTTATCATCAATATGGTCTGCCTTAACTTTCCTTATTTTAAGGATTTCATATATTGCATTTTGGATTTTGGAAGTATTCTTGTACAGTACGAAAATAATTGCTTCGTTACAGTTTTCGGATAAATTAATTACATCTTCTAATGTACTGTCCGTATCGAATATAAGTTGGATGTAACCGTCTATCTCACCTTCCGGAGTAAGTGTAACCGGTCTGTCAACTAATTGAAAAGAAAAAATACGAGGCGTGCCTTTCTCATGGAATACAGATTTAGCGGACAAATGATGAAAATTAAAAAATTCTGACAGGTAGGGTATTAGCGAGCGCGGTGCTTCTACATGAACGGCAGCATCCAGCAGTTCTTTCTCGATATCAAGATCCGTACCTTCCCATATTTTATAACGGCTAGAGAATTCAACATATCTAATTACGCGAAGAACGGTCAGTTCTTCCAATACTTTAGCAGTATTTGAGAAGGAAAAGGTATATCGAGCGTACTTATCAAGGAAGTCTGGGTCTATATGTCCTGAGGCAGACGAAAATATATTTAATAAACCTATGGTTTTTACAATATTAATTGCGTTAGCTTTTTCTCCGCTATAAAAACCCTCAATACGCTCAATGGCTACCCTAATGTTTGTCCACTGTGCAAAATGAGGATTAAACTTACTTGTCAGAAAAGTATAATAGTTGTGAATTAGATAATCATAAACATTTGATAGGTTAAAATATTTATTATTTTCTAAGTCAAACGATGAAATACCATATGGATCATTAGATTCCAGGAACGAAAATAGTGACCGCTCGTTTTGTCCATAATTTTGTAGGGCTAGTGTAAGTGCTGCCGCTGATAGTAAGTCGAAAGGTACTAGCTCTTTTGCAATTTCTTCAGTAAAATAATCACGTAAAGGAAAAAGCCTACTTTTATTAATTGCTTTAAAAAGTTCATTGGCATTTTCAGAATCTTTGTTAAAAGAAAGCTGAGCGGTCCTTTTCGCTGCTAGGAAGAGTAGTTGTTCGACCGGTTCATTGAAAGTTATTTCCTTAAGACGCCCTTTTACTTTATCCCATTCATTCTGCTGTGTTTTATTTAAAGTATACGCATACTGGCTGAAATCCTGATGTAACGTACTAATCAACAAAATATTTTTAGCCGGGTCATTTACATATTCAGCAAGTTGTTGAATAAAATATAATTCAGTATCAGGATTATTTTTTGCTGCAAACTCAAGAAACTTTCCAAATTCATCAATTACTATAATTATACCCTTGTTCTTTTCCTCGGATTCCTTGTATAGCTTGGTTAGGCATTTGAGAATATCTTCAGTATTGGAAGAACTAATTCCAAAATGTTTTGCAAATACATTGGTCAAGGAACCATGGGTTCCGACAAATTTTATTACATCGAAAGAATTTATTGAGGTAGTAAATTTGTTTTGAAAATAATTAGTGGAATTTTCTAAATCGCTTAAAAGCGCTTTTAAAAAAGCGGACTTTCCAGTTCCGTATGCTCCAACAAGATTAAATGCCCTAGTACCAATTTTATAGTCTTTAACTATTTGTTTATAAACCTGTAGTGAGTTAGGGGTAACAATATAGTTCAAGTCAACATTCTGATCTCTAATAATATTGACTGAAGGTGAGAACGCCTTATATGTATTATCTGTAATATTCATTTAATATTTGCCATTTATCGAAAGTCTTTTTAATCTGTAATGTTTGATTACCTGCCGTTTCGTTGTAAACCAGTCCTTCGAATTTGTTGGTTATTTTAATAATTTGTTCGTAAAGGCCTTGTGCGCTCAAGGCAAATACATTACCCGGAGAATTAACTCCTGCTAAAAGCTGCCTGAAACTAATTGATTGTTGATCTTCATAGTTATCAAGGATTTGATAAAAGACAATTTCAAAAGGTAAATTCCTACGAATACCTGCCTCAATTTTGAACCAGTCAGTTAATGTTCCATCAATATTACGTTTCTGATATGGAACTATCAGTTCCAAATCCAGGAACATATTTGCAAAGGATTCTTCAATTTCAAGTTTGCTTTTTTTCTCAGGCCTGTTATAACTTCTTAGCAATACATTTATATCTGTATTTATCGTATTTTCATTATAACGTATATTTGAATCATCGTCGTCACACTTCCTTTTAAGATACGAATGAAGTTGTTCCTTTGTAAAATCAACTCTTTCTTTACGAAATTCATTAAACATTAAAGAATATATTGACGCCTTATTTCTTTTTATTAGATGGTAATGTAAAAGCCATAATGTACCAATGTCCTCAATATATGGATCAAACCCAGCATTAGAAAAAAAATTATCAGCAAAATCGGTCGGGTTTTCGTGCTCTTCATCAATAAGGTCAAAAGATTTCATCCAATATCTTATAGAAGCAACCATATTTTTACCAACCCCTAAATCCACAACAGCTGAAGTATCGTTAAATGACTTATTGGCAACAACAAAATCATATCCTTTTTTAAGCCAAAATTGTTTGCAAGCAAAAGTCTCATGACCGGAAAAATGTAACCTTTGCTTTTCTAAATTCGTAATCATCATCTCAAATCAATTTGACTGTAAATTAACGAAAAAATTGTAGATTTTCTTCTAAGCTGCTATACAGTTGCTAACAATTTATTAACCAATTGCTTGATTTTAGGAAGGTTATGATTGGTTTATTTTCTTAATTTCCTCCACAAAATACCCAGGCGAAATCTCTGTCCTCTTCTTAAAAGCCGTCGTGAAATGCTGTGCCGTGCTAAACCCCGCCTCATCTGCCAGGGCGCCATTGGTATATTTGCGCAATAGCGGTTCCGCCTTTAACCGCTCTACGATATAATCAATCCGCAGGTCGTTGATATAATTGACAAAGCTCTTTTGCTTTTGATGGCGTATCACTTTGGACAGGTATTTATAATTGGTATTAAAGCTTTCCGCTAATTTTGTGGCGGTAATTTCCTTTTTTAAAAAGCCGTTCTTTTTCTCAAAATCCTGCAGCTTTGAAATTATGTGCTGCACTATTTCAGGATTGATATCCAGTTCACCATTAGTGGGACGTACAGGCTCAGGCTGCTGACGCATATCTTTTTTTAAGAGGGTCTCAAAACGTTCCTTATAGCGCCTTCGCAAGCCCAGGTATCTTCTGACAATTAATGTAACCGCAATCAGCATCACTACCAGCAAAGCCTTAAAGAGCCAGCCTGACCACCTGCTCCTTGATAGGTCGTCCTGCAACTTCTTTTTTTCTGCCTGCAGGTCTGCCGTATCGTATTCCTTGTGGACTTTCGTTAACAGGTACCGGAACCTCAGGTTCAGGATGCTGTCCGCCTGTAACAGCCGGTCCACATACTTTAGCTGTTCAGTTGTATTCCCTTTTCTATGATAATGCCGGATGAGGAATTCATAGCTTTCCCGCAGGTCGGGCCGGATGTACTGCCTCGCAGTGAACGTACTGTCCACTTTGATAAAGTAGTGTACCGCTTTAGCCGTATCGGCCTTTGCAGCGTAGGATTTTCCCAAATAAAAGTGGGCAACAGCCTCATTGGCAAAGTCGTCTGCCTTGCGCAGTTCCGGCAGCGAGTAGCGAAGGTGGGTAATGGCCCGGTCAAACCGCTGCCGCTTGTAATTGGTGATCCCATCTGCCAATTCAATATAAGGCAGCAGCAACCTGATCCCAAGGCGCCGGCTCTCTTCCAGCGCCAGCACGCTTGTAGCCTCAGCAAGATCGAGGGCATCAGTGTAAGTGTAGCATAAGCTCAGGCTGTGGAGTGAAATGAGGTAGGGCAGGGGTTCAGTATCCCCGTAATAATCCACACACTGCCGGAATAACGCTATGGCCTCGTTATAGTAGCCCAGGTAGTATTTGATCTGCGCGATACTGTATTTTACTTTGTGAATAAGATATTGATCCCGTGTCCCAACAAGGTAACGGTTAGCAGTAAGGTAATTGTCAAGGGCAAGGCGGTGCTGCTTGCGCTGGTAGTAAACCACTCCCTTTGACAGGTATGCAGACCCTATCAGGTCATTGTCTTCAGCTTTTTTGGCGGCCATTATCATGCTGTCCGCATACACCAGGCGTTTGCTTTCATCGCACTCATGCATGATCTCCTGATACGCTGCAACCATTTGCGCCCAGTCCTTTTCCTTTTTCGTTTTCGCCAGATAGGCATCCAGGTACTGCCAGACCTTCGGCGTGCCCTGGTACATTCCTATACGTTCAATAAGGCTATCGTACGGTGATCCTTCCGGGATATTCTGCTGAGCAGTCATGACAGACGGCAAAACGATATACAGGAGGGCTCCCAAAAATTTTACTTTCATGGCAATCTTTTGTATGGCTTTGAGTGATAGCAAAGCAATAGGCGGTTATCATACTGTTTGGGAGACTTACTATCCCAAATTTAATTTAAAGTCCGTTAAAGAAAACTTAACACTCCGATAAAGTTACACTCTGTAATTCCGGAATTACACAGCTGCTATACCGGAACGCCACAGGTATTCCTTTGTTTTGCAAGAGGTTGTAAAATAGTTTTGTCCTGAATTCACAACTGAGGGAATCGTGAAAAAATTTCCTTGTTCTGCTCCCCGGGCGAATGGAACTGAAGAAAAGATTCAGTAACATTTTTTAAACTATCCAACTATGAAGGCAATTACTTCATCTATCGTTTTGTTATCCCTGATGGCTGCCTGCAGCCCTGAAGATACTGTGTCGGATATGACAACAATTGAGCAGGCCGCTTATAATAAACAAGGTGCTGTTTCACCGTCAAATCCCGCCAACCCCTACGACCACATTGGCTCCATCTATAGGAACCTGCTTGACAGTTACTATGCCATACCCCACCAAAACCTAACCCTTGAACAGGTAATTTCCGGGGGAGAAGCACTCCTGATGCAGGATCAGGCCTTTCTGACGCTGCTGAAAAATGAGCCTTATGTTCCGGTAACTGCTGAAGAAATCCAACCTTACCTTGACGTTGAAGGTAATATTTCTGCGCTGCTTGACCAGCGGTATGGCCTTGAAGCCGTTGAAATTTACCAGTCTGTCACCAATACACTGGAACCGCTACTACAGGCTGATGCCCCATACTCCGAAATCCGCGCTGCACTTATCGCGATTGAAGATCTCGCCATCCATTCGGAAGAGCTATCTGAAGCTGACCGCGCTGTGGTACTCACCACTATATCAATAGTACGCAACGCCCTTCATAAAGGCGGCAAGCCAAGGCGGCGTGACAGGGATTGGGAATGGATGATCGGTAATATCGCAGCCACTGCCAATGCGACCCTGGACTCCAAACCACAGGCTATTATGGCTTGCTTTGCGACTGACGTGTATTAGAACAGCATAATCCCGAAAGCCTTTTTCGGGATTATTTTTTATACGAGTGTTTATGGATCTACAAAACGACTCCGGACATGCAGGGCTACAGGTTAACCTTCTCCGCTTGGCTGCTTCATCATTTTCCATTGCATTCCTTTATAGCTTAAACCATTACAGGTATAATTTAATTGCAGTAACAAATGGCGAGGCAGAACTTACTGTGGGAGAAAGCATCGTAAAGATTAAACCTTCAGGGATCTGCCTTTTGCCTTCCCATTGCTATCTACGGCCAGCTGCCGGCTGTGATGCCGCCTTCTGGATGGTCAGGATAACCGAACGCTATGCAGCAACCGCCATGTACAGCGGAAACAATGACTTTTTAACCCAGCCCCGAAGTGGTGCGGTGCACTATCTGGAAGCAGGCCCCTCCAGCTTCAAGGTGATAAAACAGCTGCTACAGTTGCTCAACAAGCATCAGTCATACAGTGAATCGGCAAATTCACAGGTCATATGCAGGCTTAGCATTAACCTGTTGATAAGCTTGCTGAAAGAACTGACCGTCTCTGCCGCCCCGGAGTTCAAAGCGGCCCTAAAGAGGAAGGAATATATAACAGTGGAATTCCTAAGGCTCGCAGAAAAGGAAGCCCAAGTGCATCATGATGTGCATTATTATGCCGGGATGCTTTGCATGACCCAGGGGAACCTGACAAAAATAGTAAAGGAAGTCACGGGCAGGCCACCCAAGGCGCTACTTGAAGAAATTCTTACCCGTATGGCGAAAGAGCTGCTGGATAACAGCCTTTTGCCCGTTTATTTGGTAGCTGAAGAACTTAATTTCAAATCCTCGTCAGCATTTATTAATTTCTTTCGCACGCAAACAGGCAGCACTCCCAATGAGTACCGTAACAGAAACACGCGATAGTCATGAAAACCGTCCGCACCTATTCCCTGGAATGGCTTGATTCGCTGGTGTCCGTGACACTTAACCCTCACAAGCCCTATCGCAGCAGGCTCCGCGCAGCAGACATTGCGTCCCTTGCAGAACAGCTTCCCGAAGAAGTGCTGCAGGTCCGGTCTGAGCTGATCGACAAAGTATTTGCCCTGAACAAGGACAGCCAGGTGCAGCACCTCGTCAAAAAGTATCATGAAGCCTTGCTATCATTGCAGGGGCTTTTGGCAGAGTACCGGAATGACGCTACATTTAATGCCCCACAACTTAACGGGCTCGATACAAAAATAGCTGCCTGCCTTGATGACCTGCTAACTTTCATAAAAAGGCGCTTTGGCTACTACATCGGTGCAGAAATCAAAAATGCTGATGCAGCCATTCCGGCGGATATCCCGCCAGGCCAAAAAGAAAGGCAACCGGATCATAAGCAGAAGATCCTGTGCACGCTTTCCGGCGACCAGATCGCCCTGATACTAAGAGGGGCTGATGAGGCGCAGCTACTAAAAGCCCGCTCCATGAATGCCGTCTTTAAAAGCATTGTCCCTTTCCTGTCCACCGAGCACAGGGAACATCTCTCGCCTGATTCCATCCGCAGCAAGGCCTATAATCCTGAGGAGGCCGACCGTGAAGCGGCAATTTCCGCCCTGCAGGCTATCATCCGGAAAATCCAAAGCTACTAGGGAACAATTTGGGGCACAACTTTAAGTTGTGCTTTTACAGCATAAACCAAGAAGGTAACTTCGTCAATGTAAAAATGAGTTGAGCGGTACTGCCGCAATGATGCCGATTAATGTTGAACGAAAAAATTAAAGCTTATGTTTACCGAAATTACCTGGGCTACCTACCTGAAGGTTACAGCCGCCGCACTTTTCATCTACTACACTTTATTGCTGCTTAAACTTTATTTCCCCCAGATCAGGACATCGATTTCAAACGGAAGCATGGCCTTCAGCCAATCCCGCACTACTGAAGTAAATCACGCTACAGGCATTATGGGAGAACAAGGTAACCTTGTACCCGCCGGAGAATTCAATGAACCCGGTTACAGTGATTACGAAATCATTGAGGAGATGGTTGATAGGGTTAAGGGCGCTTTAAAAGAAGCTGTCACTAACGAGCAAGGTGAAGACAAGACCATCGTACAGCTGAAAGCGATTGTCAATGATTACCCGTTACTTTCCAGATCGAATTTCAGGCCCTCCATTAATGAATTTATCGCCACTGAAAGCCAGCAGCACGGCTTTGTTTCCATAACGGAAGAAGTAGCGGAACAATTCTGGAAGACTACATAATACAGCGAAGGCCAGGCCCCTGTTCATCCTGCAGCAGTGAGAAGAAGGTGACAGAAGGAGGGGGGAGCGCAACGGCGGCCAGCCTTCGCTATTCTATAACTTAAATCAAAGGACATCATGAAAAATACTGTAAGCAAGGCGATGCACGTAGTGGCATTTGCCCTTTTGCTGGCATTGCCCTTGGTAGCCAATGCCCAGGACGGGCTCGCCGGCATCAACGAGGCCAACCAGCAGGTGAGGAGCTATTTTGACGCCGGGACTGACCTTATGTATGCTGTCGGTGCGATACTGGGGCTGATAGGAGCCGTTAAGGTTTACCAGAAATGGAATGCCGGAGACCCTGATACCGGAAAAGTTGCCGCCGCCTGGTTTGGCAGCTGCGTGTTCCTCGTCGTTGTGGCCACTGTGATCCAGTCATTCTTTGGCATATAGCTATGGGGACAGTATACAAGGTCAATAAGGGCATCAACAAAAGCATCGAGTTCAAGGGGCTGAAGGCGCAGTACATCTGGTACCTCGGCGGGGGCATAATCATACTGATGATCCTGTTCGCCGCCCTGTTCATCATCGGGCTGCCCTCGCTCGTTTGCGTAGGCCTGATAGGAGTGCTGGGGACGCTTCTGGTTGTGAATATATACGGGCTCAGCCGCAAATACGGGGAGCATGGCATGATGAAAGCCCTGGCTAAAAAACAGCTGCCTAAAGCCCTGAAGTGCTACAGCCGTAAGGTGTTTATGCGAAACGGAAAATTATGAGTTTATGGAAAAGACACTGGAAAAAATGTTGCCGGTACTGGATGTCCAGCAGGGAGTCATCGTATCGAGGCAGGGGGATGCCACCCTGGCCTACCGGCTGGAATTGCCGGAGATCTTTACCCTATCGGATACGGAATATGAAGCGTTCCACCAGGCATGGCTGAAAGCCATCCGCGTGCTGCCAAAGCATACGGTGCTGTATAAGCAGGACTGGTTCATCAGGGCCGGGCACCGGCCTGACTTCTCAAAAGGCACTACCAGCTTCCTGGACCGCAGCAGCGACCGCTTTTTTAATGAGCGCCCCTATTTGGACCACAGCAGCTACCTGTTCCTTACTAAAAAGCCTTCGGGAAGGAAAGCGGCGACATCCTTGTTCTCGAGCCTTGCCAGGCCATCATTGCTACCCAGGGAAACATTGGGCCCGCAGGAATTGCAGGATTTCAGGGATGCGGCAGGCCAGTTCCAAAGGATATTGGAGGACAGCGGCTTTGTCAAGGCAGGACTTTTAGGGGATGCTGACATTTATAGCGATAAAGTAAAAGCAGGGCTATTGGAACGATACTGCACCCTGAGTGATAAAGAAGGGGAGCACGTTTTTGGGGACCTTGTCTTTGATGATGCACTGCTGGTTAACGGAAAATATGTGCAGCTCTACACCCTCGCTGATGCTGCCAACCTTCCCTCACTATGCGGGCCGCGGATCACCTATGACCGTTATTCGACCGACCGGACCAGTTTCAGCGTGGGATTTGCTTCACCGCTGGGGCAGCTACTTCCCTGCAACCACATTTACAGCCAGTACATCTTCATAGAAGATGCCGCTAAAACCCTGCAGCGTATGGAGAGCAAGCGGCTGCGCCTCCAGTCCCTGTCGGCGTACAGCAGGGAGAACCTTATTGCCAGGGATGCTACCAACGATTTCCTTAATGAAGCCATCAGCAGGCAGCGCCTGCCAGTGAGGGCCCACTTTAACATTCTCGTCTGGTCGGACAGGAAGGATGACCTTAATGACCTGAAGAACATGGTATCCTCAGCGCTGGCGCAGATGGATGCTTCTGCCAAGCAGGAAACGGTGGGTGCCGCCCAGATCTATTGGGCGGGAATACCGGGCAATGCTGCCGACTTTCCCATGAACGATACTTTTGACACTTTTGCTGAGCAGGCAACCTGTTTCCTCAACCTTGAAACGGGTTACCGCAGCTCCTTAAGCCCAGTCGGCATACGGCTCGGTGATCGCCTTACGGGCAGGCCTGTGCATGTGGATATTAGTGATGAGCCTATGAAAATGGGCATTTGCACCAACCGCAACAAGTTCATCCTCGGCCCCTCGGGCAGTGGAAAGTCCTTTTTTACCAACCATATGGTACGAAGTTATTATGAGCAGGGCACGCATGTGGTACTGGTCGATGTCGGCCACAGCTACAAGGGGCTTTGCGATATGGTGGGTGGCTATTACTTTACCTATGAAGAAAGCAATCCCATCCGCTTCAACCCCTTTTACATCGGCGAGGGTGACAGGCTGGATACCGAGAAAAAGGAAAGCATCAAAACCTTGCTGCTGGCGCTGTGGAAAAAGGACAATGAGACCTTCAGGCGCAGCGAATATGTGGCGCTTTCCAATGCGTTGCAGCTGTACTACGAAAAACTGGATACTGATGCAGCGCTATTCCCGGGCTTTGATACCTTCTATGAGTTCCTGCGGGATGATTTTACAAAAGTGCTGGAATCTGATAAGGTAAAGGACAGGGATTTTGATGTCAGCAACTTCTTATATGTGCTCAGGCCGTACTACAGCGGCGGTGAATTCGATTACCTGCTCAACGCGACGGAAAACCTTGAGCTCCTGCAGGAGCGGTTGATCGTTTTTGAGCTGGACAACATCAAGGACCACCCGATATTGTTCCCGGTGGTGACCATCATCATCATGGAAGTATTCATCAGCAAGATGCGCAAACTGAAGGGCATACGCAAAATGATCCTTATCGAGGAAGCATGGAAAGCCATTGCCAAGGAAGGCATGGCCGAATACATCAAATATTTGTTCAAGACCGTGCGCAAGTTTTTCGGGGAAGCCATTGTGGTAACCCAGGAAGTGGAGGACATCATTTCTTCTCCCGTGGTCAAGCAGGCCATCATCAATAACAGCGACTGCAAGATCCTTCTCGACCAGCGCAAGTACCAGAACAAGTTTAACCAGATACAGGAGCTCCTGGGGCTGACCGAAAAGGAAAAGGCGCTTGTGCTGTCTGTGAATAAGGCTAACGACCCCGACAAAAAATATAAAGAAGTATTTATCTCCCTGGGCGGCGTACTATCAAAAGTGTACCGCACAGAGGTTTCGCCTGAGGAATACCTGGCCTATACCACGGAAGAGAGCGAAAAAGTAAAAGTCCAGGAATACGCTGCCCGCTTCGGGGGCGACATCCGCAAAGGCATTGCGGCCCTGGCTCAGGACCTACAGGACAATTCTAAAAAATAACAGTTATGAAAGCACTTGCATTAAAAACAATACTATGCTTTATGCTGCTCAGCAGCATCGAGGCAAGGCCAGAAGCGGCTGCGCCACCGATCTTCGGAATCGTCCGCGCCGCAATCGTCAAGGCCATTAAAGCGATGGACCTGAAGATACAGAAGCTCCAGAACAAGACGATATGGCTGCAAAACGCGCAGAAGGAACTTGAGAACACGCTCTCGAAAGTAAAGCTGGATGAGATATCCGACTGGGCCAATAAGCAAAAGGAGCTATACAAGGAATATTATGATGAGCTCAAACAGGTGAAGGCCATAGTCAGCCAGTACCAGCGCATCCGTGACATAACACAGAAGCAGGCGCGGCTGCTGTCGGAATACCAACGCTTCCGGCAGCTCTTCCAGCAGGATGACCATTTTACCCCTGAAGAGCTATCCTATATGGAACGGGTTTATAATGGTATACTTCAGGAAAGCCTCAACAATATGGAACAGATCTTCCACGTCATCGAATCCTATTCGACCAGCATGAGCGATGCGGAGCGCCTTGCACTTATCAACAAGGCTGCGGACAGGATCGACCAAAACTATGACGACCTGCGATTGTTTAACCGGCAAAATGTACTGCTGACACTGCAACGCGCCAAGGGCAAAAAAGAAGTGGAGCAGATGAGGCGCCTCTATGGTATCGCCAACTAAAACCTTTGCAATATGAAAAATATCTTTACGACACTTGCGCTGCTGGCAGCCCTTACTGTTTCGGCCCAATCCGGCCAGGACAGGGTCATGTTGCAGCAGATCGCTGCCCTTAAGACCTATGGCAGCTATATCAAGAAAGGCTACCGTATTGCCAAAGACGGCCTTGCCTTTATCGGCAGCGTTAAAGATGGCGAACTCAGCCTGCATACGCTGTTTTTTGATGGGCTTAAAAATGTTGGCTCCTTTGTCAGGCAATATCCCAAAGCAGGAGCAATCCTCGAACTGAACAACCGGATAGGAGAACTCCACGAAAAACTGTCCGCCCAACTGGCCACTGACCTGTTCCATGGCAATGAGAAGGATTATATCCGAAGGGTGGTGGCGCGCGTACTGGAAGGTTGTGCAGATGATATAGACGCGCTGAACTCGCTGCTGTCACAAAGCAGCTTAGTGATGGATGACGCACAAAGGCTGGAGAGGATAGATGCTTTATATGACGGCATGGAAGACAGGTATATTTTCAGCCGGGCATACCATAATGCATGCGTAACGCTGGCCGCTGCGCGGCAGCAGGAATGCTCGGGAATCAGGCAGTCAAGAGAATTACTTAACCTAAACGAACTCCCATGAAAAAAATACAATACCTGATGCTTCTCGTTGCTTTTACCGCCCTTTCACCAAAAGCTACTGCGCAGGTGCAGGAACTGAAGCAGCTTGCGCTGAATATTGAGAAGCTCACCCAGTTCAGGGCCATTTTGAAGGACATGAAAGAAGGTTACCAAATCCTGACCAAGGGCTATAATATGGTAAAAGACCTTACACAGGGAAACTTTGACCTGCACAAAACATTTTTGGATGCACTCCTGCAGGTTAGCCCTGCAGTCCGGAACTATAAGCGGGTAGGGGACATCATTGACTATCAGGTAAGGATCGTGCAGGATTGCGGGAGGCACCGCAACAAACTCCATTCGAGCGGGCTTTTCGCGGCGGAAGAGCTACTCTATTTTTCAGGGGTTTATGATAAGGTCTTTGAAGAAAGCTTAAGAAATCTGGATGAACTGACTGACGTGCTTACGGCCGGAAAAATGCGGATGTCGGATGAGGAGCGCCTTGCTGCCATTGACAGGATCTACATGGCGATGCAGGACAAGATGCTGTTCGTGCGTGATTTCAACTCGGAAACTTCGGTTTTA
The DNA here is from genome assembly GCF_009848495.1 of Flavobacterium sp. MK4S-17. GTDB lineage: Bacteria > Bacteroidota > Bacteroidia > Flavobacteriales > Flavobacteriaceae > Flavobacterium. The sequence continues at coordinate 85,165 of NZ_WWEP01000001.1, forward strand.
GCGGTCCAGCGGGCTAAGGAAGCCCGCGATGTGGAGGCGATACGGCTGCTTACCGGCACCAACCCTTAATCAAAATGTTATGATTAAAATCAATTTTAAGGCTGCCCTATACGCAGCCGCGGCCCTTCTTTTGCCCGTCGCCGGATTCGGCCAGTCACTGGCTGAAGAGATGAATGGCCTTCATGGGATACTTGAACAGCTGTATGATGAGATGATGCCCCTTTGCAGTGACCTTATCGGTATCTCGCAGGGAATTGCGGGCTTCGCCGCGTTGTTCTATATCGCTTCACGGGTATGGAGGCACCTGGCCAATGCGGAGCCCATAGACTTTTATCCGTTGTTCCGTCCCTTTGTGATAGGCTTTTGCATTGTTTCATTTCCCTTGGTACTTGCCATGATCAATGGCATTATGAAGCCCACGGTTACAGCCACAGGCGCTATGGTAGAAAATTCGAACCAGGCGATCGAGGAGCTGCTCCGCCAGAAAGAGGAAGCCATCAAGACCACTGATGCCTGGCAGATGTATGTGGGCGAGGACGGCAGCGGCGACCGGGACCGTTGGTACAAATACACCCATGACGGGGAGGAGCCTTCCGGTGAGGGGCTTATCGAAGGCATTGGCAACGATATCAAATTCGCGATGGCAAAAGCGTCCTACAGCTTCAGGAATTCGGTCAAGGAGTGGATGAGCGAAGTGCTTCGGGTGCTTTTTGAAGCAGCCTCACTATGCATTGATACCCTGCGCACGTTCCAGCTCGTAGTGCTGTCCATCTTAGGCCCGCTGGTCTTCGGCCTCGCCGTTTTTGACGGCTTCCAGCATACGCTGACGGTCTGGCTGGCACGGTATATCAATATCTTCCTGTGGCTCCCTGTCGCCAACATCTTTGGCAGCATCATCGGCAAGATCCAGGAGAAAATGCTGCAGGTCGATATTGCGCAGGTCAACGAATATGGCGATACCTTCTTCAGCAGGACCGACATGGCCTACCTGGTCTTTATGATCATCGGTATCGTGGGTTATTTCACAGTGCCTTCCGTTGCCAATTACATTGTCCATGCGGGCGGCGGCGGTGCGTTGAGCCAGAAGGTCACGACCATTTTCAACACCACCACCACATCTGCGGTAAGCTCCGCTTCCACGGGTGCAGGCATGGCGGCAGACGGCTTGGGGGATGCCGTGAGCAGGGTTACCGGAAGCTTCTCCAGCCATGCCCGTAGCTCGCAGTACTTTGATGATGACAAGGATAACTATATGAAGGATAAACTAAAAGGAAATGGATAACCATGTTTAAGAAACTCAATAACATCGACACCGCTTTCCGCCATGTCAGGGCCTTTACCCTGGTAGTTGTAATAGCAAGCGCGCTGGTCAGCATATTCGCACTCTATCAAAGCTTCAAGACGGTGAACCGCATGCAGGATAAAATATATGTTTTGGCCAATGGCAAAGCCATAGAAGCCTATGCTTCCGACCGAAGGGACAACATAGCGGTTGAGGCGCGCGACCATGTGCGGAATTTCCATCACTATTTTTTTACCCTTGACCCTGATGAGAAGGTCATCCGCCAGAACGTTTCAAAGGCATTGTATTTGGCCGACAACACAGCTAAAAGGGTATACGATGACCTGAAGGAGGGCGGCTATTACTCCGGTATTATCTCCGGCAATATCAGCCAGGGCATTAGTATCGACAGTATACAAATTTCCGTCGCCAGCTATCCGTACTATTTCCGGTGTTATGCAAAGCAGCAAATCGTACGGCCTACAAGCATCCTCACCAGGAGTCTGATCACGGAAGGCAACCTCAGGAATGTATCGCGGAGCGACAACAATCCGCACGGATTCCTTATCGAGCGCTGGAGGACTATTGAGAATAAAGACATCAGAACTGAAAACCGCAAGTAACCATGAAAAAAGACAAAGATGCGATCCATAAGGCAACCCTGCCGCAGCACCTTAACGCGCTGTATTTACGGCTAAAGCTGGCGTGGGCAGAGTGGATGGACCACAGATCCAGACGGTTGGCACGGCGCGGGCAGTATATTGCCCTGGTGTTGTTTGTCACGGTCTCTTCCTGCTGTTGCCTGCTATTGCTATTGGGCGCTACCCGTAACCTTGGTACAATGGATTTAGCGCCTGTACCGATAAGTAAAGTGAAGGCAGCGGTAGAAAGCCCTGCCGCTGTAGTAAATGATTCCCTGTTGGAAACCCGTGTGCGCAGGTTCCGCAAGTATATGGACAGCCTTGCCCGCTCACCGTCAGGGCGAAGGATTCGTGACAGCATAGTATCCGCCCGGCCCGGCCTTATTGATAGCATAAGAATGGCCGAATCATTAATTAAAAATCGAAAAACAAATACGTATGAAAAGCAATGAACAATCAAGAAAAGACAGGAGGAGGAAACTGCTCTGGCTCCTTCCGCTTTTAGCCCTTCCTTTTGCTACCTTATTCTTTTGGGCAATGGGGGGAGGCGGGGCAGCGCAGTCCGAAGGCACCACTGCGAAAGGGTTTAACCTCAAACTGCCTTCTGCCAAGGTAAATAATGATGAGGGCCTGGACAAGCTCAATTATTATGATCAGGCAGCACTCGATTCGTCAAAAGTAGCGGAACTGCGCAAAAAGGATCCTAATTACCGGCATGATTCACTGGAAATAGCCAGTGATTCTGCCGCACTTCAGCGAAAGTATGGCGGCCTTGCCGTAAGCCGCTTCCAAAGCCCACAGGAAAAGCAGGTTTATGAGCGGCTGGAAGCATTACAGCGCGCTGTCAGCTCGCCCCTGCCTGCAAAGGCATCAATAGCTGAAAGCGCTCCTGTAATTCAACAACCGGATGCCCATTTTGCCCCGCAGGCAGCAAAACTGGAGGAGATGATGCAGTCCATGGGCGCACCATCAGAGTGCGATCCAGAGCTGGAACAGATAGGGGGGATGCTGGAAAGCATACTCGATATACAGTACCCTGAGCGTATGGAGCAGAAGCTCAAGGCAGCTTCCAGCGCAGAGAGGGGCAGGGTCTATCCTGTAGCCACCACTAAAGAAACTAATGTAATAACAACGCTCGATGGTCAGCAGCTATCGGTCAGCAGCACATTCAGCAACGGTAGCACGCACAACGGCTTTTTTTCCCTCGAGCAAAGCAATGAGCAGTCAAAAGAAAATGCCGTACAGGCAGTGGTTGCGGAAACACAGGTTGTCGTCAACGGCTCTACTGTCAAAATGCAATTGGGCCAGGACATCTATATCAATGGTAAAAAGATCCCTAAAAATACCTATGTGTATGGGACTGCCTCACTGAAAGGCGAACGGTTGACAATAGCAATAACCAATATCAGGCACGGCAATTCACTATTCCCGGTAGAACTCAAGGTATATGACCTTGACGGGCTGGATGGTATTTACATACCCGGGGCCATTAACCGTGAAGTGGCTAAATCATCAGCCGACCGATCCGTGCAAACCCTTGGGGTCACCACATTAAGCGATTCCTGGGGCGCCCAGGCTGCAGGAGCCGGCATCGAAGCGGCCAAAGGGCTATTCAGTAAGAAAGTGAAGCTTGTCAAAGTTACCCTTAAGGCCGGTTACAATATTTTACTGAAAGACGAAAAGCAGAAAGAATAACCTTAAATCTAATACCATGAAAATCCGAACCATTATTAAAATTCTACTTCTGGCGCTGCCGTGGCCTGTCCTTTCACAATCTGCAGGTACAGCGCTACCCGTAACACGATCGATCGACATTACTGACCAGCAGACTACGAGCCTCCTTTTTCCCTATCCCATTGCAAGTGTGGACAGGGGAAGCCAGGACATACTGGCACAAAAGCCAAAAGGTGTAGAAAATGTGCTGCAGATTAAGGCGGCACAAGAACAGTTTATGCAATCTAACCTTACAGTTGTCACTACAGACGGTAAGCTTTACAATTTCCAGGTATGCTATACTAACGAGCCGGCAGCGCTTGCCTATGATTTCAGCAACGGCGACAAACAGGCTGTCGTATCACTCACCGACTTTGAGAAAGCTGACAGTATCAATGCTTTGGCTTCCGCAGCCTACCACGACCGCAACCGCATCAGCCTAAAGGAAAGCGACTACGGCATTACCTTATCCATCACCGGGATGTTTGTGGCGGATGATTACTTCTTTTACAGGATAACAATTGCGAATGACAGCAACATCAGCTACGATATTGACCAGCTGCGCTTCTTTGTTAAAGACCAGAAAAGAAGCAGGAGAACCGCGTCGCAGGAAGTGGAAATCGCACCCTTAACCTACTGGATGCACATAGAAAAAGTACCCGCTAAAGGGATAAAAACTTTTGTAGCCGTGCTTCCGAAATTTACAATTCCAAACAAGAAGAATCTCCATCTGCAGCTAACTGAAAAATCGGGCGGCAGGCACCTGCAGATGAAGGTAAGGAACAGCAAGAGGGACGATGTAGTGCCGCTGCCCACATTCAGCAAATAATTAAATTATACTATCATGAACGAGAAGAATTTTGATTACCTGAAAGACCAGGTAAAGTATACCGGTTTTGGCGAGGCGCTTGAGGGAGAGCTCAGGCAGAATATTGAGCAGCAGCAGGCTACCTTCAGCCTGAAACATGATACCTTTTATGGTGATGATAAAGTTTCTGCGGAACTCCATTTCAAGAAATCGGACCAGACGGACCTTTACTTTTTCAACTCCTATAAAGTTACTTTACAAAAAGAGGGGAGGCCGGAATCGCTGGAACAGACGTTTTACATCAACAGGGGAAACAATATAACCCTAAAGGAGGCTTATAACCTGATGGAAGGCAGGGCCGTCAACAAAAACCTCACCAATAAGGAGGGGCAGGAGTATAATGCATGGGTACAGCTCGACTTCAAAGATGCCGACGCTAACGGTAATTTCCGCCAGAAGCATTACCATGAGAACTACGGATACGACCTGGAGGCTGTAGTCTCCAGGCACCCTATAAAGGAACTGGATAACCCATCCCATAAAGATGACCTGCTGAATTCACTGAAAAAAGGCAACCGGCAATCCGCGACCTTCATCAAAGACGGCCAGGAAGTGAAGCAATATATAGAGGCCACGCCACAGTTCAAAACACTCACGATCTATGATGCTGACCAAAGGCGCCTTGATACCCGCCAGGCTAAAGAGCAGCAACAATCCCAGAGCAGCGAAACCTCCAAGAAGCAGGATATAAAAGCTAAGCAGTCAAACGGTGAGGAGGACGGCCCGGGTGAGCAACAGGAAAAGAAGCAGCGGCGTAAAGCACAAAAATTGTAGAGATGAGTACCAGTAAGCCCCTTTTTGCTTTTTTTGATAAGGCGCGCGACGATATGCGTATCAGCAGTACACATATCGGAATTTTTGCAGCGCTGCTTAAGTACAGGCAGGAAAGGGGCTTTTCCAACCCCATACAGGCGTACAGCCATGATATCATGCCGCTGGCGAAAATCTCCGCTATTAAAACCTATTGCCGTTGCCTTAAGGACCTGAGCAACTACGGATACATCAAATATGAGCCGTCGAAAAAGAAAAATAAGCCGAGTACCATCTACTTCCCTGAATAATCAAACATTATGAAGCCTTATACCTTTGACCAGATACCAAAGCTGATAGGAAAGCTATTTGACAAGATGGAGCGGATTGAGCTCCTGTTGAAGACGCTTTCTCCTGAGTCAAAGCAGCAGGAGGAATTGCTGAACATCACTGAAGCTGCTAAACTGCTTAATTTATCCGTGCCGACAGTATATTCTAAGGTCAGCCGGAACGAGATACCTGTCTGTAAAAAAGGCAAGCGGCTTTATTTTTACAAATCAGAATTACTATTCTGGATAAAGTCCGGGAAGGTTAAAACTATCGAGGAAATACACAGCGATGTTGAGAAGCGCCTTAATAACCGCTGATTTTGTTTTCCGAAACAAATGTTATCTTTCCCGCAGCTGCCCTTTTCTTCTCATCTACAAGCTTCGCATATACCTGCGTTGTCCTTACATTTTTATGGCCAAGCATTTTCGATACCGTAAAAATATCGGTACCTGCTGAGACCTGCAGTGTTGCATATGTATGGCGAAAGCAGTGAAAGGTAATATGCTTCTTAATTCCTGCCTCGGCTACCCATACAGGCAGTATGCGGTCAACATCCCACTTCTTTAGTCCGGAGAATACTTTTTCCTTATCATCCTTTCTTTCACCCAGCAGCATATACGCCTCTTCAGATATTGGCAGGAGTTCCCATCCCTCGGTCTTTTCCTGCCGGAAGCTTATACCTGCACCCGTACTTTTACTGTAGTGCACCTCGCCCCAAGATAACTTAGCTATATCAGAGTAACGCAGGCCTGTCAAGATCGAGAAAAGCGAAATTCGTTTGACAATCTCTTTTTTACAGGGTGCATGGAACAATGCGATTGCTTCTTCACGGGTCAGGAAATCCCTTTTCGCCTCGTATTCCGGAATACTGTCAACAGCTGCATTAACATCATTTTGCAACATCTGCTGCTTGTAGGCTTTACGCAGTGTAGCTTTTAGCTTATTGAAATAGGAGAGGGCAGTATTCCTTGATAATGGTTTTCCGTTCTCCCTAAGGCTTTTAGCGCTCAGGAGATAGGCCTTGAACCCTTCTGCCAGCTCTACGGTCATATCACTAAAAACGGTAGGTTTTCCTGCGCGAAACATCTCGAAATGGGCTATTGAGCTATCCCATATTATCCTGTTGTTGCCTTCCTTTAAATCTGCCTGCTTCCTGAAATAATCTAAAAAAGAGGCTTCCATCACTTTCTGCTTTTTGAGCTGTTCTATTTCAAAGGGCGTATAAATGTGGTCCTTGTTTACCTCGTTCTGCCGCTTAGCGCAGATCAGTTCCGCTATATGCCAATTTTCATGGTTAATAATCTTGTCCGCCTGGCTCTTTGGCTTGGCTATGAGGTGCAACCTTAGAAATTCGCGCCTTGAATATTCCCCTGTTTGCGCATTAAAGTAAGGAGGATAGAAATCAAGGTACAGTGACAGCCTTCCTTTTGATATCGATTTCTTGCGAAGTGTAACTTTTATCTTTTTCATAATCATGCGGCATTGAAGAGAAGGTTAATATCTTTTTTTGAGACATAGGTAAACCTGCCGATTGCATACTTTGCAATCCCGAACTGCTGGATCAGGTTATATAGCGCGGCAGAGGAAACATTGAATCGCTGCTGTACTTCGGTGATGGTATAGCAACTCTCAATACCGGGAAACTCCTGAACCGGCGGGTCAATTTCGGTGGTAATCGGAGCTATGAAGAAGCTTTCCATGTCTGCCCTTTTAAGTACGGTACGGTTGCCAAATTTGGCAATATTCAGACATCCCCGGTTAATTAACCTGTAAATTGTCCTGCGGCTGATGCCAAAAAGCAGCGCTGCCTGGTCGACGTTTAAGAACTCCATAGCCTTGACACGGGTAAGGTCCCCGGTTAAAATAAGTTCTGTTTCGGCCGCGGTTTTCAGGACTTTGGCCTGTCTTTCAACATCTTTGTACGCACGACTGTTGCATTTGTGCGAGCAGTACCTTGTGCGGGTAGTCCTTGCGATAAATTCATTTTTACAGAATTCGCAGATCTTCGGAATCTTTAAATTAGAGCTCATAATGTGACTGTTTGTGTCCCATTGTGTCTATGTGTGCCTCTGTGTGCCATAATTTCCCCTGATTTTGTACCTCCAATCATTGTTGATCTCGGGGTACAAATGGGGTACAAAACGGAGCAAAATATCTATAACTAAAATAAAGTAACAGAAAAATAAAAACCAGTTAAATTGCTGTTTTATAACAATTTAACTGGTTTAGTTTGTTTTGTTTTGCGATATTATGTGCTGCTACTTACCGATACAGAAATTAGCAAATATATTACCAAGCAACTCATCATTTGTAACTTGCCCTGTAATTTCTCCGAAGTAAAAAAGTGCCTGGCGTATATCTATTGCCATTAAGTCGGCTGATACGCCCGAATTTAAACCAAATTTGACCTTTTGGATTTCCTCCAGTGCTTTTAAAAGGGAATCATAATGCCGTGTATTTGTAACTATAGTTTCATTATTGCGCAGGGCGCCTGTATTAACAAACGATAGGAGTTTTTCTTTCAAAATTTCAATACCTGAATGTTGTTTTGCAGATATTAAAAATATATCCTCAACAGAATATAACAGCATATCCTTTTGTTCCTCTGTAAGGGCATCAGCTTTATTGCCTATTATTAAAAGCGGTTTTTGCGGGAAACGGTTTTTAATCTTTTCAATTTCAATATTTATCGTTTCAATGAATGAAGCTTTACTATTTATCTGTAATGTGTCAACCAGGTAAATAACAACTTTTGCCTGTTCTATTTTTTCAAAGGTTTTTTTTATGCCTATGCTTTCAACAATATCCTGTGTTTCGCGTATTCCTGCCGTATCAATAAAGCGAAATCCGATACCGTTGATAACCAACTCATCTTCTATAGTATCGCGTGTTGTACCTGCTATGTCCGATACTATAGCTCTTTCCTCATTTAATAATGCATTCAACAGTGTAGATTTTCCTACATTCGGCTCACCTACAATAGTTACAGGTATGCCGTTTTTAATAACATTGCCAATAGCAAAGGAGTCTATAAGGCGTTTTAGCACAAATTCAATCCTTTCTAATAAATCATAAAACTGTGTCCTGTCGGCAAACTCCACATCTTCTTCCGAAAAATCAAGTTCCAGTTCAATCAGAGAGGCAAAATTCAATAGCTCTTCACGCAGTTTTGCTATTTCGGTACTAAAACCGCCACGCATTTGCTGCATGGCTACCTGATGAGATGCTTCATTATCTGATGCTATAAGGTCGGCAACGGCTTCCGCCTGGCTTAAATCCAGTTTGCCGTTTAAAAAAGCACGCAGTGTAAATTCGCCAGCGTTTGCCATACGGCAACCCTTACGCAACAATAACTGTATGATTTGCTGTTGTATATAAACCGAACCGTGGCAGGAAATTTCAATAACATCCTCGCCTGTATAGGAATTGGGGCCCCTGAATAGCGAAACCAGCACCTGGTCGAAAATTTTATTGTTTTCAACGATATTTCCTAAGTGGATGGTGTGTGTTTTTTGGGTTGAGATATCTTTGCCCGAAACTGACTGGAATATTTGCGATGCTATTGTAAAGGCATTGTTTCCTGAAAGGCGTATAATGGCAATTGCCCCTGCGCCGGAAGGGGTAGCTAAAGCTACTATAGTGTCCTGCGGTATCATTATCGTTTATTTTTTACAAAGATAAACCTTTTAAAGTAGCCATTTCAGGCAGTTTAACGTTCTTTAAAATTATGATTTGTTATAGGTTATTATTATTGTGTTAAGTAAATTTAAAAGTAGGAATTATCCGCATTTTTTTATATCTTTAATGAGAAATAATTAGTACCATGAAACGGATTCTTTTTCCAACCGACTTTTCTGAGGCTGCCAAAACAGCATATGTATATGCTTTAAAGTTTGCCGATTCATTTAACGCGGAAGTAATTATACTGCACGTGTATGACCTGCCAATTGTTGAAACGCCTCCAATGCCGGAAACCACGAAAGAAATTTTTGACATTGTGGAGATGAACCAGTTTGAAAGTTTCAGGGAGCAGCTTCCCGAACTTCATACCCTTGCGGAAAGCAAAGGCCTTGGACATGTTAAAATGAGAAGCGTGCTACTGTATGGTGACCTTATTTATAATATCAATAAAGTTTGTGAGGAGGAAGGGGTTGATATGGTAATAATGGGTACTAAAGGTGCTACAGGTTTAAAGGAAACTTTTATAGGTTCTGTAACTGCTTCTGTCATAGCAAATGTTACTGTGCCTGTTTTAGGGATACCTGCAGAGGCTGATTTTAATGATATTAAAACTATAGCTTTTACTACGCAGTATAAGGATAAAGATAATGATGCTTTAAAACGGGCTTTGGAAATAGCGGATAAATTTGATGCCGGTATTGCCTGCCTGTATATAAAGAATCCTGATGATCCTGAGGATATTGATGAGCGTATTAATGACTGGAAAATTTATTACAAGGATAAGAATATTGACTTTTTTAATATAGCCGGCGACCATATTGAGCAGACCATACTGGATTTTATAGAAAACCAAAAGGTTGACATGCTTGTAATGAGAACACACAAAAGAGGTTTTTTTGAAGGTTTATTTCACAGAAGCTTAACAAAGAAAATGGCCTACCATACAAAAGTGCCAATCTTAATATTTCATAATTAGTGAGTTATGTTTAATTATTTAACTTTTAAATAATTTATAATTTTAATTTGTTGTTAATTTATTTTATATAAGTCATTTCAAATTTGTTTTTTATAAGGAAAATTCATAATATTGTATTGCATCCACCCCTAAAAAGATTACCTACATATTGATTTTCTAAAATAACCCCTAAAAAGGTTGTGCTGTTTATTTTATAATAATAAAATAATAGTGGCATGAATTTTAGAACAAGACTGTCATATAATAACAGGTTGTTATTTGTGTACAAAGACGGACAAGTGAAACAGACAAGATTTGTTGAAGTTTCATATTTTGGAGATAACTATGTATTGGCAAAATGCAGCGACAGTGTATTTTATACTTTGCTGGATTTAGATGGAAATGAGCTTTCGGAAGAGATTCACGTGGTACACCGTTTTCAAAACGGACTTTTGCTTACTTACAATTTTTTTGAGAAAAACTATAAGTCATCTGACGGTATAAGTTATGTTATTAATTATAACGTATACAAAGCTTTAAATTTTGATACCGGTAAGTCTTTTGTTGTTAATGTTATCCAGTCAGATAATCTGCTGAATAGTAATGAGAATGATTTTCTCAAGAATAAACATTGGAAGGTTACGGTTAAAGAATTTTTAAATAAGCCAATATACTGCTTTAAAGATTTTGTTTTTTCAGAATTGCTTGATAACCAGTATTTAATTGTTGCTTCATATTTTGATTTCAACATTGCAAAAGCATCAGCAGAGAAGGGTACAGGCACTACTTTTAACTTTGATGTGCATAAATATAAAAGAATATGGGGAGTAGTCGATATTTATAACTGTAAGGAATATAATGACGAAACTGATATTAATGATAAAATACTTTCTAAATTAACCTTTAATGAAGCCGAATATGAACTGGCTGAGTTAATGGAACTTCCTGAAAAACCTATTCTTGAAGATTACAAAGAGAAAGCCGTATTTAACGATGTGGCTGCCGAATTTGTGATGTACAATAACTGGAAGAAGAAGAACAGGTGGAAATCAATGCTTTTAGGAATTTTGTCTTTGAACATCAACTAACTAATTACTATAAAAGCTGTAGAATTAATTCTACAGCTTTTTATTCGTTAATTTTATCTTAATAAGATGATAATTTATATATTTGCGGTGCCCAAAATATCGTAAATATGTTTAAATTAATTTTACCTCCCGTGCCTTTATTAAGGCTTGTAGGCAATGCCTTACAACTTTGGTTGTTGCCATTACCAGGTTTAAAACCTGCCGTAATCAAATTAAACAAAAAAGATGTATCTGTAGTTTTTTATGCTGCTGTTGCTTATGTAGTTGCAGTTATGGTTACTATGGTACATGGTTTTTCATCAATTAGTAAAATTTGCTAAACCAAGCAGATTAATTCCGGAAATTGATAAGAGCCTTACTGCTCATACTATCATAATTAAGATTTATAATTTTAACCAATTATTTATTTGTGAACTTCTGTATAGATAGTTCAGATAATAGGAAAAAAACTAATTCGTTATGAGATTCATTTTTGATTATATAGAGCATTTTTGGATATCATTAAGCTCATTTCCATTTGTTATACAAATAGCAATATTTTTTATACTTTTTAGCTGTTTAGCAACTATGTCTTTTATGATTATTGTATTTGCTGTGCGCAGGACAAAAGCAATTAAAGAAAAGATTGTAAAGGAGTTAAGGCCCAGGATGTTTACATTTTTAAGGAACATTGTAATATCCAAAGACGAATATACGGAAGAAGAAATCCTTAATTCATTTGTAGAAAATTTTGGCGAACTTACTAAAAAGGTATATGTATCACTGATACCTACGCTCGAAGATGTTTTTAAGCAGGAAAAACACCAATTGAATTATAACAATTATATGAATATTGTAAATTCATTAAAAATTGACGAGTACCTTGAAAAACGACTTGATTTTTCCAATACACGTGTACGTTTAAGAGCCTTTCAGTCATTATCAAGGCTTGAACTTACAATTTCAGACTCAAAAATATTACCACATACTTACGCCAAGAACTCATCTTTGCGTAAAGAATCGAGGGCTTCATACGTAGGTGTAAGTAATAATGACCCGTTTAAATTTTTCGACCAGGAAAATGACCTTAACGACTGGGACCAGATAAGCCTTATGCAGCAGTTTTTACTGCACCATAAAGATAACCTGCCCAACTTTAGTAAATGGATTAAATACTCTAAAGATACTGCACAAATAAGGTTTTTTATTAAAATGGCAGCCTATTTTAAACAATCATCTGCCATAAACACAGTGAAAGAACTTTTAGTGCATGAAGACCATATAGTGCGAAAAGAAGCCATTTTAGGCTTGGGCAGGATGAGGGTAAAAGAAGTGGAAAAAAGGTTTATCCAAATGTATTTTACACAGCCTTTGGTTTGTCAAAATGCAATAATTGAGGCTATATCATATATAAATTCGGGGGAATCACTTGAATTTTTAACAGAAGCCTATCATTCGGTTAATAACAGCGATTCTAAAAAACTTATTGCTGAAGTTATCTATTTATACGGAGATGCCGGCAGGGCTTATTTTAATGAACTTCTTAAAGTGGAGGAGGAGTTTAACCTACTTATATTAAAGCACGTTCAAAACCCTTTAATACCTTCGGCACTAAAAGTGTATCACGAAAAATTAAAACAGCAAACTGAAGAAACTACATCCGATAAACCTGCATCAATTAAAAGCAAAATAATTTCCAAGGCAGGATACTAATATTAATATGATAATCATATTAAAAAAACTATTACATGGGGGCAACCTTTGACTTTTTTGAATACTTTGTCTTCTTTTACGCATCTTCAATGTTTTTTGTGTATCTGGTGCTGGGTGTGCTTTCAATACTGAATATAACCCGATACCGTACTTACAATTCAAGGCTTGATGACCAGTTTTTAATTGACTCTCCGCTAACACCGGGTATCTCGGTTGTGGCTCCGGCTTATAATGAAGAAAAAACCATAATTGTAAACGTAAAATCGCTGCTGACTTTAAATTATCCGTTGTTTGAGGTAATTATTGTGAATGACGGTAGTAAAGATAAAACACTGGATCTTTTAATTGAGGAATTTGATCTTGAGGAAACACCCTATGCTTATGTTGAAAGGATAAAAACAAAGCCGTTTAAAAGGATATTTAAGTCTACCAATCCAAAATATTCTAAACTTACGGTTGTAGATAAAGTAAATGGCGGTACTAAGGCAGATGCATCCAATGCAGGTATCAATGCCTCGCAATATCCTTATTTTGTTTGTACCGATGTGGATTGTATATTAGACAGGAACACGATGCTGCGCATGATTAAGCCCATCCTTAACTCTAAGGTTAAAGTAATTGCTGTAGGCGCAACGTTAAGAATGTCTAATAGTTGCGAAATTGATGAAGGTGTAATTGAGCGTGTAAAGCCGCCAAAAAGATTAATCCCAAGATTTCAGGAACTGGAATATCTGCGTGCCTACCTTTTTGGTAAAATGGGGTGGAGCCTTATAAACTGTGTGCCGAACGTGTCGGGCGGTCTAGGGCTATTTGATAAGGAAGTGGCTGTAAATGCCGGTGGATATGATGGTGCTTCGCATGCCGAGGATATGGATATTATGGTGAAGATGGCAGCTTATATGATTAATAACCACCAAAAATATAAAATAGGCTACATACCGGTTTCCTGCTGCTGGACGGAAGGCCCGCCTAACGTAAGGATTTTGGGCAGGCAGCGTGTGCGTTGGGCTACAGGCCTTGCCCAGATATTTTTTGTGCACAGGAAAATATTGCTAAACCCTACATATAAAAAATTAGGACTTGTAACTTTCCCATTCCAGTTAATTTATGAATTCCTTGCACCGATTATTGAAGCAATAGGTATTGTTTACTTCATATTCCTTGTACTTAAAGGGGATGTAAACTGGCAGATGGCAGGTTATATTTTCCTTTATTCCTATTCGCTTGCTATAATGTTCGGTACTATGGTTATTTTTCTTGATAACTTTGTTAAAAGGCAATATAAAACAGCAAGGGAAACCATGAAGCTGTGGCTGGTAGTATTTTTAGAACCGTTTTTATACCACCCTTTACTGATTTATTTTTCTTTAAAAGGATACTTTAATTTTTACACCTCCAGGCAAATGGAGTGGGGAACTATGACCCGGCAGGGATATGAAAATACAAATAAGCAACCCAAAATAAATACTGATTCACAGGATAATGGATAAGAGTTTAACCCCGGGTTTTTTCAGGCTTTTTATCTGCATATTATTATTTAATGTTCAGTGGGCTTTGCATGCGCAAAGCATATCATCGGATGAATATTATGCAATGGCAAAAGTAGAAGGGAACGAGAAAAAGAATTTTGCCAAGGCAGCCGATTACTGTGAAAAAGCACTAAAGCAGGCACCGTTTGATATGGATATTAAGGAATATCTGGGTAAATGTTATATGGAAATGGGCCAGCTTGAAAAGGCACGCATTGTTTTGCTTGAGGTTTTGCAGCGCAGCCCTAAAAGGGTTGATGCCCGCCATTACCTTTTAAATATAGAAACTCAGGAAAAAAGGTATTCCAGCGCGGTTTGCTATGCTAACGAACTGCTTGAAATTACCCCCTACAGCAAAACACTGTGGATGCGTAAAATAAACCTGTATAACCTTATGAACAACAGGATGGAAGCCAACAGGGAAACGCGCCGCCTGTACCAGATTTTCCCTGATGATGCGGAAATAAGGATAATGTACAATAATGTGCTTAAGGAAGATGCCCTTAAAATGAATAAGGAAGGCGACCTTACCAGCGCAGTTAAACAATATGAAGAAGCCCTTAAGGTGACTAAAGATGATGCCAATTTATATTTAAACCTTATAAACCTGTATTTAAAGTTAGGCAATACAAATGCTGCGCTTAACATGGCTGACAGGGGATTGTTTTACCTGCCCAACAACAGGGAAATATTAAATAAAAAGATCGGGATTTTACAGGAGCAGGGGCAATACCAGCAAGCTATTGATTTGGTACAAAAACAGCTTAAAAAAGGACCGTCAGCCTATTACAGCGAATTATTAATTTACCTCACTGCCGAAGCAGCAAGGTATTATAAAAATTCTGACCCATATATATTATACGGGCAGTTGTATGAAAGGGATAAAGGCAATACTGAAGCACACGATTACCTGTTAAGTACTGCTTTAAGCAGGGGGTATTATTATGATGCACAACAGATGCTTACGCAGGATTTAAAATCAAATCCCAATTCAAAAGAGTTGTTGTCTAAGCAGCTCTATTTATACGAAAGCCAACAGAATATACAGGGGGCAAACAGTACTATCGAAAAGTTGTATGCCCTGTATCCGCAGGATGCAGATATACGTGCCAAATATGATGCTTTATCATACCAGAATGCCAAAATGCGTTTTATGGAACAGGATTATAAAGCAGCACTTCCTGTATTTGTAAGGCTATCAAGTCATCCGGAATATGGCAGGTCAGCCAATAATTATATCTATTCCATTTACCTTGCGCAAAAGTCATACAGCAAGGCTATGGATTTAATTGACACTCTTATAAATGAAAATCCCGGGGAACACCAGTTAGTACTTAAAAAAATAGATTTGCTGGCCACAATGCAGGATTATGAAAACGCATATGAAATGGCACGGGAGTACAGGGACAGGTATCCTGATTATCCTGAGTATGGGTATATGGTAAAAGACCTTTCTATTGAATATATTAAATACCTTAATGAAAGGGAAGGCTATGCTACTATTAAGGTTATAGCAGATGAACTTCTGGAAACCGACCCTTATAATATGCAGGCTTATCAGTATGGTATAGGCGCAAGAATTTCCATGGGCGAAAACCAGGAAGCTATGCAGCTTATACAGGCAGCGCTGGAACGCTTTCCAGATTCAAAAGAAATGAAGCTTAAAGAAGCAGGTGTTTATTCAGCCTTGGGTGAACATGAAAAGGCTGTTGCCTCATTAAAGGCATTATCTGAAAAGTATCCTTACAATAATACTATGAGGGGTGCCCTGATTGAAGAAATGTTTCTGCTTGCCAAGCAAAGGGAAGATGATGATGATTTTTTCCATGCCAAAGATGTTTATCATGAAATTCTGGCAATAAAGCCTAATGATACGCTTGCAGCACTTAAACTTGCCAATATTTACATAAAGAGGCAGGAATATGTAGAAGCGATGGTAATTGTTGACCGCAGCCTTGAGCTTAATAAGGATAACAATGAACTTTTATATAAAAAAGGCCAGATTTATGAAGCAATGGGCGATTATAAAAGGGCTTTGGCCTTTCAAAAGAAATATGTGCCGCCTTATTATAAATATGATGAGCACATGGATCACCTGGATTACCTTGAAGCCAAGACCTTTAAAAACCAGGTTAATATAAGCTATCTTAGTGCTACTACCGATTCCATACCTATTAATACCTCTGTGGCTACTGTTGAGTATTTGAGGTTTGAAAAGAACAATACATACGTAGGCCGTATGAACTATGCTGCAAGGAATACCGGAGTAGGTGTGCAGGGTGAGGTTGACTGGTACCATACGTTTAAAAATAAATCAAGCTTTTTGGCCAATGCTGGTATTGCCAACCAGTTTTTTTCAAAATACAAAGTAGGGTTGTCTTATTTCCAGCCGTATAAAAAAGTATGGCAAAGTGAGTTGGGCATACGCTACACAGCCTTGCAGGACGACAGGAACCTTATATCAGGTATTTTGGGACTGGAACGCGCATTTGACCGTGTATGGCTTAACGCAAGGGTTTCATTAATGAGGGATGAGGAAGATGTATATAATAATATCCTTTTACAGGCAAGGTTTTACATGCGTAACGAAAGGAATTATGTTATAGCCATGGCATCGGCCGGTACAGCACCCGAAGACCAGAAACTCGATTTCCAGACCAATACTTTCCTGTCTTATGTAAATACTATGGTAGGCGGTGGCTATTTTCACTACACCAGTCACAGGACAAGTGTGGGTATAATGGGCAACTGGTATAATTACCGGGTTACTGAGAACAGCTATATCAACCAGTATAATTTATTCTTAACCATCAGGACAAGGTTTTAATATGCTTAATAAATTAACCATATATATATTTATCTTTTTTTGCACAGGGTGTAGTGGTGCTTCCAAAGATGTTATATTCTACCAAAAAGGAAAGATAGCTCCTGTTATAGTAGTTGAAGATATGGGTGCAGCTTCTGTTGCTGTTGATTTCAGGGATTTGTTTGAAAAGGCTACCGGAGCAAGGTTACAGATTCTCAATAAAATTGGTACAGAAAAACATTATATTAAAATAGGCTTTAGTAAAGACAACAAAGGTTATTTCAATATTAAATGGGATAATGATGCATTACATATTACTGCTGCCGGTAAAGAAAGTTTGTATTATGGCTGTAGGCACTTTTTATCTGAATATGCAGGGATAAGCCAGTTTAATGTTTACAGGAATAACAGTTTAACTGATACAATAAAATTTCCCCAGGATTTGGATTATACCTTTATACCTGATTTTGAATACAGGGAACCTTTTTTTACAGATAATTATAATGCTGAATTCCGAAAGTGGAATAAAACTAATACGCTTGATGAACATTGGGGGTTGTGGGGGCATAATATTGCAAAGGTTATAAAACCTACCGCCGAAATGATGGCTGAAATAAATGGCGAAAAAAATGAGGAGCAATTCTGTTTTTCCAGCCCCGAACTTGAAAAAGCTATTATTAATCACATAAACAGGCAGGAGCAGGATAACCCAGGGCATGATAAATTTATGATAATGCCCAACGATAACGCAATTGTTTGCCAATGCAGCAAGTGTATTGCAAAAGGCAATACAAAAACAAATGCAAGCCCTGCTGTTTTTTCTTTACTAAATAAACTTTCTGTTAAGTTTCCATATAAGCAGTTTTTTAGCACTGCTTATATTACTACACAGCACCCGCCCGCATTTAAACTGGCTGACAATGCAGGGGTAATGATAAGCACAATGGATTTTCCTAAGGGAGTGGTAATTAGCAAATCGAATAAAAAAGAGAAAATTGCCGCAATTTTTTCAGATTGGAAAAAAGTAACCGACAAAATTTATATTTGGGATTATGCAGTAAACTTTGATAATTATTTCCAGTCCTACCCAACATTATCCATAACGCAGGAAAACCTGAAATTTTATAAAAATGCCGGGGCAAAGGGTGTTTTTATGCATGGCAGGGAGGATGCTTACTGTGCTTTTGGAGATCTTAAATGTTATGTTTATGCACAGCTACTCTCGAATGTAGGTATTGATATTGATACTGCCGTTGCTTATTATTTTAAACAACAATACCCTGAATTCAGCGAAATACTAACCGATTATTATCTTAAAATTGACCATCTTTCGCTGGAATCAAACAAAGTGCTTGATATTTATGGCGGACTGAAACAGGCGAAGAAAAAATATTTAAACACTGATGAATTTAATACCTTTTATTCCAATATCATTCAAAGGGCAGATAATAATGAATATAGGGAACTAAATCCTTTATTGCTGGCCTTAACATTCCAAAAACTGGAATTAATGCGTACCAATAGTATTGGAAAAAATGGATATGCCAATTTTGATAGTGCTACAGCAACAGCAAAATTGAATACTGAAGTAGAGGAATTACTGGAAAGGTTGACAAAATTGCAGAAATCAACAGGTATTGAATCATTTAAAGAAGCAGGCTTTTCCATAAATGATTACATAGGCTTGTGGAGGGACGAAATTGTAAAACCGGGTTATAAAAACCTGTTGTATGGTAAAAATTTTACGTTGCTTTCTGCTCAGGATGAAGATTATACAGATATGAACATGCTGAACGATGGCGCAATAGGCTTTCATGATTATTATAATAACTGGGTTTTGAATACAGTTGACGCCTTTTCGGTAAAAATAAATGCATCTGATATCGCCGGGGCCCATGAACTGGAAATGAATTTTTTAAGCGATGTGCGCCATAATATATATTTACCCCAAAAGCTTGAAGTTACTGTTGACGGTAAAAAATATGAAACTGTATTAGCTTTTGATAACAACAGAGACAGGATATATAAACACAAAGCTGTAATGCCGTTACAGGTTAATACAGACAGCAGGGAGGTTATTATAAAAGTTATTAAGCAAAATGATTTTAAAAGTAAATCAATAGCCTGCGATGAAATTATTTTTAAATAGAGTAAAGGGAGGTATGAAAAATTTTAATTTCAGCAGAAAATATTTAGGCATTGCATATACATGTTTTTTTGCCCTTATGCTTGCAGGCTGTGGTGGAGATGGAGAGAATGCATTACTGGAACCTACTACTATAGAAATTGAAGACCCATTGAGGCATTATTATCCTATAATACAGGGGCAGAAGCAAAATATAGTAGTAAAGATTACCAATACCGGAGATGAGCCCCTTAAAATTTTTAATGTGCTGCCTTCCTGCGGATGCACACTTGCCAAATTTCCAAAAAACGCAATTGCGCCCGATAACTACGGGCTTATTGAAATGGAATATAACAGTACCAAAAATATTGGCTATGTAGGTATTTACACTACCATAATAGCAAATACCAAAATAAAATCTCATACCATATTTTTTGACCTTTATGTAGTGCCCGATGCGCTTTACACTAAAGATTATGAAGAACTTTACCAGATAGAGATGGAAAAGGAAAAAGGGCTTGGTATACAGAAAATGGTTGATGGCGAAACAAACCAAAGGGGGTATATAGTTGACTCTACAGGGGTAAGAAAATTTAAATAAACAACTACTACACAAATATTCCCGCTTCGGCGGGATTTTTTATTTGCAGATGTATCTTTGCTTTTCATCAATATCACAATGCAATACTATACCTCACGCAAGCAAAAGTTTGAAGCACAACTTTCAGCTTTAAAAATAAAGTATAACCAAATAAGCATTCTCCGCCTGTTATTAATAGTGTTATGCTTTATATCCGGTTATTATTACCTTCAGCCCGGCAGCAATATTTTATATTTAACCGCCATGGCATTGTGTATAATTGCTTTTATTTACGTAATGCGTTACCATTCTGTACTTGCAAGGCGCAAATTGCATGCAGCCACTATTGTTGCTATTAATGATGATGAGATAAACTTTTTAAAAAGGGAAAAGAACACTTTTGATAATGGAGCAGAATATACTGACCACAAGCATTCTTACTTGTATGACCTGGATATTTTTGGCACCCATTCCTTATTTCAGCATATTAACCGTACAGAAACGTGGAAAGGAAAAGATGTTTTAGCTTCGCTGTTTAAAAAAGTCCTGCCACAGGAACAGATAACTGACAACCAGGAAGCCATAAAGGAACTTGCAGATAAAACAGACTGGCGGCAGGAAATAACAGCTTTGGGCAGGATAAAAAAAGATGACAAGGCTATTTATAATAAGTTGATAGACTGGAGTAACAGCAGGAGTAAAGCTGTTACATTTCTTCAAAATATAATTGCCGTGGTTTCACCATTTATATTAGTAGCCTGTTTTGTTACTTACCTTATTACAGATAATACAGCGTTTTTTTCTGCGTGCGGCTACCTTTTTGTATTTAACCTTATATGCCTTTCAACTGTTTCTAAAAGTATTAAGGCAGAGGTAAATTATATTACAGAAATAGATGAGATAATTCATAACTATAGTTTGATAATCAAATCAATAGAAAATGAAAAATTTAACTCCGCAAAACTCAATAAATTAAAGAACCAGTTGTATCAGGAAACAATACCTGCCAGTAGGCGGATAAAAAAACTGGCTGAACTATTTTCAAGAATGGACTCTATAGGTAACCTCTTTGCAGCCGTACTATTTAACGGCTTGTTCCTTTTCCATATCCATACTTTAAAATCCCTGCAAGGCTGGAAAGAGAAAAATGCAAAGAATATTGAAGGCTGGCTTAATGTTATTGCTGAAGTTGAAGCTTTAAGCAGTTTGGGGAACTTTTATTATAACAATAAAGGGTTTGTATTTCCACAACTGAACACACAAAATAAAATATCTTTTAAAAACCTTGCACACCCATTACTAAATCCTGATACCAGGATAGGCAATGATATAGATTTTGAACCGCATTTTACAATCCTCACGGGTTCCAATATGTCAGGTAAAAGTACATTTTTACGCAGTTTAGGGGTTAATATGGTGCTTGCAGGTATTGGTGCGCCTGTGTGTGCTTCCTCAGCAGTGGTGCATCCTTTACCTATACTTGTTTCCATGCGCCTTTCCGATTCACTTTCCGATAGCGAATCCTACTTTTTTGCAGAAGTGAAAAGGTTGAAGGAAATAATGGAAAAGCTTGATAAAAAGCAATGCTTTGTTTTGCTGGATGAAATACTGCGGGGCACCAATTCTGACGATAAGCGTGCAGGAACTATTGGTGTAATAAAAAAAATGGTAGAAAAAAATGCTTTAGGCGCGATTGCCACACATGATATTGAAGTATGCAACATTGCAGCCGATTTCCCTCATGCTTTGATAAACCGCTGCTTTGAGGTAGAAATTAACAAAGGTGAGCTTTACTTTGATTATAAACTGCGGAATGGCGTATGCCGCAATAAGAGTGCAACTTTTTTAATGGAAAAAATGGATGTTATATAACTGCCGGTTTCTTTTAGCCTTAAATTAACACCTAAAGAATTCTTAATTAGGTAAATGCCTGTTTGGGTTTTAGTAATTTCATTGAATATTAATTTAAAATAAAATTACTATGCCTTTTATTACAACCAACTCAGTTAGTTTATCAGGAAGTTCAGAACAAGTTAAAATATTTTACCAGGATATCGGCCGTGGTAAACCTGTAGTACTTATACATGGCTGGCCACTTAATAATGAAATGTGGGAATACCAGTATAATGAATTGCCAAAGCACAATATACGGGTTATTAGTTATGACAGGAGAGGGTTTGGTAAATCATCACGCCCCTGGGACGGGTATGATTATGATACTTTTGCATCTGACCTTAAACTTGTACTGGAAGAACTTGACTTAACAGATGTAACACTTGTAGGCTTCTCCATGGGCGGGGGAGAGGTAGCCCGTTATCTTTCCAAATATAATACTGATGGCAGGGTAACACGTGCTGCCCTTGTAAGTGCTGTTACACCTTACCTGCTAAAGACTGATAATAACCCAAATGGCATGCTTCAGGAAGAGTTTGACGGCATACGTGAGCAGCTTGAGGATGATAGGCCAAAATTTTTGGCTTCTTTCAGTAAATCATTTTATGGCGTGCATTTATTCAGCCAGCCTGTAAGCGATGACTTCCTGCACAGGGATTTAATGCTCACACTCAACTCGGCAGGTTATGCTACTATCAAATCCATGCAGGCATGGTCATCTACAGATTTCAGGGACGACCTTACTAAAATTAAAATACCACTGCTTGTTATACATGGTAAAGCAGACGAAACTGTGCCCATCAGTGCTTCGGCAGAAGAAACGGTTAAGTTAGTACCACACGCAGCATATATAGTATATGATGATGCACCACACGGCTTATTCTATACACATAAAAATAAGTTTAATGAAGATATTATCAACTTCATAAATTCCTAAACATAATTATGAATAACAAAAATACCGCCCGTAAAGGCGGTATTTTTTATGGTTAAGGTTAGTTAAATAGCTTTTTTAGCTGTTAAGCATTACCGGCATTACAAGCATGGTAACGGTTTCGCCTTCATCAAGCCCGTCAACGGGTGTAAGTATCCCTGCACGGTTAGGCAGCGACATTTCAAGCATAATTTCATCACTATGCAGGTTATTCAGCATCTCGGTAAGGAAACGTGAATTAAAGCCAATCTGCATATCATCACCCTGATAGTCGCAGGTAAGCCTTTCTTCAGCCTTGTTAGAGTAGTCAATATCCTCGGCAGAAATATTAAGTTCGGTACCAGCAATTTTCAGGCGTATCTGGTGTGTAGTTTTGTTAGAAAATATGGCCACACGGCGCACAGAACTTAAAAACTGTGTACGGTTTATTAATAGCTTGTTAGGGTTCTCTTTAGGTATTACTGCTTCATAATTAGGGTATTTACCATCAATAAGTCGGCAGGTCAATACATAATTATCAAAAGAGAAAGTAGCGTTGGAATCGTTATAATCAATCTTCACTTCCGCGTCAGAAGTAGAAAGTATTCCTTTTAAAATATTTAAAGGCTTTTTAGGCATGATAAAATCAGCAACCTGAGATGCCTTTACATCGGCTCTTGCATATTTTACAAGCTTATGTGCATCGGTAGCTACAAAAATAAGCCCTTCCGGCGAAAACTGGAAAAACACACCCGACATAACCGGGCGCAAATCATCATTACCTGCGGCAAATATAGTTTTACTTATTGCTGTGGCAAGCACTTCGGCAGGAACAATAGTAGAAGACGGGTCTTCTAAGGTTACCGCTTTAGGAAATTCATCACCCGAAGCATAGGCTAAGGCATATTTACCCGAATTAGAGCTGATTTCTATAGTATTATTGTCTTCAACTGTAAATGTAAGCGGCTGCTCAGGGAAAGTTTTTAATGTTTCCAAAAGCAGTTTGGCAGGTACAGCCACGCTTCCCTGGCTCTCAGAATCAATATCCAGGGTTGCAGACATGGTAGTTTCCAGGTCTGATGCTGAAACTGTTAGTTGCTTGTTGTCTAATTCAAAAAGGAAATTATCTAAAATAGGCAGGGTATTGCTGCTGTTTATAACGCTTCCCAATACCTGTAGCTGCTTTAGCAAATATGAACTGGATACTATAAATTTCATCTTGTTTTGTTTATTTATGCGTAAAACCGTTGCATTTTACATTTCACAAATATATCGTAATCAAATTGAATACTGAAACATTTTTTATTAACACTTATCGTGAATATTTACGCCTTCTGAGGTAAGTGAATAACAATCCTGCAATCAGCAATATAAGTAACGGTATCCCTATTGTAACCAACTGCACAGTAGTGTAATTTTCCTCTACTTTTACATTATCTAAAAATTTAAGGTCAATTCTCTTGCTCCTTATGTTAATCAGACTGGAGTCATTCATAAGATAGTTTACGCAGTTTAGCAGAAAATCTTTATTGCTATATATCTGTTGTGTCCATGGATCAATACCGCCGTCAAGTGGTTTTTTATTTACATAGGTATAGTTGATAATATCGCCATCAGCAATAACAATCATTTTATTTTCCTTACCTTCATCGATATTGTTTTTAAGTTCAAAGGGTTTCACTCTGTTTTTAAATGCCGATGTAAATTTTCCTTCCAGTAATACTGCAATTGGTATATTTCCCTGAGTATATTCTCCAGGATTAAGGTTATCCATAAACTGCCCTAAGCTAACTTCCTGGGGTGTGCCAACTGTTCGCGATTCAGATGAGCTTCTTAATAGTATTGTTTTTTTGATATTATTAGCAAGAGTGTCTATTGAATTGGCAAATTCAAGTTTTACTAAGTTGATATTTTTATTTACAGGATGATTTTCTTCTGACTGTACTATAGGGGAGTATAACCAATCAACAGGTGCAGGGCCGTTTGGTGACTGCACGGTTATGGGTGTCGAAAACAAATCTTGTATAAGCCTGTCGTTAATACGAATTCCATATTTGAAAAACATATCATCAAGGTTCAGGTTGTTAGGAAATGCAAGCGAGGTCTGATTTTTATTTCTAAGACTATCAAGATCGATACTGACTTTATCAATCATCCAAATGCTTTTTCCGCCTGACATTATATACTGGTCAAAGACATATTTTTCATCATCTGTAAAAGTTGTGGTGGGTTTGGCAACAATTGCAAGGTCAAAACGGTTTAAGTTTTCCAAGGTTTTTTTCCTGTCGTTTTGCAATGAGTCGATATTAAACTCTCCCAATAAATAATATGCGCTAAGGTTTCTAAGAAAATCGGCCATATATTTATCTTCCAGTTCTCCATTGCCTTTAAGTACCGCTATTTTCTTTTTGTCGGTAGTAGTCAGCTTATATATTGCATCAGTAAATGCATATTCTAGTAATTCTACTGATTTATTAATGTTTGCCTCGGCTGTATGGCCATAGCTATTCACCAATAGAGGCACTTTTACCGATTTTTGACCGATATTAGCTATAGCCCAAGGGAATATCTGTACTATAGATTTTTTACCTTTTTTATTGATATTGATATTAGTAGGAGTAAAACCAAGTGCATAAAGTTCCTGCATATACTGTTCAGCAGTAGTTTCATCTTCAAGCGGATCATTAAAGTTGAATATGATGTTTGGATTCCTAAGTTGGTACTCTTCCAAAAGGCTACGTGTTTCCTTTTGCAGTCTTCTAAATTCTGGAGGTAATTCCCCTCCGAGGAAAACATCAATATATAAAGGTTCTGATACTTTTTCGATAAGCTCAGTAGTAGTTAAAGATAATGTATAACGTTTATCTGTAGTAAGGTCAAAACGGATATATAGAAAATGCGCCAGTATGTTAATAAATACAATGGCAAAAATAACAACAACTAGTTTTAATATGCTTTTTTTCTTTATTCTTTCCATTACCATTTCAGCGATTTAAGTTTATAAACAGTTAACGCCAAAAATAAAGCAGCAATACTAAAAAAGTATATAATATCACGTGTATCTAAAACCCCGCGGCTCATACTTTTAAAATGGTAGTCCATGCCCAAAGCAGCTATTAATCTGCCGGACTGTCCCATAATGCCGGAAATACCCTCAAAACCAAAATAAAATATAAAACAAAGAAATACTGAAATTATAAAGGCAACAATCTGGTTATCGGACAGGGCAGAAGTAAATATTCCTATCGCCGTATAACCTGCAATTAAAAAAAGCAGCCCGAAATAGGAGCCGAGAGTACTGCCCATATCAATATTCCCTTCCGGGTTGCCAAGAGCCGAAAGCACAAATACATATACTAATGTTGGCAGCAAAGCAAGCAGTATTAAAATAAATGCACCAAAAAATTTACCGTTTACAATTTCCCATGTGCTTAAAGGCTTGGTAAATAATAATTCGATTGTGCCCTGCTTTTTCTCGTCGGAAAAACTGCGCATGGTTACGGCAGGAATAAGAAACAATAATATCCACGGGGCAAGGGTAAAGAAGGGGGTAAGGTCGGCAAAGCCGCTGTCCAGTATATTAAAATCGCCTTCAAAAACCCAAAGGAAAAGTCCGTTTAACAAAAGGAAAATGGCAATAACCAAATACCCTGTCGGCGAACCGAAAAAAGATTTAATTTCCCTACTTAGTAATGCTTTCATTTAGTTTATACTTATTTGTTAAAGTATGTATTTTTTTAATCCAGTGTAACAAGCCTGTCAACACTCCATGCCTGCGCTTTTTCGCTGAAAAGCTGCTTTGTAAATGCCCAAACCTCCTTAAATAAATCCGAATTGCGGTAATTTTCAAGGTCTTGTTCTGTTTCCCAGTAGCTATAGGTAAAAAACACTGTAGCATCCTGCTTGTCCCTGTATAGTTCTAGAAAACGGTTTCCGGGAAAATTTCGTATGTGCTGTTTCACTTCATCAAAATTAGAAAGGAAAGCATCGGTTGTCCCTTCCCTGAAATGCATTTTTACAATTCTTATAAACATTCTGATTATTTATTGCTCGTTTTTAAATACAATACTCACCATATCACGGTATTTTAACCCTAATAATGTTTTAGCCGAACCTACTGAAGAGGGGTTGCTGCGGTAAATGGCGATTTCTAAAAAGCCTACCTCATTAAAAATAGCAAGCCTTTCGCCCTCATAATTTTTTAGGGATGAATTTTCGCTTATCCTAAAGTCCGAATACCCTGCCTTTATATTTTTTATTGTCTTATTGCTAAAAACAATTTCATAATCCCTGCCGCGTCCCACATCTTTAAACATTTGCCTTGTTATATTGGTAACACAATTGCCAAAATGGTCTATATAAACCACATAGCCTTTAATGCTTGCTTTATCGCCCGGTATTACCGGCTGAAGCTCGTTAACTTCCTTAATTTTTGCAGTTTCCCGGCCTATAACATTCAGCAGGCCGCCACGTGCTATGTGGCAGGCTACTTTGGCAAATACATCCATTTCGGTTGAGCCTTCAGGCAGCCTGTCATGTATATTTATTTCCACTATTTTTTGTGGTACTATCTTTTGCGTAAGCATACTCAGTATACCGTTATCGGCACAAATAAAATACTGCTCGTTCCACTGCATGGCAATATGCCTGCTTTCTACTGTAAGTTCAGCGTCAACACCAATAATATGCACGGTTCCTTTAGGGAAGCTTTTATACGCACAGCCAATTATATAACTGGCTTCGGGTATATTAAATAAATCTACGTGGTGCGATATATCAATAATTGTGGCTTCGCGGTATTCTGATATAATTTTCCCTTTCAAAGCGCCCACAAAATGGTCTTTGAGGCCAAAGTCGGTAGTAAGGGTAATTATTGACATAAAATTGTGTAAAACTTTTAGAAAGTGCGATTAAAATTTCACTAAATTTGAATGCAAAGCTAATAATTAAATAGCTACTATCTCTAATTAAAATGAACTGCTTTTGAACGAAAGGACTATTGAACTGACCGATATAGCCCCTAAAGATTTTTGGGGTGCGCAGGACTCACATCTTGAAACTATTAAAAAATACTATCCCAAGCTTAAAATAGTAGCCAGGGGCACCACGCTGAAGGCTTTTGGGGAAAAAGAAATGCTGGACGAGTTTGAAAAGCGTTTTAAAAGGTTAATGCTGCATTTTTCCCGCTACAATAATATTGATGATAATGTAATTGAAAGGGTTATACAAAGCGACCAGCAGGTAGAGCACATGAACCCAGATGATAAGATACTGGTGCACGGCGTAGGCGGCAAGCTGATAAAGGCAATGACACCCAACCAGCAGAAACTGGTAGAGTCAATGTATAAAAATGATATGGTATTTGCTGTTGGCCCGGCAGGAACGGGGAAAACATATACCGGTGTAGCCCTTGCTGTTAAGGCATTAAAGGAAAAGCAGGTTAAACGCATTATACTAACCCGACCTGCGGTTGAGGCAGGAGAGAACCTCGGCTTTTTACCGGGCGACATGAAGGAAAAACTTGACCCTTATATGCAGCCGCTTTATGATGCACTAAGGGATATGATTCCGCCTGAAAAACTGGAGGATTATATTTTAAAAGGTATTATACAGATAGCACCGCTTGCATTTATGCGGGGGCGCACGCTTGACAATGCTTTTGTAATTCTTGATGAGGCACAAAATACCACACACTCCCAAATGAAAATGTTTTTAACCCGTATGGGCCGTAATGCCAAATTCATGATTACAGGCGACCCGGGGCAGGTTGACCTGCCGCGCCGGACTATCTCGGGACTTAAGGAAGCATTACTTATATTAAAGGACGTGGACGGTGTTGGCATTTTGTACCTTGACGATAAGGATATTGTGCGCCACAGGCTTGTTAAGAAAATTATTGATGCTTACAAGGCTATTGAAAACCATGATTAATTTTCAGTAAACTGTAAGTATTCTTACTATCTTCGTGCCTTAATAACAACACAACAACAATGAGCACTATAACCAAAACTGATTTTCATTTTCCGGGGCAAAAAAATGTGTACCGCGGTAAGGTGAGGGATGTATATACTATTAATGACGACCTGCTTGTAATGGTAGCTACCGACAGGCTTTCGGCTTTCGATGTGGTAATGCCCAAAGGCATACCCTACAAAGGGCAGATACTGAACCAAATTGCCACTAAGTTTATGCGCCTTACCGAAGATATTGTCCCGAACTGGCTTATAGACACACCCGACCCAAATGTAGCTGTTGGTATGCTTTGTGAACCGTTTAAGGTGGAAATGGTTATACGCGGTTATCTTTCCGGCCATGCTGCACGGGAGTATGCCGCAGGGAAAAGAATTTTATGCGGGGTAGAACTTCCTGAAGGCATGAGGGAAAACGATAAATTTCCTTCGCCTATAATTACACCAACTACCAAAGCCGATAATGGCGAACATGATACCGATATATCCCGCCAGGATATTATAACGAAAGGTATAGTATCTGAACAGGATTATAAAGTACTGGAGCAATACACAAGAGCTTTGTTTAAGCGCGGCAGTGAAATTGCTGCTTCAAGGGGCTTGATACTGGTGGATACCAAATACGAATTTGGACGGAACAAAGACGGCAAAATAGTTTTGATTGACGAAATACATACACCGGACTCTTCACGATATTTTTATGCCGAAGGTTATGAGCAGCGACAAAACAGGGGAGAGCAACAAAAGCAGCTAAGTAAGGAGTTTGTAAGGCAGTGGCTGATTGCTAACGGCTTTCAGGGTAAGGAAGGTCAGCAGATTCCGGAAATGACTGACGAATATATTGCCAGCGTCTCTGAAAGATATATTGAACTTTATGAAAATATTATTGGAGAAAAATTTGCTAAAGCTGACATCTCGGATATTCATAAGAGAATTGAAAATAATGTAACAGCTTTTTTGAGTAAATAAAAAAACTTTCAATATTAACGTAAACCGCCCAATAGTGGCGGTTTTTTTATTTTATTGCAATAAAGGCAGATAAATAAATTTGTTAAAAATTATGTTAAAATAATGTTTTTGAGTAACGATTGTAATTTGTATGCGTCTATTAATTAAACAATCAAAGTAAAATCAATCATCATTAAAAATCAAAATCATCATGAAAAAAACGATCATTTATTTAGGACTTGCACTTGTAGCTTTCAGTAATGCAGCAATTGCAGAAAACACAGTAACAGACACAAAAAAAATTGAGTTAGTAAGGGAGTATAAAAATACTACCCCGCTTTGTGCTGCAATCCTTAAAGGCGATGTTGACGCCGTTAAAAAATTCATTCAGTACGGTGTTGATGTAAATCAAAAATCTAACGGTTTAACACCATTAATGCTGGCAGCCCGTTATAACAATGTTGAAATTGTTAATCTTTTAATTGAGAACGGTGCCAATGTTAAAGAAGCTGATGAAAAGGGTTTCACTGCTGTTAAATATGCAGAGCTTTCTAATGCTACACAGGCTGCCGAAGTTTTGAAAAAAGCTATGAATGCCTAACCGTTGTTAGCACGATTATAAAAAGCACCTTAATGAGGTGCTTTTTTATTTTATGTAACGCTTAACAGTATCCTGATGCCTACCAATATAAGGCATCCTGCCAAAAACTGGATGATAACATTGCTTTTCAGCCTATGGGAAAAATAAGCCCCAATCTGTGCTCCGGGTACTACGCCAAGGGCAAGCATTAAAACCATTTTTACAATAGCAGGATCATTGTAACTGCCATTTACAGCATGCGTAATAACGGTTACTGTTGCCATAACAGCAAGGATAAAATGTGATGTTGCAGTAGCAATGTGCACCGGGAATTTTAGCCAGTGCGCCATGGCAGGCACATGGATTATACCGCCGCCTATACCCAGCAAAGGGGAAATATAGCCAACCAAAATACTAACTATATTGCCTTTTACCTGATTATAGCTGTATTCATAGGTTACACCTTTATTATCGGTAACAATATGGTGTGTGTAACCTTTTTTAATTATCGGCTTTACATCGGGCAGGACATTCCTGTTTTTATAAAAAAGGTAAATAGACAGTAGTATAAGTAAGATACCAAAAATGATATTGAAAAGCTTTTCAGGTATGTATTGTACGGTAAATACTCCCAATATAGAGCCAGGTATGGTAAAAAGCGCAAAAGTAATACCGGCACGGTAATCTATACGGCCTGATTTTGCATAGGCAAAAGTACCGGAAACGGCATTGACCGAAACAACTGCCATGGATATTGCGGTTATTAATTCAGGAGTAAGGTCAGGGTAAAATATAATAAGCAGCGGCACTAAAATAAAACCGCCCCCTGCACCTATTAAAGTGCCGAAAGCGCCTATAACCAATCCCACCAAAACAAGAACAAAACTATTTTCCAATTAAAGGTATTCTTTAAAATATTAATAAATTAATATCCCTGTAAGACAGGGAAAACCAGTCGGCAATAAGCCTGTTTGTTAAAAGCCCGTGGTAGGCATACACGCCATGCTTTAAACCGGTATTACAATGTATTGAGCTTTCCAGCCCGCCATCTTCAGCCATTTGAAGTAAAAAAGGACTGATTATATTACTTATGGATATTGATGCGGTTTTAGAATAGCGGGAAGGAATGTTAGGCACGCAATAATGCGTTACATTGTTTTTTACAAAAGTGGGCTTTTCATGTGTTGTAATTTCAGATGTTTCAAAGCAGCCTCCTGTATCTATACATACATCTACCACTACGGCACCTCTTTTCATATGCTCAACCATTGTTTCGGTAACAATAATAGGTGTCCTGTTTTTACCGCGCATAGCACCTATTGCCACATCGCAGCGCATTAATGCCTTTAGTAAGTTTTTTTCCTGTATGGTTGAAGTAAATATGCGCTGGTTTAAATTATTCTGCAGCCTACGCAGCTTGGTTATGGAATTATCAAAAACCTTTACATTGGCACCAAGCCCAATAGCTGTTTTAGCTGCAAATTCTGCT
The DNA here is from genome assembly GCF_009848495.1 of Flavobacterium sp. MK4S-17. Classification (GTDB taxonomy): domain Bacteria; phylum Bacteroidota; class Bacteroidia; order Flavobacteriales; family Flavobacteriaceae; genus Flavobacterium. Next base: position 116,997 of record NZ_WWEP01000001.1, read on the forward strand.
ACTGTACCTGCACCAATTATCACTACTTCTGTAGGTGGCACACCAGTAATATTACCCAGTAAAAGCCCTTTACCCAGTTTTTCACTAATCATCAGTTCGGCAGCTATAAGTACCGAGGCTGTACCCGCAATTTCACTTAACGATTTTACGGCAGGGTAGGAGCCGTCCTCATCCTTAATAAACTCAAAGGCAAGTGCCGTAATTTTTTTGGCAGCCAGTGCCTCAAAATATTCTTTTTTTTGGGTTTTTAATTGTATGGCAGAAATGAGCAACGTTTTATGGTTCATCATTTCTATTTCGCCTAAAGTTGGCGGTTCAACTTTTAAAATAACAGGGCAGCTAAAAACCTTTTTGGTATCCTGTGTAATTTCAGCACCTGCATCGCTGTATTCTTTATCACAATAACTGGCACTGTCTCCGGCGCCTGCTTCAATCATTACACGATGCCCATGTGCAGTAAGTGAGTTTACAGCATCAGGCGTAAGGCAAATCCTCCGTTCCTGGTAAGAAGTTTCTTTAGGTATGCCTATAAATAAATCGCTGCGCTCTCTTGCTACTTCAAGTTTTTCTTCCTGCGGGAGCAACTGCTGTTTTGTAAAAGGTGTAATTGACATGGCTGGTTATGATAAATTGCTTCTAAATTACAAAAAATGAACAGATGTTAATAACTATTTTACTATAACTTGCCTTTTATCATCCTGTAGCTGCCTAATGGTAATAGCGGTATGGTCAAGCGGAATAAGGTTTGGGGTTTTTTCCGGCCATTCAATAAGGCACAGGTTGCTGGAATAAAAATATTCGTCGATACCCATATCATATGCTTCTTCCTCACTGTTAAGCCTGTAAAGGTCAAAATGGTAAATAACCTGTCCTTCTTCAGTTGCATATTCATTAACCAATGAAAAGGTAGGGCTGGAAGCCATATCCTTAACTCCCAGTTTTTTAGCAATAGCTTTTATCAGGGTTGTTTTTCCCGCTCCCATTTTGCCATGAAAAAGCACTATATTTTTTAAACCGCCATTTAAAATTTGTTGGGCAGTTTTATCTATTTCCTCCAGGGAAAAAGTTATTTCCATATAACCGAAAGCTATTTTGGGTTAAAAACTAAAAACGGTATAATCATTTCTTCCAGCGAAATACCACCATGCTGATAAGTATTCCTGTAATAACTTACATAATGATTAAAGTTATTTACATAAGCCAGGAACAAATCATTTTTGGCAAAAATAAAAGAACTGCTCATATTTATAGTAGGGAGCTGTACTTTTTTAGGGTCTTTTACATGATATACATCCTTTTCCTCAAAAGTAAGGCTGCGCCCTGTTTTATATCTTAAATTAAGGCTGGTGTTCCTGTCGCCAATAACTTTACTTGGGTTTTTTACATTTATAGTACCGTGGTCGGTGGTAAGAATTAATTTAAAGCCCATAACCTGTGCCTGTTGGATAATTTCCAGTAAAGGAGAATTCCTGAACCAGCTTAAAGTTAAGGAACGGTAAGCCTTATCATTGCTGGCAAGTTCTTTCACCACTTCCATTTCGGTTTTAGCATGCGAAAGCATATCCACAAAATTATATACCACAGTAGTAAGGTCGTTATTTTTAAGCCCTTTAAAGCTATCAACAAGTTTTTTACCGTCTTTATAGTTGGTTATTTTGTAGTATTCCTGTTTCAGGTTGCTAAGCCCAAGGCGGCGTAGCTGTTCTGTTAAAAATTCACACTCATATAAATTTTTGCCTCCTTCATCCACATCGTTTTTCCAGTACTGCGGATATTTTTTTTCCATTTCAAGCGGAGTAAGCCCTGAAAATATGGCATTGCGTGCATATTGTGTAGCCGTAGGCAATATGGAATAATAAGCCGTTTCCTTTTCCAGTTTGTAATGGTTGGAAATAACACCTTCAAAAGCCTTCCACTGGTCATACCGCAAATTATCTATAACAACAAATAATATAGGTTGTTTCTTCTGGATTTCAGGCACAACAAGTTCGCGAAAAAGATTGTGCGACAATACGGGTTTATCAGCTTTCTGCTCAAACCAGTCTTCATAATTCTTTTCAATGAATTTGCCAAACTGTGAATTTGCTTCCAGTTTTTGCGATTCCAGTATTTCCACCATACTCTGGCTTTCTATGGTTTCAAGCTCAAGCTCCCAAAACAGTAACCTTTTATAAAGGTCTATCCAGTCTTCCCAACTGTTTACCATAGCCATATCCATGGATATTTTACGAAATTCCTTTTGGTAGTCGAGGGTTGTTTTTTCGGATACCAGCCTGGAGTTATCAAGATTCTTTTTAAGGGAAAGCAATATCTGGTTTGGGTTTACAGGCTTAATAAGGTAGTCGGCTATTTTAGAGCCTATGGCTTCTTCCATTATGTATTCTTCCTCGCTTTTTGTAATCATTATTACCGGTACAGAGGATTTTTTTTCTTTTATTTCAGAAAGGGTTTCCAGCCCGCTTAATCCCGGCATGTTTTCATCGAGAAAAACAATGTCAAAATTTTCATTCTCAAAAAGGTCTATAGCGTCCTGCCCGTTATTGGCAGTGGTAACCTTATAATTCTTTTTTTCAAGAAAAAGTATGTGGGGTTTCAGCATATCAATCTCATCGTCAACCCAAAGTATCTTTATCTCATTCATATTTTATGAGTAATTTTTTATTAAAAAAAGCACTGCAATTTAAGGTATATTAAGGATTTTAATCCTAATTTTTTTATAAAAACTCTAATGGCATAAATAAAAAAGGCCCGCAAAATTTATTTTTGCAGGCCCTCCTTCAATAACCTAAGTAACAAAAAATAACGTTATTAATGTCCTACGGTGTGTTGAAGTTTCTTTGGTTGTTGATGTGTTGCCTAATTTACAGCTTTAGCAGCATGTATATTTTAAAAAATCATAATATCCGGGTATAAAATTACTTATATGTTTGTAGCCGTAAAAGCGATTAAAGCATATTAACCTAGGTTTAACTAATATTAATAAAACCGCGTTAATACAGTTGTTATTCGTGTTAAAAAAGCTGTTTTGTAAACCTGCCTGCCACTTTGTTTATTGCTATATTTGTTTAAAATTTAATTTGTGAGCCAGATAAACAAGCTGAAAATACTAAATGACCCCGTTTACGGGTTTATATCAATTACCAATCCGCTATTATACGACCTTATACAGCATCCGTACTTCCAGAGGTTAAGGCGCATTTCCCAAATGGGAATGTCTTACCTGGTATATCCAGGTGCACACCATACGCGTTTTCATCATGCACTGGGCTGTATGCATTTAATGCAGCGTACTATACAGATATTAAAATTTAAAGGAGTCCAGATATCGGAAGAAGAAGAGAATGCTTTATGCATTGCCATACTACTGCACGATATAGGCCACGGGCCTTTTTCACACGCTATGGAGCACAGTATTGTGGAAGATGTAAACCATGAGTGTATTTCACTTTTATTTATGGACAGGCTAAACCAGGAAATGAATGGAAAGCTTACACTTGCCATAAAAATATTTAAAGGAGAATACCACCGGAAGTTTATGCTGCAGCTTATATCCAGCCAACTGGATATGGACAGGATGGATTACCTTAAAAGAGACAGCTTTTATTCAGGCGTTGCCGAAGGAAATATAAATTCTGAAAGGCTTATACAGATGCTGAATGTTGAGGATGATGTACTTGTAATTGAAGAAAAAGGAATTTACTCCGTAGAGAAATTCCTGGTAGCGCGCAGGCTTATGTACTGGCAGGCCTACCTGCACAAAACAAGTGTTGCTGCCGAACTGATATTAACTAAAATATTAAAACGGGCGAAGGAACTTACTCATTTGGGCAAGGAGCTGAATTGCAGCAGGCCTTTGCAGTATTTCCTTAAGAATAAAATCAGTTTTGAAGATTTTAATGACGAGGTGCTTAAAACTTTTTCGCAGCTTGATGATTTTGACATTGTATCAGCTTTAAAGGAATGGCAGTTTAATGATGATTTTGTTCTAAGAGAACTGTGCAGGATGATTATTAACCGCGACCTTTTAAAAATAAGGCTGCGCTCCGCAAAAGTAGATAAGGAAGAGGTGGAAAGGCTTAAAGCTGTAGTAATGGAATATTACAGTATTACTGAAAAAGAGGCATCCTACTTTGTTTTTAAAGGTAAAATAAAAAACCAGGCTTATAACAAAGCCGGGGAACCGATACGCATTTTAAAAAAGGACAAAACGATGGAAGATGTTATAGAAGCTTCAGACCAGTTGAATCTTAAAGCATTATCAAAACCTGTAACCAAGTATTATATGTGTTTTCCAAAAGTAATTTTGGAAAAAGCAGGTATTTGATATAATTTTATATTTTTGTCGGGATGAAATTTACAGCAGAACAGATAGCAGGCATATTGGAGGGAGAAGTTGTGGGCAACCCCAACGCAGAAGTCTATAAGCTTGCCAAAATAGAGGAGGGCACAGATGGCTCCCTTACCTTTTTGGCAAACCCTAAGTACCTGCAATATATATATTCTACAAAAGCAAGTGTTACAATAGTTAACAAAAGCTTTGAGCCTGAGGCAGAAATAAACACTACACTTATAAAGGTTGACGATGCCTATAAATCATTTTCAAAACTACTGGAATATTATAACCAGGTTAAGTTAATGAAATCAGGTATTGAGCAGCCTTCTTTTATTTCGGAAGGTGTTGAATATGGTGAAAACCTGTATTTGGGCAGTTTTTGCTATATCGGGAAAAATGTAAAAATTGGCGATAATGTAAAAATTTATCCCAACAGCTTTGTAGGGGATAATGTAACCATAGGCAACAATACTATACTTTTTGCGGGTGTCCGTATATATTCTGAAACAGAAATAGGAAAAAACTGTACTATACATTCAGGCTCCATTATAGGTTCAGACGGTTTTGGATTTGCACCTAACGAAGAGGGTATTTACAGTAAGGTACCGCAGATTGGGAATGTAATTATTGAAGATAATGTAGATGTGGGCGCCTGCACTACTATAGACAGGGCAACACTGGGTTCAACGGTAATTAAAAAGGGCGTAAAACTTGATAACCAGATACAGATAGCCCACAATGTAGTTATAGGGGAAAATACGGTTATAGCTTCACAAACAGGCGTTGCCGGTTCAACCAAAATAGGCAAAAACTGCATTATTGGGGGGCAGGTAGGCATAGTAGGGCATATTACTATTGGCAATAATGTACGCATACAGGCACAATCGGGTGTAGCAAGAAATGTGGCAGATGGCGAGGCTGTACAGGGATCTCCTGCCTTAGCGTATGCCGATTTTAATAAATCGTATGTTTATTTTAAAAACTTCCCAAAAATTGTTGCCGACATAGAAGAGCTTAAACATCAAAATAAACAATAAATAAGTAAAGATGGTTAAACAAACCACCATTAAAAGCGAAATTTCATTAAAAGGTGTAGGGCTTCATACAGGTAAGGATGTTACCATGACGTTTAAGCCCGCCCCAATAAATAACGGATTTACTTTTGTAAGGGTAGACCTTGAAGGCCAGCCGGTAGTTGAGGCCGATGCCAATTATGTAGTTAACACACAGAGAGGTACAAACCTTGAGAAGAAAGGGGTTAAGATACAAACTTCTGAACACGTGCTGGCAGCACTTGTAGGCTGCGATGTTGATAATGTAATTATAGAGCTTGATGCATCTGAACCGCCTATTATGGATGGCTCTTCAAAATTCTTTGTAGAGGCTATAGAAAAAGTGGGGCTGGTTGAACAGGATGCAGAACGCAATGTATATGTGGTTAAAGAGGTAATTTCTTATACCGATGAGGCTACAGGCAGTGAAATAATTGTAATGCCTGCGGATGATTACCAAGTAACTGCAATGGTTGATTTTGGTACCAAGGTATTGGGTACACAAAATGCAACACTTAAAAATATAAAAGATTTTAAGACTGAAATAGCAGATTCAAGGACTTTCAGCTTTTTGCATGAACTGGAAACCCTTTTGAATAATGGGCTTATTAAAGGTGGCGACCTTAATAATGCCATAGTATATGTTGATAAGGAAATATCCCCGGAAACTATGGAAAGCCTTAAGGTTGCTTTTGGCAAGGAAAGTATAGCCATTAAGCCAAACGGTATATTAGATAATCTTACACTGCACTATCCTAATGAGGCAGCCCGCCATAAACTGCTTGATGTTATTGGTGACCTTGCTTTGATAGGTACAAGGATAAAAGGTAAGGTAATCGCCAATAAACCCGGTCATTTTGTAAATACGCAATTTGCTAAAAAACTATCTAAAATTATAAAGATAGAGCAGCGCAACCAGGTTCCGGTATATGACCTTAACCAGGAGCCGCTTATGGATGTAAACAAAATCATGAGCATGCTGCCACACCGCCCGCCTTTTCTTTTGGTGGATAAAATACTGGAAATGTCGGACAGCCATGTGGTAGGATTGAAAAATGTTACCATGAACGAAAGCTTTTTTGTAGGCCATTTTCCCGGCGCTCCGGTAATGCCGGGGGTACTTATAGTTGAGGCTATGGCGCAAACAGGAGGGATACTTATTTTAAGTTCCGTTCCCGATCCTGAAAACTACCTTACTTACTTTATGAAAATTGACAACGTTAAGTTTAAACAAAAAGTATTGCCGGGCGATACACTGGTGTTTAAATGCGACCTTATCTCTCCTATCAGGAGGGGTATATGCCACATGCAGGCTAATGCCTATGCTAATGGCAGACTGGTTGCAGAGGCCGAACTAATGGCACAGATTGTCAAAAACAACTAAAAGAACATTTTATGAATCAACCTTTAGCATATGTACATCCCGGAGCAAAAATTGCCAAAAATGTGGTAATTGAGCCTTTTACTACTATTCACAATAATGTGGAAATAGGAGAAGGTACCTGGATTGGCTCAAATGTTACTATTATGGAAGGTGCCAGGATTGGCAAAAACTGTAATATTTTTCCCGGTGCTGTAATCTCCGCAGTACCACAGGATTTAAAATTTGGAGGTGAAGATTCACTTGCAATAATAGGGGATAACTCCACTATACGTGAGTGTGTTACCATTAACAGGGGTACCATTGCATCAGGCCAAACCAAACTCGGTAAAAACTGCCTTGTTATGGCTACCGCCCATATAGCCCATGACTGCCATATTGGTGATAATGCGATTATTGTAAACGGTGTTGCCCTTGCAGGGCATGTTACTGTTGGTAATTATGCTATTATAGGCGGGCTTGCGGCAGTACACCAGTTTATAAGTATTGGCGACCATGCTATGATATCCGGCGGGTCGTTGGTGCGTAAAGATGTGCCGCCTTTTACAAAAGCGGCCAAAGAACCTTTATCTTATGTGGGTATTAACTCTATAGGTTTAAGGAGGAGGGGCTTTACTACTGAAAAAATCAGGGAGATACAGGACATTTACCGAATACTGTACCAAAAAAATTATAACACCACACAGGCTTTAAGTATAATTGAAGCTGAAATGGAGGCTACCCCGGAGCGTGATGAAATAATACTGTTTATAAGGAATTCATCAAGGGGTGTAATGAAAGGCTACACCGGCATATATTAATAAATTAAAGGCAACAAATAAACAAATTCAAATAATGGCAAGTACATCTGACATCAGGAACGGGTTATGTATTAAGTTTAATAACGATATTTATAAAATTATTGAATTCCTTCATGTAAAGCCGGGTAAAGGCCCAGCTTTTGTAAGGACTAAATTAAAAAGCCTTACTACAGGCAAGGTGCTTGATAATACTTTTTCTGCGGGGCACAAAATTGATGACGTAAGGGTTGAAACACACAAATATCAATTCCTTTACCCTGAGGGCGACCTGTATCATTTTATGCATGCTGAAAACTATGAGCAGATTTCATTAAACAAAAATATACTTGATGCTGCCGAGCTTTTAAAGGAAGGCGAAAACGTAATGGTTATATGGAACACCGAAACAGATTCGCCATTGTCAGTAGATATGCCTGCCTCTGTAGTGCTTGAAGTAACTTATGCCGAGCCGGGCGTAAAAGGCAATACTGCCACAAATGCCACCAAGCCTGCTACTGTTGAAACAGGGGCTTCGGTTAATGTACCTTTATTTATTAATGAAGGTGATAAAATTAAAATTGATACAGCTACAGGCGCTTATGTTGAGCGTGTAAAAGAATAATAGTTAATGGGCCTGTTTATGCAGGCCCATATTTTAAACCAGCAAATATGAAATTTCCTAAAGTTTATCCTTTAAAGGAGATAGCAGCAATAATTGACAGTGAGTTTGTAGGAAATGAAGATTTTCCAGTGCATGGCATGAATGAAATTCATGTGGTGGAACCGGGGGATATTGTATTTGTTGACCACCCAAAATATTATGATAAAGCTTTACAATCGGCGGCTACCATTGTGCTTATCAACAAAAAAGTTGACTGCCCCGATGGTAAGGCTTTATTAATTTCAGACGATCCATTCAGGGATTTTAATAAACTCACAAGGCATTTTATGCCATTTAGGTCTTCCGCTGCTTCAATTTCCGATTCTGCTGAAATAGGCGAGGGGACTGTAATACAGCCTAACAGTTTTATTGGCAATAATGTAAAAATTGGCAAAAACTGCCTTATTCATCCTAATGTGAGTATTTATGATAATACTGTAATAGGAGATAATGTAATTATACATGCTGGCACTGTACTTGGTGCCGATGCTTTTTATTACAAAAAGCGCCCTGAAGGGTTTGACCAGTTGTTATCGGGCGGAAGGGTTGTTATTAAAGATAATGTTGGCATAGGTGCTGCCTGTACTATTGATAAAGGCGTTACAGGAGATACAACTATAGGCGAAGGTTCTAAAATAGACAACCAGGTGCACGTTGGGCATGATACCATAATTGGTAAAAAATGCCTTATTGCAGCCCAAACAGGTATTGCAGGATGCGTTGTTATTGAAGATGAAGTTACCATTTGGGGACAGGTTGGTACAACAAGCGGAGTAACTATTGGAAGTAAGGCAATAATATTGGCGCAATCAGGAGTTAGCAAATCGCTTCAAGGCGGTAAGATATATTTTGGTACTCCGGCTGAAGAATCAAGAGATAAGTTGAAACAGCTTGCCAACGTGAAACGCATACCTGAAATTTTAGAGAAATTAAAGCAATAATTATGGATGCAAAGGAGCTTGTAAGAGAATATTATGAGAAGGGTGCGTATAAAGATGCAAAAGTAATGCAGGGCTTTATACATGATGATTTGTTGCTGCAATGGCACAGCTCAAAAGGTTTTTTACAACTGGAAAAAAACGACCTTGTTGCCCTTGTTTCCGAAATGCAGAAATCCTATTCTGATGCCAGGGTGGAAATAAGCCATCTTATTGCAGAAGGCAACTCTGTATGCGTGCGCTATACTCATTATGTACATGCGTTTGAAAACCCTGCTGAAGAAACTATCCTTGCCCACTTTATCCTTGTTTGGGAAATAAAAGATAATAAGCTGTATAAAGGTTTTTTAATGAGCCAGTTGGGTTAGGTTTTATTTATTTCGGGCATAAAAACTTACAGGGATTAAAACTGATAATGCTTTATTATTGATTTGATAATACAATTGGAAATTGGTTAGTTCCTTTTGAAAAATTGATATATAAATAATAAAAAAAGCTTTATATATTTTAAGTAAAAACCTATTTTTGCATCACTATTAAAATAATAAAAAACTATATCATGAGTGTTTTAGTAAATAAAGATTCCAAAATAATTGTTCAGGGATTTACAGGTAGCGAGGGTACTTTTCACGCCACCCAGATGATTGAATATGGCACTAACGTAGTAGGCGGTGTAACACCTGGTAAAGGTGGAACCACACACTTAGACCGCCCTGTTTTTAATACTGTAAAAGATGCAGTGGAAATTGCAGGTGCAGATACTTCAATCATTTTTGTTCCGCCGGCATTTGCTGCTGATGCAATTATGGAAGCTGCCGAGGCAGGTATTAAAGTAATTATAGCAATTACTGAAGGTATTCCTGTTGCGGATATGATTAAAGCTTATGATTATATTAAAGATAAGGATTGCCGCCTGATTGGCCCTAACTGCCCGGGCGTTATAACACCGGAAGAAGCTAAAGTGGGGATTATGCCGGGCTTTGTGTTTAAAAAAGGAACTGTAGGCATAGTTTCAAAATCAGGAACATTAACTTATGAAGCTGCTGACCAGGTGGTAAAACAGGGGCTTGGTATCACAACCGCTATTGGTATAGGTGGTGACCCGATTATCGGTACAACTACAAGGGAGGCAGTAGAACTGCTTATGAACGACCCTGAAACAAAATGTATTGTAATGATAGGGGAGATAGGCGGACAGCTTGAAGCTGACGCTGCACGCTGGATTAAGGAAGACGGCAACAGGAAACCTGTTGTGGGCTTTATTGCCGGTGAAACTGCTCCTAAAGGACGTACTATGGGCCACGCCGGTGCTATTGTAGGTGGTGCTGACGACACGGCTGAAGCTAAAAAACGCATCATGAGGGAAAACGGAATACACGTAGTGGATTCTCCTGCTGAAATTGGTAAAAAAGTAAAAGAGGTTTTAGGATAAACCTTAATTATAAGATAATGAAAAGCCCCTTTAAAAGGGGCTTTTTTATTTAGCAAGCTTTAGGGCCTGTTTATAGGTTTCGATACTGTTGGCAGTATTATAAGGCGGTATGAAACTTTCCCGTGGAGTACCATCTATATGGTACATTTTTTCAGCAGGTATCTGGTAGCCTATTTGTGTATTTTTCATTTTAAAAGTATATATGGCACCTATCAGCCCTGCCATTTTTGTACCTGTAATTTTTGCCCTTTTCATGGCATCAAAACCTATAACTATTCCTTCGCCCATGCTTCCTGTCCAGTGTCCTGCCATAATTACCAGCCTGCCTTTATATGTTTTTTTTCTGGGTACTACATATTCTATCCACGAGCGTACTGTACCATATTCCTTTTCATTAATGAGGTGTTTTTGGTAGGGCATATCTTTGTCAATAAACCGCCCCATAATAGCACGTGCAACAGTTGTATTTCCACCACCGGGTGTTTCTGTCAGGTCAAGTATTATGCTTTTTGTACTCATCAGGCTATCAACGGCTTTATCAAAAGCAGGTATTAAATCATAGTTGTCAAGGGAGTTATTAATTTTAATGTACCCGGTATTACCAGGCAATATTTTATATTCTAATAAAGTTTTTGGTTGTTCATTTACAATAGTATCCGGGAAATAATTATATATTTTTCCATCTTGTTTCAGTGTGAATTCCCTTTTCATAGCATATGTCCCTGCAAGTAGCATATTAACGGCATAGCTATACATTGCAGGAGTATATTTTTCAGCTGACTTAGGCAGGAATTTTTGCAGTTGCGCTGCAACATCTTTTTTATTGAAGGATAGTATTTCCATACCGGGTTTAATCCCGGCTTTTTCAGCGGCTGAATTTTTGCGTACATCAGTAATAAAAAAACTGTTTTCCCGCTTTTCGGCATATACATCGGCACCGCTTGGTATAATTCTGTTAGATGTATCATATCCTGATGTTAGCGATATATGCCCATTATGCAGTTCATTTATTACATTTTCCAGCAATAGTGTAAATTCATAATTGTTTTTAATGGTGTCTGTAGCAGGCAGGTAAATTTCTTTTACTTTATTCCAGTCAACCTGCTGCTCTTTAAAATAGGCAAAATTATTGTTGTAGTCATTCCAGAATTCAATGAAGTCTTCCCTGTATATAGATTGCCCCTTTAAACTTAAAGTAAGCAGTAAAAAAAATAGTGCGGGTTTTATATTTTGCATAATTAAACAGTTAAAGTTGTAACTGCTAATATAAACTAATAACCAGCCAAATTTCATATTTTTATAAGCTGAAAGAAATTTAATGAAAACCGCTTTATTATATTTATTTACCTTTTTTGCATTTACGTGCCAGGCACAGGAACTAACCATACCTGTTAAAGTACTTTCTAATGTAAAGGCTGGCCCTGAAAGATATATAGGCACTGATGCCTTTGGGTGGAAATATACCACTCTTAATAATGAATTCAGGAAAAGTAAAGACGGAATTATGCTGCAATATAAAGCGGTTGCATTAGGCACGTTACACTCAGCAGATATATACAATCCGTTGCAGATAGTGTTATTTTATAAAAAATTCAATACTGTAGTTTTACTGGACAACCAGTTAAATGAAACTGCGAGAATTAATTTTACCGACCAGCCAAGGACTGATAACCCACAGCCCATACTTGCCGAAGCGGCAGGGCTGGCATCGCAAAACCGCCTATGGCTTTATGATATGGCTACACAGCAGATAGGACTTTATAGCCCGGCACAAAAAACTTTTAAAACCCTTACACCGCCTTTTAATGAAAGCCTTAAATATTTCCAGAGTGATTACAATTATTTTTACTGGATAGATTCGCGAAACGATTGCTATGCGGTAAACCTTTTTGGCAAGGTTAATTACCTGGGTACTGTACCTGAGTTTGAACAGTTGCAAATTATACCGGGAGGGGAAAGAATATTATTTAAAAAAGGCAATGCTGTTTATTTATACAACATGGCAGAAGAAAAGGTAATGCAGGTTGAAACGGTTGAAAAATCATTTAAAAGTTTTCATTATGCAGCACAAATTTTATCTATTTTTACAAACAACGAAATCATCCAGTATAAAATAACACTACCAGAATAATGCATATAGCTGTAGCCGGGAATATAGGCGCCGGAAAAACCACATTAACAGGATTATTAGCTAAACATTTTAAATGGGAGCCACACTATGAAGATGTGGTAGATAACCCTTACCTGGATGACTTTTACCACCAGATGGAGCGTTGGTCATTCAACCTGCAGATATACTTCCTGAACAGCCGCTTTAACCAGATATTGCAGATAAGGGAGAGTGGTAAAAAAATTATACAGGACAGGACTATATATGAAGACTCCCATATATTTGCACCCAACCTGCACGCTATGGGGCTTATGAGCAACAGGGATTTTAATAATTATAAATCGCTGTTTGAACTTATGGAAAGCTTTGTGGCAGCGCCTGACCTGCTGATATACCTGCGCAGTTCAATACCAAACCTTGTTAAGCAGATACACAAGCGTGGCAGGGACTATGAAAACTCTATATCCATAGATTACCTTAGCAGGCTTAACGAGCGTTATGAAGCCTGGGTGCAGGGGTATGACAAGGGAAAACTGCTTATACTTGATGTTGACAAACTGGATTTTGTAGATAACCCTGAAGATTTAGGCGATATAATAAACCGTATTAATGCCGAAATACACGGGTTGTTTTAGCCTGACAGCTTGCTTAAAACCTCATTTAAATCAATGGCGTCCTTAAAGAAATTTTTCCACAGGTCGCCTTTTTGTTTCACCCTTTCCGGCAGTGTTTTAATAGTGTAGTTTTTAATATCAAAATTTTTATCATCAAGTTCATCCCAGTTAAGCGGGGTACTGGCAGTTGCCCCTTCCCGTGGGCGGAGGGAATAGGCGCAGGCCATTGTTTTCCCCTTACCGTTTTGTAAATAATCAAGGTACACTTTTCCAACCCTTTTAGACGGGCTTCGTTCCAGGCTGGTTATATCAGGCAAAGCCTTATGTACAGCCTGGCTTATAATTTCAGAAAAACTACGTGTTTGGGTGTAAGTGTATTTAGGTTGTACCGGTATGAATACATGCAGCCCTTTTCCTCCTGATGTTTTAAGGTAGCCATTGATGTTAAGGCTATCCAGTATTTCTTTGACTTTTTTAGCTGTAGTAACAAGGTCTTTTAAAGAAGCCTTGTTGGGATCAAGGTCAAAAATTATATAATCGGGATTGTTAATGCTGCCTACGCGGCTGCTCCAGGGGTTTATTTCTATACAGCCCCAGTTGGCAAGAAATATAAGCGTTTCTTTATCATTACACACTAAATATTCTATAGTATCTCCTTTTGACTTAGATTTTATTTTCTTGGTTTTTATCCAGTCAGGCACCATGCCCGCTACATTTTTTTGGAAAAAGCCTTCTTTTTTTATTCCATCAGGTGTCCTTCTTAATGATTGGGGCCTGTCAATTATATAAGGCAATACATATTCTGCCATCTGGTCATAATAAGCTATAACATCGCCTTTGGTATACCCTTCTTTTGGCCAAAAGACTTTATCAGGGTTAGATATTTCTACTTTATCTGTATCAAAACCTTTTTTCATAGCTTTTGGCTTAGCCGTTTTTTTTGATTCGGTATTTGATTTCTTCACATTTTTATTTTCAGGGCTTAATTCCGCAGCTTTTTCGCGAATTACCTCTTTAGGATTTTTATCATTACGCAGTGCTATAAATACGGGATGCCGAAGGCTTCCTGTTTCAGTCCATTCGGTATATTTTATCTGGGCTACAAGGGCAGGGGTAACCCAATGCGCATTTTTTTCTTTTGGTACGTTTTGGAAAGGGCTTGTTTTCCTTTCTAATTTTTGTAGTCTTGCATGCATGTCTTTTAATGAATCTTCATTAAAGCCGGTGCCAACTTTCCCCGAATATATTAATTCATCATTTTCATAATATCCCAGCATCAGGGAACCAAAGCCTGTGCGCGAGCCCTGGGGGTCGGTATAGCCGCCAATAACCATTTCCTGTTCTTTAGTAACTTTGATCTTAAGCCACTCCTTGCTACGCTTGTTTACATGGTATTTTGAAGAAGCTTTTTTAGCAATCAAACCTTCAGCCCCTTCTTTTTCAGCTTTTTTAAGTGCTTCAGTACCTTTACCAATAACATGGCCGGAATAAATAATTTCATCACTTTGAGATAGCAGTGCGTTCAGTATGCGTTTTCTCTGCACCAGTTCAAGAGGGGTAAGGTCAAAACCATTAAAATATAATATATCAAAAACGTAGCATTTTAGCTGGCCTCTTTCGGGGTTTTCATTGTAATACTGCAGCCATTGAAATTTACTTTGCCCTTTTTCATTTTCAACAACAATTTCACCATCCAGTATTACATCATCACCAATAATTTCAAAAGCCTTAACTAAGTCCGCATACTTGGCATTAAATGACAGCCCGTTCCTCGATACAAGATTAATTTTGCCTTTATTGATTTGTATAAGTGCCCTGTAACCATCATACTTATTTTCAAAGAGCCACTCATCATCATTAAATATTTCATCAGTAAGTGTGGCTAATTGAGGCTTCCAGCCGGAAGGGAATTTAGTAAGCTTTTTTGCTCCGGCAACATCATCAGGGGTAAAGGTTACAGGTTCATTTTTTGTTTCACTTTTGGTATTGTCTTTAGCTACAGACCTGGTTTCTTTCCTGTTGCTTTGCCAGGTTGCTGATTTTTTATCGTTTTCAATTTCATCCAACGTACGCCCCGTTAGTACAGATTCCTGTTTGAATTTATCTTTTCCTGCATATTCATCCTTACCCTTCATGAGCAGCCATTGGTTTTCCTTGCCTTTCATATGTACAAGATGATAGGAACCTTTAAGCTTTTCGCCATTTAGTGTCATTTTTATATTACCCTCACGGTACATTTTTTTAAGTATTTTTTCGCTTTCGGTATAATCATCAATACCTTCAGCCAGGTAGGTTCCTGTATCCCAAACCATAACGGTACCGCCACCATACTGCCCTTTTGGTATGGTGCCTTCAAAATCTATATAATCCATAGGGTGGTCTTCCACATGCATTGCCAGCCTTTTTACCGAAGTATCAGCCGAAGGGCCTTTAGGTACTGCCCAGCTTACAAGCACACCGCCAATTTCTATCCTGAAATCATAGTGAAGCCTTGAAGCATCATGCTTCTGGACTACAAAGCGCAGTTCCTTTCCGGCTTTTTTTACTTTGCCTTCAGGTTCTGCTGTTTTTGTAAAATCCCTTTTCTTCTTATATTCTGACAACTTCATACTTTAACTTTTTACAGCAGCAAGGCTTGCCTTTAATTGTTCCAGCAGGTCATCTTTATCTGTGGTTTTTTTCCTGCGCTTAACGGGAGCCGGTTTTTCACCTTTTTTAGCCGCCGCTTTCTTTTTAATCATCTTTACCAGCTCTTCCTTATAGGTGTCTTTATACTTTTCAGGTTCAAATTTGCCTGTAAGCTGTTCTATAATACTGGTTGCCATATCCAGTTCTTTCTTGGATATTTTAATATCTGAAGGAAGGTTTACCTCGCCTGTATCCCTTAACTCATCATTAAAACGTATCTGTATGAGTAATATGGCATCTTCTTCAACCTTTAAAATGCCTAAATGCTGTGTAGTGCGCATTACAAAGCGGCATAGCCCTACCTTGCCCGATTTTTTAAGTGCATCCCTAAGCAGTGCATATACTTTTTTGGCTTCTTTTGCAGGCTCCGTTATATAAGGTTTTTCAAGATATTGGGGAGGGATTTCTTCCTCTTTTACAAATTCAAAAATATCAACAGTCTGTGTTTTTTCAGGTGCTATTGCAGCAAAGTCGCTTTTATCCAAAATAACATAATCACCGTTTTCTTTCCGGTATCCTTTTGCTATATCATCCCAGGGCACTTCTTTGCCATCTTTTTTACAAACCCGCACATACTGTATAGGGCATTTATCCTTTTGCCTTATCATATCCAGGTCGATACGGTGGGCTGTAGCACCACTGTATAATTTTATAGGTATGTTTACTAGCCCAAAACTTATACTGCCTTTCCAGATAGCTTTCATAATTAAAACATTTTATGCCTACTAAATTTAGCAAGCAATTGTTTTACAACCTATTATTTTAATACTACTTTCACAGTCGGCAAATAAAAAAAGCACACCTTTCAGTGTGCTTTTTTTATTAAACTTTTCAGTTTTTATTCTTCGCTGTCATCTTCTTCATGCGCTTCAAAATTAATGTCATTGTACGCATTTTCAGTTAAAGTCATGTCAGCCTGTTTTTCTTCTTCAAGGGTTTGGTGCAGTAATTCTGCCGCTTCATCCTGTCCCAAAGTTTTAGCAAATGCACAAATAGTACCGTAGGTAGCAATTTCATAATGCTCAATTTTTTGTGAAGCGGCTATAATACCTGCATCCCTTACCGGGCCGGGTTCTGTGCTTTTTAATATGTCTTCACCTTCCTTGATTAAACCATCCATGGCATCGCATTTTTTTCCTGAAGCTTTTTTACCTGCAAGTTCAAATACTTTTTCAAGCCTTGAAACCTGTTCTTCTGTAACTGTAATATGTTCTTCAATAGCACTTACAAGACTTTCAGAAGATGCATTTTTAGCCATTTTTGGTAGAGCTTTCAATAAAGCCTTTTCAGCCCAGTATATGTCTTTAAGGCAGTCAATATATAATTCTTTAAGGCCTTCAGCGGCGGTTGATTTTGCCTTAACTTTTCTTCCGCCTGTTGTGGAAGATTTTGAAGAAGACGAACTTGTTTTGCTTGTACTTTTGTTAGAAGTTTTTGTTGCTGTTTTCATAATTAATAGAATTTAAGTTGGAAATTGTATTTATAAAAAGTGTTTTTTAATTTGTAACTACACTAACAAATTTAGCCATTGAATAACGCGGGGATATTAATTATATCCTAAAAAACAGTACTCTAACAAATAATTAACTCCTTGTAAATTAATTGCTAAAACAATCAGACTTAGCTTTGTGTTTATGAAAAAAGCTTTTGACCCAATTATAGATGAAAACAGCAGGCTCCTTATACTCGGCACAATGCCGGGAGAAAAATCTTTGCAGTTACAGCAGTATTACGGAAACAGGGGAAACCAGTTCTGGAAAATACTTTTCAGTATATTAAATGAACCCTTCAGCATGGAATATAACGACCGCAAGCTCCTTCTTAAGAAAAACGGTATAGCTTTATGGGATGTACTGCAATTTTGCGAAAGGACAGGCAGCCTGGACAGCAATATTAAAAATGAACTGCCTAATGATTTTGATGCCTTTTATGATAAATATAAAAACATAAAGTATGTACTTTTTTCAAGTAAAAATGCAGCAGCCTATTATGATAAGTATGTTAAACGCAAACCTCATTTAACTTATGATGTGCTCCCTTCACCCAGCGGAGCAAACGCTACTAAACCGTTAAGTGAAAAAATGCTGATTTGGGGACAAAAAATTTTGCCACTGCTCCATTAAATGTAACAGTGGCAAAAATCAGCTTAAAACAATATATGTTATGACATAAAATATCTTTTAAGCTTTCGTTGCCTGTAACTTTTCAGTGTTGTTTTTACTAACTGTTTCAGCTTGTTTTTTAAGATATTACTCTTCATAATATTATGGTTTAGTTGCATGGTGCAAGTTGGTTATTTTTAAATGGAAAAGTTTTAAACTTTTATTAAAACTTCATTAATAAATGAGTTTTAACAGTTGCGGAATGTTATAACAAAATCGTTTTTAATTGTAAATATTTGTGATAAATTTTGTAATCAAATATTCTATATTTGAAAGTTATATACACAACTAAAAAATAAGAGATGAAAAAAGTTTTGTTATTGTTGCTTTTTTCCGTTAACTGCCTGGCGCAGGTTAATAACTTTGTACTGAAGAATGATGATGTAGTATGGGAAAATGTGTTTATAACCGACCAGAAAAATATACCTGAACTGATTACCCAACACCCTAAGCTAAAAATTGTATCTTCAACCGGGGCAGTTTATAAAGGCCGTGGGTTCGAAATAAAACATACCTGCCAGGATAGCCCTTCCTATATGACAAATGAGTTGAATTTTGATTTTGAAATAGAACTGGCCGAAGGGAAATATCGTGTTACTGTATATAATATCCAGTACACCGAGCGTGAAAAAGTGAATATAAAACACTATACTTCTGAAAGGAAAACTTTAAAATCTGATAAAGAAACAATTACTGCACTTAATTGCTTGGACAGCTATTTTAATAAGCTGTTTACACTCGCCACTTTGTATAAAAATAAACTTTAATTTAATTGATAACGTTATATTTTATTTAACTTAACAATTGTTCAATTATTTTTTGTACCTTTACTTCATTGAAAATCAACTATTTTAATAGTTGCATTATAATTTATTTTACTATGGAAAACAGCGTTTTATAAAAAAGGGCTTCATAGTCCTTTAAATCACACAAGTAGTCAATCAATTAAAAAACCCGGGATTATGAGAATATTCAGTCTGATTTTATCAATCGTTACCTTTTTAGTTACATTATTTTTTTTGATAACTGACTTTCCTGTTTTAAACAGCCTTAATGGTTTTGTGTACTTTTCACTGCTTATAATTTTATTGATGATTTGTGTTACAGGCATAATAATAAACATGCCGGTTTACAACAGGATACACAATAAATTTAAGATAAGCTACAGTAAACATTAACTAATATTTTTAAACGATTGCTGTTTAAACAGTTACTTTTATAATAAACTTAAAATTGTTTATTATGGAAAAGCCGTTTGGAAATAAAAGAGATGAGGAACTGCAGGAGCAGCAGCGTAACAAAACAGCCACTAAGCATATGGCTGATAATGACGAGCGCCAAAACAATATCCGTCAGTCAAAACAAAACAGTATAACACAGTCAGAATCTCCGAAAGAAAGTACTGAATCATTAACAAGTAAAGAGCAGGGCAGGGCAGATAGCCTACCTGTAGAAGAAAAAAACAGGAGAAAATTGAAAGATGAACAGGATACTGATTTTGGTATAGAATAAAAAAAGAGGCTTTTAAAGCCTCTTTTTTTATATTAAACCGCGATATTATTTCGACTGGTTTTTCATTTCTTTTTCAATCATATCATAAAACTGGTCAATTTTAGGAAGAATAAGTATTCTTGTCCTTCTGTTTCTTGCCCTTCCATCAGCTGAAGTGTTTTCAGCAAGCGGTACATATTCGCCCCTTCCTGCAGCAACAAGGCGCTTAGGGTCTATATTAAAGTCTTTTTGAAGTATCCTTACTATAGATGTGGCACGTTTAACACTTAAATCCCAGTTATCCTGTAATACAGGGTTTTTAATAGGCACATTATCAGTGTGGCCTTCTACCATGCATTCAAAATCCGGTTTGTCCTTAACTATGGCAGCAACTTTTCCTAAAATTTCTTTAGCCCTGTCGCTAACCTCATAGCTGCCGCTTTTAAATAAAAGTTTATCGGCTATTGAGATATATACTACACCTTTCTCTACATTAACCTGAATATCCGGGTCATTTATTCCTACAGCCCTTTTTATGCTGGTAACAAGTGCTAGAGTAACCGAATCTTTACGTGTAAGCGCATCCTGCAGTCTTGTAATCTTCAGGTCTTTTTCTTTAAGGCTTTCCAAAGATTTTTCAAGGTTTTCAGCTCCTTTTGATGATAAGGTAGTTATATTGCCCATGGTGTTCATAAGCTCATTCTTATCTTTTCTAAGGTCAGCAACCTGGGTGGTCAGCATGTCTTTTTCAGTAAGGCAGTTATTAAGCTTTACTGTTGCAGTGTTAAGCAAATCCTGTATTTCCTTGTTCTTTGCTTCAAGTTCTGCTATCTTCTTTTTAGACCCGCATGATGTAAGGGTAATAGCAGCAAGAGTTAATGTTAGAATGGTTCTTTTCATAAGCATCAATTTAAAATTTTTAACAAAATTACGGATTATTAGTACAAATATTAACGGCTAAAGCTATAAACTATTGTTAAAAATACTTGCAAATAGTTTGCCATTTTTAGCATAATACAGCCATATAATACTCTTTATTTTGTAGTAATTTTTGTATTGTTTTGATTGTCTTTTATTTATGAAATAAAATATTTTCAAATAAAAGTAATAGTGCGCTTTTAAGATGGCCCATATGTGGTTTAGCTTTCCTTGGGTAAGGAATCGGAATGCCGCAGCGCCGTCAAAGGCAAGCCTTACAAAAAATGTAGCAAAAGCTTGTTTTGCCGGCACATTTTTAACCATCATCCACAATGAATTCCTGAAATTAAGATAAGTTTTCCTGGGGCTGCTGGTGGCAAGGGTAGCACCACCCATGTGGAAAATGTGTGATTTTCCACAATACCTCACCTTGTAATTGGTATTGAATGCACGCCAACACAGGTCAATTTCTTCCTGGTGTGCAAAAAAGTCTTCATCAAAACCACCCAGTTCCCAAAACACTTTTTTCCTTATAAAGAAACAAGCACCTGATGCCCAGAATATATCTGCATCGTCATCATACTGGCCCATATCCTGTTCAATAGTTTCAAATATCCTGCCCCTGCAAAATGGGAAGCCGTACTTATCAATAAAGCCGCCTGCCGCCCCGGCATATTCAAAATGGCTCCGGTTATAATAGTCCAGTATTTTTGGTTGTGCTATTGCAATCTCTTCATCACTTTCAAATAGGCCCAGTAACGGCTCCAGCCAGTTTTCTGTAACTTCCACATCCGAATTTAAAAGCACATATATATCTTCTTCTACCTCTTTAAGGCATTCATTATAGCCTTTGGCAAAGCCATAATTTTTGCTGTTTCTTATAATTTTTACTTCAGGAAAAGCTGA
Organism: Flavobacterium sp. MK4S-17; assembly: GCF_009848495.1. Taxonomy (GTDB): domain Bacteria; phylum Bacteroidota; class Bacteroidia; order Flavobacteriales; family Flavobacteriaceae; genus Flavobacterium. Next base: position 138,462 of record NZ_WWEP01000001.1, read on the forward strand.
GGCAACAAATGTTACGGAATCATCTGTTGAGGCGTTATCCGCTACATATATGGCTGCTCCATCAGAATATCTGATAACAAATGGTAAAAATTGTTCCAGCAATTGTTTTCCATTCCAGTTTAATATTACTACGGCAATGCTTTTCATGGGGCAGGTTTGTATTCAGGCAGGTCCGGCAAAAATTGATACCTTTCCTGCTCATGGTCCATTTGGCAAAAGTAATGATTTAGCCCGTTTGTTACCATCATATAAGCAGCATTAAGCGTCATGTTATATCGCGCTATCTGGTCAAATGTATTTTGGGATATGGTTACCCCCGGAGCTTTACATTCTACAAGTAACAATATTTTTCCATCAGGTTGATAAACAACAACATCATATCTTTTTATTAAACCATTTATTTTAATAATTTTTTCCACATTAATGTGTTGCTTAGGATATTTTTTTTCTGTTAACAAAAACTGTACAACGTGCTGCCTCACCCATTCTTCGGGAGTAAGGAGGATAAATTTTTTACGGACGGCATCAAAAATAGCCACCTTATTTTCACTATTTTTGAAACGGAATGTGTACTGTGGAAAATTCAGTTTTTGCATCAGGCAAATTTAATATAAAATAATTGCAACGCTAAAGTGGACGAAGTAGTAAGGATAGTTAACAATATAAAACAGGGCGATATTAAGCCAATATATTTTTTAATGGGTGAAGAACCTTATTATATTGATAAGCTGACCGAATTTATTGAAGACAACATACTGCCTGAAGAAGAAAAAGGATTTAACCAAATGGTGATTTATGGGAAGGATGTAACGGTTGAAGAAGTAATTTCAAGCGCAAGGCGCTATCCAATGATGGCTGAAAGGCAGGTGGTAATTGTAAAAGAGGCACAGGAACTTTCGCGCACAATAGACAGGCTTGAAAGTTATGCTGAAAACCCGCAGCCCACTACAGTGCTTGTATTCGCCTACAAGTACAAAACACTTGATAAGCGTAAAAAAGTTACCAAGCTGATAGAGAAAAGTGGTGTGGTATATGAAAGCAAAAAGCTTTATGAAAACCAGGTGGCCGACTGGATAAGGAGGGTGCTTTCCGGCAAGAAATATAATATAGAGCCTAAAGCATCCGCCATGTTAGTTGAATTTTTAGGCAATGACCTTAGCCGGATAAGTAATGAACTGGATAAGCTGGCTATTATTCTGCCGGAAGGCAGCACTATTACCCCAAAACATATTGAAGATAATATAGGTATCAGTAAAGATTATAATGTATTTGAACTGCGAAAAGCCATAGGCGAAAAAGACCAGCTTAAAGCTTATAAAATAGCCGACTATTTTACCCAGAACCCTAAAGATAACCCGCTCGTAGTTACTACAGGACTGGTATTCGGCTTTTTCTCCCAGCTTTTATTATACCATGGATTAAAGGATAAAAGCCCCGGCAATGCGGCAAAAGTATTAAAGGTTAATCCCTTTTTCCTTAAAGACTATGATATTGCATTACGCAATTACCCTATGAAAAAAGTAAGTGCAATAGTTTCCGCGCTAAGGGATATAGATGTTAAAAGCAAAGGTGTGGGGGCAAACTCAATTTCACAGGGCTACCTGCTTAAAGAAATGCTGGTGAAAATTTTTGCCTGAGTTTTAAGTAAACACTAAGAAGCCAAACATTTTTTATTCAACATATAATCACGATATTTGCAGGCTAAATCAAACAGAGCTAGAAATTATGGCAATGAATAAAAATACCATCTTTGGGTGGGCCTCTTTTTTTATGTTTCTTATTGGCGCAGCGTTAATACTGCTGGGCGTTTTAAAATATAAAGATTATGCTATTGGCTTTTCAGTAGCCGGCATAGGTTTTTTTGCTATTTCCTGGGCATTTAATGCCCTTAAGGGAAGGGTGTAATTATTAATTAACTTACCAAAACATAATTTACATGTCTGACGATAAGAAAGTAATATTTTCAATGTCCCGGGTTAGTAAAACCTATCAGGGCACAAATAAACAGGTACTTAAGGATATTTATTTAAGCTTTTTCTATGGGGCTAAAATTGGTATTCTTGGTTTAAATGGTTCGGGTAAATCTACATTGCTGAAAATTATTGCCGGTGTAGATAAAAGCTACCAGGGCGATGTTGTATTTTCACCCGGCTACACTGTAGGCTACCTTGAGCAGGAACCACAGCTTGATGAAAACAAAACAGTTATTGAAGTAGTTCGGGAAGGTGTTGCCGAAACTGTGGCCATACTGGACGAGTTTAATAAAATAAACGATATGTTCGGCCTGCCGGAGGTTTATGAGGATGCAGATAAAATGCAAAAGCTTATGGACCGCCAGGCTGAATTGCAGGATAAAATTGACGCTTCCGGTGCATGGGAACTTGATACAAAACTTGAAATTGCAATGGATGCCCTGCGCACACCGGAGCCGGATACTCCTATAAAAGTACTTTCGGGTGGTGAAAAACGCCGCGTTGCATTGTGCCGTTTATTATTGCAGCAACCGGATGTGTTATTGCTGGATGAGCCTACCAACCACCTTGATGCCGAAAGCGTACTATGGCTGGAGCAGCATTTGCAGCAATATCAGGGAACGGTTATAGCCGTAACGCATGACCGTTATTTTCTTGATAATGTAGCAGGCTGGATACTGGAACTGGACAGGGGCGAAGGCATACCTTGGAAAGGAAATTATTCATCATGGCTTGACCAGAAAGCGAAACGCCTTGAGCAGGAGGAAAAAACAGCTTCCAAACGCAGGAAAACTTTAGAGCGTGAGCTTGAGTGGGTAAGGCAGGGTGCTAAAGGACGCCAAACTAAGCAAAAAGCACGTTTGCAAAGCTATGACAGGCTTTTGAATGAAGACCAGAAACAACTTGAAGAAAAACTGGAACTGTATATTCCTAATGGGCCAAGGCTGGGCACAAATGTTATTGAGGCAAAAGGTGTTGCCAAAGCATTTGGAGATAAATTACTGTATGACAATCTTAATTTTACTTTGCCACAGGCAGGGATAGTAGGAATTATAGGACCAAATGGAGCTGGTAAAACTACAATATTCCGTATGATAATGGGTGAAGAGCAGCCGGATAAAGGTGAGTTTGAAGTAGGGGATACCGTGAAAATAGCATATGTTGACCAAAGCCATTCTGATATTGACCCTAACAAATCTATTTGGGAAAACTTTTGCGACGGGCAGGAGCTAATTATGATGGGGGGCAGGCAGGTAAACAGCCGTGCCTACCTTAGCCGTTTTAACTTTAGCGGAAGTGACCAAAATAAAAAAGTAAGCACATTATCAGGTGGTGAACGCAACAGGCTTCACCTTGCCATGACCTTAAAAGAAGAGGGGAACGTATTGCTGCTGGATGAGCCAACAAACGACCTTGACGTGAACACGCTGCGTGCGCTGGAAGAGGGATTGGATAATTTTGCAGGCTGTGCGGTTATAATCAGCCACGACCGATGGTTTTTAGACAGGGTTTGCACACACATCCTGGCATTTGAAGGCGATTCGGAAGTATATTTCTTTGAAGGTAGTTTCTCAGAATATGAGGAAAACAGGAAAAAACGTTTGGGTACCGATATTACTCCTAAACGCATTAAATATAAAAAGCTGATAAGAGGCTAAAAAAATAAAACCCGCTTAAAGCGGGTTTTATTTTTTATATCAATTAACTATATGATTAAAACTTATAGCGGATACCTAAGGCAATATCCGGTCCGAAATCATCCTCACGGAAATCTTCCCCAAAATAAATTTCCGGCCTGAAGTCTAACGATAATTGTAATGGAATATCAAAATTATATTCTATACCAATATTACCGGCAATGAATACAAAAGTACCGCTGTCATCGTCATCCGAGTGAGGAAAATCATCATCAAAGCTCCAGGTACCTAAACCTCCACCTACACCGGCATACCAGTTAAAGCCACCTTCAATATTCCATACCCATTGGTAAAGACCTGTAAGTTTAAAAGCATCATAGTGGTCAGAGTCGCGCCATCCTAAATCAACTTCCAGCCTGTTATTATCTGAAAGAAGGCGTTGGTATGATACTTCGCCACCAAAACCGTCGTTATCACCCAAACGTAGTCCCAGTGCATTTCTTCTGCCTTCCTGTGCGTTAGCGGTTAAGGCAATGGCCAAAAGCATAAAAGCTGATAAAAATAATTTCTTCATAAATGATTTTTTTGGTTATTGTCTTAAGCAAAGATATAGCCTTGATTTTTTTGAAAATAACATATTTTCAAATATTTAACATCTTTACAGTGCGTGCAGCCGTAAGAAAATCATTTATAATTGGTAAACTACTGATTAGTATCTATGTTATGTTTTTTCATTAGCGCAGTTATAAATTGCTGCCCTATCAATGTCTCCATTTCAAAATATTCTTCCTCTTCATTTACGGTTTTTTCATGTACATACCTGTAAAGCTTCCAGCGTTTTTTATTGTATTCCAACGCGGTAAGATTTTCTATCCAGTCGCCCGAATTTAAATAGGTTACTGCGCCTTTCTTGTTTTCTTTCCGGGTAATAACAGGCTCATGTATATGCCCGCAGACTACATAGTCATAATTATTCTCAATGGCAAGGTCGGCAGCCGTATTCTCAAAATCAGAGATAAACTTTACTGCCTTTTTTACGCTTGCCTTTATCCTTTTTGAAAGCGAGTAAGGCTCTTTTCCCATTTTTACCAGTACCCAATTGATGAACCTGTTTAACAAAATAAGATAGTCATACCCAATACTGCCAAGTTTTGCAATCCACTTTGCATGGTTTACAGAACTATCAAACACATCACCATGGAAAAACCATGCTTTTTTACCGTCAAGTTCCAGTACAACTTTGTCAACTATCGAAAAGTTGCCCATATGGGTATCGCTGAATTTTCTGAGCATTTCGTCATGGTTGCCGGTTATATAGTAAACTTTAGTACCCTTTGATGCAAAATCAAGAAGCTTTTTTACAACCTTCATATGTGATTTAGGGAAATAGGACTTCCTGAATTGCCATATATCTATAATATCGCCATTAAGGATTAAAGTTTTAGGTTTGATGGTAGAAAGGTAAGCAAGAAGTTCTTTTGCGTGGCAGCCGTAAGTTCCTAAATGAACATCTGACAGGACTACAAGATCAATAATCTTTTTTTTCATGAGATGTTTTCTGCAAAATACAACCATACATATAAACAGGCATTTAATAAATTATTAAGTTATAGTTTAAAAACAGGGCATAATATTAATTTTAAAAGTAAAGGATATGGTTTACATTTGTTTAAAACATAACATATGGGCGGAAATACACTTGGTAACAGATTTAGACTGACAACTTTTGGAGAATCGCACGGTGAAGCAGTAGGAGGTGTGATAGACGGCTGCCCTGCCGGTATTTTATTAGATATTGAACTGATACAAAAAGAGCTTGACAGGCGTAAACCAGGACAGTCAGCTATAGTATCACAACGAAGGGAAGATGATAAGGTAGAAATACTTTCAGGTGTATTTGAAGGTAAAACAACAGGCGCCCCCATAGGATTTATAGTCAGGAATGAAAACCAGAAACCAAAAGATTATTCCCATATTAAAGATGTTTACAGGCCTTCGCATGCCGATTATACCTACGAAAAGAAATATGGTATAAGGGATTACAGGGGCGGGGGAAGGAGTTCTGCCCGGGAAACTGTAAGCAGGGTAGTAGGCGGTGCTGTTGCAAAACAGGTGTTGCCTGATATAAAAATAAATGCATTTGTATCATCTGTTGGAGATATCTTTATAGATAAACCCTATCAGGCACTGGATTTTTCGCTGACAGAAAGTAATGCTGTGCGATGCCCTGACCCGGCAACTGCAAAAAAAATGGAAGAGTATATAAAACAGGTAAGGAAAGAAGGCGATACTGTTGGTGGTACAATAACCTGTGTTATACAAAATGTACCCGCAGGGCTGGGCGAGCCTGTATTTGATAAACTTCATGCTGAATTAGGAAAAGCAATGCTTTCAATAAATGCAGTAAAGGGCTTTGAATATGGTAGCGGCTTTTGCGGCGCAAAAATGAAAGGCAGTGAGCATAACGACCTTTTTAATGAGGACGGCAGTACAAAAACCAATTTGTCAGGAGGGATACAGGGAGGTATTAGTAACGGGATGGATATATATTTTAGAGTGGCTTTTAAGCCTGTTGCCACAATTATGCAGCCGCAGCAAACAATAAATAGTGAAAATAAAATAGTAGAAATGCAGGGAAAGGGTAGGCACGACCCTTGTGTTGTACCAAGGGCGGTGCCTATTGTTGAAGCAATGGCCGCTTTGGTATTAGTTAATTATTATTTATTACATTCTTAAATTTAACGAAACAATTAAATTGTATAAAATTTTTCGCAAATAAACCTAAGGTAATATATTTTTATTATTTTTGGGATAATTTTAAAACTATCATCATGAAAAAACAATTACTTTTAGGAGCTTTTATTTTAGGCTCTATTTTTGCCACGAAAGCGCAAACCGGTGCTTCCTGTGCAACAGCTATACCGATTACAACTAATGGAACTAAAACAGCATCAAGTATAAATGGTACATTTGGTGCTTACTGTTTAGATTCCAGGACAAACATTAAAGCTATATGGTATACATACACTGCAACTACTAACGGAGAAGTTACTATTTCAAGTGACCTTCCAGTAAATAATGGTACTTTATATACGAATGACACAAGGGTTTCCGTATTAAGAGGAGCTACATGTTCAACCCTTGAGGCTTGTATAGGTACAAATGATGACGTAAGTGCAACAAATTACCTAAGCACATTAACTTTTCCTGTTGAAGCAGGGCAAACTTACTGGATACAGTGGGATAACTATTGGAAGATACCTTCTACAATGGGTTTTCAATTTACATTTAACTTTAATGCAGTTTCATGTGTAAGACCAGGTAATTTTGACTTCTACTTACCGGACTCATACAGTACAACAGGTGCAAGCCTATACTGGGATCAGTCTATAGGTTCACCTGCTAATTATGAAGTTGACTGGAGTACTGATTTAGCAGCAGCTCCTGGTACAGGTACTATTGTAAGCGTTCCGGCAGGCAATCTTGATTATGCTGTGGCTCCTTTATCAGGATTACCGGCTTCTTCTAACTTCAGGTATTATGTAAGAGCTACTTGTAGTGCTATGTCATCCAGTGGCTGGCAAGGGCCTTTTTATGGTTACCTTGCAAAAACAGGTAGTTTTACGCATACATTTAATGCGGCAGATAACTATGAAAATGGTTTTATAGGTGATTTTAATTTATTTGTTGCATCTGGTACATCAAATCCAGCTAACTATGCTGATGGTGGAGCAGGTGGTGTTGTATATTCATTTAACAGTGCAACAGCAGCATCTGATGAGTGGGGCTTTTCAAGAGGTATCCAGGTAGCTGCAGGTACTCAGGTAACAATCAATTACAAAACAAGGCTATTTGCTTCAGGTATTGCAGCTCCAATGACTATGGACCTTACTGTAGGTACTGCACAATCTGTAGCTGCTCAAACTACTGTTATCCAGTCTAAGTCGCTTACAGGAACTGCATCATATACAGCACATACTGCAACATGGACAGCGCCAACAACAGGTGTTTATTATTTTGGTTTCCACAATAATTCACCAATGAATTCAACCTCAACAGCAATATTTTTAGATACAATTGAGTTTATACAGGCTCCGGCAGGAACTAATGATTTCCTTTCATCTCAGTTGTCAGTATTCCCTAATCCTACTTCTAACGTAATCAATATTACTAACAGCAACAATATACTTGTTGAGGGTATCGAAATAATTGACTTAAACGGACGTACAGTTAAAACAATTAAGTTTGATGGCGTTGCTGAAGCTCAGGTTAATGTTTCTGACCTTTCTGCAGGTGTTTACATGATGAACATATCTTCGGACAAAGGTTCTGTTACTAAGAAAATTGTTAAGCAATAATTAAAGCTTACAGCATATAAAAAAAGGCTCCCAAAAAGGGAGCCTTTTTTATTTTAATTATTAAAGTTTTAAGCAATAGTTGAAAAAGAACACTATGCCTTGTTAAACTTACAAGCTTATTTATAAATTAATTTGTGGATGAATGCTAAACCTTTCTCACTTAAATCCCAATTTGATACTTCTGCATCTACAATTTCTTTGTGCTTCTTATGAATATCACGCAGCGAATTTCCTATTGATTTAGCCAGATATATGCTGTCAGTATGTTTGTTACTGTTGATAAGGCTAACTGCTTCCGCTGGATTCTCCTTAAAATAATCCCTACCGGTCCAAATGCGCAAGCCTTCGGTTACTGCCCTTTTTACGTTGGTATTATTGTGGGCCAGCCAAAACTTTATTTTTGGGAGAGAATTTTCATAACCTTTTATTTTACAGTAATTATCAAAAGCTTTGGCCAACATTTCCTGTACGCGCCAATTTTTGTCATTTGAAATGGTTTCTTCAAGGATATGCAAGGCTTCAGAATTATTAGCCGCTAATGCTCCAAATAAATAGGTTCCCAACATGCGGATTTGATAGGGTTGTTGCGGTTCAATAAAAGTCTGAGCCAATTCCATAGGTTTCAAAACAGAATCTTTCAGGATTATTTCGCCTGCATCTATAATGTGGTTAAATCCGTGTTCAATACCTGTAATTTTATCTAATAACTTTTTTACGGCTGTCATGGTTAAAGTAAAGCTTGATGTTTTATAAAAATTTAGCTTTCATTTCCGGAGTTGGTATCATGCACTCATTTTTTTTCCCATACCATTTATAGCGGTTTTTGGCAACATAGTCATATACACTATTAGTTATTTTTTTGGGAAGTAATGAAAATATAGCCATCGCTGTATATACACCTCCCAGTTCTTTGGCAATATTTATAGCAGCTTCAGCTTTATAGTAATATGCTTTTCCTGGCTCATATAATATTATAGAATCTGTTTTTGAGGTATCAACTCCTATATAACTTATAATTTCTTTTCCTAATTCGGACTGTAATTGTACAAAACGGAAAACATCGTTCTTATCTTTTTTGATAATGAACTGCACTGTGGCATCACATAAATTGCATACGCCATCAAACAATATTATCTTTTTATTTACAGGCAGTTTTTCCATAACATTATTTTTTAGCTTCAACAAGCTCAAGAGATTCTATATTTACCTTAGAAGTAAAAATACCATAATTTACTGTAGCTTTATTTTTCTCTATAGCATCAAGTGTGCCTACTGCTTTACCATCTGTCATTCGCACACGGTCGCCAATTTTTAATACTGCCTTCGGTTTTTCTACAGTTTTTTCTTTTATTTTTTTCTCTTTCTTTTCCTTGCGTATTTCCTCAACCTTTTCTTTTACTTCTTCAACTATTTGTTTTTGCTGTACTTCTTTTACTTTCTTCTCTTTAGGAGTAAGCTTTTTACGTTTAGAATTTTCAATTTCTACCATTTTAAGAAACTCACCTATCAGTTCCTTCTTATTTTTATTACTAAAATATTTCTCACTTATATCGTCCAGTTTTTGTCCCAGATAAATGAGGCGCTGGTTAGCATCATACAGCTCTTGGTAGCTTTCAAGTTTTTGCTGAATCCTTGTATTAATGGTTTCCATCTTTTTGCTTTCTTCGCGTGCCTTGCTTTCTTCCTCTTTTAAAATCTGTGATGTTTTTTCGAGTTTAGAGCGTTCTTTTTGCAATGTGGCAATTGTTTTATCAAACCGCACTTTCCCTTTTTCTATTTTCTTTTTTGCCCTGTTAATAAGCCCGAAGGGAATACCGTTTTTTTGCGCTACTTCAAAAGTAAAGGAGCTGCCCGCCTGGCCTAAAATAAGCTTATACATCGGTTCTAACGATTTTTCATCAAAAAGCATATTAGCATTGGTGGCAAAAGGCAACTCATTAGCCAGCATTTTAAGGTTGGTATAATGCGTTGTAATTATACCAAAGGCCTCCCTGTGGTAAAACTCTTCAAGAAAGGTTTCTGCCAACGCACCTCCAAGTTCAGGGTCTGAACCTGTACCAAACTCATCAATCAAGAAAAGTGTTTTATCATTGCACTTTCTTAAAAAGTAATTCATGTTTTTAAGGCGATAGCTATAAGTACTTAAATGATTTTCAATAGACTGGTTATCACCAATATCAGTAAGTATCCTGTCAAATAAAAAAGTTTCACTGCGTTCATGCACTGGTATTAAAAGTCCGCATTGCAGCATTAGCTGGAGCAGTCCTATTGTTTTAAGCGTTATACTTTTACCTCCGGCATTAGGCCCCGAAATAACTATTATGCGGTTTTCCTGGGTCAGCTCAATAGTTTGAGGATAAGTTTCCTGCTGCTTACGCTTATTGTTAAGATAAAGTATAGGATGATAGGCGTCCCTTAAAAACAACCTTTTTTTATTAGTTATTTTAGGCAGTAAACCATTGATGCGTTTAGCATACTTCGCTTTTCCGGAAATAACATCTATATCAGTAAGGAATTGCTGGTAATCTTCTAACAACGGAACAAAAGGCCTTATAGCATTACTAAGCTGTTTTAATATTTTTTTTACCTCCTCCTTTTCCTCATATTCAAGGTTATTAAGCTCCCGCGAATATTTAAGTGTGGCTTCGGGTTCTATGTAAGTAATACTTCCTGTTTTTGAGCTGCCGAGTATGGAGCCTTTTACCTTGCGCCTGTACATTGCAAGTACAGCAAGTACACGCCTGTTTTCTATAACGCTTTCCTTAATGTCATCAAGATAGCCCAAACCGTTATTATGGCTTAAAGCAGAAGCAAAACTTTGGTTTATCTTACTTTTTACATCATTCATCTCCCTGCGGATAAACTGAAGCTCCGGCGATGCATCATCTTTTATCTCACCATATTTATCAACTACCTTTTCTATATTTTTTACTATTTCCTTTGTGTATTCTACTTCAAGCGCCCTTTTTAAAAGGGTAGGGTAATAGTCACTGAATTTTTCAAGGAATTTAATAAGTGTATTGGCAGTGTCAGATATTACAGCAATTTTCCTGAATGCGGCTGCTTCAAGGTAACTATCTTCAATAGCCAGGAACTTTATTTCGTTGGTGATAGTCTCAAAGCTATGGTTAGGCAGGGCATTGTTATTGTCAAATGACGATACATATTCTGATGTTTGCAGTAATGACTGCATTAAGGCTTCTTTATTTTTAAAAGGCGTAATATGCATTGCCTGCTCTTTCCCCGTTTCGGTAACGCAAGATTCCGATACTGTGGAAAGTATGGTACTGAATTCTAAATCCTGTAATGTTTTTTCTGTTATACTTATCATCAATTATCATTAATCAAATATTATGCAAAAATACTACATAATTAGGTAGCTATACATTAACTTGCCAATACTTTAATAAACTTAATAACCTGTTTAAATATATTACTCATGGAGGTTAATATACACCCGTCCTGGAAGGAACAATTGCAAGAGGAATTCAGTAAGCCTTATTTTAAAAACCTGATAGCATTTGTAAAGGAAGAATATAAAGAACATACATGCTATCCACCGGGCAAACAGATTTTTGCAGCGTTTGACCATTGCCCTTTTGATAAAGTGGAGGTTGTTATTATTGGGCAGGACCCCTATCATGGGCCGGGGCAGGCTAACGGTCTTTGCTTTTCAGTAAATGACGGCATACCAAAGCCGCCTTCACTGGAAAATATTTTCAGGGAAATTAAGGATGATTTGGGTAAGCCGGTACCGCAATCAGGTAATTTGGAACGGTGGGCAAACCAGGGTGTATTACTACTTAATGCTACACTTACGGTAAGAAAAGGCCAGGCGGGAAGCCATCAGGGTAAAGGATGGGAAACTTTTACCGATGCGGTTATACAAAAAATATCGGATGAAAAGAAAGATATAGTTTTTATGCTTTGGGGAGGTTTTGCCAAAAAGAAAGGGGCAAGGGTAAACCGAAGTAAGCATGATGTTTTGGAGTCAGGGCACCCATCGCCATTAAGTGCGAATAAAGGACATTGGTTTGGAAATAAACATTTTAGCAAAGCTAATGAGTTTTTAAAAGCAAAAGGTAAAAAGCCAATAGACTGGTAATCTTAATTAAAGGTTAGCGCACCTAAAATCTCTTCGCTCATAAAAGGTCCTCCGGGGTATGTTGCGGTATAATCAAGGTTAAGCCAAATCTGTTTACGCTCATCAATATGGTAATGTATTTCCTTGCCGCGGCTTTCGTCAGGGAACAAAACCTCCTTAATCAGGTAGTTGGCCGTTTCAAGGTCTGCCTTATTGCCAATAAGCATTTCAGGATATAAATGCCCTCCGGTATGTATTATTCGTGGCGTGCCGCCTATAGACCGTATTGCTGCCGCCATTAATATGGCGTGGTCATCACAATCACCGGAAAAGTGCTGTAATGATTCCACTGCCGAGGCGATGTAATCCCTGCCTTTTGGGTCATCAACATAATTCCACCTGTTCCTTATTTCCTTAAAAACTGCAAAACACTGAATCATGTTGCGCTGCTCTCTGTAACCTTTTATATTTTTAAAATGTTTGGTTGTTGCCATAACGGCAAAATTCCGCACTCTTGGATTATCATACTCAACAGCATCTATAATTTTTGCTTTGTTGGGAAAGGGGAGGAGTTTGGAAATTATCAAATCCTGCGGATTTGGGTCTTCTGCCATAGAATATACCATTGACCTGTAATCTTCATAAACAGCGTTAAAACCATATTCACCAAAAAGTGAACCATATAGTAAAGCAATTAAATAAAGCAGTATGCAAATTATAAGTACGGTTTTAAGCAGCCGTAAAATTAATTGTATGGCAACTATAAGTGTAATAAAAATTAAAATCCTGTCAATATGTAAAGGCCACTCAGGGTCTATAAGGTTTTGGTGGAGGATAATAAAAAGCGGAATGGCAATAAGTATATTCAATAAAAAGATAATAATGGAATCCCAAGGTTTTTTTACCTGTAGGTTTTCCTTTATTTTTTTAAAGTTTATTGAATTTGGTTCTGCCATTATATAATCCGGTAAAACAAAAAAGTTTTATCCCGCTGCAATTTCAAAAGATGTTTTATGCTCAATTATTCCCAGTTCGCTTAATTGTTCCTGAACATTATTGAATGTATGCTCATCCAGCTTTTGCTGAGACCACTGTGTAAGCGAAAGCCATTCTTTTATATCTTCCCTTTTTTGCCCATACCTTTCTGAAAGCATTTTATCAATATCGGGAATTTCTTTAAAAGTGGATGTCATTTGGTTTATTACATCTAAAACCGTTCCAACCGTTTCTTTATTGGCATTTAAAAACTCATTTCTTACTGCAATAACAAAACTTGGCCAGGGGGTAGGGCAGTCCCCAATCCTCCTGAAAACCCCTTTGTCAACTATTGGTTTGGTCATAAACCTTTCCCACATAAAATAATCAGCTTCTTTTTCTGTAAGGGCTTTAACGGCACCATCAAGTGTGTTTACAGTTTCAAATTTTAATGCGCTTATTTCCCAACCCTGGTATTTTGCATTAACTATAGCCATTAAATGAGAGCCGGAACCATAACGGCTTATAGCTGCCTTGCCGTTTTTTACATCCTGAATTGAATTATAATTAGAATCAGCAGCTACATGAATACCCCATATCAAGGGAGATTTTACATAAACCTGAACTATTGTGCTTTCATTGCCGGCAGCAATGTCTTTAATTATGCCTTCGGTTAAAATAACTGCAATATCTGTTTCACCATTACGTAACATCTGGCACAGTTTACCTGTACCTTCAGGTACATCAGTCCAGATAAGGTTTATATTTTCCTTTTCAAGTTTTTTATTTTCAATGCACAAATGCCATGGCAGGTTAAAGTGTTCCGGCACGCCGGCTATTTTTATAGTACCCATTAAATTCTAATTAATGCATAAAGGTAGTAAGAGAAATTTATTAAGCCTACATTGTTATAAACAAAAATCCCTGCCTTTCGGCAGGGAGCAAGTATGTTTATGGCTTATTGTTATAAATCTGCCAGTTTATCCAGCGCATAGGCAATAAGGTTATTTACTGCCGCATAAGGATCGGTGCTGAAAGTACCGTTGGCACGGTTGGCTATTATAGCGTTTAGCGATAAAGCTTCATGGCCCAGCAGTTTGGCAAGGCTGTAAATAGCGGCCGTTTCCATTTCAAGGTTGGTTATCCTGTGCCCGTTAAAATTAAAGTTATCCATTTTAGAGTTAAGTTCCCTGTCCTGAATGTCCAGCCTTAAAATGCGCCCCTGTGGGCCGTAAAATCCGCCTGCGGTAGCTGTAAGCCCTTTATGTATGGCATTGCTGTTCATTAACTCCATAAGCTTTTGGCTGCCTTTAACAATATATGGCTTGCCTTTGCGCAAATCCCATTGTGTGTGATTGATAAAGGCTTCTTCAATCTCTTTCTCACATACTGTATCAATCAGGTATGACCTTATCATATTATCAAGCCCCAAACCATATTCCGACATTACAAAACTGTCAACAGGAATATTGGCCTGCAAAGAACCCGATGTACCCATACGTATAATATTTAGCGACGTAAGTTCCTCCTTTACCTGCCTGGTTTCAAGGTTAATATTAACAAGCGCATCAAGCTCGTTCATTACAATGTCAATATTATCAGGGCCAATGCCTGTTGACATTACGGTTATGCGCTTGCCTTTATAAATCCCTGTTTGCGTTTTAAATTCTCTTTTTTGTGTCGAAAATTCAACAGAATCAAAGTGCCGGGTTATTTTTTCAACCCTGTCCTGGTCGCCTACAAAAATTATATTATGTGCTATATTCTCCGGCTTAAGGTTTAAGTGGTAAACACTACCGTCCGGATTTAATATTAATTCTGATGCCTGTATGCTCATTATGTTTTGTTTTTGATTGGTATGTTTTTTATTTATCCGCCAACGCGTTTTACTTTATAGCCTTCTTTTATCAGGTAATCCATTATCTTATCCCTAAAGTTACCCTGTACAATAATTTCACCGTTTTTTGCAGCGCCACCAACACCACAAAGCGTTTTAAGTGATTTGGCCAGTGTTTTTAAATCATCATCATTACCCTGAAAACCTTTAATTACTGTGGCAACTTTTCCGCCCCGGTTCTTTTTGTCCAAGTGCGCTTCAAGGCGTTGCTCGCTGTTTGGCAGTGTTTTAGCCTGCTCTTCATTATTACTAAACTCAAAATCCTTATTTGTAGAGAATACAAATCCGCCAAGGTCTTCAAGGCTGTTTATTTTCTTTGCCATAATAAATTAGTAAAAAGCAAAAAGACATCGGGAAATGCCCAATGCCTTTTTGATGGTATAAATTTATGAATTATTTTTTAATCAGCCCCAAATCAACCAGCCTTTCATGAAGGAAATCGCCGGCAGTTATATCATCATATAATTTTGGGTGCTGTTCATCAATACAATTTTTAAGGCAGTCCAGCTTCATTTCGCTCACAGGGTGCATGAAAAACGGAATAGAATAACGTGAAGTGCCCCATAGTTCACGCGGCGGGTTTACCACTTGGTGTATGGTGCTTTTCAGCTTATTGTTTGTGTGGCGGCTAAGCATATCGCCCACGTTAATTACCAATTCATCCGGTTCTGCAATGGCATCTATCCATTCCCCTTTATGGTTTTGCACCTGTAATCCCTTGCCCTGCGCACCCATTAAAAGCGTAATAAGGTTAATATCGCCATGCGCTGCGGCACGCACTGCATTTTCAGGCTCCTGGGTAATAGGAGGATAGTGTATAGGGCGCAAAATACTATTGCCTTCTTTTACATAATTGTCAAAATAAAACTCGTCAAGACCTAAATACAGTGCAAGGGCACGGAGTACATAAACACCTGTTTTTTCAAGCATCTGGTAGGCTTCCTTGCCCACTTTATTAAAGTCGGGTAATTCCTTTACTTCAACATTTTCAGGATATTCATCTTTGTATTTTGAGTTTTCATCAAGATACTGGCCAAAATGCCAAAATTCCTTCAGGTCGCCCTCTTTACGGCCCTTGGCATGCTCCTTACCAAAGGATACATAACCACGCTGCCCGCCAATACCGGGAATTTCATACTGCTCTTTTACTTCAAGCGGAAGGTTAAAAAAGTTTCGCACTTCGGTATATAACTCGTCAACAAGCCTGTCGTCAAGAAAATGCCCTTTAAGTGCAACAAACCCTATATCTTCATAGGCTTTACCGATTTCATTTACAAATTTTTGTTTGCGTTTCGGGTCGTCCGAAAGGAAATCACGCAGGTCAACACTCGGAATGTTTTGCATAAAAACTTTTTTTGTTAATAACTTTTAAAGGCGTAAAACCTTGTAAATACAAACATAAGTATATTTTTTTGGATATACTTATGTAAGTTATTAACAACAACATGTTTGAGTATTACAGGAATATCCCTCCTGATACTTCAATACGTTGCCCGTTAATCCATCGTGCTTCTTCTGTACATAAAAATGCTACCACCCCGCCAATATCCTGCGGAAGCCCTACGCGGCCTAAGGCTGTAGAACCGGCAATTTGGCTGTTGACTTCTTTATTATCCCGCACATGGCCACCGCCAAAATCTGTTTCAATTGCGCCGGGCGCTACTACATTGGCAGCTATGCCGCGGGAACCTAATTCTTTGGCAAGATAACGTGTTAACGATTCAATTGCTGCTTTAGTTGCACCATAGGCTGAAGAACCTTCAAATGAAAAGCGTGCCAACCCTGATGAGATATTAATTATACGCCCACCGTCATTAATGTAAGGCAATGCCTTTTGTGTTAGGAAAAAAACACCTTTATAATGAATATTGATAACATCATAAAATTGCTCTTCTGTAGTTTCTGAAAAAGGGGCATATAATGCTGTCCCGGCATTATTAATTAAAAAATCGAAGTTAGGGCTGCCTGTTTTTTCCTTTAAGTATGAGGTAACTTCTTTATAGAAATTATCAAAAGCTGCTATATTACTGGTGTCTAACTGAAAGGCTATGGCTTTTTGCCCAAGCGATTGAATTTCTGCTACAACTTCGTCGGCAGCAGCTTTATTGCTGTTGTACGTAAAAACTACATCTATACCTTTTTTAGCAAGGTTTAAAACCATATCCCTGCCCAAGCCACGGCTGCCGCCGGTTACTAATGCTGTTTTGTTTTTTGTTTCCATCATTTTAAATTTTTAGTTATCAAAAATCAGATGGTACAAAGTTCGGGATAGGATAGGGTAGGTAGTTTGCAAACATCAATCTATTATTTGCAAAATTCAAATATGGAATTAAGAACGAAAAGCCAAAGGGGTAACAGAAGTCTGCTTTTTAAAGAAGTTGGAAAAATGCGCTACTTCTTCAAAACCTAAACTGTTGGCTATTTCTGATACATTCCAGTCGGTTTGTTTCAGTAATATTTTGGCCTCCTGCAACATTCTTCCTGAAATTATTTCGGTAGTGGTTTTACCGGTATTTTCCTTTAATACTTTGTTTAAGTGATTTACGTGTACTGAGAGTCTATCAGCATATTCCTTGGCAGAACGAAGTTGCAATTTTTGGACAGGGGTTTCAATCGGGAATTGCCTTTCCAATAACTCAATGAACAACGAAATTATCCTTGCCGATGCATTTTGGGTGGAGTGCAAGGCAGAGGCAGGCTGTAACTTTTGTCCCTGGTGGATTAACTCTACTACATAGTTACGGAGCAGGTCATATTTAAATTCGTAATCAGAGGCAATTTCTTTCTTCATCTTTTTGAATATCAGCATTAATTCCTCCGCTTCTTCATCACTTATTTCGAATATGGGATACCCACCTGATTTGAATAGGGATAAATCATCCAGCGAAACACCGCTTTTGTTTTTAACCATGAATTCATCTGTAAATACGCAAAAACACCCTGACTGGTTTTCATCCTGCGGCACCCAGTGGTATGGAACTTTGGGTGTGGCAAACAGCAATGCATTTTTCTCAATTTCAATAACTTTATCGGCATATTCGGCACGGTTGCGCCCACGGATAAGGCTTATTTTATAGTATGCGCGGCGGTTATAAGGCATTACCTTTTTGCGCTTTACTTCCTGCATTGTTTCAAAAATGTCGAATATATTAAAGTGCCCAATCTCCTTTGTAATGCCGGGCGGGAGCAGGGTAGTAACTTCGTTGCCTGTGTAAGCTGCCGCTTCCTTATAAAATTGCTCCAAGCTTGTAGTGCCTATATCCATTTTTGAAAAATGCTTTTATTTGTAAAATTCAAAGGTAAGGTTATTTTGATTAATTATAATAGAAAACTAAAGTGAAACGCTTACCTGATGCAATTTGCTTTATAGTATCTATTAAAATTTATAGTGAATAAAATTTTTCTAACAATTCAGCAGCATCCTGTTATTTTATTACATTTGGGCTAACAATAACGATTATTCAAAAAGCTGTATGAATTTCGACAGAAAAACGCTGACTAACCAAGAATTACTTGATTTATATACGAAATTATTAAAACCGCGCCTCATTGAGGAGAAGATGCTTATCCTTATCCGACAGGGAAAAGTTTCGAAATGGTTTAGCGGTATAGGGCAGGAAGCTATATCGGTAGGAGTAACCGCTGTACTCCGCAAAGACGAATATATTTTACCTATGCACCGCAACCTGGGCGTTTTTACCGGGCGTGATATCCCGCTTTACAGGCTTGTTTCACAATGGCAGGGTAAAGCCAACGGGTTTACCAAAGGGCGCGACCGTTCGTTTCACTTTGGTACGCAGGAATATAAAATTATAGGGATGATTTCGCACCTGGGCCCGCAGCTTGGTGTGGCCGATGGTATTGCTTTGGCTCATAAACTGCGTAAGGAAGGCAGGGTAACAGCCGTTTTTACAGGCGAAGGCGCAACCAGCGAGGGCGATTTTCATGAAGCACTTAATATAGCTGCCGTATGGGAACTGCCTGTACTTTTTGTTGTGGAAAACAATGGGTATGGGCTTAGTACGCCAACCAACGAACAGTACCGCTGTGAAAATATTGCGGATAAAGGTATTGGCTACGGTATGGAAAGCCATATTATAGATGGCAATAATATACTTGAGGTTTATACTAAACTGAATGATTTAGTAAGCTCAATGCGTAAAAACCCAAGGCCGGTACTTGCAGAATTTAAAACATTCAGGATGCGCGGGCATGAGGAAGCCAGCGGTACCAAATATGTGCCGCAGGAACTTATGGATATGTGGGCTGCGAAAGACCCAGTGGATAATTACAGGAAATACCTTATTACCGAAGGCGTGCTTACGGAAGAAAAGGATAATGAATTGCGTAAAGAACTGAAAAAGGAGATTGATGAACATTATCAGCGCGCTTCGGCAGAACCTGCCATTGAACCGACAGTGGAAGGGGAGCTTAATGATGTATATGCCCCTTATGAATATAAAGAAACAGCCCCCGGCAGCGAAAAGGAGAATGTACGCATGATTGATGCTATTTCGCAGGGTTTAAGGCAATCTATGGAACGGCATGACAACCTTGTGGTTATGGGGCAGGACATTGCCGAATATGGCGGTGCCTTTAAAATTACAGATGGATTTGTAGCGCAGTTCGGCAAAGGGCGTGTGCGTAATACACCAATATGTGAGTCGGCGGTTGTGTCGGCAGGTATGGGCTTAAGTATTAACGGTTATAAATCGGTTATTGAAATGCAGTTTGCCGACTTTGTTTCAACCGGTTTTAATCCTATAGTAAACTACCTCGCAAAAGTACATTACCGCTGGAATGAAAAAGCGGATGTAGTGGTGCGCATGCCTTGCGGCGCAGGAGTGCAGGCTGGGCCTTTCCACTCCCAAACCAATGAGGCTTGGTTTACCAAAACTCCCGGGCTTAAAGTGGTTTACCCTGCATTTCCGTATGATGCCAAAGGGCTTTTGGCTACAGCAATAAACGACCCGAACCCGGTAATGTTTTTTGAGCATAAGGCATTGTACCGTAGTGTATATCAGGAAGTACCAAAGGATTATTACACACTTCCTTTCGGCAAGGCTTCTTTGCTTAAGGAGGGAGAAGATATTACAATTATTACCTTTGGTGCAGGGGTGCACTGGGCTTTGGAAACATTAGAAAGGAACAAGGATATCAGTGCCGATTTAATTGACCTGAGAACCTTACAGCCTCTTGATACAGAAGCAATATTTACATCGGTTAGAAAAACAGGCAAGGCAATAGTGTTGCAGGAAGATACAATGTTTGGGGGTGTGGCCAATGATATTGCAGCAATGATAATGGAAGAGTGTTTTGAATATCTTGATGGCCCTGTAAAACGGGTAGGCAGCCTTGAAAGCGCAATACCTTTTACAAAAGCACTTGAGGAGCAATACCTGCCCAAACAAAGGTTTGAAAATGCTTTACACGAACTTATGCAGTACTAATCAACTATTTATAATATTCAGCACTGCAAAATATATGATAAGCCCCTTGAAGGGGCTTTATTTTTTGTAGCACAATTCCTTATATTTTTTTATAAAAAGATATAGGAATAAAAAATTAACCTTGATATATTTACATACCCGTTTAAAAAAGAATATAAAAAGGTATATTATGAGTTACTATCAGGTAAAAAGTCTCGAACAATATTTTAAGCACTATAATAAATCCATACGCGAACCAAGAAAATTTTGGGATAAAATAGCAGATGAAAACTTCACCTGGTACCAAAAATGGGATAAGGTAGTAGAGTTTGATATGCAGGAAGCTGATATTAAGTGGTTCCTGAATGCCAAAGTGAACATAACTAAAAACTGTATTGACAGGCACCTTGCCAAAAGAGGCGATAAAACAGCTATTATTTTTGAACCTAACGACCCTAACGAAGAAGCCCAGAATATAACTTATAATGAACTGTATGACAGGGTTTGCAAAATGGCTAATGTTTTGCGTGACCAGGGAATAAAAAAAGGCGACAGGGTTTGTATATACCTGCCCATGATACCTGAACTTGCAGTAGCCGTATTAGCGTGCGCAAGGATAGGTGCAATACACTCTGTAGTGTTTGCCGGGTTTTCTGCCTCTGCCGTAGCTTCGCGTGTTAATGATTCAGGGTGCCGCATGGTTATTACCGCTGACGGTGGTTTTCGTGGCAACAAAACAATTGACCTGAAAGGTATAATTGATGAGGCACTGGAAAAATGCCCAAGTGTTGAAAATGTACTTGTAGTTAAAAGGACAAATACAACCATCAATATGAAAGAGGGGCGCGACCAGTGGCTGCAGCCGCTTTTGGAGGAAGCCCAGGCTAATAATGTTGCCGAAATTATGGATGCTGAAGACCCGTTGTTTATTCTTTATACCTCCGGCTCTACAGGCAAACCAAAAGGCATGCTGCATACCACGGCAGGTTATATGGTATATTCTGCTTATACATTCAAAAATATTTTTGCCTACGAGGAAAATGATGTGTACTGGTGTACCGCAGATATAGGCTGGATTACAGGCCACTCCTATATAGTTTACGGGCCTTTGCTTAATGGTGGTACAACCGTATTGTTTGAAGGTGTACCTTCTTACCCTGATTTCGGGCGTTTTTGGGAAGTGATTGACAAGCATAAGGTAACCCAGTTTTACACCGCACCAACAGCCATACGCTCCCTTGCAAAAGAAAACTGGGAATGGGTAGATAAATATGACCTTTCTACTTTAAAAGTTATCGGCTCTGTTGGTGAACCTATAAATGAAGAGGCATGGCACTGGTATAATGACCACGTGGGCAAAAAGAAATCGCCTGTGGTTGATACCTGGTGGCAAACTGAAACAGGCGGTATAATGATATCTCCAATACCTTTTGTTACCCCTACAAAGCCTACTTATGCCACATTGCCTTTACCGGGAGTACAGCCTGTACTTATGGATGAAAAACGTAATGAAATAGAAGGCAACCAGGTTGTGGGAAGCCTTTGTATTAAATTCCCCTGGCCGGGTATGGCACGCAGCATATGGGGAGACCACCAAAGGTTTAAGGAAACATATTTTTCAACATTTCCCGGCAAATATTTTACAGGAGATGGTGCGCTTCGTGATGAAGTAGGGTATTACCGTATTACAGGCCGTGTGGATGATGTGGTTATAGTTTCGGGCCATAACCTTGGTACTGCACCTATAGAAGATGCTATTAATGAACACCCTGCTGTTGCGGAATCAGCAATAGTTGGTTTCCCGCATGATGTAAAAGGAAATGCATTATATGGTTTTATAATACTGAAAGAATCAGGAGAGGGACGTGACAGGGATAACCTTAGAAAAGAAATTAATGAACATATTTCCAGCCATATCGGGCCAATTGCGAAACTGGACAAAATACAATTTGTATCAGGGCTTCCAAAAACCCGTTCAGGAAAAATTATGAGGAGGATATTACGCAAAATAGCTGAAGGCGATTACAGCAATTTTGGTGATACCACAACACTTTTAAATCCTGAAATTGTAGAGGAAATAAAACAGGGAAAACTTTAATAATGAGCGGCTTTTGCCGCTCATATTTTTTAATATTATGAAAACTTTTTTTAAAGAACTATTTGGCTATACTTTTAACTTTAATGACAAGGTTATAAATTCCTTGAAAAACAGTAATGCAGCAATGCCTGAAAAAGCTGTGAAACTACTAAACCATACCATTAATGCCCATGAAGTATGGAACGCAAGAATATTGGGAGAGACCTGTACTACCGGTATTTGGGAAGTGCACCCTTATGAAAGCTTAGCTGATATTAATAAAGCCAACTATAATAAGTCACTAACTATTTTAGACAATTATGGGCTTGATACTGTTATTAATTATACAAACAGTAAAGGTGATTCGTTTCAAAATACATTGCAGGATATACTGTTTCACATTGTAAACCATTCAACTTATCACCGGGGGCAAATAGCAACTGACAGCAAAGAAAATGGCATAACGCCACTGGTTACAGATTATATTTTTTACAAAAGGGAGTAACTGCTATATATCCAGCTTGCGTTTTAATTTTAAAAACGCAAGCGCAGCCGTGAAGGCATTACCTGAAGCTGTATGCCTGTCGCTTTTGCTTATTTTTAATGCATTACATATTTCATCTAAGGTAGAATTGTTGTCATCAGGCAGGCCTTTCCATTTTTTATATAATACTCCCGTATCCATAATTTGGTTTTTAATACGCCCTAAATCCAATCGCTTTAAAGCCTGGTTAAGCATTTCTATATCAAGGTTAATATTATGGCTAACCAGCGTTGCATCCTGAATAAAATTTATAAACCTTATAAGGGCTTCAGCTTCAACAACTGTTTCTAACGTTTCTGCCCTAAATGTTTTATTACTTATGGGAGCGGCTTTTGTGACTTTCTCCTGATTAATGTAAACCTCAAAAAAATCAGCAACCTGAATTGCGTTCCCTTTTATGCCCATGGCACCAATAGCTGTTATAGTATCTTCTTTCCAGTCTGTTCCTGTAGTTTCCATATCAAAAACCACATAGCGTTTTTCTTCATTGGCTTTTTCATCGCCATCAAACAAAGCAGTGTAGTTTTTCCAAAATTGCGGCAGGTTATTTCCAGTGAGCCAATCCAGCATAACTTAATTAATTGAAGCAATTGAAAATCTGTTTTTTATCATATCCTGCAACTCACTTATGGGAGGAAAGCAGTTCTTAAGCTTTACTTTATCTGACTTTGATAAGTCATTTAAATTTAAATACTTACCATCTGAATTATTAAGCAGTCCTTCTTCTGTTCTAAACTTCATGAGGGTATTGAATGCCTCTGCACAATCATCATACAAGTCGGCATATTGCGGTTCCTGTTCGGCAAGCTTTTTAAAACGTCCGTATGTATTTGTTATTTCAGTTAAATTTTGGTTCAAAGCCAATAATCTTCCGGCATCAACCAAAGGTTCAATCGCCCTGTCCTTAATATTAAAACTGTCTTTGTGTTCTCCGTCGCTTTCTACCAAGAACTGCCTGAAAAACCCCAGAGGTGGCGGATTTTTTAAAGCATCGGCAGCAAGGTAGGCAAAAAACTTTTTGTTGCGATGTATGGCCTGTTTAATATGATTAATCAAAGCATCTTCTATTTCAGGAACACCATATATAAAATCAAGGTCAAAAAACGTAGTACTCATTTCGATACCTTGCTCTGCAGGTGTGGCAATCCATGTATTGTACTGGTTAATCCAGTCGGGAAGAGATTTGCACCATTGAGCATTACCTGCCAGGATATTTTCCTGGGAATAGCCATAACCTGTTTTTTCCAGTATTTCATTTACATTTTCTGCCAGTTCGGTAAAATAAGTTTTAACAGTACTGTATTGTTCTGCATTAACATCTTCAAAAATAAGTGCATTATTTTGCCCGGTAGGTAAAAGTTGCTCTTTACGCCCCTGGCTGCCTATATTTATCCATACAAATCTTGCAGGAGGGTGCACGCCGGTTTGCTCTACAGCCAGCTCAATGGCACGGCGTGTTACAGCGATATTAATTTCTGCAACAATATTGGAAATATGCGAAACCGGGATATTTTTATCTATTGAATTTTGTATAAGGTCAGTAAGTTTCTCCCTCACGTGCTTTAATTCCCTTGCTCCGGCAGCTTTTCTTGTTTGCTTTAAAAGCACGCCGGGTGTATTTGCCTGCGCTGCTACAACGTCATGTTCAGAAATTATACCTGTTACAGCCGTTTCGTCAGTACCATCACGTGTAACGCATAAGTGTCCTACATTGTGTTTAAGCATCATCATCTGCGCTTCAGCAACCGAAATATTTTCCGGAACGGTAACAACAGGGCTTGTCATTACATTTTTTACCTCTACATCAATAGGATAGAGGCCTGTGGCTATTTTAGAGCGCAGGTCCCAATCGGTTATAATACCTTTAGGTAATTGATTTTCCTGTATAATAACGCTGCCTATGGCACTGTTTGACATAGTTTTGGCTATAAATTTTACTAAGTCATCAGGATTTGCCGTTATAGGGTTTTTAGTGTAACGTATGGGCTGGAAATACTGAATATCTGCAACCTGTTCTTTAAATACTGTATTTTCAGCTATCAGTTTGCCTGAGTGTCCCTTGTCATAAGGATTGCGTGTTTGAGAAGCAAAACTTTCCAGCAAAAACTCCATGACTTTGGTATTTGAGTTAACAAACGGCTGGAAAATAGCAATAGGTACAGCATAAATCACTGCTTCTTCGCGTGCTTTAGCTGTCATTAAATAATTATTTTTTGCAAAGAAGGGGCGAAGTCCTAATATATCGCCCTCATCACATTTATCAATAAGCATTTCTTCTGCATCTGAGGTAAGGGAAAGCCCTATTGCACCATCTTTCACTATATAAAAACGTTCATGTACTGCATCTCCGCCTTTAAAAAGTATTTGATTCTTTTCGAGATAGATTATTTCACAATACTGGGAAATATTATGGAGGTCAGCATAAGAAAGATTACTGAAAGGAGGGAAGCGTCTTAAAAAATCAGCAACATGCTCAGCTACAGCGTTTTTCATATTGATACAATTAACAATTAAATATATACCTTTTTTTTCAGTGCATGAAGTACGAGATTACAAAACTAACTTAAAGGTTTGTTAAAATTATGTTTGTTAACTTCACACAAATTAATTTTAGGCCTATTAAATAAATATAATCATGAAAATTACAAAGACACTTTTTTTATTATTTGCTTTAATAGCAACAACTGCAACATTTGCACAGGATAAAAAACCGGCAAGCCCTGCTGCAACAACAACAGGAAAAATAAATGGAGCTAATATTACTATTAACTACAGCAGCCCTGGAGTAAAAGGGCGTACAATTTATGGTGAACTTGTTCCTTACGGCAAAATATGGCGTGCTGGCGCAAATGCACCGACAACACTTGAAACAGATAAAACCCTAAAAATTGAAGGCAAAGAACTTCCTGCCGGAAAATATGCTGTTTATGTTATTCCTGAAAAAGACAGCGCGACAGTAATTTTTGGGAAAGATCCTTCTGTAGGTTTTAATAAATATAATGAAGAACTGGATGCATTAAGGGTAAAAGTAAAAACCAAAAAATCGAAGCAGCTAACTGAAAGGCTGGTTTATACTATAAATAAAAATAGTATAACCTTAAGTTGGGAATATACAGACATATCTTTAAAAGTTAAGTAAGTATTACGAGGCACATAAAAGTGCCTTATTTTATTTATTATTTTACATAATATATATTATATTTCAAAATATACACAAATTAATAATACCTTTAAAACAAAAAATACATATGCAGAACACTCATGAAATTAAGCTATTGTCTAAAGAAAAACTCTCCCATGGCTGGGCAAAACTCGATAATGTAAAATATGAATATAGAAATAACGGTCAGGTTGAAATTCAGCAACGAGAAGTTTATGACCGTGGTGACGGAGCTGTAATTTTATTATACAACAACTCTAAAAAAACTGTAGTATTAACAAGGCAATTACGTATTGCAACATGGTTTAATGGCAACACCAGCGGTATGATGATTGAAGCCTGTGCAGGTATGCTTGATAAAGATAATCCTGAGGATTGTATAAGAAAAGAAGTCCAGGAAGAAACCGGATATACAATTTTCAAGGTAGAAAAAGTTATGGAAAATTATATGTCGCCAGGCTCTGTAACTGAAATATTATATTTTTTTACCGGACAATATACTGATGATATGAAAATCGGGAAAGGTGGCGGTGCCGATAATGAGCAGGAAAATATTGAAGTTTTAGAAATACCTTTTGAAAAATCTCTGGAAATGATAAAAACCGGTGAAATAAAAGATGCCAAAACTATAATATTACTACAATATGCCTTTATCAATAAACTTATTGAATTATAAGGGCTTATTAAATTTTAAAGAGTTGTTTATGCTTATCTTTGCAGTTCATTTCTTCCTTCCGAAATTTAAATCAATATGAAAAGATCCGGCTCTGCTGACTTACCGCTGCACAACGGCCATGTCCCCATTTGGCTGGCTGAACGCATGGCAAAGCTTGGACTTGCAATTGTTGAAACTATTGCTATGGAATTTTCTACATCAGAAGTTATAGCAAAGCTTGCCAATCCTTTTTGGTTTCAAAGTTTCGGGGCTGTTATGGGTATGGACTGGCATTCGTCAGGCATTACAACCTCAGTGCTTGGTGCATTAAAGCGTGCTGTAAATCCGCATGCAAAAGATTTGGGCATTTACATTTGTGGCGGTAAAGGAAAACACTCCTTACAAACACCAAAGGAATTAATAGAAGTGGGCAATAAAACCGGACTAAACGGGCTGGAGTTATCTGGTTTCAGCAAACTGACCGCAAAGGTTGATAATACAGCTATTCAGGACGGATTTCAATTATACCAGCATAATTTTATTGTTAATACAAAAGGTGAATGGTGTGTTATTCAACAGGGTATGAACAATCAAAGCAGCACAGCGCGGCGTTATCACTGGCATTCAGAAAATTTACGGTCTCTTACTAACGAGCCTCATACATTTATTTATGGTGAAAATCAGGGGCAGATAATAAATTTTACCGCGGGAAATGCGGCACCTGCAAGGGAAAAATCCTTACTTATAGTTAATGAATCTCCCGATAGGATTATAAAGGAAATAAACCATTTGGTAATGCCCGGGCATCATGATGTAAAAATGAAAGATGTTAACATGAAACGCTTAGGCGCAATGCTTTGGGTGGCGCATGAAAACAAACCGGAAGATTTTGAAAGCCTTTTAATGCTCAGGGGAATGGGCCCCCGCGCTTTACAGTCATTAGCTTTGGTTAGTGAAGTAATATATGGCACCCCTACCCGATTTGAAGACCCTGCACGGTTTTCTTTTGCGCATGGCGGCAAGGACGGGCATCCGTTTCCTGTACCTATAAAAGTTTATGATGAAACTATTACTACGCTTCAAACAGCCATAAACAGGGCTAAAATTGGAAATTCTGATAAAATTCAGGCAATTAATAAGCTGTCTGAAATAGCACGTAATGCTGAAAAAGACTTTACTCCTAACACTAATTTTAATGCCCTTATACAAAAGGAACGTGATGAATCTTATAAATATGGGGGGCGTACAATATTTGGAAAGGCAAAACCTTCCGAAGATAAAAACAACGGGCAGTTAAAGCTTTTTTAACTGGATTGGTTCATTATCCTCTACATGGTATTTTGTAAATATGCGCCCTATAAGTACACTCAGGCGTTGCTTGTAATCTTCAATAAGCCATTCACGGTAATTTTTTGTAGTTTTTGCCAGTAGTTTTGCATATTGCTTTACACGGTATTCAATATCAGGCTCAAGCTCTTTG
The DNA here is from genome assembly GCF_009848495.1 of Flavobacterium sp. MK4S-17. Classification (GTDB taxonomy): domain Bacteria; phylum Bacteroidota; class Bacteroidia; order Flavobacteriales; family Flavobacteriaceae; genus Flavobacterium. The sequence goes on from NZ_WWEP01000001.1 coordinate 166,731, forward strand.
GCAAGTTTACGCGCTTCAGATGCGGTTTCACTATTTTCTATACACATAAATGCATGCTGCCTGATAGATTTTTCGATAACCGTTTTTGGCTTTAGCTTCTGCTCCGCAGCCTGGCGGAACTCTTCTTCTATATCAAAACCCACGTCCAGGGTTTTTTCAAATTTTGCCCTTACTTCATCCGGCATAACGTACACCTGATGGCTTTCAATATCGGCATCTGTCCTTATATTTTCAAGGTATCTTTCAGGATGGCTGAAAATATACTGCCAGTCAACCGGGTCGCTCCATAACCCAAAACGTTTTGCATTATTGCCTAAGTCGATTACAGTAAAAGTATCCTTATCGGGCAGCTTCCTGGAACCACGTCCAATCATTTGAAAGTACAGTGTTAACGACCGTGTAGCCCGGTTAAGTATAATAGTTTCCACTGTGGGCTCATCAAAACCGGTAGTTAATATAGAAACCGAGGTTACAATGGCATCGGGCGTTTTACTGAACCAGTCCAGTATTTCCCTCCGTTCGTTTTCAGGAGTTTTATTATCAAGATGCTTTATGGGATAACCTGCCGCCCTAAATGTTTCATAAACATATAATGAGGTATAAATACCATTATTAAAAATAAGTGTTTTTTTTCCTTTGGAGCGTAGTTCATAAGCCTGCAAAAGCAAGTCCTGCATGGCAGCACGCGAATACAGTTCATCAGACGAGCTAACTGTGTAATCACCGTTTATCCCAAGCTTTAATGAAGTAAGTTCCACATCATAATCAAACATCCTTGCCTTTGCCAAATATCCTTTATTAATGAGTGATTGTATAGGTTCCCCTACTATCAGTTCATTATAGGTTTCATACATAGGTAACTCAATGTTTGAGCTAAGCGGTGTAGCAGTAACACCAAGAAAAAGTGAATTTTTAAAAAATGTAAACAGTTTCCTGAATGAATTGTAATGCGCTTCATCAACTATAACAAGCCCTATATAATCCATATGGAATTTTTTATCCTTCAGCCTGTTATTCAGCGTTTCAACCATAGCAACATAGCAACTGTATTCTTTATGGTCATTTAGCTCTTTAATATTGCTGTCAATAACCTTATTTTTAACACCAAAGCCTTCCAGCATTTGCGATGTCTGCTTGCTAAGCTCAATTCTGTGGGTTAGTACAAGAACCTTTTTATTGTACTTTTCTATATATCTGCGCGCTATTTCAGAAAAAATAACGGTTTTACCACCTCCTGTTGGAAGCTGGTACAATAAATGATAATTATCGGCTTTGCCTTCAAATTTGTCAAATATTGCATCAATATCTTCCTTCTGGTAGTGGTACAGCTCTTTTTTTTCGTCGTTATTTCCTTTGGTGCTCATGTATAAAGAAGTGGATATTTTTCAAAAATATGTATTTCACTACATTTATTTGTTTACAAAATCATAATTATTCCCACATGCTTAATTTTAGCGAAACATTAGTATTTGTATATAACTGAAGCTCATGTTATTTCGTATTTTTGGAAGTTACATCAAGTAATTACCATGCTTAATTATGATTCTGTTTCCATTATTGAGGCAACAAAGCTGCAGATTGAATTGCGGCAGCAACTGATATTGGAAACAAGGTTGCCAAATACTGTAAAAACCATAGCCGGCGGTGATATTTCCCATAATAAAGGTTCTGATACTGTATATGCGGGTATAGTAGTGCTTAGTTACCCGGAAATGACAGTACTCTCCTACTCGCTTATAGAATCAAAAACAAAATTTCCCTATATACCCGGCTATCTTGGTTTTAGGGAAGTACCTGCACTACTTCTTGCATGGCAACAGATGCATGAAAAACCGGACTTAATGATACTGGACGGCCAGGGAATAACACACCCCCGCCAAATGGGTATAGCCTCACATTTTGGTTTACTGGCAGACACCCCATCTATAGGGTGTGCTAAAAATATGCTGTTTGGTAATTACAGGCCTTTAGCGCCTGATAAATTCAGCACTAGTGCTATAGTAAATAAAGAAGAAAAAACTATTGGCTATGCGTTACGCACAAAAAAAGATGTAAAACCGGTTTTTATATCACCGGCCCACAAAGTATCGGTTGCCGACAGCCTGCCTATAATGAAAAATTGTGTTATGAAACACAGAATACCCGAACCTACAAGGCTGGCACATGAAAAAGTAAACCTGCTGCGGGTGGGCAGGCTGTCGGCAGGATTTTATAAAGCAGATATACAGGGTACACTTTTTTAATAATACCTGTAAAAAATATAGAAAAGGATGGTGAAAAATGGTATAAAATAGTATTTTTGCAATCCTTAATAAGTTCAAATATTTACACTGTGGAAAATCCGAATGCACAAAAACTGATCAATAAAATACAGGTTGATTTGTTTAAAAAAGGTTTTGATGCGGAAACACTGATTGCCGACCTTAAAAAATTGCGTGAATACTCTATGGATGAAAAAAATCCTGTACTCACAAAAGCATTGCGCCTTACTTATGAACATCTTGAAGAAAATGGCGCTTTCCTTATACCAATTCCTGATGATGAACCCATTGATGGCGAAGAAGAAGTAGTATCTGAAAATAAAATTTCAAACGAAAATAATCTTGAAAGCCTTGAATATTTAATATCGCTTTTCACCGACCTGAAAAACAAGAACAATATTTCAGACTTAAGGGAGTACAACAAAGCTTTTCTGGAATTTTAATAATTATACGGTTATATAATTGGCAGGCTGTTTGGAAACAAACAGCTTTCTTTTTATTATTAGTTTTAATAAAACCACAGGTATTGCTACCTTTGCACAACTATTTAATTAATTACCCATGATACGTTTTTTTAAAATAATAGCCACCTTAGAAGGGGTTTCACTTTTAGCACTACTGTTTATTGCAATGCCCTTAAAATATTTTTATGATATGCCCGAATATGTAAGGACTGTGGGTATGGCACACGGCTTGCTTTTTATAGCATATATAGTGCTGGCAACTTTAATGAAAAGTGAACTTAACTGGCCCTGGAAAAAGTATTTTATAATATGTATTGCTTCCGTAATTCCATTCGGTACTTTTTATATTGAAGCAAAATATTTTAAAACGCGCACTAATTAAAAAATATGGATATATTAAACTGGGCATATAAGTTATTAAAGGATTTAAATTTTAGCCATACCGAAGCCTTATACGGCAACCTCGCGGTTAATATTTTAATGATATGCCTGGTAGCCTATATACTGGATTTTATATCAAAAAAATTACTTGTAGTTGCATTTGGGCTTTTTGCCAAACGCACCAAAACATCTTTTGATGATTTGCTTGTTGAAAACAAAACATCAAAATACATGGCACATTTAGTGCCCCTTTTATTTGTTTATCATACTGTACCTCTTGCACTTAAAGATTTTCTTTATTGGGAAGCCGTATTTAGTAAATGCATCAACATATTTGTTATTTTCCTTATTTTATGGACGGTACGCAGTATACTGCACGCTGTTAAGGATTATTTGAAAATACAGCCTAATTATAACGATAAGCCTATTGACAGCTATATCCAGGTAATAATGATAGTGCTGTGGATTTTTGGCGGTACAGGTATGATTATGCTTCTCTTTAATGTGGATATAGGTACATTACTGGGAACATTTGGGGCTATATCAGCCATTGTTTTGCTTATATTTAAAGATACAATACTTGGCTTTGTTGCCAGCATACAGGTTAGCGTGAATGACATGGTGCGCATTGGCGACTGGATAACCATGGAAAAATATGGTGCTGACGGTGATGTTATAGAGATTAACCTTGCCACGGTTAAAGTGCGGAACTTTGACAATACTACCACTACCCTGCCCACTTACAGCCTTATTTCAGATTCGTTTAAAAACTGGAGGGGAATGGTTAATTCCGGTGGCAGGCGGATAAAGCGCCACTTACTTATTAAGGCTGGAAGCGTACATTTTGTTACAGCGGAAGAATTACAGGAATACAGGAAAATACAGGCTTTGGTATCTTATATTGACCACAGGCAGGCGGATATTGATAAATATAACCAGCAAAACTCTGCCGATAAATCGCTGCTGGTAAATGGGCGTAACCTTACAAATTTAGGGCTGTTCAGGAAATACATAAGCCACTATATTGAAACCCATCCCGCCATTAATAAGGATTTAACCATGATGTGCCGCCACCTGCAGCCTACAGAAAAGGGAATACCTATAGAAATATATGCTTTTACGTCAGATAAAAGGTGGACAAATTATGAGTATATAATGGCCGATATGTTTGACCATATAATTGCTGCTGTGCCTTATTTCGGGCTTGAAATTTTCGAACTCCCTTCAGATAAAGCATTCATTGAAGCCTAAGGTTTTAAAATCCTGTCTTTCACATACTCTATCTTTGTTTTTCCATGTGCTGACGGCCTTCCAAAACTATCAAGGTTAACCATAGTTATATTATCTACGGTGATAATTTTTTCCTGTGTCATTTTATTGCGAACCTCAGAGCGAAGCACAATTGAAGTTGTACCAAACCGTACCACATCTATACCAATTTCTATTATATCGCCCTGCCTGGCAGAAGCCATGAAATTAATTTCAGACATGTGCTTTGTTACTACTCGCTGATTTTCCAGTTGTATTATAGAATATAAAGCCGCTTCCTCATCAATCCAAGCAAGCAGTTTACCACCAAATAGAGTACCATTTGGATTGAGGTCTTCCGGCTTTACCCATTTTCGGGTATGAAATCTCATTGTATTTATATTTAAATTAATCACTACAAAATTATTAAATAAGGAGAGAGCTTTGTATCTCCTGCTAGAGTTTTTCTTTATTGTGCCATGTATTGTATCAATGTTAAAAATTACTTCCCCCTCTCTTTTAACCGTAAATTTGCAGTATGGCAAATATTAAAATTAGTGTTTTAGATCAAAGCCAGGTTAGCCGTAATGGCAGCGCAGCACAGGCTTTGGCAAACTCAGGCAAATTGGTAAAAATTGCTGATGAACTCGGCTTTGAAAGGTATTGGGTTAGTGAGCACCATAACTTTAAATTCGTTGCAGGAACATCTCCCGAAGTCCTTATTTGCGTCCCATTCTAAAAGGATAAGGGTTGGTTCAGGAGGTATTATGCTGCCTAATCACAGCACTCTTAAGGCTGCTGAAAATTTTGGATTGCTGGCAACACTTTTTCCCGGGCGTATTGATTTGGGGATAGGGCGTGCACCGGGTGGAGACAGGCTTTCTGCACATTTGCTTAATCCTTCCAATACGTTTAGCGAGAAAGACTTTTATCAGCAGCTTATAGATTTAAAGGAATATTTAAAGGGAGATGAAACACCGGAAACTGTTCATGAAAAGGTAAAGGCATATCCCCTTGCTGAAATTTTGCCTGAATTATGGATTTTAACTTCCAGCGGAGGGAGTGCCCAATTTGCCGCACATTTTGGTATGGCACTGTCCTTTGCACATTTTATAAACCCTGTTGGAGGGCCGGAGGTAGTTGCTGTATACAGGGATAGTTTTAAACCTTCGGCAGAGTTGCAGGAACCAAAAGTGAACGCAGGTATTTTTGCCTTTTGCAGTGAGGATGAACAAAAGGTGGCCGACTGGGTTACTGAATTTGATTACAGGATGCTGCATATAGAAATGGGCGCAACGGGTGATTTACCCTCTCTTGAAGAAATTAAAGCTATGCAGTACAATATGCACCAGCGTGCACGCATTGCCTACAACAGGGGCAGATTTATTGCAGGTACTCCAGATGTAGTTTATAAAAAGCTAACCCAGTTTGCAAACGACTATAACATAGATGAAATAATGATTGCTACTATGGCAGAAGATTTTGAAGACAGGAAAAAATCGTATGAACTTATTGCAGAAATGTTCAGGTAATTATTCTCCCGGATATTGTTTCCAGGGCTCCTGCCTGCCCCCAAAATTTTTAGCCTCAATATAAATCTTTTTAACACTCGGGAATTTTAATTTTATACTGTCTTCAAGCTGGTTTATTGCTGTAAAAAGCTCTCCCACCGTCATCTCTTTCTGAAACTCAACGTCGAGTGCAAGCAGTATTTCGTTTGGTGCCAGGTGCATGGTTAGCGGAAAGTATAATGTTTTTACCCTTTCCTCATTATTAACCATTTCATATATACCTTTTACTATTTCATTTTTAGCACTTTCCCCAACAAGGAGGCCTTTACTTTCCTTTACCATTGTTATGGCTACCGTTACCAAAACAAGCCCAATTAAAATAGACGCAACAGCATCATATACAGGGTTTTGAAAATAGTGCCCTAAAAATACACCGGCCAAAGCTATAAGCAGCCCCGCAATGGCAGCACTTTCTTCATATATTACCGCAAAAAGCCCGGGGTCTTTACTCATGCTTAACTCTTTCCAAAATCCAAGTGAACCCCTGCTTTTATTAAACTGCTTTACGGCATATACCAGCGAAGCCCCTTCAAAAATTATGGATGAACCAAGCACAATATAATTCCAGAAAGGGTCGCGGAGTTCAACAGGATGCTGCAGGTGTGTAATACCCTCATATACCGACATGCCGCCACCAAGCGAGAATACCAGTATTGCCACAATTAATGCCCAAAAATATATTTCTTTTCCATGGCCGAAAGGATGGTCCCTGTCAGGAGGGCGCTGGCTCCTTTTCATGCCAAGCAATAGCAGCAGCGAATTACCACTATCTACCGTACTGTGGATACCCTCGGATATCATGGCTGAACTACCCGTTACAGATGCTGCAATAAATTTAACAGCAGCAATGCATAAGTTAGCCGCCAGGGCGCCATAAATGGCTATTTTTGAACTTCCTGTCATGTGCATTAAGAAAAATCCCCAATACATAAGTACCGGGGATGGTTATATATAAGCAGGCTAAAGCCTAATATCTTTCATTAGTTTCCTCAAAATCATCATCATCACTTGACAATGACTGGTTTTGGTCTTCGTCAAGGTCTACATTATCCTGAAGTATGTAATCGTCCTGGTTAAAAGCATCGGAGTACTCACTGTTATCACCTTCCCTGTTCCATTTCTCATTCCCCCTGTTTTCATCAAAATTATCGCTGTCAGATAATCTTACGGTATCATCATCATTGGTATAGGTTACACCCGGCTGCTCCATAGCAAGATATTTATCGGTATCTTCTGCAATACCGTTTTCTTTTTCAAATCCCTCTTTACTATTTCCGCTGTCAGGGCGTTTTTCATTTAACCAGTCACTACCGGAATTATCTGTTCTATGTGTTGATAGTTTTGCGGGGTTTTCGTTTCCGTTATTTTTATTCTCGTTTTCCATAGCATTTTTTGTTAAAATAAAAGCATTGTACCAAGCTCATTTAGCTTTAAAAGCTTAAGGTTTGTTTTTAAAAGATTTTTTAATAACTGATTGCAGGATAAAACTTCTGCTTTTGCCTCCTGCTCAAACTCTGCGGCAGCCTGTTCAAACTGCAGTGCATTTACCGCATTGTTACTTTCCCTGTTTGTAGTAAATCTTTCCATAGCTTAGCCGGTTTAATGTATTTTAATTTGTGTAGCTTTCTTTCCCCTAAATTACAAACTTTATAGGCACGTTATGCTAATAATTCTATAACAGAATATTAAATAAATGCCAATTTTAACATTTACCCATAATTAACACAATTTTAAAAACTAACTGTAGGTAAATGCCTATTTTTAAAAGTTAAATGCATTATTAAATATGGACATAACATTTTATAACAACCCCAAATTATCTATCCTTATCCCTGTTCTTTTCTTAGCATGGGAAGACGACATACTTACAAATGAAGAATTTAAGGCAATAGATGAGTTTATAGATGTACAGGAAATAACAAAAGAGGAAAAGGAGTTTTTAAAATCTAAGATAAACCTTAAAGCGCCCCCAACCCGCTCAGAATTATACCAATGGCGGGAAAAAATAAAAAAAACGCTTGAAAGCACTGTCAGGCCTGAAAACCTTTTAGGTTTAGGTGTTTTGATTGCCAACAGCGAAAGGCCGGCATTAAAGGGGGAAGATATTGAAAAAATAGCCCCTGCCTTTACAAAAATGGAAACGAAGCTTGGAATTATAAGTAAGGAGATAATTGATTCTTTGCTGCAAAGCCGTAATACAATAACACACAGGCACAATACTGTAGAAAGTTTTGATGTGGCAGAAGTGACTAAAATTCTTGATGGCAGCCAGGCTGAAATAATAAACAAAGTAAAAAACATCATTGCTTCGCCTGAGTTTGCACTTGCCAAATATACGGATGTCAACAAATACCGTGAACATGTAATGGAGTGGTGCAAAATACTGGCTGATGAAGGGTTAGGTTCTTATGCTTATCCTGAAGAACAGGGAGGCAAAGATGATATTGAAGGTTATTTTTCCATAATGGAAACATTAAGTTATCACGATTTAAGCCTTGTTATAAAATTCGGTGTGCAGTTTGGCCTTTGGGGAATGAGCATTTTATCACTGGGTACAGAAAAGCATTACAGGAAATATCTACCGCAGGTAGGCTCGCTTGAACTGCCCGGCTGTTTTGCCATGACGGAAACCCACCACGGCTCAAATGTAAAAGGTATTGAAACCACAGCCACCTATAACCACAGTAACAGGACTTTCACTATTAATACACCCGAAAAATATGCCCGTAAGGAATATATAGGAAATGCTGCGCAACATGGTGAAATGGCTACCGTTTTTGCAAAACTTATAATAGATGGTAAAGATTACGGGGTTAATACATTTATTGTCCCAATACGGGATAAACAGCAAAACGTACTGCCAGGTATTACTATTGAGGATTGTGGCGTAAAAATGGGATTAAACGGAGTTGATAACGGCATATTGTCTTTTAATAACGTTGTGGTACCTTATGACAATATGCTTGACAAGTTTGCCGGGGTAAACGAAAACGGAGAATTTGAAAGCCCTATACCAAGTGATAACAGGCGGTTTTTTACCATGCTGGGTACACTTGTGGGAGGGCGTATCGGGATACCGCGCTCCGCTCTGGCAGCAGCAAAAACAGGATTGGCTATAGCTGTAAAATATGGTGATAAGCGCAGGCAGTTCGGCCCTGAAGGAGGGCACGAAGTACCCATTCTTAACTACAGGATGCACCAGCTTAGGCTTATGCCTTACCTTGCCAATGCCTATGCCATACATTTCGGGCTGCAGTACCTTACACAGCGTTTTATTAACCGAACCGAAGATGAAATGCAGGAAATTGAGGCAATGGCAGCAGGAATGAAAGCCTATTCTACCTGGAATACCCGAAATACATTACAGGAATGCCGTGAGGCATGCGGCGGTAAAGGTTACATATCTGAAAACCGCATAGACGATTTAAAAAACGATACTGAAATATATACCACTTTTGAAGGTGATAACACGGTTTTAATGCAACTCGTAGCCAAAAACAGGCTGGGTGAATTCCGTAAGCAGTTTGGAGAAATGAATGCAGCCACTATATTTAATTATGTAATAAGCCAGGCAAAAACAGGCATTACCGAAAAAAATCCTTTTACTATACGCAATACAGATGAAGAACACCTAAAGAGCAGTGAATTCCATATAAATGCATTTTATTACAGGGAAAGGGAATTGGTAAGTTCTGCAGCGAGGCGTTTTAAAAAACTTGTTGACAGCGGGCTTGATACTTTTGATGCTGCCAATATAGTGCATCCGCATATGCTGCAACTGGCAGAGGCATATCTTGACAGGGTTATGCTTGAGCAATTCCAGTTACAGTTGGATATAATTAACGATGAAGCAATTAATCAGGTAATGCAAAGGCTTTGCTGCCTGTTTGCATTAAACAAAATAGAGGAAAATAAAGCATGGTACCTAGAGCAGGGCTATATGGAAGGTGTAAAAACCAAAGCTATAAGGAAAATGGTGAGCCAGCTATGTTGGGAGATAAGGCAGGATGCAGTGCCGTTAGTAAATGCTTTTAATATTCCTGACAGCTGCCTTGCCCCTATTGTTACCAACCGCAGTGCGGAAGCCTGATTTTAAAATATATTTACCTGCCAATTTTTATTGCTATCATAACACAACTGCCCGTTTTTAACCACAAGCGGGCAGTTAAAGTTGTTTGTATATAATCCTCCTGTACCCAGGCCCTGTGGCATCATGTTATTTTGAAGGAACGTCCACTGTGCAATAGCATTAAGCCCCACATTACTTTCAAGCGCAGATGTTACCCACCATCCGATTCCCAGTGATTCTGCAAGTTGTATCCATTCCAGGCTACCACGAAATCCGCCTATAAGGCTTGGTTTTAAAATAATATACTGCGGCTTTATTTGCTCCAGTAAATCTTTTTTTGCTTTATAACCAAATATGCCTATCAACTCCTCGTCAAGTGCTATGGGTAAAGGTGTGCCTTTACACAAATCGGCCATATCATTAATTTTTCCCTGCTTTATAGGCTGTTCAATACTATGTATTTGATATTTTGATAGTTGAATTAGTTTATTTAAAGCTTCATGTTCATTAAAAGCGCCGTTTGCATCAACTCTTATTTCAATTTCATCAGCACTGTAATTGGAACGTATAAATTTTAAAAGCCCTATTTCTTTTTCAAAATCAATAGCACCTATTTTCAGCTTTATGCAATTAAAACCCTGTACCAGTTTTTCATCAATCTGTTGCTTCATATAAGCTTCATCGCCCATCCACACCAGGCCGTTAATAGGTATATTTTTTTCACCCTGTGTAAAACCAGAAGGAAAAAGCAGGAAAGGATTTTTAGCGTTTAAAGAGGCAAATGCCATTTCAATGCCGAACTGTATAGACGGAAATTCTTTTAATTCTTCCCATAGCACATCTTCACCCAAATGGATATTATTACAGGCCCATTTAAGCTTATCTTCATAATCCGGCCTGTCATCAATACTTAATGAACGCAAAATGCCACATTCGCCTACCCCCTTTTTACCATTATCTTCTATAATAATAAACCAGGTTTCTTTTTCAGTAAGAACGCCCCGCGATGTTCCGCTGGGGCGTTTAAAATTGAGTATGTATTTTAAATACTTGGCTTTCATTACAGTTCAAGCGATTTTCCTATTTCAAGAAGCATCAGGTCTTTATCTTTATCATAAAACTTCTTTTTAGCCTCTTCATGGTTAATTTTTATATAACCGAAGGTATCATAATGATACCCCAGCACTTTATCACATTCTAAAAAGTCGGAGGCTATAATCGCATCTTCCACATCCATTGTAAAATTGCTGCCTATGGGCAGTATAGCTAAATCTAGCTTAGTGCGCAGCGGTATCAGTTTCATATCATAGGTAAGTGCCGTATCTCCTGCTATATAAATATTTTTATGCTCGCCTTCAATTACAAATCCACCCTGATTGCCGCCATAGGTTCCATCAGGAAAAGAACTTGAATGGTGCGCAACAACATATTTTACTTTTCCAAAATCAAAATTCCAGCTTCCGCCATGGTTCATTGGGTGTACTTTATAACCTTTTTTCTCATAATAGCCTGCAATCTCAGCGTTGGAAACTATTGTAGCTCCGGTATTCTGCACAATGGCATCCACATCCAGTATATGGTCGCCGTGGGCATGTGTAATAAGCACGTAATCGGCTTTAAGCTCATTGATGTTTATATGTTTAGCCTGCTCATTTGCTGAAATATAGGGGTCAACAATAATATTTTTTCCTCCCACTTCTATTCCCAGGCTGGCATGGCCGTAAAATGTTATTTTCATGATATAGTTGTTTAAGTTGTTACCTATAATTGTAATGCTATGCTTAATAACACCGAAAGTAAAAAAGTACTTAGTGCCACTTTTTTGAGTTCGGGGTCTAAATCCCGTGGAATTTTATTTGCTGTAACTGTTTTAATATGAATGAAAAAAGGCACATAAGCTGCACAAAATATATATTGTATCGGCTTAAAACCATACAATATAGCAAACAGCAACGTTAAAAGCAAGGCTGTTATAATTATTGTATAATGATATATTTTGGCTTTTGCAGGCCCCATTTTTACTACCAGCGTATTTTTTCCTGCCATAGCATCCGAAACCTGGTCACGCATATTGTTCAGGTTTAAAACAGCCACACTCAATAAACCTACAGATATAGCGGGGAGCACTAAAAGCGCATCAACACTTTTAGTATATAAAAAACTGCAGCCTAAAACACTTACCAGCCCAAAAAATATAAATACAAAAAAATCTCCCAGCCCCCTGTAGCCATAGGCAGAGCTTCCAACTGTATATTTGATGGCAGAAGCTATAGCGGCTAATCCCAGAAAAAAGAAAAATAAAGAATAAGCGAAGTTTTCCTTACCAAATGATACATAAATAAGCATAACAGAGGCAGCAAGGGTAAGTATTGAAGTGAGTATTATTCCGTTCTTCATTTCACCTACTGTTATTGAGCCGCTTTGCACTGCCCTTTGCGGGCCGATACGATTTTCATTATCAGTACCTTTTATACCATCGCCATAATCATTGGCAAAATTTGAAAGTACCTGCAGCCCAAGTGTGGTTAGTAATGCAAGTGCAAAAATATCCCAATTAAAAATTTCTTTTTGCAGCGAATAGGCATAAAAACTGCCTACTAATATACCTGAGACCGAAAGCGGCAATGTACGTAACCGTGCGGCTGAAAGCCAAGCTTTTGCTTTTAACATTTTAAATAACTATTACATCCAGTTTTTATTGGTAGTTTCTACCTGGTACAGCCAATAATTTACAAACTGCTTTAGCCTTGAGTAATCGGCGAGGCCAAAGCTTAATGCACCGGCGGCAGTATGTATGGTAACAATACCAATATTTAACGACTTATGCCAAAAATACTGTGTAAGGCTGATGGTTTGTATTTTATGCGGGGCAAGATATTCTACATCAACATCCCAGGCACCGCTTTGCTTTATAATAAATTCATCATTTACAAACAGCCTGTAATTCCTGAAACTAAAAGCGATAATAAGTAGTACAAAAATTACATAAAAGGGTAATGAAATAAAATATTCCTTTAAATCTGAAGCTACAGTATATGCCAGTGAAAAATAAATACCCAATGGGATTATGAGGGTAAAAATAACCTTCATAAGTAATTTCCTGAAATTTGGCTTTAGCATTACTCCCCTTTCCGGTATTTGTTCCAACAGTATCTTTAATAATGCATTGGTTTCGCTGTTACTGCATCCCGGTATCTCTATTGCCGATTTCTGCTGTTCTTTAGAAGTAGTTTGTAAATGCGAGGCCTGCCTTACTTTCAGGTCATTAATATTCATTTTTTTCTGAAAGAAATTCCCTCCTACAATTACAGACTGTACCCTTTCAGGTTTTATTATTGTGTTCCTTGTGTTTAAAAGTCCAAAAGATAGCAGTAAACCATTTTGCTGCTTTGTTATTTGGTAATTATAATATTTAAGGATGGTACGCGAAAGGTTAACCAGCAGCGTGAGCACAACTATAAATAGTATGATTAAAACAAAAAATTTAAGTACCAGTTCAGTATTAATAGTATCAAAAGGGTCATCTTCATATCCTGTCGCTTCCACAAAATCCTCTACATACTGGAAAACAGTGATAAAAAAAGCAAACAACAGCGCAAAACTGCGAGCGTAATTTGATGTTATACCGGTTTTAAAAAGGCTGGCAAGGCTTATTTTTATAAAAGGGATGGATTCCTTCTGGTTTAAAGTTTTGGCACTATCAGCTTCCAAAACCTGTTTTGTGCTGTTTTTACTGCCTTCCAAAAGCCGGGTTTTAAGCTCGCTTGCAAGCTCGTGGGTTATTGCCTTAATAGAAACTTCCTTTTCGCTGCTTCCTGCCGTATCAACCTGAAGCTCATGCACACCTATAAACTTCTGGATTAATGACTGGTTAATATTTACCTGCTGTATCTTATCTAAAGGAATGGCAAGGCGGCTTTTATTTATAATACCGGTGTTTACAATAAATTCTTCATTCTCTTCATCAAGAAAAAAGGTAAAGTTGCGGTACTTTAAATAGGCTATAATACTTACTAAAACAAAAACAGCTATGGCTGTAGCCAGTAAATATATTTTATTCATTTCATCAATACGCAAAATCCATACAATAAGTATAGGCCAAAGCGCACGCGCTGTTTGCTGTATGGTATCGGCAAACATTACCACAACACCCACAAGCGATTGCCGCTGCGGATGGCTAAAGTTGTTCTTCGGGCTGTCCTGCATTTTTTTCCTCTTCCTTACTGTTATCTATTTTACCCATTACAAGGTACCTTACTTTTTCGGCAAGTCCTTTTTCAAGCCCCGGTATTTTTATATCGCTGCTCACACCCCCGGCAGTAAAAATTTCCACCTTGGCCAAACCAAACCTGCGCGATAAAAAACCCTCATGAATGGCAGCATGCTGCACACGGTTATAGGGTATAATAGTAGTGGTTATGGCTATAGCCCCGGTACGGTAAATTACATCATGTGTACGGAAAGCAAAACTTTTATTTTTAAAACTTATATATGAAACGGTTATAGATACTATAACCAAAAAAGCATAAACAAGAGAAACCAAAAGCCAATAAGGCCTTATCTCCGGAAAGTAGTAAAACGCTAATCCTGCGGCTATGGCAAAAATCCCATAAAACAAAGCAATGTTAAACATTACTATTTTTAAATAGGATGGATGGATCTTTGTCAGATTTGCATCTTCAAACTTTGGCAGTTCGTTTAAATCAACTGTGTTGTTGGTAAAATCCATTAGGGTATCCACTTAATGTCTTTAAAGTTAGGTTTTCTTTTTTCAAGGAAAGCATCACGCCCTTCTTTAGCCTCCTCTGTCATATAAGTAAGCCTTGTTGCCTCACCTGCAAAAACCTGCTGCCCTACCATACCGTCATCAGTAAGGTTAAAAGCAAATTTGAGCATTTTGATAGATGTTGGCGATTTTGCCAATATTTCCTGTGCCCATTCATAAGCAGTATCTTCAAGTTCATTGTGCGGTATAACGGCGTTAACCATACCCATTTCATAGGCTTCCTGTGCTGAATAGTTGCGCCCTAAAAAGAATATTTCCCTTGCACGTTTCTGCCCTACCATTTTAGCCAGGTAAGCCGAGCCGTAGCCTCCGTCAAAACTGGTAACATCCGCATCCGTTTGTTTGAATATAGCATGTTCTTTGCTGGCAAGGGTAAGGTCGCACACTACATGCAGGCTGTGCCCCCCGCCCACTGCCCAGCCGGGCACTACGGCAATAACCACTTTTGGCATAAAGCGTATCAGCCTTTGCACTTCAAGTATATTTAAGCGGTGCATGCCATCATCCCCAACATAACCCTGTTGCCCGCGCGCTTTTTGGTCGCCACCGCTGCAAAATGAATATATGCCGTCTTTAGATGAGGGGCCTTCAGCCGAAAGCAAGACAACACCTATAGAAGTATCTTCCCTTGCATCAAGGAAAGCTTCAAAAAGTTCGCTTGTTGTTTTGGGACGGAATGCATTGCGCACATCGGGTCTGTTAAAGGCTATACGTGCTACACCATCGCATTTTTTATATGTTATATCTTCAAATTCTTTTACTGTTTTCCAGTTAATAGTACTCATGTTGTAAAGTTATTTAGCGTAAAAATAAGCCATTTTTAGTATTTTTCAATAACAGCCTGCATGTGTATTTATCATACAGCCCCTAAACTTCTTTTGTTCAAAACATTAAATCATCTGCCAGCAATAAAATTATATTTTTTAGTGTTAAACTGTAAAATAATACCTGCCTAAAAAAATTGTGATGTTTATATTTGCTTTTCATGCATATTAAAAAATGAAGATTTCAAAAATTTTACCCTATATATTAGCACTCTCAGTTATATCCTGTAAAAAAGAAAAGCCTTTGCTGGCTGAACATAAAGTGGAGATTAAAAATCCAGAAGATACTGTTTTTCAGTTTAATAACTTACAGGTAACACTGAAAAAGCTTAAAAGCCCCGAAAAAAAACTTAAAGAAGAAAGCATAAAAAGCTTTTATGAAAAGAACTGGCCTAAGGATGATTTGAGCGGCGGTTTCCTGGTTGCTAAAAACGGACAGGTTATTTATGAAACATATGGCGGCTATGCCAACCGCTCCACTAAAGAAGAGATTACCGCTGATACACCTTTGCATATAGCCTCTGTAAGTAAGGTATTTACAGCAGCAGCAATTATGAAACTTATAGATGGCGGCAAGCTTGAGTTAGACCAGAAGGTAAACACTATATTGCCTACATTCCCCTACAAGGAAATAACTATAAAAATGCTTCTTAACCACCGGAGCGGGCTTCCTAACTATGCCTATTTTTGCGACGACCGCAAAATATGGAACCGCAGCATGCTGCACAACCAGGATATACTGAACCTGCTGGCAAAGCATAAATTCAACCTGTATTTTAAACCTGACAGGAAATTCGGCTATTGCAATACTAACTACGCCATGCTTGCCTTGGTTATAGAAAAAATTACCGGGAATAACTACCGCGATGCAATGCAAAAAATGTTATTTGAACCTTTAGGCATGAAAAACACCTATGTTTTTGATTATGAAAAACATAAAGCTACTGCAAGCCGTTCTTATAAAGGCAATAATGTATTATATGGTTTTGATTTTCTTGATGATGTTTACGGAGATAAAAATATATACTCAACTCCCCGTGATTTATTAAAATTTGACCTTGCCAACTATTGTAATAACTTTCTTGACCCCGACCTGGTTAAAAAAGTATTCAGGGGATACAGTTATGAGCACAAAGGTGTAAAGAATTATGGGCTCGGCATAAGGCTGCACGAATGGAAAACCGGCGAAAAATTATTTTACCATAATGGCTGGTGGCATGGCAATACATCGTCCTATGTTACCCTAAAAAAAGACACTGTAGTTATGATAGCGTTATCTAATAAGTTTTCCTACAAGCCTTATAAAATATGGAAAATGGCAACCCTTTTTGGCTCCTACCCCATTGAAGGCGAAAAGGATGATGCGCCTGAATAATTAATTTGCCTTAAACCTTATTACTTTAAAAGATAAATGCCATCCTCTTTTATATCAATAAGTTTTTGTTTGTAGAGGCTGCCTATTGCTTTTTTAAATGTTTTCTTGCTCATTTGCAGCACTGTTTTTATATCTTCAGGATGGCTGTTGTCATTAAGCCTTAAAAAACCCCTGCCAGAGCGCAGTTCATCAAGTATTTTTTCAGCATTGGGTTCTATGCCTTCATACCCCTGTTTTTGTAATGTAACATCAATTTTATTATCAGGGCGTATATTCTTTATATAACCTTTTAATTTATCACCCGTCCTCAATTCCTTATAAACATCATCTTTATACAAAAGCCCCTTATGCTTTTGATTGATAATAACATTAATGCCCATATCCGTAATATGCGAAACCAGCAGGTCAACCTCTTCTCCTGTTTCAACAGTTAATTCCTCATTATCCAGGAATTGGCTTATTTTGCTTGAACCTGCCAACCTGTTGCTCTTTTCATCCAGATACATATATATAATATATCGCTTGCCTTCTTCCATTGGCCTTGCCTGCTCACGAAATGGCACAAAAAGATCTTTTTCAAGCCCCCAGTCAACAAATGCGCCGAACTTATTAATGTAACTTACTCTTAATAATGCGAATTCATTAAGTCTGATATACGGTTTTAATGTTGTAGCCACAGGACGTTCTTCCTGGTCAAGGTATATAAAGACATCTATTTCGTCTCCAATTTCAAAAGTACGGGGTACATATTTTTTTGGAAGTAAAACATCTGTTTTACCATCTGTAAGAAAAAGCCCTACAGAAGTAGTGCGGTCTATTTTTAGTGTATTGTATTTACCTATTTCAATCATTATATTACAGTTAATTAAAGATACGGTTTTGAACTGATATTATATCAATTCCTTGAAATACTGCTTCAATATTTCATCATTTACCAGCATTGGTGTAAAAATTTCCAATATAGCTTTTACAGATGATTGTTTTAATACTGCTATACCGGAACTTAAGCTGTTTTCATCATCTGCTTTTATGTATTCAAAACCATACATTGCTGCCAAATGTGATGCGTTTAAAGTATGGGCAGTTTCAAAATAAGTATTGAATACGGCATTTTCCCTGTGTCCGGGCAATATTCTGAAAATACCGCCACCACCATTATTTATTACGATTATTTTAAAATTGTCAGGTATATAATTGTTCCACAAAGCATTGCTGTCATATAGGAAACTTACATCACCCGTTATTAAAAACGTTTCCTTTTCGGTTGCAACAGCCGCACCAATTGCTGTTGATGTACAGCCATCAATGCCACTTGTGCCACGGTTGCAAAATACTTCTATGCCTGGTTTAATTGAAAATAACTGTGCATAGCGTATAGGCGAACTGTTACTGATATGAAGTTGCGAATAATCGGGGATTTCAGGCAGTAACATATCAAAAGCCTTCAGGTCAGAAAAAGGCGTTTTTTGCAGGTAGGCTTCTTGCTTTACCTTTCTGTATTCCTTTACTGTTTCAGCCATACGGCTGTAATTACTGTTTTTGGCTTCTGTTAAAGGTAAAAATCTTTTAAGGAAATGATTTGGGGTTTCCTTAAATTGTTTTGTGAGGGCGCCGTAGGTATCATACGCCCTAAGCTTATCAATATGCCAATGATTTGCAGGCTTATAGTTGCGCAACCATGCTTTTACCCTTTTTGAAACTACCATACCCCCAAAAGTGAGCAATATTTCCGGCTGCCATGCCTTAAAATCTTCTTCTGTAAAAGGGGTAATAACGGTATCAATATTACTTATAAAAGATTGGTGATGCAGATTGGAAGTAGTTTCTGTCATCACAACTACAGAAGGATCCTGAGCAAGCCTGTTGATAACATCTATATCAATGGTGTCTGGATTATTAACCCCGACCATCAGTAATTTTTTTTCGGCTTTATTCCATTCAGAAATATAAGGCTCTAAATTTTCTTCTGCTTTTTCCGCTTTAACAGTACTATCAGGAATTTCAGTCTTTACAGTCAAGTTATCGACTGTCTGATATAAAGGCTCCTCAAAAGGGGCGTTAATGTGTACAGGCCCTTTTTGGCTTACAGCAGTATCTATCGCTTCACTTATTTTATGGTCGTTTACGGCAGAAGCACCTTCTGTAAGGTTGGCAGAAAACAGTATATGATTGGCATATACATTTTCCTGTCGTATAGTTTGCCCATCCCCAATATCAATTTTATCATGCGGCCTGTCAGCAGAAATCACCACCAAAGGCACCTGGCTGTAAAAAGCTTCTGCTACAGCTGGGTAATAATTAAGCAAAGCCGAACCGGATGTACAAACCACAGCAACCGGCTTTTGTAATTGTTGCGCCATACCTGTTGCAAAAAAAGCTGCGCAGCGCTCATCGGCTATGCTATAGCATTTAAAGGCAGGGTTACTTGCAAAACCAATGGTTAAAGGTGCATTTCGCGATCCGGGTGATATTACAATATCGGTAACGCCTTTGGCAAGGCAAATCTGTATAATGCTTTGCGCTAAAGGAATTTCAGGATAGGTCATTTTTCAATTATCAGGATTTAATCCAGCTTACAATTTCATCATCTGTAGGTAAGGTACGCGGACTTATTACTTTTTCAAGCTCGCCATTTTCATTAATCAGGTATTTTTGAAAATTCCACTCTACCTCGCTATCCTGTAGGCCATTCAGGCTTTTTTGCGTCAGGAATTTATATACCGGCGACATATCATTTCCTTTTACAGATATTTTCTCCATCATAGGGAAAGTAACGCCATAGTTCATTTCACAAAATGAAGCTATTTCTTCATTTGTACCTGGCTCCTGCCCTGCGAAATTATTAGCCGGGAAACCTACAATAACCAGCCCTTTATCTTTATATTCTTTGTAAATGGCTTCAAGGTCTTTATACTGTGGAGTTAGCCCACATTTGGACGCTGTATTTACTATTATTATTTTTTTGCCTTTAAGTGTGGAAAAATCAAAATCATTTCCATACAGGTCTTTCACTTTAAACTGGTATATGGTTTGTTTGGCCATCGGCTTAATTTTTTGAGTTTTGTTTTCCTGTTTATTTTGTGCCTGGTTCTGGCAACTTAATAACAAGAGTCCGCAGGTTAATAACAGTACACTTTTCATAAGCTTTATATAATTTAAAGTTACAAATTACTTTTTAAGATATTTCCTGTATTGCATAAAAGATATTATACCCAGTATAACTACCCCCAGTGCCATCCAGAAAAAATACATTGGTGTCCTGACTTCGCCACTGGCGTAAGAATGAAGACCTGTAAGGTAAAAGTTAACCCCGAAATATGTCATTAATATTGATGCAAATGCCATCACGCTAAAAAAGTTGAACAACCATGAACCACGCAGTGCAGGTACAAGGCGCATGTGTATAACAAAGGCATAAACCATTATACTTACAAGAGCCCAGGTTTCTTTAGGGTCCCAGCCCCAATAACGCCCCCAGCTTTCGTTGGCCCACTGCCCGCCGAGGAAGTTACCAATAGTAAGCATAACAAGCCCTACTGTAAGTGCCATTTCATTTATATAGGTAATCTCTTTTATATTCAAGTCCATTTTTACCTTATTCCTGCTATTGGTAAACAGCATTAACAACATAGCCACAAGCCCCAATATCATACCGAGTGTAAACGGGCCATAGCTGGCCACAATAACAGCTACGTGTATCATCAGCCAGTAGGAATTAAGTACCGGTACAAGATTGCCAATTTCAGGATCTGTCCAGTTCCAGTGTGCCACCATAAGCACAATAGAGGCTACAAAGGCAGAGGCAGCAACTGTTAGCTGCGATTTCCTGCCAAATGCAAGCCCGAAGAACATAGTAGCCCAACCTACATAAATAACCGACTCATAAGCATTACTCCAAGGTGCGTGGCCTGATATGTACCAACGTACAATAAGTCCTGCAGTATGCAGTGCAAACAGGATAGCTATAATTACATGAAAGGTTTTTACGGCAATACCAATTTCCTTTCTCTTATTAAAAATGTTGATTATAACAAAAAGCAACATAAGCAAACCGGCATACATATACCATGAAAACAGCTTTTTAAATATATCATACTTGTTGTATAGTATTTCTGCCTCTACCTTATCATCTTTGGGCATGACTTCAGCACCATACTTATGCTGGTAGTTTTTAAGCCCCTCCAGCAAGCTGTTGGCGGTAGTATAATCATTAGTTTCCGATGCCTTAGCCAGCGATTGTATATAAAATGGCACCACATTTTTAATGGTATCCAGTGCAGTATTGGTGGGCTGGTTTACTTCAAGGTAGGAAACCCATTTGTTATTCTTATCCCCCGGTACAGGGAAAACCTTTAATATCTGCCCTGTTAATGCCGAATATAAAAGGTCTATACGCCTGCCAATATCCATATAATCTTTCTGGAATTGCGTGGGTACTGCCTCCCTGTAGGCTTTGTCTAACTTGTCGGAGAGTTTATAATTTCCCTTATCATCAAAAAAATCAGATAGGGCAGCATATTTTGCATCCTTTTCAATCCCTGCAATTATCCTCAGGCTGTCATTACCCCTTTTAAGGTAAATTACAGGTATATTGAACCATGCCTGGTCCAGCATAGACATGGATAAGAACACCTGGTCGGCATTCATATCCTTGTAGGTATCGCTCTTGCTTACCTTGCGCAGCAGTTCTGAAGCAAAAGTATTTACAGGTTTCATCCTGCCCCCTGCATCCTGTATAATAACACGTCCGAATTTTGCAGCATGTTCCTCACTTACCTTATATTTATGTATAAGCGAATCGAGTTGCTTTTGAGAAGGCTTTTCATGCGAGTGTTGTGCATAGCCGCCAATACTTAGGAATAACAGTAAAAAAGTAATTATGGCTGCTTTCTTTTCTCTTACTTTTTTCAGTTTTTGCTTCAGGTCGCCAAAGCGGGTATTTTTATCAAAAAGTATTGCCATAAGGCCGATATATAAAAGGAAGTACCCTATGTAGGTAATCCAGGTTCCCCAGAAATCATGGTTAACAGAAAGCACAGTACCCTTTTCATCATCATCAAAAGAGGACTGGAAAAAACGATATCCTTTATAATCCAGTACGTGGTTCATATAAATACGCGCATCAAAACTTTCATTGTTTTCCGCATCTGTAACTGTTACCTGGCTCTCAAAGGAGACATAGCTTTTTTCCGTTCCGGGATATTTTTCCGCAATAAAGTCATTAAGCTTTATTGCGAAAGGAAGTTCATATACTTTACTGCCATATAAAAGCGTATATTCTAAATTCCCTAATTTAAACGACTGCGGAATTCCCATTTTTCCCTTATTCCCCAACAGAGTTACATCCCGCTCCTGCCCTTCAGAACGTACTGTAACGGTCAGGGCTGCATCTTCCCTTGTTTTGTAATCGTTATTAGACTCATAATCCATCCTGCCTTTAATAGCCGGTTCAGGAAAAACAAAACGGGTACCCGCCATATTATAAAGTGAACGCAGCATTAATGGCTGTACCGAATCTTTTACTACATTGCCTTTAAACTGGTCGGCCATACGCATAAAATCACCTTCAAAGGGAGAAGAGATTGTATAGCTGTCTCCATCCATCCCTATATTAATGGCTCCTTCGGTAGGTTTATTAAAAGCAAAAAGTATATTATGGATGCTCTGCACCTCACCTTCCTTTAAGTAATGCTCATGGCGGCCGCCATCTCCGGCTTCAACAAGTTTTATATAATGTACCCCGGCAGGATCTTCTTTTATTACTTCCTTAGCTCCAAGTTTAAAATCTTTGTATTCTACCTCAAAGGGTATTTCGTTGAACTTGCCCGATAATGAAAAATCATTATTGGCTACAGGAGATAATAATAAATGTTTTTCAAAGGTACGGCGGCGCATTTGCCCCTGGTATTCCCCGTCAACCAAAACAGTAAGGTATGTCCCGTCTGAATAAAAACGGCTTTCTTCAGCACCCTCCCTTATGGGCATCCTGCCTTCGTAACTTATATACCTTGTAATAAAAGCCCCGAAAATTATTAATATAAATGAAAGGTGAAGTAATAAAGTAGCCCATTTTTCTTTTTTATGAAGGCTGTAACGCTTTATATTACCAATAAAATTAATCATGAAAAACAGCATTATGGCCTCAAACCACCATGCGTTGTAAATATATATACGTGCAGTATCAGTATTGTAAGCATCTTCCACAAAGGTACCTATACCCATTGCAAGTGCAAAAACAATAAAAAGTATGGCCATTAAACGTGTGGAGGATAAAAAGGAAATTATTTTGTCCATAAGGTTACGGAAGTAATTTTATATTCCTGCAAAAATACTTAAAACTTCACTTTTAAAAGCCTTTTTAAAAATTAAATAATAAGCAATGCTATTCTAACCATTCTTTTAACAAAAACACAGTAAATAGAAATTCATTTTATAAAATTTACAGCTATAGTGTAAATATTAAAACCAACTGTTATATTTGAATTTACAACCTATAACCAAAACACATGAAGAAAATTTATTTATTAGCCGCTGTATTGGCATTATCTGTTAACGCTTTAGCACAAACTGAAGCCACAACCAAAGATGGTAAAAGTGTATTGCTTAACAGTGACGGTACATGGATTTATGCCGATTGCGGCCGGTATATAAAAACCAAAACCTACGATAACGGTAAAACTTCCGTATCGTCCAAAGAAAATATACAGATTAATAATAACGGGAAAAACAACGGTTTGTCTATACTTGTTTTAAAAGGTTCATCTGCTTTAATTTTATCATTCGGGCCGGCCGACAGGGCAGTAAAATGCGTTAAGGAAGATGCTAAAATGAATATTGTATTTGCCGATGGCACTACAGCAGGGCTAACGCACATGAAAGAGTTGGATTGTGAAGGCAATTTTGTGGTATTTTTGGGCAAGGATTTAGGAAATGCTGCCAGCCTTGATAAAATAAGGACTAAAAAAATAAAAAAACTTACTATAGATTTTACAGAAACTAAAAACGGCAAACTTGCGACTGACACACAGGAATTTGTTTTTACAGACGCTGAGGCTTCCCTTTTTATAAATACTGTTAAATGTATAACTGATATGTAATTGAATTATAATGAGAATAAGGAAAATACTATTGTTGTTCCTGCTGGGTGCTACCGCGTTTGCACAGGAAGTAAAACAAAATAACCAGCCGTTATTTGATGATATAACCTACCGCAGGGGCAATGTGTACCGCTCTGCTTCAGGTGTGCCCGGCCCTGAGTACTGGCAAAACCGGGCTGATTATGAAATAGAAGCTGAACTGGACGATAAAGCCAATACAATAAAAGGCAGGTTTACCATGACCTATTATAATAACAGCCCCGAAAAGCTGGATTATATATGGATGTACCTTGAGCAAAACCGTTTTACGGAAGATTCCAGGGGAACGCTTACCACCCCCATAATGGGAAACAGGTACTCAGGCGATACGGATGGAGGCATAACAATAACAGGCCTTTCAGCCAAAAGTAAAGGCAAGCCTTCATCAAAATACCTTATTTCGGATACAAGGATGCAGGTGTTTTTTAATGAGCCTATTAAGGCAAAAGGCGGTAAAGCTACCGTTTCCATGAATTTCGAGTTTAAAATACCCGAAGAAGGAATGGACAGGATGGGGCAATACAAAACCAATAAAGGCACTATATACTCCCTGGCGCAATGGTATCCAAGAGTTGCTGTTTTTGACGATGTTACCGGCTGGAATACAGAACCTTATCTTGGTGCAGGTGAATTTTATGTTGAATACGGCAACTTTGATTATAAAATTACCGTACCCTATAATCATATTGTTGTAGGCTCGGGAGAGCTGGTAAACGCAAAAGATGTGCTTACTAAAGAGCTTTTAAATCGGTGGGAAAAAGCACAGGAAAGCGATAAAACCGTATATCTTATTGCTCCGGAGGAAGTGGGCAATACCAGCCTTACAAGGCCGGTGCAAAACGGCAAGCTAACCTGGCATTTTAAAATGAAAAATACCCGCGATGTGGCTTTTGCCTCCTCCACAGCTTTTATCTGGGATGCGGCACGTATTAACCTGCCAGGTGGTAAAAAATCAATGGCACAATCTGTTTATCCCGCCGAAAGCGATGGCGTAAAGGCATGGTCTCGCTCTACGGAATACACCAAGGCATCAATAGAGCATTATTCAAAAATGTGGTTTGAATACCCTTACCCCAATGCGGTTAATGTAGCTTCAAACGTTGGGGGAATGGAATATCCCGGGGTTTCATTTTGCCATGCCGACTCTAAAGGGGCAGGGCTTTGGGATGTTACCGACCATGAATTTGGGCACAATTGGTTCCCCATGATTGTAGGCTCCAATGAACGCCGCCACGCATGGATGGATGAAGGCTTTAATACATTTATAAACTATTACAGCACGCTTGCTTTTAATAATGGTGAATATCCCACTGATATTGCCAAAAGCCGTAACAGGGTAATGTGGTTTAAATGGCGTGGCAGGGAAAGTATTTCTACCTACCCTGATGTGGCACAAGGCATGAACCTTGCTTATACGGCATACTACAAACCCGCAACGGGTTTAATAATGCTAAGGGAATATATACTGGGGCACGAGCGTTTTGATAATGCTTTCAGGGCATATATAAAAGCGTGGGCCTATAAACACCCGCAGCCAACAGATTTTTATAACTGCATGGAAAATGTGGCCGGGGAAAACCTGAACTGGTTCTGGAGGGGGTGGTTTATTTCAAATGCAAATATAGACTTGGGAATAAGCAAGGTAACTGATAATAGTGATTCAACTATTATAACATTTACCAATAAAGGTGAAATGCCTATGCCTGTGGTGTTTAAAATAATATTTGAAGATGATACACAAGAAACAAGGACTTTGCCTGTGGAGGTATGGCAGCGCCAGAATGAATGGGATTATCTTGTAAAATCTCCTAAAAAAATAAAAGTTATAGATATAGACCCCGGCAGGTACACCCCTGACATTAATGGAAGTGATAACTCCTGGATAAGGGATGAGTAATGATTAACAGGCCGGCACTTTTTAGCCGGCTTAATTTTTAATAATTTAGCGGCATGCTAAAAGTGGTTGTTTTAGGTTCGGGTAATGTGGCACAGCACCTTATTAAGGTATTTAGTGCCTTGCCTGCCGTTACCCTTATCCAGGCTTATGCCCGCACACCCGAAAAACTGGCCCATCTATTACCTACGGATAGTATAACAGCTTCCCTAAAGGAACTTAAGCCTGCTGATATTTATATTATTTCAATAACTGACGGTGCTGTGGCAGAAGTGTCCTCTGCCCTGCCCTTTAACAACAGGCTTGTTGCCCATACTTCGGGCAGTGTAGCTTTAGAGCAGCTTGATGCTAAAAACCGAAGGGCTGTTTTTTACCCGTTGCAAACATTTTCCAAGAATAAGGATGTGGATTTTAAAAATATTCCGCTTTGCCTTGAAAGTGAAGATACAGAAGACTATAAAATACTGGAAACGCTTGCAAAATCTGTTTCTGATAAAGTATATACCATCAATTCCATACAAAGGCAGTCTTTACATGTGTCGGCAGTTTTTGTAAGCAATTTTGTTAATCATATGTACACCATTGGTTATAACCTGTGCCGTGAAAACAATGTGCCTTTTGATGTACTGAAACCCCTTATCGCCGAAACAGCTAATAAAATACAGCAACTCCCGCCACAGGAAGCACAAACCGGCCCGGCAATACGCAACGATATTAAAACAATGGAAAAGCACATGGCATCCCTTAAAAACGAAACATATAAACTTATATACAAAACATTATCTCAATCCATACAGGAAAATGGCAAAAAGCTATAAAGAATTAATGAATGACATTACCACATTTATTTTTGATGTGGACGGTGTACTTACAGACGGCACTATACATGTAACCCCTAACGGCGAGATGCTGCGCAATATGAATATACGCGATGGTTATGCCATGAAAGCCGCTGTTGAAAATGGTTATACGGTATGTATAATTTCGGGCGGAAGTAATGAAGGTGTGCGGATAAGACTACGTAACCTGGGAATTACCGATATACACCTTGGAGTACCTAACAAAGTAGAAACATTTAATGAGTTTACCGACATATATAATATAAAACCTGAACAGGTGTTATATATGGGCGACGACATTCCTGATTATCATGTAATGCAACTGGTAGGGCTGCCGGTATGCCCGCAGGATGCTGCACCTGAAATTAAGGAAATAAGCAAATATATATCTCATAAAAAAGGTGGTACAGGCTGCGTTAGGGATGTAATAGAACAGGTGATGAAGGTTCAGGGCAGGTGGATGGAACACTTTAATGCCCGCTATGATTAATCAATTAACAAAAATTAAATGAAACTACTTAAGTTAATCAGTTATAACAATCTTATATTAATTGCTTTTGCGTTAATTGTGCTCCGCTTTGGTTTTCTTGATTTGCAGCCCGGGCTTCCGCTCGCATTGAACACATGGCAATATTTATTAATGGTACTGGCAACTTTACTGGTTGCCGCCGGGGGATTTTTTATAAATAATGTGCTCGCCTCCAATGAACACGGTTACAGTGAAGGAAAAATTTATAATATTTATTCTCTTTTTACGCTTGCCGGTGTCGGCTTGGGTTATTATTTAGGCACCATTGTAAATAAACCTATTATAGTGGCTGTTTATGTAATAGCTGCAGCTATTATATATTTATATGCCACAAGTTTAAAGCAGGTACTGTTAATAAGCAATCTTATTATTGCCACTGCAATAGCAATGGTAATTATAGTTATAGGCATTTATAACCTGTACCCTGTCATTATGCCTGATAATAAAATATACCTGGCTACAATATTTGATTTAATGCTGGATTATACACTGTTTATCTTTATAATCAGTATAATACTCACGCTGGTATACAACCTTCGCAATACAGATGCCGATTATAATTCGGGCAACACTACCCTGCCTATTGTAGCGGGTAAGGAGCGTACTGCAAAAATTGCTTTCTTTTTAACATTACTGCCGTTAGGCCTGCTTTTTTATTATGCCGATAAATATATTACAAACCTTATATGGGCTTTAGGTTATGGGCTTTTATGCATTGCAGGGCCTCTTATTTATTTTATGATAAAAATATGGGGAGCAAAAACAAGTAAAGATTTTACACACCTTATAATTATACTGAAGCTGGTTTTATTATTTACGGTTTTATCGGCAATGGTGGTAACTTTAAATATTAACATGCATGCTTAGGGAAAAACTTAAAGGGTACAATGTAATACTGGCTTCGGGCTCGCCAAGAAGGCAGCAGTATTTAAAGGAACTTGACATAGACTTTGAAGTAAGGCTTAAAGATGTTGAGGAGATTTATCCCGAAACACTTAGAGGTGCGGAAATTACCGATTTCCTGGCCCTGTTAAAAGCTTCTGCTTTAACGGATATTGCAGGTAATGATATAGTAATTACCAGTGATACTATTGTATGGTACAACAATAGAGCTTTAGGGAAACCGAAGGATTATGACGATGCGTTGGCCATGCTTACTGCCCTTTCGGGTAATACGCATAAAGTAATTACATCCGTTTGTTTAAAAACCATAAATAACACTGTAGTTTTTAACGAAACAACCAGTGTTACATTTAATACGTTAAGTGAAGAGGAAATAAAATATTACCTTGATAATTATAAGCCTTTTGACAAGGCGGGTGCCTATGGCATACAGGAATGGATAGGGCTTGTTGCCATAGCTGAAATACAAGGCTCGTATGCCAATGTGGTAGGGCTGCCGATAGATAAATTATATCACCATTTAAAAGAAATAGCTTTCGGTATATGATGAGCCAAGAATATTTTACCCCGGCAGTAAGCACCATAATCGCTTTGGCTTTTTTTGGGTTGCTCAGCATCCTTATAAAAAAGTTTACAGGCAGGTATGCGCGCATCTCCCATTTATCCGAGCACAGGACAAACCTGATATCAAAGTATATAGATATTTTAATGACCATACTGCTGTGCATAGTAATTTTTGCTATATGGGGCGTAAAAACAGAGCAGCTTTATGCATTATTCTCAGCAACATTTGCTGTAATAGGCGTTGCATTCTTTGCACAATGGTCTATACTCAGCAATATCACTTCAGGCATTATCTTATTTTTTTCATTTCCCTTCCGAATAGGTGATACTATAAAGATACACGATAAAGATTTTCCTATTGAGGCACAGATTGAGGATATAAAAGCATTTCACACCATATTACGAACGTCGGAAGGAGAACTGATTACTTATCCAAACAGCCTGTTGCTGCAAAAAAGTGTAACCATTGTGCCTACAAAGCAGGAAGAAAAAGAATTTTACGATTAAAATACATTAATAAGCCATGCAAAAATTATTTGCCTGTTTTTTTACCTTATGTTTTTTACAAGCCTTTTCGCAACCGGAAAAGCCTTCATCTGTTGAAATATACCATAAGCTGCAAAAGCTTAACTTTTTAGGTTCGGCACTTTATATAGCTGCACACCCTGACGATGAAAATACACGCTTAATTTCTTTTTTGGCTAATGAAGAAATGGCACGGACTGGTTACCTGTCACTAACCCGTGGCGATGGAGGTCAAAACCTTATAGGTTTGGAACTAAGGGAACTGTTGGGTGTAATACGCACGCAGGAACTTATCGAGGCGCGAAAAGTTGACGGAGGTGAACAGTTTTTCAGCAGGGCAAATGATTTCGGGTACTCTAAAATACCGGATGAAACGCTTGAAATATGGGATAAGGAAAAAGTATTGCAGGATATGGTTTGGATTATCCGTAAGTTCAGGCCGGATGTTATTATAAACCGTTTTGACCACAGGACTCCCGGCTCAACCCATGGGCACCATACATCTTCGGCCATGCTTACACAGGAGGCATATTACCTGGCTAATGATCCAAATTATGAACCACAGCAGTTAAAATATACAACCGTATGGCAGCCTAAAAGGGTATTGTTTAATGTTTCGTGGTGGTTTTTTGGAGGCAGGGAAAATTTTGAAAAAGCCGATAAATCTAAATACATAAATTTAAGCACAGGTACTTACTACCCTATGCTTGGGCTCTCCAATCAGGAAATTGCAGCATTAAGCCGAAGCAAGCATAAATCGCAGGGTTTTGGCACATCGGGTGCGCGGGGTGATGATATGGAATACCTGGAGCTTATAAAAGGGGATAATTTAAAGGACAAACAAAACCTTTTTGAAGGTATTGATACCACATGGAACCGCGTAAAAAACGGCGCAGCCATTGGTGAGGCCATTTCAGCTATAATTAAAACATATGATTTTAAAAATCCTTCTGCTGCGCTTCCGGGGCTTATAGATGTTTATAACCAGATTAACAGCCTGGAAAACGGATACTGGAAAAATGTAAAGCTGGAGGAGTTAAAAACTATAATTGCTGCCTGCGCAGGCCTATATATGGAAGCCTACAGCGAAAGCCAGTCGGTTACCCCCGGCGGCAGTGTAAAAATGCACTGGGAAGCCATAAACCGCAGCAATGTGGAAATGACATTAAAATCTATTACAATTTTGCCACAAAACCGTACTATTGAATTAAACCTGCCTTTAAAGGATAATGCAGGAAAAGAAGATGTTGCGGAAATAACTATACCTGTAGATGCGCAATACACCTCCCCTTACTGGCTTCAGGAAAAAGGTACTTCGGGGATGTATATTGTAAACGACCTGCAAAAAATAGGCAAACCTGATGTTATAAGGGAAACCGAAGCTGTTTTTACAGTTGAAATAAATGGAACGCCAATATCATTTACCCGGCTTTTAACCCATAAACTTAATGATCCCGTTAAAGGGGAAACCTATCAGCCGCTTGACATAGTGCCACAGGTAACAACCAGGATACTTAATAAAGTGCAGTTGTTTAAGGATAACAAACCGCAGACTGCTCTTGTAAAAATAACGGCAGGTAAAGACAATTGCAAAGGCAACCTGTTTTTTGAATTGCCTGATGGATGGAAAGTTTCTCCTTCATTCATTCCTTTTGAGCTCGACAGAAAGGGAAGTGAAACCGTAGTGAGTTTTGAAGTTACCCCTCCACCCCACCCTGCCGAAGCTACAGCCAAAAGCATAGCTATAATAGATAACAGGCAGTATGACCGCGAGCAGGTTATAATAGATTACCCCCACATAAACATGCAGCAGGTGTTACTGCCATCAATAGCCCGGTTTACTAAGGCAGATTTAAAAATTAAAGGTGAAAAAATAGCCTATATAATGGGAGCCGGCGATAACGTTCCCGAAAGCCTTAAGCAAATGGGATATGAAGTGGCACTATTAACCCCCGAAGCCATTTCTGCCGAAACACTTAACGGCTTTGATGCTGTAATTATGGGTGTAAGGGCTTATAACGTTCTTGATGCGCTTGCCTTAAAACAACACATCCTGTTTAATTATGTGGAAAACGGCGGCAACCTTATAGTACAATATAATACAACAGGACATTTGGCAACAAGGGATATTGCGCCTTACCCTCTAAGGATTTCACGCGACAGGGTAACGGAAGAAGATGCAAAAGTTACCTTTTTAAACCCCACACACCCCGTGTTAAATTATCCAAATAAAATATCGCAAAAGGATTTTCAGGGATGGGTACAGGAACAGGGTTTATATTACCCTGATGAATGGGGAAAAGAGTTTACGCCGGTTATAGCATCTAACGATAAAGGCGAATCTCCTAAAAAAGGGGCTATACTGGTAGCCAGATATGGCAAAGGTTATTATATTTATACCGGGTTGAGCTTTTTCAGGGAACTGCCCGAAGGAGTTTCTGGTGCCTACAGGCTTATGGCTAACCTTATAGGTATTGGTAAATAGCCTTGTCAATGTAACAAAAGAGGATTTTTAAAGTCCTATTTAATAACATAATAAAACACACGCAGATGAAAGACAATCCCGGAAAATGGAAAAAAAGCTATTCGCTGGTATTGCTGCTAAATATCCTGTATATAGTGCTGTTTTATTTCATAATGCAAATATATACCTGATATGCAGGCATTAGACTGGATAATATTATGCGTAACCCTACTATTTATAGTAGGCTATGGCGCAATAAAAACAAGAGGCAGTAAAAACGTTGAAGAATTTATACTGGGTAATAACGAAACCCCCTGGTGGACGGTAGGGCTTTCGGTTATGGCTACACAGGCCAGTGCTATTACCTTTCTTTCAACTCCGGGGCAGGCATACCATGACGGTATGGGCTTTGTTCAGTTTTATTTTGGGCTGCCACTGGCAATGATACTGATTTGTATAACATTTATACCCATATTCCACAAGTTAAAGGTTTTTACGGCCTATGAGTTTTTAGAACAGCGATTCGATATAAAAACCCGTACACTTGCCTCCCTTATATTTCTTATACAACGGGGACTGGGCACAGGGCTTACCATATATGCACCCTCAATAATACTTTCCTCGCTATTAGGGTGGAACCTTAATTTTATGAACCTCATGATTGGGGTACTTATTATTATTTATACGGTTTCAGGGGGCACGAGGGCAGTTAACGTTACACACAAGCAGCAAATGTTTGTTATTATGAGTGGTATGTTCATTACTTTTTTCCTTATACTGAGTTACCTGCCTGATGAATTGAGTTTTAATAATGTTTTGCATATAGCAGGCGCGAATGATAAGCTTAATATACTTGACTTTTCTTTTGACCCCGAAAAGCGATATACGATATGGAGCGGTATTGCCGGTGGCTTTTTTCTTGCCCTTGCCTATTTTGGCACCGACCAATCTCAGGTGCAGCGTTACCTTTCGGGCAGGTCAGTAAAAGAAAGCCAGATGGGGTTAATAATGAACGGGCTTTTAAAGGTACCGATGCAGTTCTTTATATTGCTTATAGGCGTAATGGTATTTATATTTTTTCAGTTCCATTCTGCGCCGCTGCATTTTAATCCTAATAATGTAAAATCTGTAAACAGTTCGGTTTACAAAGCCGATTATGATGTACTGGAAAAACAGCTTGCTGCCGTTGCCGAAGAAAAAAAGGAAATCAGCATGCTTTATGTTAACCAGCTGCACCAGGATTATGATAATAAGGAGCTACATAACCGAATGGTAGCCCTTAATACAAGGGAAAAGGATTTAAGGGACAAGGCAAAAGACC
This sequence comes from Flavobacterium sp. MK4S-17, assembly GCF_009848495.1. Classification (GTDB taxonomy): domain Bacteria; phylum Bacteroidota; class Bacteroidia; order Flavobacteriales; family Flavobacteriaceae; genus Flavobacterium. The sequence goes on from NZ_WWEP01000001.1 coordinate 199,885, forward strand.
TGATAAACAAAGTGGACAGCAATGCCGAAACGAATGATAAGGATTATGTATTCCTTTACTTTATAATTAATTTTTTACCTAAAGGCTTAGTCGGGCTGCTTTTGGCAGTAATATTCTCGGCAGCCATGTCATCATCGGCATCTGGCTTAAATGCGCTGGCATCTACCACGACTATTGATATTTACAGAAGAAATATAAAAACACCTAAATCAGAAAAGCACTATGTAAATGCCACCAAAGCCTTTACCCTGCTTTGGGGTATTATTGCCATATTGTTTGCCTGCGTGGGTACACTTTTTGAAAACCTTATCCAGCTTGTGAATATAATAGGTTCAATATTTTACGGTACAGTCCTTGGCGTTTTCCTGGTTGCTTTTTATATAAAATATGTAAAAGCACAGGCAATGTTTTGGGGAGCCCTGATTACACAGGTAGCAGTTATTTATATATATATGATTGATATTGTCAGCTTTTTATGGCTTAATATTATAGGTGCGGTACTGGCTATTTTGCTATCCATGCTTTTACAAATGTTTATTAACGGTTCAGGAGGAAAGTTAAAAACAGCATAAAAAAAGCCAGCTAAATAGCTGGCTTTTTTTATAAGCTGAAGATAAATTATTTCTTGCTCCACTCCTGTATAGAGTCTTTATTCATTTTCACATAATCGGCGTTATTTGCTTTTTCAGAAGCAGCCAAAGATAGTTTAGCTGTTTCAATAGCTCCTTTTTTATCACCCATTTTAGCCTGTATAAGCGATTTTTGTCTTAGGTAATAAAACGGTACATCCTGTCCTTTAGGTATCCTTTCAATAGCAGTATTCATCCAGTTTAACGCCTTATTTAAATCACCGTTTGATTGGTAGTAATACTGTGCTGCAGCAAAATATTCATTCCCTGTAGGGCCAGACATGGCTTCTTCAATACTTTTTAATGCCATAGCTTTAGTAGGCACTTCAAATTTTACAGCTACCATTGTTTTTTCCCATGCAATTTCAAGGTAACCATAATCATAATCAAGGTTATTAACCCCAATTGTGAGCGTTTCTACATTCCTTGAAAGGAATTCAGGCTTTACTGTTGTCCTTAAAGCCTCTTTTTTATCATCCCATTTTTCAGGAAGGCCCCAATTGTTGGTATCCGTATAAAATATTACATCCCAACTGTCTGCTTTAGGCTGTGTATATAAAGCATATTTACCTGCTTTAAGCGTTTTCCCGCCAATTACCACATCATCGCTAAAAGAAATTACAGTATTGGCGTTAGCGCCGGTTCTCCATAATCTGCCGAAAGGAACCAACTCTCCATATACCGACCTACCCCTTGCACTTGGGCGGGAATATTCTATTTTAACATCTGTTAACCCTACTGTCTGCTCAATATGTGCTGAAGGGCTTGCCTGTGGTGTGCGTATCTGGGCCTCACTAAAAGTTAATGCCAGTAAAAAGGCACCTGTAATCAATAATTTTTTCATATACTCTTGTGTTTTATTTTTTGGATAAAATTACTGCACGAAGTTAAAAATAATAGTCCTTACAATTGTTAAAAAACATTAAAAACCTTACATAAGTTACAGTATTATCGTATTGCGTTTCTTAATTTCACATTACAAATAACCGTACTATATGCTGTATTCGCTTCACACAAAACAAAAATTGCCTATTTCTTTGGAACAGGCATGGGATTTTATATCAAACCCTAAAAACCTTGCTGTAATTACACCTGACAGTATGGGTTTTAAAACCTTATCGGGCGACGAAAGGAAAATGTATCCGGGGCAGATTATACATTATACCGTTACCCCGATTTTAGGAATAAAGCTACAATGGGTTACAGAGATTACCCATGTTGTGGATAAAGCTTTTTTTGTTGATGAACAGCGATACGGCCCTTATAAGTTTTGGCACCACAAACATTTTTTAAAAGAAATTCCAGGAGGTACTGAGATGGAAGATATTGTACATTACAAGCTGCCTTATGGTTTTTTAGGAAGGTTTATGCATCCGCTTTTGGTTCGCCCAAAGCTGGAGGAAATTTTTGAGTACAGGCATAAAAAACTGGTTGCGCTTTTTGGCGAAATGAAATAAGTATATTATGGTTATATTTTGGTTCAGGAGGGATTTAAGGATTGAGGATAATACTGCGCTTTACCATGCGCTTAATGATAGTACAGAGGTTTTACCAATATTTATATTCGATAAAAATATACTGCAGGAACTGCCAAAGGATGATGCAAGGATAACATTTATACATAAATTATTGCAGGATGTAAATACTGAACTGAAAAAACACAATAAATCGCTTGCTGTTTTTTTTGATACTCCACAAAATGTATTTAAAAAGCTTATTGAAGAGAATGCTATTAAAGCGGTATATACCAACCATGATTACGAACCTTATGCCATAAAACGGGATAAAAAAATTGGCAGTTTGCTTAAAGAAAACAACATAGATTTTCACACCTATAAAGACCAGGTTATTTTTGAAAAAGACGAAGTAACCAAAGATGATGGCTCGCCTTATGTAGTATATACACCTTACATGAAAAAATGGAAGGAAAATTTTAAAAAAGCAGATGTAAGGCAGCACCACCCTGAAAATAAACTAAAAAATATTGCAGCACACTCCTACCCTTTTCTTAAACTTGACGATATAGGTTTTAAGGAAGCTTCCTTACAGCCTGAACATTACGATATTTCCAAAAGCCTTATTGATGATTATGAGGATAACCGTAATTTCCCCGCCACACAGGGTACTTCAAGGCTTAGCCCTTATCTTCGTTTTGGTGCTGTAAGCATAAGGGAAATGGTTAAAAACGCTATGGAAAGCAAAAACGAAACTTTTCTTAATGAGCTTATCTGGAGGGAGTTCTTTATGCAGATATTATGGCACTATCCTGAAACCGTAAATAAAAGTTTCCGTCCCCAATATGATACTATTAAATGGAGAAATAACGAAACGGAATTTAAGGCCTGGTGCGAAGGGAAAACCGGTTATGCCTTTGTAGATGCAGGTATGCGTGAGCTTAACAATACCGGCTACATGCACAACAGGGTAAGGCTTGTAGTTTCAAGCTTTTTGTGCAAACATTTATTAATTGACTGGCGATGGGGCGAAACTTATTTTGCGCAAAAATTATTTGATTATGAACAGTCCAGTAATGTGGGCAACTGGCAATGGGCAGCAGGCAGTGGCACTGATGCTGCGCCTTACTTTCGTATTTTTAACCCTATGGAGCAGGCAAAGAAGTTTGATAAAGACCTGAAATATATTAAAAAATGGGTTCCTGAATTTGAGGAACTGGACTACCGCCCCATAGTAGAACATAAAGAGGCAAGGGAACGTGCCCTGAAAGTTTATAAAGAGGCAGTCAGCTAATTGTTTATATTCCTGATTATATCAAAGTTGAGCTGGCTAAAATCGGTTATTACCCTATCAGCTTCGGATGTATCCTGTAAAATGGTATGGCCGCTTTTGTACCCAATACAGTAAATACCGGCGGCTTTTGCGGCTTTAATACCATTTGTACTGTCTTCTATAACAATACACTGCTCTTTAGGGAAGCCTGATTTTTCAGCAGCTTCATTAAATATGGCAGGATGCGGCTTGCTGTATTCAAAATCCTCACCGCTTATTTTGGCATAAAAGTAAGGATGAAGCTCAAAACGTGTAAACACTTTTTCAATTTTCCTTTTGGAAGCCGATGATGCCAGTATTAATTTCATTCCTTTATTATGGAGTTCCATAATGAGTTGTTTTACACCGGGCATCAGGTCAAGGTCTTCTGCTTTGTCGAAAGCGTCAAAATAATATTTATATTTTTCCTCAAGCAATTCTTCGTGGGTTAGCTTAAGTTTGTATATATCCTTTAACTTTTGTACAATATTCTTATCAGAATTTCCCATAAATGTGGCATACACATCATCAGGTACAGTTATGTTAAGTGCTTTATACATTTCCTGGTTGGCACGGTAGCCTATAGGCTCTGTATTAACCACTACCCCATCCATGTCAAATATTACACAGTTTATCATTAATGCTGTTATTTTAAATTCTTTATTTTCTCAAAGCTTAATTCATCAAAGTGGTTTATAACCTTATCAGCAAGCGTAAGGTCCTGTAGCCTTGAGTTTTCACTTTTATAGCCTATACAAAAAATGCCTGCAGCATTTGCTGCCTTAATGCCGTTGGTACTGTCTTCAATAACAATGCACTCTTCCTTTGGCGTGCCTGATAATTCCGCCGCCTTTATAAATATGGCTGGATGGGGCTTGGATTGCGGAAAATCTTCACCACTCACTATATGTGAAAAATATTTATGAAGGCCGAACCTTTTAAAAACCCTGCCGATAGTAGCTTTTGCAGAAGACGATGCCAATACAAGCTGCATCCCGTTATTATATAAATCTTCTATGAGGGCTTTTACACCCGGCAGCAGCTCAAGGTCTTCTTTCTGGTCGAAAGCATTATTAAAAAGTTCCCTTTTGTAATCAACCAACCCGTCCACTTCATCTAAAAGGCTGAAAGTTTCTTTCAGCTTCTGGTAAGTATTTTTTGTAGAATTTCCTGTAAAGGTGGCATACATTTCATCGGTAACATCAATATTAAGATGTTTAAAATGCTGCATGTAGGCAAAATAATGAACAGGTTCAGTATCAACAATAACCCCGTCCATGTCAAAAATAACAGTGTTAACCATAACTTAATTCAAAGTGCAAAAGTACCATTTACTTTTGTAAGCTAAAAGCATGCAGCATTAACCACGTGTTAATTAATAAGCCATGCATTCTTCCGCACATTTCCTGCACGCTTCCGCACATTCCCTGCAATGGTCATGCTCCTTAGCAAATTTCTCGCATTCATCGGCACAGGCATTGCATATAGCTGCACAAAGCTGCATTAATTGCTTACTGAACTCCGAACTACGGCTGTCAAATTTTACACATTGTGCGCAAATATCTGCACAGTCCCTGCAAAGCGAAATACAGCGAAGATGATTTTCATCTGCCATTTTTATACATTCTGTTGCACAATATTCACACGCTGCAAAACAATCCAAACAGGCATCTATCATTGATTGATTTTTCATAGTATTAATTTTTTAATTATAACTACTATAAAGATAGTATTCCTAAAACTCTTAGTATTTTAAAGCCCTGTTAAACGTTTTACAATAAAATTATAAGAGAAAATTTAAACCTTTTGCTGTATATTTAGTCAAAGCAAATAAATAACGCGCACTTGCAGGACGAGAAGGCTTTTATAAAAGATCTGTTGGACACTGAAACTCAGCAAACCGCTTTCAGGCAGCTTGTATCTGTTTACAGCAGGCCGCTTTATAGCCATATCCGTACTATAGTGCTTAACCATGATGATGCTGACGATGTTTTGCAGAATACCTTTATTAAAGTTTTCCAGAATATTAAAAATTTTAAAGGAGAAAGCAGGCTTTTTACATGGATGTACCGCATAGCCACAAATGAGGCAATAACTTTTATTAACCAGCGTGCTAAAAAGCAGGGAATAGCAAACCTTGAATTGCAGCAAAAAGCGGTTCAGAATTTAAAGGCTGATGACTATTTTGAAGGTGATGAACTGCAGTTAAAACTGCAACAGGCCATTGCCGCTTTGCCCCAAAAACAGCAGCTTGTTTTTAAAATGAAATATTTTGAGGAAATAACATATGAGGATATGTCTGCCATACTCGGCACTTCGGTTGGCGCTTTAAAAGCATCTTACCATCATGCTGTTAAAAAAATAGAAGAATATATTAATGCCAATTAAACCATTAATACTAAATTGAGTCATACTACCATGAAAAAGTTTAAGCTTGAGGAAGAAGAAAAAATAAAGACAGGGTTTAAAACTCCTGTCGATTATTTTGACAGTTTGGAGGAACGCTTATTACAATTACATGTAAATAATAAGCGGGTAAAGGTTATACCGCTGCACCAGAAGAAAACTTTATGGATTTCAGCAATAGCTAGTGTATTTATAATTGCATTGGGTATATCAATATTTATGCGCACTGAAGCTGTTGCTTTGCCAGATGATGCCGCTATTGAAAGTTATCTCGTGGATAAGGCCAACCTGAACTCTTATGATATAATTCAAAATCTTGACAGCGATGACGTGGAAGAACTGCAGCAATCCCTCGCAATAAGTAATGAAGCTATTGAAGACTATTTTATCAAGGAAGGTAATTATGAATATTATTTTAATAATTAATAGTATGAAAATAAAAATTTTAACTCTGTTTATATTACTTTTCACTTTAAGTATTTCCGCACAGGGGCATAAAGAGAAAAGGGATAAAATTAAGGCACTTAAAGTATCTTTTCTTACTACTGAATTAAAGCTTACTGCTGATGAATCGGCTAAATTTTGGCCCATATATAACACATCTGACCAGAAACAGTTTGAAATAAGGCATGGTAAAATCAAAGCGGTATTAAGAAGTATAGATAAGGCAGACATCGACAAAATTTCGGAAAAAGAAGCATTGGCTTACCTCGAACAGATAGAAGACGCTGAAGAGGAATTACTCAATTTAAGAAAAAAGCTGATAGCCGACCTGAAACCTGTTATAGGCCCTGTAAGGGTATTGAAGTTGAAAAAAGCGGAAGATGATTTTAACCGCAAACTGCTTTCCCAATATAAAGACCGCAGGAAAAATTAAAAAAGCACAAGTAGTATTTTAAAGCACCGGAATTGCCACACCTGTGCTTTTTTATTTAAGTTTAAGCCTTATAATTTTGCCCTGCCCTGCTGCTATAATTGTTTTGGTATCTGCAAACCGAAGTGTATGCAGGGTTGTATCTTCATATACTTTTTTCCAGTTCTTCCCTTTGTCATAAGAATAGTAAATTCCCGAAGGCCCGGCTGTAAACAGTTCGTTGGCATTGCTTCCAGGAACATACTGCACACATGATGCATAACCAAACCCAACAGCCTGCCCCTCTAATTGCCATGTTTTGCCACCATCTTCAGTTATAATTTTATTTCCTGTATTTTGTGCCTGTTTCTCATAATTGCCCCCTACGGCAAAACCATTGTTCCTGTCATAAAAATCAGCAGAAAAAATACCGGTCATTTCACTTCCCTGTACTATCGGTGTGTTATGGGCTTCCCATGTTTTCCCTTTATCAGGAGAAAATAATACCCTCGATTTTTTACCCCCTGTTACTATCCATGTATAACCTTCTTTTATAACAAGGTTTGTATTGCTGGCCGCAAAAGCAGCCTCACCTTCACTGGTGGCCGGTAAGCCCTCGCACGGTATTTTCTTCCATGTTTCGCCACCATCATTGGTAGTAATTACAGAAATACAGCCATCCGTAGGGTCACCCATTGCCATACCTTGCTTATCATTGTAAAACTGCATGCTGTCATAAAATACCTTTTCCCCATTTTCTGTATAAACAAGCCTCGCAATTTTACCGTCTTTTGAAATTTTATAAAGCAAGGCAGGGCTGCCTGCATTTAATATAAAAATATCTGAAGATGTTTGGGCTATAGCCCTGAATTCGGGCACAAGCGAATCTTTTACAATTACTCCCGAAAAGTTTTTCCCGCCAGATAAAGATACCCACCCATATTTGCCATTGCTGCCGGCATACCAGGCTTTATCACCGTCAATAATAAGGGCACGAATATTTATTTTACTTTCCAGCAATGTATCGCCCTCTATACTTTTAAACGAAGGTTTATATTCCTCCTGCTTATTCACCTTGGTATTGCAGGAAATAAAAAGCACGGGCAATAACAGAAAAAGTATGCTTTTCATGTTTTTTTAGGCTAATATACTGAAACTTTATTCCTATTTTAGCCCTGCATAATTAATTTGTACTATCACCGTTATATCTGTAACATAAACTACAACAAATGACAGCCGACAAAGCTTTAGAACTTTTATTTTACACACTACCTGCCATAATAACAGCATTAATTGCCTATTATTTTTTTAATATGCATACAAAAAATGAGGAAGGCCGCCGCAGGTATCTTATCCATAAGGAGGCTCAGAAAAATGCTTTGCCTTTGCGCCTGCAGGCTTATGAAAGGCTTACACTTTTCCTTGAAAGGATTACACCATCACGACTGCTGATAAGGATTGCCCCACAGTCTTCCAATAAGCATGACTATGAAGAATACCTTATTGCACAGATTGAGCAGGAGTATGAACACAACCTTTCGCAGCAGATTTATGTTTCATCTGAAAGCTGGGATATAATAACTACTGCAAAAAATGCTACAATACAGCTTATCCGTAAGTCGAATATGAGCGAAAAGGTGGAAAATGCCAATAAATTGCGTGAAGTTATACTTACCGACCTTTTTGATAAGCAAAGCCCAAGCAGCGTTGGTATTGCCTATTTAAAAAATGAGGTTTCAGGCCTGTGGCAGGAGTAATATACATTACAATAATAAAAATAAAAAGGGCAGCTTAAAAAGCTGCCCTTTTTATTTTACTTCCTTAACACCTTTAATAAACATCCATTTCATAAAAATTTTTTCCTGGCCCATATAATTTATTGCTTGGAATTTAGGAGTAAGCAATGATGCTGAAATTCCGGAGGTAAAAGGTATCCATAAGCCTGTTAAACCGGTAAACCTTACTACAAGAAAATATATAATTGAAAAAAAAATTGCAAAACAGATGAAATTATATAAAAATGCTTTTACTTTTTTACTCATGCTATTGTAATTTAATTTTGTTGAAATTTCGCCTTTTTACTTCCTTCATACATTTCATACTTTACCAGCCTGGCTTCCAGTTTACCATTAAAAAGTTTTATTTTTCTTGACGGTTTTAAGCCTACATATTTCAGGGCTTCAATATTAGCGGTTATAAACCAGGCATTAGTGTTGGGATAACCCTGTTTAAGCGTATCGCCAATTTCCCTGTAAAACCTCTCCATATCAATATCAAGCCTTTCTCCATAGGGTGGGTTAAATAAAATGTGCAGTGGCCCTTTATTTTGCTTTTCTGTTTCAAAAAAGTTTTGCTGCTCTATAGTTACATAATCATCAAGGTTGGCATTCCTTATGTTATCCTTTGCTTTTGCTACTGCCGAAGGGGCTTTGTCATAACCTTTAATGGTGTAATGAAATTCCTTTGTTTTTTTCATTAATGATTCCATTATGGTTTCAAAAAGGCTGTTATCCCAGTCGTTCCATTTTTCAAAAGCAAACTCTTTGCGGTTTATATTGGCAGGAATATTACAGGCTATCATTGCGGCTTCTGCCAGTATGGTGCCACTCCCGCACATCGGGTCTAAAAAATCTCCCTGCCCATCCCAGCCGGAAAGAAGCAGCATACCTGCGGCAAGAACTTCATTTATCGGAGCTATATTTGTAGCTGTACGGTATCCCCTGTGGTGTAATGAACTGCCTGAAGTATCTAAGGCTACCGAACACTCTTCTTTATGAATATGGATATTTATCCTAAGGTCAGGAAAATCCTTGTCAATATCCGGCCTTTTGCCTGTTTTTTCCCTGAACTGGTCAACAATGGCATCTTTTGTTTTTAAGGCTACAAACTGCGAGTGGTTAAAATGGTCGGAATTTAATGTAACATCTACTACAAAAGACTGGTTTACATTAATATATTCCTGCCAGTTGATTGACTGTATCCCTTTGTATAATGACTGCTCGTTATAAACCCTTAAGGAATGTATGGGCTTAAGAATTTTAAGGGCGGTGCGCAATGCAAGGTTGGCCTTATACATAAAGCCTTTATCCCCCACAAAACTAACCATCCTTACCCCTTGCTGTACATTTTGTGCACCAAGCAGTGTTAACTCTTTTGCCAGTATTTCCTCAAAGCCAAAAAAAGTTTTGGCAATCATTTTAAAATTTTCCATCCCTTAATTATATACCAGGCAAAAGTAAGCATTTTCAATGTGAAGTTTCTTTAAACTATATCAGGTAAGCCAATTTTATTAGTAAATTTGCCAGCTAATAACTGCCACTTTACAAAAAATATGCTGCAGGAAGATAACAAATGGTATGCTTGCTGGTTTGACACGCCTTATTACCATATACTATACAAAGACAGGGATTATGCAGAAGCACAGCTTTTTATGGATAATCTCACCAATTACCTTAACCTGCCGGAAGATGCTAAAATACTGGATTTAGCCTGTGGCAAAGGCCGACATTCCATATATCTTAACAAACTTGGCTATAATGTTACCGGTGCTGACCTTTCGGAAAACAGTATTGCACAGGCATCTAAATACAGTAACGACACACTGCATTTTAAGGTTCATGATATGCGCGAGCCTTTTAATGAAAAATTTGATGCTGTTTTTAACCTGTTCACCAGCTTCGGTTATTTTGAAAATGAAGAGGATAATCTCAGGACTTTAAAAGCAATATGCAAAAGCCTGAAAGATGACGGGTTTGCCGTAATTGACTTTATGAATGTTCCTCATGTTGTAAAAAATCTTGTAAAAGAAGAAGTAAAACAGGTGGAGGGCATAGAGTTCAGGATAAAAAGGTATATAAAAGAAAACTATATTTACAAAGAGATTACTTTTAATGATAAAGGCAAAGAACACCATTTTACAGAAAAGGTACGTGCCCTTACACTGGAGGATTTTGAAAAGTTAATGCAGGAGGCCGGTATTTACCTGCTTGATATATTTGGGGATTACAGGCTCCGTAAATTCCATCCGGAAGATTCAGAGCGGTTAATAATGATTTTTAAATAAGCCAATGATATATTTATTACCCTTACTATCGGTAATTCTGGGTTATGCAATAGCTTTATTGCTAAAGCCTTCCAACAGGAAAAACCTTAAACTGTTACTTGCATTCAGTGGGTCTTTCCTTTTATCACTCACGGTTTTACATTTACTGCCTGATGTGTATGAAGCCAGCCTCCATAACCATGCAGGGCACGATGGGCACAATCATGGCCATTCCCATAGTTCTATAGGCCTCTTTATAATGACCGGTATCATTTTCCAGATTATACTCGAGTATTTTTCAAAGGGTGCAGAACACGGCCATGTACACACGCATGGACATGAACACTCTAACGCAATGCCGTGGCTATTATTTATAAGCCTTTGTATCCATGCACTGCTGGAGGGTTTCCCTGTAAGCCACCACAACCACCTTGCCTGGGGTATTGCTATACACCATCTTCCTATCGCTATTATACTTACAGCATTTTTCATTAATTCAGGCTTAAATAAAACTGCTGTACTGCTGTTCATGATGGCATTTGCCGTTATGACGCCGCTTGGCACATTGCTTTCTGAACAACTGCATTTTATAAGCCACTATTATACCGAAATATCGGCTGTTGTTATTGGTATACTTTTCCATATATCATCAACTATTATTTTTGAGAGCAGCGAAGGGCACAAATTTAACCTTGCGAAGCTGCTTGTTATAATATTGGGAGTTATAATGGCTTATTTTCTTTAAATTTACGCAAAAAGAACACCATGTCTTTCACCAAAACAACAGAGCAGGCATCACACTACAACCATCTTGAAAAAATGACAGTTGCAGAGTTGCTCCGTAATATTAACAATGAGGACAAAACCGTTCCGCTGGCTGTTGAAAAAGGCCTCCCTCAAATAGAAATACTGGCAGAAGTTGCTGCAAAACGGATGAGGAATGGCGGAAGGCTTTTTTATATTGGTGCAGGAACCAGCGGAAGGCTGGGCATTGTTGATGCTTCAGAATGCCCTCCAACCTTTGGCGTTCCTTTTGATTTGGTGATTGGAATTATTGCAGGCGGAGATTCAGCAATACGAAAAGCGGTTGAATTTGCCGAAGATGATACAACGCAGGCGTGGAAAGACCTTTCGGCTTACAATATAAATGAGAATGATACTGTTGTGGGAATAGCGGCATCGGGCACAACACCTTATGTTATAGGCGGTTTACAGGAATGTAATAAAAACAATATAGCCACAGGATGCATTACCTGCAATGCAGGCAGCCCCCTTGCTAAAACAGCGCAATATCCTGTAGAAGTGGTAGTAGGGCCGGAATTTGTTACAGGCAGCTCAAGGATGAAAGCCGGTACGGCGCAAAAGCTGGTACTTAATATGATTTCCACCACGGTAATGATACAGTTAGGGCATATAAAAGGAAACAAAATGGTGGATATGCAACTAAGCAATCATAAGCTTGTTGACAGGGGCGTGCGAATGATAATGGATGAACTTGAAATATCGCAGGAAGAAGCCTCTGCCCTGCTTGATAAACATAAAAATGTTAGAAAAGCGATTGAGAGTTATGGCAACAGATAAAAAAATACTGGTAAGGGGGCTAAAATATCTGGGCTGGGCATTGCCCATGTTTTTTATAGGCCCGGTAGTTATACACAGTTCATTTAAGAACCAGGGGCACCCGTTATATATTCCTGTCTTAGGGATAGGAATTATTATATGCCTTTCGGGAATATGGTATATGTTTTTAGGTATCAGGACAATAATGAAAAGCCTTTTTGAAAATGAAAATTAAATATATATTCTTTATTTTATTTATATTCTTTTTAACGTCCTGCTATAATACAGAACGTAACTGCACCGAATTTAAAACCGGAAAATTTAAATTTGAACATGAAATAAATGGAGAAAAAAAAGTAACTTACTTTGAAAGAAACAATGAATATGAAATTGAAACTTTTGAAGGAAAAACAGATACTTCATCCATACGCTGGATTAATGACTGCGAATATATATTGCGGAAAATAAATCCGAAAAATATGCAGGAAAAAAAGGCAGTACACATGAAAATACTTACCACTGAAGAAAATTCATATATTTTTGAGTTTTCAATAGTGGGCGATAGCAATAAACAAAAAGGAAAAGTAACTAAAGTTAACTAAAACTATAAATGGAATTTTTAACCAACCCCGATGCATGGATTGCACTGCTTACCCTGACATTTCTTGAAATTGTACTGGGTATAGACAACATTATTTTCATCTCTATTGTTACAGGAAAACTACCTGTGGAAGACCGTAAAAAAGCCACACGCATAGGGCTTTTCCTCGCCATGTTTATGCGGATTGGGTTATTATTCGGGATAACGCTGCTTATAGCCATGAAAGCACCCTTGTTTAGTGTGGACTGGGGCTGGTTTAGCGGTAGCTTTACAGGGCAGGCACTAGTTTTATTTGCCGGGGGGTTATTCCTTATATATAAAAGTACCAAGGAAATACATGAAAAGGTTGACCATAAAGGAGAGGAAGAAAAAAACCTTGGCAGCGTTGCAAAAAAATCATTTAGCAATGTTATAATGCAAATATTGCTTATCGACCTTATATTCTCAGTAGATTCAATTTTAACTGCGGTAGGTATGACAAACGGCCTTGAGGGAGCGTTATATATTATGATAACCGCAGTTGTAATATCTGTAGGAGTCATGATGCTTTTTGCCGTACCTGTAGGAAATTTTGTTAATGCTAATCCTTCCATACAGATATTGGGACTTGCTTTCCTTATCCTTATCGGCTTTATGCTGATTACAGAAAGCATGCACCTTTCGGAAGCGCAGTTGGCAGGGCAGCATATTGGTGCCGTACCTAAAGGCTACCTGTATTTTGCCATTGCTTTTTCGCTGGGTGTAGAATTCCTGAATATGAAAATGAGGAAGAAAAAAACAGTTTAAGAAGAACTCTTAAAATAAAAAAGCAGCCAATGGCTGCTTTTTTATTTTAATCAAGGCTTAATGTTATCTGCCCGTCATCATCAAGCGTTATTGTTGTACTGTCATCAGTAAGGTCAACTTCGCCTTTTACTTCCATTTCTTCAGGTATTTCTTCCTCCGGTGCTTCAAAAGGTAAAGGTTCAAGCAGGTTTATCTGCCTCACTTTATCTGTGGTAAGCTGGTTTCCTAAAGCCTTTATGCCTTTTACTGCTATAAAATTTTCAAGGTCAACAGTAAGGTTTTCCTTCTGCACACCTTTAACTTTAGAAAAAATTATTTCTGCCACCGGCCTGTAATCTGTTGACACTATTTCAAGCTGCGAATTAGGATGTTCCGTAATAAAAACCTCTTCCTTATTTTCATTTTCAACCAGAAAACGTTTTACGAAATAGCGTTCTTTTTCACCGTCATAATAAATGGCCGAAACAGGTTTTTTCGGTACCCATTTTTCCAGTACAATCATTCCTTCATCAAAATGCGTGGAAAGTTCCGGGATAATGGTTTTAATTTTACCCGATTGGTTAATAATAAGCAACCTGTCATTAGGACGGAATTCACCTAAAAGCTCTCCCCTGCCATCCACATTAAGGCGGTGCACGGTATCGTCAAACCAAATACGCCGTGGCTTTAATGTAGAGATTCCTTTTTCCTTCAGCTCAATCTTTTTAATAGGATACTTGCTAACGGTATTACCACGCGATGCGCGGCCTTTTATTGCAATAGCCGCAAAGTCAAGGTCAAATTTCAGCTTTTTAATACTTCCTACCTGGCGTAAAAGCACGGTAACCACCTCTGCCTCACCATTAGGATTGGCAGAAAAATACAGCACCTGAGATCCTTTTGTGCCTTGTGTAAGGTCATACAGTTTATCCCTTGTAACGCCCGATACATTAAAGCGCTTTACAAAAGATGGCCCCGACTTCCCGTCACGGTAAATCATATTGTAAATAGTACGCTTGTCATTTTTATCAAAAACAGCCACATGGAGAATATCCTTGCCCACAAATGTTTTTACATCAACTTTTGTAACCATCATGTTGCCATCCCTAAGGAAAACAATTACATCATCAATATCACTGCAATCGGCGACATATTCATCCTTTTTAAGCCCGGTACCAATAAAGCCTTCCTCACGGTTTACATATAATTTGGTATTACGCAATACAACCTTTGTAGCTTCTATATTGTCAAAGCTTCGCAATTCGGTTTTTCGTTCACGCCCTTTACCATATTTATCCTTAAGGTTTTGGAAATAAGATATGGCAAATTCAATAATATGCTCCAGGTTATGTTTAACCTGTGCTATTTCGCCTTCCAGGACTTCAATCTTTTCCTGTGCCTTATCAATATCAAATTTAGAAATACGCTTAATACGTATTTCGGTAAGCCTTACAATATCTTCTTCAGTTACGGCACGCTTAAGATGTTTAGTAAAAGGTTTCAAGCCTTCATCTATAGCATTTATAACCCCTTCCCATGTTTCTTCCTCCTCAATAAGGCGGTATATCCTGTTCTCAATAAAAATGCGCTCAAGCGACAGGAAATGCCATTGTTCCTCCAGTTCATCAAGCTGAATTTCAAGCTCGTTTTTAAGCAGTTGTACCGTTCGGTGAGTAGATATTTTCAGCATATCGCTTACACCCACAAAGTAAGGCTTATGGTCTTCAATAACACAACCCAGTGGTGCAATAGAGGTTTCACATGCTGTAAAGGCAAACAGTGCATCAATAGTTTTATCAGGCGATACCCCGGGCGGCAGGTGAATTAATATCTCAACGTCCGCTGCGGTATTATCCTCTATTTTTTTGATTTTTATTTTGCCCTTTTCATTAGCCTTAAGAATACTGTCTATAAGGCTGGAAGTATTGGTACTGAAAGGTATTTGTGTAATAACAAGCGTACTCTTGTCAAGCTGGCTCACTTTAGCCCGCACACGCACCCTGCCGCCACGCATACCGTCGTTATATCCGGAAACATCGGCAACACCCCCGGTTGGGAAATCGGGGTAAATTGTAAAAGGCTTATTCTTTAAAATTTTAATGGAAGCATCTACAAGTTCGTTAAAATTATGAGGCAATACTTTTGTAGAAAGCCCTACAGCAATCCCCTCAGCGCCCTGTGCCAATAGCAACGGAAACTTAACGGGCAAGTGTACCGGTTCATTTTTTCGCCCGTCATAAGACAGCTGCCATGTAGTTATCTTAGGGCTGTATAAAACCTCAAGGGCAAATTTAGAAAGGCGTGCCTCAATATAACGTGAGGCAGCAGCGCCATCACCTGTTAATATATTACCCCAGTTCCCCTGTGTATCAATAAGCAAGTCCTTCTGCCCTATCTGTACCATAGCATCGCCAATACTGGCATCGCCATGCGGGTGATACTGCATGGTGTGCCCCACTACATTGGCCACCTTATTATAGCGCCCATCATCCAGTTCTTTAAGGGAATGCATAATGCGCCGCTGTACCGGCTTAAACCCATCTTCAATGGCGGGTACAGCGCGTTCCAGTATAACATAAGAAGCATAATCCAGAAACCAGTCCTTATACATGCCGGTTACCTTTATTATGGTATCCTGCTGTTCCGGGCTTATATTCCCTTCATATAGCTCCCCCTCCGTAGGTTCAAAATTATCTTCACTCATCTGTTTCCTAAATCCTGGCTTAAATTATTACTCCTCCACCACATCCAGTTCAACCTTCAGGTTATTTATAATAAAATCCTGCCTGTCAGGTGTATTTTTACCCATATAAAACTCCAGCATATTTTCTATTGAAGTTGCTTTATCAAGCATTACAGGATCAAGGCGTATATTTTCTCCTATAAAATGTTTAAACTCATCGGGCGATATTTCACCCAGTCCCTTAAATCGTGTAATTTCAGGTTTGCCTTTTAGTTTTTCAATAGCAGCTTTCCTTTCCTCTTCGCTATAACAGTATATAGTTTCTTTTTTATTCCTAACCCTGAAAAGCGGGGTTTGCAGTATATATAAATGCCCCTCCTTTATCAGTTCCGGGAAAAACTGTAGAAAGAAAGTTATTAAAAGCAGGCGTATGTGCATGCCGTCCACATCGGCATCTGTGGCTATAACAATATTATTATAACGCAGGTTTTCCATTTCCTCCTCTATATCCAGTGCAGCCTGCAACAGGTTGAACTCCTCATTTTCATACACAATTTTCTTGCTCATGCCGTAGCAGTTAAGCGGCTTACCCCTAAGGCTGAATACCGCCTGTGTATTTACATCCCTGGATTTGGTAATAGAACCCGAAGCCGAATCTCCCTCTGTAATAAAAAGCGTGCTTTCCAAACTGCGTGGATTTTTGGCATCTGTTAAATGCACCCTGCAATCACGCAATTTTTTATTATGCAGGCTGGCTTTCTTGGCTCTGTCGCGTGCCAGTTTGCGTATTCCTGAAAGTTCCTTACGTTCACGCTCTGCCTGTAATATCTTTTTAAGCAGTGCATCGGCAGTTTCAGGATTGCGGTGCAGAAAATTATCAAGCTTGTTTTTTATAAAGTCGTTTACAAAGGTACGTACCGTGGCAAGGTTAGGCCCCATTTCAGTAGAACCCAGCTTTGTTTTGGTCTGTGACTCAAATACAGGTTCCTCTACCTTTATGCTGATAGCACTTACTATAGATTTGCGTATATCGGCAGCTTCAAAGTTCTTGTTATAAAACTCTTTAATTGTTTTTACAATAGCTTCACGAAAGGCACCAAGGTGTGTACCGCCCTGTGTAGTATTCTGCCCGTTTACAAACGAATAATACTCCTCGCTGTACTGCGTTTTACTATGTGTCATCGCAATTTCAATATCATCATCCTTAAGATGTATAATATCATAAATACGGTCTTCTTCACTAATGTTTTCTGAAAGCAGGTCTTTTAACCCGTCTTCACTGTAAAATTTTTCGCCGTTATAAATTATTGTCAGCCCTGTATTGAGGTAGCAATAATTTTTTAGCATTTTTACAATATACTCATTACGGTATTTGTAATTTTTAAATATGGTATCATCAGCCACAAAAGTAACCTTGGTACCCTTGCGCTTGGTTGTTTCAATTATGTCTTCCTCAAGCGTTATTTCGCCTGCCGAAAATTCAGCAGCTTTTTGCTGGTTATCCCTTACCGATTCTACACGGAAGTAATTAGACAATGCATTTACCGCCTTGGTACCTACACCATTTAAACCCACTGATTTTTTAAACGCACGTGAGTCATATTTACCACCCGTATTCATTTTGGAAACCACATCAACCACTTTACCCAGCGGAATACCCCGCCCGTAATCGCGTACGGTTACGGTTTTATCTTTTACGGTAACTTCTATGGTTTTTCCGGTACCCATTACAAACTCGTCAATGGAGTTATCTATCACTTCTTTAAGCAATATATAGATACCGTCATCGGGCGAAGAACCGTCGCCAAGCTTACCGATATACATACCGGGGCGCATACGGATATGCTCCTTCCAGTCAAGTGAACGGATGTTATCTTCAGTGTACTGATTCTGCTCCAGCATAAAATTTTCAGGAATTTCTGCTAATGTACTATTTCTGCACAAAAAATGAAAGCCGGATGCGCGAAACTTATCAAAAGTATCTTAAACATCCGGCAGTTATATATTAAATTTTTTCTACGGTTTTTCTATACGGTAGGCAACCGCCGATTTTTGATTGACATATATGGTTAAAGTACCCGCAGATACTGCCGAAAGTGGCACCTGGAATTCAGCTGTGTCGCCATTCCTCACAGGGACTATTTCCCTGAATATTCTTTCCCTGCTAAAGGCATAGGCAAGCCTATCTTCAGGTTTTAAATTTTTTACCTTAAAGGTAAGCACACTTGGCTTGGCTGTATAAGTACCCATAGCAGGAGTTAAAAATTCATAACCGCCCATGTGGTAATTGCCGTAGTATAATGGCAGGTTTGCAAAATCTCCTGCGGTAGCTTGCGTAAATAACCATTTTTCATCATCAGGGTAATGGTTCAGGAAAAACACTTTCGGATCGGTAAAAAAATATTTATCATTGAACCTGAACTGGAATACAGGAGGATTTCCCGATACTGCACCAGCCCCAAAAGTAACATCCAAAAGCTTCCACTGCCCGTCAATTTTAACTGCATTCCAGGCATGGTCACTGGCTCCCGGCATTTTGCCTATATGTGCAGGATGCGATTTGGATGTACCGGTAACAATAACAGCTTCCAAACCTGTTTTCTCAGCCAGAATCTTGTAAAGTGTAGAGTATCCCTGGCACACGCCCCGCCTGCTACGCAATGTTTTTAAGGCAAGGTCATATTCTAATTTCTTTTGTTTTTCAATTTTTTCCTGCTGTGTGGAATAAGAAAAGCCCACCGGCCTTTCATTAACGCCATAAGCAGCCAAATCATATTTTACATTGGTGGCAATCCAGGTAAATATAGCCCGCGCTTTTTCATCATCACGTTTAAAGTCTTTATTTATAAGCCCGGCCAGTTTATCTGTATCAGAAAAAGATTTAGGATAATCCCTTACAATTTCATCTGCTTTTGCATAGTCCTGCCCAAACGCAGTAAAGGAAACTAACAGTAAAATTAAATTGATTTTCAGAAGGATATTTTTCATGATGTACTTAAAACCAATAATCCTGCCATAAAATGTTAATGCACATTACCGGTAATGCAAAAATATCCCTTTGTCATATACTGTCCATAATGCTGCTTTTTGGTTGGCTGCCGTAAGCGCATTATTTGCCCATGTATTGCAGGTATAAAACAGGCTGTATTTATAGTGGGCTTCATAAAATGCATCATAACCGCCATAGCCCCTGTTTTTAATGCATTGCACTTTATTACTCGCATCTAACTGAAAACTCGCGGATATGTATTGCACAAGCCTTTTATAATCGGCATTACTTAACGTTAGCTTTAGGCAATCAGCATCTTGCTGTATATCTTTATAAAAATGAGTATGCATTGCCGATGTACCCAAATGCAAAGCTGCCTTGACAGCAGTACTTAGCTTCAGGTCGCTCCACTTTGGGGTATTAAGGTAAAAACCCTTATCTCCCCAGCCAAAGGCAATATACTCTGCAAGGCTGTCTTTTGAGGCGGTATGTGCAAAAAGTATTTCGCTGCTCCAGTCTTTTACCTTGTTTTTTACAGGAACAACAATATCTGTATGCACACCATTAGTACGTACATATATAGTTACATCTTTACCGGGCCTGACTTTACTGTTTACCGTAATATGGGATAACACAAATACTGCCGCTACATACAGTAATATAAAAGCTGCTATGCCCAGAAAAAACTTTTTAAGTATATGTACACCTCTTTTAAGATGTTTTTGTTTCATAGTCGAAGTTGCGTATAATATCCCTTAACGCATCGTCAAGCTCTTTATTGGATATCTTACCAGCCTCTGTATCAAAATTTTCATCAAATAACGGCAGGGAAAAAGTATCGCGTATATTGCCTCCATACCATTTAAGGCTTATCTTTGCTGCTTCAAGCGCATTTTTGCCACCATGCTTGCCGGGTGAGGTAGAAAGAAGCAGCATAGGCTTATTATCAAAAACCAGCTTTTTTTGCCTTGATGCCCAGTCGTAAATATTTTTAAAGGCGGCCGTAAGCCCGGCGTTATGCTCGGCTACCGAAAGTACCAACACATCTGCCGATTCCATCTTCTCCAGGAATTTTTGCGCTACCGGCGGCTTCCCTACTAATTTTTCCTTGTCTACACTGTAAAGCGGTAGTTCATAATCGTTAAGGTCTAATACCTCTGTTTCTTCCGCATTAAAAAGCTTAGCCGCATAGGTGGCAAATTTTTTATTGATTGAGTTATTACTGCTGCTTCCTGCAAAGGCTACTATTTTCATAAATTTTTCTGTTTTTGTGAAGTTACAAATTATAACCAACAAGATAAAGCTCTTTTATAAAACCTTAGCAACAGTTTAATGTCAGATTTAAAAACATTGGATAATATGGAAACTATAATTAACAACAATTTTTATGTAGTAACAGGCGGTCCCGGCTCGGGGAAAACAACATTGATTAAGGAATTAAAAAACATGGGGTATAACTGTATTGATGAAGCAGCACGGAAAATTATAATGGAAGAGGTTAAAAATAACGGTAAAGCCTTACCATGGAAAAACAAGCTGGAATATACAGAACTGATGCTTAAACAATCTGTTGCAGATTACTTACATGCTGAAAGAAATAATATAACATTTTTTGACAGGGGAATACCCGATACTTTGTGCTACTCAAAAATAATAAAATCAACTACCAAAGGAGTGGAACTCGCTGCACAAATGTACAGGTATAGTAAAAAAGTTTTTATACTACCACCATGGCCTGAAATTTATACTACTGATAATGAAAGAAAGCAGGATTGGGAAGAAGCTGTTTTAACTTATAAACTTATGAAAGAAACGTATACTGCCCTTGGATACAAAATAATTGAAGTACCAAAAGCTGATATAAAAAACAGGTGTCAATTCCTACTCAACCAAATAAAAAATCCCGCCAAATAGCGGGATTAATATTTATATTTCTATACTAATTACACATTAAAACGGAAATGCATTACATCACCATCTTTTACAATGTATTCCTTGCCTTCTACCCTTAGCTTTCCGGCTTCTTTTACTTTTGCCTCGCTGCCATAATTTACATAATCATCATACGCTATAACTTCGGCACGTATAAATCCTTTTTCAAAATCGGTATGTATAACGCCCGCAGCCTGTGGTGCAGTATCGCCTATGTGTATAGTCCACGCACGCACTTCCTTAACACCGGCAGTAAAATAGGTTTGCAGGTTTAACAGTTTATAGGCAGAACGTATCAGTGCGGAAGCACCCGGTTCTTTTAGGCCTAAATCTTCCAGGAACATCTGGCGCTCTTCATAGGTTTCCAACTCGGTAATATCAGCCTCTGTGCCTACTGCCAAAAATAAAACTTCGGCGTTTTCATCTTTTACCAGTTCGCGCACCTGCTCAACATATTTATTACCTGTTGCCGCGGCACCCTCATCTACATTGCAAACATATAATACAGGTTTGGTTGTAATAAGCTGAAAGCTTTCCATCAGCTTTTCTTCATCGTCATTTTGCGGTATAACCGTCCTCGCCGATTTTGCCTGCAGCAATGCCTGTTGTATCCTTTCTAAAAGGCTTACCTCTGCCTGCGCATCTTTATTACCTGTTTTGGCAGCTTTTTTGGCTTTTTCAAGGCGCTTTTCAATCGTTTCAAGGTCTTTTAGCTGTAGCTCTATATCAATAGTTTCCTTATCCCTTATCGGGTTTACATTACCATCAACGTGTACTATATTATCATTATCAAAACAGCGAAGCACGTGTATAATAGCATTACACTCCCTTATGTTGCCTAAAAACTGGTTGCCAAGCCCTTCGCCCTTACTGGCTCCTTTTACAAGTCCTGCAATATCCACAATTTCCACTGTGGCAGGAACAACACGCTCCGGCTTTACCAGTTCTTCCAGTTTTTCAAGCCTTGGGTCGGGCACATTCACCACGCCCACATTTGGCTCTATAGTACAAAATGGGAAGTTGGCACTTTGCGCCTTGGCATTAGACAAACAATTGAAAAGGGTTGATTTACCAACATTTGGCAATCCTACTATTCCTGCTTTCATCAGTAACTGTTATTTTAAGGGTGCAAATATAAGTTTTTGAATTTAAAAGCACCTTGCTTTTGTAAAACTGATTTTATAAATACTTTATGCTTTCTTTATCAGGGTTTTTAACATTGCAAAAATAATTTTGTAAATAGTTAAACCTAAAAACAGAAATTATGAAAAATATAGCATTAACACTAATGCTGGCGTTAGGGCTGAGCCTGAATGCACAGGTAAATAAAAATGTAACGAAGGAAACAAAAACTACTACAGTTACAGTAAATAACGGGCAGGAAAAGAAAAAGCTGGTAAAACAGGAAAGTACTGATGCTGTTCAGGATATAGAGCTTAAAGATGCAGAAAGTAAAAAACTGAACAAGGATATAAAGGAAACTCCTGTGGCAGTAACAAAGTCAACTACTATTTCGGGTGATGGCATACCTACACAGCAATTAGGCTCTACCACATACTACACTATGGATGGGCAGGATTATGTTTTTATAACCGATAGGATGGGTTACAGGATTGCTACTGAGAAAGATAAAAAGTATGGTGTTTTAAGAAAAACATCTAACGACAATTACATTTATAAAACCAAAGACAAAACCTCTATAGGATATTTTAAGGATAACGGTGATTTTGTAGTTGAAACCTATAATGATAATACTGACGGGGTAACTGTTGAAACTTACTCCCTTAAACAACAATAAATTTGTTAGATAAATTGCTATGAAAAAAGCCTGAAAATAATTTTCAGGCTTTTTTATTTTTTTTATTTGATGTTACTCATTGTGCAGGAATGCCTGCCTGTTTAAAAGTGTTTCCTCACTTTCAACATGGTTATCATCCGGCACACAACAGTCCACCGGGCATACAGCAGCGCATTGCGGTTCTTCATGAAAACCTTTACACTCGGTGCATTTGCCGGGTACTATATAATATATATCGTCTGATAACGGTGTGTGCGGCTCATCGGCATCAACTTCATCTCCCGAAGGAAGCACTACCCTGCCCTTCAGTTTGGTACCGTCTTTATACCTCCAATCATCTGCACCCTCATATATGGCGGTATTAGGGCACTCGGGCTCACAAGCCCCGCAGTTTATACATTCGTCTGTTATAATGATAGCCATAGCTGTATTTTTAATATTTAATACTGTAAATTTGTACAAAATTACGCCCAAATCCATTCATACGCAAACATAATGACGTTAACAGAAACAAAAAATGCTTTTGCAGAATTAGGTAAATTCCTTGGCCAGTTTCAGCCGGAAGCATCTATCAAAAATGAAGATGTACTTTATAATGACCCGTTTTTTGACAGCTTCCAGAATCTGATAAATAATTCTCAGTCACACAACCGCTGGTTTACCGAGGAGCAGGTATATTTTGCAGTACAATCATGGGCGGAAGCTTTAACTCCTGCAAACCTGGATAAATGGCTGGCTAATTATGCTATTGAATATACTACACCTAAAACTGTAGGGCTTGTACTGGCAGGAAACATACCATTAGTAGGATTTCATGATTTTTTATCGGTACTTATTACAGGGCATAATGCTTTAATTAAAACATCGTCTAACGACCAGTTAATATTACCTTTCCTTGCTAAATACCTGACTGCTGTTGCGCCGCAACTGGAAAACAGGATACAGTTTACCGAAGGGAAACTGGAAGGCTTTGATGCAGTAATAGCAACGGGAAGCAACAATACCTCGCGCTATTTTGAATATTATTTTAAAGATAAGCCAAGCATTATAAGAAAAAACCGTAATTCAACAGCCGTACTTAACGGCAGGGAAACCAAAGAGGAATTGATAGCTTTAGGTGAGGATATATTCCGCTATTTTGGTTTGGGATGCCGTAATGTTTCAAAATTATTTGTGCCGAAGGACTATGATTTCAAACTGTTTTTTGAAGCAATGTATGAGTATGCCGATATTATACATTATGAGAAATATGCCAATAACTACGATTATAATAAAGCAGTTTTTCTTATGAGTAATTATAAAATACTCGATAACGGTTTCCTTACGCTTAAGGAAGATAAAGGGTACGCCTCCCCTATTTCAAGCCTTTTTTACGAGTATTATGAAAATATTGATGAGGTTTGGAAAAGGCTGGCGGAAGAACATGAGCAAATACAGTGCATTGTATGCAATGACACTGATAAAGGTAATGTGCGCTTCGGGCAAACCCAAAAACCTGCATTGTGGGATTATGCCGATAATGTGGATACAATTTCATTTTTATCAAAAATATGATAAAATAATTGCAGATAATATTTAGTGTTTTTTAAGGCTATTTTTGAAATTTGCACTATCTATTTTACAACACAATGAAAAAGCACAATTTCAGTGCAGGCCCATCAATCCTGCCACAGGAAGTATTTGAAAAAGCATCACAGGCTGTTCTTGATTTTAATAATTCAGGATTGTCCATATTAGAAATTTCGCACCGCAGTAAGGATTTTGTTGCTGTTATGGAGGAAGCCCGCATACTTGCGCTTGAACTTTTAGGGTTACAAGGCAAAGGTTACCAGGCATTATTCCTTTCGGGTGGGGCAAGCCTTGAGTTTGTAAGGGTTCCTTATAATTTACTTACGGAAAACGGTAAAGCGGCTTATCTTGACACCGGCACATGGGCTGCAGGAGCCATTAAGGAAGCAAAACGCTTTGGCGAAACCAATGTTATAGCTTCATCTAAAGCTGATAATTATACCTATATACCAAAGGATTACAGCATTCCCGCAAATGCCGATTATTTTCACTGCACCAGCAACAACACTATTTTTGGTACGCAGATGCACTCTTTTCCTGAAACAGATGTGCCTGTTGTGTGCGACATGAGTTCTGATATATTTTCAAGGGAGCTTGATTTTTCAAAATTCAGCCTTATATATGCGGGCGCACAAAAAAACATGGGGCCTGCGGGTACCACATTGGTAGTAGTAAAAGAAGACATACTGGGGAAAACAGGACGTGAAATTCCGGGCATACTGGATTATGCCCAGCATATAGCAAAAGAAAGCATGTATAACACACCGCCTGTGTTTGCTGTATATACTTCCCTGCTTACATTGCAATGGCTTAAAAATAAAGGCGGCATAGCTGCAATGGAAAAGCTTAATGATAAAAAGGCAGCACTGCTTTATAATGAAATAGACCGAAACCCGTTGTTTACAGGTACAGCACATACGGAAGACCGCTCTAAAATGAATGTTACCTTCCTTTTAAAAGATGAAGCCCATACAGAGCAGTTTGACAGATTATGGAAAGAAGCAGGGATAAGCGGCTTAAACGGGCACCGTTCTGTTGGCGGGTACCGTGCTTCCATATATAATGCGATGCCGGTTGAAAGTGTTCAACTGCTCGTAGATATAATGCAGGAATTTGAGAAAAAAGTATTGTAAACTATAATTTATTAAAATGAAAGTATTAGCAAACGATGGTATTTCCCAAAGCGGAATTAAGGCACTGGAAAATGGTGGCTTTGAGGTAATCACTACCAAAGTGGCTCAGGAGCAGGTTGAAAATTATATCAATAAAAATAATATAAGTGTGCTCCTTGTACGTAGTGCAACCAAAGTGCGCAAAGATATTATAGACAATTGCCCGGGTTTAAAAATAATTGGACGTGGCGGTGTAGGTATGGATAATATAGATGTGGAATATGCACGTGAAAAAGGCATACATGTTATAAACACGCCCGCCTCATCTTCAGATTCTGTTGCTGAGCTTGTTTTTGCCCACTTATTTACTGGGGCCCGATTCCTGCATGATGCCAACCGCAATATGCCCCTGGAAGGCGACAGTAAATTTGACAGCCTGAAAAAAGCATACGCCAACGGCATAGAACTTCGTGGAAAAACAATTGGTATTATAGGTTTTGGTAAGATAGGTAAATCTGTAGCCCGTATAGCACTTGGGCTTGGCATGCGTGTTATCGCCTCCGACAAATTTGTAGGCAATGCAGAAATAAGGGTTGATTTTTATAACGACCAGTTTATTAACGTAGAGATACAAACAGAGCCTATTGAAGATATATTTAAGCATGCAGATTTTATCACCCTTCATGTTCCTGCACAGGACGGCTATGTTATAGGCAGGGAAGAACTCCAGGCAATGAAAGACGGTGTAGGCATTGTTAATGCTGCCCGAGGCGGTATTATAGATGAAGTTGCGCTTATTGAAGCGCTGGACTCAGGAAAGGTAGCTTTTGCCGGGCTTGATGTTTTTGAAGAGGAACCAAAGCCTGCCATACAGGTTTTAATGCATCCTAAAATATCTTTAACCCCTCACATAGGTGCTGCCACCCTTGAGGCACAGGACAGGATTGGGACAGAGCTTGCAGAACAGATAATCAGCATATTGAAAACAGAGAACGCATAGTTTAATACACCGTTAAATACAACAAAAAGCACCTGTAGGTGCTTTTTTATTTTTAACTTAACAGCTAAAATTCATGCTATGAAAAAATTTATATTGGCTATATGTATCTCATTCCTTGTTGTACTTGCCTGCAACACCCAGAAACAACTACCGCAAAGCGGCAGTCAAACTTCTACTGACACTAACACCGTTGCTAATGATACAGTTCGCATTGCCAACGATGAACTGGAATATGAAGTTATAATAATAGATCCCGGATTTACCGGATGGCTGGCCTCAAGGGCAAGGCCGAGGGGTTATTATTCCCAGGCCTATTTTGAAACTAAAAACCGTATATGGATAAACGAATGGAATTCACGTGTTATACAGCCCCAACGCTATGGTGACCTTTACCAGATGCGGATTGACTATGACCCTTCTATTGATTATGGTTATGAGGTAAATTACCTTATTTATAATTATCTTGTATATTTTCAATTAACCAACAGGCAAAAGCTTGGCGGTGTTGTGCCACAAAATTAAAGCAGTATATTTGCGGTATTACTGTAGGCATGGAAAAATTAAAGAAACGCTGGGGAATTACAAGCAACTTTCAACTTGTTGTTATATTTATAGTTTTTGCCGTAACCGGTTCTACTTCAGCCTACCTTTCCAAGCCGGTACTTGCATGGATGGGCGTTACTAAAGAAACCCTGCCGCTTTGGGTTTATGCGCCATTATATATAATTTTGATATTCCCTATTTACCAGGTACTGCTTGTTTTTTTTGGCTTTATATCAGGGCAGTTTAAATTCTTCTGGGCATTTGAAAAGCGTATGCTTAAAATGGTAGGATTGGGCTTTCTTTTTAAATCATAAAAAAAAGAACTCCTGACACGTAGTCAAAAGTTCTTCTTCTTATCAATACTGGTTATTACTGCTTTAGCTTAGACTTATAATTTTTTTTAAGTTTTTCAAGTTTCGGTGTTATTACTGCTGCACAATAAGGCTGGTTAGGGTTTTGCGCGTAATAGTCCTGATGATAATCTTCGGCAGGATAAAATGTTGAAGCCTTTGTTACTTTGGTAACTATTTTTCGTTCATAAATGTTCTGGTCAGTAAGTAATTTAATAAAATTCTCAGCCGCAGCTTTTTGGCCTTCAGTAGTATAAAAAATCTCACTCCTGTATTGTGTACCTACGTCTGCCCCCTGCCTGTTAAGCGTAGTAGGGTCATGTGTGGCAAAAAATATCTCCAGCAGGTCTTCATAGGCTACCTCCTCCGGGTTAAAGGTTATTTTAATGGCTTCGGCATGGCCTGTATAACCACTGCAAACTTCCTTATAAGTAGGGTTTTCGGTCTTCCCCCCTATATATCCTGAAACTACCTTTTCAACACCTTTAAGGTCAGTAAAAAAAGCTTCTGTACACCAAAAGCATCCGCCTGCAAAAATAGCGGTTTCTGTTTTTCTGTTATCCATAGTTGTTTGTCCTTCTTTATTTGCCTGTAAATTTTCACTTGCCGTTATACCCTGCCCTTTATTTTTAGACTGGCAGGAAACCGACACAATAGCAAGGGCAATTGTTATAAACTTTTTCATATAAATTTAAAATTAATCATCGTTACGCCAAAAAGGCAACAGTTAACTAAACTTTACAATATTTATATACGAAATATTGTGCCAAAAAACATTTACTATTTTTTAAATTGTTCGTTTCTTTGTAAAAATGCAATACATGATACAGGCAAAAAACATACATAAATATTATGATAAGCTCCACGTTTTAAAAGGGGTTGACCTGCATATAAAAAAAGGTGAAATAGTTTCTGTAGTGGGTGCATCGGGTGCCGGCAAAACAACGCTATTGCAGATATTGGGAACATTGGACAACCCTGCTGCTGAAAGCGGCACATCGCTTACAATAAACAATACTGATATACTAAACCTGAAGGATAAGGCATTATCAGCCTTCCGTAACAAGGAACTGGGATTTATTTTTCAGTTTCACCAGTTACTGCCTGAATTTACAGCACTTGAAAATGTATGCATACCAGCTTTTATTGCAGGCAAATCCAAACAGGAAACTGAAAAAGAAGCGGAAAGGCTATTGGATTACCTGGGTTTGGCACAAAGGGCAAGCCATAAACCGGGAGAGCTTTCCGGGGGCGAACAGCAGCGTGTAGCCGTAGCCAGGGCACTTATAAACAATCCTGCCGTAATATTTGCCGACGAACCATCAGGCAACCTTGATACTGCTTCAGCCGAAAACCTGCACAAGCTGTTTTTCAGGCTAAGGGATGAAATGGGGCAGACTTTTGTAATTGTAACCCATAATACAGAGCTTGCCGATATGGCCGACAGGAAACTGGTAATGAGTGACGGGCGCATAATGTAAAGCCATGGCAATTGTACTGGCATACTGGCTTTTTCTCTTTTTCCTTACGCTCCCCTATGGTATATTATCTGCAGGGATTTTAAAGCTGGAAATTAAAAATGCTTTGTTATTTCCCGTTTTAGGAATGTTTTTTCTTGCGGTGACATATTCTATAATTGCTTTTTTCTTTCCCCTGAATACTATTGTATTTATTATTACGTGTGTTTTTGCTTCTACACTTTATTTTTTACAAAACAGCAAATTAAAAGCTGCAATAGGAGCTTTAAAAAAATCATTATTTACACTAACAGCAACTACAAAATTTATAATTCTAATAGTGCTGGCAGCAGTATCTTTAAAATTTTCACTACCACCTCAACTAATTGATAATTATAGTTATTATATACAGTCAATTAAATGGATAAATGAATATGGATTTGTAAAAGGCCTGGCTAATTTACATTTGTTTTTTGGACAGGCTTCACCCTGGCATGTTTTACAGGCAGGTCTCAATTTCAGTTTTTTAACCAACAGGATAAATGATATTAACGGCTTTATCTTTATATTGGGAATACTGTATTATTTTACCGAGTCAGTTAAAAATAAAAATTCATGGATTGGTTTTATGCCGTTTTTCAGCTTATTATTTTTTCCATTTCTTGACGCTCCTTCACCTGATTTGCCTTTGCTTGTACTTACCCCCATAATCCTGCATTTATTTTTAAAGGAAAATTATAAGGTTTCCTATATACTTTTTCTTTTCATCGCCTTTGTAAAAATAACTATAGCACCGCTGGGAGTTATCTTCTTGATACTTTTTTTAAAAAACAGAAACAACATCTTACTTTTTACATCAGGCTTTATAATAACGGGCTCAATATGGATAATTAAAAATATAATAATTACCGGGTATCCAATATTCCCATTAACTATCCTATCAGTAAATACTGACTGGAAAATACCGCAGGAAATAATTACATCAATAGGCAGTATTTCCAACAGTTTTGTATATAATGCCCCGGTTAATGCAAGCTGGACACAAAAAATAACAAACTGGTTTTTAGTTCCCGGTATAGACGGTTTTTTTAATAAAACAGCCGTTATACTTTTTATTATAATGCCTTGTATTGGCATATTTAGGAAAAATAAAAACCTAATGCTTATTTATACAGCATTACTTTTTCAGTTTGTCCTATTGCTTTTAACTTCTCCGCAATTCCGCTTTTTCCTGCCCGCAATTTTATTTTTTTCAGCTTATATATTGCATGTAATATTTAGCGGTGCTTTATTAAAGTACAGAGATATAACAATAACATTAGGGAGTATAGGCTGTATTTTTGCCTTTACAGGTTTATTACCTGAAAATAATATCATTAAAAACAGTAACCAATTTAGTTTAAGTTATCTGTTGGTACCCGAAAAAAACAATGGTAATGAAAAGATAAATTATACTAAAACCGCTACAGGCAACCTTAACTACTATTCACCTGAAAAAGATTTTATTTATTATACGGGAAACGGCCCCTTGCCCTGCCTTAATAAAAAGCAGTTAGATTATATTAAACAGAAAACAGGTTATATACCGCAACTGCGTAATGAAAAAACCGATGCTCCATTAAGCGGAGGATTTATTTCTGTAAAAAAGTAAACAACAGTATCTTTGCATGATGAAAATGAATAATGAAGAACTGAAGTCCTTTCTTGACGATAAGGTACTGCAATACAACAACCCAAATTTTATTGAAACCGACCCCATACAAATACCGCATCTCTTTAAAGTAAAAGAAGATATTGAAATAGCAGGCTTCCTGGCTGCCACTATTGCCTGGGGCAACAGGAAAATGATAATAAACAATGCCAAAAAAATGGTTGCCTTAATGGGTAATAGCCCGTACGACTTTATAATGTTTCACCATGAAGATGACCTTGAGAAATTAGAAGGTTTTGTACACCGCACATTTAATGCCGATGATTTCAGGACATTTATAAAAGCACTGAGAAACATTTATACAAAGCATGAAGGGCTTGAAGGTATATTTACCTTGCATAAAGGGGAAAATTCCTTACAGGGCGGGATAAGCCGTTTTAAAAGTATATTTTTTGAAATTGAGCACCTTCAGCGAAGCCGGAAGCATATTTCTGATCCTTTAACGGGTTCTGCAGCAAAAAGAATAAATATGTTTTTAAGGTGGATGGTGCGCCGGGATAATGTGGGAGTTGATTTTGGTATATGGAAAAACATTACGCCCTCGCTCCTCTCCTGCCCGCTTGATGTTCATTCCGGAAACGTTGCCCGAAAGCTCGGGCTTTTAACCCGTAAACAAAATGATGCCAGGGCATTGCAGGAACTCGATGAGCAACTGCGCCTACTGGATAAAAATGACCCGGTAAAATATGACTTTGCCTTATTCGGGTTGGGTGTATTTGAAGGTTTTTAAAATAAAAAAGAGTGGTTTCAAAAGTGCTAAAGCATTTTGTCATTCTGACGACAAGGGGAATCTAAACAAGTTATTTAAGATTCTTCACTTCATTCAGAATGACATTTTTGAAACCACTCTTTATTTTTTACTTTACAACCAGCTTTTTAGTTACTGATTTTCCGTTTGATTCGGCAGATATAAAATATATACCTGAAGTTAATGCAGATATATTAATACTATCCTGATTTCCTGTTACAGATGCCGAAAGTACTTTTTTACCCATAACATCATGCACAGTAACATTGGCATTAGTAACCTCATTATTAAAATTAAGGGTAACTGTGCCTGAAGCAGGATTGGGATAAACCGTGAAAATACCGGCAGCAAAATCTTTATTGCCTGCCACATTTTGTACTGTAGTGGTTACAGTGTTGGTTATAATAGCCTCATTAAAATCAAAATAAATGGCTGCGGTAGCCGACATTGAATCACCTAAAGATACACTTGCTTTCGGCTTTATTTTATAGCTTACAAAACCATGGCTTGCAGGCTCATCTAACGCGGTATAGGCAAGATTAATGTTATCAAAGAAAAACTGGAGATTACCGTTGCTGCGCTCTACACGGTAGCCATGGCTTGCCCCTATTGGCTGAAAAGTTTCCCAGTCAAGGTTGGCATCAAGCAGCGTTTCAAGCCTCACATTTACGGCATGGGCAGTTCCTGTATTCTGAAAACGGATAGTATAATGCAGGTATGCTTCCGCCTGTACTTCTGTAATATATTCACCTTCGCGCACCAGTATATCATTAGGGTCATAAGAATTCACAACCGTTTGTGATAATACATCAGTATTATTAGAAGCGTTATCATCATCTACCGGCAGTATATTGGCACCAATAGTAATAACATCTCCTGCATTTACTGTAGGCGGTGTTAGTACAGTAAAGTTTAGTATAACCGATTTGCTTTCCATTGGCTGTAAATTGGTATAATTTAAAATAACGGCATTGGGCGATTGTGTAACCGAACTGTTATTTGAACCGTTAAATGTCATTTTTCCGCTTTCATAATATACGGTTGCAGTACCGCTTACAGGATATGTACCATTATTTGAATACACTAAGGAATAAGAAATATTAAAACCCGGGCGCGGAGTGCCAAGCGGAACAAGGTTCACTGTAACATCGCTTACAGGTGTTGGGGCTGAAATACAAAAATCTTTATGCATGCCATCTCCGGGCATACTAATACTATAACCCCCGGGAGTGGTATTTAATGACATATTATTTTGTACTACCGTTACCACACTACTGCCAGCAGGCATATTGGTAAAAATATAATAGCCGTTTTCATCTGTAAATGTCTGGTAAACCGTATTTCCTGCAATATTGTACATACTGACATTTGGTGCAGGCTGGTCGGACGCTGAACAGCCATCGCCATCAATATCATAAGTTACTTTCCCTGAAATTGTATTATTTGTACAACCCACAAGGTCTATAGTTAATATAGCATAGCAGCCACCTGTGGTATTGCTAATCCTGGCATAAACGGTTTTTTGGTTTTCAGCAATATAATATGAAGAAGGATTTTGGATAGCATTATCCTGATTTTCCGCATCATCTTCAGTTTCATAATAACTTATAAGTAAATCTCCGGCAAACTCTATAGCCTGTGTAAGGTCAAAAACTGCAACATTAGCTTCATTACAGGAATTAAGGGTTACTGTTAGCTCATCAAAAGATTCAATGATAGCAATACTCACCATTTTCTCATTACTGCAGCTTGGAGTTGTATTACTGGCTGCATAAACATAAATTACCTGTGATGAGGTTATTACAGTACCTGCCGGTAAAACAACACCGCCACCGCCGGGCTGTGTAAAATAAGTACCCACACTAAGTGGTGGCAATGTATAACTTTCACATTCTACTATCGATTCAGGAATATTTATAACCGGGGTGGGTAGTACAGTAATTGTAAAACTTGTTTCATCAGTACAGCCACTCAATTCTCCATAAATATAAAGTGTTATTGAAACAGTTATCATATCGCCGGGCAACAACATTGTACCCGTGCCGTTAGGACCTGTATAATAATTACTAAAATCTACATTTAATGGTGGTAATACATAACTGCTGCAAACTGTTACATTAGGCTGGGAAGGTATCCATATACCACCCCATGTAACAATAAATGAAGTTATTGCATAGCTTGCATCACCCATATTTGTAACCCTGATATAAATTTCCTGACTCTGTAAATTTGGTATATAAAAAGTAGGATTAGTTATAGATTGCTCATTATCCTCAGCGTTCTGTTCTGTTTCAAAGAACGAAACATTAAAATCTGCTGGGTTTTGGTCGCCCAATACGGCAGGTATTTGCACGGTCAGGTCAAAAACCTCATTGTTACACTGATTTATATCATTAACAGGATAGGCAACAGCCTGCGAAAATGCATTAATTCCTGTAAAGAGCACAATTGTGGCAATAAGTAATTTTTTCATCATAATCGATTGATTTGTTTAACTGCAAGTATAACAATTAATTATACAAATGCCCTATGCTAAACATCAAAATATGATGAAATAAATTTTAAACCTGGCTGTGGAGCATTACCTCATTTATGTTCAGGTTATAATAACTCCTGTATTCAGGGTTAATAATCACCTCAAATTTTTTACGGAATAAAACATATTCCTCATTGGTAAAATCTTCTAGTATAATTTTTACCAGGTAAGGCTGCCCTGCAATAAATTTTTCCTTGTCAATACATATAACCGATGCATCAAAACAGTCTTCATACTGGTGGTAAAAGCCTGCTCCTATAGGTTCAAACTTATTAGTGTTTATATTCCTTGCCTTTAAAAGCGATTTTAATTCAAGCTCATTAGTAGCAGCCCTGCCTGCCGGTTTGGCTTTTTTTCTTTTAAGTGTTGCAGTTATAGTTTCCATACCTTGCTTTTTCGGCAAAGTTCTCTTTTAATTGCTAAATGCATATTAAGGTTAATGTAAATATTTATTAATTATTACTGTTTATCCATCCACTTCTGGGTTATGGCAGCATAATCAATTTCAAAGGCTGGTTCCTGCCTTATTAGGCGCCTCTCGGCAAAAGCCTGCAATAAAAAGCCTTCAATATAGTAATCTTCGGGCACTGTTGCAGGATTGTATTTTTCCTTAATATTTATGCTGAAAAGCTTTGCCATCCGGTTAGCCCAAAAGGCTTTCCAGCCGCTTTTATGTTCCTTTATCAGGTCAAAAGTTGATTGCCCCGTTTGCCTGTATATAAGCTTTACCAAAATTTGGCCGTCTTTTCTTGAAAGTTTTTTCAACTGGTCTTCAAATTCAGTTTCAAGGTATTTCTCCACTATTTTGGAGTATTTTTTCTTTTCCCTTTCTGTTTTCAGCTTTGCCATGTTGGCATTAAGCACTGTAAGCCTTTCGGCGGCAATTTTGGCGTAGGGGTAAACTTTAAGTACCCTTCTCCTTAAAATAAGCAATTTTTTTCTTTCCTCTTCCGAAAGTGTACTTTTAACATTGGAAATTACAATTTCCTCCATTTCAATATTAAAAACAATAGAGTCGTTTTCCATACCGTTTTTAATGGTATCGGTAATTACCTGGGCACGTGATGATAACGATGCCAGCAGGATAAAAATTAAATAAACCCTTGTTTTCACTAAGCTGAATTTTATACCAAAATTATGCATTTATATATAACTCTGTAATCAAATTTATATTTTAGCTGAAAAATATAATTATGTCATCAAAATCCATACTGAATTCATCATCCCTAAACTTTCTTGAAAAATACCTTAACAATGCCTCGCCTACAGGCTATGAAGCCGGCGGGCAAAAAATATGGATGGAGTATGTAAAGCCTTATGTAGATACTTTTATAACCGATACTTATGGAACTGCTGTGGGCGTTATTAACCCGGATGCACCTTATAAGGTGGTAATTGAAGGCCATTCAGACGAAATATCATGGTATGTAAACTATATAACTGATAACGGCCTGCTGCACGTAATTCGCAACGGAGGTTCCGACCATATGATTGCTCCTTCCAAAAGGGTAAACATACACACGAAACAGGGTGTAGTTAAGGGCGTTTTCGGTTGGCCGGCAATCCATACCCGCAACCGTGGCAAAGAAGAGCCGGCAAAGCTTGAAACCAATTTTATCGACTTAGGATGCAGTAATAAAGAGGAAGTGGAAAAAATGGGAGTGCATGTGGGCTGTGTTGTTACCTACCCCGATGAGTTTATGGTTTTAAACGACAATAAATTTGTGTGCCGTGCCATTGATAACCGTATCGGTGGATTTATGATAGCTGAAGTGGCAAGGCTTCTACACCAAAACAAAAAGAAACTGCCCTTTGGCTTATACATAACCAATTCTGTTCAGGAGGAAGTTGGTTTGCGCGGTGCCGAAATGATTACTAAAACAATACGCCCTAATGTAGCTATTGTTACCGATGTTTGCCATGATACCACTACCCCAATGATAGACAAACGTATTGAGGGCGATACACAAATTGGCAAAGGCCCGGTTATAACCTATGCCCCTGCTGTACAAAACAATTTACGTGAACATATACTGGATACGGCACAGCATAATAACATACCTTTTCAAAGGCTTGCGTCTTCGCGTGTTACAGGTACCGATACCGATGCTTTTGCCTATAGCAACGGTGGTGTGGCAAGTGCCTTGATATCCTTGCCTTTGCGCTATATGCACACTACTGTGGAAATGGTGCATCGTGATGATGTTGAAAACGTTATCAGGCTTATTTATGAAACACTGCAAAAAATACAAAACGAAGAAACCTTTTCTTACTTTAAATAATCCTTTAAACCCTGCCCGATGCAGGGTTTAAAATTAATATAGCTATATGATGAAATGTATTTCTATCCTCTTTTTACTAGGTACTGCGCTAAAATGTTATAGTCAAAAACCACAGGAGCCTCTGCCGCCCTACCCTTACCATACCGAAGAAGTATATATTGAAAATAAATCCGACAGCATAAAACTTGCCGGCACATTAACACTACCTGAAAAGGGAAACAATTTTCCTGTAGTACTACTACTTAGCGGTAGTGGTGCGCAGGACAGGAATTCCGAGCTTTTGGGGCATAAGCCTTTTTTAGTGCTTGCTGATTACCTCACCAGAAACGGCATTGCTGTTTTACGAATGGACGACCGAGATGAAGGCCAATCGGGAGGCGTGTATAATGAGGCCGGTGTAAAAGAATTTACTGAAGATGCTTTATATGCTATAAACTATTTGAAAAGCAGGAAAGAAATAAATAAATCGCAAATCGGGTTAATAGGGCATAGCCTGGGCGGCATAGTTGCGCAGGTTGCCGCTGCCAAAACAAATGATGTTGCTTTTATTGTGCTTATGGCCAGCCCCGGTATTGACGGAGATAAATTAATGCTGCTGCAAAAGGAAGTTATAGAACGCAAATTAGGCGGTAGTGATGCTTCCATAACCATTGGGCAACAGCAAATTGGCATGGCATATAAAATAATACGCAACCCGGAGCTTGATGATGAAGCCAAGAAACTGAAATTAACAAACTACCTTACCGCTATTTACGGTATGGCACTGCCTAAACAACAGATTGAAGGGCTTGTAAGCCAGTTGTCTTTCCCTTGGTTTTCAGATCTTATCAAGTACAATCCATCTGAAGTACTTGCAAAAATCAAATGCCCTGTTTTAGCTTTAAACGGCTCTAATGACCTGCAGGTTGTGCCTTCCAACCTTAATGCTATTGAAGAAGAACTGAAAAAAAATGGCAATACCAAAGTTAAGGCTATTGAAATGCCTAACCTTAACCATTTATTCCAGGAGAGTAAAACCGGCTTGCCAAATGAATATGCAAACATAGAGCAAACCCTATCACCTGAAGTGTTGAAAATAATTAAAAACTGGATTGTTGAAATTACGAAATAGCCAGTATTAACAAGGGTTTTGAATTTTATTAACTTCTAAAAAGCTCCTAAATATGTATATTTGTTGATATTAATATTTGAAAGCTATGAAAAAAATTTATTCTTTATTATTTGTTTCTTTATCATTTGCAACCTTTGCGCAGCAAACCATTTCTTTTGAGGCAGGCGAAGGTTATCAGTTAGGCACTTTGCATCAGCAAAATGGCTGGGAAGTTACCGAAGGCTCCGATGGTATTATAGAAAACCAGGTTATC
This sequence comes from Flavobacterium sp. MK4S-17, assembly GCF_009848495.1. Classification (GTDB taxonomy): domain Bacteria; phylum Bacteroidota; class Bacteroidia; order Flavobacteriales; family Flavobacteriaceae; genus Flavobacterium. The sequence continues at coordinate 237,581 of NZ_WWEP01000001.1, forward strand.
AGCAATGAAGCTGCTTCCGATGGTAATTTCTCTTTTAAAAATGCCTATGAACCTGATTTTGATTTTCAGTGGTTTCCTATTTTTGGGGCTGCAAAAGCTTTTGATGAGCCGGCAGACTATAGCAGCTTCACCATATCTTATGATGTTATGGTAACCGAAAAAATGGGTGCTGACTTTGAATTTACACTTTATGCTGTTGATGCTTCAGAGGAATTTACACCGGTTGCGGGGGTAGGAATTGAAAACCGGGGCTATATATACCTGATTAAAGATGAAAATTACGGTTTTGATTATGCACAGGCCGAGTGGGATGCAAACCAGTGGACAAATGTAAAAATTGAAGTTACTACCGAAGAAATAAAATATTATATAAATAATGTGCTTGAGGCTACAATTCCCAACTTTAGCCAGCTGAATATTGAAGGTTTCAATATGCTGCACAATAATTACGGTGGTGATGGTTATTATGATAATGTTGTAATCACTACAGGGAATTTAAGTACTGAAAAGCCGATACACACTGAAAGCATTACTGTTTTTCCAAATCCTGCAAATAATAACGTATCTGTAAATTTACCAAATAGCACAATTGTTGATTCTGTAGCCATTTATAACATTACCAGGCAAAAAGTTTTGACAACCGCAAATACTCAAAATATAGATATCAGCAGCCTTAGCGCAGGAACTTATTTTATTAAGGTTACAGGTAATAATGCCGTTTACACAAAAAAGATTATTAAAAGCTAACATCCATTTACCTATAATAAAAAGCCCTGTTTAAGCAGGGCTTTTTATTTTGTTATAATTTGATGTAAAAATAATTTATGCTTAATACTAAATAAATCATTTTATTTGTAGGTTAGCAGCTAAACAAAATTTATCCTATATATAAGGAAAACATTACTTAAAACATCAAATGCAAAAATTAAACAACCTGTTTGTTGTGTTGGCTTTTATAGGCGCAACTTTAAACTTACATGCACAAACCACAATCCTTGACGAAACTTTACTAACGCAGGAAAGCTTTACTACTTTTACACCGGTTAGTGTAACGGGTTATCAAAACTGGTATTTTAGTTCCTCTTACGGTGCTGTCTGCAGCGGCTATTCAGGCGGGCAAAGCTATGAAAATGAAGACTGGCTGGTTAGCCCTGTTATGAATTTATCTGAAGTGGATAATGCACAATTATCTTTCAGCCATGCCCGTGGCAATGCCGCAGTAATGAACGTGGGTGTTGAGCAGGGCTGGTATAAAGTGTATGCAACCGCAGCATATACGGGCGACCCGCTAACTACCCAGTGGATTGAGCTTCAGGGGGTAAATCAAAATATTACTTCTGCCTGGCAGTATATATCTTCGGGAAATATTACTATTCCCCAGGCTGCAAAATCGCAAAATTCCCGAATTGCATTCCGCTATATCAGTTCGGCATCCCAAAGTGCAACCTGGGAAATTAAGAATGTAAAAGTTACAGGTGATTACCAGGGTACCAATCCCGGTTCAGGCGGTGTTTTTAAAATTACAAACTGGAATACAGAGTGGCTTGGCTGCGATACGTTTGGCCCAAGTAATGAAAACCAGCAAATTAATAATGTTGTGAGTGCCATGCTTACTATGAATGCTGATATTTACTGCCTGCAGGAAGTTTCTAATACTGTATCAAGCCCATCAATAGCAACTATTGTTTCACTATTGGGGAGCGATGAATGGGGAGGCTCTATAGTACCTTCCAACACCGGCGACTGCAACCAAAGGCAGGGTATCATTTATAAAAAATCAAGGGTACAGTTTGTAAGTGCTATGGAACTGAATAACGGTAATGCCGCACTGGGCAATTCTTACTATTACAACTGGTCAAGCGGGCGTTTTCCTGCATTATATAATGTAAACCTAATTTCAGGTAATGCATCCGTACCCCTTACCATTATAAACATACATGCCAAAGCCGAAGACAATGAAGCTATGAGCCATACCCGCAGGGCAGGTGCTTCGCAGGCTTTAAAAACAATACTTGACGGTACAAACTACAACACAAAAAACCTTGTAATAGTTGGTGATTTTAATGATTACCTTATTGGCACAAACAACTACGCGTGCAATTGCGGTGTATCACCTTATAAAAACTTTATGGATGATACAAGCAATTACAGTGGCATCACCAAATATATAAATGATGTAGATACAAGCTGGGGCGTGCGCCCTTTAATAGAGCATTTTATAATTTCCAATGAACTGGCAGATAATTATATAAGCAACAGTGCCAAGCAGGAAATTACAATACCGCAAACCATCAGCAATTATTACAATACAACTTCCGGGCACCTGCCGGTAAGTGCCACATTTGAATTTTCTACATTAAGCAATACGAAAAATCCTGATTTTGTAGACCATTGGTCAATTTACCCTAACCCAGTGAAGGACATTCTGAATATTGAAAATATGGATATTACATATAATAATACCATTGAAATATATGACCTGACAGGAAGGCAAATAATGGCCAAGAATTTAACCGAAGATAAAGTTAATGTAAGTGCATTTCCTGCCGGTGTTTATATTTTAAAAATAGGTAACAGAAGTAAGAAATTTATAAAAGAATAATTACCGATTCATATAAACAAAAATGGCAGCTATAGCTGCCATTTTTGTTTATTACCTCCTACCCCATTAATTTATTTTTATAACGTGTTCCCAATAGGCACCACTTATATCTGTTATTTTTAAAGTGTAATCCCCTGTAGGCAGATTTACCAGATTATCATTAAATAAATTAAAAGTAGCCTTTGCCCCTAATGGAACAACAAGGCTGTGTTTACCCGGTTTAATTTTGGCGATATAATAGTTATTTATACTTTCTTTTGAAAGTGATGCCAATTCGTTTTGGATATATTCCATAATTGTATTGTTACTTTCATCCAACAGTTCTATACCTATTACCCAAGAACCGTAAACATCGGCACCTTCTGTCCTGAACATATCAAACGAGAGCATGTCTTGCGTTATATTGCCGTTGGTAATTTCAAGTTTCGGCTTTACCGATTTGTTGTGAAGTTCACCCCAAAGCCCACCATGAAAAACCTGGTTAGTAAGTAAAGTTATAAAAAAGATAAGCAAAGAGCCTCCCAAAACAATTTTAGGAAAAACATTTTCTTTTAGTGGTAAAGCACCAGAACCTAAATAGGCAAACCATTTACTTTTAGCTATCCTGAAGTTATTCTTTATTAAATAATTATCTAATGAATATTTACCGCTTCCTGAAAGGAATAAAACAAAACCTGCTGCCATACCCAAAACACCAATCTGCCATTCATCAAGGCAGGTAGTGCCTATCCAGCCTGAACCTAAAAGTATACCCAGTGCTAAGAGAAATATCCCTGCACTCATCATTCTTGTAAACAACCCTAACATTATGAACAAGCCTACTATACCTTCAATTACTGTAAAAATTACCATGTTATACCAAAGTACTTCGGGATTTTCTACCATATACTGAATCAGCGGTTTTATGCCTAAAGCATTCGGTAAAAAATGATTGAATTTTTCACCAATATAACCCGGAGCTTCCGGGTCAAGCTTATTCTCTAAAATAAGGCGCCTCCAAAACGCTGAAAAGTAAGTCCACCCTACTACTAACCGTATCGCTAAAGCCAAAAGCCCTGCGTCATTTTTTATATTTATTTTTTCCATACTATTTTATATGCTTAATTATCACCAAAAGAATGTGGTGACTGTTTGAATTTAATATATCCCTGAATCAAATTTTGAGTTTCTAACCCAAAATACGTGATAATAAAGGTTTACAGATATTCCTTAAAATTTTGGTATAATATATAAAGTGGGATTTTGGCAGCCTGACTGCTCAGTGGGCTATATGCCAAAGCAGGCTGTTTAGAAAAATAAGGCAAATGAAAAAACCATTTCTTACCTGAAAAGATTACAGACAAATATTTGCCTGCGGATTTTTCTTTAACAGAAGTGGTTTTGGTAACTTCAAAATCACTACAAGTGCTGCTTAAGGTAGTTTGACTTTTATTCGTAACCTCTGTTTGGGGAATACCAAGCCCTGACTGAATGGATTTCCTGACTTTACAAGGAGAAATCAACAGCAGTAAAGCCAAAAGCAAAATTGGAAGTATGTTACTTGTCAACCTTGTGTTTTTACCATTCATGCCGCAAATTTATAAAATCTAAAATAGAAGTAAATTACCATTTGGAGATTGTAACAACTATTTTTAATATGCAAATAAAATAAAAGTTAATACTAATTAAATATTTTTACGTTGTATCTTAATTATAATTATTACTTATTCCATAAAAAATTTACTGTTACTAGCCTTTACCTTTTGTTACAGTTTTACAATAGCACAAAAAATAGAAAAAGATTCTCTTTTAAAAAAAGATATAGATATAGTACTGGAGGAGATTCAATTTATGTATGACTATGACCAAGCGATGAGGGAATATAGTTTATTTAAAACATTTGACAAAAAAAAACAGACAGTATAGAAAACTTGGAATCAGGCCTCACACGGAAATATATTGTTGAGCATAAATTTAAGTCTGATACCTTGTCAAAATACATTTTCAAAAACTATATCAACTATTTTGATGATTTGCATACAAAAAGAATTATTCAACTGACAAAGAAATATGGTTTTCCTTCCAGAGAAAGACTTGAATTATATTCCCAAAAAGAATTTGGAGAAGAATTTAACCCTTATATATTAATGGTTCATGCACCGAAGGTATACTGGGAAGAGTTGAAAGTTTTAATGAAACAAGAACTGCTTTACGGAACTATAGACAGATGCAAGTATGGACATTTATTATGGCATTTTAACGGCAGGAAAGATGTAAATGACCTCCTAAATAATGGTTTTGAATATATAGTAGATGAAAATGGCACTAAAACGCTAAGCGCTGTAAATTGTGATTGATGCCTTGACTTTAGTAACTCCAGTCGTACCTATCATTATAAAAGTATATGCCCTATCATTTTGATAGGGTTTACTTTTTTACAAATTAATTACACCCCTTAATATCAATTATTTAAGTAATTTTAATATTTCAGGTACAGGTTTTGGCATAACAGGATAAAACAAATTTATCCTTATGGAAACCAAAATTAAAAAAACAATTGACGAATGGCTGCCGGAAGCCGTGGGCACGCTGAGCAGTGATACTGTAAACGATTATGATATGCTTCGTTCGGTATCTGAATATTGCCTGCTTAATGCTGCCGGCAATAAAGAAAAAGTTACAGAAGTTTTCAAAGTAATCAACATGCTGTATCAGGAAGGGCATGCCTATACCCGGCACTGTATAGAAAACGAATTTATCTGCAACTTTATAGAAAACTCCCCTGCCCTCCCCCTTAGGGAATATATCAACTACATGCCATCCCCGCTTAAAGAAGCATTTATTAAAACCCTTATAGAATTATAATTATGGCAGCACTATTTATCCTGGCACTGGCTGTTTTTGCCTATATAGCCTATGTATTAATTAAACCTGAAAAATTTTAAACTATGGACAGTGAAATATTAGGCATAATTGTAACGTATGGGTTAGTATTATTATTTGCCATACCATTAGGCAGGTATATAGGAAAAGTATTCACTTATGAAAATACATGGCTCGATAAGGTTTTTAACCCTTTAGACAGGCTGTTCTTTAAGATAGGAGGTATTAATACCGGTAAAGAAATGACCTGGAAGGAACACTTGGTTGCTTTACTGACTATTAATCTTACCTGGTTTATATTATCTATGCTGGTTCTTACCAATATGGCATGGCTTCCTCTCAACCCCGATGAAAACCCGTCTATGAGTTTAGACCTGGCTTTTAATACCTCGGTAAGCTTCGTAACAAATACTAACCTGCAGCATTATTCAGGAGAAACTGCCTTGTCCTATTTAGGGCAGCTTACACTCATGTTATGGCAGTTTATAAGTGCTGCAACCGGCATTGCTATTTGTGCTGTGGTATTTAAGGCCATGAAAGCAAAAACAGCAAATACGTTGGGTAACTTTTACAGCTATTTTGTGCGTTCAGCAACAAGGATCCTATTTCCGCTTGCTGTTATTGTTGCAATTATACTTGCCTTTAACGGTACACCTATGACATTTGAAGGCAAAGATAGTATTACAACCCTTGAAGGTGAGCAACAGGAGATAAGCCGTGGCCCCGTAGCCGCTTTTGTTGCCATCAAGCAGTTAGGCACAAACGGAGGAGGCTTTTATGGGCCTAACTCCTCTAATCCTATGGAAAACCCTACCTACTTAACTAATATAGTGGAAACGGTATCCATATTCCTTATCCCCATTGCGCTTGTTTTTGCTTTAGGCTATGTTTTAAAACGCAGGAAAATGGCCTGGACTATTTACGGAGTCATGACAATGGGATTTTTATTATTGCTCATTCCCTCTGTAATAAGTGAGATGAACGGCAACGCTGCTATAGGCGAAATGGGCATTTCACAACAAATGGGAAGTATGGAAGGTAAAGAAGTTAGGTTTGGCGCAGCAGCATCCGCTAACTGGGCAACTTATACAACATGTACCAGTAACGGGTCGGTAAATGCCATGCACGATAGTATGACACCAATAACAGGAGCCACTACGCTGTTGGGAATGATGGTAAATTGTTTTTACGGTGGTGTTGGTGTCGGCTTCCTTAATTTTTACATATTTATTATACTGGCTGTTTTTATAAGCGGGTTAATGGTAGGGCGCACTCCTGAATTTTTAGGTAAGAAAATTGAAGCCCGCGAAATGAAAATTGCAATGATGGTGGCTCTTTTACATCCCTTTTTAATTTTAGCAGGTACTGCGCTGGCAAGCTATATTTATGCCGGCAATCCGCAGGAATATGCTGGCTGGCTGGCTAATCCGGGATATCATGGTTTCAGCGAAATGTTATATGAGTTTACCTCTTCCTCAGCCAATAATGGTAGTGGTTTTGAAGGACTGGGCGACAATACCCCTTTCTGGAATTATGCCTGCGGGGTTGTAATGCTGTTGGCAAGATACCTGCCTATTATAGGGCCTGTTGCCATAGCCGGAATACTGGCTTCAAAAAAATACGTTCCTGAAAGTTCGGGTACGCTTAAAACGGATACAGCCACATTTGGGTTTATGGTTTTTGCGGTAATATTTATCGTGGCTGCACTATCCTTTTTCCCTGCCCTAACACTTGGCCCAATCGCTGAATATTTTTCAATGTGAAATAAAAACAATTAAAAAATGAAATCTCAAAATACATCATTGTTTCAGGGAGGCATTGTAAAACAGTCCTTAAAACAATCTTTTATAAAACTTAACCCGTTAACACTCATAAAAAACCCGGTTATGTTTACTGTGGAAGTGGGAACTGCGGTAATATTATGTGTCTGCATCTGGATTTTGGCAGGCGAACAGTCACAAGGTAGTTTTGCCTATAACTTTACATTATTTATGCTGTTGCTGCTAACACTCCTGTTTGCCAATTTTGCCGAGGCAATAGCCGAAGCACGTGGCAAATCGCAGGCTGACAGCTTGAGGAAAACAAGGGAGGAAACACCTGCAAAGAAAATTGAGGCGGTTGGGGAACTGTATGTAAATGAAGTTAACATAGTACCATCCTCAAGCCTTAAAAAAGGAGATTATTTTATCTGTGAAGCAGGTGATATTATCCCTGCTGACGGGGAAATAATTGAAGGACTTGCCACTATTGATGAGAGCGCCATTACAGGTGAAAGCGCCCCGGTAATCCGTGAGGCGGGTGGCGATAAAAGTTCTGTTACAGGTGGTACAAAAGTATTGTCCGATAAAATAACAGTACAAGTAACCACGCAGCAGGGTGAAAGTTTTCTTGACAAGATGATTGCACTGGTAGAGGGTGCATCCCGTCAAAAAACACCCAATGAGATAGCGCTTACAATACTCCTGGCAGGATTTACGCTTGTTTTTATAATTGTTTGTGTAACCCTTAAACCTTTTGCAGATTATGCTGATGTGCCCATAACAATAGCTGCTTTTATATCCCTATTTATATGCCTTATCCCTACCACAATCGGCGGGCTGCTTTCTGCAATAGGCATAGCGGGTATGGACAGGGCATTAAGAGCCAATGTAATAACCAAATCAGGTAAGGCGGTTGAAACTGCAGGTGATATTGATGTACTGCTTCTGGATAAAACCGGTACCATAACCATCGGCAACCGTAAAGCCACCCATTTCCATACTGCACAGGCAGTTGATGAAAAAATTTTTATAAAAGCCGCTGTATTAAGTTCGCTGGCAGATGAAACGCCCGAAGGCAAGTCAATTATTGAATTATCCGGTATTGACGCTCATACGGTTAAGATTGAGAACCCAAGGTTTATAAAGTTTACGGCTGAAACCAGAAGCTCAGGGATTGATTTTGGTCAAACCCGAATAAGGAAAGGGGCTTATGATGCTATTAAAAACCTGGTGGAGCAATCAGGAAATATTTTTCCTGAATACATAACTGAAATAGTACATAAAATATCGGCCAATGGCGGTACCCCGCTTGTGGTTTGCGAAAATGAAAAAGTACTGGGAGTTATTGAGCTGCAGGATATTATCAAGACAGGAATAAAGGAACGCTTTGAAAGATTACGCAAAATGGGAGTTAAAACGGTTATGGTTACCGGAGATAATCCATTAACGGCAAAATACATAGCTGAAAAAGCAGGAGTTGACGACTTTATTGCAGAAGCAAAGCCTGAAGATAAAATGAACTACATAAAAAATGAGCAGCAGCAAGGCAAGTTGGTAGCCATGATGGGCGATGGAACCAATGACGCCCCTGCCCTTGCACAGGCAGATGTAGGGGTTGCCATGAACAGTGGTACACAGGCTGCTAAAGAGGCAGGAAATATGGTTGACCTTGACAACGACCCCACTAAGCTTATTGAGATAGTGGAAATAGGCAAACAGCTTTTAATGACAAGGGGAACACTTACTACCTTTAGCATAGCTAATGACGTAGCCAAATATTTTGCTATTATTCCTGCATTGTTTATTGCTGCCATACCTGCCCTGCAGGGCTTAAATGTAATGAACCTGCACAGCCCTGAAAGTGCCATACTATCGGCTGTAATATTTAATGCTGTCATTATACCCTTGCTTATCCCGTTAGCATTAAAAGGTGTTGCCTACAAGCCAATAGGTGCTTCTGCCCTGTTAAGGCGAAATCTGCTTGTGTATGGGCTTGGTGGTGTTATAGCCCCTTTTATAGGCATAAAACTAATAGACCTTTTTGTAGCATTGTTTATTTAAATATTATAAAAATGAAAAACCATATAGTACCAGCCATAAGGCTAACATTATTCTGTGCTGTTTTCTTTTGCGGTTTTTATACGCTTAGTATCCTTGGCATAGCACAGTTTGCACCCAATAAAGGAAAAGGGGAAATAGTTTCTGCTGAAGGAAAAATCCATCATATAAATGTAGCGCAAAACTTTACGCAGGACAGTTATTTTTGGCCGCGACCTTCTGCGGTTGATTATAACGGTGCCGGCTCAGGCGGAAGCAACAAAGGGCCATCCAACCCTGATTACTTAGCTGAAGTAGAAGCACGTATTGATAGTTTTCTGTTAAAAAATCCGGGGATTGACCGTAAAGATATACCTTCTGAAATGGTTACTTCTTCCGGAAGCGGCCTTGATCCGCATATTAGTGTTGCAGCAGCAAAAATTCAGGTAAAGCGCATTGCAAAAGCGCGAAACCTCCCAGAACAAAAAATTACAAGCATTATAAAAGACAATACTGAAAAACCTTTATTAGGATTTTTAGGTACAGAAAAAATAAATGTATTACAGCTTAACTTAGCATTAAATAATTTGAAATGAATACCAAACAAACAATAGCAGCTTTTTTAACTTTAATAGGATTAAATGCCTATGCCCAGGAAGATTCGCTTAAAATACTTCCGGTAAAAATTAATCCAAACCTTACGATAAGCGGATATGTTGAAACTTATTATGCATACGACTTTAATGAACCTGAAAGTAACACACGTCCCTCCTTTTTCTATTCACACAACCGGCACAATGAAGTTGCACTTAATTTAGGTTTTATAAAAGCAGCTTATGATAATGGCTCTGTAAGGGCTAACCTGGCGCTTATGGCGGGTAGTTATGCCAACGCAAACCTTGCAGCAGAAGAAGGAGTACTTAAAAATGTTTATGAAGCGAATGCAGGTGTAAAACTTTCAAAAACAGCCAGCATGTGGATAGATGCAGGTATATTTGCATCGCACATTGGTTTTGAAAGTGCAGTAGGTAAAGATTGCTGGACAGTAACACGCAGCATGCTTGCCGACAATTCCCCGTACTACGAAAGCGGTGCAAAAATATCCTATACGAGCCCTTCAGGTAAATGGTTTGTTAGCGGGTTGGTGCTTAACGGCTGGCAGCGCATACAAAGGCCCGATGGTAATAAAACATTGGCTTTCGGCCATCAGCTTACCTACAGGCCCAATGCCAGGATTACCTTAAACAGCAGTTCTTTTGTGGGTAATGATAAACCTGACACTGAAAAACGCATGCGTTATTTCCATAACCTGTACGGGCAGTTTCAGTTTAGTGATAAGTTTGGATTAATTACAGGATTTGATATTGGTGCAGAACAAAAAAACAAAGGAAGCGAAAGCTATAATATTTGGTACTCCCCTGTTGTTATTGCCCAATACCGGTTGAATGATAAAATGGCAATAGCCGTGCGCGGCGAATATTATAGCGACGAGGACGAGGTTATAGTATCGACAGGCACAGAGAACGGGTTTAAAACCCTGGGATATTCAGCTAATTTTGATTATGCCATTTTTGAAAATGTGGTTTGGCGGCTTGAGGCAAGAAGCCTTAACAGCAAAGATGCTATTTTCCTGAAAGGAGATGAAGCCGTTAACAATAATACTTTTATTACCACAGCATTAGCCATTTCATTTTAATGACAGAAAAAGATATAAATGCAAAACGGTTTCTCGACCTGATACAAAAATCAAGGAGAGGTAAGTTTAAGGTCTACATCGGCATGAGTGCCGGTGTGGGCAAAACTTTCCGTATGCTGCAGGAAGCACATACGCTGCTTCGTAACGGCATTGATGTTAAAATAGGTTTTATAGAAACGCACAACCGTTTAGAAACACATGCGCTTTTAGAAGGGTTGCCCGTTGTACCGAAACGTTCGCTTTACTATAAAGGAAAATACCTTGAAGAAATGGATGTGCAGGCCATTATAAACCTCCGCCCTGAAGTTGTTATTGTAGATGAACTGGCGCACACCAATATAGAAGGCAGTAAAAATGAGAAACGCTGGCAGGATGTAATTGATATACTTGATGCTGGAATTAACGTTATCAGTGCAGTAAATATTCAGCATATTGAAAGCCTTAACGATGATATTAAGGAAATTACCGGTATTGAAGTTAAAGAACGCATTCCTGACAGTGTTCTAAAAGCGGCTGATGAAGTTGTAAACATTGATTTAACTGCCGATGAACTTATTACCCGCCTTAAAGAGGGAAAAATATATACACAGGATAAAATCCAGTCGGCGCTTGGTAATTTTTTTAAGCCACAGCATATTTTACAACTTCGCGAACTGGCGCTGAAGGAAGTGGCAAGCCAGGTTGAGCGCAAAGTAGAAACCGAGATAACAGGAAGCAGCCTTAAGCAGGAACGGTTTTTAGCCTGTATTAGCAGTAACCATATTACAGCGAAAACGGTACTGCGAAAAACTGCACGACTCGCTAATTATTACCACAGTAAATGGTATGTACTTTACGTGGAAACACCTAAAGAACGAGGCGATAAAATTGCATTGGATAAGCAACGGCATCTTATCAACAACTTCAGGCTGGCTACTGAACTGGGGGCAGAAATTATCAGGGTAAAAAACAGCAAGGTTTCCACTGCCATCATCCAACAGGCAGAGGCAAGGAAAATAACTACTATTTGTATAGGCAAGCCCCATATAAACCTGTTCAAGGTAATTTTATCCACCAATATCTTTAAATCTTTATTAAATAAATTAACTTCGAGTAATATTGACCTTATCATACTTTCATAACACATGAAAATAAAAACAAAATTAAGGCTGGCCGTTGGTATACTTTTCTTTTTTATCGCCCTTTTATCCGCATTGGCTATAAGGCAGGTGCATTTACTCTCAAAAGACACAAAAAATATTTTGGAGGCTAATTATATTTCGCTGGACTATACAAGGAATATGCATAAGCTGATAGATAAACCCTTAATAACCGCCGAAGACCTTGCGGAGTTTGAAAATTTACTAAAAAAACAAAATGCTAATATTACTGAGATTGGTGAACGGGAACTTACCGAAGAATTGCAAAACCATTTCAATGCATTAAAATCACAGCCTGATAATAATGTTTTTATTTCCAATTTAAGGAGAGATTTAAATGATATAATGAAACTAAACATGGATGCTATCCTTAGAAAGAGTGATACGGCAGGGCAAACCGCAGATAACTCTATTTTATGGATTTCTGTGGCAAGTGCGTTTTGTTTTATAATGGGTTTTACTTTACTGGTTAACCTTCCCGGTTATATAGCCAACCCTATTAAAAACCTAACGGACAGTATAAAGCAGATAGCAGCAAAAAACTATTCACAGCGGCTTTACTTTAAAGGGCATGACGAGTTTTCATCATTAGCCGGGTCATTCAATACAATGGCTGAAAAGCTACAGGAGTACAGTGACAGCAATATTGCTAAATTAATGATGGAAAAAAAGAGGATTGAAACGCTTATTAATAATCTTTTTGACCCGGTACTGGGGCTTGATGAAAAAAACAGGATACTTTTTATAAATGAGCAGGCCTTAAAAATATCAGGGCTCAAAAGAGAGGATGCAATAGGCAGGCAGGCTGAAGAAGTTGCCGTAACGAATGACCTTATACGTTCACTGCTTCAGAAAATGGCAGTTAAGGAAAATAAGGACAACTCATTAAAAATTTATGCTGATAATAAAGAAAGCTATTTTGAAAAACAGTTAGTACCTATCAGTATTGTACCCACCGGTGAGGAAAAACAAACAGAGATAGGCTCTTTTATTATTTTAAGGAATATTACTCCTTATAAAGAACTGGATTTTGCTAAAACCAACTTTATTGCAACAGTATCCCACGAATTTAAAACGCCTATAGCCTCAATGAAAATGAGCCTTCAGCTATTGGATAACCAACAGACCGGGGATTTAAACGAAGAACAAAAAAACTTGCTGGAAAGTATTAAGGATGATACCGACAGGCTTTTAAGGACAACCGGGGAACTGCTGAATATATCGCAGGTGGAAACCGGAAAAACCAAGTTAATAATGGAGGCTGCCGATGTTAACACCATAATTAATAATGCTATAGAAAACAACAGGAAACTGGCAGGGCAAAAATCTATTGTTATAAATTTTGAAAGTAAAGACCATCCTTATATTTCTGTAGATAAAGAAAAAGCAACCTGGATAATTTCCAACCTTATTTCTAATGCTATACGGTATTCTTATGATAATACCGAAATTGATATAAAAACCTTTATACTTGAAAATAAGCTAACAGTATCTGTTAAAGATAGTGGCATTGGAATAGACCCAAAATACCTGCCGCGCATATTTGACAAGTATTTCAGGGTTCCGGGCACAGAAAAAGAAGGCACAGGGCTTGGGCTTGCCATAAGCAAAGAATTTATAGAAGCTATGGGAGGAACTATAACCGTTTATAGCCATTTAGGTGAAGGAAGTGAGTTTTTAACTGCATTCCTTATCACGGAATAATAATTATAAAACTTTATTTTTTAAAATTAGCAATTCCTTCCTTTAACCACTGTTCATATTCCTCAATATCCGGAGTGTAGCCTACAGGCTCATTAAGGTTTTGCTCGTTTAAATCCATCAGTACGTAATATGGTTGTGCATTTGCCTTATATCTTGTTATCTGGAAATCACTCCATTTATTTCCTATGGTTTTTATTTTCTTTCCGGTAGTTTCAGATATGTATTGCTCATCTTCAGGCAATGTTTCTTTATAATCCACATACAAGGATATTAAAACCACATCATTTTTCAGGATTGAGAGAATCCTTTCATCTGACCATACATAGTCTTCCATTTTCCTGCAATTAACACAGGCATACCCTGTAAAGTCAAGTAAAACCGGTTTACCTATAGACTTAGCATAAGCAAGCCCAGTATCATAATCTTCAAAAGCAACAATTCCATGCACTGCAAGTTTAGCCCCATCAGGCAGGGGCTGCCCATCAGTTAACGTTTTACCAGACCCACCAAAACCAAACGGTGATTCACTATAATTGGATGGGGGCGGAAAACCGCTTACCAGCTTTAAAGGCGCTCCCCATAAACCGGGTATAAGATAAATAGTAAATGATAATACTAAGAGCCCTAATGATAATCTTCCTACCGATATTGATTGTAACGGGCTGTCATGCGGCAAGGTGATTTTACCAAAGAGATACAAAGCAAGCACTCCGAAAATAGCTATCCATATAGCAAGAAAAGTTTCCCTTTCCAAAATATGCAATTGCAATACAAGATCGGCATTTGAAAGAAATTTAAATGCAAGTGCAAGTTCCAGGAAGCCAAGAAAAACTTTTACAGTATTAAGCCACCCACCGGATTTAGGCAATGAATTAAGCCAGCCAGGAAACATAGCAAAAAGCATAAAAGGTAATGCAAGTGCCGATGAAAAGCCAAGCATGCCAACTATAGGTGCTATTCCACCTTTTGAGGCTGCTTCTACAAGCAGGGTACCCACAATGGGGCCTGTACATGAAAATGAAACAATAGCCAGTGCAAGCGCCATAAAAAGGATACCTATTATACCTCCCCTATCGGCTTGCCTGTCCACTTTATTTGCCCAGGAATTTGGCAGCATTATTTCAAAAGCTCCCAAAAACGAAAAAGCAAAAACTACCAGTAATACAAAAAATACAAGGTTAAATATTACGTTGGTAGATAATGCGTTGAGTGAGTCTGCACCAAAAACAGCAGTTACCAGAGAACCTAAAATAACATATATTATTATAATGGAAATACCGTAAAAAATAGCATTACGTATCCCTGCAGCCCTTGTTTTGCTTTGTTTAGTAAAAAAGCTAACCGTCATAGGTATCATAGGGAATACACAAGGTGTAAGCAATGCTGCAAACCCTGAGAAAAATGCTATTATAAATATTGTAAAAAGCCCTTTTTGTTCATCTTTATTATCTGTTGGGGCTCTTTTTACTTCTGCTTTTTTTGTAACAGGCGCAGCAACTTCCTCAAAGTCACTAACTTCCTTTGATGTTAATGTTTTGGTGTCGAATTCAAAATATTTGTTTTGCTGTATGCATACCTCTTTGCATACCTGGTAATATAGTTCAACCTGTAATATTCCGACCTGCTGGCCAGTAACCTTTACTTTTTGTTTTAATTCGGCTGTTTTACTGAAAAATGTTTCATCAACGCCAAAAATATCGTTAAAGGCTGTTTCTGTTTTACTTTCTTCCGCTTTCCCTACAGCTTCATATTTTCCTTTATTGTTATGTAATATAACGTCAAGCGGGAGTGCACCGCCTTCATTGGTAAATTGGGAATAAACATGCCATTCGTCTTCTATACTGCCATTAAAAGTCAGTATATATTCTTTATCTGATGTTTTTTCGATTTTTGAAGTCCATTTAACAGGATCAAGTATCTGCGCCTGAGAAGTAAAAAATACCAGGCATAGTAATAAAATATAATGCAGTTTTTTCATTACGGTAAAACTTCTATTTTTAATATTTGTGTTGTTTCTTCGGTTACTTTAAAACGTTCGTCGGCACGCCTGCCGATTATCCATATAATAGCTTCTGCTGAACAAAGCAGCCATATATCTTCCTTTTCAGGCAAGGACATTTTTTCATCCTTAAAATATTTGGAAACCTTTTTCTTCTGCCCTCCCATACCTATTGGGTAAAAATAATCTCCCTCCTGCCATTTCCTTACAAATAACGGAAATTTAATATGCTCATTGTCTACATAAACAGCAGTTTTAATCAAATCTTTAGGAAGGGTATCAACTTTATTTGCAGATAGCCTTATCGGGTAGTCCATAATTCCATCTTTATTCAGTATATAAACCGCTGTATCATTTTCCTTTATAGGCTCAAGTATAAGCACATTCCTGTTTTTAATGAGCCTGTGGCTTCCGGAAACCACCTGTTTGCCTGATTGTGCCTCGGCAAGGCTATATACATCATCCCATGCGGTAAAGCCAAACGGATGCAGCCACTGGTACAAATAAGCCTTATAATTAGGCAACCTTTTAAACTGACTGATATTAAAGTGCTTCTGCCCCTCCTTTTCTTCTACCACCTGTTTATATACTATTACAGATGCATCTTCTACCAAAGACTGTGCCTGTTGCAAATGGTTAATAGTATTTTTAAAGGAATCGGTAAAAGACGTATTAAGCTCTTTTAAAACAGGGATAACTGTATGCCGCAGTTTGTTACGCAGGTATTTATCAGTAGCATTACTGCTGTCCTCCCGCCAGTTTATATTATTCTGTTTGGCATAATCTTCAATCTCATGCCTTGTAAAAGGCAAAAGCGGACGTATAATATTTCCATTTTGCTGTGGTATTCCCGTTAAACCCTCCAACCCGGTACCACGTGTAAAATTTATAAGTAAAGTTTCAATGTTGTCATCAAGGTGGTGGGCGGTTAATAAATATTTATAGCCAAAATCAGCCATTACTTCATTAAACCATATATAACGTAACTGCCTTGCCGCTACCTGAACTGAAAGTTTAGAATCGGAAGCAAAACGTATTGTATCAAAAACTGTTACGTGAAATTTTAAAGTTTCTTTTTCAGTATATTCCTTTACAAATTTTTCATCGCCATCACTTTCCTCTCCCCTTAAATTAAAATTGCAGTGTGCTATGGCAATATCATAATTAAGGGATTTAAGTAAATGGCACAAAACCATACTGTCAACACCACCGCTAACAGCTAACAGCAATGTACTGCCCTTTAAAAAAGGAAAATCTCTATCCAGATGCTCTTTTAATTGTAACTCCATTAACTAAGGAAAACAGGACTGTAAAGTTACCCTTTTTATTGCAAATTGCCATTACCGGAAAGCACCTTAAACATGGCTGCCGCTTTAAGAAGGCATTCGTCATATTCCTGTTCCGGGCTGGCCTTGGCCGTAATGGCACTGCCTACCGAAAAAGACAGGTATTTTTTATCGCTGTTATATAAAATACTCCTGATTACTACATTAAAATCAAAATCGCCCTGCGGTGTAAAATACCCTATGGCACCGCTATAAAGGCCGCGTTTTGTTTCCTCCAGTTTTTCTATAATATGCATTGCCGATATTTTAGGCGCACCGGTCATGCTGCCCATAGGGAAAGCAGCTTTAATTACATCTACAGGTGTGTGCCCTTCTGCTATTTGAGATACTACGGTAGAAATTAAATGGTGTACCTGTTTAAAGGTATAGGCTCCGCATAGCTCCTCTACGTCAACAGTGGCTTTAGCTGCAGTGCGCGACAGGTCATTACGCACCAGGTCGACAATCATTATATTTTCCGAACGCTCTTTTTCATTATGCTGTAATGTATCCTTTATAATGCTGTCCTCTGTTTCATCTTTACTTCTTCTCGCCGTACCTTTTATAGGCTGTGATATTATTTTACCATCTTCTTTCCTTATATACCTTTCAGGCGAAGCACACATAAGGTAATGGTTATAATTTTTAAAATAAGCAGCAAAAGGAGGTTCGGAAATTTTGTTCAGGTCATTATATATATGCAAAGTATTTATAGCAGCATTCTCTGCATAAAACTCCATGCAAAAGTTTGCTTCATAAATATCGCCCCTGTAAATATGCGAAAGCATCTGTCCTGCCTTATCCAAATAATCATGTCTGGAAATTCGCTGTTTTATAGTAATATCACCTACAATGGTATCGTTATTTTCTTCTGTTTTATAATTAATTATTTCATTTAAATCATAATCCATTTCATCCTCACAAACAGAAAGATATAAAATTTTTAAATTATTATTTTTAAGCAAAAACAATTTCTTAGGCTGAAAAAAATAAAGGTCGGGAAACTCAAGTCCGTCAAAATTTCTGGAAGTAAGTTTTTCAGTATCATTTTTCAGGTCATAGGATAGATAACCAAATATCCAGTCCCCGGTAATTTGCTGGTATGTATTTAAATCTTCAAAAGCATTATGGTAATCTGTCTTTATAGAAGTAAATGCATCCACTGCGAGTACAGCATCAAAAGAACTGTATTTTTGATTATAATAATTGCTGTCCAGGAAAACAATTTCCCTGTATTGCTGCGCCCAAGCTAAGAGGCGGCTTTTAATATCCTTATCATTAACAGTTATATTTACTGACTTTCGCATACAAAGCAAAATTATAAAAGAAGCATAAAAAAACAGCCGGCTGTAAAGGCAGGCTGTTTTTTTTAGTTATTACATGTGTAACGGCCTGTTGTCGGTAGCGACCAGTGCTGCTTCCTTAACCGCCTCGGCATAGGTTGGGTGTGCATGGCTCATTCTTGATATATCCTCAGCAGATGCTTTAAACTCCATAGCGGTAACCGCTTCGGCTATAAGGTCGGCAGTACGTGCACCAATCATGTGCACACCCAGCACCTCATCTGTTTTTGCATCAGCAAGTATCTTCACAAAACCGTCAGTATCCATACTGGCGCGGGAACGGCCCAGTGCTTTAAAAGGAAAGCTGCCTGATTTATACTCAATACCGGCTTCTTTAAGCTGCTCCTCGGTTTTGCCTACAGCAGCTACTTCCGGCCATGTATATACAACACCCGGAATAAGGTTATAATCAATATGCGGTTTTTGGCCGGCTATTGTTTCAGCTACAAACACACCTTCTTCTTCAGCTTTATGGGCAAGCATGGCACCACGCACCACATCACCAATAGCATAAATATTAGATACATTAGTCTGTAAATGCTCATTAACCTCTATCTGTCCCCTTTCAGTAACTTTTACACCTGCCTTATCAGCATTCAGCCCTTCAGTAAACGGGCGCCTGCCTACCGATACAAGTGCATAATCGCCTTCAAGTGTAATAGTTTCGCCTTTTGCATTGTCGGCTTCCACTTTAACGCCTTTGCCATTATTTTCTACAGACTTTACCTTGTGTGAAGTGTAAAATTTCATGCCCTGCTTTTTAAGTACCTTTGTAAGCTCTTTAGATAAGGCCGCATCCATACCGGGAATAATCCTGTCAAGATACTCAACAACCGATACCTCAGCACCTAAACGCAGGTACACCTGCCCAAGCTCCAGCCCTATTACCCCACCGCCTATAACTATAAGGTGCTTAGGAACCTCTTTAAGCTTTAAAGCCTCTGTAGAAGTTATTACCCTTTCTTTATCGATTTTAATAAAAGGCAGTGTAGATGGTTTTGAGCCTGTGGCTATAATAGTATATTTTGCCTCGATGGTTTCATCAGAACCGTCATTTTTAATAATTTTAATATGAGTTGCATCCTCAAAAGAGCCGGTACCTTCAAAAACAGTTATTTTGTTTTTACCCATAAGATATTTAATGCCGCTCACATTTTGCTCTACAACTCCCTGTTTGCGGGCTATCATCTGCTCAAAATTTACCTTAACCTCGCCGGGTATTTCAATACCGTGCTCTTTAAAATGGGTAATGGCATCATGATAATGGTGAGAAGAATCAAGCAGGGCCTTTGATGGAATACAGCCCACATTAAGGCAGGTACCACCAAGCGTAGGATATTTTTCTATAATGGCTGTATTAAAGCCTAATTGTGCACTGCGTATGGCAGCTACATATCCTCCGGGGCCTGAACCTATAACGACAACGTCAAATGAACTCATATTATAGTTTTTTGTGTGTTTAAATTTTGTAAGCAAATTTAGGCAATATCATTTATATCGGGCTAAATAAAAAAGAGGAATTTAATTCCTCTTTTTGCAGTTATTACTTTTCTGTATAAATTTTATCCAGGAATTTATACCGTTCTGTATTTTGCTCTGCCCGTTCACGGCTGGTGGCATTAATATCCATTAGTATCAGCTCGCTGTCAGTCCTCACTACCGGCCAGCCATACTGCCCCTCACCGTTAGGATTGCCGGTTTTAATAAAATTGGCAAAATAGTTCAGCATATTTTCAGAAGCCTTGTAATCATCCTTATCCCACTCATAAACTTTATTAGTGCTCAAATTACCAAAGGCATATTCAATATCCGAGGCATGAGCTGCGCCTTTTACCGGTTTCGGCATTACAGGCTCCTCTGTTTTACCTCCTTTAATTATACCGCCTGCAAGCCCTGCCTTGGCATCGCCCAGTTCGGGTTTCATATCCGGCCTTGGTTTAGAGAAGCAGTAAACATACACAGGATGTTTTGCCTGTGCGTGCAGCAGTGCCCATTTCCTTGTGCCATATACCATAAACCTATCGCTTACCAGTTCTGTTGCTGACTGTATAACTTCTTCTTCCGTATTTCCGGGATAAAACTTTAATATTTCATCGGCATTGCTGCCGAAATTTTCTTCCACCAAATGCCTGTAATTTTCAGGGCTTGGATATTGGCCCTGCATAAATGCTGTATATGGCAGCTCAGTAGATGTCCATCCTGTTAAAAGCGGTACTTCGGCCTGGCTCCCCTCTTTAAAGGTTTCTACTGGCGTGTTTTGTAAAAAATATCCATCAATAGTTGCCCTTGCCCTGCCCCAAAGGGTATCGATTTCCAATAACTTTTCAGCAGGTAGTTCCCTTAGCTTTTTAAATGAGTTAATCTGTGATTTTTCCATAAAAATTACCCCGTTATTTTCAGCCTCATTAATAGGGATGGCTTCATAGGTCGGCTTAATCATAGCACCGCTTTGCCCTATTGCACCTGTAATGAGTTTTTTTGAAAGCGGTGAAGCCATGTGTGCTGAAACAGAGATAGAGCCTGCCGACTCACCCCCTATTGTTATTTTATCAGGATTACCGCCAAATGCAGCTATATTGTTTTTTACCCACACTAGGGCTGCATGCTGGTCCAGCATACCATAATTTCCCGAAGATGAATTGGGCGACTCTTTTGTAAGTTCTGGGTGCGAAAAGAACCCGAATATTCCTAGCCTGTAATTTACTGTTACCACAACTATTCCCTTTTTTGCAAGGTTTTCCCCGTCATAGCGGTATTCAGAACCATCTCCGGCTATAAAGCCCCCGCCATAAAAATAAACCAGTACCGGCAGCTTTTCGTCAGCATTCTTTGCAGGTGTCCATACATTAAGGTACAGGCAGTCCTCACTCATACTCGGCGACCTGAAATTCATATCTCCAAAAACCCTTTTCTGCATAGGTGAATTTCCAAAAGCGGTAGCTTTATACACCTTTTTCCATTTGGCAGGGGGCTGTGGCTCCTTCCACCTTAAATTGCCTACCGGCGGTTGTGCAAAGGGCACGCCTTTGTAAACATTTACCCCAGAAGTTTCTGTTACACCTTCCAGCATACCCTGAGCAATTTTAACCTGCGGGGCTTTTTGCGCCATTGCTGTTAGGGCTAACAGCAGTAATAAATATGATTTTTTCATTTATAGTAGTATTTTGCCCAAATATACAATTATGGCTTATATGGTGATAATGTTAGTGTTTTTTACTTCAGAAATTACAAATGTACTGTGTGTGCTTCCTATGTGCTGCAACGTGGTAAGCTTTGTTACCATAAATTCCCTGTAGGCTTCCATATCCTGTACATAAATTTTAAGGATATAATCATAATCGCCACTCACATGGTAACATTCCAGTACTTCGTCCAGTTTTTTAACTTCCTCTTCAAAACGCGTGAGGTATTCCTTTATATGCTGAACCAGCTTAATATGGCAAAACACTATAAATGCCTTTTGTACCTTTTTATTATTCAGCAGGGCAACATATTTATCAATTATCCCCTCGCGTTCCAGTTTTTTTACACGCTCATAAACAGCCGTAACCGAAAGGTTAAGCTTCAGCGACAGCTCTTTAGTGGTACGCCGGCTATCCGTTTGCAATAGCATCAGGAGTTTTTTATCTGTTGCATCTAAATTCATTGTGAAAAATTTTCTGTATCAGGTTTACATATAAACAAAGTAATGAAAATAAAACTATATTTTACCCTGTAAATAGTTATAACATCTGAATAAATATGCTAACATTGATTTTAAAACTAAATTTTATTCATTTTGGGCACACAATCTAAATTAAAACAACATGAAATTTAATCCCGCTGACAAAATTCAGGATTTACAATATTTTGGTGAATTTGGAGGAGTAAACCCTTCTATTTCTGACTCTTCAACTTACACATTCCTTTCTGCCAAAACAATGTTCGACACGTTTGAAGGCAATGCCGAAGGGTGCTATTTATATTCCCGGCATTCCTCACCCAGTAACCTGTACCTGGGGCAGGCATTGGCTGCCATGGAAGGTACCGAAACAGCAAATGTTGCTGCTTCCGGCATGGGCGCAATAACTCCTGTATTACTGCAACTTTGCCAGTCGGGAGACCATATAGTTTCCAGCCGTACTATTTATGGCGGAACCTATGCATTCATGAAAAACTTTTTGCCAAGGCTGGATATTAAAACTTCATTTGTAGATATTACAAAACTGGATGTTGTAGAGGCTGCCATAACACCGCAAACCAAAGTGCTGTATTGCGAAACGGTAAGTAATCCGCTGCTTGAGGTAGCAGATATTGAAAGCCTTGCCAAAATAGCAAAAAAGCACAATATAAAACTGGTGGTTGATAATACTTTCTCACCCCTTTCTGTAGCGCCTGTAAAAATGGGAGCCGATGTAGTAATACACAGCTTAACCAAATTTATAAACGGCAGCAGCGATACTGTGGGCGGAGTAGTTTGCGGTACACAGGAGTTTATAGACAGCCTGCGCAATGTAAATGATGGCGCCAGTATGCTGCTAGGCCCCACTATGGACAGCCTTCGTGCTGCCAGTGTACTTAAAAACCTGCGCACATTGCACATAAGGATGAAGCAGCACAGCCATAACGCTTTATACCTTGCCGAACGGTTTGAAAAAGATGGGTTAAAAACCGTTTACCCGGGGCTGCAAAGCCACCCAAGCCACGAACTTTATAAAAACATGATTAATAAAGAATACGGTTTCGGCGGTATGCTGACAATAGATGTAGGTTCTTTAGACAAAGCCAATGAGCTGATGGAACTAATGCAAAACCGTAACCTGGGCTACCTTGCTGTAAGCTTGGGCTTTTATAAAACCTTGTTCAGTGCACCCGGAACTTCAACATCAAGCGAAATACCGCTGGAAGAACAAAAGGAAATGGGGCTTACAGACGGGCTTATACGTTTTTCAATAGGCCTTGATAATGATATTGAAAGGACTTATAACATGATGAAGGACTGTATGGTTGAATTAGGAATTTTAACCCAATAGTAAAAACTATTATTACTGCATAACTGCTAAATCCGCCTGAAAATTTCAGGCGGATTTTTTTATTATAAAATAAATACATTATATTTAGGTAGCAATAACAGCCACAATAACAACCTATTGTAACATGGACAGCACTATTAGGAAACACCTGGATAATCTATACAGTAAAAATGCAGAGGTAAGGTATGCATCCTTCAGGTACCTGCAGGATGAAACCAGGGAACCTGTATTGTGGGTAAAACTGGCATGGGATGATTTACTGGCATTATTGCACGGTGATAACCACCAGCGCGCCATAGGGGCGCAGTTGTTAAGCTCTTTAGCTAAAAGCGATCCTGACAGGATGATGAACTCGCTAAACAGTTTTATGCGGGTCACAGAAGATGATTTTTTTAAAACAGCCAGGTATGCCCTGCAGTCGGTATGGAAAATAGGAGTGGCAAGCACGGAATTAAAAGAAGAGGTTATTAAAAGGCTTGGCAAAAGATTTAAAGAATGTAATGAAGGAAAAAATTGTGAGCTTATACGCCGCGATATTATAGAGGTATTCCGCAAGATGTATGACTACCTTAAGGATGAGTACATTAAAGATTATACACTCATACTTATAGAAAAGGAAACGGAAGAAAAATACAGAAAAAAATACAGCGGATTATGGAACGATATATTAAGGCCGGAACTCCAAAAATAACCTTTGGCAAAAGGTGATTGTAATTGGTTTTACTATATATTTGGTGCATAAAACAACAATTAATTAATAATGGTATTAACTACTGATACGGGTGCTAAAGAGCCCGTTAAACTGCTGTGGACGAGTGGCTGGGACTCTACATTCCAGCTTTTAAGGCTGCTGCTTTTTGAAAAAAAACCTGTACAGCCGTATTATCTTATTGATGACAACAGGGCATCTCATAAAGCGGAAATTATTGCCATGGACAAGATCAGGCAAAAGCTAAATGAGCTGTATCCCTATACAAAGGATTTATTGCTTCCTACAGAATATTACAGGGTTTCTGAAATTGCGCCTGATAGTGATATAAGCGAAGCTTTTAAAAGGCTTACCAAAAATACATTTATGGGCATCCAGTATGAATGGCTGGCCAGGTATCTTTCACAGTTTAATATTAAAAATATACAGCTTGGCATTCACAAGGATGATAAAGCCAATATTTTGCGCAATAAAAATGAAGAGGGTACTGACGAGCAGAAGATATTCGGCTACTATACATTCCCGCTTATGGGTGTGAGCAAGTTAAAAATGCAGGAAACCTCTAAAGAACAAGGATGGGATAACATAATGGAAATGACATGGTTTTGCCATAAGCCAAAAAAAAACAATCCCTGTGGAAAGTGCAATCCCTGCCGCTATACTATTGAGGAAGGCATGGCAAGGCGCATACCGCTTTTCAGGCGCACATTAGGATATATTAAAATAATAAAGAGGAAAATCAAAGGAAAAAAATAAACAGGCTACAGCGGGATTAATTATCCCGCTTCTTTTTTAATTAAAGCGAAAATAGTTTTCAAACCATGATTTTAGTCAGGTTTTGTGCATTATGTGTTACCTACTTTTGAAGTGTAATTCAAAACACAAAACAATGAAGAAAATAGCTCTTGCTGTAATGGCTTTATCCCTTTTCAGCATAAATTTTGCAAACGCACAGGAAGAAACTACATCTAACGACTTTAAAAAATGGCAGGTTAGGCTTCGTGGTGTTGGTGTAATACCCGATGAAAGTGCTGATATAAAAACTATTGGCGGCGATGTAAATATTTCCAACACATTTATACCGGAACTTGACTTTACTTATTTCTTTACTAAAAATATTGCTGCCGAGCTTATACTGGGTACTACAAAGCATGATGTACATACAGTTGCTTCAGATATCTCGGCTGTAGGAGGTCCTACAAGTGCAGATGTGGATTTAGGCAGTGTATATTTATTGCCTCCAACACTTACCGTACAATACCATTTTTACCCATTTGCCGAAAAAGTATTTAAACCTTATATAGGTGCAGGTATTAACTACACTATTTTTTATAATGTTGATGCAGGAAGCACCGTTAAGGATGTTGAATATGACAATGCATTCGGGTATGCAGTACAGGCAGGTTTTGACCTGATGCTTAACGACAAATTCTTTATAAACGTTGATGCCAAAAAACTGTTCCTTAAAACAGATGTTACAGTAAATGCATCTAACCTTGCACCGGGATTAAGCATTCCTGCCGAAGTTGATATTAACCCACTACTTATTGGCTTTGGCGTGGGAATGAAATTTTAAGCCTTCATTTTAGTTTTTAGAGAGAAGAGCCGCTAGTGATAGCGGCTTTTTTATATTGTTTTTAGTGCGTCAACTAAAACATCTATATCCTGCTTTGTATTATAATGGCTGAAAGAAATGCGGAGTGACGGCTTTTTAATATCACTTTCATTCAGGATTTCCTTTAACACGTGCGAAGGCTTTATACTTCCAGACTGGCATGCGCTTCCCCTTGATACTGCCACCCCCTTCATATCCAGATGAAAAAGTATCATTGCCGTTTTCTCTTCGGGTAAAGGCAGCAATACATTCAGTATATTATAAAACAATTTGTCAGGCTCACTTCCTGCCCCATTAATGCTATATCCCGGCAGGCACGCATCAAGCTTTTCTACGAGGTAGCTTTTTAAATCCGATATATGTTTTTGCTCCATTTCAAGATTTTGATAAGATAACTGCAAGGCTTTAGCCATTCCTGCTACCTGGTGCACTGCTTCAGTACCGGCCCTTACGCCTTTTTCCTGTTCGCCACCGTAAATAACAGGATGCAAGGTTATATTTTTCCTTATATAAATAAAACCTGTGCCTTTAGGCCCATGAAATTTATGGGCACTCGCCGTAATAAAATCAACCGGTAAATTTTGCAGGTCTATACCTGTTTTCCCTACAGACTGTACTGTGTCACTCTGAAAAAATGCTTTATACTCCCTGCATAAATTCCCTACTGCGGCAATATCCAATACATGCCCTGTTTCGTTATTCACGTGCATAAGGCTAACAAGTGTTGGCACATCTTCTTTAAGTAATAATTCCAGGTGCGAAAAATCTATACTGCCGTTTGCATTTAAGTTTACAAAATTAACCGCTGTACCATATTCGGCATTCATGGCAAGGGCTGTATTTAATACCGCATGATGCTCAATACGGCTGGTTATTATGCGCTGCACCTTTAAATCCCTTACCGCGCTGCGTATAATAAGGTTAATACCCTCTGTTCCACCTGAAGTAAAAATAATTTCGCGTGCTTCGGCATTCAGAAGACCAGCAATAGTTTTTCGGGAAGTTTCCAGTACTACTTTGGCACTGCGCCCAAAACTGTGTGTAGAAGAAGGGTTTCCATAAATTCCACCCATTACTGCTGCCATTTCCGAAATTACTTCCGGGCGGATTGCTGTGGTAGATGCGTTATCAAGATATACTTTTTCCATTGGTGCAAAATTACAGAAAAACTCAGTGTAAATTTATTTTGGCAGGCACAGCTTCAAGTAACAGCCAAAAAACATTATTTTTGTGAAAAATACCTATATGAAAAAGATTTTTTTACTGATAGCCGCAATGGCATTTTTATCGGGGTGTGATGATGGCGAAATGACCTTTAAAACATTTGACTTTAGTGGTGCAAATGCACAGCGATGTTCCGACAACAACCTTATCTATAAAATAAACGGTACTGAAGTACTTATTCTTGATATTGACCCTTCCTACCTTGTTAATATACCCACTCCCGAAGGCAGCCCAAGGGTTGTTACCATTACAACAACCGGAACCAATAAAATAGTGTACAGGAATTATAGCAGCAGTTTGAGCAGCAATACAATATGCAGCGAGCTACCCCCCTCCAGCCCCACTGTGAGGGATGAGTGGAAAGGTGATGGCACTGTAAATATTATAACCACACCTAAATTTACTGACGGCAAGCTGAGTGCTTATATACACACTATACGCCTTGTGGACGTAAGCTTTAATAAAGATGGTGAAACCATACGCATTGTTGATAATTCTTTCGGTGAGGTAAACTCTCCTCTTGGCTATACATTTAATTTTAATGATGATGCCAACCCCACACCTGTACAAAGGTGCAGCCAAAATATGATGATTTATAAAATAAACCAGTCAGAAGCCTTAATGGTGGATATTGACCTCAGCATATTTAATAACGGTGTGGGCGGCCCTTATGAAGTTGATTTAAGTATAACCACTGATAATAATGAAATTATTTTTGATAAATATAACGGCAGTGTTACCACAGGCAATATATGTGATGTTGTTAAACCGATAACTCCGGTGGTTATCAACCGCTGGTATGCCGTTTCGGGAACGTTAAAGGTTATTACCGAAAATGACCCGGTTTCGGGCGGGGTGCTGCATAAAATATATTTTGCAAATACCGTTTTCCAAAATAATAATGGAGAAACAATACTTATAGGAGATACAGAGGATTATTTCTTTGGGTTATACACAAATTAATTTTTGAAGTAATAAATAAAAAAGACAGCTATAAGCTGTCTTTTTTATTTTATCGGTTTGGGTTTTGCTTTATATAAACCTCTGTTGCACCAAGCCCATATTTCTGGTAATCGGCATCCTGAAAATTTATATTATCATAACGCCCCAATAGGAAGTCAAGTTCGGCTTTTAGCACACCCTCTCCCACCCCGTGTATAAACACTACTTTAGGCATCCTGTTTTTTATGGCAAAATCAAGCTGCCTTTTTGCAGTTTCTGTTTGCAGTGTTAAAATATCGTAGTTAGACATGCCTTTTTTGTTAGGCACAAGTTTTTCTATATGTAGGTCAACTTCAAGTACAAACCCCTCTTTTTTAGAACGTTTTTCCTTTACCTGGCTTGTTCTTTTAGGTACTTCCTTTTCTTTTAGTACATTAGTAATATCCCTCCCTGAAAATACCGATTTCATTTCTGCCTGGCTATTTATTTTAACCAGTTCGTTATCTGAAAAATCAAGTTCAAAACCTTCGGAAGTTTCAATAACCACACGTCCGTTTTTATAACCTTTTACCCTGCCTGTAAAAGAATCATCCAGTACCGCTACTTCATCACCTTTATTAAACTTCATTATTATTATCTTTTTCTCCTTTGCCCGGCACTTTTGACATAAGCCTCATTAAACCAAGCATAAACACAATTATGGCTACAACCATAAGGATTACATTGGGTTCTTTTTTAGACTGTTCAAAAAGTGCCACAAAAGCAGCAACAAACATCAATATTATATAGACAGTTTTCATTTTTCAAAAGTAGCAATAATAACAAATAAAAAAAGCACCCTTTGCAGGTGCTTTTTTTGAATAAATAATGCTTTTTTACATAGTAGCAGCAAAAGCTCCTGCAATACCAAAAATAAAGCCTAGAATCATTAATCCTATTACAACAATCATTAAAATACCCATGAATTTATAGTGGGATTTTAAATTTTCAAGGCTATCAGTAAGGTAGTCTGTGCTTTTGCTTTCCAAAGCTGTTAACGCTTTTGATGAAAACAGGTACAGGTAACGTATCGGGAAAAAATATAAAAGTGCGCCAACAAGGTAAATTATACCCAAAGTAGTTCCGCCCATAGCACCCATCATTGGGTTGCCACTCATAGCGCCAATAGTGCTTCCGGCAGCAATCATCATAAGGGCAATAAGCACATATAGCCCTATAAATATAAAACCTACAATTGAAATAAATTTTGCCCATTTGGCCGTTTCCCTAAAAAAGCTCTGCGCTACCGGGCTAAACTGAAGTTCAAAAGAATCAAAAGGAGAATTGTTTTCCATAGTTATAAATTAATTGGTTGATAAATTATTATGGTTATTTAATTTTCAAACTGTTGCAGTGTTTTTGTAATAATGCTTACACAATCCAGCAGCTGCTCCTCCGTCATTACCAAAGGCGGTGCAAACCTTATAATATTGCCATGGGTAGGTTTGGCCAAAAGCCCGTTTTCCTTCATGGCCATGCAAATATCCCATGCGGTAGAGCTTTCTTCGGTATCATTAATAACCACTGCGTTTAAAAGGCCTTTGCCCCTAACCAGCTTTGCAATATTGCTGCCTTTTATGTATTCATCCATTTTTTCACGGAAAATACGCCCCAGCCTTTCTGCATTTTCGGCCAGCTTTTCATCCTCAACTACTTCAAGCGCCGCTATTGCCACAGCAGCAGCCACAGGATTACCACCAAATGTAGAACCATGTTGGCCCGGCTTTATTACATCCATAACATCATTGCCTGCCAGTACAGCCGAAACAGGATAAGCCCCACCCGATATGGCCTTGCCTAATATAAGTACATCCGGTTTTACATTTTCATGCTGAACTGCCAGCAGTTTACCTGTACGCGCTATACCTGTTTGTACCTCATCGGCTATAAAAAGTATATTGTTTTTTTCGCAAATTTCCTTTGCTTTTGCAAGATAGCCTTCAGCAGGTACATATACCCCGGCCTCCCCCTGTATAGGCTCTACCAGGAAACCCGCAATATTTTTATCCTGCTTTATTACCGCTTCAAGTGCTTCGGTATCATCATAAGGAATTTTATAAAAACCATCTGTATAGGGGCCAAAATTCTTTCTCGCATTTTCATCGTTAGAAAACGAAATTATGGTAGTAGTCCTGCCATGAAAGTTATTTTCACATACCACTATTTTAGCTTCATTTTCAGGAATACCCCTTTTTTCATAAGCCCATTTACGGCATATTTTTATAGCTGTTTCCACAGCCTCGGCCCCTGTATTCATGGGCAGTATTTTATCAAAACCAAAATAGTTGGTTACAAACTCCTCATACCTTCCCAGCTGGTCATTATAAAAAGCTCTTGAGGTTAAAGTGAGGGTTTGTGCCTGCTGCACCATTGCATTTATAATTTTTGGGTGGCAGTGCCCCTGGTTCACTGCTGAATAAGCCGAAAGGAAATCATAATACTTTTTTCCTTCTACATCCCATACGTGTACGCCTTTACCCCTGCTTAGTACTACGGGCAGCGGGTGGTAATTATGCGCCCCATATTTATCTTCCAGTGCAATGGCATCTGCCGAACTCAACTTTTCTAAAACTGACATTGTAATTTAGTTTGTGTTTCTTTTTTAGCAATTCCTTCTTAACGGAGAGAAATCATCCGGCACAGGTGCAAATTACTAAAAATAAAATTATTTCCCCATTAATTTAAATTAAACGCAAAGCATTATTGCCTGCACTGCGCTTAAGCATTTTTTCAATAAGTAATTCAACAGTATCTTTTAAAGATTGCGGCTCAATAATTTCGGCTTTGTCGCAAAACATGATAAACCACCTTGCCAACCCATCTTCATAGGGAGATAAAAAGGTCATATCTACATAGTCCT
Source organism: Flavobacterium sp. MK4S-17 (assembly GCF_009848495.1). GTDB lineage: Bacteria > Bacteroidota > Bacteroidia > Flavobacteriales > Flavobacteriaceae > Flavobacterium. The sequence goes on from NZ_WWEP01000001.1 coordinate 268,449, forward strand.
TATGTATTGTTTCTGACACAAAACCCATGTAATGCCTGCGCTCTTCCAGGTAAGGAACCATTTCCTTATCTACACGTATAACAGCTTTTTGAACGGGACACAGCTTTTTACTGCTTTCCCGGTAATCATTATATTCCTTCAGGCTGGTATGTTCCTGTTGTGCAATAGCGGTAAGTTTTAAATCAAGTATCCTGTCCAGCCTAAATTGCCTGTATGTTTCACGCAAATGGCAATAGGCTATTGTGTACCAGTGTTCAAATTCATGGAAAACACCAATAGGTTCAACAAGCCTTTCACTTATGTCATCATTACCAAAGGCTTTATAAACCATTTGTGCCGCTTTTTTATCGGCAATAGATTTTAATAAAATATCCAGCACGTTTTCCGGCGGTTTTTTATCCCGCTTTTGCTCTTTTACTACAATATTACGCTCAAGGTTTTCTACAAGGTCTTTTTCAGTACCGCGAAGTACAGCTTTAATTTTATACATAGCCGATGTATAGTTTTTTTGCAGCACATTATCGGTAAATTTTTCCATGAGCTTTTCGGCAGTTAAAAAAGCAATAGCTTCTTCCCGCGTAAACATAACCGGCGGAAGCCTGTAGCCCTCTACCAAAGAATAGCCTACACCGGCTTCGCCATATAAAGGTACACCTGCCTCTTCCAATGTGCGGATATCCCTGTAAACAGTACGCAGGCTTATATCAAACCTTTCAGCAATATCCTGTGCTTTAACTACTCTTCTCGTTTGCAGCTGAATAAGTAATGCTGTTATCCTGTCGAAGCGGTTCATACTGTTTTTTTATCCAAATATATAAAAACAAAAAAGCCACTTTACCAAAGCAGCTTTTCATTTATAAATGTATGTATATTTTTTTAACTTCTTACAAGTGTTGCATTAGAGCTAATCTGTGTATTAAGCAGTTTTGATATTGGGCAGTTGGTTTCCGCTTTTTTTACCAGTTGCTGAAACTCATTGGTTTCAATATCATCTATACGGGCAATTACCGAAAGGTGCGAGCTTACCACACTGCCATTTTGAAAATCAATATCACACTTGGTTTCTATTGATGCTACCCTGTAACCTGCCTCATTAAGGTATGCGGTTAGCTGCATGGTAAAACACCCTGAATGTGCGGCTGCAATAAGTTCTTCGGGGTTGGTACCGTTACCATCTTCAAAGCGGGTTTTAAAAGAATATTGGGTATTGCTAAGCACATTGCTTTGCGTAGTGATTTTACCATTACCTTCCTTAAGAGATCCTGCCCAAACGGCTGTTGCATGTCTTTTCATAATCAGTTGTTTATAGTATTGTTTAATATTTTATCCATTAAATTTACTAATTGGTTTGACGCAATAAAAACGCTGATTATTATTTTAACAAAACATTAAAGTGTTAGTTATTGTGAAAGCATGTATAGCAGCTTTAAAGTTGTATTCCAGTTTCGGGTGGTGGCACGAAGCCTGAGTTTATTTTCTATAAGGTTATTGGATAGTTTTGAAGTAGCAGCACTCTCGGCAAGCTTAAAATATAGTATATTGCCTGAAACTGCTATCCTGTCATTGCCTATTGGGGCTTGCTTTAGTTTATCAACATCCTCAGCTAAAGGTGCAGCATTTAAAAATGTAACGTAAAGCTTTTTGGCTCCGGCAGGTTCAGGTGCCCTGCCTGTTATAAAAGGATTGCTATCAACCGCTTTTTCAATTTCTTCTTTATTGTAAACAAACACAGTAACATCAAAACCATACTGGGCCTTTATAAGCCTTTCTATATTTTTAGCAACTGATTGTGAAGAAACACTCTCACTTTTAAAAACTATATTACCGCTTTGAATGTAAGTCTGCACATTTTTATACCCACCTGCTTCCATGTGCATTCTCAGGTCAGCCATTTTAATAAGTTTTTGGCCACTTACATTAATTCCGCGTAAAAGGGCAAGATATACTGGCATATTGCGTTAGTGTATCATATTTTTACGAATATACTTTATAGCCTTACACTTAAAAAATTTATTTTACATTATTTAATCCTAAAACTTTATTTTTGCCGCATGGGAAAAAGAAGGTCAGAAAAGATCGTATTCGAAAATGTAAAGGTACTTGATGCCGGTGCTAAAGGAGTATCGGTAGCTAAAGCACCGGATGGAAAGGTTATTTTTATTCCGAATGTAGTGCCGGGCGATGTGGTTGATGTGCAAACCATGAAAAAGCGAAAAGCCTATTATGAAGGAAGGGCTTTAAAGTTTCATGAACTGTCTGATTACAGGACAGAGCCCGTATGCAGCCATTTTGGATCATGCGGTGGCTGTAAATGGCAAAACATGAGCTACAGCCGGCAGCTTTTTTATAAAAACCAGGAGGTTTATAACAACCTAAAACGAATAGGTAAAATAGAACTTCCGGAATTTGAGCCGATACTTGGCAGTGATAAGCAGTTTTTTTACCGCAATAAAATGGAATTTTCCTTTTCCAACAGCCGCTGGATGACAGAAGCTGAAATTCAAAGCGGTGAGCAGCTAGACAATGCTAATGCGCTTGGTTTCCATATACCCCGCATGTGGGATAAAATACTGGATATAAACCATTGCAGCCTGCAGGAAGACCCAAGCAACGCCATACGCAATGAACTAAGGAATTTTGCCAATGCCAACGGGTTGAGCTTTTTTAACCCGCGGGAACATTCCGGCCTGCTGCGCACTTTAATGATACGCACGGCATCTACGGGCGAAATAATGGTATTGATACAATTTTTTGATGATGACAGGGAGAAAAGGGAAATGGTATTAAATTTTCTCGCTAACCGTTTTCCTGAAATTACTTCACTGCAATATGTAGTAAACCAAAAAGCCAACGATACCTTATATGACCAAAAAATAATATTGTACAAAGGCAGGGATTATATCCTGGAAGAAATGGAAGGGCTGCATTTCAGCATCAATGCCAAATCTTTTTACCAGACAAATTCTGCACAGGCATATGAACTGTATAAAATCACAAGGGAATTTGCTGGCCTTACAGGTAATGAACTGGTATATGACCTTTATACAGGTACAGGGACAATAGCGCAGTTTGTATCTAAAAATGCGAAAAAAGTTATTGGTGTTGAAGCTGTACCCGAAGCAATAGCAGATGCAAAAGAAAATGCAAAGCGAAACAATATTACTAACTGCGACTTTTTTACGGGCGATATGAAAGATGTGTTTAACGAGGAATTCATTACACGCCACGGAAGTCCCGATGTTATTATAACCGACCCGCCACGCGATGGCATGCATAAAGATGTGGTAGAGCAGATATTAAGGATAAACCCTGAACGCGTGGTATATGTTAGCTGTAACTCCGCTACACAGGCACGCGACCTGGCACTTATGGATGAAAAATATAAAGTAACCCGTGTGCGCCCTGTGGATATGTTCCCGCAGACACACCATGTGGAAAATGTTGTACTTTTGGAAAAAAGATAATTAGGCTTGCTATGAAAAGAAAATCAGCAGTAACCTTACTGGCAGTATTATTTACAGCTTTTATTTTTAACGGCTGTGAAAAGGATGATATTTGTGCAGAAGGCACACCCACTACCCCAAGCGTTATAGTGGAGTTTTATTATCTTGACAATCCTTCTACCCTAAGGCCGTTAACTAACTTTAGGTACTATGCTTTGGGGAACGAAAAGTTACTGCCTGAAACAGATGGAATACCACCAGCTGTTTCACGTATTGAATTGCCACTGCAAACCGATGGGCAAACCACAACATGGGCCCTTGTAAGCAGCAGCCCGCAAACCGGGGGCGGCTATCTTTATAATACTGATTTTATTACTTTTAATTATACAACAGCCCAGCTTTATGTATCAAGGGCGTGCGGCTACAAATCACAATTTTTCCTGGATAACCTAAACCCTGTGGCATTAACTGACAATACAGAAGCCGGAGAATACAATACTGTTATGGGTTTATGGATTAAAGACATAATAGTAGCTAACAACACTATAGAAAACGAAGATGAAACGCACATTAAAATATACTTATAGTTTTTTACTGCTGCTGGCTTTCATCCCGGCAATGGCACAGCAACAGCCTGCACAGCAGGACAGTTTAGCAACTGCAAAAACAGAGCGTTACGGCATAAGGGTGGGTGCAGATTTACACAGCCTGGCCCGTTCGTTTTACCAGGATGGCTACAGGGGCTTTGAAATTGTGGGCGATTACAGGCTTACACACAAATTTTATGCTGCGGGTGAGCTGGGGAATGTTGATTTTACTATTGATGACGACCAGGTAAACTTTACCACGAAAGGGAGCTATTTTAAAATAGGGTTTGATTATAATGCTTATGAGAACTGGCTTGACATGGAAAACATGATATATGCCGGGGTTCGCTATGGTGTTGCCAGTTTCAGCCAAAACCTTAATTCTTATATTATTTATGATGATTCAGGCTATTTCCCCGAAAACAGGGTAACTGTAAACAGGGAATACAGCAGCCTGAGTGCACACTGGGTTGAACTTGTGGGTGGTGTAAAGGCAGAGCTTTTTAATAACCTTTATTTGGGTTTTAGTGTCAGGTTGAACTTCCTTATTACAGATAAAAAGCCCGATAACTTTGATAATTTATACCTGCCGGGGTTTAACCGTACTTATGACGGAAGTTTTGGCGCAGGGTTTAACTATACACTTTCTTATTTTATACCCATCTATAAAAAAGCTAAAGCTAAAACCAAGAAATAACAAGGCTATTGCTTTTATTTTTATACTATTAGAAATTATATAGCCAAATATTTCAAGCAAAATCAAATCCTGCTACCGCTTAGCATAATTTTAGTAAATTGCGTTATTAAAATTTTAACCGGTAAATGGATAACACACCACAAACTACTGGCCAAAAAAGGCAGTTAAGCCTTTTTGAGGCGCTTATTCCCGTAATTTTATTAGTAACAATATTAGCATTTAATGTTTACGTATATGGCGATAGCGCCCTTAGCGGCTCTAACCAGTTTGTACTGCTTATTGGAGGTGCTATAGCTGCAATTGTAGGCTTTTTTAACAAAGTGCCTTACCATAAAATGCTGGAAAAGGTTTCCAAGAATATTAAAGCTACTGCCGGTGCTATTTTAATACTACTCCTTGTTGGTGCATTATCGGGCACTTGGCTTATAAGCGGTATTATACCTGCCATGATTTATTACGGGCTTCAAATACTGCACCCCGAAATATTTTTACCTGCGTGTGTTATCATCTGTTCACTTATATCTGTAGCAACAGGCAGTTCCTGGACAACCTCTGCAACGGTAGGTATAGCCCTTGTTGGCATTGGCGATGCTATGGGTATGAACTCCGGCATGGTAGCCGGCGCAGTCATATCAGGCGCATATTTTGGAGATAAAATGTCACCGCTTTCCGATACAACCAACCTTGCCCCTGCAATGGCAGGAACCGACCTTTTTACGCACATAAGGTATATGGCACTTACAACGGTGCCAACACTTTTAATTACTATTGCTTTATTTATAATATTAGGGCTGTCACAAAATACAACAGGTTCTACCGATACTGCCGAAACGCTTTTAGCCTTAAAGGAAAGTTTCACCATTAACGGCTGGCTGTTTTTAGTGCCTGCTATTGTTATAGTACTTATCGTAAAAAAAACTGAACCACTGGTGGCACTACTTTTAGGCACACTTTTGGGCGGTTTATTTGCCATACTGTTCCAGCCCGGGCTTGTAGCTAAAATAGGAGGTTCTGATACGCTTGATTTTATTTCTGGGTATAAAGGGGTTATGAATGCCATAACGGTAGAAACTAAAATAGAAACTACAAATGAAACCCTTAGCGGCCTTTTTGTATCAGGCGGTATGCAAAAAATGATGGGTACCATATGGCTTATTATATGCGCCATGGTATTTGGAGGTGTCATGGAAGGCATAGGTGCGCTAAAAGTTATAAGCAATGCATTGCTTAAGATTGCCAAAGGTGTATTCGGCCTTTTTGCAAGCACGGTAGCAAGCTGTCTTGCCCTCAATATTACGGCGTCTGACCAATACCTGGCTATAGTGGTTCCCGGTAAAATGTTTGCCGAGGCCTATAGGGAAAAAGGGCTTGCCCCCGAAAACCTGAGCCGCACACTTGAGGACTCCGGAACTGTTACTTCTGTACTTATCCCCTGGAATACGTGCGGGGCATACCAGTCGGGCGTGTTGGGTGTAGATACATTATCATATCTTCCTTATGCTTTTTTTAATATCATCAGCCCGGTTATGACATTAATTTTTGCTGCATTCCACATAAAAATAAAACAATTGGTAAAAAGTTGAAACATAAAAAGTTTTGATTTAAATTAATTTTGTTTATCTTCTATATATAAGAAAATTCTATAGTATCATAGGGAAATATGATAAACGTCATTAATAGTAAAAAACTATTGTTTTTAAATTTGCAATAGAAAAATTAATAACCATTAAAAATATTAAATCATGGCATTAGTAGGAAAAAAATTCCCCAACATCAGTGTAGATGCAATCTCAGAAATGGGTGATAATTTGAAAATAAACATTTATGAGGAGGCTGTAAACAATAAAAAGAAAGTGTTGCTTTTCTGGTATCCTAAAGATTTTACTTTTGTTTGCCCTACAGAACTTCATGCTTTCCAAGCAGCTTTGGGCGAGTTTGAAAAAAGGAACACCATGGTAATTGGTGCTTCATGCGATACTAACGAAGTGCACTTTGCATGGCTTAACACTTCTAAAGATAACGGTGGTATAGAAGGTGTTACCTACCCTATACTTGCCGATACTAACAGGAACCTTGCCAACATACTTGGTATTCTTGATATTGAATCTTCAAGCTATAATGAAGAAACAGATACTGTAATACTGGAAGGCTCTAACGTTACATACCGTGCTACATACCTTGTAGATGAGGATGGTAAAATATTCCATGAAAGCGTAAATGATATGCCGTTAGGAAGGAATGTAAATGAATATTTAAGGCTGATTGATGCTTACACGCATGTACAGGAAAAAGGCGAGGTTTGCCCTGCTAACTGGGAAGAAGGCAAAGAAGCTATGACGGCTGACCGTAAAGGTGTGGCAAGCTACCTTAGCAATAACTAATAACCTAAAAAAGAACATTATGTTACAGGAACTTGAAAAGGATAACCTTGCAGAAGTTGTATCAGCAGAGCCGGTTGTAGTAGTACAATATTCGGCCGGGTGGTGCGGCAACTGCAGGATAATGAAGCCAAAATTTAAAAAGCTGGCTTCGGAGCATGAAAATGTAACATTTGTTATCGCTGATGCAGAGAATTTCCCGGAATCGAGAAAGCTGGCCAAAGTGGATAACCTACCCACCTTTGCTACTTTCAAAAATGGAAATCTTGTAAATCAGGTACAAACAAATAAACTTGAAATTTTAACCGATTTAGTCAATGAAGTTACCAGTAATTAAACATCTTACAGAGTTTATAGAGGAAAATGACCAGGACTATGTTATTGAAGCCCTTGAAGTGCTTGAAGCATTAACAGAAGTACCTTCGCTTAAAGACGAAGAACTTGATGTGGTGGGCGAGCTTATATCTAACATGTATGGTGCCCTTGAGGTAAACAAAATGATTAAAGACGGCATGAATAAAAAAGAAGCGCTAAATAGTTTTATGATGCGTGTTCTTGGTGCAATAGATAAAAATTAAGTTATTTTTCATGACTTGGAAACCGCCCTCAACAGGGCGGTTTTTTTATATGTAAAATACTCATTATTAGGTATTTAATTTACTAAATATAGTATATACATTAGCTATGTAACTTAAACCTTATATTATGAGAACAAAATTATTTTTCCTGGTTTTGGGGTTGTTTATCCTGACAGGATGCTCATTAACGAAAGATGCCGCTCAGCTTATGGAAAATAACCAGGATGAGGCCGACAGCAAAGCACCGCAAAATGTGGGTGTAACCGAACTTACTAATAACTATGTGGTTGAATATGATTTTAAACAGGGATTGTATAAAAAAAATAATATTAATCCTAAAGTAGATAATCCTGTTGTATATAAAATAAGCAATATAAACAGGTATGCTTATGAAATTAAGGTTAAACTAAAAGACTCGGTATTAGCCTACTCCTACTCATTTAACGACTTGCCCGAAATTTCAAAAAAGGAAGAGCCAAAACAGGTAGATGACGAAAAAAATATACCTGATACTTCACCTGCAAAAATTGAAGAATCGGATATAGCCAATACCGAAAAAATAGGAAAAGGTGATTTGGTTAAGATTTTTAATGACATACTGCAGGCACCTGCATATAGTAAACAAAATAATAGCATATGAAGATGAAATAAATGAATTAAATAAAAAAATAGGCAGTATAATAAACAATATAAAGGATTCTTTAAATAATGAGGTGTTGCTAACAATACAAAAACATGATAAAATAGGAAAAAATATTTATGAATCTTTACCTGTAAAGTATGAAATACAACATTACAATTCATTATTAGAAGACATTGCTTTAAAGCAGGAGGCTGCCAAGAATCTAAAAAAAGAGTTGCAGCAAATAAAGAACACAGAATCATACCTGGTACAGTACACGGAAGATCTTGAAAAATTGCAGAGGATATTCAGCAATTTCAGGAAGACCTACAGGTCACTAAATAAAATTACACAGTATAACAATTTTATATTTGATGTAACAAATGATCCACAAATAAATACTATTGATAAATTCAATAAACACTCTAAGTTAAAATGCGACAGCATATTTAATGAGATAGGGGCTTTAAGGAAAGATGTATCCGATTTTAAAACATTATACTATGATTTTACTTTACAGTATGAAAAATTAAAGAATAACTACAAGCTCAATTCCGTTTTAAAAGAAGCAGGGACAGAGAAGTTTTATGAATATGCCGATGGGCTTAAAACACGTGCAGAGAATATGAACAGGAATTTTGATGGAAACCAACTCCAAAAAGACCTTAATGCTATTTATGTGGCAATTAAATCCATGTATGATGAAGACACCTATAACTGGGTTTCAGCACCATTTGTGCCCACTGGTGATGTAGTTATTTTTGAGGTTGACCTGAAGAAAAAAGAACCTACTACCAAAAAAATATTTAATGAGCGTAAATTTGTACATCGCGAGTTTACATACGGTGGCACCCGGATAGATTTTGGCCTTGGCCTTGCAGCAAGCTATTTCGATAACACCCCGGTATATGAGCTATCTGTAGAAGATAGCGGAGTACCTGCAGGTGGCGCAGATTCAGGCAACACTTCAGTGATACGCATTAAAAGAAAATCAAATGAACTTATTGTACCATCGTTAGTTGGAATGGCTACAATGTCTTACAGGAGTTCGCATTATATTACATTTGGCGCAAGTGCAGGCCTTGGTATTGATGTGGTTAATGGTAAAATTCAGCTTAGCAATTTTTTTGCCGGGCCCAGTGTTATATTTGGCAGGTATGAAAGGCTGGTATTAACAGCAGGTGCATCTTTCAGGAATGTTGGCAGGCTCAAATCCGGCTACAAAGAAAACAGTATAGTAAGTGGCAATGGCAGTGATATTGACAGCTTTATTTCCGACAGGTATAAACTAGGTGTTTTTATGGCACTAACCTTTAACCTTACCAAAGGGATTAAACAAAATATTAAAAGTGTAAAATCAATGCTATAGCAATTTTTAAGCAGCCTATAAAGCTCCATTAAATATGGAGCTTTTTTATTATTACTGTAAAAGGCGTACAATTAATTTTCTTACTTTTGCTGTTTAAAGAACTAATAAAATGGCTGAAATAACATTAAAAGGCAATCCTGTAAAAACTATTGGCGAGCTTCCTGAAAAAGGTACTGCTGCGCCTGGTTTTACGTTAGTTAAAACTGATTTATCTACCGCTTCGCTTGAAGATTTTAAAGGCAGCAGGCTGGTACTAAATATCTTTCCCAGTGTTGATACGGGAACGTGTGCTGCATCGGTAAGAAAGTTTAATGAAAAGGCTGCAGGGCTGGAAAACACAAAAGTTTTATGTATATCCCGCGACCTTCCTTTTGCCCAAAACCGCTTTTGTGGTGCTGAGGGCATCGAAAATGTAATTTCACTTTCTGACTTCAGGGATGGAAGCTTTGGCAGCAACTACGGCCTCACTATTGCAAACGGGCCATTACAGGGCCTTCATTCACGTGCAGTAGTGGTTGTAAATGAAAATGGCGAAGTAATATACACACAACAGGTTAGCGAAATAGCTGATGAGCCTGATTATGAAAAAGCCATAGCAGCTTTACAGTAATTTAATGAAAGATAACAGATTTGTAAGCGGAAGGATGAAAAGCATGGTGTATGCTTTTCAGGGAGCCTTTAAGCTGATAACTACCGAGCATAGTGTAATGGTTCAGTTCTTTATAGGGATACTGGTTACCATTGCCGGATTTTATTTTAAAATTACCGCTACCGAATGGATGCTGCAAATTCTTGCGATAGGCCTGGTATTAGGTATTGAAGGCCTTAATACAGCAGTAGAGAAAATAGCCGATTTTATACACCCTCAATACCATGAGCGCATAGGCTTTATTAAAGATATAGCTGCGGGTGCAGTATTTTTTGCCGCGATGGCGGCTTTATGCATAGGGGCAATTATATATTATCCTAAAATTGTTTTAGCAATTCATTAATTTTACCTTAAACATGATTTTGTATTAAATGGCAAAAAGCACGAAAAAGGAAAACAAAACCAAAACTACCCCACAGGATGGGGAGGTGAAAAAAAAGCGCGGACTGTCCCGCAGGCATAAAGTATTGCTGGGCATATTGTGTTTCCTCTTTGCCCTGGCCATGCTCCTGTCATTTATTTCCTACTTTCTCTATGGTGATTTTGACCAGAGCGAAGTTTCTGCATTTGGCAGCCGTGAGGAAAAAGTATATAACTGGCTGGGCAAGTTTGGCGCATCACTGGCGCATTTTTTCCTGTACAGGGGCTTTGGCGTTGCTTCATTTATTTTGATACGCTTTTTCTTTTTATCAGGAGCCTACTTCGTGCTTGACTTACCGCTTAAAAAACTGAAGAAAACACTTTTCTGGGATTTATTCCTGATCATAATTGTATCTGTACTTTGTGGTTTTTTCAATCCGTACCTGCCGGAGCTTGGTGGTGTAATAGGTTATGAAATAAACCTGTTCATGCAGGATTATTTAGGCAAGGCAGGCACATTACTTGTGTTGATTTTCGGTTTATTTATATTCCTGCTTTTCAGGATAAAGATATCGCCTGATGCCATTAAAAACTTTTTCGAGAAAAAACAGCAGGAAAGAAAAGAAAAAGCAGAAGCCGCAGCGGCTGCGGCTGAAGCGAATGCCAATGACGCAGCTATTATTACCTCCCCTATCACCCGGCCTGTAAATGATGATACTGATAATGAAAAGGATGTGTTTGCTGATGAGGAAGACGATAACTGGCAAAATATTGAATTAAAACA
>NZ_WWEP01000002.1 GCF_009848495.1 Flavobacterium sp. MK4S-17
TGAAACTGACACAGTAGCCGAACCGTTTGTACCGCCATTGCAGGAAACATTAGTTTGCGAACCAGCCGAAGCAGTTAAAGCGGCAGGCTCGGTAATAGTGAATGACTGCGTAGCTTCACAGCCGTTGGCGTCCGTTACCGTTACGGTATAAGTACCTGCTGAAAGGTTATTAAGGGTAGGGCCCTGTACTACAGGAGCTTCAAAAAGTTTGATGTTATCAAATCCTGCATAATCACTTGCACCATCCTGTGTAGCCTGTAGCCTTAACCTTACGTAGTCAGCCGAAGCGGGTACAGTTATGGTTACGGTTTCCCATGCTCCTGTATTTTTATCAAGAGCTACAGGATTTGTCCATGTGTTTCCGTTATCAAAAGCAACTATGTATTCCATTGAATCAGGGCTGTCAAAACCAATGGTATAATAATCAAATGATAAAGTTAATTCTCCTTTATCAGAAATATCAATAGGTTCAAATGTAATTGTATGGGCAAAATTACCGCCACCATTATCATTGTTAATATCCTGTATGCCAAAGAAGTGTGTTCCTTCAGATGCAGCATCTATATTGCTACTGAAAGCCTCTATAATATTCCATACATCGTCTGAACCTGAAACAACAGGGTCACCTTCTGTATTATAAACAGCAGGATTAATTAAATAATTCCAGCTTCCTGTAGTTTCAAAGCCTTGTGCTGCTACAGTTCCTCCACTATTGCCTGTTCCCCAGTCATAAGTATAGGGCTGTGTGCCACCTGCAACAGCAACAGTAGCCGAACCGTTTGTACTGCCATTGCAGGCAATATTGGTTTGAGAACCTGTTGTAGCGATAAGTGCTGTTGGCTGGGTTATAGTTACCGAGGCGGTACCTGTACAGCCGTTAGCATCAGTTACAGTTACATTGTAAGTACCTGCAGCTACATCTGCTATAGAAGCAGTGGTAGCATTATTGTCCCATTCATAGGTGTAAGGCGCTGTTCCTCCGGTTATATTTACAGTTGCAGCACCATTTGAACCACCATTACATGATACGTTTGCATCAACTACAGCAGAAGCTACAGGAGGTGTATTTATTGTTACTGCTACAGATGTCCTGTCACTTTCAACGCCTAACTGGGTTTGCGATACATAGTATGTTCCTGTTGCAAGGTTTGTATCTCCCGTAAGTGGAGAACCTCCGGTTGCTACATCATACCACTGAAGATTGTCGCCTGTAGCTTCAAGGTCAGCTACGGTAGCAGCTTCACAAAACTGTTGTGCAGAAGCCACCGGGGGTGCTACGGTAAATGCAATAAAGCCACCGTTCAATGTAAAGTTACCCGCTTGATATATACCTGTAAGTTCCAGCTCCAGTTCCGCCTGGCCTGCAACACCATCAGTATCTATAAATAAAGTTGTAGAATCTGTATTTTGCTGAATTTGTACTGAATTGGCAGCAACGGCAGTACCATCCCCTTCAGTTACAGTTCCTGTTGTAAAATCAACTATAAGGCTGCCCGAAAGTTCACCGTTAATTGAACCCGGTTCCAGGCCAATTACATTAATCCTGTCTCCGGCACCAAAGTTGTCTATAATGTCAACACCCTGGCTATTTGCATAGTAAGTAAGTGTTTCAGCACTGTTACTTAATACAATATTGTCATTGTTTTGCGCTGTAAAGTAATCGTTCCTGTTATCTGAAACCGTATTGCCGCTTATGTTAAACAGCGATCCGTTTACGGCTCCGATTTCGGCTATAGCCACATCAAAACCGCTTATTGTATTACCTGTTACACTGGCATTGCTGCTGTTATATACGGCTATTCCAGCGTTAGAGAAACCTCCGTCGTTAGAAATATAATCGTTATACCATGACTGGTATGGTGTCCTTGTTATGGTATTGTTACTTAAAACAAGGCCGCTTCCTGCCTCATAGGTTAATATAGCCGATGGGCCGTACATGCCAAGGTTAAGGTAACTTCCCGGTTCTCCCGGTTCCGGTATAACAACACCTATACCTAATATCTGGTTGTTGGTAATTATACCTGTTGTACCTCTTCTGTCGCCATTTGCACCACCAAGGGAAGTCCTGTCGGTAGAAGCTATCTGGATACCATTTCCTGTACTGTAAAGTGTTTGTCCGTAACCCTGAATAGTGTTATCATGAATATTTACATCAAGGGTTGGCCCCCAGGCCAGGATAGCTGTTTTCTGGAATTTCTCTATATAAGAATTTCTTACTTCAAGGGTGTGGTTTCCGGCACCAGCGGCACTTTCGGCAAATATAGCTTCATTATGGTTCATGCCTGAAGGCTGGTCAGCCGGAAGGTATCCTGCAGGTATTGTAGCTCCAAAATCTGTAGCCAGTTCGCGAACACCTGTAATATTTACATTTTCTACCAAAAGGTTAGTGTTAAGAGCACCTATACCCTGGAATGCATACGAATCCTTATTCGGAAATGTGGCATCAGGAAGGTAACCCTGGTCAAAACCGTCAACAGTAAGGTCTTTAATTGTTACTTGAGAGGCATCATCGGTTTTAACACCAATAATTGCAACTACATCCTGAGCTTTAAGTGTTTTCCACCCGCCGTTTACAACAAGATTGGCAGCTAACGGAGAACGTACAATAGTTTGGGAAGTGCCCACGCCCTGTATTGTTATACCTGTAGTAACAGTTACCTGCTCGATATAAGTACCTGCACCAAGCGTTACCATATCTCCTGTTACAGAAGCATTAACAGCCTGCTGTATGGTTGGGTATTGGGTTGATGTGCTGTTATGTACAAGGTTTATTATACCATAAGGCATGGTAAATACTACCTCATTACCATAAGCAGTACCTTCAGAGTTTACAGCGTATGCCCTTATATAATAAGTTTCGCCAGGTGTTAATGATGAAACCGTTTCGGAGAACATTCCTTCACCTGCACCCATTTGTACTTTTGTATCAGCAGTAGTTGGGTTAGCCGAAGTGCTGTAAACAATACCTTTTTCAGTAACTGCAGCATCTCCGTCGTCGGTTACATTACCACCGGCAGAAAAGCTGTTTACGGTATATACCGTTATGTCATCTGTGGTTACTGTAGCAATTGTTGCGCAACCTGTAGCCCCATTTACTGTTGCATTAACCGTACCTGTACATCCATTAAAGTCTGTTATAGTTACCGTATAATTGCCTGCTGCAAGGCCCGTTCTATCTTCGGTAGTAATGCCACCGCCCCAGTCATAAGTATAAGGCCCTGTGCCACCTGTTGGTGTAAGGTTTATTGTACCGTCATTACCTCCGCTACAGGATAAATCAGTAACAACAGTACTCCCTGATACTGATGCTGCAGGCTCTGTAATAGTAAATGACTGCGTAGCTTCACAGCCGTTGGCATCCGTTACCGTTACGGTGTAAGTACCTGCTGAAAGCCCGGTTGCTGTTGCAGCCGTACCACCCATAGGAGCCCATGAATAAGTGTAACCTACAGTTCCGCCTGATACTGACACGGTAGCCGAACCGTTTGCACCACCATTACAAGCAACATTGGTTTGAGATGATGCTGTTAGGCTTAATGCAGTTGGCTGTGTTACTGTAAAGTTTACAGATGCGGTGCAGCCATTATTATCAGTTACGGTACACGTCCATGTACCTGCTGTAAGCCCTGTTACAGATGTTGTTCCATCACCCGTTGGGTTGCCCGGTGTCCAGTTATAAGTATATCCTCCTGCACCGCCAGTAGCTACATTTACTGATACTGCTCCTGTTGCACCGCCATTACAGGCAATGTTAGTCTGCGAAGCAGGGGTAAGGCTTAATGCAGTTGGCTGTGTTACTGTAAAGTTTACAGATGCGGTGCATCCATTATTATCAGTTACAGTACATGTCCATGTACCTGCTGTAAGCCCTGTTACAGATGTTGTTCCATCACCCGTTGGGTTGCCTGGTGTCCAGTTATAAGTATATCCTCCTGCACCGCCAGTAGCTACATTTACTGATGCTGCTCCTGTAGAACCGCCGTTACATGCAATATTGGTTTGTGAAGCAGGGGTAAGGGTTAATGCTGATGCAGGTTGGGTAATAGTTGTATTTGCAGTAGCAGTACAACCGTTAACATCAGTAACCGTAACCTGATACGGCCCGGCTGTAAGTCCTGTTGCCGTTGCTGTGGTTTGTGCAGAACTATCATTCCATAAATAAGTATATGGCCCTGTACCATTTGTGGCCGTAACCGTTACAGAGCCTGTGGCTCCTCCGTTACACGCAATATTTGTTTGCGATGTAATTGAAGCATCTACACCTGAAACTGTTACGTTTATAGTGGTAGAAGCTGTGGCAAATCCGTCAGATACCTGTATTGTAAAGCTGTCACTGCCCGTATAGTTAGCATTTGGCGTATAGCTAAGGCCTGTAGGAGTAACCTGTCCGCCATTAGTGGCAGCAGTATAAGAAGCTGCAACGGTTCCGTTACTTGCAGGAGATGTTACACTCCATGTTAGCGTTTGCCCATTGTTAGTATCATTTACTTGTAATAAGTTATTTATAGATACCGCACCGCTATTTCTGCATGCCTGGAGCGCCTGAGGGCTGCCGCCTGTAAATGTTGGAGCACTGTTAGGGTTGGTAACAGTTACTGTAAATATTGTAGAGGTACTGTTACACGTGGCAGTTTGTACTCTTATTGCAGCTACATAAGTGTTGTTAGGTGCGGTTGCAGGTACTGTTATAACTATAGGGGAAGCCGGCAATGGCTGAGGTGTGGATATATTGGTAAAACCTGCGGCCAAAGCCGTAGCAGACCATGTTATGGTATAGGTTACAGGGCTATTGGTAGTTGCTGTGTAAGGTAAGTTTGCCGAAGTAGCACCCTGAGGCACTGTAGGGCTTGTACCTAATGTAATAGTAGGTAATGGATTTACAGTTATAGTGGCACTGCCATTCATTGTCTGCTGGCAACTTCCTCCGTTGCTGGCTACTATTGTATAGGTACCTGCTGCAGTACGGGTACCGAACGAAATGTTGTTTCCTGTACCGTTTACCGGAGATCCTGAAGGGTCTGAACCCAAATAAAGCTGGTAAGAAACACCCACATCAGAATCAGAAAGACCAATGAAAACGCCTGACCCCCCCTGGCAGAAAGAACCGCCACCGGTAACGTTATATACTGTTAAGGCACAAGGAGGGGCATCAGGAGTGATGTTTACGCCTGAATATTGATTGGCAGTTATATCAATAGGATCTTCACTTGTGGTCCAGTTAGCAGGGGTGTTGATTGCCGCTCTTACCACTGAAACGCTTCCTGATAACGTTCCTGTGTATTTGGCATTATCTTCTTCAGATGCTGGAAGAGGGAATAATGCCACCGCATTTACACCGTTTGTCAGGCTTGAGGGCATACCGGAAGTATCTCCACTATTTGTTGTACAAGGCCCACTAATATGAGTGCAGGTAGCGCAATTAAGCCAACCACCGGCATCATCACACCCGGCAGTATGTACATAATTATCATCTCCATACAACCCGGCAATAAAAGTTGGGTTTGCCGGTTCAGCACCGGATGATGATTGGTAGGCAAAGATATTATCTCCTCCGAGCAGGCTGAAACCACTACCTCCTGCAGACAAAACTGCTGTCCCTCCGGAAGTAGATCCTGGTCCAGAGACCAAGGCAGTGACAGTAAAGAAATCGCCTGATGTCTCTATAATTGATACTATCGTACCCATAGTTATCCCCGGTGAAGTCCAAACAATATGGTCTTCTGCATTTGCATACCAGGTGTTGCCTGTAGCATTCCAGCCTTTATCTGTAAAATAAATCACTTCGTTAGCCGGTATATCTTTTAATGCTATAAAAGTAAATCCGTCATCTGCATCAGTATGATAGCCGACAAAGGCTATGTCTCCGGCTGCCAGTGTTTGTGCTTCTGCTTCGTGCCAGGGGACGAGAAAGCTGAGCAACGTTAATAAAATACATAATTTTTGTTTCATATAATAAGGATTTAGTTAATAATTGTTCGGTGGTGTAAGATATTCATTGTTATATAGATATATATAAGTAATTATACCTGAAAAATATGATAGCAATACAGTAGTATTACGTAAAATATTTATGTAAATATATGTTTTTTTATTAAAATAAAGTTAATTAGATATTTTTAAACATAAAAAATTATTAAATGATTAAATAATATTTAAATTTTAAATATTAACAAGTATTATTTCTTCAGAAACAATTTACGGTTTAACGTAACCTTACCACTAATTAACTTTATCCTATAACTTACCTGCCTTCAGTATATCTAACTTTATGATATACTAATTATAAATAAAAAGTTATGGGAATTATTAAAAACAACCACCAGGAAGGACCTGTTGCAAAGGCTATTGAAAATCAGACAGCTAAATTGCCTTCAGATGTGTTTTTATGGGCCGCATTGGGCTCGATGGCTGCATCAGCTACTTTAAAATGTTTGGGTAAAGATAAGAATGCCCTGTTTGTGGGGCAATGGGCAGCGCCATTTTTACTGTTGGGTATATACAATAAAATTGTAAAAGTGGAAGGCAGTGATAAAAGGGATAGCAAAAATGAAAATTCTTCTGTTATTGCCAACGACAATCCTTTGAATAACCCTGGAAGGCAGGAAAAAGATATAACAGTTTAAAAGATAAAATTATGGAAAATAAACATGTTTTAATTACAGGGGCTACCAGCGGTATAGGTTATGAGCTTGCCAGGCTTTTTGCCAAAGATGGCTATAATCTTGTACTGGTAGCACGTAATGAGGAAAATTTAAAGCACACCGCGCAGGAAATGGAGCGTTTAAATTCAGCTATACACACACATATTATACCTGCCGACCTTTTTGAAAAGGATGCTGCCCAAAAAATTTATGATAAAACCACTCAGTTGGGTATTACCATAAATGTTTTGGTAAATGATGCGGGGCAGGGCGAATGGGGGCGTTTTATTAAAACAGACCTTGAGCGCGAAATAGCACTTGTACAGCTTAATATTGTATCGCTTATCAGTTTAACAAAGTTTTATTTAAGGGAAATGGTAGAAAGGAACGAGGGTAAAATATTGCAACTGGCATCATCAGTATCCAAAGCACCCTCGCCATATCTTTCGGTATATGCAGCAACTAAGGCATTTGTATTATCATTTACTGAAGCCCTTATAGAGGAGCTTGAGGATACAGAAGTAACGGTTACAGCCCTTAGGCCGGAAGCTACCGACACCGACTTTTTCCATAAGGCCAAAGCTGAAAATACAGTAATATATAAGGAAGAGGATTTATATACCCCTGAAGAAGTGGCAGAGGCGGGCTATAAAGGTTTAATGGATGGCGAGAATGTTGTTATTCCCGGCTTTAAAAATAAAACACAGCATGCCATGAACACAATAATGCCCGATAGTGCCATTGCTGCCAACATGCACAAAAAGATGGAATCCAGCACTAAGGAAAATGGCAGGGAGCAATCATCACACGCTGCATCACAACGTGAGCGTAAAACTATAAATACTGAAAGGGCAGGGGTAAATGGCGATTATTAGCCAGTGTTTAAACTATGCAATGCATTTGTAAAATAATATAAAGAAACCAAGGGCACATAAAACTACCTTTGGTTAAACTTAAAAAATTACAGCTATGAAAAAGATAACATTAAACATTTTAGGATATGCCGCAGCCATACTTATGGTATTTTCCATTAGCGCATGCGGAGATAACCGTAATAATAACACTGATGGTAATGACGTGTCTGGCGAAAGTACTACTACAACGCCGGGTACGGGAGGTGTTCAGGAAGGGCAGGGCACAACCACCGGAAGCCCGCAAAATCCCGGAGATACTTTAAACAGTACAACATATGGTAATTCAACTATAGGCAACGATGCCGATAGTACAGCACAGCGCCCATAAAGTAATGTTTGGTTAGGTTACAATTCATAATTGGAAAAGCCTTGTTTTTACAAGGCTTTTTTCATTAGCTTTTTTAAGGTCAAGGCATTAAATGCCGCATATCCTTTTTCGTCATTATCAAAATACACATATACATCCTTATTATCCTTAATCCAGCTTTTGCATTGTTCTGTCCATTTTTTTAATGTTGAATCAGTATAGCTGCCCTGATATTTTGCTCCCGGGCCATGCAGCCGCACATAAACAAAATCGGCAGTTACGCTAAGCGGAGATATATGGCCTGCCAGCTCATAAATACAAAATGCACAGTTATACTGGCTTAACAACTTATATACATCTTCATTATACCAGGACTGATTCCTGAATTCAAAAACATGCCGCACATCTTTTGGAAGGTGCTTAAGGAAATTTTCCAGGCGCGGTATATCAATCTCCAGGCCTGGTGGCAGCTGATAGAGGACCGGGCCTAATTTATCTTTTAGCAATGCTATATTGTCAAGGAATTTTTCAAGGCTTTCATCAGGGTCATTAAGTTTTTTTAAATGCGTTATATAGCGGTTGGCCTTTATTACATAAACAAAACCTTCGGGCGAATTGTTATACCACTTTTCAAAAGTTTCCTTTGCAGGCAGCCGGTAAAACGAATTATTTATTTCAACTGTATTAAAATGTTCCTGATAGTATAAAAAATGGTCTTTAACCTTTATATCATCAGGATAAAATGTACCTCTCCAGTGTTTATACTGCCAGCCCGAAGTGCCTATATATACTGTTTTGCCCATAAACTGTTTTTATGATTAGTAACATTTATTGGGTATTTTTATCTGCAATTTTATAGGTAGTAAGGGCAAATGCTGTAAAAATTATATGTGCTATGAATAACTGCCTGTAATAGCCGTAGCGGTTATTGTAAGGCGGTTTTTTATGCTGGGCAAATATTGTTTTCCATACGGCAATACCTATAACACCGCTAATGGCTCCGACTATAATTATTCTCCTTGCGTTTGGGTATTTTACCAGCCTGCGGTACAAAAGCCAGTATGCTGCCATGAAGCCAAGCCCTGTAAGGTAATGAAGTACCCAGCCTGCCGGGTGCAGCGCCTCATTTTGTATATCGGGTAAGTTTTCCGATTTATCAACAAGCTTATTCAGCACAACCGGTTCTACATACTGCTGCCTTTCTTTTTTAGATTTCCAGTAGCTGTACAACGTCATAAAAGTTGTGCCGGCAAAAGCCGCTATAGCTATTTTATATGTTGTTTTCATAAATTTACTTTAATGCTGAAAGCCCTTCGTTAACCGTTTTAATAGCTTTTTTATACAATTCATTATTCCCCTTGCCGGCCTGTTTTAAAATATCCCTGCATTCTTTAAAATAGCGCCGGGCAAAAGCAGGATCGTGCACTGCTATTTCCAAACTGTTATCTATAATATCGGCATACTTAATAGTTTGTGCATTTGCACTTGTTTTGGCAATTCTTTTTAACTCCATGCCTTTTCTTGTATCCCTGTTCCATTGAGGATAAGCCGATTTTACATATTCATCCGTCAGCTCTTCCACCAGTTTTAAAGTCTTCCAGGCTTTTTCCGCGTCCATAACTGTTTTAAGGAATTCAAGTAATTCCCCGCTTTCAACTGCCGTGTCTTCCAAAACATCATGAAGTAGGGCGGCAGCCAGAACAGGTAAAGAATCAGTATATTCCCTGCACGTTTGCATAACGCGTACAGGGTGAACAATATATTTTTCGGATGTATATTTACGTTTTTGGCCATCATGCGCACTATCAGCAAAATCCAGTACTTTTTTTAAAATATCTTCCATGGCAAAACCTTTTTAATAATGCTGTAAGTACCAAGTGCCGAATTCAAGTTCCGGCACTTTAGTATCCTAATTACATTAATTAAGTAATACAACAAGGTAAAGCACTGCCAAATAAAAAACTATGGCTTTAGTACTACCTTAACGCAGTTATCTTTTTTGTTGTTGAATATATCATACATGTTGGATGCCTCTGATAATGGAACATTATGTGTAATAATATCATCCAGGGTTACTTTGCCTGTATTCACAAGCTCAATTAAATGGTCTATATAATTGTGTACAAATGCCTGCCCACCACGAAGCTTCAGCCCCTTGTCAAACCATTGATGAAGTGGAAAATTATCATAAGGAGAACCATAAACACCCACTACAGTAACTGTACCGCCACGCCTCACGGCATCCATACAGTAACCTAATACCTTCATGGTGCCCACTTCACCCTGAATTACATTCATGGCTTTATCTATAAATGTGCGGTGGGCTTCCATACCTACAGCATCAACACACACATCAGCACCATATCCGTTCGTCATGCTGCGGATAATTTCAACAGCATCATTTTCTTTAGCATTTATTGTTTCCACCTTTGCTGCTTTTTTAGCCATTTCCAGCCTGTAGGGCTCTATATCTATTCCTATTACCCTTCCGGCACCCCTTAACCATGCCGATTTCATTGCCATGATGCCTACAGGCCCGCAACCAAATACGGCAACGGTTTCACCGCCTTTAAGTTTGGCCCAGTCTATTGCCGCCCATCCGGTAGGGAAAATATCCGTAAGGAAAAGTGCCTGCTCATCGGTTAAATTATCGGAAACTTTACGTGGGCCAATATCAGCATACGGAACCCTTACATATTCAGCCTGTCCGCCACTGTAACCGCCGTAAAGGTCAGTATAGCCAAAAAGCGCACCGCCTTTGCCTTCGGTAAGCCCGCCTTCAGGGCCATAAAATTCAGGATTTGAATTTTCGCAGTGCGTGGGCAGGTTCATGTTGCAAAAATGGCATGTGCCGCAGGATATAGGGAAAGGGACTACTACACGGTCTCCTTTTTTAAGGTTTTTAACCCCGCTTCCCACTTCCTCAACAATACCCATAAATTCATGTCCTAAAATCATGTCCTTAGGCTGGGGGAAAGCCCCGTTATATATATGGAGGTCAGACCCGCATATGGCGGTAGATGTAACTTTTAATATTACATCGGTATTTTCTTCAATAATCGGGTCATCAACTGTGTCTACACTTACATCTTTGGGTTTGTGAAATACTAATGCTTTCATAATACGTGTTTTTTAATGTTTAACGAATATCTTATCTATAAAATTCGCTTTTACATTTCCCTTTTTCCTTACATCATTTTTCTTATTCCTTACATATTTACACGTGTATTCTCAATCATATAAGCATATAAGAAAATCATGTAATGCCTGCGGTTTTTTACAAAACTAAATTTGTAGGAAAGGTTATCTAAAAATCTTTACAGGGGGGATAAAATATGATAAAAACGGCTTTAATAACCGGAGGCAGCAATGGTATAGGCAAAGCTATTGCACAAAAACTTGCCAAAGAAAATATAGAGGTAATTAATGCTGACACAGAAGAACAGGAAGCAGGGCCTGAAAATTTAGTGTACAGGAAATGCGATGTAACAAATGGAGAAGATATAGATGCCCTTTATGCATGGCTATACGAAAAGCAGGCTCTTCCTGATGTACTTGTTTTAAATGCCGGAACCGGAATACATGAAAAACTTTTAGAGGGCGACCCGGAAAAGTGGAAAAACACTATAGACCTTAATGTAATGGGTATATTAAGGTGTATAAGGGCTTTTGTACCGCATATGCAGGAAAAAAAGCACGGCAGGGTAATTTTTATATCATCAGTAGCGGCTTTTAAACCATATGAATATGGTGGGGTTTACAGCGCATCAAAAGCTGCTTTGGAAATGATTGCGGAAACCCTTTGGCTGGAAACACAGCCTTACATTGCTGTAACAACTATTAATGCAGGTATAACCGATACCGGATTTTTTAAGGGCAGGCTTTTAAAAGACCAAACCGTAGCGGATTTAGGTATGGGGAGCCTTTTGCCACAGAATATTGCTGATGATGTGTGGCATGTGCTTTCCAAAAGAGATGGGGCTGTAATCAACAGGATTATAACACGCCCTGCACAACAATTATTTTAAAAACAACCAAACAAATTTATATACCACATGAAAAAAAGAGTATTAATAACAGGCGGTGCAGGATTCATAGGTTCACACCTGGCAGATGAGCTAATAGGGAAAGGGTATCAGGTCAGGGTGCTGGATAACCTTTCGGAACAGGTGCATGGCCCTATGGCTCAACGACCGGATTACCTTAACCCGCAGGCGGAACTTGTTGTTGGAGATGTACGCAACAAGAAAGCAGTAAGGGAAGCCCTGGATGGTGTTGATGCCGTTTTTCATTTTGCAGCTATGGTAGGGGTAGGGCAAAGCATGTACCAGATTGAAGATTATACAAGTGTAAATAACATTGGTACTTCGGTATTACTGGAAGCTTTAATAGAAAATCCTGTAAAAAAATTAATAGTAGCATCAAGCATGAGTATTTATGGTGAAGGGCTTTACAAAACGGCAACAGGCACATATATACAGGAATGCGACCGTTTGCTGGAAAATTTGCGCCGCCAAAGGTGGGATATGTATGATGATGAAGAAACACCTTATATACCCATCCCCACACCGGAATATAAAAAGCCGTGCCTTTCATCGGTTTATGCACTTTCAAAGTATGACCAGGAACGTTTGTGCCTTATAACAGGCAAGGCTTATAATATACCTACCACGGCACTGAGGTTTTTTAATGTTTATGGTACCCGACAGGCACTATCTAACCCATATACAGGCGTGTTGGCCATTTTTGCCTCCCGGCTTTTAAATAACAATCCACCGATGATTTTTGAGGATGGAATGCAAAAAAGGGATTTTGTGCATGTAAAAGATGTGGCAAGGGCCTGCAGGCTCGCGCTCGAAACCCCGGAGGCTGATGGAGAGGTATTTAATATAGGCAGCGGCAATCAATATACTATCAGGGAAATTGCAGATAAACTTGCAATGGTAATGGGTAAAAGCAATAAGGCCGAGGTTACGGGCAAGTACCGTGTAGGTGACATAAGGCACTGTTTTGCTGACTTAACCAAAGCCACTGCTTTACTTGGTTATGAGCCTCAGGTAAATTTCGAGGATGGGCTTACCGAACTTGCACAATGGCTTGAAGGCCAGATAGCTGTTGACAGTGTAAATAAAGCAACTGAAGAATTAGCCTCCCGCGGCCTTACCGTTTAAATAAGATATTGATATGAAAGAGAGAAGTCAAATAAAAACACCGATGGTAGGTATTGTTGAGTGGTTCAGGCCGGGACAGTACCAAGAAGTAAAGGAAGCCATAAAAGATTTCGGAAAATTAGGAATAAAACATTTACGTACAGGTATATCATGGGCGGAATGGCATGTGGAGGGTAATGAAGAATGGTATGACTGGCTTTTTCCTGAACTTGCAAAACATGTAAACGTTTTACCTTGCTTTTTATATACGCCGCCATCTTTAGGTATATCCCCTAAAGTATCTTCCCCACCCAAAAACCCTAAAGATTTTGCAGATTTTGTAGATGTAATAATTACACGCTATGGCGATTATTTTGACTGGGTAGAGTTGTGGAATGAACCAAATAACAGGGTAGAATATGATTTTACTATGGATTATTCCTGGAACAGGTTTTCAGAAATGATTGGTATGGCAGCCTATTGGGCAAAACATAAAGGCAAGAAAACCCTTTTGGGAGGCATGAGCCCAATAGACCCGAACTGGCTTCAGATGATGGCAGAAAAAGGCACATTGCAATATATTGACGCTATCGGCATACATGGATTTCCGGGTGTATTTGACCAGCAGTGGACTAACTGGCAGGAAAATATTTCGGCAGTAAGGCAGGTACTTGAAGATAATAGCCTTGAGAAAGAATTATGGATTACCGAAGCCGGTTTTTCTACCTGGCAGGATGATGAGGTAAAACAATGGGAAGAATTTAAAAATGCGGTTACCACTGATGCCGACAGGGTATATTGGTATGGCTTAAAAGACCTTAACCCTGTTTACCCTACCGTTGGCGGGTTTCACCTGGATGACCGTGAATATTTTTTCGGGATGAAAAAATATGACGGTACCGAAAAATTACTGTATAAACTATTATCAAAAAATGGCATGGAAAATATTAGCAACCATACATACATCCGTAAACAATATGCATTTAATGAGGGCGAAAAATATGTGCTTATAACCGGGGGAGCCGGTTTTGTTGGTACTAACCTTGCCAAGAGGCTTTTAAGCACAGGAAAACGTGTTATGATTTATGATAACATATCCCGTGACGGCGTAGAAAACAACCTGAAATGGCTACAGGAAAAATATGGCGACAGGCTTTTGGTACAGATTGCCGATGTAAAGGAAAAAAGGATACTGGAAGAATGTGTTAAGAATGCAGAACAGGTATTTCATTTTTCGGCTCAGGTAGCAGTAACATCTTCTTTAACTAACCCTGAACATGATTTTGAGGTAAACATTAAAGGCACTTTCAACCTGTTGGAAGCTATCCGTAAATCAGCTCATAAACCGCCGCTGGTTTTTACTTCAACCAATAAAGTGTATGGAGATTTAACGGATTTGGGCCTTATTACAGATGAAACAAGGTACTATCCTGAAAATAACGAAATATGCAATAATGGTGTCGATGAAAGCCGGCCGCTTGATTTCCATAGTCCCTATGGTTGTTCTAAAGGCTCAGCAGACCAGTATGTATTGGACTATTCCAGGTCCTATGGTTTAAAAACGGCTGTATTCAGGATGAGTTGTATTTATGGTCCGCACCAGTTTGGCAATGAAGACCAGGGGTGGGTTGCCCATTTCCTTATCAGTGCATTGCAGGACAAGCCTATAGTTATTTATGGCAACGGTAAGCAGGTGAGGGACATTCTTTTTGTTGAGGATTTAGTTGATGCATTTTTGCTGGCACAACAAAATATGGATAAAATATCCGGTAATGCCTTCAATATAGGCGGAGGGCTCCAAAATACGGTTAGCCTGATGGAAATTTTAGAAATAATCAGGCAAAAAACCGGTAAGGCTATTGATATTTCTTATGAAACATGGAGAACAGGAGACCAGCAATACTATGTTTCCAACACTTCTAAATTTAAAACAGCAACGGGCTGGTCTCCAAAATTCTCTGTATCACAAGGTGTGGACGAACTTTTATTATGGCTGTGCAAAAGCAGGAATATCAGCCTTAAGCAGGATAAAGTTTCATCAAAAGCAATTGCAGTATGATGGAAACAGTTTCAAACCTAAATATAGCAAATAAATCTGTAAAACTAGTTTCAACCATGAAAGCGGCTGCACTTGCCGCCCCACTTTCTGTTACTATAGAAACCGCCCCGCTTCCGCAACCTCAAAAAGATGAAGTAAGGATAAAAATACAGGGTTGTGGCGTTTGTGCCTCAAGCATACCCGTTTGGGAAGGGCGTGAGTGGTTTTCCTACCCTGTACCAGCCGGAAGCCCCGGGCATGAAGGCTGGGGGATAATTGATGCTGTAGGAAATGATGTTTCAGGATTAAAAACAGGCGACAGGGTAGCATGCCTTTCTTATAATGCCTTTGCCGAATATGATGTTGCAAGGGCAAGCCAGGTAGTAAAACTGCCTTCATCATTAAACGATATGCCGTTTCCCGGTGAGGCGCTGGGCTGTGTTATGAATATTTTTAACCGCAGTGATATTAAAAGCGGGCAAACTGTTGCAGTTGTAGGAGCAGGGTTTATAGGGCTTTTGCTTATTGAGCTTGCCAAATCGGCAGGGGCAAAAGTAATTGCGGTTTCAAAACGTGAGTTTTCCTTAAATGCAGCAATTACAGCAGGAGCTGATAACGCTGTGGCTATGGATGACCATTATAAGATTATAAATAAAGTAAAGGAACTGACAGGCGGCAGTTTTTGCGACAGGGTGATTGAAGTAACGGGTAAGGAATGGCCATTAAACCTTGCAATAGAACTGACTGCTGAGCGTGGTAAATTAATTGTGGCAGGCTATCATCAGGATGGAATGAGGCAGGTAAACATGCAGCTGCTTAACTGGCGCGGTATTGATATGATTAACGCACACGAAAGAAACCCCGAACAATATATACAGGGCATTAAACAGGCTATAAAAGCCATAGAGGAGGGCAGGATGAATCCTTTTCCGCTATTTACACATTCTTTCCCGTTAATAGAAACAGGTAGGGCTTTTGATATGCTTACCGCAAGGCCTGATGGTTTTATAAAAGCACTAATAGTAAATACCGAAAAATCATGACAGAAACAGGTACGGAGAAAGAAAAAAAGATTTTATCGCTGGGCTTTATAGGAGTAGGGTGGATAGGCAGGAACAGGATGGAAGTACTTATTAATAAAGCAAATGCAAAGCCGGTAGCCATTGCCGAACCCTACAGCACTAATGCCGCCGATGCACTTACAGCGGCTGCGGGTGCAACCTTAGTACAAACACCGCAAGAGGTTTATAATATTGATAAGCTGGACGGAGTAGTAATTGCTACACCAAGTGCAATTCACGCTGCACAGTCGATAGCAGCCCTGAAATCCGGTAAGGCAGTATTTTGTCAAAAACCTTTAGGTAGGACAGCCAGTGAGGTAAAAGAGGTAATACAGGCCTCGCAGGAAGCAGGTAAGCTCCTTTCCGTAGATATGTCTTACAGGCATACAAAAGCTTTTCAGGCTGTTTATGATTGTATAAATAATGGTGAAATTGGAAAAATATATGCAGTTGACCTTATTTTTCATAACGCTTATGGGCCTGATAAGGAATGGTTTTATGATATAGAGCAATCAGGCGGCGGCTGTGTTATGGACCTGGGAATACACATGGCCGATATGGCTTTGTGCTGCTTGGGCTTTCCGAAAATAAACGAAGTTAAAAGCCATTTATTCAGTAAGGGTATAAAGTTGCAGCCTCAGGAAAAAAAAGTAGAGGACTTTGCCAAAGTATTTATGCTAACGGAAGATGATACCGCAATAAGCATTGAATGCTCATGGCATGTATCGGCAGGGCAGGATGCAGTAATTGAAGCTGTATTTTATGGTACTGAAGGCGGCGTTGCCTTTAAAAACTGCAATGGCTCATTTTATGATTTTAAAGCAGAAAAATATAAAGGTACTTATAAAGAAAACCTTGTAGTGCCTCCTGATGACTGGAGCGGCAGGGCGGGGCTTGTATGGGCATCCCAGCTATTGGCCGGGCATGGGTATAACAGTATTAGCGCCGCAGAATATTTACAAACAGCCCAATTAATTGACAGGATTTATGGAAGACAGGATTAAAATATTAATGACAGCTGATACAGTGGGTGGTGTATGGACATATGCCATAAATCTTTGCAAAGGACTTCAGGATTATAATGCAGAGATACATTTAATGACAATGGGTGGCAGCCTGGATAAAAGCCAGGTAAGGCAGATAAGCCAGTTAAGGAATATTTTTTTGTATTGCAGCGATTATAAACTGGAGTGGATGGATAATCCCTGGGAAGACGTAAAGCTTGCTGGGCAATGGATAAGTTCTGTATATAAAAAAGTTAAGCCTGATATAGTACATTTTAACAACTATGGCGAACTGTGTGGTGAATGGATGTGCCCTGTAGTTACTGTATTTCACTCCTGCGTGCAAACATGGTGGAAAGCGGTTAAAACAAGTAAGATACCTGCGGAATGGGAAAAATACTGTTTTATTGTGGAAAAAGCCCTTTTCTTTTCAGATGTACTGGTTGCGCCATCGGCAGCAATGCTTACAGAGGCAGAAAAAGTGTATGGCAGGATTGGCTTTTCAAAGGTAATATATAACGGAAGTGATGATGCAGGATATGTTACCGAGGCAAAAGAACCCTTTATACTTTCGGCAGGGCGTGTTTGGGATGAAGCCAAAAATATAGCAATGCTTTCTGAAGTTGCAGCCCGGCTTAAATGGCCGGTTTACATTGCAGGAAACCATGAAAGCCCTTTTACGGGTGCTGCTGCCATTCCTGAAAATGTACATTTTTTAGGGCAGTTATCGCAGGAGGAACTGCAATATTATATGGACAGGGCATCAATTTTTGTAATGCCTGCAAAATATGAACCTTTTGGGCTTGCAATACTCGAAGCTGCAAAATCAGGGTGTGCACTGGTACTGGGTAATATATCATCGCTAAACGAAATATGGGAAGATACAGCAATGTATTTTGACCCCGATGATAAAGAACAGGCTGTAAATGTAATCAATAGGCTTATTAAGGATGACAGATTACGTGCCGAGATTTCATCAAAATCGAGTGGCCGGGCCAAAGAATTTACTATAGAAAAAATGGCTTCTGAATATATGGAATTGTATAAAGGGCTGCTGGTAGAAAAGCACCTGAAGAAACGTAATAAAATAAGTGTATGAAAATAGTAATGTTTTACCATTCCCTTGTTTCCGACTGGAATCATGGCAACGCCCATTTTTTAAGGGGAATTGTAAAGGAACTTTTAAGCAGGGGGCATAAAGTAAAAACGTATGAACCTTTAAATTCATGGAGTCTTACCAATTTGCTTAAAGACCACGGGCAACAAAAAATAAATGAATATAAAGAATATTATCCTATGCTTGATGCAGGCTTTTATAATCCGGATAACCCGGATTATGATGAAATGCTGTACGGCGCAGATGTTGTTATTGTGCACGAATGGAACAGCCACGGGTTTATAAAGGAAATAGGAAAGTTAAAAGCCAAATATGGGTACCAGCTTTTATTTCATGATACCCACCACAGGGCAGTGTCTGAAGTTAAAAGCATGCGGCAGTATGATTTTTCCAATTATGATGGTGCTTTGGTATTTGGTAAAGTAATAAGGGATATTTATTTGGAAAACAACTGGATTAAAAATGTTTGGGTATGGCACGAAGCTGCAGATACCACACTTTTTTCACCACGGGAACAAAACCAAAAAGAAGGAGACCTTGTTTGGATAGGAAACTGGGGAGATGATGAACGTACCGAGGAACTAATGGAATTTCTTATTAACCCTGTAAAAGAACTTGGGCTTAAAGCAAAAGTATATGGAGTGCGTTACCCTCAAAAGGCTTTGGATGCACTTGCAGATGCAGGTATAGAATATGGGGGCTGGCTGCCTAACTATAAAGTGCCCGATGTATTTTCCAGGTATAAAGTTACTGTACATGTGCCAAGGGGGCCTTATGTAAAATGGCTGCCTGGCATACCTACAATACGTCCTTTTGAAGCTATGGCCTGCGGTATCCCGCTTGTATCATCCCCATGGCAGGATGCTGAAAACCTTTTTAAGCCGGGAACCGATTTCCTCACTGCATCAAATGGTAATGAAATGAAAAAGCAATTGCACAGGGTACTTTCTGATGAAGCAGTTGCAGCACAACTTTCAAAAAACGGCAGGGATACTATTTTAAAAAGGCATACCTGCTCCCACCGGGCAGATGAATTGGAGCTGGTTATAAGGCAGATGGGCATAGAAAAATCAGTTATGGAAAATGTACAACTTAACCCTTCTTAATTATGGAAAAAAATAAGCTTAATATAGCATTTTTTGGTTCCAGTATAATTTCGGCCTACTGGAATGGTGCAGCCACTTATTACAGGGGCATTGTTAAGGCACTAAACGCACTGGGGCATAGCGTTACTTTTTATGAACCTGATATTTATGAGCGACAGAAACACCGGGACATTGAAGATCCTGATTATTGCCGGGTTGTGGTTTATGACAGCAATGAGGAAGAAATACTAAAATTAATTAATGAAGCATCTGGTGCAGATGTAATTATTAAAGCTAGTGGTGTAGGTGCTTTTGATGAATTGCTGGAAAGGGAAGTGGCGCGCTTGAAACAGGAAAATAACCTCATTATTTTTTGGGATGTAGATGCTCCCGCCACCTTGGACAGGATTGAAAACAATAAGGACGATGCATTTAAAGGGCTAATCCCGTTGTATGACTATATACTTACTTATGGCGGGGGACACCCTGTTGTTAATGCTTATGAAAGCAAAGGCGCAAAGAAGTGTATTCCTATTTATAATGCGCTTGATACAGGTACCCACTATCCTGTTGAACCGGATGAAGGCTTTAAAGCCGACCTTGCTTTTTTAGGAAACCGCCTGCCAGACAGGGAAGCTCGTGTAGAGGAGTTTTTCCTTAATGCTGCAGCCATGCTTCCAGAAAAAAAGTTCTTATTGGGCGGCAGTGGCTGGCAGGATAAAAAAATGCCTGAAAATGTTAATTACACTGGGCACGTTTATACAAAAAGCCATAATGCTTTTAATTGTACACCTATGGCAGTGCTTAACATAAGCAGGGACAGTATGGCAAAATATGGGTTTTCACCTGCTACACGGGTTTTTGAAGCTGCAGGTGCTGCGGCTTGTATAATTACTGATTATTGGGAAGGGATTGATATGTTTTTTGAACCGGGGAAAGAAATACTGGTAGCAAAAAACGGGCAGGAGGTGGCCGATATTTTAAAAAGCCTTACCAAGGAAGAAGCCAGGCAGATAGGTATTGCAGCTTATAAAAGGGTTATGGAAAACCATACTTACAGCCACAGGGCTAAATTATTACAGGGAATATTTAATAAATCACTGGCAGCGCAGCAGGTGCAGCCTTAAAAAAAAATTGAGTTATGAAATTTGTTGTTATAGGATTATCTGTTACTTCTTCCTGGGGTAATGGACATGCCACTACCTACAGGGCTTTGTTAAAGGAACTGGCAAATGCCGGCCATGAAATTTTATTCCTTGAAAAAGATGTACCCTATTATGCCTCTAACCGTGATTTACCCAACCCCGGCTTTTGCAGGTTGGGTTTATACAACTCTAATGAAGAACTTTTTTGCAACTATGAAAAAGAGGTGGCAGATGCTGATGTGGTTATTGTAGGCTCTTATGTACAGGAGGGGGTAGAAGTAGGCAAATGGGTAATCAATACCGCACAGGGCATAAAAGCCTTTTATGATATAGATACCCCGGTTACTTTAGCCAAACTGGAACGCGAAGATTATGAATATATAACGCCTTACCTTATTAAAAAATATGACCTGTACCTTTCCTTTTCAGGCGGGCCGATACTCGACCATATTGAGCGCTATTATGGTTCGCCGGCAGCAAGGGCATTATATTGTTCTGTAGATACAGAGCAGTATTACCCTGAAGAATGTGATAAAAACTGGGAACTGGGCTATTTGGGAACCTTTAGTACAGACAGGCAGCCTACTGTAGAGATGCTGCTGTGCAATACTGCAAAGCAATATCCTAATGGTAAATTCGTGGTGGCGGGCCCTCAATATCCAACACATATCTGCTGGCCTGAGAATGTGCAGCGTATTGAACATTTACCTCCGGCACAGCACAGGGAATTTTATAACAGCCAGAAGTTTACACTTAATGTTACACGAGCAGATATGATAAGGGCTGGTTATTCGCCAAGCGTAAGGCTGTTTGAGGCTGCTGCCTGTGGCGTGCCTATAATTTCTGATTACTGGGAGGGGCTAACCAGCCTTTTTAACGACGATGAAATAATAATTGCCAGGACAACAGATGACGTGCTTTCAGCAATAGCATCATTTACAGAGGAACAGCGCAGGCTGATGGGCAGTAAAGCCAGAGAGAAAGTATTACAGCACCACACGGCAAAAGCACGCGCCAAAGAGCTTTTAAACTATGTGGCAGAAGCACAAGAGGCTTTGAGTACAGTGGGGCAGGAAGTTACAAACGGGCAGATATGACAATAAAAGAAGAAATAAAGTTGCTTGAGCCCTGGTTTCATAATATTCATTTGCCTGATGGAAATGAAACTGCACCCAATCATTTTTTAGGCGATTTCCCATTCTTTAAATGGGAGAAAATAAAAAAGTCAGTACCGGAAGATCTTTCAGGATGGCGGGTGCTGGATATAGGTTGCAATGCAGGTTTTTATTCTATTGAGCTGGCCAAACGCGGGGCACAAGTTACAGCTATAGACATGGACAGGCATTATTTAAAGCAGGCGCAGTGGGTTGCAGGTAAGTTTGGCTTAAGCCACAAAATAACATTTCGCTATATGCAGGTTTATGATTTGGCCCATATTGATGAAGAATTTGACCTTGTTTGGTTTATGGGTGTGTTTTATCATCTTCGTTACCCGTTACTTGCGCTTGATATTGTTGCCCAAAAGGTAAGGAAGATGATGATATTCCAAACGCTTTCCATACCGGGTATGGAGGAAATGGAGGTACCCGCAGATATTGGCTTTCATGACAGGAAAATACTGAAAAGCAAGGCTTTTCCATATATGGCTTTTATAGAAAACCGTATGGCCGGCGACCCTACCAACTGGTGGGTACCCAGCCATCAGTGTATCCTTTCTTTATTAAGCAGTTGCGGCATGACAGTAACTAATATGCCGGAAGATGAAACCTATATAGCAGTTAAGGATGAAAACAGGGCAGCAGACTATATTACCTGGAATTATTCAGAATATCTTTCAGCCACAGGAAAGGATTGGCAAAATGAGGTAGAAAAGAAAACAGGAAAGGTACCTGAATAAGTATTTACTTTTGTTAAATATATAACAACTGTTTTAGGAATTTTACTCATTATTTTAATTAGTAGGATAATGCTTATTACTTTAGTTAAACACGTGTTAATATTTTAACATTTTTAGTTATTAAAATCCCAATTTGTGTTTTGTTAAGAATATTGTAAAGTAATGCAGGCTAACTTAGGCAGATAACTATTAAATCTAACAGCCATGAATGTGTTTTTAAAGTATAATTTTGATGTTACCTGCAAAACAATTTTAAAGGATCAGTTGGATAAATTAAATATCAGCTACAAGATTAACGGTATGGGAAACATTTATTTTCCTGAACGCATCCATACTGAGCAATACGAACTGCTTGCACTTGCACTTCAGCATTATGGTATTGATATAATAGATAACAAAAAAAACATACTGGCACAGCAGGTTAAAGAGGCTATTATTGCCATGCTGCATATTGATAACAATCTTCCTCTTATTAAAGTATCTTCCTACCTTTCGGAAAAACTTGATGCTAATTACCGCACTATTTCGCAGGCATTTACTGATGTTTGCCATATTTCAATAGAAAACTTTATAATACTTAAGCGGATAGAGCTGGCTAAGCAGCTTTTAGCCAGCGAAAAATTTACGCTGACTGAAATTTCATATAAGCTAAATTACAGCAGTGTTGCCCATTTATCGCACCAGTTTAAAAAGCTTACCGGGTTAACACCTACTACATTCCAAAAGATTATTAAAAACAAGCGCGCCATACTCAACTAGTTTCATCAGGCTTTTAAATATAAGCTATCAGTAAAATGATATAACCCATGTGGTAATAATAATCCTGAACTTTA
This sequence comes from Flavobacterium sp. MK4S-17, assembly GCF_009848495.1. Taxonomy (GTDB): domain Bacteria; phylum Bacteroidota; class Bacteroidia; order Flavobacteriales; family Flavobacteriaceae; genus Flavobacterium. The sequence continues at coordinate 23,193 of NZ_WWEP01000002.1, forward strand.
TACTTATTAATTTATAAAGCTATAGAATATGAAAATGTGTAAACCAATACTGTTTAAAATAATATTGTCAATATTGTTCCTTGTTAGCATATCCTGCGGTGGCAACGGAACCAACAGCCGTGGCAATGAAGATGGGCAGGAAGCCCAGGGGACAATAGATGGCACTGACAGGCCGGCAGCCAATGAAGATTCAGGAATGGCATCGGGCGAAGGTACCGGGGCAGGCATGGCATCAGATACCGTAAATGGGGACAGGAATTAATATAAGCCTAACTGATATACTATGAAAAAAGTACTGATAACCGGGGCGGCAGGTTTTTTAGGCTCACACCTTTGCGACCGCTTTATTAAAGACGGCTATTATGTTATAGCCATGGACAACCTTATTACCGGGAGCCTTAAAAATATAGAGCACCTGTTTCCCCACAAAAATTTTGAATTTTACCATCATGATGTTACCAAGTTTGTAAATATACCCGGCCATCTTGATTATATACTTCATTTTGCATCACCCGCCAGCCCTATAGATTATTTAAAGATACCTATACAAACTCTTAAGGTAGGCTCGTTGGGCACACATAATCTTTTAGGGCTTGCAAGGGTTAAAAAGGCGAGGATTCTTATTGCCTCTACATCTGAAGTATATGGCGACCCCCTTGTGCATCCGCAAACAGAAGATTATTATGGCAATGTAAACACCATAGGGCCAAGGGGAGTTTATGACGAGGCGAAGCGGTTTCAGGAGTCATTAACAATGGCTTATCATACTTTTCATGGAGTAGAAACCCGTATTGTCAGGATATTTAATACCTACGGGCCCCGTATGCGCCTTAACGATGGCAGGGTTATACCTGCTTTTATAGGGCAGGCACTGCGCGGGGAAGATCTTACTGTTTTTGGCGACGGCAGCCAAACAAGGTCTTTTTGCTATGTGGATGACCAGGTGGAAGGTATTTGCAGGTTGTTACATTCTGACTATACTTCGCCGGTAAATATTGGCAATCCTGATGAAATTACAATAAAGGACTTTGCCGATGAGATAATAAAACTGACAGGCACCAGCCAAAAGGTTGTTTATAAGCCACTTCCTGTAAACGACCCGCTACAGCGCCGGCCGGATATAAACAAAGCAAAAGCTTTGCTTGACTGGGAGCCGAAAGTAAGCAGGGCAAAAGGGATGGAACTTACTTTTAACTACTTTAAGTCTTTAAATGCCGAGGAACTGCTTAAAGAGGAGCATAAAGATTTTGCAGAGTTTATTCATTAATAACTTGTGTTTTAGTTTAAGTCCCTGCTGCAAGGCGGGGGCTTATTTATATAATTAAATTTAAATATGGCATCTGATAAAATAAAGGAATGCAGCAAAATTATTGCTGAGAAAAAATTTACCATAGCTTTTGCCGAAAGTGCTACCGCAGGCTGGCTGGCATCTGAGTTTGCCCTTGTGCCACAGTCGGGTGATATTTTTTTAGGAGGCATAGTATGCTATGACAGGGACACCAAAGAAGAACTTTTTGATATACCTAAGGAAACCATAGAAAAATATACAGCAGAATCTGCCGAAGTTACACAGCTTCTGGCTGAAGGCCTTTATAAATATTTTAAAAGCGATATAAGGGTTGGCGTTACCGGCCTCATATCGCCAGGTGGCAGTGAAACACCCGAAAAACCTGTAGGTACTATGTTTGTACACATCATAGCTCCGGGAGGTTCGCATGCGCACAGGGAGGTTTTTAATGGTGAGCCTGAAGAAATAATATCAAAAACTATAGATAGGGCGGCCGATTTAATATCCAACCTGATTAGTTAAAAAAAGCGCAGTTTTAAAACTGCGCTTTTTTTAACTAAGGAAATCTTTTTCCGGTTCTACATAGTTGCTTATAGGGTGGTCTTCTTTATCATGCCCTTCAACCTTTACAATTTTATTGTAAATACCTAAAAGCAGAAACGGCGCGGCCCATTGCCCTACAAATAATGCAGCACTGTTTTTGCCAAAACACTTTAGTGTTGCTGATACTGCCATTGCGCCTACTGAGGCCCATAGAAAAGTATCTGAAGGCAGTTTTGCAGTCTGCTCTTCAATTTTTTCGGCTACCTTGCCTTCTGTCTGATCTTTTTTCATAGTCATAACGGTTTAAATTTTAATTGAACTTTTTATTAAAATTAATCCTGTTACTATGGATACCCTTACATCATTTACAGGTTTTGTTACATAATGCCGGTTAAAGCGAAAGCTGCACTTTTTTACCGCCGGCTTTGGCCGATTCATATATGGCCATTAATATTTTCATATCCCTAAGTCCCATTTCTCCAGAAACAACAGATTTCTCATTTTTTTTAAAGCTTGCAGCCTGCGCGTCCATTTGTGCAACCTGCTCATATATATTGGGGAGCTTCATTTTACCATCGCTTGTTTCACCTTTTTTCCCTTCATAGGCATAAGCAGGGCTAAGTTTCCACCAGCCTTTTTCAGCTGTGGCAGAAAGTTCATTCTTATTTTCGGCATAACTGCTTTCACATTCGGCAATAGTACCATTATCAAAAAACATTTTCCAGCTGATGGATTGTTCAACATCATGAAATACCAAAGGCTTGGTTACCGGCCCAAATTGTGCAGAAACGGCAACAGGTGGCCTGCCTAAAGTGTAAATAGCACCCTGCACACAGTATATGCCTAAATCTATTAACGGGCCGCCTCCGGCAAGCTCACGGTCAAGCCTCCATTTATCAACACTGCCATTGGTGGAATCACTACTGTCATAAGCCTTTATGGTTTTTACTTTTCCATATATTTCCTGTTGCCCAAGTTCCATCACCCTTTTGTTAAAAGGTTCAAAATGCAGCCTGTAGCCTATGGCAAGCTGTACTCCATTTTCACGGCACGCATCAAGCATATTTTGTGCGTCCTGCACTGTTGTGGCCATTGGCTTTTCGCATATTACATGCTTTTTGGCTTTTGCAGCCCTTATTACATATTCTGCATGCATACTGTTGGGCAATACCACATATACTATATCAATATCTTTATTATTAATTATATCATCAAAATTTTCATAATTATAAATATTGCTTTGTGGTATGCTGTACCTTTTTTTCCAGGCCTCTGCCTTTGAGGGTGTTCCTGTAACTATGCCTGCCAGGTAAACATTGTTGGTTTCCTGAAGGGCGGGGGCAAGCTGGTGTGTGCTGTATTGCCCCAAGCCCACTAATGCAAGCCCCATTTTTCCCTGCTTATTTACAGGGGGCAGGGGCAGGCTTTCGTCTTCCTGTCTTATTATTTTTCCGGTAGTTGTAATGCTGTTAAATGCCGGGAGCGTTATGGCAGAGGCACCAACGGTAAGCGTTATATTTTTTAAAAAATTCCGTCGGCTGTTAAAAGGTTTCATTTTCATGGGTGGTTGTATAAAGTTTAGCATTGTAAGTATAAAATGTATAATTGCTAAAACCATTACATGATTTTACATATTTATTATGTATTGCAGTATGTTGATAATTAGCTGCTTATTATCATAAAACGGGGTTAAAAGTGTATGTATTTACTGGTAAAATAAAAACTTACTGCTAACTTGAAACAAATAAAATTATAGTTATGGATAAGTTATTTTTTGATACCTGGGAAAGCCTGCTCCGCACGTTTATAATAACCGTATTATCATACCTTGCGCTTATAGCCATGTTAAGGATTTCAGGTAAAAGGACACTCAGCCAGATGAATGCTTTTGATTTTATAGTAACCATTGCATTAGGTTCGGCTTTTGCCACAGTAACGCTTAATAAAGATGTTGTGCTGGCCGATGGTGTGCTGGTGCTGGGCTTGCTTATATTTTTGCAATACATTATTACATGGCTTTCTGTAAGGGTTAAAAGTATTAACCGGCTTATAACAAGCAAGCCTTCCCTTTTAGCCTATAATGGAGAACTTTATAATGATATTATGAAAAATGAAAGGATAACCAATGATGAGGTTGAGGAGGCTTTAAGAAAAAGTGGCTTAACAGATATTAAGCAGGCTAAAGCTGTTATTTTGGAAACCGCAGGGGATATTACTGTAATTAAAGCAATATAGTTTCCCCTATTAACACAAGTTTGGGCTATAGTTAATATATTCTTTTAGTTATACAGATTAACTTTGAGTGTAAGTTTAATTAAAAAAATATACTTATGGCAAATTCAGATTCAAAAACTACAGTTAAGCATAATGAAATAAAACAATGGGCAGAAGCACGTGACGGGAAGCCTGCCGTGGTAGAAGGCACAGATAAAAATGGCGGCGGTTTATTACGGATTAATTTTCCCGGCTATGCAGAAGATAACCTTAAGGAGGTTTCATGGGATGAATTCTTTAAAATATTTGATGAAAATAACCTTGAATTTTTATACCAGGAACAAACGAAAGACGGGGGAGAAAGCCGCTTTTTTAAATTTGTGAATAAGCAATAAAAAAAACGGCTGTTTGCTGTTGTAATTAAACCGGGTCCTGTTTTTTGAATTACTACTGCAAAGAACGTTCAAACAGCCGTTATGTGTTCTTCAAAATTCTGAATTTTAAGACTGTTATCCTTACATTTTTTTTCTGATTGTTTATATCATTCCGTATAAACCATTTTCTTTTATAAGTTCCATAACAATAAAAAATTATCCTGTCCCCTTATAGTAGTTCTGTTTAAACAACTGAATATCAGTTGTTATATCTCGTAAAAATCTAAAATTCAGTTAAAAATCTTTTTAGCTATATTTTGTTTACTAACTTAGTAACTCAAACCCTCGGTCCTGAGGTGCTAATACATCTCGTTAACCTTTACAGGATACTTCTATTGCAAGTAATTCCGCTAAGTCGGTTACGGGCCTGTGTATTATATTTTACTAGTGCATTTTCCCCCCGCATAAACCAACCTAACAACTTAGCTATGGAACATAATATTTTATTAATTGACGATGATGTTGATGAGTTTATTTTTATAACCTCAGTCAAAGAGCATTTTCCTTCTGTGTCTTTTCACTATGCAAAGTGTGCTACAAATGCATTGAAGATGATGCAGGCTAAACTTCCGGATATTGTAATGCTGGATATTAATATGCCGGCCGTTAACGGCTTGCAATGCCTGGAAAATATTAAAAAAGACCCGCTGCTTGCAAATGCCACAGTAGTAATTTATTCTACATCTGTTTCTCCAGATGTAAGGGAATATGCATTAAAAAAAGGAGCCGCGTACTGTATAGAAAAGCCGGCTTCTATTGATGATATAAAAAACACAATTGAAAAAATATTAAAAGTTACAGGTATATACAACAAGCTATGATAACAGGTAAATTAAATATTTTATTGATTGACGGCAATTTAAACAAGGCTGTATTTAATTCTGCTTTTGAGGGGTTAACCATAGCGCATGAAGTAACCACTGTTGCCAATATAGATGCGGTAGATAATTTACTGGCAGCCGGGGCAGTAGTGCCTGACGTTATTATTTTAGTAACCGAAAATGACAGGAATGGCCTTAAAATGCTTAAGGAATTAAAGAAAAGGGAAGTTTTACAAAAAACTATTTTTACGATTCTTGCCGATTGTGAAAAACCGGAGTTTACAGAACAGGTTTTTATGGCCGGTGCTAATATATGCTTAAAAAAGAACGTAAATAAAAGCAAGCTTATAAAATCTATAAGTGTTATTGCCAGCCTGTGCTGGCAGTATATAACAGACGGGCTTGATACAGAGGTTTTTCTGTTAAACTTAAACGATTAAAAACCTGCCAAAGGCAAGTTTTTTTATTTATCTACCGGGAAATAACAGCAAAATACCGCCCCATTGCCCTCTGTGCCGCCTGCAGTGATATAGCCTTCGTGCAGTTCCATTATTTTTTTACAAATGGCCAGCCCAATGCCCGAACCTTTGTACTGCTTTTCATTAACCTGGTAAAATATTTCAAAGAGTTTCAACCGGTGTTTTGAGCCGAAACCTATACCGTTATCGGTAAATGAAATTTTATAAAAATCCTGTTTAGGAAAATGTATCTCGGTACCTGCAACAGTATCAAAATCAATTACAATTTGCGGTTTTTTGCCTTCTTCATTAAATTTCAGGGCGTTGTCCAGCAAATGGTAAAACAATAATGCCAGCAGGAGCGGGAAACCCTGAATAACCGGCAACTTGGCAGTTATTGCTATTTCCGCTCCCTTTTCCTGTATTTTAGCGGCAAGGTCGTTTAACGTTGTGGCAAAAACCTCATTAAGGTTCACTTCTGTAAGTTCCTTATCCAGTTCCGGTATTCTGGAATAAGAAACAATATCCTCGGTAAGTAGTTTTAATTTTTGCAGCGCCGACTGGGTTTTCCTTATGTTGCCGCGCCCCGCATTACTTAGCTTGGCGGCGTCGGTTTTAATTATATGTTCCAGGTTGGTGTACAATATTTTAAAGGCATCCCGGTAATCTTTAGCCGCAATAGTATTAAATGTAGTAAGTTCTGAATTTAAAGATTCCAGCATCCTGTTTTTAGAAAGCAGCAGTTTGTTAAGCTCTATCACTTCCTTTTCTGCCATCTTCCGTTCGGTAATATCAGTAGTGGCAGTTGCCACACCATCATCCAGTTTCACCACCGATTGGTAGAACCAGCCGTTAAACTGCTCATGTACATAGTGCTTTTCATACTGTTGCGGTACACCGGTTTCGGTTACTTCAACAAAATGGCTAAAAATACCGGTTTTCAATACCCCGGGATTATTTTCAATCAGGCTTTTGCCAATCACATCGCCATATAATTGTTCAGAAGCATGGTTGTTAAGTATCCAGATAAAGTCTGTAATTTTACCATTTTCATCCCTCACAGCCTTAAAAACCTGTATCATATCCAAAGAACTGTCCAGTGTGGCCTGAAGTAATTCTTTGCTTAATTTTAATTCTTCAGTACGTTCGCTCACTTCCCGTTCCAGTTGTACCAAATATTTTTGTTCCGAATTTCTCAGTGCTTCCTCAGCCATGCGCTTATCAATAATATCGGCTGCCTGACGTGCCAGCAGGTCCAGCAGGCTAAACTCCCTTTCGGTTGGGGAATGTTCTTTTTTCCAGTGCGTTGAAAGCATACCCAATAAACGCCCTTCACGGGAGAGCAGGGGAGTAGATTGCACTGTAGTAATGCCGGATAGCCTGTAATAGTGATAGTCGGAAGTATTGTCTTCAAATTCAAACTGGTATACATTTTTTATAACTATGCGTTCACCCATTTTAAGGGCTTTGCCACAGGTGCTTTGGGAATCTGTATCCACTTTGCTCCAGTACTCTGCCGATTCCGGGTGAAAGCCTTTCCATGTTAATAGCTCTAATACTTCCTTTTCAGATACATATAGCTGCAGGCTTCCCATATCAGACTTCATTATGGCTATGGCGGCGTCAAGTATATCGCTGAATATGGTATTAATATTACTGGTATTAATCAACCTGTCCTGTAAATATTTGGTGTCTTTTAATTCCTGTAACAATTTTTGCTGTGTTTGTTGTAGTTTGATTTCTGTTCTTTTTCGGTCGGTTAAATCAGCTGTAACCACAATCATGCATTTTTCGTTTAGCATGGAAAGGGTACTGTTAGCCCATACCCTTGTGCCATCAGGGCGTATGTACTGCTTATCGAGCGAAACCGGAATCCCGGTTTCAAAAAGCCGGCTTACGGCTTCAAAGCTGGGGTTTATATATTCCGGTGCGGTAACCTGAGTAATATAAGAGTTTAGCAACTCCTCACGGCTCCTGCCTAAAATAGTGCACAGGGTTTCATTAACCCTTATAAATTTTCCTTCTTTAGAAATTTCAGATAAACCCACGGCGGCACTTGCAAATATGGAAGTAAGCCTCTTTTCATTTTCTTTTAATGCTGCCTGTGCGTAGGTACGCTCTGCCAGCTCTGTATCCCTTGATATTATAATAGCAGCCGCGTGTGCCAGTATTCCTGCCATTTCAAGATGCATACTTTCCGGATAGCGAGGCTCTGCCCAATACATTGCCAATGTGCCCAGCACAGGGCCGCCATCTGCACGTACCGGGAATGCCCAGCACGCCCTGTAACCGTGTTTTTGTGCCAGTTTCCTGTAAGGCTCCCAGCCCGGTTCCAGTTCCACATCATAAGTAATAACAGGTTCCCCCGTGTGCATGGCCAGGCCACAGGCTACAGATTCCGGCCCTACCTTAAAGCCGTTTACATCATGGGCATATTCTTCAGGCATGCCTATAACATGGTAAAGATCTTTAGCTTGCGGCGGAATTATATAAAAGCCGGCCTTTGCCTCACCACCTGTTTGTTTTACAATAGTATCTACAAGCGGCTTAAGTGAAGCAGGAAGCGATTTGCCGCTAAGGGCTTTTTGAAAAGCCAGTTGCTGGCCCTTAAGCCAGCTTTCGCGTTCACGCAATTCCTCTTCAGCTGTTTTAGGAATTTCCTGCTGCTGAAAATGCGGTTTATTTAATTTCTTATCTTGCTCTTTCAATAGTAATATTTAGTTTTTCTTATTCATAGCTACTCCCGCACCTGCAATAAATACATATACAGCCTAACAGCCTATAAGGAAGGCTGTGTTGCTAACATAGTAAGGAAGTTCTATTGGTTAAGGCAATTAAAACAACAGAGTAGTATTTACCCTGTATAAAATATAGTGTTTATGTTGCCTCACATATACACTATCAGAAGTATGTATTTTCCGCTAACCGGTTTTACAAAAGTATTAATTCTTTACACTTGTTGTTTAAATTTTTTCACAATTGTTTAAGCAATACCTTTAATAATGATGCATTTTGGGTGCTTTCAGGGGTTTTTACTGTTGTTAATGCATATTGGTTTAGCAGATGTTATGGTAATGTATCACCATTTTATAGTTGAGGTGCAGTTTCCTTTTAAGGTATATTCTGCAATTATTTTAGTGCTTTTGTCAGGTTTTAGCTGCATGTTATCCATGTTTACGTTAATACTTGGCAGCTTATTTTCCTTAAGTGGTAGTATTACCATCCTGAAGGAAAAGCGGTTATCTCCCCCTGCTGAAAAAATTACGGTTTTATTCTGTAGCTTAAAATTAACTAATGGATATTCTGTAAATATCATAAATCCGCCTTTTTCTACCTTGCAGTATTGCCTTGGTACAATGCCAAAAGCTATACCTGCACCATATACTTCCTGGCCCACCTGCCCGCTGCGCTCCCAGCCATCCCGCAGGTCTTCCAGGGCAATCCATAACGAGGCGTCAATTTCACCGCTTTTTACCTCTTCCTTTTTTGCCAAAACTTCTAAAGGAAGCCTTGGCGGATAATAATACGAAACCCTGTTTATGGTATATTTTATAAATTCTGCCAGCAGTAGTTTTACAGAGGGCAATATTTCAATACCATTCACTTCCTTTAAAAAAGAGTGTACGGCAGCATATACTTCCTGGTCTTCATAAGCTGCGGTATATGGGGCTTCCTTAAGCGGATAAATGCTGAAAAATTTAGGGTAATGTTTTGCGTTGCCATAGTTACACTCCCATAACTGTACATTTCTCAACATTGCAGCAATACACAGGTAGCTTATGTTAAGGTAAAGCTCATCTTTGGTTATTTTATAAAGCTGAACCATAGCACCGGCAGTGAAAGCCGTATTGTTTGCCTGGTAAAAAACATCCATGCCATATTGCGAAAGTTTTTTTGCAGCCCTAGCCGCTTCGTTAAGGTAACGCTTTTCCTTTGTAAGCTGCCATAGCTGCAACATAAGATGGGCATACGTGCCCGGTACATCTTTTTCACCACCGTGTCCGGGCTCTGTTTCCGCTTTTATCACTTCAAGTGTTGCCATTTTATAAAATACAGGCCATTCATAATTAAAATGATGCGCCACTTTTATGGCATACTCCGCAGAATCCATTAAAAGTTTTTTTGCTTTTTCATCGCCATCCAGCGCAAGCCGTGATAAATTAAGCAAAGGGTGGTGCAGGTACCACGAGTCCATAACGCCCGGTTTTTTTTGTTCCTCCTCCCAGTCAAGGTTTTGCTCTTTGGCAGGTAGCCAGCGCACTATGGTTTTAAGATGCTCATCATAAAATGTTTCCAGCCCGTCATGCAGTGTGTTAATAACAGGGGAGTGGTTTTCCCCGCTCCATTTGTCATAATCCTTTAACGGTAATAGTACGGCAAGCTGTACCATACTTTCTGGCGGGGTTTTATAATCGCTTACATAGGCATTTAAATAGGTATGCCCGTTGGCATACTGCCAGCAGCCTTTATGGAATTCTAAATCAGTAAGGCTTTTACCAAGGGCTTCATGCCAGTTAAAATATTCTGTTTCCGGTTTGGGCAGTATAAGGTATATTTGTGCCAGGTAGTTTAGGAACATCTTGGAAATCTGAAAATTATCTTCAGGGATTTCATCACTTAGCAATACATAAGCATCAGAAATAATATATTCTTCATTGGCATTAAGTGGATGGCCCGGTTGTGTAGCTGGCAAGGACATGCCTATTTCGGGCCATGCACCCCCAACAACGCCTCCTGCCGATGTTTGGGTGGTTTCGCAATAGTTGTTTAACGAAGTTAAATCCTGAAAATAAAATACCGACCCTGTATTAGGCTGTTCCATACTAAAAAACAGCACACCCGACCTTGTGCCTGCCTGTGCTGCATGAACAGTGCCCGATGTATTTTGTGTATAACCCTGTTTATACAAAGGCATTATATCTTTAGGCCAGTAGGGGATGAGCAAGTCGGTTTTAGGCTTTAAGGTAGTGCGGTATGTAAAAACAGGGTTTTCAGTATCAGGGGTGCAAAAACTGACTTTTATGCTGACTGTTTCCCCTTCCAGTTCAACAATAAAAGGATTTTCATTTTTAATATTGTTTATTTTAAGCTTATCATTTACCGAAAATGCAGCCATAAAAGCTATTATACCCCCGGAGGGCCATTCTGCCGTTATCCAGAGGCTGTTATCTGCAACACTTATTTTTAGTTTGTACTGCTGCAAGGTAAATTCAGCCAATAACTCAGCAGACCTGAATTGCAGCTGCAAGCCAGCTGCCCATGCAGATATGGGTTTCATTATACTATCAATTAAATCAGTTGAAGGTGCGGCCTTATTTTCAGTTCAACTATATCACAACGTTCCGGTTGTATAAGGCTATACAATACAGAGGCGGCAATATCATCTGCTTTAAGCATGGTTCCTTCCTTTACATTTTGCTTTTTCTTCCCTGTACTTTCAGCCTGCATGTCAGTATCAACAGCGCCGGGTTCAATAAGGGTAATTTTTATTCCCATTGGGTTAACCTGTTTGCGTAAAGAGGCACTAAAACCCCTTATTCCTGATTTTGTAGCAACATATACTGAACTTGACTCCTCCTGTACATCGGCACTCATTGAACCTATATTAACTATATGGCCATATTTTTGTTCTTTCATTTGTTTAATAGCTTCGCCGGCACAGCCCAAATAACCTACAAGGTTAGTATCTACTATCTGCTTCCATTCTTCAAACTCCCCTTCTGTAACGCTGCCATAGGGGAGCGCCGCATTATTAATCAGGATGTCAAGAGATTTAAAATTGCCTTTAATTTCATTAAAGATCCGGTTTACACCTTCTTTAGTGGCAACATCTGCAAGGATGCCGTGAACAGTACCTTTGGCATTAGCTGTAATATCGTCCAGCGCATCTTCCAGATGCTGCTGTGTTTGGCCAACTATAATTATGTTGGCTCCCAAACCTGATAATAAAATTGCCGTAGCCCTGCCAATGCCGGTAGTGCCTCCCGTTATTGCTATATTTTTACCGGAAATCCTGTTTTTAAATATATCTTCAATTGTTGTCATAGCATTGTATTATAAATCCCTGAAAACTGATTTTATAAATCCATCTTCATCTTTCATTTGTTCTTTTTGGGCAAATCCTTCGGGCTTTGGTGGGGCAAGATCTGGTTTTTCTCCGTGTGGCTTGGCTTTTATAAATGTAAAGTTGCCTTTGCCATCAATTGATTCTCCACTTGCCCAACGCCCTGTATCTGATTGATTATTTTCATCATTTATTGAAGTAGACATAAATGAATAACTGAACTCTCCGGCTTCCTTATCCTGTGGGAAACTGTTGGGTATAGGATGATTGCCCTTTAATCCTCCGATTTCTTCCAGTACGGCCAGCCATTGGTTTTGATGCATGGTATCCCTGGCTATAAGGAAAGAAAGCATATCCTTCATTCCTTTGTCCTCAGTAATTTTCCATAAACGTGTTGCCAGTATCCTGCCTGTTGATTCGGCCATGACATTAGCATACATGTCGGCAGCCAGGTTTCCACTTCCCACAACCCACGAACCATTAAATGGCACTCCATTACTGTCTACAGCCATGGCAGCCAGCCCGGCAGAAAGGTAGTGCCTTGGGTTGGCTCCGCCCATAATGGCCTGTATAATTGGGCTTTCTTCAGCCATTTCGTCTTTAATATCATTTGGTGCGTCTTCAAGATTAAGGGCTACGGCTGTGGCAAGCATTTCTATATGGCTTATTTCCTCCGTTCCTGTTTCTAAAAGCATATCACGGTATTTTGCAGGCCCTCTTGATCCCCATGCCTGGAAAAGGTACTGGAGGCAAACGCGGATTTCACCTTCAATGCCGCCAATTGCCTGCTGAAGCATTTTAGCAAACATCGGGTCTGGTTTATCTACTTTAACTTTGTACTGTAATTTAGAATCATGATAAAACATAGGCAGTTTTTTTTAGTAGTTAATAGCTGTATGTTGTACAAAGTTTATACTGTTTAAACTTTTAATGTTATATTATTTTACTACATGATTGCATTATTTTCCGCATCGTATTTATACAACATATACCGTTAATGATATAACATTGTTTTTTATGTAAAAGGTAAATTTGAAAGATGTATAATTTAAAACTACTGATTATGAAAAATGATGCAGATAAAAACCACGGGAACAATAATGGGCAAAATGATGACAATATTTTTGAAGGAAATGAAAAATATAAATACCATCAGTCGCAAAAAAAAGCAGATAAAGACCATAAGGAAGATTATGGCGACAAACCAAAAAACCATACAAGCCCGCAGGAAAGGATGCTTAACCCTGACAGGGGAGAAGATTAACATGTTATAATAATTATATAGAAACCCGGTTAATGCCGGGTTTTTTGTTTACTATATCAGGGAAAACCCCCAGTTTTAAAATTGCCTATTTTCCCCCTTATACAACTTGTTTTCAATTTTCAAATTTGTAATGAATTCAAAATGTATAATTATGAAAACGAGCCAATTAAAAAAGCTTGCTTATGCTTCGGTGCTATTATCCTTAGTTCTTTCATCCTGCTCTAATGGTGATGACGAAGTTAAAGACCCTGTTGTTGATGAAACTCCTGCTACTGTATATGTGAGCGGCTATTCTACCGAAATAACAAATGTGGGGGAAGTTGTATGGAAAAACGGCATATCTATGGAGGTTTATGATACCGATATGCTGACACCGGGAAATGTGCGCACCGCAAATATAGTTTATGATATTGATGTTGTAAATAATGATGTTTATGCAGTATGGAAAATGAGCTATAAGCCTTTCAATTCATTTTATCCCACAGCAAATATCTATTTATGGAAAAATGATGTTAATACGCTTATTTTAGAAAATGACTACAATATAAACCCCACGGCTGTTGATGTACACGGTGAGGACATTTATTTTGCAGGCTATTATATTGATCAGTATCAATATCCCAGCATATGGAAAAATGGGACAAGGGAACAGTTGCCGGGCGGTATAGGCTCTGTAACCGACCTGCTTGTTAATGATACTGATGTTTTAGCTGTTGGCTATGTGGGTATATCGCAGTCTGCTGCTGCGTTCTGGAAAAACGGCGTTATAACCAAACTGGCAGAAGGCAACGAATATAGTGCTTATGGTATAGCGCAATATGGTAATGACATTTATGTAGTAGGCACCGGCAGGGTTGGAGACATTAACAGCCAGCGCTCCGCCTTATTATGGAAAAATGGTACTCAGCAAATCCTTCAAAATCCTGACGGGAATGTGATTTCATTTGCCGACAAAGTAGCAGTAGTTGATGATAAGGTATGTATAGCTGGCTATTCAGGCATGCAGCAAAGCGAAAGTATGAGGGCTACTGTTTGGGTAAATGATATCCCAACTGTTTTATCCCAGTCTGAAAGCAGGGCATTATCCATAGCAATTAAAGGAGAAACAGTATATGCATGCGGCTATGAAAAAATGGGAGAAATGACTGTTGCAGTAATGTGGAAAATTACCGGAGAAAATATAGAAAGAGTCCAGTTAAGCAGTGGCAGCGGTAATGCAGAGGCTCACTCTATCGTGGTTAAATAATATTAGTAACTAAAAAATATTAAATCATGAAATCAGGAGTCATTATAACATTGGTTTTTCTTTTCTGCATAACCACTGCTGCAAATGCACAGATACTGGACAGGGTTTTAAACCGTACCAAGGAAAAGACAAAAAGCAAAACCGAGCAAAAAACCGACAACACTATTGATAAGGGTTTGGATAAGGTTGAAAAAGGTATAGAAAACATCTTTAAAAAAAAGGAAAAGAAGAAAGACAAAAAAAGTAGCAACGAATCATCAGGGCGAAATAATACTACCAGTAGTGATGATGTGGCATTTGAGCAATACAAAGGCTCATCTTTTGTACCCGGAAAAAACGTTTTGTTTTTTGAGGATTTTTCAACAGCTAAATTAAGCCCCGGAAGCGGAAACTGGCATGTATATGAATATGACCCTTCTGAAGATATAGAAAAGCCAAATGTAGGAACTATTCCCGCAGCAGGTGGCAACTGGCTTAAAATGCCCCGTAAAGGCTTTGCTTTCCCAAACAGCTTTAAAAATTTGCCTGAACAGTTTACAGTTGAATTTGATATGTATGCCGACCCTGAAAGTATGAATGAAATGGAAGGAGGGTTCAGGACAAACTTTACCACCAGGAATGACAGGGAAGAATATAGTATACACTGGGATACAGAACCTGCAGTTTGTATAGATGTACATCCGCATGGCTCGGATGAAATGGTTAATATGATGGTTACTACAGAGTATAACTCCAACCTTAACCGGGAAGATATGGTGCTTTTTGAAAATACGTTTAAATCAGGATGGAACCCCGGTGAAGTTAACCGTATCTCCATTTACCGTAATGGCAGGCATATCATTTTATATATAAACGGTAAGGAAATTATAAACCTGCCAAATGCGCTAACCAAGAAGGGGCAGTATAACCTTATATTTTCCACCAACCTTTGGGGCGATGGCATTTATGTATCAAACATACGTGTTGCCGGTAATATACCCAATGCTTCACAGGATATAAAAGATACAGGCAAATTTGTTACCAATGCTATTTATTTTGATGTAAACTCATCGCATATTAAGCCTGAAAGCTGGGCCACATTAAACAATACGGCCCAGGCTATAAAAGCATCTTCGGGAACTATTTTAATTGTAGGGCATACAGATAGTGACGGTGCAGATGATGCCAACCTTAAACTATCAAAAAACCGTGCCGATTCCGTTAAAAATATACTGGTAAAAGAATTTGGAATTGATGCTTCAAGATTAGTTACTGACGGTAAAGGCGAAACACAGCCTTTAACATCTAACAATACAGCTTCCGGTAAAGCACAAAACAGGCGGGTAGAATTTATTAAACAATAAGATATTTAGGAAAATGAGAATAAATTACAGTAAACACATTCTTTATATATCATTGCTGGCGGTATTGGCATGTGGAAATAATACAGGCAAACAGGATAATAATACAAACATAGATACCGTAACCGAATTGATTCCTGATGATGATGATGCAGAAGGTGGCAATGCCTGCCTTTTAGGATATCAGAGTAAATATGATGCAATGATTACAGAAGCTGAAGTTTTGGCTGCTACAGGATTTTCCAGAAATGTTATGGAAACCAAGTATAACAAGGTTTTAAAAAATCCTGAAAACCATGAATTTTTATACAAGTTTAAAAATAACAGAATGGGGAAAATACCCGGCTTTAAAAATGAAATGCAGGTGCCCGATGTAATTGTGGTGCGTGCCGTAAAACCTATGTCGATTAAAACATTTAACCAGCTTTACAAGGCTGTAACAGAAGAACAAATGCAAAAAGCTAATGATGCATTAAATGATGTGGGAGAAGGCAACTCAGGTAATGCTGAGGCAGATAAAGCCTTAAAAGAGGCTGAAAAGCAAGGGGTGGATAGAGAACAAATTAAAGGAACAGGTAAATCATTAACAGGTGCTTTTAAAGAAGTTTCCAAAGGTTACAGGACAGTAACCGGTGTAGGCAGTGCAGCCAGATGGAATATAGTTACCAGTGAACTTTTTGTTTTGCAGGATGGTGTAAAATTTGAAATTAGGGCTGATGTAAGCAATGATACAGAAAAAAATAAAATGGTAGCATTACAATTGGCAAAGGATGTATTAAGCAAGTGTAATTAAATAATTGTGACATGAAAAATATTTTATTCCTGTTTCTTTTCCTGCAGCTATCCCTGTATGGTAATGCACAACCTAAAAAAGCGCGCCAGCACCTTGCCGTGTGTAACCAGGGAAGTGGCTGCCGATTTTCAGAAATTACAGTTTCCGCCGCTGAGGTTGATAAGCTTTTAGGGAAAACCGGCTTTTGGACAACCGCTTCGCCAAATGCCACTTTAATTCTGAATAATTGCGAGAGCAAAAAAAATGAAAAGCTGTCACTTGAAGAAGTTGACCGTATGTATGGAGGGAGCGGGAAAAAGGTTGTAATCCAAACAATCAGCCTGCAAAAATATCTTAAAGAAAAAGGATGTTTTGGCTGCCCCAATACAACAAAAAAAATTTCTTTCAGGGCAAGCGGCGGGGGCCAGCAGGGTAGCTCTTATTTTTTCCTGAACCTGAAAGCCGGTGAAGCCTATATGCCCAATGAGGCTTTTCAGAAAATGGCAAACGGAGAAGGAGGCGAAATGGTGGTAGATCAGTTTATCCGCAATAACGCGATGGATATTTATGCCATAGCCGGTGGCAAAAAATATCACCAGAAGATGGCTTTGGGCACTACTATTTCCGGTATTAAAAATGACGCTGTAAATGAACAGCGATTTAAAAAGGATTTCAGGAAAACAGGTAAAACCAGGAAACATCCTACTATCGGTAAAACCGAAACAGAATACAGGGGCAAGGATGATGAAGGCAAAATAATCAGTTTCTGGATAATGCCTTCGTCCGATGTTTGTTTACCGAAAGGAAAATTTGACGCGTTTGGTTTTTATAATCTGGGCTATATTTCTGTAGATGGAATTACTTATCTCGTTACTGAAATTTCCGGAAATGATTTTCAGATAAAACTTACCGGGATTTCTGATGGCACATACAAATTTAACCCTGCAGGCTATCAATCCTATTAGTAAATTATCTTTATTTATATTGAAATACTAAGCATTGTTTGTTTAGTATGGTAATAATTAGTATATATTATTAAAAAATTATTGATTTGGTTTATTTTAATATGTTTATTTGTATTATAATAAACCAATGTTATGCACGTACTATTGGCCGATGACCATACTATTGTACTGGATGGTTTGGAATTACTATTATCCACTTTTGATTTTGTAGAAAAAGTAGATAAAGCAGCGGACGAGGCAACGTTGCTTTCTATTCTTGAAAAGAATACAATGCCTGATGTTATACTTTTAGATATAGTTTTTGGGAAGTCAGGCGGGCGTGAACTATGTAAAAAATTGAAAAAGCAGTATGACGGTTTAAAGTTGATTGCCTTAACAAGCTATAGTGATATTGCTACCGTAAAATCATCTATACAGGCCGGTTTTGATGGCTACCTGCTAAAATCTGAAGACAGGCAAACCGTTATGCAGGCATTACAGGAAGTAGCGCAGGGTGGGCAGTTTTTTAGCCCGCAGGTAAAGAATGTTTTTTTTCAGCAGAGTATTTCCAAAAACAAGTCGGCATTAACCAAAAGGGAAGAAGATGTTTTAAGGTTGATAATAGAAGAAAAAACAACAAAGGAAATAGCGGAAGAACTTTTTATTTCAGAAAAAACGGTGGAGAACCACCGCTCTAACCTCATGATGAAACTGGAAGTTAAAAACATGGCAGGCTTAGTAAAAAAAGCTATAATATTAGGATATGCTTAAAAAGTAATCTTTATGGTAAAGGTTTACATTATATTTTTTATGCTGTGCCTCGGTACAAAATTATCAGCACAGGTTAATTCAAAGCAAAATTTAGAAACCGCCCCCAAGGAAATTCAACAGTTATTTTTTGACGCAAAAAATTGTGTTGAAAAAGATACGGGAGATTGCAGCTACTACCATAAAAAGGCTATTAAATTTCTTGAAAATAAAAACTCAAAAAAATATTTAACTACTTTTTACTGTTACTTGGGTAAATACTATTTTAATAATGGCAGGTTTAAGGACGTAATTAAAGATTTGCCTAAAGGGTATAAAGCAGCAAAAAAACGGAATGAGTATTATAACGCAGGTTTTTTAGCTAACCTGTTAGCAGCAGGGTATTCCTATCAAGCAAATACTGATTCTGCATTATTCTATTTTATTGAAGCCCGTAAAAATTATTTAAAGATTAATGACTCGTTACTACTTGCCGAAAATTACAGTAATACAGCATCGGTATACGTTGATATTGATGATGACGTAACAGCCGTATCGCATTACTATAAAGCGTGGGCATATAGCAGTAGTTTAACATACAATATGAGGATAATAAGATTTAGTATAAGCCTTAATTTAGGGCAGGCTTATAACAGGCTTGGAAAATTAGACTCTGCTTATAATTGGGCACTCATCAGTCGCAAATATGTTACTAAAGAAGACGAATATAAATCAGATTGGCAAATAGCAACCAATAATATGCTATTTGCAGATGTCTACATGAAAAAAAATCAGTTAGACTCTGCTTATGTGTGTGCAAAACTGGCTTTACAGCATGCCCAAAAATTAGACGACAGCCAGTTTTTGGCAGATGCTTATGCTGTTAAGGCAAATGTGCATTTAGAGCAAAAAGATTACAGGCAGGCAATAAAGGATGCTTTGGAAAGTAAAGCTATTAATACAGATAATGGTAATGTAATGGGGTTAACAAGAAGCCTTTCTGTACTTTCCAAATCCTATTTTGCCTTGGGTAAATACAAGGAAGCTGCCTATAGTTATAAGCAGGAACTTGATATTTTGGATAGTACAGTATCCCAACGGAAAATAAGGGCTATAAGGGAGGTAAATGTAAAATATGAAACGGAGAAAAAAGAGAGGCAGATAGCGGAACAGGCTTTAAAGATAGAAAGGAAAAATACACAGTTCAGGAATTGGGTTATAGTAGGTGCATTACTGATATTAGGAAGTATTTTTTATATATACCAAAGCAGGAAAACCCAAAAGCAAAAGCTAATATTGCTAAAACAGGAAAATGAAAATGCGGTGCTTAAAGCTATAATGAACAGTGAGGAACAGGAACGAAGAAACATAAGCAGCATGTTGCATGATGGTGTCGCCGCAAAGTTGGGTGCTGCAAAAATGAGCCTGCAGTCCATCCCGTTCCTTCAGGATGAGAAAAGAGATTATCAACTCGAAAATACAGCGCAGCTAATAAGTAATATCCATAGGGATATCAGGAGTATTGCGCACAGCCTTTTACCTGTTACTTTAGAAAAAGAAGGGCTTGTGCCGGCAATAATTGGATTCGTTTCGGAGATTAATCAATTACACCTGTTAGAAATAAAAGTTGACAATAAGCTGCCGGAGGAATTTATCCTCCCTAAAAAAAATGCACTGGTAATATACCGTATTATTCAGGAGCTTATTAATAATATTGTAAGGCATGCCAAAGCTACAGAGGCTAAAATTTATCTTGAAAAGAAAGATAATGTGCTGGAGATTTGTGTATCAGATAATGGCGTTGGTTTTATTCCAAACCAGGAAAATCAGGGATTATACAGTATAAAAGAAAGGTTGAATACTATTGGGGGAACCTTTACTATTACTAATGAGCAGAATGGTTCTGTTGCAGTATTAAGCCTGCGGGCTTAAATTTTAGCCAAGTATAACATACTTAAGGATAGTACTACTATAAATTAAAAACCTTAAAAGCTATTAATAATCAAATACCTACAGAATTAATAATTTATTATTTATACGATTTCCTTATATCGCCTTTTTTTGTAATTCATCGAAAAAATAAATCATAATAGTGTTTGTTTCCGCATTTAATTTGTTATTTGTTAAATAAATATCAAATCTAATTTTATTTTTCAGCCTTCAGACGGCAATAATTCTTGGATCATTTTAAAACCAGAAATTATGAAAATTCACAACCAACACAACCGGATTTTCTTTACCAAGATTTTTTATTACTACTATTATTATAACCCTTATCCTAAAGGTTAAACTTACATTTTTTATTTACTGATAGTGAGGCTTAATATTTAAGCCCCATAATATTACTGTATGTAATATTGGCATACGCATATTTATTTTTCTAACTATAAATTTAATTCAACATGAGTAAAATTTACTTTTTTTTTATGCTCCTGGTCAGTGTTACAGGCTATAGCCAAAATGTAACATTTGAGTATGATGCTGCAGGAAACCAGATTTTGCGGCAGTGGTGTGCTAACTGCCGTATGCAGTCCCCCAATCAGCCTAAAGATTTTTCTAAGGTTATGGATTCGGATATGGAGAAATTTTATCCAGAGGATGTAATTTCTTATTATCCTAACCCGGTTAAAGAACAGCTTTATTTAAAGTGGGAACTTATTGATAATAAAAAAGTTTCCAAAATTGAGCTTTATGACATTAGTGGTAAGTATGTAAACTCTATAGAGAGTTTTGACAGCGAAAACTCTACCATACTTTCATTTGGAAACTATCCTTCAGGAATCTACTTTGTTAACCTGATTTATTCAGATTCTGATGTAAAAACAATCAAAATAATAAAAGACTAAGCTTATGAAAAAAATATTATTATTTCTGATTATTTTTTTAAGCTTCGAATTTTCCTATTCTCAAATAGGAGGAACTCCTGCATCGGGGGTAGAAGCTATTCCGCGTACGGGTAACAGTAATGTAAATAAAGCACAATCGGTTGCAAAAAACAATACACCTATACCTTCACCAGGCACTCCAACCGGCAATTCTGAAGAGGTTGGGGTAACTAAGGGAGAGTTTGAAGTTTCGTTAACAGGAGCTGCCACTTATAATATACCTATAGCAGTACCACCAGGAATAAATGGTGTTGAGCCTGAAATTTCATTGAGCTATAACAGCCAGGATGGTAACGGTTTGGCAGGCTACGGCTGGAATATTTCAGGTGTTTCCATAATTTCAAAAATACCATCTACAAAGTACCATGATAATAGTATAGACCCTGTAGATTTTGATACTAAAGACAGGTATGCTATCGACGGGCAAAGGCTGGTTGTTAAAAGTGGTACATCCGGGGTGTATGGTGCCGATGGAACCGAATATGAAACGGAAAGTTACTCAAACCTTAAAATTACTTCATACGGTGTACACCCCGAAGGTTCCCAATATGGGCCTGAATATTTTTTGGTACAACACCCTGACGGTTCTGTTTCTTATTATGGGAATTCTACCAATTCCCGATCAAAAACAGATTGGGCCGTAACCTATTGGCAAAATCCGCAAGGTTTAAGAATATCCTATACTTATACGCTTTCCAACAACAACTTATCCATAAGTTCTATTAAATATGGCTCAAGGCTTACAGCACCTGCCATAAATGAAATATCATTTATTTATAAAACAAGGCAGCGTGCAGAACAGGCCTTTATTAGCGGGCAAAGCTTTTTAAGGAGTACAATACTTAGCAGGATTGCGGTTAGAGGAAATAATGTAGGGTATAGAAACTACGTACTTGGGCATGAACCTACCTCATTAGGATATGAACGTTTAATAAGTGTAACTGAGAAGAGTGGCGATAACGTTAAAAGTTTAAACCCAACGGTTTTTACTTATGAAAACAGCGACTATACAGATTTTTTTGATATATCCAGCCCCATACCTTTAAACCTTTCTAATATTGACTTTACCAACACACGTAATGTTACAGGTGATTTTAATGGTGATGGTAAAATGGATTTTATTGTATATCCTACCAATGGAGCTGATGCTAAGAAAAAATACTATTTATTTACTGACTTACAGGGAACATCGGTTAATATTGGAGCAGCCCATAATGTAGGTGCTTTTGTAGATATTATTCCTACATCGTGGCTAAACCATATGGATAAGATAATGCCCATGCAAGGATGGTGTGTTATTCAAAATACTCCGGGTTCCAGCGTAACCACTTTTAAAAATTATTCAGCAGGAACGGTAGCGCCTATATATACCCAGTATGAAAAGACTTATGACTTTCCTAAAATAACTTACTATAATGACTGCCCAGGATTGGTTCCTTGTGGAGTAACACCTGGCGATGGAGGGTTAGACCCCGGATTTACAGACCCGGGAGGACTAGATGATGGTATAGCTAAAAGGGGCGGAAGGGATTTAGACCCGGGGCTTGACCCTGTTGACCCATGGGATCCCGGACTTGGTCCCGGTCCAGGCCCGGGCCCTATATTAACTCCTAATTGTGCTACAGTTACCAATTTAGATTTAAATGTTTATCTTAATGGTGAGGCAATACTTACCTGGGATACTATAGGATCGCCTACTGCTACAAGCTGGGAAGTTTATTATTTTGAAGATAATAATGGCACCGCACCGGGTAATAATACCCCTGTGGGCACTTACACTATTGTTACTCAAAATTCTTTTACGCTTAGTAATTTTAACAGGAGGAAAAATTACACATTTTATGTAAGGGCTATTTGTAACAACAGTACAGGTGTAATTGCCAATAATTGGGTAGGGCCATATAATTATGGACTTATAGTAACTGATCCGCCGGTGCCAAGCTATAAAGTTGTACCTAAAGAATATATTAGCGGCGATTTTAATGGCGATGGCCTGACAGATATTATAGCTATTGACAAAACAGTATCCTATTCAACCAGAATCTGTCAGGGTGACTGTTATACTACATCCTATGTAACTGTACAGGGCGGTAAAACCTATTTTGTAAATCTTGACAGGAGGTTAACTACTAACTTCGTTAACATGTCTGGTAATATTACTACCACAAACAACAGTGAGTTTGGTGTTGCCGATGTAAACGGGGATGGTAAATCAGACCTGCTTGTTTTTGACTCGGGCAGTGTAAGGGTTTATACTCTAAACGACAACAAGCACCTGGTACAGCTATTAAGCAAATATGATAGTGCGATTAAATCAGACAAGCCGAGATATGTGGGTGATTTTAATGGTGATGGAAAAATGGATTTCGTAATTCCACAGGAAGTGGGTACTGACAGTTGGAGTTTCTTTTTCTCAAAAGACAATGATTTTAATAAAGTAACCACCTCAATTGGTTTTAACTTTGTTGAATCTACTTTTGGTTATGCAGGTGTTGTAGGCTGGCCTACAACTACCAGGAGCTTGATAGAAACAAGTTTTATAGCTAATGATATTAACGGTGATGGAAAAACCGATTTAATTGTACAGCAAAACTTTACAGTAGAGTGTTACATGACCAGATATGGCTGCGGGTATGATGATACCCAGGGAGATCCTCAGGTAACACGTTTTTGGGTTTTGGAAAACATGGGTAGTGATGGTAATTCTATCAGTTTTAACCAAACTTATGTTAATGCCCAGTTAGGCGGTATCAAGCGTTACCCGATTCCTTTATTCCTTGACCATAATAACTTTAACCAGAACCTGGAATATGCCTTAATGTCTGACAATAAAGTTGTTACTTTTAAGGCATCTAAAGACCATAAAAAAGATGTAAGGTTAAAGGAAATTACATTAGGAAGCGGGGTAAGGGAAATAATTTCTTACTCTCCACTTAATAATAACTGTGGTACTCCATATTGTAACATGTCATTTAACCCTTCAAGCTATACTGAAACATATCCTAATTTTGATATTGTGGTAGCTAATAGCCTGCAGGTTGTTTCTAAAGTAGAGCAGGTTAGTGCCGGCCAGTATAAACAGCAAAAATATGGTTATTATGGTGCTGTTACCAATGTAGAGGGCAGAGGGTTCCTCGGCTTTAGGGCACTTAGTAAAACCAACTGGTTTAACAGTGATTTTGATGCGATTACCTCTGTTACATATAATGATATAAACAAAAGGGGCGCTACAACGGAAACCTTTACAGTTTTAGGTGAAATGTATGTAAGCAATTCTGTTTATTCACCTAATGTATTTATATCTAAGTCATTGTTAACATACAATGAAGAGTTGTTGCCAAATAAGGTTTATAAAATCAGCAATGCCTCAAACATTACCTATAACGGGTTGGAAAACACTTCGGTTGAAACCACCTATACCTATGATGGTTACAATAACCCGTTAACCTCAACAATGCTTCATAAAAAAGCGGGTACAACCGAAAAAAATGAGTTTGTACAGTTAGAGTATTTTAACCAGCCTACAGGAAGTAACTATTATATTGGCAGGGTAAAACAGCGTAATTCTACCATTACTCATAATGGCAACACCACAACAGGTGAAGAGAAATATACCTATACAGGCTCTTTAGTAACTAAAATACAGAAGAAAGGGCATTTAACCAATTATCTCACGGAAGATAATGTATATGATGTATTTGGCAACATTACCAAGAAAACAATTACTGCAACCGGGTTAACTCCAAGGGTTAATAATTTTGCCTATGATGCTTCCGGAAGATTTTTAATAAGCAGTACTGATGCAGAAGGTTTGGTTACCAGCTATACATATAGTAATAACACAGGATTACTTGCATCGCAAACATTGCCTTCCAATAGTGGCTATCCTTTAACTACATCTTTTGTATATGATGCCTGGGGCAGGAAAAAAACAGAAACTAACTACTTAGGCAAGAATACTAATTATTCTTACATGTGGCTAAGCCCGGGTAATGCTGGTTTTTACAGTGTTTCAATTACAGGGGATGATAATTCTGCAAATTTCAACTGGTATGATGATTTAGGCCGTAAAATTTCAGAAGGTTACCGTACTTTAAATGATGGCCCGGCTTCTGAACCTAAAAACAGCTTTAAAACATTTACGTATGATATTTATGACAGGGTTACAAAAGCCTATGAGCCACATTTGGCAATGTTGCCTTCAACTAACGGCTCTTTTAACGAAACTAAATTTGATGTTTATGGAAGGCCTTTACAAATTATTGAACATACAGGCAAAACAACCAATTTTTCTTATAATGGCTTAACTACCACAGCAGATGATGGTGTAACTACTAAAATTACCACTAAAAATTCATTTGGTAAAGTTGTATCGCATAGTGATAATGGAGGTACAATTACCTATCAGTATTTTGCAGACGGTAATTTAAAACAGTCCAATTTTGGTGGGGTTATAATTAAATTTGAATATGATGGATGGGGAAGAAAAACTAAATTAACCGATCCAAGTGCCGGTGTTTATACCTACGAGTACAATGATTTTGGCGAAATGATAAAAGAAACCACGCCAAAAGGGATTACTAATTATACGTTGGATAATTTTGGTAAACTGTTAGAAAAAACTACAGTGGGTAGTGGTGGAGACCCTACCAATACTAAAACTACTTACACGTATGATGCTGCAAGCAAATTGGTTACATATGTTAAATTTACTGACATTACAGGCGGTTTCTACACAGAGTATAACTATGGCTATGATGACTACCGTAGATTATATTTTACAGATGAAAACGGATTTAACGCCTATTACCAAAGGGCTACATTATTTGATGATTTTGGAAGGCCGGAAAAACAGCTTTTTGCAGTAACCAATACTGCTGACTCTAAGTCAAGCATTAAATGGATAAAAAACACCTACAAAAACGGTCACCACTGGCAAATACTGGATTTTGATACTAATGAGTTGTTATGGCAGGCAACTAAAGTTAATGGCAGGGGGCAGCTTACGCAGGGCAGCTATGGTAATGGTATAAATATTAATAATACTTATGATGATTATGGTTTCCCTACTGAGTTTAAATATACTAACTCAGCAGTAAGCCCGGCTGCAGATGTATTAACGCTTAACAATACATTTAATGCAGAGCGTGGCAACCTTACAGGCCGTTATAGTAGTATTACCGGATATCAGGAAAATTTTACTTATGACGATGTAGACAGGTTATCGGGATGGAGTAATGACAATCAGCTTCATAATTTTACTTTTACAACGAATACCGAGAGTTTTACTCCAACATCCGGTAGTGCGTCGGTTAGTCTTAATACTACCTTATTAAGGTTAAATGTTTCTGCGTTTGCAAATTTCCAGGGGACACAAAGGGTGGTATATCAAAATGCACCTGTAGGCAAACAACTTAAATTTAAAGGTACTATTTATTTTAAAAACCTTGTTGTAGGTAATCATGTAAGGTTTTCTGTAGTAGAAAGAGACCCGGTTACAGGCCAGTCTAACGAAACTATATATGGAGTAAATAGTTCATCAGTCCATAATTTTTCATTTGAGCATACTGTAACCCAATACCCTGAAGTTTACATAAAAATAGTTGCAGGTAATAATTTATCATGGAGTTCGGGTGTTACTTTTGCCGTAGATAATATTACTGTAGCTGAGGTTATTAACAATAATCAGACATATGACTCTTTAGGACGTATAAATGAAAACGAAGTAGGGGCTTATAAATATACTTTAACAAATCCTGCTACATCTATGCCTAAGCATTTTCAAAACAGTGCTATAGATGTTAATCCTGATTATACAAGCTATTATCAGAGCAGGGGTACTTTAAACATTACTTATAATGCTTTTAAGAGCCCTATTGAAATTTTCGAATCAGGTAAGGACAGGCTGAGCTTTAGGTATAACGTAAATAATGGCAGATCTACCATGTATTATGGCGGCCTGCAATCAGATCAGCTTTTAAGGCCTTTAAGGAAACACTATTCTGCTGACGGTACTATTGAAATAAAGCAAAACCTTGTAACTGATGAGGTTGAATTTATTACCTACATAGGTGGTGATGCTTATTCTGCACCTTTAGTTTTAAGGAGCGATGGTACAGACAGTGAATATTTTTACCTGCATCGTGATTACCTGGGAAGCATACTTGCAATTTCTGACCAGCAGGGCAATGTTATAGAAAAAAGGCACTTTGATGCATGGGGTAATATTAAATTAGTACAAAATCATGCAGGAAATAATATAGCTTCTTTAACTGTTTTAGACAGGGGTTATACCGGGCATGAGCACTTGCAGAAAGTAGCACTTATCCATATGAATGCAAGGCTGTATGACCCTGTGGTGCACAGGTTTTTACAACCCGATAATTTTGTGCAGGATCCTTTTAATACACAAAACTTTAACAGGTATTCCTATGTAATGAACAACCCATTGAAATATACAGACGCAAGCGGTGAGTTTTGGTTTGTGGTTGTAGGGGCAATAGTAGGCGCATATCTTGGCGCATCATTACAGCAAGGTACTTTTAATCCTGCCAAGTGGGATAACAACTGGTGGAAAGGAGCTGTAGTAGGTGGTGTGATTGGTGCTTATGGAGCACAGTTATTAGTGGCTAAATTTAGTACCTCGCTCATTGCAACGGGAGGTATAAGCAAGCACACCGTTTTTGCCAAAGCACTTATGGCATCTGCCAAGGGTATGATAAAAACATATGCTTCGAGTATATTTAGCTTTAGTATGGAAAACGGATTTAAACTCTCTCTTGGGTTAAATGATGCCATGATAAATAAAATGCTGGTAAGCGGTATAATTGCAGGAGCCCACAACATGATTGGCCAGGGATTAGACTTAATTTACAAAGCAGGTAAAGAGGGTGGTGAAGCTGCAAGCGGTTTACTTGCCAGTAAAGAATGGGCAGGAAAGCTCTCCAGAAATTTGTTAGATAATACCTTAAAAGGTATATCTACCAATATAATTAAAGGAAACAAAGGAGTGTTTGAAGACTTAACTTACTTAAGTTTTGGTAACGGGCTTATAGAATTAGCAGAAGGCAAGAAAATCATTAATTTTGATAAAATTACAAAACATGCGCAGGGATGGGGTATGTATGGACTGGCAGCTGCATTTGGACATGATACTGCACCCAAGTTTGATGAGTTTGGCCTTAGCTTTGATTATAAGTCTTCTACTAAATATCTTGGCAAGTTTTTTGGAGATTGGTGGAAAGGCCTGTCCCTGGAAGAAAAAATTGTACAAGGAGCTACAGTAGGAACTATGGCAGGTATAGTATCTACATTAGGATTGAGTATAAGGTTTGATTAACATGCAGCAAATTCATTTTGGCATAAAATTATTAATATTTGCAGGTATTGCTTTAATGGCTTCTTCATGCAATATGCTAAGTTTTGAAAATTTGTCTAATGATTTTAAATGGAAAAATAAAAAATTTAAAAATCAGGTTGAAATCAATTTTCAATATCAGCCGGAAGTAATCGCTAAACTTCACAAAGATGTGTGGTTTTATGATGCTGAGGATAGTATAGGAGCAGAAAAGAAGTATAAAGTTAAAGAGCTTTTAGAAAAAAAACTCAGGAAAAGAAATATTGTCTTCAACACAAGTAGTGAAATAGCGTTAAGGCTTGATACTATTTTATTTGAAGAATATTCTGAAAATATAACGGTTACGGATGCTGATAATGAAGTTATTGGAGATGCCGATAAAGATACCTTTATATTTAGGATATCAGGAAGACTTATTAAAAATGATTCTGTGTTATTCAAAATAAGAGCAGCACATGAGCAAATTAATGAGCCCCGTGAATCTTACACTATACCTGGTGTTATAGTGATGGGGGCAGGCGGTGCAGCTAATGCTGACAGGATGATTGAAAATGCTATAAATGAATTTAGTTATCGTGTGTATGAAAAATTAAAATCTTTACAATAAATTGTTTTTTATACTGTAAATGGGGCTGCTTCATATTTGGAGCAGCCCTGTTTATTTAGTATAATTGAAAAGTATTTATAACTAAACATTTTTATATTGAGGGAATTAATTAAGGATAAAGGCGGTATTGCGTTTAAAGCCATTCTTTTGGTAGTTTTATTAATAGTATTGGAATTTTCCTACGCATTGCTTTTTCACTATCTGTTTCCGAAAACAGATATGAAGGACAGCGTTCAAATCGGGATAGATTTGAGCCTTTTATTTACTTTTTTAATTGGTGCGAAAATAGTTTTAAAGAGTAATGGTTTAGTACTAAAAAAATCTTTTTCAGGTTTTAAATTATTCACTTTATTTATAGCAATAGCTTTTATCTGGGTAGTGGTAAGCCCTTTATTTCAGTACCCGTTTTTTTTCGGCTTACCTGATTCAAGAATATCATTTACAAAACTTAATATCTTGGATTTCAATTCATTTTTTTCTTATTACAGCCTTCTGCGGGTGTTATTAATTACTCCAGTATTAGAAGAACTGCTTTTTAGAAAATTGATTTTTGCAAAGTTAAAATCCACCTATAAATTATACCCGTCCATAGTGCTTACAAGCCTACTGTTCAGTATTTCACATTTGGATATTAATAACTTATTAATCTTTTTTATAGGTAGTATTTTACTCTGCCTCATATACTTCAAAACCAATGATGTGAGGTACAGTATAGCATTACATATAGCAATGAATTTATTTACTTTGGTATTAAACTGATAATAAAAAGCAATCAATGAAATACAGAGAAGTAAAGCCCTATGGTTTCACCGTTAATTTCATCCAATGTTTTTGGGAATATGAAACCGATGAATGTGACTTTGAGCACACTATTATTCCAGACGGTTACTTTGATTTGATTGCCGGGTTTGAAGATAATTCACTTAAATATGTTAAGCTCACAGGAGTATGGACACACCCTGTCAGTATAAAAATCCCGAAATCTACAAAACTTTTAGCTATACGTTTCAAACTTTTGGCGGCTGAATATTTATTTAAGCACGAGATAAAATCTATTTTAAATACTACAAAAGATTTACCCCTGCAATTTTGGAATATAGATAGATTTACGGCCCACGATTTTGAAGTATTTGTTACTGAAATTAGTAACCTTATAGAAAATTCAATTAAACATTTAAAAGAGATAGACAGGAGGAAATTAAAACTTTTTAAAAGTATTTATAATGAGCATAACTTATGTGTCAAATCACTTTCGGAGAGTACTCATTGGAGCAGCCGGCAGATAAACCGCTACTTCAACCAGCAGTTTGGCTTTTCGCTGAAAGCATTTTTAAACATAGTCCGTTGTAATTCTTCTTATAAAGATATCTCTCATGGAAATCTTTTTCCGGGAGAAAACTATTTGACCAGTCACATTTCATTAAGGAAATTAAAAAGCATACAGGAAACACACCGGGTGAATTATTCAGAAATGAAAATGTCCGATTTTTACAATTGGCTACTAAGTCACAAAAGTAATTTTGCATTATAACTTTTAAATCAAATCATAATGAAAATTACTAAACTCACCCCCAATTTTGAAGTAGCCGATGTTAAAGAAGCAGTTGCATTTTATCAGGATAATTTTGGTTTTAAACTGGTAATGGCTGTTCCTTATACACAGGATGGAATAGAACAAAATTTTAAAGAAGGTAAAGAGTATGTTTACGCTATGATACAAAAAGATAATGTTGCTATTTTTTTTCAGCGCACAGATTCTTTTAAGGAAGATGTTGTTTTTGCTAAAAATGTACCTCTTGGAGCATCTGTTTCGTTTTATATGGACATAGTTGGTATTAAGGAATTTCATCAGGAAATGAAATCAAGAAACCTTGAAGTAACAGATTTAAAAACAACCTGGTACGGTATGCAGGAATTTTATCTGAAAGACATTAACGGATATATACTGGGGTTTGCAGAAAAATCGGAGTAAGTATTTTAATGATTAAGCGATTTACTTGCACTACTGGTTTTTTTCAGTAAATATTATATATTCATTAAGCCCTAAATTTACATTGCCCTGTAATACTACAGAATTTTCAGGAATTTCAATTTTATGCTGTTTGCCAAAATTAATAATTACAGTTACTTTTTCATTTTTATAATTACGCACATAACTTATTCTTTCATCCAAATAATTTAATTCTTCATATTCGCCATATTGTAAAGCTTTGGTTTTGTTGCGTAATGCTATTAGTTTTTTATAGGAGTTAAATATTGAATTCTTTTCTTTTTCAAGCTTTTGCACATTATTGGTTTTATAAGAAGGGCTTATTTTTATCCAGCTTTTCCTATTTGAAAAACCGGCAAACGTAGCATCGCTCCACTGCATCGGGCTTCGGGACTTGTCTCTGTTGTGTTTGTTGGCTTCTGTTAAGGATTCCTGCACAGTATTTCCTTTATTAATCGCAAGCCTGTAATGTGTTTTGCCTTGTATGTCAATTATCTCATTATAACTGTTGGCAGTTATATTCTGCATTCCTATTTCTTCTCCATAATAAATAAATGGTATGCCCTTAGCTGTAAGTATAATTGTGGCAAGGGCTTCCGCTTTTTTAGCATCGCCACCGGCAAGCCTATCAATCATCCGCGGCATATCATGGCTGCCAAAAAACAGGGTAGGGTAGTTGCCCATATGCTCTTCCATGCTTTTTAGCTCCTTATAAATCCCCTCTGCTGAAAAAGCAGGAATACTGCCAAAATTAAAATTAAATACAACATCCAGTAATTCGTTTGACTGGTATTGTTTTAGCACCTCTATTTTATCACTGCCTATTTCGCCAACAATAAACTTCTCCGGATATTCATTTACTGTGGCTTTAATCATACGCATCGCATCTTTAACCCCCGGTTGGTCAATATCATGCAAATGTTGCTGGCTGCCATTTTTTAAAGGATTATCATCAGTAATACCATTGGTGGTTAAAAAGTTAATTACATCTAGCCTAAAACCATCAATGCCTTTGTCAAGCCAAAATTTTAAAATATTTTTTACTTCCTGCTTAACTTTAGGGTTCTGCCAGTTGAGGTCAGCCATGCGCACATCAAATTTATGATAATAGTATTGTTGCGTAATGGTATCATATTCCCAAGCCGGGCCTCCAAAAAATGATTCCCAGTTATTAGGCTTATCCCTCCATATATAATAGTCGCGGTAAGGGTTATCCTTAGATTGTTTGGCTTCCTGAAACCATCTGCTTTCGGTGGAAGTATGGTTTAAAACCATATCCATTATTACCTTTATGTTTCTTTTGTGGGCCTCGTTCAAAAAATATTCAAAATCAGCCATGCTGCCATATACAGGGTCAACTTTATAATAATCGGCAACATCATACCCGTTATCTACTTTAGGGGAAAAAAGGAATGGCGTAAGCCATATTCCTTTAACCCCCAGTTTTTGCAAATAATCAAGTTTGCTGGTTATACCTTTAAAATCACCATAGCCGTCTCCGTTACTGTCGGCATAGCTCGGCATGTAAATCTGATAAAAAACACTTTCCTTCCACCATATTTTATCGGCATGCTGCGCTTTTAGATAAGTACAGTTTATAAAAAAGAAAATTAACGGTGCAAGCAGTTTGTAATTCATTATTTGTGCATGGCATTGTAATCTGTAACAATATTATCTATCATCATTTTAGAGCCTGAATAAGTTACTTTACCACCGGCAGGGACTAAAACCAAAACTGCCGAACTTTTTGCGCCTAAAGTAATTTTGGCAGATGATGTAATATTTTTAGCAAGGAACCTGCCTGATACGGTGTCATATATATCATGCTTTTTTCCGGGCTTTGTTTTTACAGTTACTTTTTTTGCTTCGTTATACGGATTGTAATATAAATAAGTAGGGTATGCCTCATCCCTGAAAAAGTCGGTAGCCAAAAGGTCAAGCTGTAATATGCCTTCCACATCTGTTTTTTTAATAATGCTGCCAAATATACCCACATGACCGCTGCCATATACACTTAACTGCGATTCGGGCGGATTTTTGCCCGGAACCCATAACGGGCCATCGCCTTGTGCCACAGGTGCTTTTACATCTTTGTAATCAGCAAGGTTGGAGCTTTTTATAATCCCCTCATAGGCAATTACATTTTTGCCGGCCTTTGCCTTGCTCGGTATCGTTTCATGTTCGTCTGGCATGTATTGCGGATAAAAGAATTTTGACGCATTGGCCGCATTCAGCATCCATTTGCCTATGGCATCGGCATAACGCTGATTGTACCGCACCATTGGTACAAGCGGCCATGCAGCATCATAAGTATTCATAAGGAAACCATAACCGCCATGGTCAACAGTGCTGCCTACAATTCCTGAAATATCATAACCATTCCAGTTACCTGTAAGCACGCCCCAGCCTTCCCTGCAAATAGCAGTGCCGTTAAAGCTCCAGTCAAGCATTTTGTCAACATCATAATTTTTTCCCTGCTCTGCATTTATCCTGGCAGCAAGGTATGCCCCAAATGGCATTAATAATTCATACGTAGGGTTTTGTGGCTGCGCTTCCAGTGCATTTAGTGCAGATAAAGCACCTTTTAAATATTTTTCATCACCAAATTTTTTATAGGCAGAATATAACACCCATGCATGTCCCGCTGCTGCATCCGGCTGTATGCAGATGTTATTTGTCATGGGTTTCATTTTTCCGTAATCAAAATAGGAGTAGTTATAATTACCATTTAAAATACGGTCAGCCTCATAAAATTTATCGGCTATTGTTTTTGCTATTTCCTCTAATCCCGGCTCATTTTCGTAGTTATCATATATGGCATAAAACAATACATTAGGATATACATCATACCACCAGTCACGACCATAACCGCCGCCCAATAAAGCTACTTCGGGACAGGTGTTATTCATCATTATATTCCAGCCGGTTTCGCGGTTAAAATAATTTTTAAGCATGGCTACATAATTGTATTTTCCTTTAGTTTTGTCAATACCTACTAATGTAGCTCCCAGGGTAGCACCCATTGTAGCCAGTGCTTCATGAAACATGCCGTTATTATTATCCGGCCCCTGGCGCACATCGCCTACTGCAGTGTATAGCCCCACAACGTCCTGCGGATAATTTTTTTGTGATTTGTCTATCCACACCATTGGCCAAAACGGGCCTTTAGCGTTAAAATCATATACTGTAGCATCAAAGTCCTTTGCCAGCTTGTTGTAATCAATAATTTTAAATGGTTTTGGCATATCTGCCATTTCATTTACCCTTGGTATGGGTTTTTGCCCAACCTGCGCAAATGCGGCAATACCTGTAATTATAAAACTGAATAGGCTAAAACGGGATAGTATTTTCATTTTTAATATTTAAACTAAGTTAGTAGCTGTTTCTTCAAGTACTTTCGGGTCTTCAGTATCTTCTTTTTCAGGAAGTATTTTATTACCCTGCGCTATGATATTTTTACTTACAAAAATGGAAAGCAACTGCAATATAGCTATTATAGCTATGGCATACCTTAGGGCAAAATCTTCAGACACGGTATAATACAATGCCAAAAAAGTACCTGCACCTAAAAGCCTTCCTGCATAAAGCCCTGCTTCATGGTTAAGTATGTAAGCAAACTCACCTCTTTTCTCTATGCGGGAAACAATATCAATAACTCTTAACTGTATAGGGAAATAGGCCAGGTCCATTAAAGGCTTGGCTATCAGTAAAAGCAGTAAAAATATTACCACGCCTGTCTGGTTAAACATGAATCCGTTTACACAGGCTCCTACGGCAAATAATATTAAACCTACCGAAAATGTTTTAACCCTGTCCGAAGGTTTGGAAAACCTGCCTATAAAATATATGATGATAGCGGCAAGCACTGCACCAATAGACTGGGCATTTCCCAAAGCGCCTTCTTCGCCCAGTATTTTAAAGATAAGCATGGCTGGTGCTGTTACTAAAAATCCCTGGGCAAGCCCTTTAAGCATAGCGAGTGATAACAATTTATACCACAGCGGGTGAAACTTAAAAAAAATGTATTTTTTTTGTACAGGATTTACAAATTTACCCCGGAAACAAACAGCTGATGCTGCCATAGTTATAATAAAAACTATGATTGTAATTACTACATAGGCATCGTGTTTTTCAGCAGGCCCCGGTTTCGACTGAATAAACCAGCCGATTGCTGCGGGTATGATAATAGCAATTATAGTATAAAAAAATGTTTCAAGCCCGTAATAGTAGTTCCTGTTGTCATCATTAGTGGTGAATATCGCTAAATAGTCGCGGTTTGACCAATACAAGCCAAAAGATAACCCCATAGTGATACCTGCTACACCTATGCCTGCAAGGTCAAGCGTTTTAAGCGACATCATTATTATCATGGAAACGCCGCTTAACATCATCCCGACCGAATATAAAGTTTTTATATTGATATGTTTTAAGAGAAAGCCATTGATGAGAAAAGTAACAGGAATACCTGTATATATGGCTAACTGGTATATAACAACTTTAGAGGTGTCATTAGAATTCCTCATAATATATGCCGCCACAAAAATATCTATAACAGGCAGCACCAGTGCATAAACCAGGTTGGTTAACACCAGGATGCGGAAATTGTGCGACTGGCTTTTAAAATGGTCTACCTCCCTTACAAGTTTTTTAAGCATTATTATATTTTAAGAGTGAAAGTATTTCTTTTACAGAGAATTTGGCCCCACACACAAATTCATCGGCAGCACCATAGTATAATGTTATGGTATCTCCTTCAGGCTCAACTATGTGGCCGTTGGTAAATACTACTTTACCAAAAAAGCCATTTAGTTCATAATCGGCTAAAGGCACCATTATTGGTTCATCTGTACGGGCAATAACTTTTGACGGGTCATTACTGTCCAGCAGCACCGCCCCAAGACAGTAATAGTGGTTTTCGTTAGCACCATGGTATATTTCCAGCCAGCCTTTATCGGTTTTTATTGGGGCTGCACCTGCACCAACACGCTTGCTGTCCCACATGCCCTTGCGTGTAGTTACTATACATTTATGATTGCCCCAGTTTATACCATCTGGCGAGGAGGCAATCCAGATATAATTACCGCCTATGTCAACGCTGCTGGGCCTGTGCAGGGCATAATAAAGCCCATTAATTTTTTCTTCAAAAATGGCACAGTCTTTATTATGTGCCGGGAATATAAGCCCGTGTTTTTCAAAGTTTTTCCAGTCCGCTGTAGTGCGAAGCCCAACTGCAACCCCCATAGGGGATACCGATGTAAATGTTAAGTAATATTTACCTTCAATTAACGCCACCCTGCAGTCTTCAATACCAAATGTTTCATGCCCGCCTTCGCCTACAAGCGATTTGTAGCCTTCAGGCACATAAAAATTAATACCATCATCGCTGCATAAAAGCCTTAAATGCGACAATGTAGTAAGGTAATCACTGCCTTTATAATTTATAACCCTTGCGTCATCAGCTATAAGTTCAGGATCACTTTTGTCAATTTCTATAATATTGATGTTTCCCTGTTCAGTCAGTACCGGAAATGAAATACTTTCAGCCTTCTGTTCCGGCCTTTCCGCTACACGCACAATGAGCCAGGTTTTATTTTCAAAACGGAATACACCCGGGTTAAGCAAGCAGGTTATTGTGAGCCCATCCCTGCTGGGAGCTAAATCTTTAGGAGAAAGTAAAGGGTTTTCAGCAAAACGCTTTGCTATATCTTTCATGTTATATTGTAATATTATGGGTTGGCCCAGCCCTGCCAGTGCAGGAACTGAGTCAACCCAAACTAATCTAAATTTTAATAGTCATTTTGTGTTAAAGCACCTCCGGATGCATCAATTTCTGATTGTGGGATAGGATACAGCATGTGCTTCGGCTGGAAGTTTTTACCATGTGCCTGTAGTACCTGTTGTGCAATACCCCATCTTTTAAGGTCGAGGAAACGCTGGTTTTCAAAGCCAAGCTCAACCCTTCTTTCATGAATTAACCACCCTTTTACAACAGCGGGGTCATTAGATGCCGGCCTGTCAGGCAATGTACCAGCCGGTACAGGATTGCCATTGGCATCAACACCGTTTCTTGCCCTTTGCCTTATTTCGTTTATAATGGCTATGGCACCAGCCTGGTCGCCGGTTTCGTTTAGTGCTTCAGCCTTCCATAATAAAGCATCGGCATAGCGGATGTATATTTTATTATTAGGGCCATCATCATTTCCTTCATTAGTGCCATTCAGGCTGCCAAGCAGTTTATTAACATTTTTATTGGATACATCTACAGTATAGAGCTTTCTGGGATCATTAGGCTCGAAGGCATTAAGGAAATCAGTAGTCGGCGCAAAAAATCCCCATCCTAAAAGTGCATTAAGCCCATTTCCTCTCCTTGGTGTAGCATTAGTTTGGTGGTCAAATGCAAAAATCACTTCATTATCGGTAAATTCTGTACTGAAACTATCAAAATAGTTGCTGTTTAAGCCAAAACCAAGCGGAGCAAGCTGGTCAACAAGACCCGGTACTGCATTCCAGTTTTCCGTATATAGCTCTGATTTTGCCAGTAAAGCTATTGCTGCACCTTTAGAAGCCCTCCATTTTTCAGTGTCAGATGAATATTTGGTATCCGGCAATAAATCTTTTGATAGTGTAAGATCATTTTTAATTTGTTCCCACACAAGATTTTTGTCAACCCTTACAACCACTTCAAAAGCTTCCTGGTATGATTTTACAGGCCTAAGTATTAACGGTACATCGCCAAAATTGGTAACTAAGGAGAAGTAGTAGTATGACCTTAAAAAATAAGCCTCACCAAGCAGTTGTTCCTTTCTTTCGGTAGTAATGCCGGTAATAGTTTCAATTTCAGGATTGGTAAGTTGCTCCAGTGCAATGTTTATCCTTTTTATACCTTCGTAGTTATAAGTCCATAAGCCATTAGGCCCGGGGTTTTCTGATGTAAAATTAAAATTGTTGATATCATCAATCCATGGCTGGTCTCCATCCATCACCCATTTTTTTTCCATATCATCAGAAGCTATATCCTGAAGTATATAGTCGTTTTGTATAACGAGGCCGGCTCCCCAGTTCCAATCCCCTAATATATTCAGCCTGTTGGAAAGCAGGTCATATGACGACCTAACCGAAGTTTCTAATGTGGTAATAGTTGGTGTGGTATCGGCCTGGTCTTTAGTTATTAAGCCAATTGGTTCCTGAGTTAGCTCATCTTCACAGCCTGCAAAAATAAAAGCTCCAAGTACTATTCCTATTTTTAAATAATTTTTCATAAACAATTAATTTTTTAAAGTTTTATTCTTGCCCCGAAAATCACGGCTGCCGACTGTGGGTAAGTACCCATATCAATTAAAGAGGTAGATTCCGGGTCAAGGCCTGTATAATCTGTAAAGGTTAAAAGGTTTTGCCCTGATATATATATCCTTAAATTGTCTATGCCTTTAAAAGCATCGTTAAATGTGTATCCTATTTCAACATTTTTAAGCCTTAAGTAGGAGGCATCTTCCACAAACTTGCTAGAAACCCTTTTTCCTCCATTATCATTAAATGTAAGGCGCGGTGTAGTATTGCTTGATCCTTCGCCATCCCAACTGTTTAAAACCGCTGTAGTTGAATTAAACGGACGTGTATCATAATCAAGTATTTGTTTCAGGTCGTTATACCTGTCCACATTTCCAACACCCTGCCATAAAAATGAAATATCAAAGTTTTTGTATGAAGCATTAAATGAAAGACCATAGGTTATTTCTGGTATTGGGTTTCCTATAAAAGTCCTGTCATCATCATTTATCTGCCCGTCGTTATTAAGGTCTTTAAACTTCATATCGCCCGGCTGTGCGCCGTTTGCATTTGTATAAAGATGTGAGCTTACTTCTGAGGCATTTTGGTATATGCCATCAAATACCAGTCCGTAATAAGAACTGATAGGTTGCCCGGTTACTGTTCTTGTATGGGTGAAAGTATCATCAATATTTTTTACGTAAGTATAAAGCTTGGTCACTTCATTATCAAGCGTAGCTATATTGGCGTTTACACCATATTTGAACTCATTATCATTATTCTGATAATTTAAGCCAAATTCAAAACCTTTATTTACCACTTCACCTGCATTTACATAAGTCCTTTCAATAGCGCCTACTGATGCTACAGGTAACTTAACACTTAGCAGTATATCTTCTGTCTTTTTATGGAAGTAATCGGCTGTAAATGAAAGTTTATTATCAAAAAAACCAAAGTCAAGCCCTATGTTGGTTTGTGTAGTGGTTTCCCATTTAAGGTCAGGATTACCATAACGTACAATATTTACAACACCTCCTGTTGTAGATACAAGGGTTTCATAAGCATTGTTTGGAATTTCCTGGTTACCGGCCTGACCCCAGCTTGCCCTTAACTTTAAATATGGCAGCCAGCTAACATTTTGCATAAAATCTTCGTGCGATATTATCCAGTTACCGGCAAAAGATGGAAAGTATGCCCATTTATTATTAGGGCCGAACCTTGAGGAACCGTCTGCCCTTAATGTTGCTGTGGCATAGTATTTATTATCATAACCATAGGTTGCCGAACCAAAGAAAGACATAAGGCTCCAGCTGCTGGCAGAACCGGAACTGTAAGGGTAGGGGGTATTGCTGCTGCCAAGCCCACCAAAATCAAGATACCTGAAAGGCTCTGTAGTATTATCATAATTAGACCTTGCACCGCCTATTGCAGATTGTTTATTCCTTATAAACTCTG
Organism: Flavobacterium sp. MK4S-17; assembly: GCF_009848495.1. Classification (GTDB taxonomy): domain Bacteria; phylum Bacteroidota; class Bacteroidia; order Flavobacteriales; family Flavobacteriaceae; genus Flavobacterium. The sequence continues at coordinate 62,888 of NZ_WWEP01000002.1, forward strand.
TACCCAGCAATGCATTAAGGCTATGTACTTCATCAAATGTTTTTACATAATTTAAGGTATTAGACCATGTAAAGGTAACATCCTGGCCCCTGTTCTCATTCAGGCTGTTAGGCCTGTTATTCCTGCCCAGTGTATAATAAATATTACCTGCATCAGAAATATTTGGGTCTCCATAATTCTCGGCAAAATTTTTATTGTGTGAAAAAGTAAGGTCAACACCAAGATTACTCCTGAATTTTAAAGACTTATCTGATAGGAAAGCATATTCTGCATACACGTTGCCAAAAGTCTGGAACCTGTTCCTTTTATCGTCAGTAAAATGTACAATAGCAAGCGGGTTTGATGTATATTCGTAAATCTTGCTCCAGCCATCGGCAGGCCCCGTATAAAATGGCAAATCAGTATAAGGGTCGTTAGCACTGTAGGTTGGGTCGCTTCTGTCTTTGTAAACAGGGATTACCGGAGGGCGTATCATAGCATGCCTTATTACACCTGGGGCATCTCCGCTGGAAGAAAGCTTATCCTGCGACTGGAATGTTAACTGCAGGTTGGTACCCACTGTAAACCTTTCGCTTAATTTAGCATTAAGGTTTGTCCTGAAGTTAACACGCTTGTACATATCATTGTTTTCAGTTACTATACCGTTGATACCGTAATAACCACCCGAAACCAAGTATTGTACCTTATCGGTAGCACCGCTTGCAGAAACCTGTACATTATTTGATAAACCTGTGGTAAATAATTCATCAAGCCAGTCGGTATCAGCAAGGTCGGTTCTTGTCCTCTTGTCAAAAGCATAAGGGCTCTCTGCATTGGGGTCATTGCCTATAGTATTATGCCAAGCCCTGTCCTTCACAGTTAAATACTGATCTGCATTAAGCATATCCGGTAAATTTGTGGCATAATGTATTCCTGTAAATACATCTACATTAAGGCTTGTTTTTCCTTCGGCACCCTGCCTTGTGGTTATAATTACAACACCGCCGGCTGCCCTTGAACCGTAAATGGAAGCAGCTGCCGCGTCCTTTAAAACAGACATTGACTGTATGTCATTTTGGTTAAGGAAAGTAATATCCCTGGTAGGTACACCATCTACAACATAAAGTACATCATTATTTCCTAATGTGCCTTCGCCGCGAATACGTAACTTAATACCATCGCCTGGTGCACCGGTATTTGCAGCTACAAATACACCGGCTACCTGCCCTTGTAACGCCTGTGCCACATCAGGAATACGGGTTTTGGCAAGGTTATCAAGATTTACCTGTGCAACAGCACCTGATATTGAGTTTTTCTTTTGGCCAACATAACCTGTAATTACAACCTCACTAAGATTTTTGGTGTCTTCGGCTAAAATAACATTAATTTCTGTTTGCCCGTTTGTTGCTATTTCCTGTGATACATACCCCATATAGCTAAATACTAAAACAGCATTGTCGCCAAGGTTGCTTATGGTGTACTTCCCGTCAAAATCTGTAACTGTATTTATATTGGTTCCTTTAACCATAACAGTTGCTGACGGGAGAGGTCCTGTTGCGTCAGATACGGTTCCGCTCACAGTTTGTGCACTTAACATGCCTCCGCACATAATTGTGCAAATAAATAACATGTAATACGTAATTTTTCTGCTCATATTAATACTGATGATTTGTTAGTAATAAATGTTTTTTTTCTCATGGTTAATAATAAATAGTTAGTTTAAATGTGAAGTTTGTTTTTTTACGACTACGAAAACGTTGTAAATGTAATTATAGAGCAAAAAAATTAGTGTACACTATTTATTCAAAAGTGTACACTAATTGCAATGTTTCTGTTTTTCAACTACTTAAAAGCAGATGATTTGGATTTATATAACATTTGATAATTTTTAGGAGTGGTATTATAAACTTTTTTAAACTCCCTGTAAAAGTACGAACGGTTATTAAAACCGGCTTTATAGCAAATTTCAGATACTGTAAATTGGTTTTTCCGCAATAGCTCAGCAGCATATTTTAGCCTGATTGTCCTTATCAGGTCGCCCGGAGAAAGATTAAAGTTTTCTTTAGTTTTCCTGTATAACTGCGATGCGCTTATTCCCATTTCCTTTTCTGCCAGTGACGCACTTAATTTTTCATCATCAATATGCTTTTTAATGAATTCAATTAAATTTTTTATAAATGCCTTATCATCATTATCTATTTGCATTTCCGGCAGGTTTTCAATAAGTGTATCCTGTGTAAAATGCTTTAGTATAAGTTCCTTTTCTTCCAGTAGCTTTTGTACTCTAACCAAAAGATGCTCGGGGTAAAAAGGCTTTGGTATATATGAATTTGCACCGCTTTCCAAACCCTCTATCCTGTGGATAACAGAACTTTTAGCCGTTAGCATTATAAATGGGATATGGCAGGTGCTGATATTATTTTTTATGTTTTTGCATAATTCAACCCCATCCATTACCGGCATCATTACATCGCTTATTATCAGGTCGGGTATTTCTTGCTTAACTATTTCCAATGCTTCGGCACCGTTATAGGCAGAAAGTAACCTGTATTTTGCCTGAAGCAAATCATTTAGATAATTGTGTATTTCCTTTTCATCTTCTACTATCAAAATTGTTTTTTTACTGTTTTCAACAGCATCTAATGTCGAAATTTTTTCAGGCACAAACGTTTGCTTATCATCAGTTTCTTCAAGTATGTTTTTAAGGTGGCTTGATATGATAACCGAAGATGTGCTGTTGTCAATTTCCTTTTCCTTAAACGCCTCCTTTTCGCAAGGTATAAGAATTTCAAATGTTGTTTCACTGTCAGGGATACTCTTTATATTAATTTCCCCGTGCAATACAGTTACAAGTTTTTTAATGTAAGCAAGCCCTATTCCTGTCCTGAACATTTCTGTATCAGCCGGTATATTAGTATCGGTAAGGAAAAAACGGTCAAATAACGATTCCAGTTTTTCTTTTGGTATTCCTTTTCCGCTATTTGTTATAGTTATGTTTAGCTTGTTTATATCCTGTTTTTCTATAAAGCACTTTAGGCTGATAGTACCATTTCTGGGCGTATACTTAAAAGCATTGGACATAAGGTTGAAAATAATTTTCTCCAGCTTGTCTTTATCATACCACCCTTGCAGGGAAGATGAAATATCCAGTGAATAATTTATATTTTTATCCAGTGCTAAATCATCAAAAAGCTCAGCTATCTGTTCTATAAGGCTTACCGAATCAAACTCTTTTACCGAAACTTCAAGATAATCGTGTTCCGCTTTCCTGAATTCCAGTAATTGCTGTGTTAAAAAAAGTAGCCGGGAAGCATTACGTTGAATCATGTTCATATACTTGCGGCTCCTGCCTTCATAACCTGCTTCCTCCGAAAGTTTTTGTGCGGGCCCTACAATCAGCGTTAGTGGTGTTAAAAACTCATGCGCAATATTGGTAAAAAAGGCCAGTCTGTTTTCATGCAGTTCTTCTTCCCGTTTTCTAAAAAGTATATTTTGGTTTAATGACTGCCGCTTTAAATAATAACTTCTTACAAATAATATAAAACAAATGGCAAGTATTAAATAGGATATGAGGGCAATGTGAGACTGCCACCAAACGGGTTTCACCCTTATATCTATAGCATGCACAGGTTGGCTCCACACACCATCACTGTTACTCCATTTCATCCATAAAGAGTAATTGCCTTTAGGAACGTTGGTGAAAGATATAATCTTCCTGTTGCCTATACTATTCCATTCTTTGTCAAATCCTTTCAATTGGTACATATACCTGCATTTGTCATTATTAATATAGCTTAGTGCAGTGTGGTGTATATCAAAAAAATTTTGGTTATGCTTTAAGGTAATTGAAGCTGAGGAGTTGGACTGCGGTGTTATTACCAATCCCTGATGATAGGGCAGGGGCTGGTTTTGCCCGCTTATTTTATCTATAAGCAAATTGGGAATAACAGTTGATTCCTTAATTTTATGCGGAAGGAAATAATTAAAACCTTTTATCCCGCCCATATATATAAACCCCGATTGGCTGTCATAATAATAAGCACCATCGGCAAATTCATTATTTTGCAAACCTTCGCTTTGTGTATAATTAATGAATTTTTGCTTTTCAACAGAGAAGTTTGAAAGCCCTGAATTTGTACTTATCCAGATATTAGATTTTCCTGAGGGTACAACTCCGTGTATTGTATTATTAGGGAGCCCATTTTTTACAGTATAGCTTGTAAAAACCGCATTACCCTTACGGTCAAATTTTTTAAGGGTATTTAATCCATAGCTTGTACCAATCCACAAAGTGCTGTCAGCATCTGTGGCAAGGCATAGTATATCGTTGTTGGAAAGGCTGTTTGCATTTCCAGGTATGTTTTTATAAGACTTAAAGATACCCGTTTCTTTATCAAACAGGTTTAAGCCACCCAGCCGGGTTCCTATCCATAGCTGCTTATCACTTTTTGGGATGATTGAAAATATGATATTGTTGCTTAATGTATTGCTCTCTTCGGCTTTTGCAAGGTAATTTTTAAAATCTGTAACTTTCAGTTTATTTCCTTCGCGCTCTATGCGGCAGCGTATCATGCCATAACCGTTAGTACCGAGCCAGATGTAACCTTGTTCATCCTGATAAATAGTATAAACCGACCGAAAATAACCCAATTGCTTACTTCCCGCTATAGCTTGCCATCCAACAAGTTTAGAACTAACCCCATCATAAACTGTTAAGCCTTCACCGTCAGTCCCTATTAAAATTAAATTATCCTTTGCATTGCATAAAGCAAATACAGCATTATTAATAACACTATTATTCTCATTAAAATTTTTATAGGATATTTTTTCCTTCTTGTAAAAATCATTCTCCAGTTTAAAAAGCCCTTTCCCTTTTGTTGCAACCCAAAGCGAATTTTTACCATCTTTTATAAATGCCCTTACAATTCCGCCGTCCAGTTCAGGAATTTGCTCTTTATTAATAAGGTTAAAAGTTTTTTTAAGCGGGTATATTTTAAGCAGGCCATCCCCGTCAGTACCTGCCCATATAATATTTTCACTCCCTTTAATTACTGTTGTTATTTTATGTTTGTCCAGATATTGCAGCCAGGATTCTTTTGCGGGCTTACCTTCAGGGCTTATAATAGTATATCCTGATTTATCTGCAAGTACAATACCATCGGGAACATGCCCAACCACATTAGTATAACCTTGTATAAAGCTGCGTTTATTGTTTTCTGTATTAAGTATAAATGGCTTTCCCTGCACAGGGATAATGGCAGCCTGATTTTCTGTAACTTCAAATGTTTTTATGTTTTTTATGGCTTTTCCTTTCTTAACAAGGGCTTTTAAACCATTATATTTTTGCACATCATATATCTGCAGGATATTATCTTCTGTAAGTACTATTAATTCCCCCGATTGTAAAAATTCAATCTTTAAATATTTTTTAAGCAGTAAGTTTTTATCTGAAAATTTCTTAAAACCTGTTTTGCTGAAATACCCAAGCCCCCAGTTTTTTACAGCACAGTAAACCTCGCCGCCCGGGCTGACTGCCATATTAAACTGCGATTCAGACAGCGGCGGTTTTTTGTCATTAGAGAAAAGGAACTGGGTAAACAAGTCGGTTTGCTTGTTATATCTGTTAATCCCATGCATGGTAAGTACCCATATATCACCTTGTTTATCCTCAAATACTTTTAAAATAACCTGATTGCTGATAGAAAATTTATTACCCGGTTCCGGCCTGAAAATTTTGAAGCTGTTACCGTCATACCTGTTAAGGCCGTCCCATGTGCCAACCCATAATAAATGCTGGGAATCTTCAAAAACACAATTAACCGAACTGTTTGATAAGCCTTTTGTATTATCTATCTGCTCAGAAAAATATTTAGGGTTTTTAATCGTATCTGCCTGTAAGGCATAAGACAGCGTACTATTTGTAGTATTTTCAATTTTCCTGCTGTCATTATCACACCCAATAAATGCGGTAATAAATAAAAATAAGAGAGCCTTTATGATGTTTTTATTTTTTATACTGTTGAAAAGGATATTAAATCCCATTTTAGTTATTATTTATTAATTAAATATACAAATTAATCAAAATTAGCACTACCTCCTCGGTTTTAAAATATAATATTTGTTTGGCCATTTATACTAATAAAAAATCCGCATAGTAAATATGATGTTAACGATATAAGGACTTATTATATATTTGCACACTTATTGATTAATTATGGCAACTAAAATAGTACTGTTGTGTTAAGTACGGGTATAGGAAGCAGATATAGAAAAATCTGCAATATTCCCCTTTTCGTCATTATACTACTGATTTCTGCACAGTCCTATTGCCAAAATACTACAGATTCACTCCGCCAATTGATTAAAAGCGCCGACGGGTTGCGAACGGCAGAATTACATTTGGAAATGGCAACGTATTTCCTGGGCCAAAACCCCGATTCAGCAATTTTTTATTCTCAAAAGGCAGCTAAAACAGGTAAAGAAATAAATAGCCATGTTATTATAATCAGGTCTTTTGCTAAAATTGGGGAGGCTTACCAAAAACAAAGCATGGTTAAGGAAGCCATTACCTATTATTTAAGAGGGTTGCAACTGGCTGAAAGGCATGATGAGAAATCTCTTGCAGGTACAATATACAATGGTATAGGTGTCTGTTATTTTTACCAAAATGACTTAAAGAAAGCAGAAAAATATCTCAAACTTGCCGCACAAGCCAAAAAAGAAGCTAAGGATTACCAGTATTACGCATTTATTTCTGTAAACCTTGCCAGTTTACAGATTGCAAACCAGTCCTATACTGAAGCTATAAAAACACTTAAAGAGGCAGAGAAAATCCTTATTAAAAATAGACAGCGGCAATACCTCGCAACAGTTTATAATTCTATAGGGGCAGCATACCAGGCAGTAAAACCCGATTCATGCCTGTATTACTATCAAAAGGGGCTTGACCAGGCAGTTAAATATAAAGATATTGTAAACCAGATGACCACCTACCAAAATATTGGGGATTATTATCTGGAAAAGAAAAATTATGGACTGGCAATAAATTTTATGCTGAAGGCAATTGAGGTTAATGACCAAAGGCCTGAAGACCAGTATAAGCCTGCTTTATACAACCGTATAAGTTTGGCCTATGAATCTGTTGGTGATTTTAAGAATGCCTATAAATATAAAAAACTTGAAAATGAAACCCGCCAGCGTTTATCTTTAATTCAAAAACAAAAGGATGCTGAAGAACTTGAGGTAAAGTACCAGACAGAAAAGAAAGAGAAGGAGATACAGTTAAATAAACAGGAGATTGAAAAGGGAAAAGCGCAACGCAACCAGATAATTTTTGCAGCATTATTAATAGTAATTATAACAGGTTTTGTTTTCTACCTTATTTTCCAACGGAAAAAAATTACACAACAATTTGAGCAGGAAAAGCTAAAACTGTTTGAAAATATATTCCACGAAATAAAAACACCGCTAACATTAATTGATGGGCCTGTACAATTAATGAAACAGGAGCCTGATGCAAAAAATGAAGAACAGTTACTATTAATAGAACGAAATGCAAAAAAACTGACAAGGCTTGTTAATGAATTGCTGGATGCTTCTAAACTTGGTAAAGGCAATTATCAACTGGATTATACTACAGGCAATCCGGCAGATTTTATAGATGATATTGTTAAAGGGTTCTCAGCCGAGGCACAGTCAGAAGGCATACGCATTATTAATCAGAACTTTTCCGAAGGTCATCATTCATTTCCTTCAAATGTTTTGGATAAAATTCTCTCTAACTTAATTGGGAATGCTATTAAATACTGCCCTGAAGGTTCGGAAATACATATAAAATCCAAAATAGAAGGTAATACATTGGTTATTGAGGTAGGAGATAATGGGCCGGGGATACCTAAAAATGAACAAAAGAAAGTATTTCATCGTTTTTTCAGGGGCAGGCAATCTTCAGGTACAAACGGTACCGGCATAGGTTTATCGTTGGTCAAGGAGTTAGTAAACCTTGCCAATGGCGCCATACATTTGCAAAGCAGCCCTTCGGGCACATTGTTTACCATAACTATTCCCATTCAGGAGGCACAACTGCATAGCCCGGCTATGCAGAAAGAAAGCATGCCTTTATTATTACTGGCTGAGGACGATGCCGATACAGCCGCTTTTACAATATCTATACTGCGCGACAACTTCAATATTATCCATGTTAAAAACGGGCAGGAAGCGATTGGCCGGATTCGGGAGGAATTACCTGATATAGTACTTTCTGATATTATGATGCCCGAAAAGGACGGAATACAATTGCTGAAGGAAATACGCTATGATGAACTTTTAAATCATATACCTGTTATTTTATTTTCTGCCAAAGCCTCGCTTAAAAGCCGCCTTGAAGGGCTGGAGCAGGGCGCTGATGCCTATATAGCTAAGCCCTTTTCACCGGATGAGCTTAAGCTTACGCTAAATAATATTTTTACCACAATTACCAGAAATAAAGACAGGTATCAGGCAGCCATAAAGTCTTCAAAAACATTTGAGGAACGTATTAAAAGTGATAACAGTTATGTTAATAAAATTATTGGCCACATTGTTACCAACATTGGCAGCCATGAGTATTCTGTGAATGAACTGGCCTCTGATATGGCAGTAAGCCGAAGTCATTTGCATCGTAAACTGGTAAGCCTTACAGGTTTTTCTGCTTCCAACTTTATACGTATGATACGCCTTGAAAAAGCGAAGGTTTTTTTACAGGCAGGCGATGGTAACATTTCGGAAATAGCTTTTAAATGTGGTTTCAGCAGCCAGTCCTATTTCACCAAGTCCTTTACAGAACATTTTGGCGAAAGCCCCTCACAATTTATTAAAAACCAACATGTTTAATAATTATGCAACAATAGTGCATGAGCCTGCAACATGAGTATATTTTTTGATTGATTTTATAACTTATGTTTGCAGTTATGAATAAAGTATTTAATTAGTTTATATGAAGAATTTTTCCTCTCTGATTTGTTTGATCATTTTAATGGTGAGCGGTGTTATACAAGCTGCTCCATCATCTGCAATTGCGGCACCGGATAACGACCTTTGCGCCAATGCACAGGAAATTGCCCCCGGCACAAGCTGTAACTATGCACAGGGCACCTTCAGCGGCAGCCTTATGGATGGCGGTACGATATCGTGCGACAACACTGCCTCGCAGGATGTATGGTATAAATTTACCGCTACCGATGTAACCATGGGCATCAC